>SEBV01000061.1 GCA_004172865.1 Gammaproteobacteria bacterium | reverse complement strand
GGCTTGTTGAATTTTTCTGCCAGCCGCATTAGGCGCAGGGCCTTGCGGTAACCTTCGGGGTTCGCCATTCCAAAATTGCGCAGTTGCCTCGTTTTGGTATTGATGCCTTTTTGCTGCCCAATAAACATTACGGTTTGTCCTTCCAGCATGCCAAATCCGCCTACCATGGCTTTATCATCCTTCACATTGCGGTCGCCAAATAGTTCCACAAAATTGGTGGTCATTTTTTCAATGTACTTCAATGTGTAGGGACGATCCGGGTGGCGACTCAACTGCACCTTTTGCCAGGAGGTAAGGCTTTGATTGACTTCTTTTCTTCGCTCTACAATCATCGCTTCCAACTCGGCAATCTTATCCGTGTAGTTTATTTTTTTCGACTCCTGCGCCTGTTTCAGTTTCTCGATCTCATCAATCAGGTCCTTGATGGGTTTCTCAAAATCAAGGAATTGTCTGTTTGCGTTTGAAGGCATAAATGATTTTAAAAGTGGCGATAAAAGTAAGCATCCTTCAGGAATTAGCGCCTATTTGCTGTGGTTGAAAGGCCTGATAATTGATAGCACCAAGAAAAAAGCTACTATGAAGCCGCTGAGTCGTGTTGGACTTCTTCTTTGCTTTTCATTTTTAAGGTTGCCTGCGCTGGCATGTCCGTTCTGCAATCCGCAGATTAAAGAGGCGATTTTCGACAGCCGGTTTTATCCAAATCTTATAACAATGCTGTCGGCGTTTATTGCCATTGCGTTGATTGTGGCCGTCCTTTCAGCAATGTCGGCAAAGCAACATCGTGCTAATGTAGCCAGGTATCCAAACAGGCAGCTATTGACGCCTGTTCCACTTACCACAACGGCCATGATTTTAGGCATCGGCATTGGCGGTTTTATTGATGGCATTGTACTGCACCAGATTTTTCAATGGCATGAAATGCTATCAGCCAAAATCCCACCGACTGATTATGTGGGCAAGAGTGTGAACATGTTTTGGGACGGGATCTTTCATGCGTTTACGTTGATTGTAACGCTGATTGGAATTATTCTACTCTGGAAATTGCTGCACCGAAAAGATATCAATCGTTCCGGTTATTTGTTGAGCGGCGGGATGGTACTGGGATGGGGTTTGTTTAATATTGTAGAGAGTGTGATTGATCACCACTTGTTGAAACTGCACAATGTAAGAGAGATTTCTTCTAATCCTGAGCTTTGGAATTTTGGGTTTTTGGGACTTTCGGTGATTCTGATTTTAATTGGAATTGCGTTAAGCCGAAAGGCAAACAGGGCTCAGGGTTGATTGGGCGAAAGAAAGCATTTGATGTCGCTAACCCATTGATTCTTGTATTTGTTCAGATAGTTTTCATGTCCTGCCAATGGATAGGTAACAAGTTTCTTTTGTCCTTTTAAGTTAGCGAAGATGGTGTCAATTTCTTCGCGGCTAACACGGTTGTCTTTTTCGCCGTAAAGCAATAATGTGGGACAGGAGATGTTCTTCGCGTAGTCAATTGGGTTGTGCGAAAAGGCCCAGAATCCGTTTTGCAATCCACCCCAGAACATCAGCATGCCCGCCATGGGAAATGTAGGAGCGTTGACAAGTTTGAACCGTGCACAAACGGTTTGGTACATGGTGCCAAATGGACATTCAATCATGATGGATTTCGGCCGGATGTTGTAATCACTGATGGCTTTCATAATCGCAACAGCACCCATTGATGTCCCGAAAAGATGAATGTTCTTTTCGCCTTGCTTTTGAATGTATGCAAAGCAGTCTTTCACTTCTTCGGCTTCTTTAAAACCAATTGTTGTTTGGGCTCCTTCCGATCTGCCGGCACCCATAAAATCAACGAGCAGCACATTGAAATTCATCTTCCGAAATTCTTCTGCTTTGTCTAGCATCGATGATTTTTCGCCACCATAACCATGAAAAAGTAAAACGGTTCCTTTGGCGCTATCGGCATTTATCAGCCAGCAATCCAGCAACTTATTACTTTGGATTTTGATGATTTGATAAGGACGCGATGGCCTGAACCTATTTTCCGGCCTTGGATTTTTAACGCCGGTAAAAAGTGTTTTGATCTTTTCGAAAGTAGAGATGTGTTCAGATGTTCGAGGCTCAGAAGGATCTGAGAAATGCGTGAAGCGGTACGCATGTAAATAGGTAATACAGTTGAGAAGAATGAACAGAATAATGAAAGTACACAGAAACTTCTTCCAGATTTTCCTTCTTCGCTTGTTTTGCATGCGCAAAGAAACGCACTACGCCGTAATCTTAAACTCTTTCGGTACCGGCGCCTTCGAACGAATATGCCTGCGCATCAGCCAAAGCTGCTTTACATCTTCGGTAAGCAAAACCTTTTGCGGCGCCACTTCTTCGTTATCAGAAACCAGCACCCATTCGGCAGTTGATTTTTTATAAAGCCGTTTCACCAGCAGGTGATCGCCGGTGTGAATGACATACACACAGAAATCTTTAATGTCGGCCCAGTCTTCGTGCGGAACCATAGTTGCCAGCACCACATCGCCGGGACTTAGGGTTGGTTCCATGCTATCGCCGTCAATTTCAAAATAACGCCACACCGCGCCAATTGGGTTTACGCC
>SEBV01000060.1 GCA_004172865.1 Gammaproteobacteria bacterium | reverse complement strand
AACAGTTCATGGATGGGCGATTTCATTCGCACTTACCAGCACGTGCATGTTGGCGTAGCCGTTGCCATTGAAGATGGATTGATTGTTCCTGTGATAAAATTTGCCGATCAAAAAACGCTGAGCCAGATTGCGGCCGAAACAAAAGAATTGGCAGGCAAGGCAAGAAATAAAAAATTACAACCAACCGAGTTTAGCGGTAATACATTCACAATTTCAAATTTGGGAATGATGGACATTGACGAATTCACCGCGATCATTAATCCGCCTGACAGTGCTATTATGGCGGTGGGAAGAATCAAAGAAGAAGTGTACCGTAAAGGTGATGGTTTTGCAGTGAGAAACGTGATGAAGGTTACCTTGAGCTGCGATCACCGAAGTGTGGATGGCGCAGTAGGTGCCGGCTTCCTGCAAACGTTTAAAAAGTATTTGGAGAACCCGGTGACAATGTTGGTATGATGATAACGAGAATCGTGAACAGTAAAGCCGCTGAAGTTTTCAGCGGCTTTACTGTTTCTTCAGATGATAAAGCAACTTTACATCAGGATCAAGAGTAAAGGACGCTTTGCCGCCTTTGACAGGAATTTTGAAAATATTGTTGACGGTCTTAACCTCAAACTGTTTTCTTACCACCTCGCCGCCTGCCAAAATGAGATCTACATCTAATGTTAGTTGATAGGGCTTTCCGCGTTGTTTTACGAAAAGTGTTAGTTCGTTGTTTTGAACTTTCGATGTAATCTGTAAATCCGGTATTCCCAGTCGGAACAACCACTGATCAAAAAACCAGGTTAGTTCTTTTCCCGAAACCTTCTCAGCAACCGCTTCAAAATCTCTTGTGTCCGCATTGCCGCCTTTGTATTGGTTGTAATAGGTTTGAATGATTTTTTGAAAAACGCTGTCGCCAACTTCATTGCGAAACATGCGCAAAACCCAAGCTCCTTTTTGATAGCTGTTGGCGTTCAGCAATGACATCAAATCTTTTGTAGAATCTACCACTGCCTTTTGAGACGCCGTTGCAAAGGCAATAACTTCTTCGCGGTCTTTTTTCCAGCGTTCTGATGCGGCTTTCTTCCCATACTTTTCCTCCCAATAATAATTAGTAAGATAGGTTGCAAAGCCTTCGCTCAACCAAAGGTGCGCAAAGCTTTTTTCGGAGGCCATGTCGCCAAACCACTGATGCGCTACTTCGTGTGCGACAGTCGCCTCGCTGCTTCTATCGCCAGTCACTAAATTTTCGGCGTAAAAAATGCAGCTCGCATTTTCCATTCCGCCAAAAATGGTTGTGGATTGCACGTTTGCCAGTTTTTTGTAAGGGAAGGGAGCAATGTAGTCGGAAAAGAACTTTAGGATTTCAGGCGCAACGGCAAAATCATAAAATCCTTTTGTGCTGTCCTGCGGATAAACCCATGCGCTGACAGGAATATCTTTCGGACTATCATTGTAAATTTTCGTCGCAAATTTTGCTGCGCCGATGACCATGACTTTGCTAGGGGAGGGAATGTCTTCTTTCCAATGTGTCAGTTTCATCCCGCTGCCAACTTCTTTTTCTTCTGTTTTTATGCCATTTGATATAACACTGTAATGCGACGGTGCTGTTACAACGAATTCAAAACTTGCTTTGTCGTCAGGGCGGTCAACACATGGTAGCCATTTGTGGGCACGATTCGGCCAGTTGTCGGCAAAGAATGTACGATCGCCAAACTTATTCTTAGAAATAATTAGCCCATCTTCAGGAACACCTTTGTATTCGATCATCAGCCATGCAGTGTCTTTAGGGAAATCGTTAAAAAACGGAAATAGAAAACATTTTTCCTTTTCTTGTTTGAATCTTATTCTCGGCATCTCTTCATCTGAAGATCTTACAGATAATATCTGCATTCCTTTTCCATTCAAACTGATCTTATGCAAGTCAAGTTCAATACTATCTCTTTTCGAAAGCTTACGAAAAAAAATTGTTGTCCTTCCAAAAAGTGTATCATTTTCGTCGCTGATAGTAAGATTGTGCCGATACCGAAGTACATCAATATCCTGCGCTTGAATAAATGTTGAAATCAACATTGCAGAGGAGAACAAAAACTTTTTCATACAGAAAGAATTCGTGTAATTCGGTTCTAAAATTCGTGTCATAGCTTCTCCAACATTTCCACCACCTTTTCCCTTCTTAAAATCACATAGCCAATGCGGTCATTGCTGATGCCTTCCTTCAACTGGTAGCTGAACGAAAGCTGGTCTTCCATCACCGTGGTTTCAAAATATTTGAATGAGATGTTCGGGTACTGGCGAAGTTCTTCACCAATCTCGTACAAATGTGTTGAAAGAATAAATAAGGAGTTTTTAATCTTCATCAAGCCTTTGATCACCGTTAACGAACATTTCATGGCATCCTGCACGTTCGTTCCTTTGAATAATTCATCAATCAACACCAACCACTTCTTGCCATCGTTAATTTTGTAGATCGTGTTTTTGATGCGCTGCACTTCGTTGAAAAAATAACTCTCGCCTTTGGCAATATTGTCCGACACGTTGATGTTGGATAACAAGCCATCAAACAAGGTTAACCGCATGTTTTTGGCCGGAACACCCATGCCAATATGCGCCAGGAAAAC
>SEBV01000006.1 GCA_004172865.1 Gammaproteobacteria bacterium | reverse complement strand
GACGTTACGCCGATTCCTCACAACGGCTGTCGTCCGCCGAAAAAACGTCGTGTGTAAGGGGAATAGATAATGGCTCGTTATATTGGACCTACCTGTAAACTCTCTCGTCGCGAAGGCACTGACCTTTTCCTGAAAAGTGGTGCTCGCGCGTTAGATTCAAAATGTAAATTAGAAACTGCACCTGGCCAACACGGTCAACGTCGCGGTCGTTTGTCTGACTACGGTGTACAGTTGCGTGAGAAGCAAAAAGTACGTCGTATTTACGGCATTCTTGAAAAGCAATTCCGTGGTTACTACAAAGAAGCTGCACGTCGTAAAGGCGCAAGCGGTGAGAACTTGTTGAAGCTGCTCGAATCTCGCTTGGATAACGTTGTTTATCGTATGGGCTTCGGCTCAACTCGCTCTGAATCACGTCAATTGGTATCGCACAAGGCAATTAGCGTAAACGGGAAAACCGTTAACATCGCTTCTTACCAAGTTGCTGCTGGTGATGTTGTTGCAGTTCGCGAAAAAGCTAAAAAGCAATTGCGCATTCAAAACGCTATTAACCTTGCTGGTCAACGCAGCAATGTTGAGTGGGTTGATGTTAACGCTGAGAAGAAAGAAGGCGTTTACAAACGCGTTCCTGATCGCAGCGATTTGCCAGCTGATATCAACGAGAACCTCATCGTAGAGCTTTACTCTAAGTAAGGATCGGGACATCTCGGTACTAAATAGAACCGCTAACAGGTGTGGATATGCAGACAGCAGTAAACGAATTTTTAACTCCTCGTCATATCGACGTTTCCGAAAGCAGCCCAACTCACGCGCGCGTGGTGTTGGAGCCTTTGGAGCGTGGTTTTGGACATACACTCGGCAATGCCTTGCGTCGTATTTTGCTTTCTTCAATGGCTGGTTGTGCCATCGTTGAAGCTGAAATCGAAGGTGTATTGCATGAGTACAGTGACATCGAAGGCGTTCGCGAGGACGTGATTGAGATTCTTTTGAATCTTAAAGGTGTTGCCATTGTTATGCACGGTAAGGATCAAACCGTTCTTACCTTGAACAAAAAAGGCCCAGGCGTTGTTACTGCTGCCGATATTCAACTTGATCATGATGTGGAAATTAAAAACCCAGATCACGTGATTGCGAATATCACTGGCAATACAGAATTGAAAATGCGCTTGACCGTTGCTCGTGGTCGCGGTTACCAACCAGCTGATTCTCGTCGTAAAGATGATGATGAAAGCCGCGCAATTGGCCGCTTGCAGCTCGATGCCTCTTTCAGTCCAGTAAAGCGTTTGGCATACAGCGTTGAAAACGCTCGTGTTGAACAACGTACTGACCTGGATAAATTAGTATTGGATTTGGAAACAAACGGTACTATTGATCCAGAAGAAGCAATCCGTCGCGCAGCTACTATTCTGCAGCAACAGCTTGCCGTGTTTGTTGATTTGGAAGGTGAAAAACAATCTGCGCCAGAGCAAAAAGAAGAGGCTATCGATCCTGTTCTCTTACGTCCAGTAGATGATTTGGAGCTTACCGTACGTTCAGCGAACTGCTTGAAAGCGGAAAACATTTACTATATTGGCGATTTGATTCAACGCACCGAAGTTGAGTTGTTGAAGACGCCAAACCTTGGTAAAAAATCTCTTACCGAAATCAAAGACGTTCTCGCTTCACGCGGTTTGTCGCTCGGTATGCGTTTAGAAAACTGGCCACCAGCTAGTTTACGTAACGATTAAAAACTGAAAAATAAAGCGGGTATTGCTTCGGCAATACCCGCTTTATTTTTTATTATTAGTTCGCCCGTCAACTCACTTCGGTGCGGGTGATTAACGAGATTGTTAATAGCAATCCATTTTGAAGGAAATTTGTTATGCGTCATCGTCTCACAGGTCGTCAATTAGGCCGTAATGCTTCTCACCGTAAAGCTATGTTTCGCAACATGGTTACTTCTTTGGTTGAGCATGAATTGATTAAAACTACTTTGCCAAAAGCAAAAGAACTGCGTCGTTTTGCAGAGCCTTTGATTACTTTGGCTAAAGTGGATAGCGTTGCTAACCGTCGTCTTGCTTTTGCTCGTTTGAACAGCAAAGAAGCCGTAGGTAAGTTGTTCAGCGAATTGGGTCCACGTTACAACACTCGTCCAGGTGGTTACTTGCGCGTGTTGAAATGCGGCTTCCGTTCAGGCGATAAAGCGCCAATGGCTTATGTTGAGCTTGTTGGTCGCCCAGTTGCTGCTAAAGCTGTTGAAGTAGATGCTGAATAATTTTTAGCAATTTGCTTTAATAAAAAAGCCAGGCCTGCGCCTGGTTTTTTTTCGTTTTCAATTTGTTACTATTTTTTTAAGTATGCTTTACCGGTTTAATAGGAATTTATTTAATTTTTAAGTTGCATGTAGGTAATAGTTTTCGAGATTGTAAAAATTTAAAAAAATCTTAAGAATTTTGATTAAATTCACTAAAACATCATTCAGCCATTAGCTGCCTTAACGCAGAAATAAATCTAAAAAATAGGAGTGCTTATGAAAGGGATGCAAGCGTTCATCGTGTTGTTAGTTTTTTGTAGTGCTGCAGTTATGGCTCGTCCAACTTTGGAGGATTTCACCAGAGAGCGTGACTTACGCAATGTTGTGATATCGCCTGATGGAAGATATCTCGCCCAGCTTCGTAACAAAGATGGCCGTCGCACTGTCACCATTACCGATTTACAGGCGCCCGGTAAACCAATTGTGGGCGCGCTGGCTGACAAAGTCATTCGCCCCAACTCCATCAGCTGGGGCAAGAAGGATCGGCTGTTGATAAATTTGCTCGTGCCTTACGACGTAAAGCAAGTTGAGCGCGATATGGAAAAGAAAAAGGATTTTGATATCGATGATTATTTTATGTTTGGTCGCACGTTGTCCGTCGACGTAAATGCCAAAAATCCTGTCGTCCTGATGAATAACGATCGCAGCGCAAGAGGCAATGTTAATTTATCAATCATCCATCACTACCTTCCCAAAGATCCCAATTATATTTTGATGGAAGCTGATCGCGAAGGAATTGATTCTCTCTACAAAGTAAATGTATATACGGGTGCAAGTGAATTGCTTGTTAAGGGCTCGCGTTTTACATTCAGATTCGCAAATGATTACGACGGTAAAACCCGGTTTCGATTCGATTATTTGCGAGTCGCTAAAAAAATAAATATCTACGAATTGGTTGAAAATAATAGCTGGAATCTAATTGATACCATCAAGCTAAATGATACCGAGCATGAAGATTTTGATGCTGGAAAATTAGTGGGACTTTACGGTGATAATCTCGCTTACAGCAAAAAAAATGAAAAGACGGGATTCTTTGAGTTGCTGTTATATAAAAGCAAAGAGAAAACCTACGAAACTTTGGTGAGTTTGCCGGATCGTGATGTCCTCTATCCCTTACATGATTTGCGCTCAAATCAAATTATTGGTTACGCTGTGGATGGAGATTATATTCGCTACAAATTTTTCGATCCGGTAAATCAGGCGTCTTACGATAAACTTGCAGCCAAAGTCGGCAATTCAAATTTTTATTGGAGTTCCTACTCTGAAAGCGGCGAACTAGGTATTGTTAATCTTTACAGCCCGGAAAATCCGCTCTCTTATCACATGTACGATGTGAAAAATGATGAGTTAGGTTTTCTGGATAATGCATTTGATAATATTGCATCCAAAAATCTTTCACAGTCGGCAGCGGCTAATTATTCCGCTCGTGATGGCAAAAAAATTCACGCTTATATTTTGTTGCCAGCGGAATACGAGAAAGGGGAAACTTATCCACTTATTGTTATGCCGCACGGTGGCCCGCAATCCCGTGATCGTGCCGATTACGATGACTTTGCGCAATTCTTGTCGACGCGAGGCTATATAGTTATTCAGCCAAATTTCCGCGGCTCGACAGGAATGGGCAAAGAATTTGAGGAGGCAGGATATAAGCAGTGGGGCCAGCAAATGCAGGATGACTTAACCGATGCGGTGGGATTCATGGTTAAAAAAGGCTACGCCGATCCCGCTAAAGTTTGCATCGTGGGAATTTCCTACGGAGGTTACGCGGCGCTCATGGGGGCAATAAAAACACCTGAGCTTTATCGCTGCAGTGTAAGTATTAATGGTGTGACTCACCTGCGTAATATGATTGCCACAGATGCCAAAGATATTGATGATGACAAAATGTTGGAAAAATATTGGTATCAGCGTGTAGGTGATCCAAAGCTGGATAAAGAAATGCTTGATGCAAACTCGCCAGCGTTGCACGCTGATAGAATCAATATCCCTTTACTGGTTATTGCGAGTACTGATGATCATGTCGTGGACTATGACCAAGCAACTGATTTGGTCAGTGCATTAAATAAAAACAAAAAGGACTTCAAGTTTATAAAATTGAAAGATTCACCACACGATCCGTTCTACTACAAGAAAGATGTAGAAGTGGTTTATCGCGAAGTAGGTGATTTTGTTGCTAAATATTTGGGTGGTTCGGAAATAGTAAAACAGTAAATTTTTTGACAATAAAAAAGGGCATTTAGCGCCCTTTTTTATTGTCAAAAATTACTCAATACGTTTTCGGTTATGCCAAATGATTACCGTTGCAAGAAGCCATTTGCGGGAGAAATAATTTATATTTACAAGCGTGCAGATTACTACACAAATATAGCCAAATAGTTTCAATCTATATTTTGAATATATCAGTTGATTATTTTAACTTCATTTTTTTTGGTAGTGGATACGCTTCGTATTCAAAAATTTTGTTTCACTTTCCGCATTTCATTATCGTTTTCTGGTTTTTCAATCCCACTTTTATATGTCTCGCTTTCAAATGTGGGACAAAAATTATTCCTTTAGTCCCACGTTTTGCTATTTATGCCAGATATATTCATTGGCATTTAAATCCGTATAGCAATAATTTTTCTTATGTTAGTCTTTTTACACATTTTGTTGATTAAGTGTTGTTAATAAAAATAAAAAATCAGGTTTTGTTTCAATGTAATTGTAGTTTTACGAGAAAATCATAAAAGGATAAAAATCTTGTGAAATATAAATATCAGCTAGTTTCTTATGTTGTCATTTTTGTGGTCGGTTACTGCAGTAATTTTTTATTTCCGGTCAATTTTTTTACGGCTGAGTCGGCAACTATCAAGCAAACTCAGAATGACGATGTTGATCTAAATAAAAATATTAAGTTAGATTTAAATAATTCCATAAGTCTAACAAGTAAGAATAAAGAAAATTCGGACGTTAAATCTCAAGCGAATTCATCACAAATTGTAGCTCCGTTAACTGACCACGGTAGTCGATCATCCGTTAGTTCGGAGGATACAGCTGCGTTGAAGAATGAATTGAATAAGCTGCGGGATTACCGAATGCAAACAGAAATTAATAAACACAATGAATATTTGAAATCTCGTGGCGGTAACTCTGCTGAGGCTTTGAGCGATAGTTTCAGGCGTGAGCCTGTCGATGAAAATTGGGCAAAAGAAAAACAAAATTTAATTAATAATTTAGTCGATAAAAGTGAGCATCTCTCGCAAATCCCTCATATGGCGAGTGAGTGTAGGTTAACACAGTGCAAACTTTCGGTGTTAAGCGATGATCAATATTATTTGGGTGAGCTGTCGAATTCATTGAATAAAATTGTGACGGATCAAGAATCGAGTTTCGTATCTTATTCGGCGGTTGTTGATGAAAAATCACATACCACCAATATTTATTTTGATCGCAATTAATTCGCAAAAAATTAAAAAAATAAATTGCCTGCGCTGACCAGTTTTGGGTTTACCCAAAAATAAGGAGCCATTTGTGCTCTACTCTTCGAGCATTTTTGCTCATTACTTTCAACCTAGAGGGATTAATGATGAGAAAATCTAAAAATTTATTTATTGGTGCAGCATTGGCGTTAATTAGCGTAGCGGCTTTGGCAACTACGACTTACACAGTAGCCTGGTATGGCAATCCTTACGCCTATACAACAGACACTTACGGCGGTTGCTATTGGACTTTTACTACCTCTTCAGGCGGTAGTTGGGGCTCTCAATTCTTGTATGTTCCAAAGGGCGCTTGCTCATATGGCTCCATGCAAGTTAATCATTCGCAAGGTGCTTCACAAGCAACGGTTGTATTGAACTAATGTAAAAAAGCCATGCCAGAATTTTCTGGCATGGCTTTTATTTTTTTATCCGTGTTATCAGCGGAATATTATTTTACGGCTTTGGCTTTTTTTACTGCTTTCTTTTTTAGCATTGGCTTTAAGAAAATTCCGGTATAGGAATGTGGAACTTCGGCAACTTCTTCCGGTGTTCCCGTTGCGATAATTTTACCACCGCCGCTTCCGCCTTCCGGTCCTAAATCTACAATCCAATCCGCAGTTTTTATTACATCCAAATTGTGTTCGATCACGACAACCGTGTTTCCGTGATCGCGTAAGCGATGCAGAACATTTAACAATTGTTGGATGTCGTAAAAATGCAAACCAGTTGTAGGTTCATCCAAAATATAAAGTGTTTTTCCGGTATCGCGTTTAGATAATTCTTTCGCGAGTTTTACCCGTTGCGCTTCACCGCCCGACAAAGTTGTTGCGGCTTGGCCGAGAGAAATATAAGTAAGCCCTACATCAATTAGCGTCTGAAGTTTGTTAGCTACAGAAGGAATCGCATCGAAAAACACGCGCGCGTCTTCCACGGTCATTTCCAATACTTCGTGAATATTTTTGCCTTTGTATTTTACGTCCAGCGTTTCACGGTTGTAGCGTTTGCCTTTACATACATCGCAGGGAACATAAACGTCGGGCAAGAAATGCATTTCAACTTTGGTTACGCCATCGCCCTGACAAGCTTCACAGCGACCGCCTTTTACGTTAAAACTAAAACGTCCCGGTTGATAACCGCGTGAGCGGGCTTCTTGAGTGCCGGAAAATAATTCGCGTACTGGCGTAAATATTCCGGTGTAAGTCGCAGGGTTTGAACGCGGTGTGCGGCCAATAGGTGATTGGTCGATATCAACACATTTATCGAACAACTCCATGCCTTCAACTTTGTCGTGCGCTGCTGGCGTAAGAGTGCTTGCGCCGTTCAATGCGGTAGCGGCGAGCGGATGCAAGGTTGCATTAATCAGCGTGGATTTACCTGAACCCGAAACGCCGGTCACGCAGGTCATTAAGCCAACCGGAATTTCCAGCGTAACGTTTTGCAGGTTATTCCCTTTTGCGCCAATTAAACGCAGCATTTCTTTCGGATTAACCGGATTGCGTTTTGCAGGTATGGCAATCTCGCGCGCGCCACTTAGATACTGGCCGGTGATGGAATTTTTATTGGCGAGGATCGATTTAATATTGCCCTGTGCAATTACCTGACCGCCATGCACTCCCGCGCCGGGGCCTATATCAATGACGTGATCGGCGAGGCGAATAGCGTCTTCATCATGCTCCACCACGATTACGCTGTTTCCAATATCGCGCAGATGCGTGAGCGTTTTCAGGAGGCGTGCGTTGTCGCGTTGATGCAAGCCTATCGAAGGTTCATCGAGAATATACATCACGCCCACAAGGCCTGCACCGATTTGGCTGGCGAGGCGAATACGTTGTGCTTCACCGCCGGATAAGGTTTCTGCGCTGCGGTTTAGCGTTAAGTAATTCAAACCAACATCCACCAAAAAGCGGAACCGGTCGCGCAGCTCTTTAAGTACTTTATCGGCGATGCCAGCTTTGCGGCCAGTGAATTGCAGCTGCATGTAATATTCGTAGGCATCGGCAACCGGCAGTGTCGTAATTTCCGGTAGGGTTTTTTCGTCGATAAATACGTTGCGCGCCTCCAAACGCAAGCGTGCGCCTTTGCAATCCGGACAATCGTGTGTCGATAGAAATTTAGTTAAATCTTCGCGTACTGAATTGGATTCAGTGTCGTGATAGCGGCGTTCCATATTGGGCAGCACGCCTTCAAATGCGTGACTGCGCTTGTAAACATCACCGCGGTCATTCACGTAGTTAAACGAGATAACTTCTTCACCGGAGCCGTAAAGTACTGCTTCACGCTGCTTGGCTTTGAGTTTTACCCAAGGCGTATCCACCGCAAATCCGTAGTGTTTGGCGAGCGACGCAAGCATGTGGAAGTAATAAACATTGCGTTTGTCCCAGCCGCGAATCGCGCCTTCGGACAAGCTTAATTTATTGTCTTGAATGATTTTGTCTTCATCGAAAAATTGCTTAACGCCCAAGCCATCGCAACCGGGGCAAGCGCCAGCGGGATTGTTGAATGAGAATAAGCGCGGCTCTAATTCGGTGAGGCTGTAATCGCAAATCGGGCAGGCATGTTTGGATGAAAACAAACGATCCGGCGCTTTCTCGTCCATATCGCTAATGATGGCGATGCCTTCGGATAGTTTAAGGGCTGTTTCGAAAGATTCTGCGAGCCGCAGTTTGATATCGTCGCGCACTTTAAAGCGGTCGATAACCACTTCCACGGTGTGTTTCTTTTTCTTGTCGAGCGTGGGCGCGTCGTCGAGATCGCAGAGAATGCCGTCGATGCGCGCGCGAATAAAACCATCGCGTTTTAACTGATCAAAAATATGTAAATGTTCGCCTTTACGCTCGCGAATAACCGGAGCAAGTAACATTAACTTCGAGCCTTCCGGCATTTCGGCAACGGTATCTACCATCTCGCTGACGGTCTGCGCGGCCAAGGGAACGCCATGATCCGGGCAGCGCGCTTCACCGACGCGTGCATAAAGCAAGCGCAGGTAATCGTAAATTTCGGTGATGGTGCCTACAGTCGAGCGTGGGTTGTGCGAGGTGGACTTTTGTTCGATGGAAATCGCAGGGCTCAAGCCTTCAATATGATCGACATCGGGTTTTTCCATCATCGACAAAAATTGACGGGCGTAAGTGGAAAGCGACTCCACGTAGCGACGTTGGCCTTCAGCATAAAGCGTATCAAATGCGAGCGAGGATTTACCGGAACCAGAAGGGCCGGTGATGACTACTAACTTATCGCGAGGAATATCGAGATCAATATTTTTTAAGTTATGGGTGCGTGCGCCGCGGACAATAATCGTATCCATGTACTGCTCTCAAAGATGGAGGTGAGGAATAGCCAAAACGGCCGATTATACGTGAAGCTTGTGACAGTGGATGTCAGTAATCTGTGCTTTACCTAGCTTAAGCTGTCGATAGGGCTGACATTAAACGTGTAGAGCGAGTAGATGGGGCCGAATGTACAATTTTCTACACTTGCGACGCGAATTGGATGTTATTTTACGAGGGGTTTGTCATGTGTGGTCATGACAGGAAGAGCTTAAACAATGAATCTATAGGGATTGAAAATGAAAATTGTGAGAAATTTTAAGGCTGTTGGTATCGCGTGTTTGGTGTTTTTGTTGACTGCATGCGGTGGCGCTACAGATACGAGTTGTAATGGCAATAAACCCGATGAATATTTAATTACCAATTACATCGCTACTTTAGTTCGTTACGAAAAGCCAATCGAAGTTGCCCAGACTCAAGTGCCTAAACCGCTTGCTACAAATGAATCGCCAACCTGGAATACCTTTAGTATCGAGTTGAAAGCTGCCTATCAGCAGTATCAGGTAAAGGCGTTGCCGCAATGGCGATTTAGCCTGTTTGAAACCGCCATGGCTTGTTCGCCAGTGGGCCCAGCAGGTAAACAAAAACTCACTAAAATATCGATCACCAGCGCAGACGACTTCAGCGATAAATATCCTGCCGGTAGCGAACTTGTTTCCCTATTTGAAGATGTAGATCATGGCGCGCTCAAGCTTTCGTTGCTACTAGTAAATTCGCCGGCTCCGCTTGCTCTCAAACTCAAATTGCTGGAATCACCGCAATTCGCCCGTCAGAACTTTAATGTTCAAATCACCCTGGATGATGGCAATCATTACAGCCTGAACACGGGCGATGTATATTTCACGCTTCCGTAATTTTATTGAGCAGGTTGAGGCGGTAAATGCTTCGGCCTGCTTCAAAAAAACTCACTCCCGCCGCAAACACGAACACATAGAGAATGCTGTGATTCGCGATGGAAAATGCCTGCGCACTGCCGAGCTGGATGAGTTTTTCTGGCGTGAATACGATGGCAACACAGAGCGCGCCCGCTAATACGCGCAAGAATATCGACAGCTTAAGTTTTGTCGGCGTCCAATAATCATGGCGTAAATTCAGAACATTAATCACCAGCGCAACTGCGGTTGCCACGCTGAGCGGAATAATCCAGGTTTGCAATCCGGGTCCAATAGCAATTGGTAGCGACGCGATGGTTTCAGCTTTCACCCAGAGCGGATACTGCAAGAGCAGCAGGAAGAATAAATTCCCCGCAAACTCCGATATCGAATCAAACATGCTTATACGCTGCCAGGATTGTTTTACTGGCGGCAATTGCTCCGGCTGCCAACCGCAGTAGGGTGTGATTTGAGCGGTAGCGCGCAAGTTGCTGAGCACAAAGAAAATACCGGTGATGCAGGCAAACATAGTCAACAAACCGTGAATAATGCCGCCTAATAATCCACCGACGCTTATATTACCGCCGCCGAGTAAGGCTGCGCCTATGCTCAACAGCTGTACAAGAATCACAATTGCAGAAGTGTATGAAAGACATTGGGTGTAGATGGGAAACCAGTGTGGACTGACCAATTGGCGCTGCGGCACGTAGGCAGCAGCTACCTGACGTGGATGTCCGAGTTCGCGCAATATGGCGGATTCATCCGCAGGTGTAGTCGGGCGGCCATGTTCTTCGGCGAAACTTTCAAGGCGATCAAGGATATTGGCTTTCAGCTCGCGCGTAATGTCATCGCGACGGCTAGCCGGAAGTTGCTGCGCAATGGCGCTGATGTAGCGGTCTATAAGTTTCATCTCAAACCTCCAACAGTTTTGCAATATTTGCGTTAAGGGTCTGCCATTCACTGCTTAAGCTGGCGAGTAATTCGGTTCCAACGGCTGAGAGCTGGTAGTAGCGACGCTCGCGGCCATCGCCTAGCTGCCACTCGCTGTCGAGCAGACCTTGGTCGGCGAGGCGACGCACCAGCGGGTAAAGCGTACCTTCATCGATATCAATACCGGCTTCTTTCAAGTCTTTACGCAAGGAGTAGCCATAGTGCGGCTGCTTAAGCGAGCCCAAGACGGCTAATACGAGTACGCCGCGCCTTAGTTCCTGCCGTAATTTTTCTAAATGTTCTTCGGACATAATCAGCCTCATACTGTGCGACAAACACTGTGTGTGGCACAGTGTATTATTACTATGCGGCGCACAGTAATAATCTGTCAAGCATTTGTTTGATTTTTGTTCGATAAAATGAATTTGGGGGGAGGGAAAATTGGAAGATAACTGCAACGACTTAAGTTCGATTGCTGCAGCTATTTTTGAAATATGATTTGGTCGAGGACGCCAGGCATTGCGATATGGAGGTTATTTACAATTCACAGAACTGGGTGATTTTCGCTTCAATTTTAGGCGTGGTTTTTTTGGCTTGTTGCTGTTTCCAGAATTGGCATTCCACGCTGTCACGTTTTGCTTTGGCTAATTTCGCCTGTTTATTTGCCTGTTCCTTCTCGTCGCGATCCAAATCAATTTTGAGCTGTACGTCGTCAACGTATTTCGAAATCGTGTTGTCTTCTTCGACGGTGACAGGCTTTGGCTGAACTTTGGGTTTGGATGTTGCGATGAGGGTTACAAGAACCACAGCGATAACTAAAAACAGGGTAGTAATAATAATTTTTACGGGAGGGAAGCGCATTCCTTGAGTCCTTTTTTGGAAAATCCAAGGCAATGATTAAACATATCGCATCGAGAATCAAGTAGAGTTGCAATGATTAGTTGATGTTTAATACACGCGCTTATGAGTGGGCTATAAGTGATTCATGTATTAATCGCGATACCTATTATAAACAAAGTAAAGTTCGAATTTGTTTCAACATTAATTGAGCCGGATAAGGCTTCTGCATGATTGGACAGTAATAAATTAAATAACTAGGAGATAGTAATGCATAAGGTGGTTCGCTGGTTTTTTTGTAATCTGTTGTTGATTGTTCTTACATCATGTGGCGGTGGTTCAGGTGGCAGCACACCTTCGGTCAGCTCTGCTGTGAGTTCGTCGAGTGCTGCAGCTTTGGCTAAATTGACATCATTAAACAAGGTTGTTGGCCCTGAGATTATTCCTGGAGAAACAATTTCGGTTCAATCAACGTGTGAGAATTGCGTTACTGCGAATACACAGTATGAGTGGTTTGTTGAAGGCGGCAGTTCCCCGGTATCTACTATTGATCGCTACCAAATTAAAGAAATAGATATTCATAAAACCATAACTATCAATGCGACACCTTATGATTCGTTAGGCGTTGCCGGGAAAACAGAAAGTTTGAAAATTTCTCGCACTTTCGTAAAAAAAATCTTTTCAAATAATAATGCGTTTGCAGCGCTTAAAAGTGATGGCTCTGTTGCAACATGGGGGCATCTTAAGTTTGGAGGTGATTCCCAGGGAAAGGATTTACGTAACGTTGATACTATTGTTGCAAATCCATATGCATTTGCTGCGCTAAAGAAAGACGGCACTGTTGCTACGTGGGGCGATATTACATCAGGTGGTGATAGCCCAACGACAAAGTTAACGAATATTGTTTCTGTAGTAGCGAATAACAACGCGTTCGCTGCGTTGAAAGCTGATGGCACAGCGGTTTTATGGGGTGGTTATTTTCCCTATCTTGAAGGATTAAATCTGACTAACGTGAAAAGTATCGTTGGGAATGCCGATGTGTTTGTTGCGATAAAAAAAGATGGGACCGTTGTAGTGTGGTCAAATAATCAATCTGAATGGGCTAACCTAGTCACTCCTCTTTCGCAGGTAGTTTCTGTCACGCCTAACTTTAACGGAAATGCAGGTGCATTTGCGGCATTGAAATCCGATGGCAGTGTGGTCACATGGGGTAACTACGAGGTTGGTGGAGTCAGTCCTGATAATTTAACTAATGTTGTGTCGGTGACTGGAAATGGCAGTTCTTTTTCGGCGCTAAAAAAAGATGGTTCAGTTGTCACCTGGGGAAACTCAAGTCTCACGAGCAGTACTGTTGGAGTGGATTTGACTAATATTAGCTCTGTAGTCGCAAATACTTATGCAGTTGCAGCCTTGAAAATAGATGGCTCTGTTGTTGTATGGGGCAATGAATATTATGGCGGGTACAAAGGCAATCTGGACTTAACACAGGTTGCCTCACTGGTATCGACTTCAGATGCGTTTGCTGCTTTGAAAAAAAATGGCACGGTCTTAACGTGGGGCGGGTCAGGGCAAGCCATTCCCAACTCCCAACCTAATATTGAAAATGTTACAACCCTTATTGCAAATAAAACGGCGTTCGCAGCACTTAATGCAAATGGTACTGTTACCACATGGGGAGACTCTCGTTTTGGCGGCGACTCAAGTGGTTTGGGTTTGTCTGAGGTAGAGAGTATTACTGCGTCAGGCTTTGCTTTTGCTGCGCTTAAGAAAGATGGATCCTTGATTACGTGGGGCGATCCTTACCGCGGTGGTGATAGTAGTGGTGGCTTGTTTCAAAATGTTGCATCTATAACACCAAATGGACAAGATTTTGCTGTTTTAAAAACGGATGGAACAGTAAAAACATGGGGAACATCCAGACACGGTGGTGATAGTCGAGGCGTTGATTTAACCCAGGTGAAGTCTATTGTTGCAAATGCCAATGCAGACACAGGCTCATTTGCTGCACTAAAGCTTGACGGTACTGTTGTTACCTGGGGCGATCCAGGTATGGGTGGACGTAGTACCGATAAAGATCTTAGCAATACGTCATCTATTGTTGCGAACGGTTCAGCGTTTGCGGCGATCAAAAAAGACGGTACTGTTACTACTTGGGGTGTTTCCTACCAAGGTGGCGACTCAAGTTCAGTTGCATTGAGTCAAGTAACCGCGATTGTTGGCGCACCTGCTACGTTTTCAGCGATCAAAGCTGACAAAAGTGTATTGGTTTGGGGGGATCGAAATATGGTTTCGTTAGCCGCTGACACAGACTTAACCAATGTTCAAACCCTGACTTCTGTGGATGACGGTGGAAGAAGCACATATGCTGCGCTTAAATATGATGGAACTGCTGTTGTCTGGGGAAATCAAAATGTAGTTGATGGCGCTACAAATAAAGATTTGACCAACATCTCCACTATTGTCAGCAATAAATTTGCCTTTGCTGCACTTAAAAAAGATAGTTCGGTCATTGTCTGGGGTGCCAATGGATTCGGCGACGATGTAAAAAGTAGTGATCTCCAAAACGTAGCATCTATAGCATTTGCACAGGATTCTTTTGCAGTATTGAAAAAAGATGACAGTGTTTTTTATGTATCCGCTGCACAGCCTTCAGGTGTTAATCTCACGAATGTCGCAAAAATTTTTAGCAATAATCGCGATTATATGGTGCTAAAAAAGGATGGTACTGCTGATTATTGGGGCAAGTCATTCACTGCGTATGAAGGTGCCGCGAAAACTAATATTTCTTCCATCATTCCAGGTTCGCTATCTTTTGCAGCGATTAAGAAAGATGGCTCTGCTGTTTCGTGGGGGGCATACGACAGCAAATATATTGGGGATCGGTTGACCAATGTACAGCAAATATTTGCTTTGCCAGAAGGGTTTGTAGCGGTAAAAAATGACGGCTCGACGGTTGTGTGGGGAGACTTGCCAACATTTGTCGCTCCAGATGTGCAGCCCAAAGATATTACCCTGCTTAATACCTTATCCAAGTAAGTCGTATCCAGATTTTTATATTCGTTTCATTCTGTGAAAATCTGGATAATTTACCGGGTTCGATGCTACTTGGACTTGCGCCACGCTACATCGGGTCGCCAGGATTTCACCCAGTTGGGGATGGCAGCGGCGGGCATGGGGCGGGCGATGCCGTAGCCTTGGGCGAGTTCGCAGCCAATGGCGAGCAGTTTTTCGCCGTGGGCGACAGTCTCTACGCCTTCGGCGATAACGTTTCGGTGGAAGGCGCTGGCGAGGCCGATAATACCTTGAATAATGGCTAGGTCATCGCTGTCTTCGAGCATATCGCGCACGAAGCTTTGATCGATTTTGAGGAGTTTTGCGGGCAAGCGTTTCAGGTAGGCCAGCGATGAATAACCCGTACCAAAGTCATCCAACGCGAAACTTACGCCCAATGCCTGGCACGCATGTATAGCGGCAGAGACTTGGTTGATGTCTTCCAATGCGCTGGTTTCCAGAATTTCCAATTCGAGGTTTTCGGGGTAAGCATCCGGCTGCAGGATTAGTAATTCTTCCAGCCGATTGGGAAAGTTACTCTGCTGTAGTTGGAGCGCGCCGACGTTTACGCTCACCGGAATTTCCAACCCATCGTGTTGCCATTCGGCCATTTGGTCGAGCGCGCGGGAAATTACCCATTCTCCCAGCTCCACACTCAGAAGATGGTTTTCAATCACCGGTAAAAATGCAGCGGGCGCTAACAAGCCGCGCTCGGGATGCTGCCAACGAATTAACGCTTCAGCACCAATAACCGCACCGGTGCGCATATTCACTTTGGGCTGGTAGTAGAGCACAAACTCCTGGTTAAGTAGGGCGATGCGAATGTGTTCCAGGCTTTCACGTTTATTTTTTACCGCGGCGTCATGGGCCACGTCGAACATGTGATAACAATTTTTGCCCGCTTGTTTTGCAAGATACATCGCTTGATCAGCGTGGCGGAGGAGTTGCTCGGCATCCACGCCGTCCTGGGGGTGCAGCGTAACACCGATACTGGCGGATACTTCCAGATGGTGATCGTCCAATTCGTAGGGTTCGGCCGCTGCTTCCAGCAAGCGTTTTAGCAATGGCTCGCAATCGGAGGTATGTTTTAAATCAGCAAGCACCACCACAAATTCATCGCCGCCGATACGCGCCAGCGTATCGCCCTCGCGCAAGGCGGCTTTCATGCGTTTTGATATTGTAATAAGTAACTTGTCGCCAACGCCGTGCCCATACTGATCGTTGATGGCTTTGAACCCATCTAGATCGAGAAACGCCACCGCTAGCGAAAGTCCATTGCGCTGATTCTGGATTATGGCTTGCTGCATGCGGTCTGCCAGCAAAACGCGGTTTGGCAGGTGGGTCAGGGCATCGTAATGGGCGATATGCTCCAGCACTTTGTTGGTGTATTCCAGCTCGTGATTGGCGGTTTCGAGCGCAAGCTGATCGGCTTTTTGCTCGCTGATATCCTGAAAAATCCCATTGAGCTTGGTAACTGCGCCTTCTTCAATAGTGACTGTCGCTATGACCCGCATATCAATTCTGCGGTCACCATGGGCCACCATTTCCAGCTCTATATCGAAGCCTTGGGCGAGTTCGATGGCGTTGCTAATCGCAGTAGCTAGCAACGGGCGCGAGCCCTGCGAAAAGTAATTCAGCGAAGATTCGAGCGTGATGTCGGTGCGAACAGCGTCGAGCAGATGATAAATCTGGTCGGTCCAAAACAGTTCGCGGGTTTTCACATCGAACTGCCAGCCGCCCATTTTCGCCACATATTGCGATACGTTCAGCAACTCGGTACTGGTGCGCAGCGCTTTCTCCACGTTGTGGCGCTCGGTAAGATCAATTGCTGTGCAACCTAAAAAGCGCTGACCATCAGCATTGTCGAAGATAAATTTAACCGTAAGCCAGTGGCGCATTCCCTCTGCTGTCGGCACATTTTCAAAGGCTTCGGTTTGTTGGCCAGATGCGAAAATAGCGCGGTCATGGAAATCCAGTCTGGCTGCAACATCCTCGGGCCATTGGTCGAATACGGTGGTGCCAAGAATATGTTCGGGGGTGATGTTAAACATGCGCTCAAAGGTTGGATTGATATACACAAAGCGACCGGCCTCATCTTTGATAAACGCCAACGCGGGCGTTTTTTCCATAAAGGCGCGAAAACGGGATTCACTAGCATTAAGTGCGAGTTCGGTTTGCTTGCGTTCGGTAATATCTTGCGAAGTACCCACCATGCGCCTGGGGGTTCCATCGGCATCAAATACCGTCAAGCTACGGGCTTCAATCCAGCGAATATCGCCATTGGGTAGAATCAGGCGAAAATCGTATTGGCTGCCGTTTTTATGGCCCTGCGCGCGTTGGTGATGGGCCCGCATCGCCTCTTGGTCGAGTGGATGGACGGAATCCATAAATTCTTCGATGCTAGGCACGCCAATTGCGGGATCGCGCCCCATAATTTGAAACCATTCGGCAGATGCCGAACCTTTTCTGGTCGTTAAATCCAGTTCCCAGCTGCCAATAAGAGCGCGTGCTTGAGCATCCGCGAGGTGCGCCTCGCTAATGGCTAATGCTGCTTCGGCTTCTTTGAGTTGAGTAATGTCAGTGCTAGTGCCAACCCATTGCTGGATGTTGCCATTGGCATCCATAAGTGCGGATGCCCGTGCGATATGCCAACGATACACACCGTCGGCGCGGCGCAGGCGAAAGTCATTCTCATAATCGTTCCCGGTCGCCAGCGACTTGGCCCAGCGGATGATGGCTTCGTGCATGTCGTCCGGGTGAACAATATCAACCCAGCCGGTGCCCAGCATCGTCTCGTAGGAAAGACCAAAATAATCGATAACTTGTTGATTGACGTAGTCCAGGGAGCCGTCAGGTTGCGCAGTCCATACCTGTTGCGGGATAGTCGCAATCAGTTGGTTGAAGCGCGCTTCGCTGAGAGGGGAGGAATCCTGATTGCTCATTGGGCCTTCATCTGGTTTTGGGGACGGTGCGCACCATGGCCATGAGCACGGAACGTTTTCGAAATATATGAGGCAAGGGGATGCCTTGAACATGCAAGTTTTAAGTGTAGTCAAAAAATCAGGTGATGTTAGCGATCAAGCAAATTAGAGGTGTGCAATGCGTTATATCGAGGTATTACGTCTGTAGGAAATTGTGATTTTTCCCGTGTTTTTATGCCTTTTTAGTTGGCTGAAACCATTGGAATCATTGGCGTAACCGCTGTTTCTGAACTTCACTCAATGCAGAGTAAAGCAATGAGTTTTCGAGGCAGTTGTGCAACATTTAAAATTATCAGAGCTGATGAGTTCGTTAAGTTACGCATTGGATCTGACCGAAGGCCAGCCACAGGGGCACTGCATTCGCTGTTGCTGGATCGGCATGAATATTGGCCAGCAAATTGGTTTGCCGAGCGAGGAGTTGTGGGAGCTTTACTACGTATTGCTGCTGAAAGATCTCGGCTGCAGCAGCAATGCGTCGCGTATTTGCGAACTCTATCTAACTGACGATCTCACCTTTAAGCGCGATTTTAAATGGGTGGATGGCAGCCTGCCGCAAGTCTTGCGCTTTGTGTTGCGTCACACCGGGTCCAGCGCTGGCATTATCTCCCGCTTCAAAGCGCTCTCCGATATCTTTGCTCATGGCGATGCTATCGCTCAGGAATTAATTCAAACCCGCTGCACACGCGGTGCAGATATCGCCCGTCGTTTGCGCTTTGACGAACCCGTCGCCCTCGGTGTTCATGCGCTCGATGAGCATTGGGATGGTCATGGCCGCCCTGAAGGTTTGGTTGGCGACGCTATACCCATTTACGCCCGCATCGCCTTGTTGGCGCAGGTGATTGATGTGATCAACACTTCCGAAGGCGCCAGCGCGGCCTTGATAGAAGTGCAATCGCGCGCAGGTACCTGGTTTGATCCCGAGTTGGTGAATGCTTTCGCTCACATTGCTAAAGATCTTAAATTTTGGGAGATGCTTAACTCACCGGATGTGGACAAAACCATCCTCAATCTTGAGCCGGGAGATTTTGAAAAGCCGTTGGATGACGATTTTTTCGATGATGTGGCCGAAGCCTTTGGTCAAGTCGTCGATGCCAAAAGTCCCTACACCTCGGGTCACAGCGCGCGAGTCGGGCTTTACACGTCGCTACTCGCGGAAGATTTGGGTATCAGCCCTGAGCGGCAACGCTGGTTAAAACGCGGCGCCGTTTTGCATGATCTGGGCAAGTTGGGGGTGAGTAACAGTATTTTGGATAAACCCGGCAAACTCACTGAAGCCGAATACGAAGCGGTAAAAATGCATGCTGTTTTTACCGGCAATATTCTGGAACGTGTGAGCGCATTCGAAGAGCTTGCGCATGTATGCAGCGCGCATCACGAACGCTTGGATGGCAAAGGTTATCCACGCGGATTAATGGCCGACCAAATTACACTTGAAACTCGCATTATCACTACCGCCGATATTTTCGACGCAATTACTGCCGAGCGCCCTTATCGCGGCGCACTACCGCTCGAAAAAACCATGAGCATCATGCAAGACTCCGTCGGCACCGCGATTGATGAAGCATGCTTTGCGAGTTTGAAAAATTTGATTGTTCGCCATCCGGAATTTTTTCCGAATCCTTAATGATTTTTATGTGGAAAAATCTATATCAACAAATGCGATATGCATTATCAAAATAACTCGCTTTACTCGTGTGTACCCTTATCTATAAAGTACGCGTGCCCAAGTCTCGCTCGTTTACAGGATTTCATCATGTCGTTTGTTGTTACCGAAAATTGTATCAATTGCAAACATACTACCTGCGTTGCAGTTTGCCCAACCGATGCGTTTAGGGAAGGCCCCAATTTTCTTGTGATAGATCCTGTCGCCTGTATCGATTGCAATT
The DNA here is from genome assembly GCA_004172865.1 of Gammaproteobacteria bacterium. Taxonomy (GTDB): domain Bacteria; phylum Pseudomonadota; class Gammaproteobacteria; order Pseudomonadales; family Cellvibrionaceae; genus Cellvibrio. The sequence goes on along the minus strand of SEBV01000006.1, from coordinate 524,866 downwards.
TGTGCCCGGTGGAATGTCCCATAGGTGCAATTTTTGAAGAGGATGAAGTGCCAGAAGATCAAAAGCATTTTATCGCGTTGAATGCCGAACTCGCGCAATTGTGGCCAGAGATTTCGATTCCAGTCGACCCAATGGCTGATCACGAAAAATGGGATAAAGTGGAAAATAAATTGCCGTTGTTGGAACGCTAATCACCGCAACTTTTCGTCGCTTTAGTTAAGCGTCGCTATTAAAATTTTTAATTAATGCTTGATAAAAAAACACCCGCAATTTTTTAAGTTGCGGGTGTTTTTTATTTTCTATCGAAACTATTTTTACTAAAAATGTACCGCCACATTTACAAACACTTGACGGCCGACGTAATCGTAACCGCTATATAAGGGCGAGTTACCAACGCGGTCGTAAACCAGTGCAGAAATAGTGGGTGGAATTTCATTGGTAAGGTTGCGTACACCGAGTGTTGCTTCCCAAGTTTCAGCTTCGTAGCGTGCAGAAATTCTGTGCGTCAAATAGCTGGGCGTCTTGAAATCAAACACGCTGTCTGCAGGGTCTTCTTCCGCATAAGTGTAGCCATCCATTGGGCCAATCCATTCAATACCGTAACTAAACCGGTAAGCGTTAATGCTGTAGGAAATGTCAGCTGTACCACTCCATTCGGGCGCTTCAATCCATCCGTTTTCTTCCTTCAATTCATCCTCTTTAAAAATCTTGTTGGATTGGGAGTAGTAGCGAGTGGTATTAAGATCTACGAGTAATTTGCCGGGCCCAACATCCTGTTGAAAGCGTGCTGAAAAATCGACGCCGCGGGAGTTTTCCGTAGAAAGATTGGTGAAAGAATCTGATACAAATAATTGTGTGGTAGTGGGGTCACGCGAGACTAAACGGCAGAGGCCGCCGCCAGAATGGAACTCAGGAGATTCATAGCAGCGCTTTAAAATTTCCTCTGCTCCAGCCTGCGAAACACCATTTTTAATTTTGATGTCGAAGTAATCCATTGCAAAGGAAAGCTCGGTCGAGTCGCCCAAAGCTGGCTGTACGATAATCCCGTAAGTAATATTTTCCGAAGTCTCCGCATACAATCCTGCCGCTGCACCGCCTACATCCGTTGTTTCTATCCCTTGTGTGGCCTGAAACGTGGGTTGCCCAGGTAATTCGGACGCGCAGTTGGCGGCCAGAATATCGCCTTTTTCTCCATAGTCATTACAAGGATCTTCAGACGATTGCAGGAAGCCGCTTGTCGCACCTTGGTACTGCTCAAACAAGGCTGGTGCACGGAAAGATGTGCCTTTGGTGCCGCGCAAGCTCAGCCATGTAGTTGGGCTATAAACCAGCCCGACTTTATAGGTGGTATCTGAACCATAGGAATCGTAATCCGTATAGCGGTAGGAACCGTTAAGGGTGAGTTCTTCGGCGAAGGGTACTTTGGCGAGGAGAGGGACTTCTATCTCGGTAAATACTTCAGTCACGTTGTCTTTGCCCACGGTAGGTGCAGCACTGGTGAGGTTGTAGAGATTGCCGCTGATACTGTTTTCATTCGGCTGGTCATTGATTTTTGCGCGTCTGTGTTCAACACCTAGAACCCCTTGAATTTTCCCAGCAGGGAGCGTGTATAAGGGGCCGTCGATAGTCGCGCTATACACAGCTTCTGAATAAGCAGTGTTGCCAACAACATCCCTGAAGACGTAATTTTTGAAGTCTTGTGGAAGAGTTCCCCCAATGGTTGCCGCAGTTAACATGGGCGCAACAATGCATTTTTCTTCGGGATTCGTGATGTTGATCTGGCAAGTTAAACCATCACGAACCAATGCGGCATCAATTCCAGCGGGCGCTGCGACAGCATCGGTAGAATAGGTCAGCTTATCGGTAAGAAACGATTGCATACGGTAGTCGGCGTCGGATTTTGAATAGCTTACGTAGGCATCGTATTTCCAATCTGGCAAAAAGGTAATGTCGCCTTTAATGCCGACAGTTGGCTTGTTAAAACGCAAGGTTTGCTCGCTGTGGTCGCTACCGAAACCAATAAACGCGCGAACGCCAACATCGTTGCCATCGCTTGTACCTTGATCTGGTGCGAAGTCAGCGAAGCCCAGGTTTGCGGGAATCAATGGGCTGCCATAACGATAATCCAAACTTAATTGGCGGAAGTCGGTTTGTTGCGAGCTGCGATGGTGACTAAGCATTTCAAAATACAGCTCTGCATCACCCAAGGTTTGAAGGTCATATTTGCCTTGTACAAAGGCCGTGAAGATTTTGGCGGGCGATATCAAATTGGTATTGAGCATGCGAGGATCGAAAGTATCGCGTACGTTAATATCGTTGCCGCCACCGCCAACACCCTCATAACCGACTAGGCCGGTAGTTATGGCGGCGTTGGGACGGAAACGCGTAAATATGCCTGTAGTTGTCCCGGGCGCACCTACAGGTGGTGCGAGTAAACCGAAATCAGCGTAGTTATCAGGTGAGATGCTTTGGGTTCCGATGGTGTTAATCGTTACACCGTTAGAGCCAGTTCCCGACACCGTATAGCATTTGGATTTGCCGGTTTTAGGATCAATATAGTCCAGTGATTCACGTGTTTCAGGATCTCTTAATCCATCTGAATTACAGCGGGCCCAATCGCGATCTCCCAATGTTAAATTGCTGCGCTCGTAATAATCCAGGGAGCCCGAAATCGACCAGCGGTCATCGGATTTTCCGCCGGATATGGAAAACCGGCTCTGCTCGCCAGCGCCTTCGGTCGGTAAATTAAAATCGCCTTCGATGGTTAATCCGTCGACTTTATCCTTGGTAATAACATTAACTACACCGCCGATGGCATCTGAACCATAAATGGACGACGCGCCATCGCGAAGAATTTCAACTCGTTCAACCATAGAGGTTGGCAGCACATTCAAGTCCGCTGAACCAACCGCACCGCGGGTTCCCGCTGGGGCAACACGGCGGCCATTAATCAGCACTAAGGTGCGCCCGGCTCCTAATCCGCGCAGGGAAATTGTGTTTGCGCCAGGGCCCCCGTCAGTCACGTAACTGCCGTAAGAGTTATTTATTTGCGATGCCCCGCCGGTAACCGAAGCGCTTTGTAGCAAGTCGGATGTTGAGTTGAAGCCAGCTGCTGTTGCATCTTCACGGGTCACTACTTGAAGGGGCGATGGTGAATCAAAAGTCGTTCTGCGAATCCGCGATCCTACAACCGTAACTTCTGTAGCTTCAGATGCGTCGGGTGGTGCAGGGGGAGTGGGTGGTGTAGGCGGTGGCGTAAGTTGAGCAAGGAGCGGAATTACAGTATTGGATTCGACGGCAGGCGGCGCCTGAACGCTAGATGGTTTTGGCGCCAGCACTTGCGCTAGGCCTGTTGCTGAAAGGCTTGTTAGAAATAATAGTGAGCCTAAAAATTTAACAGGTCGCGCAAATGCAAAGCCATGAACTTCTAACAGGGTACGATTTTTCAACATCTTATACTCCTTTACGCTATGAACTTGGTACGCCGCCACCATCCGCTAGTGGATAAGGGTCCATTCAAAAAGGCATCGAGTGTTGAGTAGAATTGAAAGACTTTTTCAATAAAAATCGGTAATCGCTACGCAGAAAGTATGCCATCCATAATCTACGCGGTTTCAACTGTTTTCTGATAAGAATTCGCACGCTTATTGTGCGAAATAATAAAAACTCGCGCACATGAGTTGCAGTTAAATTGACGATGTCCGACGTTTGATGAGCTGCGCGACAGAATGCTGATTTAAGAACACTTAAACTCTTTTCGCAGTTGTTCACCACTTTAACCGCCTTTTTATAGCCGTGCTGCACAGGCTCTTGATAGAATCGCCGCCCTCAATTGATTTACCAGGAATCTCTTAGTGCAATCCTCCCCCTTGCCTTTTGAACGACGCGTCGTTATGTCGCTGGCGGCGCTTTATACCTTTCGCATGTTCGGCCTATTTCTGCTATTGCCAGTGCTAGCGCTTTACGGCACACAATACGAAGGCCACACGCCGTTTCTCTTGGGGATAGCGCTCGGCGCTTACGGTGCCAGTCAGGCGTTGTTACAAATTCCGTTCGGGATGTTGTCAGATCGCATCGGTCGCAAACCCATTATTTTGATTGGGTTAATTGTCTTTATCATCGGCAGCATAATCGCCGCGCAAGCAACCAGCGTTTACGGTTTGATTCTTGGACGATTTTTACAAGGCGGCGGGGCTATTTCCGGTGTGGTCATGGCGCTGCTGACGGATCTCACTTCTGACGAAAGTCGCACCAAAGCCATGGCGACCATTGGTGCCTCCATTGGAATTTCATTTTCCATCGCTATGACCGTCGGCCCGGTAGTCGCCAATTGGGGCGGAGTAGGCGCAATTTTTTGGATCACCGCCGCACTGGGGGTGATTGGTATTGTGATTTTATTTGCGTTAATCCCTTCAGTAAAACAGCCAGCCCAACCTAAACGCGAGGCATTACCCGCGCCCGAATTGTTCTGGAAAACCTTTAAAAACCCGGAGTTATTGCGGCTAAATCTGGGCATTTTTGCGTTGCATTTTGTGTTGATGGCGAACTTTATGGTGCTGCCGCAAATCCTCGAACAGCAGTTGCATATCGAGCGCAGCCACCACGGCATGCTCTATTTCCCTATGTTGGTCGTCGCCTTCGCAATCATGCTGCCGTTTGTAATCGTTGCAGAAAAACGTCGCAAAATTAAACCGGTATTCCTCGGTGCTATCGGGCTATTGGCGTTGATGGAGTTACTATTGATGATCGCGCCGCCCAATATGATTCTCACCATCGCCGCCATCTTCTTTTTCTTCGTCGCCTTTAACGTACTCGAAGCAACCCTGCCATCCATGGTGAGTAAAATCGCTCCCGCTGGCTCCAAGGGTACTGCAACCGGAATTTACTCCACCAGTCAGGTAATCGGCGTTTCCAGTGGCGGCGCTGTGGGCGGTTATTTGTTGCAGAATTACAGCCACGCTTCCTTGCCAGCGTGTTGATTCCGCTGCGTCACCATAGCGGTGAAGTTATAGCGGCAAAGCTACGTGCAGTTGAAGGCGTGGCGGAAGTGCTAATTGTGGAATCTGAAAACACAGCCTATTTGAAAGTTGACCAACGTTTGGTTGATCGCAAAGCCTTGAATGCGATTGTGGCGGAATAGCGTAATCAGCTTTAGTTGGATGACGATTCCCTATTTAATTCCCATCTCTATGTAAAAAAATCTTTTTAGCTAGGCCTTTTTCCAGGAGATTTGATAGAGTACTCCCGCTTCGCACCGCAAAGCCAAAACACCCCGAATGTCGCCTGATAATAATTGATGAGGGCGATTACACCACCAAACAAAGACCAGTAAAGAGGAAAATCCTATGGCACGTGGCATTAACAAAGTCATTATCGTTGGCAATATCGGCCAAGATCCCGAAGTAAAATACATGCCTTCCGGCGGCGCTGTTACTAACGTCAGCATCGCAACATCCGAAACCTGGAAAGACAAAGCCACTGGCCAACCACAAGAGCGTACCGAATGGCATCGCGTGGTGTTCTTTAATCGCTTGGGCGAAATCGCTGGCGAATATTTGAAGAAAGGCAGCAAGGTTTACATCGAAGGTTCATTGCGCACTCGTAAATGGCAAGCCCAAGACGGCACTGACCGTTACACCACTGAAATCGTCGCCAACGAAATGCAAATGCTCGATGGCCGTGGCGATAACCAAGGCGGTGGCAATTACAACCAAGATCAACAATATGGAGCACCATCTGCTCCACAAGGTGGTGGTTATCAAGGCGGCGGCGCTCCAGCTCCGCAACAACGCCCAGCACAAGCAGCGGCAGCAGCCGGTGGTTTCGGCGGCGCAGCGCCAGCTCACAGCGCGCCACAACAACCCGCCGGTTTTGACTCTTTTGATGATGATATTCCGTTCTGATTTCATCGCCTTGAAGTGATAACCTAAAGCCCCGCATTTGTGGGGCTTTTTATTTTTATCAGGAATAAAACCTAATCCAGACTCTTACACAGTTTGGCTAACTTGATGCAGTCATAATAATTACTCTATATTCGAACAAGTATTTGATCCAAAGATTTACCTGGTCTTACTAAATACATCAATAAAAATAACTACCTATAAATAAGGGTGATCAAGCGGCATGCGGGATTTTTACAATAAAGCACTTATCGGTCTGTTGAGCTTGTTGCTGGCGAGTTGCCTTGTAGGTTACCTGTGCTTTGAGCGCACGTTTTTGCGAGTTGTGTTATCGCCCGCAAATGCAGGTGATTTACCTTGGCATTCTGAATTGAATAATGATGTGGAACAGGGCGGAGCGTCCAGCATCAAGCTTGAGGATGATAAATTCAGTTTGGCTTTCGAGTTTCAGTTATCCCACCAAGCGCATTACCCCAGCGTTTCAGCCTCAATGGTATTTCAGGATGCAGCAGGTAAGCCTGCGCTGATTGACCTGTCCCGTTACGATCACCTTTCATTTAGCGCGAAATGTTTGCCTGCCAATACCCTGAGCTTTTTCTTGCTGACGTTTGAAGACAAAGTATCGGTTGCCAACAACGCCTTAACCTATCGTGGGCCGACCAGTTTTTTTTCGTGCAACGAGAATTGGAGCCCTGTAGATATTGACTTAACGCGGCTGGAAACTCCGCAATGGTGGCTCGATATGTTCAAGCTACAGTTGTCCGCGCGCGACTACAAAATCGACAAGGTTGCGCGCCTTAGTTTCGCCAGCAGTTTCCAAAGCCCCTTTGATATCAACTCCAAAGTTCAGCTGCAAGAGGTGGTTTTAACTGGGCGCGATTGGTTGTATATGTATGGGTTTGGTGGATTTTTGTTGGTGGTTTGGGGCGGTTACGCTTTCTGGTTTTTCCGTCAACACACTCAAGCGGTGATTAGCGAATTGCGCAATAAAATGCAGCGCGACCGACCACTGGTTGCCTATCAGCAGCTCACCGTTGAGCCGCATAGAGACAAGGACAAAAGCGCCATCCTGCATTTTATGGCGACCGGTTATTCCAACGCTGAACTCAATTTGGAAGGCATGGCCGCCAGCACGGGCGTTAGCCGCACCAGAATCAACGATATCCTCAAAGCCGAACTTGGTTTCACCTTTACCGGCTATTTAAACAAGCTGCGTTTAACGGAAGCGGCCCGGTTACTGGCCGAAAAAGAGGATGCAAATATCGCCGAGATTGCCTATTCGGTGGGCTACAAAAACGTCTCCTATTTCAATAAATTGTTTAAGGAGGAATACAACTGCACGCCCAAAACTTTCAAGTCGCTGTGTGATCGTGCACCTGATATTGAAGAATAAATTTCATTTAAACGAAAGCCACTTCAACTAAAACGAAAAAAACTTCAACTTTTAGCAATTTGATACATTTTTTAGTAAAAGCATTACAGGTAAATCCTTGTTTTTAATAGGATCGCTAAGCTACCAAGGTAGCGGCTGTCCAAATATAAAAATTAAACAATAAAATTAAAAACAAGAGATCACCATGAGACTAACAAGTGCAATATTCCTGCTCGGCCTTTTTTCAGTAACCTCGGCATGCGGTGGCGGAGGTTCGTCATCAGGCGGCGGTCAAGCAACTACCAGCCAAGTAGCGGCAACGTCCAGCGCATCCAGCGAAGCGATTTCCTCCAGCTCTTCCGCCGTGTCGAGTTCATCCAAATCTTCGAATTCTTCAGCATCTTCCAGTGTGGCGACTGTTGGCCTGTATCCCAGCTATAACACTAAACCTTTGGCTGCAGATGCAACAGGCGTAGGTAGCACTGCCGTTCAGCTCGCCAGCAAAATTAGAATTGGCTTGAATATCGGCAACACCTTGGAAGCTACTGGCGGCAAGTCAGAAACCTATTGGGGCAACCCAAAAATCACTAAAGAATTTATTACTTTCGTTAAACAATCCGGCTTTAACGCGGTGCGTTTGCCTACGTCCTGGGATCAGTATTCCAATCAAACGACCGCCGAAATCGAAGCCGCTTGGCTGAGCCGTGTTAAGGAAGTTGTGCAGTATTGTGTGGATAACGATTTGTACGTAATCGTTAATATTCATTGGGACGGCGGCTGGCTGGAAAACAACGTAACGGCTGTGAAGCAAACGCAAAATAATGCCAAGCAAAAGGCCTTTTGGGAACAGATTGCGACCCAATTACGCGGCTTTGATGAGCACGTTATTTTTGCGAGTGCCAATGAGCCAAGTGTCGAGACTGCAGAGCAAATGGCTGTTTTGCTTTCCTATCATCAAACCTTTGTCGATACCGTTCGTGCCACCGGCGGTAAAAATGCAAACCGTGTTTTGATCGTACAAGGCCCGTCTACCGACATCGAAAAAACCAATAAACTCTGGACACAATTGCCAACTGATATCGTCAAAGACAAGCTCATGGCCGAAGTGCATTACTACACGCCCTGGAATTTTACGGGGATGACCAAAGACGAAAGTTGGGGCAACCAATTCTTCTACTGGGGCAAAGATTTCCATTCAACTACCGACACCGCGCACAACCCAACCTGGGGTGAAGAAGATACGGTTGATTCGCTATTTAAGTCGATGAAAACCCAATTTGTGGATAAAGGTATTCCAGTCATCGTGGGTGAGTTCGGTGCTATCAAGCGTTCCAACTTAACGGGTAACGATTTGAAATTACATTTGGATAGCCGCGCTCATTATTTCAATTACGTAGTCAAACAAGCTATCGCAAACGGTCTGTTGCCTTTTTATTGGGATATCGGCGAGCTGTTAAATCGCAATACCAATACAGTATCGGATCAACAAGATCTGGATGCATTAATTCAAGGTGCAGCTAACAAGTTATGATCGATCGCCCCGACTTTTTAGTTGGGGCTAGTTTTTTGTAAGACTTCAGACGATTTTAAAATGATAAAAAACAACGGAATTTTGATATGAATAATTATCCTGATGTCATTAACAATATTCTCAATAGTCACGCAATAAGTTCGTTATTTCACGTTAATGTTATCGATTACTCAGCCGGAAAAATTGTGCTGGGTTTAAACGCACGCGCGCCACTTTTTAATGGTTCGCTTGGTTGCATAGTGGACTGCGTCGCACGCATTGCCGGGCAGGATTCTGTAGGCGATTGTGTTGTGTCGGAATACGAACTCAATACGCACGCGCAATCATCCGCGACCGAGTTTATGGCAAGTGGCAGTATCGAATCCTTTAATAGCTTGAATGCGATATACAGTTGTGAAATTTATGCGCTGGAAAATTCCAATTACAAACCGCTCGCAGAATCCCAAGGCACCTTGTTGAAAATCAATTAATTTTTTCTGCGGAAATTTAAAAATAAGAAGAGAGATCCGTAATGCAAATTAAACTTTCCGTTCGCTTTTTATTGTGCGGCGTTTTGCTTTTTCCAATCTTAACCTGGGCTCAAACCCGCAACATCAATCTGGACGTTAATGATGTACGCGGCCCCTTCAATACTGCTTTTAAAACCAGTATAGGCGCTGGTCGCGCTAACGAAGGTTTGCGTGCTGACTGGCAGCAACAATTAGCAGAAATAAAACGCGATACGGATTTTCGCTACATTCGCATGCATAGCTTACTCACCGATGATATGGGCGTTTACAAAGTGGATGCGCAAGGCCGCGAACAATACAATTTTCAATATGTGGATGCACTCTACGATTATATTCTCAGTATCGGCATGAAACCTTTTGTCGAACTCGGGTTTATGCCGTCGGCATTAGCGAGCGGCACCAAAACAATTTTCTGGTGGCGTGGCAATGTGACACCGCCGAGCAGCTATGAAAAATGGGAAACATTAATTAAAAAACTCACCGAGCATTGGACTGAGCGTTACGGTGCCGATGAAGTAGCGAGCTGGTATTTTGAAGTCTGGAACGAACCTAATCTCGATGGCTTTTGGGCGGGTTCACAAGCGGATTATTTTAAACTTTACAGCTACAGCGCCCGTGCAATTAAAAGTGTGAATGCAAAATACAAGGTTGGCGGCCCAGCCACTGCAGGCGCAGCCTGGATTCCTGAAATGATTGCCTACTGCGCAAAAAATAAAGTGCCACTCGATTTTGTCAGTACGCATGCTTATGGCGTTAATCAGGGATTTCTCGACGAATTTGGTGGAACAGGCACAGTGCTTTCCAAAGACAAACTTGCCGTTGCGAGCGATGTGTTAAAGAACCGCAAAGAAATTTCTGCGTCAGCAATGCCGAATCTGGAATTACATTACACTGAGTGGAGTTCATCATACACGCCTGCAGATCCCACTCATGATTCTTATCATCAAGCCGCGTATATTTTGCAAAAACTAAAACAAGTTGGTGATGCGGCGCAATCAATGTCGTATTGGGTTTTCACCGATATTTTTGAAGAGCCAGGTCCGCGTTTTGAAGCTTTTCATGGCGGATTTGGTTTAATGAATACGCAAGGTATTAAAAAGCCCGCCTACTTTGCCTATCAATTTTTAAATAAACTTTCAGCCAATGAATTAAAAAATAAAGATGCACAATCTTTTGCAACCACTGACAGCGACGGTAAAATGCAATTGCTGCTGTGGGACTCAACGCGTACCTTGCCAGAAGGCGTGAACAACCAGCAGTATTACATCAAAGATTTGCCGCCAAATAGTAAAGGTGAAGTAAAAATTAATTTGAAAGGTTTGAAAAAAGGTGACTATTCACTTGCTATATCGCAAGTAGGTTATAAACAAAATGATGCATTCACCGCGTATATTGGCCTCGGTTCGCCCGCACAATTAACCAAGGCACAAGTGGCAGACTTAAAATCCCAAAGCACTGGCAAACCTTCACAAGAAAAAACGATCAGCGTAAATAGCGATGGAAAATTTAATGTGAATCTACCGCTGCGTGAAAACGATGTATATCTATTGGAGCTCAGCGCAAAGTAGCAACGAGTTTTTAGATAAAGCGAAAAATGAAAAAAGCGAAGCTACTCAACATAACTTCGCTTTTTTATTGGTTTTTCGGTTTTACGAAGCGCAATGTCATGCGATCACTCTCACCAATCGCTGAAAAAATCGCTCGGTCTTTATCCCCCTCTGCGTAGCTAGGCGGTAAAGTCCAAACGCCTTTGGGGTAATTCTTGGTGTCCTTTGGGTTGTTATTAATATCGCTACTCGCTTCAAGTTTAAAGCCGGCTTTTTCCGCCTCTGCAATTACAAACGCTTCGGGTAAATAGCCTGTCGTTTTAATTTCATCAAAGCTTTTTCCCGCCGCCGCACGGTGATCTTCTATACCCAAAACGCCGCCGGGTTTAAGTACTTTAAAAATCGCTCTGAATAATTTTTCCTGGCCATTATCTTTTTCGGCAAAGTTATGAACATTGCGAAACGTTAAAAAATAATCGGCAGAATTATCCGGCCCGAATTCCATCGCCGAGGGTGTAAGAGTGATTATTTTTACTTTGCCAAAATGAAGATTATCAGCCGCGAACTTTGCTTTTTGACCACCATTTTCCTGCTCATCGCCCGAGTTCACGGCGATGTATTGCCCATTGTCATGCAGAAATGGGGCGAGAATTTCGGCGTAGTAGGCTTTGCCACCGGGGTATAGCTCGATCAAGGTTGCATTCGGCCTAACGCCAAAAAACTTAAGCGTTTCGAGCGGGTGGCGATACTTGTCGCGCACACGATTCTCAGGCGCACGCCATGAACCATTAACAGTGGCGTCAAGTTGGTTAGCTTTCGCCGCCGTCTGCGCGTAAGCGAAGCTGCCGAAGGCCAGTTCACCAGTGAGCAGCAGGGTAAAGCTGAGTTTGGATAAGAATTTGTTCATAAGGCACTTCCTCAGGTCGCGCGGTGGCATCAGTAGTATAAGTCCGCGAACATCCTGAATAATTCCAATTAATTCGCGGCGGCTCCGATTCTATAACGATAACGGCGGCTGCCGGATTGCTTCAGCCACCCTGCTCATGGCAGTGTCAGTTGATGATTTTTTATACGTTATATCTGCCGTTCAGCGAAAGTCATAGGTATACTGACGCGACAAGTTAATAACAATAAATCTGAAGGAATACCTCCCAAATGCTGCGGCGCTATACATCTATCCGGTTGGATCACTCAGCGAGCCTGCTATGTGTGGGATAGCGGGAATATTGCCGTATAAAGGATTTGGAGAGTCGGAAAATCCTATCTTTCTTTTGCATACCATGGCCGAGGCGATCAAACATCGCGGGCCAGATGCCGAAGGTTTTTATCACGATCAGCATATTGGTTTCGCTCATCGCCGCTTAAGCATCATCGACCTCGCTGGCGGCGCCCAACCAATGCAAACGCCGGATGGCGATTTATGCGTAACTTTTAATGGTGAGATTTTTAATTTCATTGAGCTACGTGCGCAATTAATCGCAAAAGGTTACGAGTTTGTTTCGCAGTCTGACACCGAAGTTATTTTGCATCTTTACCGCGAATATGGGCTGGGTTTTCCGTCACACCTGAATGGGCAATTTGCGATTGGTTTGTGGGACAAGCGCGAAAAAACACTTATGTTGGTTCGCGACCGCGTTGGCATCTGCCCGCTGTATTATTTTTCCAATAGCGAAAAGTTTGTTTTTGCATCCGAAATAAAAGCTTTGGTTCCAGTCTTGCCAGAAAAATTGGAAATAGATCCGCAATCGCTGGATGCCATTTTCACTGGCTGGACTTGCGTTGCACCTGCGACAATTTTCAAAAATATTTTTCAGGTGAATCCCGGTACATTGCTGATCATTAAAGATCATGGCATTACCGAAAAGACTTATTGGAATCTTGAATTTCCTACGCAACAGGATCAATACGATCTGCGTTCCGAATCTGTGCTGGTAGAAGAACTGCGCGAGCGTTTGCTAGCCGCGACCAAGTTACGTTTGCGTTCCGATGTTCCAGTGGGCGCTTATTTATCAGGTGGATTGGATTCATCTGTTCTTGTTGCTCTTATGCACACGCAGACCGACGCACGCTTGCGAACTTTTTCTTTAGGTTTTGTCGATTCCGCATTGGACGAAACCAGTTTTCAAAATCAGGTTGTAAATTTTCTCGGTACCGATCATTCGCGAACCGAAGTTAGTTATGCGCAACTTGCACAAAATTTGGTAAACACCGTTTGGCATACTGAATCACCGATTTTGCGCACTGCGCCTGTGCCTATGGGAATGCTGTCTAATCTTGCTCATCAACAAGGTTATCGTGTAGTGCTCACCGGCGAAGGTGCGGATGAAGTACTGGGCGGTTACGATATTTTTAAAGAGGCAAAAGTTCGTCAATTCTGGGCGAAAAATCCCGACTCAAAATGGCGTGCGCTACTCTTGAGCCGATTATATCCTTACATGGATTTACCCAAAGGCGATGCGGCGGTTTACTTGAAACGATTTTTTGGCGTGGGCTTGGATAACCCCGGCTTGTTGTGGCATTCCCATTTACCGCGCTGGCAAACCACCAACAAAGCTAAAATGTTTTTCAGCGAAAATCTTAATGAACAGCTGCGCTCACGCGCTAATTATGAAGCGCAGATTACAAGTGTATTTCCCGAGCAAGCGAATGATTGGCATAGCTTTCACAAGGCGCAATACCTTGAAATAAAAACCTTAATGTCTGGTTATTTGCTAAGCTCTCAAGGTGATAGGATGCTGGCGAAAAATTCAGTTGAAGGCCGTTTTCCGTTTCTAGACCACACGCTTATTGAGTTTGCGAATCGCCTGCCGCCCAAAATAAAAATGAAGGCGATGCAGGAAAAAAATATTCTACGAAAAATGGCGCAGCGCTACTTGCCGCCAGAAATAAGCCAGCGTCACAAGCAGCCTTATCGTTCGCCTAATGTGTCTGCAAGCCAAGGCTCATTATTTGGTAGCGGTTTAGCGGAATATTTAAGTGAAGAGCAACTTAATCATGCCGGTTTATTTGATTCAAAAAAAGTTAGCTTGCTAATAAAAAAGGCGCGCGGCGACAAACCATTAAATACTGCCGAATCTCAAGCTCTAACCGGAATATTAACCACACAAATTTTACACCAACAATTTTGCTAAATTAATTACAGCTATTTAATAAAAATTAATAGGAATCTTGCAATGAATCTCGATGAAGTCCGCCAGAAATTACGTCACTTTATTTTGGAAAATTATTTATTTACGGATGATCAAGCAGCACTAAACGATGACGATTCATTTTTAGAAGGCGGCGTTCTGGATTCTATGGGAATTCTGGAATTAATCGATTATCTAGACGAGGGTTTTGGTATTAAAGTCGAAGGCGATGAATTGGTGCCAGATAATCTGGATTCCATCAATAGCCTGATTAAATTCATCAGCTCAAAATCACCAGCGTAAAAATTATGACTTTGGAAATCCGCCGCCTGCTTTGCGATAGCTTAACGATTGCTCGCAACGCGCATCCACAAAAAATTGCAGCGCAAGTGGGCGAGCAAGAATATACCTATGAGCAGCTCTATCAACAGAGCCAGGCAATAGCAGCTTATTTACAAAACCGTGGTTTGCAGCGCGGTGATCGCGTCGCTATTTTTATGGAAAATAGCTGGTCGCTATTGCCAAGTTTGTATGCCGTGCTTTATGCCGGTGGTGTATTTCTAGTCGTTAATCATTTAACCAAAGCCAATAAACTTGAATATATATTGCGCGACAGCGGCGCTACCTTTTTATTAACTGATTCAAACGTCGCTAAACAATTTTTACTCGCTGTTACCAAAGTCGAGAGCTTGCGTGAAATTATTTATGCGGGTGCAGATATCGACGAACCGGAAAATTGCAATAAACCTTTAGTGCAACTAATTAATGTACTCGATGCAGGTTTACATATAAAAAATCCAGTGTATTCCTTGGCAATTAACAAAGATTTGGCCGCACTGATTTATACCTCTGGCAGCACTGGTGATCCCAAAGGCGTGATGATGACGCACGCCAATATGGTTTTTACTTCCGAAAGCTTGATTGAGTATCTACGTCTCGATGCCAGCGCAAAAATTATTAGTTTCTTGCCGCTCGCGTTCGACTATGGACTCTACCAAATTTTAATGGCCGTACGTTTAGGTGCGTGCCTTATTGTTAGCAAGTCCTTTACGTTTCCAAGTGTTGTCTTCAATGAAATTAAAGATCGCGCTGCGAGTGTTTTCCCCGGCGTTCCCACGGTGTTTTCAACACTAATTGGCTTACATCAAAAATCACCCTTATGTTTTCCAGGTGTAACGCGGGTAACCAATACTGCAGCAGCGTTGCCGCCAGAATATGTGCCCCATCTTAAGCAAATTTTCCCTAATGCATTAATTTATAAAATGTACGGTCTCACCGAGTGCAAGCGTGTGAGTTATTTGGAACCTGAAGATGCCGAGCTTTATCCCAACTCCGTTGGCAAAGCGATTCCTGGTACTGAAGTTTTTTTATTGGATGACAATTTACAACCAGTGCCGCCAAATACCATGGGAACACTATATGTACGCGGTGCACACGTCATGCAAGGCTATTGGAATAAACCGCAAGAAACTCAAAAAATGCTGGTGAATAATATCTATCCCAACGAGCAGGTTTTGTGTGCGCAGGATCAATTTGTAATAGATGAAAATGGTTATTTATATTTTCATGGGCGAGTGGATGACATTATAAAATCGCGCGGCGAAAAAGTTAGCCCAGTCGAAGTAGAGAATGTGCTTTACCGCATGCCCGGTATTCGTGAAGCGGCGGTGATTGGCGTTCCCGATTTAATTGAAGGCGAAATTATAAAAGCATTTGTGGCTTTGGATGCGGGAACTACGATGGACCTAAAAAAAATTCGCCAACATTGCATGGCTAATTTGGAAAGCTTTATGGTGCCGCGCGATGTAGTTATTCTGGAATCGCTACCCAAAACCGATTCCAATAAAATCAGTAAAAAAGAATTGCGCTAACGGTTAATGCCGATAGCTATAAAATAGATAACGAGAAAATTTTATGAGCGGTAGTTTTCCTTCACTTAAAAATGCGCTGAATTTTGATGCCGAAGCAGAAGTCGCCCGCATTACGCAAAGTATTCGCGATTTGCTGCGCACTAAAATTAATCGTCGCGGTTTGGTTATCGGTATTTCAGGCGGTGTCGATAGCGCCGTTTGCGCGGCCCTGTGCGTAAAAGCAATCGGTGCAAAAAAAGTGTTTGGTTTATTAATGCCAGAACAGGATTCATCGGATAGCAGCATTTCGTTGGGTGAGCTGGTTGCGCGGCATTTGGAAATTGATTATCAAATAAAGAATATATCATCAACGCTAACCGCAATCGGCTGCTACGAATGGCGCGACCAAGCGATTAAAAATATATTTCCAGCTTACGACGGCAGCTGGAAAAATAAAATTGCTATTGAAGGTGGTTTGGAGGGAAAGATAAATCACTTTAAATTAATTGTTGAAAAACCTAACGGTGAATTACTCAGCGAAATTCTGCCTCTTAATGAATATCTCACTATCGTTGCCGCTACTAATTTTAAGCAGCGTGTGCGTAAAACGACGGAATATTTTCACGCAGAGCGGCTTAATTACGCCGTTATAGGTACACCTAATCGCCTCGAATATGATCAAGGTTTTTTTGTAAAAGGTGGTGATGGTCTTGCAGATATAAAGCCAATTGCGCATCTATATAAGTCCCAAGTTTACGCATTAGCTCGCTACCTAGGTTTGCCCGATGGTATCTGCAATGCGATTCCGTCTACCGATACTTACAGTTTGCAGCAAGGGCAAGATGAATTTTATTTCGCATTGCCCTACCAACAAATGGATCTCGCACTCTGGGGCTATAATCATGGCGTAGCCGCAAGTGAGATCGCTGATGAACTTCGGTTATCTACCAAAACAATATCCTACGTGTATAAAGATATCGAAGCAAAACGAAAAACAACACGCTACCTCCATTTGCCCGCGCAAGTTCTGGCTGAATTAGAAGTAGGGAATCACAATTCGTTTTAGTGATAAATTTTAAAATATAAATTGCATTTCAACGCATCAGTTTCATTTCAGGACACGATTATGACGGCAACAATTCTTCGAGGCGCGCGTCTTGCTGGTGTTACAAGTGTTGTGCCTGCTACGGAGTTTGATAATGTCCGCGATACGCAGCACTTTGATGCTACGGAAGTTAAAAAAGTTGTCGCCTTAGCTGGCGTAAAAGCGCGTCGAGTAACTGATGGAAATTTATTTTGTTCTGATTTGTGTTTGGAAGCGGCAAAAGATTTGTTGGCTGGTTTGGAGTGGTCAGTAGATTCAATTGATGTATTAATTTTTATCACCCAAACGCCAGATTATTTTTTACCGGGAACCGCCAGTTTAATGCATCGTGATCTAGGCTTAAGCCATCACTGTGCGGTTTTCGATGTTGGCCTCGGTTGCTCCGGTTATCCCTACGGCCTGTGGCTGGCTAATATGATGGTGCAAACAGGTGCGGCAAAGCGCGTATTAGTGTTGCACGGTGACACGCCAAGTTTATTTACTGATAAAGAGGACCGTTCTACCTATTTATTATTTGGCGATGGCGGTACCGCAACAGCAATTGAAGCAAGTCCGAATGCTACGGAATGGGGTTTTTGTTTGCATAGCGATGGTTCAGGTGCGACTGATTTAATTATTCCCGGCGGCGGTTTTCGAAACCCGAACCCAGAAAATAAACGCGATACCAAATTGCATATGAATGGTCCTAATTTATTTAATTTTACCGTTTCGCGCGTGCCAGAAGTGATTGAAGAAACGCTTCAGTTGGTTAAGAGTAAAGTTGATGATGTAGACCTCTTTTTCTTTCATCAATCCAACCAATTTATTATGAAACATATTGCTAAAAAATGTGGTTTGGACGTAGCAAAAGTACCCATTACGTTGGATAGGTTCGGCAATATCGGCGGAGCATCAGTGCCCTTAACGATGACGCAATACCTCATCGAAAATAAGTTGGAATCAACCGTAAAAATTATGGTGCTAGGTTACGGTGTTGGGCTCTCGTGGGGGGCTGGTTACCTTGAGTTGGATAAAAATGTGTTTAGTTCTCATCGCGAAGTTGCTGAGCGCACCCAGTAACATTTAAAACCAGAGTAATAATATGTCATCCGAAAAACAATCTATCAGTGTGCCGGCCTTGTTAAATTTGGTAGAAGATTTATTAAATGTCGACACTGCATCGCTCACTATTGAAACTCGATTAGTGAATGTTCCCGCGTGGGATTCAATGGGCGTTTTATTATTAATGGCCGAAATGGATGAACGTTTCGGTATTACCCTGAACGAAACCGTGCTTGCAAATTTACGCGGCACAGCAGATATTGTGGATGTAGTCAGAAAAGCAGGTTTGCTAACAGAATAATATGTCTCAAAACTATCAGAAAATCACCAAGGTTTTAGCAACGTCACTCGGCATTACTGCTGATGAGTTGGTGCGCTGCTATGATCGTGCAACAGTTGCAGATTTGGCTGCGATTGCTGAGCTTATGTGCCTTGGATTTGGCGTGGTAGAAAATCTCAGCCCGGAAATTTTGGCGTGGCGATATTTTAATTTCTCAAAAAATATCTCCGACATTTTTGTATTGCGTTTTCAAGGCAATCTTATTGGCGCTGTTGGCGCTGAGCCAATTAAAGTTAAGGTTGGCGATAAAGAATACGATGGTGTGAGGGCAGGGGATATAGTGGTTCATCCTGAGCATATGAAGCGCGGTATAGGCGCCTGGATGAATCTGCATTTGCAGCATAAATTCTCCATCGTCATGGCTATGGGCTCTAATGAAAAATCTGACACTATGGTGCGCCGTTTATTTAAACCTATGAATTGCCGCCATAATTTTAAAATATTATTTTCGGTTAAAGATTATTTATCGACACGCAATTGGCCCACTTTTGCGATTAATATCCTGGCTCCTATCGCTGGGTTAATATTGGCGATTACACGTAAACCGCATTTAGCATCGCTTCCAAATGATTACAGTCTTGTATCAAGCGGTACTACCGACAAGCTGCAATTATTTTTTAACAATCCGGATTATCAACCTAGAACTTCCAATATTGCTCTGCGTTCTTTGGATTATTGTCGCTGGCGTTACGATTTAAACCCAAAATCACAATTCACTATTTTGTATCTATATCAAAAAAATAGTCTGATCGGATATTCCGTATTAAAAAAAGATAAGTCCGAAACCGGTAAAAATTGGCAATTAATGGATTGGGATTTACTTCCCAGCGTTCGCAATGAAAAACATTTACATCTTTTATTCAGTGCAGCGGTGAGCCATGCGCAAGGCGCAGGCGCAAATTCATTATGCGTAATGGCGAGTGATCAACTTTCGTGTAATAGCCTGAAGAATTCAGGTTTTAGTCATAGAGCAGTGGATGATGGCTTCTTTCTCTACGCGCAAGATGATGTGCCGCGTAGCGTGCTCGATGAAAATAACTGGTTCCTCAGTTTTTGCGATACTGATGAGTCGCTCTAGCGTGAATTATTAAAATAACTATGACACTTACCAAACAAGAGATTCATGAGCGTATAGCGAAATGGCTTCGAGCTTGGGATGATCATAATCTAGATGGCGTCATGGATTTGATGCACGACGATGTTGTGTTTGAAAATTGGGATGGAAAAATTATCAAAACTAATACATCCCTGCGCCGCGCCTGGACACCATGGTTTCTTCAGCACGGAAATTTTTTGTTTATCGCAGAGGATATTTTTGTTGATGAGCAAGAACAAAAAGCATTATTTCGTTGGCGACTTGAATGGCCATCTTTAGAAATAAATTTTAAAGGAAAGCCTGAAGTTAGACGTGGCGTCGATGTATTGCATTTTGTAGATGGGAAAATTCGTGAAAAACTCACCTATTCAAAAACATCGCTCGTGATAGATGGACGCAGCATCGCCTTAAACCCTAAATAAAAAGCCTGAAGTTCTGTAATTAATATACAAACCGAATAATAAAATCTGAGGGAATTAAGTTTGTCTCAACTACCTAATTTTGAAAATCTACTTGCGCTTTTGCAAAGTGACTTAAGTATTTTGCCCGACAAAAGCGAAGAAACCCCGGATAATACTTTGCGTGCATTATGGCATAGAGCTGCTGGGCAATATGTTTCGCCTATTGTGGCTGCTCGCCTGGAGTTGCCGCTTTTAAATCAAGAACAATCACATTATTTAAACGAGCTTATTTCTCATCGCCTTTCTGGTATTCCGTTGGCGCATTTAACCGAGCGGCAACATTTTTTAGGTTTGGAATATATTGTCAATAAAGGACTTTATATTCCGCGCAAAGAAACAGAATTGTTAGCAAGTGTTGCTATAGATGTTGTGAATAATAATTACGCGCTTGATCAACCGGTTACGCTTATTGATTTGTGTACCGGTATTGGAACCGTTGCCTTAGCGGTTTCGCATCATTGCGGAAATGTTCGCGTGTTCGGTTCAGATATTTATACGCCCGCAATAGATGCTGCTCTGGTTAATACAGCACATTTTAATTTGGCTGAGCGCGCTACTTTTTTTAATGATGATTTATTCAATCCGTTTGAATCCTTAAGGGGCGAAGTAGATATTATTGTCAGCGCACCGCCTTATATTTCTTCGGCAAAAGTAAAAAATATGGCTGAAGAGATTGCGCAGCATGAACCCGAAGAAGCCTTCGATGCCGGGCCGTTTGGCTTGTCTATTTTCAATCAATTAATTTCTATTGCGCCAGATTATTTGCGAGTGGGCGGCGTTTTAATTTTTGAGTGTGGCTTGGGGCAGGGCGAATTTTTAGCGAAACGCATCCGCAGTAATGGCCGTTATACAAACATAGAGCAGTTGTGCGATGAACATAATAATGTGCGAGTTTTGAAAGCGATCCTTGAAAAGTAAGATGTTAGTTTAAGGATCATTCAATCACTCGTCTCTTGGCGGACTGTGCTCCAAAATTATTAGCGCGCCATATTTTGTAATGTGTAACTCCCGGGAAAATCAGTCACCAATTCCATATCGAATAACTTTTGATCATCTCACCGGTTGATTTCTGCAGTTGAGCTTGTTGCTTTTCGAATGAAATCAATCTGCCATTCATCTAATTACGTTTGTGTGGTGCACGCTTCGCCGGACTCCTTTAGAATGGTCGTTATATCAGGCGGGCGCCTATAGGCGTTGCCGCGTCAGCTTTGGCCCATTAGTTTGTTAGGACGGTATTTTTGTGAATAATAAAGGTGAGCTTTTGTCCCAATTGCGCATTAACCGCGATTCAGGCGGTGCGTCGTCGCGCCCAATTTGGCCCTGGGTTGCAGGTGCCGTAATTTTGTTGCTACTAATTTTTATCGGGTACCAACTTTTGTCAGACTCAGATCCCTTGCCCGTAAAAGTACAAATGGCACGTATGGCAACGGTAGATTCTTCTTCTGCGAGCGTTTTGGATTCCACCGGTTATGTAGTCGCGCGTCGCAAGGCCAACGTTTCTTCAAAAGTCACTGGCCGCGTTCTTGAAGTCTTAATTGAAGAAGGTATGGCGGTTGAGAAAAATCAAATCATCGCACGTCTTGAAGATGTTAATGCGAGAAAAAGTTTTGATGTTACCAAAGCCGAGTTGGATGCTGCCAAAGCACAAGTTATTGAAACTCGCGCTCGTGTCACTGAAGCAAGATTGAATTTTGATCGCAACAATACGCTCTCACAAAAACAATTGGTCAGCCAATCAACTTTTGATTCCACTCGTGCGAATTTCGATGCGTTGAAAGCACAGCTTAATAATCGTGAAGAAGTTGTGACGGTAAATGAAAAATTGATCGCGCAACAAAAACAGAATTTGGATGATTATATTTTGCGTGCACCATTTGCTGGTGTTGTTATTGAAAAAACTGCGCAACCAGGCGAAATGATTTCACCAATTTCTGCAGGCAGCGGTTTTACCCGTACGGCTATTTGTACATTGGTGGATATGACATCGCTTGAAATTGAAGTGAATGTTGATGAATCTTACATCCAACGTGTTCATGCCGGGCAATTGGCAGAAGCGGTTTTATCAGCGTATCCAGAATGGAAAATTCCTGCAAAAGTGGCTGCAATTATTCCAACTGCGGATCGCCAAAAAGCTACGGTAAAAGTACGTGTCGCCTTTGAAAATTTAGATCCAAGAATTCTTCCCGATATGGGCGTGAAAGTTTCTTTCCTCAATCCTGAACCGGAAGAAAAACCGAAACCAAAAGCACCATTGGGAATTCGTGTACCCACCACCGCAGTTCGTTCGGTTGAAGAAAATAAATATGTGTTTGTTGTTAAGGATGGCATAGCGCAACAACGCAAAGTTAAACTCAATGCGAGCTACGGTAGTGACGTTTACATTTCCGAAGGTTTGAGTGCGGGAGAAGACTTTGTGGTGGAAGTAACACCGCCGCTGAAAAATGGCTCCAAAGTGATTCAAGAATAAAATCAAAATGCGCAGCAAACACTGCGCATTTTTTTTGCACTATTGTTAAAGAGATAAATCCGCCTCCAGCAACACGCAACGCATATTTCCATTGACGACTTCTTACATAACTTTTATTAAAATCTTTAACGTTTCGAAACTCATATTTCAACGTAAGAAAGTTGAGGTTTACGGGATGTTCTAGAAGTTTAAGTCCCTATTTTACCTGCTATCTTGACTGCGGAATCAAAGGTTTTTTCTGTATCTTGCGGGTCCGCTAGTGTAATATTTTGCCTTGGCAATAGATTCCTCATAATACGCATAAACAGCGAGGGCCGCAGATTCATGAAAGACGAAAAACCCACATCTTTTGACATAGCCTATCGCGCCGGAGTCTCGCAATCTACGGTATCGCGCGCGCTGCGTGACAGTCCTTTAGTGAACCTTGAAACCCGCTTAAAAGTTCAGGCAATCGCCAAAGAATTAAATTACAAAGTCGATAAAAATGCGCGCAACCTGCGTTCGCAGGAAACCAAAACCATCGCATTATTGTTGTGCGAAGATCATGGCACTGGCGACTCGCTAATCAATCCTTTCTTCTTGTCTATGCTAGGTAGCATTACTCGCGCAACGGCAAATCGCGGTTACGATTTATTAATTTCCTTTCAACAGTTTAGTGACGACTGGCATGCGGATTATGAAGATGCCAACCGTGCCGACGGCATTATTTTTCTCGGCTACGGCGACTACGAAAGCTTCGTAAAAAAATTAACCTATCTCACCGAAGTTGGCGCACATTTTATTACCTGGGGGCCTGTATTAGAGGGGCAGCCCGGCGTCTCTATCGGCTGTGAAAATTTTAACAGCGCGCTTGCGGCAACCGAGCATTTAATTAATTTGGGCCGTAAAAATATCGCCTTCCTTGGTGATGTTTCCGAACACAGCCCCGAATTTGAATTGCGTTACAAAGGCTACATGCGCGCTCTTGAAAAAGCGGGAATCGCGTTAGATTCACGCTTACAAGTCAACGCCGAAACCTCTGAAGAAGAAGGCTACAAAGCCACACTCGCACTGCTGCAAAAACGCATTCCTTTTGACGCAATATTTGGTGCAAGCGATTTAATAGCCATAGGCGCAATTAAAGCTTTGGAAGAAGCGGGAATGGCAGTCCCCGATGATGTTGCTGTAATGGGGTTCGATGATATTCCCATGGCATCCTACACTCATCCACCACTTTCAACCGTACAGCAAAATACGGGATTAGCCGGAGAATTATTGGTAGAAAGTTTACTGAAAAAAGTAAACGGCGAACCAGTTGAGTCTATGTTGTTGCCTGCAAAATTAATTGTGCGTGGGTCGTGTGGGGCGAAGGTCAGTAAGCGAAAATAAAGTTGGATTGAAATGCGGTTGTGGTCGCTTTTAAAAAAACTGTAATTCTGTTATTCATATATAAGATTAAAAATAATGAAATTTTTTTTAATTATCGTATGTTCGTTTTCATTAGTTACTCAAACATACGCGCACTGTGAAGGGGATGAACACCCAAATATATCTGTCTCTCAAGAATTAAAAGAAAGTACGTTTGTAGTGGCTGGAGAGGTTGTTTCACGGAAAATTTTAGTCGATCCGCTGATCGACCCTACAGGTTATGAGGCTGAGATATTTCAAATTAAGGTTCATAAGATAATTGCGGGCAAACCCAAAACCTATGTAAAAAAAGAATATTTAACTATTTATAATTACAATGCATCTTCTCGGTTTCCTATGGAGAAAGGTAATGTGTATTTATTGTTTGTATCTGAGGGCGCGGATGGTTACTGGATAAATAGTTGCGGTAATTCCGCTGAGATTAAAAACTCGCAAGAAACATTAAAGCAAATAACTAAGCTAACAACTAATTAGAATTCCCTCCGTTATATAATGTCTTTGATTAATGCCCCTGCACGTCCAGCTCTACAATCTCATCTCCATTATCCTCCACAAAATAAACGGCAATTGCACCAAGAATCATCGAGACTCCTGCTAGCACAATAATATTAATTGCTTGATTATCGAAAACATATTTTAAAATTTGGCCCGCAACTAAACCTGAAACAATTTGTGGCGCGGCTATGGTGAAATTAAATATTCCCATATATACGCCGGTTTTATCTGCTGGCAATGAGCTGGATAAAATGGCGTAAGGCATGGCGAGAATTGCGGCCCAGGCGATACCAATTCCAATCATCGGTATTAACAAATTCAATGCGCCTTGTGGAATATCGATTTGTGTTAATAATAAATTAACATGCACGATCTCTGCATTTTGGAATAATAGAAAACTGATGTAGCCAAGGCCTCCAGCAAGTAGCGACAGAGAATAAGTTAATTTGCGGCCAAAACGATTTGCAATGCGCGTTAATACAATAGAAAAGAAGGCTGCAAATAATGAATAGGCGGCGAAAATAATTCCAACCCAATCACCAGCGGCGCCTTTTGCGGCTGCTATATCTTCTGGAATCGTATCCAGTGTATGCAAATAAACAGGATCAAACCATTTGGATTCTATTCCCCAAATATATTGGGCGATAGCGGGGCCCGAGTACACCCACATAATAAATAATGAGAACCACGAAAAAAATTGCACCAATGCAAGTTGACGCATGGTTTTCGGCATGTGAATAAATAATTGCCAAAATGCGGCGAGGCGTTTTGCTAGCGAAAATTTTACGGTGGGTTTTTCCACAGTAATTTTTTTGTAGCGATTGTAATCATCGGGTGCATATTCTTTAGTGCGAAAACATGTCCACAGCACTGTGCCTAAAAGTGCGGTGCCACCAATATAAAATGCCCAGGTTACTGTTTCCGCAACCTGTCCTTTTTCTGCAGTGTTATCTAAACCAATAACGTTGGTTAATACAAAGGGAAGAATTGAACCTATCACGGCGCCAATGTTAATGAGCAGCGCTTGAATGGAATATCCGAGCGTGCGCTGCTGGTCGGGCACCATGTCGGATACGAGCGCGCGAAATGGCTGCATGGTCACGTTAAAAGCGCCGTCCATTAGTGCGAGAATAATTCCGCCGAATAACATAGGTGCGAGGAATGCGACGAAGATGGATGCGTTCGGCATCAAAAACATGCCGAGAGCTGCAGCAAGTGCGCCACCTAAAATAAAGGGTTTGCGGCGGCCGATTTTATTCCAGGTACGATCAGAAGCCGCACCCACAATCGGTTGAACTAATAACCCCATAATGGGCGCTGCTAACCAAAATAGTGAGAGCGAATGTAAGTCGGCACCCAAGTCAGAAAGCACGCGGCTCACGTTGGCATTTTGCAATGCGAAGCCAAGTTGAACGCCTAAAAAGCCAAAGCTGACATTCCAAACTTGCCAAAACGGGAGCGTGGGTTGTTTCATTATGTGCGATGCCTTTTTTTGAATTATTAGTGGATAAATTTTAAAAAATTGTTGCGAGTTACTTTATTTATTAAGCGTCATCCCCGCAGGGGATCCAGTGACCTTAAAATGAAGGACGCTGGATCCCCTGCGGGGATGACGATTTTTCTACCTAAGTTTTCTTGTTTCCAGGTTTCAGCTTTTTTTCTCTCGTTCCCAGGCTCCAGCTTGGTAATGTGTATCTTTAATTTAATACACATTTAAATTACATCTCCAAACTGAGCTTGGTAACAATTAAAATAAAATCTGAAACTCTTTATTTCACATAACGCGCTGATGTACTCGCATTGTTGTCCCACACTTTTTTATCGGCATAGGAGCGCAATAGTTTTACATATTCGGCATGAGACCAGGCAAGAGGTGTTGCCGAGTTTGTACCTTCACCTGCCGTGTAATTATAGGTGTCATTGTTGCCGACGCCATCCCAAACTTGCTCGGGAATCATATAACCTTCGTTGGCGAATAATTCCATACCTTTTACGTAAGTGTTTCGCAGCGTATTGATGCTTTCTGCGTTGAGTTTGCCGCTCGCTTTTGCTTTGGCTAATTCGTAGTGACCACGCTCACCGGAGAAGATTGGCCATACGCGACCGCGACCTTCGGGCAAACTTGTTCCAGTCGCGTTGTAGCCGCGCCCTGCAATCGTATCTTCGCCGTAGCCATCTTTACCATAGCGACGCCAGCCCGGAATCTTTCCATCCACACCTGCGAAGCTAAATTCATATTTAACGCGTACGGCGTCTGGCAAACTCGTGTCATCCATTTCTGGCAAAGTATCTTGAATTTCTTTGTTGAGCGGTGAACGCACACCGTAGCGCACTAACTCCAAAAATCCACCATCAACAACTTCGCTTTCATTGACATTTGCTTGACCGTTGCGCTCTTCCAGCAATGCGTGATCGTTAGGATTTTCATTTTCGCTGATGCGTAAATAATAATGCCCGTCAGACGGCGCTTTGTTGAGCAAACCATTTGTGGTGTAGAGATTTTTTTCCAAATTTTTGGAATATTTATCTGCGGCGGCTAAATAACGTTTTGCTGCAGATTCATCTTTTGCAAGTTTTGCCATATCACTGGCTGCTACAAGGCCGCTAATAATCGCTGCAGTAGTTGATGGTGAGTAACCGGGTTGTTCTTCCCAGCGTTCCTGAATACTTTTAGGTGGATTAATTTTTACATTTTTCAACCAATCAATGCTAACGGTGCCACCATCAGTTAAAAAATTGGCCGCAGGTTTTAACATTTTGTTGTACCACTCAAGCATTTCCGCATCGCTCAATGCGCCTTCTTTCCACAGGCGCCAGCCGAGCATAATCGGCATTGCTGTCTGATCAAGCTGCACGCCGACCCATTCGGTTTGGCCGTCCACATGAGTCTTCTGCAAAAACCAACCGGGCGTGCCCGAGTAGCCGGGTGTTTTATCGCTGGTTTGAACGTGTTCCAAATATTCGAAGGCGACTTTCGGCGTAATTTTATCGCCCAGCGCTAACATCGCCATGGTGACTTGATAAAAATCGCGCGGCCAAACTGCTTTGTAACCTGTTTGTGCTTTGTCTGCAGAAGCTGTATCGCCCCAGGGATTTGAAAGCGATGCAATTACGCCACCGGCATATGTTTTATCTTCCTGCGCTTTTAATACCATGGCGCTGGCGTACAGTAATTTGCCTCCGTCAGTAGATTCTGCCGATAATTTTTCAAGTGCGGGTAGCGATGTTAAATAATCTTCCCATCCTATCGCATCGCCTTTGCCGTTAAAGTTTGCCAACACTTTCTCATAGCCCGTGCTGAGTGTTTGACTGCTAGCTGCCAAACTTTCTTCTTTTGAATTACCAAAACCTAATACGAATTGCCATTCTTTAGTCTCGCCTTTTTTAAGCGCAGGTAATTCCAATGTTATGGCGACGTTGCCGGTAGTATCGCCCGTGGTGGAATATTTGTTGATAAGTTTGCCTGCGCTGGCTAAATCTTTTAAGCCATCTGAAACGCCCTCAAAACCAACGGTGCTCGCAGCAACTGTAGCGTCAGTGCTTATGGCGAGATGAGTTTTGCCATCAGCGGCGTACCAGGTATTTCCCTCACGCCAGGCTTTATCGCCGGGTCCCGTATTTGCCATATTGGGATTGATATAAAGGTAGGGCGTTATATTTTCAGCGAACGATTTAAAGATAACTTTCATCATTAAACTGTTGGTGTCGGGGTCCGTAAAAAAATGTTTTTCAATTTCGTAGCGGCCCGCTTTATCGCGATTCACAATTTTATATGCGAGCGATAACGGACGACCTTGCGCGTCTTTATCTAAATAATCGATGTGCGAAACGGTATCGTTTTTTTCCTGATGTAAAAAACCATCGCCTTTAATATAAAACTGAACTTCCTGAATTTGTGCTTCGTGAATTAAACCAAACATGGTTTCAGTGAGCACACCTTGCGCGAGCGAAAACCACACTTTAGAAATTTTGCCAGTGCTGCCAGTGTCTTGATACTGACCATTCGTGTATTGCTCATAAGAAGTGCCAATACCGGTCTTGCCAGAGTATGACCAATGGGATGCGGCACCCGGCGCGCCAGGTGCAACAGTTGAAGTGGAATTTTTAGCTGGGAAATTTTCGTGACATGCGCTCAGCGCAAACACAGAAGACATTATTAGGAAACTCAACGTTTTTTTCATGTATGCACCATTTTCATTTTGATGAATTATAAATTTTAGTAGTGGCTTTTTGGGCAGTGATTTTGGATAGCATTTTCAAGCTGATTCGGGCTATTGATTTATCAGTAATTATTAGTCGAATTGCAAACCGAGAGAGTAGAAGTAGTTCTCGTGTTAAACAATTGCTTACATACGTATTCAGGTGACAGAGTCTTTGCATACGTATGCAAAAGTCCAAGTGTATTTTCAATTATTAGTTGCGACATTTATGAATACGTATTCTATGGCATTTTTGCCGCCGCGATTTGTGCATACGTATGTAGCCTCTTGGTTTGGTTTTATGGCTCGCGTATGTTGTGAACATGTGTACGCAAACACACAAATGCACGAAAAAAATAACGAAAACGTTTTCATTTGTTCCTAACGGAAAAAAGTGATGCGGTTTACCAATAATGAATTCTATAATCGAAATCTCACTAATAAGAAATTTGGTATTTAGTCATTTCGATATTTGTCAGGCTATGAAGGTTTAATTATGCAGCAGACTCCTTGGTGGCGCGGCGCGGTCATCTATCAAGTTTATCCACGCAGTTTGATGGATAGTAATAATGATGGCATTGGCGATATTCCCGGCATCATCAGCAAATTGGATTACATTGCAAGCCTCGGTGTCGATGCAATTTGGATATCTCCATTTTTCAAATCGCCCATGAAAGATTTTGGCTATGACATTGCGGACTATCGCGCAATTGATCCCATTTTCGGTTCATTGGACGATTTCGATGAATTAATTGTGCAGGCTCATGCGCGCAATATTAAAATTATTATCGATCAAGTTTTGAATCACACCTCCGATCAGCACGCGTGGTTTGAAGAGAGCCGCCAGTCAAAAGACAATCCCAAATCGGATTGGTATGTGTGGGCTGAAGCAAATCCGGATGGTACTCCGCCGAATAATTGGTTATCAATTTTTGGTGGTTCAGCTTGGGAATGGGAGCCGCGTCGCTGCCAATATTATTTGCACAACTTTTTAAAGACCCAGCCGGATTTAAATTATCACTGCACTGAATTGCGCGAGCAAATTCTGCAAGAAGTAGAGTTTTGGTTAAAACGAGGTGTTGATGGTTTACGTTTGGATGCGATTATTTTTTGCTTTCATGATCAACAATTGCGTTCAAATCCCGCAAAACCTGTTGAGGAAAGAAAGGGCCGCGGTTTTAGGGAAGATAATCCCTATGCGTTCCAACGCCACATTCACGACACTTGCCAGCCCGAAAATATCGGGTTTCTGGAGTCGTTGCGCAGCTTGATGAATCGTTATCCCGGCACTGTTACGCTCGGTGAGATTGCGTCAGAAGATTCGCTAAAAACCATGGCGGAATACACTGCTGGCAATACGCGTTTGCATATGACTTATAGTTTTGAATTGTTGGTGGATAACTTATCTGCGCGCTATATTCGCGAAACTGTTGAAACTCTCGAAGAAAATCTTACCGATGGTTGGCCCTGCTGGGCATTTGGCAATCACGATGTAGTGCGCGTTATGTCGCGCTGGAATGGTAAAGATCAATCGCCCGCTAAAGCAAAATTGCTGAACGAATTATTATTTTCGTTGCGCGGTAGCGTGTGCTCTTATCAGGGTGAAGAATTGGGTTTAATTGAGGCGGAAATTGAGCAGCATCAATTACAAGATCCCTATGGCATAACTTTCTGGCCGCGCTTTAAGGGTCGCGATGGTTGCCGTACGCCTATGCCGTGGAGCGCAAAAAATATCAATTCAGGTTTTTCACAAGGTACAACCTGGTTGCCCGTTGCGCCCACACATTTGCCTCTTGCGGTAGATATTCAAGAGGCCGATAAAAAATCAGTATTGAATGCATTTAGAAAATTTTTGGCGTGGCGCAAAACCCAGCCAGCATTGCTCTGGGGTGATATTAAATTTTTAGACGCACCCGAAAACGTATTGATGTTTGTGCGCTCTTATCAAGGACAAAGTCTGCTGGCTGCATTTAATTTATCGGCGGATACCACGACCGTAGATATTTCAGGTGACTTCAGTGTTATACCTTTAGAGAAAGCAGGCGATACCGCGGTTAAGATTAATTCCAAGCAAATTCTTTTGGCGGGATATGCCAGCGCGTTTGCGTTGATCGATTAATTTTTATCTCATCGCTATTTATATATGTGTTGTATTTGTTGTTAGCAGTTCTATTTTTGTTAAGTTTTAAGCTAGTCGTTTGTTATGTCGTTCCTCCTGAGCTTTTTTAGAGGCACCGAAAGGTGCCTCTTTTTTTGTTTTTCGATTTTTGTTCTATGCTTAAATGAATATTTTGGTAGTTCAACCTCATCTACATTTTTAATGTCATCTCTTGTCGCTAAAATCATGTTTGTTGCTTTAAAAAATTGCAATAGCTTATTTTCTACAGAAAAATTTACGCAGCAGCACTATTTTTTGTCGCATAATTTTTTTTTGCATACGTATGTGATTTGTTGAATACGTATGCAAACTATTGTTGTGTGTTGAATACAAAGCCTACTATCTCGCTGAGGGCAGAATCATCTGTTTTACGCGCTACAAATTTTGTAACTATAAAAAAATTGTAAGAAAAAATAATAGATCAAACTCCAAAGGAGAGCATTCATCATGAAAAAAATCCAGTTCAATCACATCTTAGCCAAGCTATCAATGCTGACACTAATAGCAGGTTCACAAGCGGTCTATGCACAAGAAGCCGAAGAGATTGTTGTTACCGGCTTCAAAGCAAGTTTGCAAAAAGCACAAGAAGTTAAAAAGCAAAGCGCATCAATTGTTGAAGCTATTGCTGCAGAAGATATCGGTAAATTACCAGACACCAGTATTGCTGAATCTCTTGCGCGTTTGCCTGGCTTGGCCGGTGAACGACGCGATGGTCGTACCAGTGGTTTGTCGGTACGCGGTTTTAACGAAAACTACGTTGCCACCACTATGAATGGCCGTGAGCTTTTAGGTATTGGTGATAACCGCGGCGTTGAATACGATTTGTATCCGTCAGAAATTATTGCTGGTGCAACTATTTATAAAACCCCTGATGCAACTTTGGTGAATCAAGGTCTCGGCGGTATCGTAAATTTAACTACCATCCGACCACTGGATCATGCGCCAGTAAAAAGCATCAGCGGCAACTACGAACAAAATGGTTTGAAATCTGCGAACCCTGATTTCAAAGATACTGGCTATCGTTTAGCGGGTACTTACTCAGATAAATTTGCTGATGACACCATCGGTATCGCAATTTCAGTTGCAACTATGGAATCACCAAGCCAGGAAGAACAATTCCGTGGATGGGGTTATGCTGATGTGGTTTATGACAAAGTTACGGGTAAAACATGGGATCC
This sequence comes from Gammaproteobacteria bacterium, assembly GCA_004172865.1. Lineage (GTDB taxonomy): Bacteria > Pseudomonadota > Gammaproteobacteria > Pseudomonadales > Cellvibrionaceae > Cellvibrio. Next base: position 493,082 of record SEBV01000006.1, on the reverse strand, counting down.
CGATCATAATCCAGAGCAAGCCGCAAACCTTGGCAACAGAGCTGAAACCAAAGCACTTGGTGGCCAGGATACTAACGTGCGTTCTTCGTTAATGAAACGCGATACATATTCTGGTGTTTTCCAATATCGACCAAATGAAAAAATTGAAGTGACTGTCGATGCATTGCATATCGACTTTAATGACGACAAAGTTTTCCGCGGTTACGAAGAAGGTTTTGCGTGGGGCGGCGGTGCTGTCAATACCTTTGGCAATGTTGTAGATGGTTTGGCATTGACAGGCACCACCAGTAACTTTGCAAGCGTTATCCGCAACGATGGTGATAGCAAAGAAGCTAAGCTCGATACATACGGTTTAAATGTTAAATATCACCTGTCAGACACATGGGCATTAACGTTTGATGCGGCAACCGGTAAATCTGAAAAAGATCAGTTGGATATGGAGTCCTATTCAGGTGTTGGTCGCTCTGTATTTGGCGGCCCAGTTACCGCTGGCCCACAGGGTGCACTGGATGCACGCACATGGACCATGACATCAAAAGGCGCGTACTTTTCAGCGCATCCAACATTGACTCAACCTGATTACAGCGACGCATCAATTATTAAATTAGCTGGCCCACAAGCCTGGGGCGGTGGTGCATCACCTGCATTCGGTGGACGCAACGATCAGCAAGATGGATTCATAAATAACCCGCACTTTGAAGAAGAATTAAACACAATTCGTTTACAAGCATCGGGTGACGTTGAATTCGGCATTATTACTGGCGTTGAATTTGGAGCGAATTATTCTGATCGCAGCAAATCAAAAGTTAACTACGGCGCATACCTTACATCGCCAGAATATTACGCGGCCGATGGTGTAACTATCGACGCAGGCGATGCACCTGTTCCTGAAAAATACGTAACAGGTGTTGCTGATTTGGGTGTATTTGGTCTTGGAAAAATGCTCGCCTATGACGGCATTAAAATGTACCGCGATGGTTACTACAAAGAAACGCCTGCAGCATTATTTGAAACGGGTCGTTTAGGCGATACTTACGAAGTTAAAGAAAAAGTGACGACTTTGTTTGGTATGGCCAAATTTGAAAAAGGTATTTTGACCGGTAACCTTGGTTTACAAGCTATCAGTACGGATCAGTCGGCAACGGGATATTTAACCCACACCGTTTTAGGTGGTTATGTAGAAGCGACTCCTGTTAAAGATGGCGCTAACTACGTGCAATGGTTGCCAAGTTTAAATATGAATTTCCAAGTTGCTGAAGATCAGGTTGTTCGTTTTGCAACGTCAAAAACGCAATCGCGGTCACGTATGGATGACATGCGTCCAAACAGCTCCATCGGTTTCTCTTTTGATACTGCGCGTCGTGATAGTACTGATCCATTGTTTAGTGCATGGAGTGCGTCATCAGGTAACTCTACGCTTAAGCCGACCTCAGACGTTCAATATGACTTGTCCTATGAGTGGTATTTTGCTGAAGATGGTTTGTTATCTGCTGCCTATTTCTACAAAGATTTGAAGTCATGGAATTTACAAACTCGCGTAATCACTGACTTTACTAGTTATATTGTTCCTGGTTATCACGACGTATTTAACGAGACAGATACAGACGCGGGTTACAGTTTGAAATCAACCCAAGGCGTAACTACTGCGATGGTTGCAGCAGGTTCCGGCTATGTGAAAGGCACTGAATTCCAAGCCAATATTCCATTGCGTATTGCGAGCGATTATCTGGACGGATTAGGCATAATGGCTAGTGCTGCGTTTATGGAGGGTGAGATTGATAACGGCACAGAAAAACAAGATGTTCCAGGTTTGTCGAAAGAAACTTACCAATTGACCGTGTACTTTGAGCGCTCTGGTTTTGAAGCTCGCGTGTCTGCGCGTAAGCGTAGCGAATACTTGTCTGAAACTCAGGGCTTAAGTTTGGCGCTAACTCAAGGTACTGACTTGGGCGCAACTTTAATTGATGCACAAATCGGTTATAACTTTGCAGATAGTGGCATTAAATCTCTTGAAGGTTTGACGATTACTTTGCAAGGCCAGAACTTGACGAACGAATCTACAGTGGTAACTGAGCCTGGTGATTCACGTCAAATTGATCGCTACCAAAACTTTGGTGCTAACTACTTGTTAGGTTTCAACTACAAGTTTTAAGCGGCATTGTTAAACAAAAAAGTAAGTAACCCTGTTGGCATTTGCTAACAGGGTTTTTTGTTAAGCGCTTCAAGATTTTTTAAAACAGCTTAGGTTGCGCAATGAATAAACTAATAAAAAAAGTCGTGATAGTTGGCGGCGGCACCGCAGGGTGGATGTCCGCAGCGCTACTGAAAAAAACACTAGGTTCCGTGGTTGAGATCGAATTAGTTGAATCCGAAGAGATCGGAAGAATTGGTGTCGGCGAAGCAACCATTCCACCGATTCGTTATTTCAATCAAGCGTTGGGAGTTAATGAAGCAGATTTTTTACGCGAAACAAAAGCCAGTATAAAACTCGCCATTAAATTCGAAGGCTGGCGTGTTCCAGATGAAAGTTATTATCATACTTTTGGTGCAACCGGAAAAGATTTTGTCTGGTGTCCGTTTTATCATTTTTGGATACGTGCCAATCAATTGGGTCACACCACAAATTTGTGGGATTACAACTTAAATTATCTTTGTGCGGAAGCGAATAAATTTGCACCTCTAACAGCAAAAGATACCGCATTAGAAATGCCTTACGCCTATCACTTTGATGCATCACTCTACGCAATTTTTCTGCGCAAGTTTAGTGAGAACCTCGGCGTAAAACGCACCGAAGGTTTGGTGGAACAAGTTAATGTAAATCCAGATTCAGGTTACGTGGAAAACTTGGCGTTAAAAAATGGAACGAAAATTAACGGCGATTTATTTATCGACTGCTCTGGGTCGCGTGCATTATTGATCCAGCAAAAATTAGAAACCGGTTTTGAAGATTGGAGTCATTGGCTTCCTTGTGATCGCGCCATAGCTGTTCCGTCGGAGCGTTTAGATATCACACTAGCTTACACTCGTTCAATTGCACATGCCGCCGGCTGGCAATGGCGAATTCCTTTGCAGCATCGCGTAGGCAATGGAATCGTCTATAGCAGTAATCATTGCTCACAAGATGAAGCTACAAATATTTTACTGAATAGCTTGGGTTCAAAACCTATGGCAGATCTTAATTTTATTTCATTTAAAACTGGTCGCCGGTTAAAACAGTGGAATAGAAATGTTATCGCGATTGGATTGTCGAGCGGGTTTTTAGAACCGCTGGAATCTACCAGTATTCATTTAATTCAATCTGCATTAGTCCGTTTACTTAAATTATTTCCTCGTGCGGGAATAGATGAAGCAAATGTTTCCGAATATAACAAGCAATCGAAAATAGAATTTGAGCAGGTGAGAGATTTTATAATCCTGCACTATCATGTCAATGAACGAACAGATAGCCAATTTTGGCGCGATCTGCGCACCATGAAAATCCCCGAGAGCCTCACTCACAAAATTAACTTATTTCGCAGCACCGGAAAAATAATACGCGAGCACGACGATTTATTTTCAGAAAGTTCATGGCTGCAAGTATTGGTAGGGCAGGGAATCATGCCGCGCGATTATCACCCACTGGCAGATGGAATCTCAGAAAAAGATTTGCTGGAAATGTTGGCTAATATGAGAAAAATCAAACAGAGCCCAATAAGCCATTTGCCAAGCCACGATGAATTTCTTAAACAGGTATGTGCTGTTTAAACCTGAGTTCTACATTACCGCGATAAATACAATGGAAAATATACGATGATTATTTCAGCCATAAAATGTCGGCCTTCAATACAACTTGCAAAACTAATATGTTTGTTTTTGATTTCTGCTGCGGTAAATGCAGGTGATTACACCATAAAAAATCTGGAGCCATTAAATTGGTGGGTTGGAATGCAACACCCGGAATTACAGCTAATGGTTCATGGCGACAATATTTCCAGCTTAACCCCTGAAATAAATTACGCTGGTGTAACGCTGGTGAATACTGAAAAATCTGATAATAAAAACTACCTATTTATCAATTTAAAAATTTCAGACGCTGCCAAGCCCGGCACATTTACAATTAGTTTTAAAGAAGGGGATAAAACTGTTCTTGAAACAAATTATCGCTTGGAGGCGCGCGCAAAAAATTCTGCACAACGGATTGGTTTTAGCACAAAAGACGCAATTTATTTATTAGTGCCAGATCGTTTTGCAAATGGAACAGCTGCCAACGACTCAATGACGGATCAATCCGAAAAAGTAAACCGCAGTTTGAGTGGCGGTCGTCATGGTGGCGATATAAAAGGCATGAGAGATCATTTGGATTATATTGCTGCTACAGGTTTCACAATGGTATGGCCTACACCGCTTATTGAAAATAATATGGAGCGCTATTCCTACCACGGCTATTCCGCTACCAACCATTACAAAATCGATAGCCGCTTTGGTACCAATGAAGATTTTAAAAATTACGTAATCGCTGCCAATAAAAAAGGTTTAGGTGTTATTCAGGATATTGTTTTAAATCATATAGGCTCAGGTCACTGGTGGGTGAGAGATTTACCTGCAAAAGATTGGCTTAATTTTCCGAATACTGAACCCGGAAAATTTATTGGGACTACTCATCGCCGCATGGCAATTCACGACCCACACGCAGCACCGGAAGATGCAAAATTATTTACCGATGGCTGGTTTGTGGACAGCATGCCCGATTTAAATCAGCGCAATCCTTTGCTCGCCACTTATTTAATTCAAAATTCAGTGTGGTGGATTGAATACGCAAATCTGTCAGGTATTCGCGAAGATACTTATTCCTATTCTGACAAAATTTTTCTCGCTGCCTGGGGTAAATATATTTTAGAAGAGTACCCACATTTTAATATGGTTGGCGAAGAGTGGACGAGCAATCAAGCCATAGTTGCTTCATGGCAAAAAGGTAAGCATAACGATAATGGCTATGTTTCTTACCTGCCAAGCTTAATGGATTTTCCTGTGCATGAAGCTATGCGTGCTGCTTTAGCGGAAAATGAAACCTGGGGCACGGGTTTAATAAAATTATATGAAACCATAGCAAATGATTTTATTTATGCCGACCCAATGAATATGGTTGTCTTCCCTGATAACCATGACACCAGCCGAATTTTCCCGGTATTAAATAGTAATCTCGATTTATTTAAAAATGCCATGGTGCTAAGTGCGACTACTCGCGGCATCCCACAATTTTTTTATGGCTCGGAAGTTTTAGCAACTAGCCCGAAGGAGCGAGATGACGGCGCGGTACGTAGCGATATGCCAGGCGGTTGGGCTGGCGACAACGTTAATGCGTTCACCGGTAAAGGTTTAACTGCGCAACAGCAAGATGCACAAAAATTTGTAAAGACATTATTAAATTGGCGTAAAACCAGCGAAGCTGTAACCACTGGAAAACTTATGCATTATGTTCCAGAAAAATCGACCTATGTTTATTTCCGCTATACGGATACGAAAGCAGTTATGGTTGTACTTAATAAAAACGCGGAGGACATTCAGTTGGATTTAGCGCGTTACCAAGACATCTTGAAAAATAAATCCGTAGGGAAAAATATTTTAACCGGTGCTAGCGTAGATTTATCCAAGCCGCTCTCACTCAAGGCTATGACTCCAGTTGTTATAGAGTTATAAAACTTTCTTTAAGAAAAATAAGAGGTACACCAAATGAAATTTACGTTAGGTTATTTGAGCGGATTTGTTTTTGCGCTCACCAGTGTTTCTGCTCTCGCAGAAACTAAAACCGTCGCATCGCCCGATGGCAATATTATTGTCAGCGTAAGTGATGATGCTGGCTTGCCAAGCTATTCTGTGAAGTATCGCAACGAAGATATTATTAAAAAATCCGAGTTGGGTTTGGAATTTAAAAATGTCGACGGCTTCGTTCGCAATTTGCATATCGTAAAATCAGAAACCAACGCTAGTAATACAACTTGGGTTCAGCCGTGGGGCGAGCGCAAAAAAGTAAACGACAATCACAAAGAATTAATTGTAGAAATGGCGCAGCAACAAAAACCATTTCATCATTTTAATCTGCATGTAAAAGTATTTAACGATGGTGTTGGCTTTCGTTATGAAGTTCCCAAGCAAACTGGCTTGGAGCAAGTTGATATTGTCGATGAAAAAACCGAATTTTTTATTCCCGACAGCGACAAAGTAACCGCCTATTGGATTCCCGGTCGCGCGCCGCGTATCGACGAATATTTATATAACACCACAACGCTCACACAAATGACGCGCGCACAAACACCGGCAACATTTAAATTAGCATCGGGTGTGCACCTGGCGATTCACGAAGCTGCATTGGTGGATTACGCGGCTTTCACACTTGAGCCAAAACAACCGGGCCATTTAAAGGCAGATTTAACACCTTGGTACGATGGTATTCGCGTAAAAACTCAAACACCTTTTGTCACTCCGTGGCGCAGCATTCACATTGCACCTAATGCGATTGGTTTATTAAATTCCGATTTAATTTTAAATTTAAACGAGCCAAATAAATTAGGCGATGTGAGTTGGGTTAAGCCTGGAAAATATATCGGCATTTGGTGGGGCATGCATTTAAACCAACTGAGTTGGGGCATGAGCGACAAACACGGCGCAACCACAGAGCGCACAAAAGCCTATATGGATTTTGCAGCGCAATACGGTTTTTCCGGCGTATTGGTTGAAGGTTGGAATCTAGGTTGGGATGGCGATTGGGTAAATGGCGGCGATAAATTTAGTTTCACCAAAGCCTATCCCGATTTTGATTTGCCAGAAATAACGCGCTACGGAAAATCCAAAGGCGTTGAATTAATTGGCCACCATGAAACCGGCGGCGCAGTGACCAATTATAAAAATCAAATGGGCGATGCATTTGATCTCTATCAAAAAGTTGGTGTAACCAAAGTGAAAACCGGTTATGTCAATGAACACGACCGCATGAAGCGCATCGATGAAAATGGCATAGAGCGCATGGAGTGGCACGATGGTCAATTCGCCGTGAACGAATACATGCGCTCAGTAACCGAAGCGGCAAAACGCCACATCAGCATTGATTCGCACGAGCCAATAAAAGACACTGGCCTGCGTCGCACTTATCCCAACTGGGTATCGCGTGAAGGCGCGCGTGGTAACGAGTACAACGCGCCTTGGTCAACATCGCCCAACACGCCCGAACACACTGTCATGCTCGCCTACACGCGCATGCTCAGCGGCCCCATGGATTACACGCCCGGTATTTTTAATTTGACGCCTGTAGGGTTGAATGCAGAAGCGCGAATTAAAAATACACTCGCAAAAGAATTAGCGCTTTACGTTGTGCTCTACAGCCCTATTCAAATGGCTGCGGATTTGCCCGAAAATTATTTTGAAAAAGACGGCAAAACCTTAAAGCCCGGCTTTCAATTTATTCGCGACATGACCACCGATTGGGACGACAGCAAAGCCCTCGCCGGTGAAGTCGGCACCTACGTAGCCTACGCCCGCAAAAAGCGCGATGGCGACGAATGGTTCCTCGGCGCAATCACTAACGAAGACTCGCGCAAACTTTCACTAAAATTAAATTTTCTGGATGCCAAGAAAAAATACACCGCAGAAATTTATCGCGATGGCGAAACTGCAAATTGGAAAACGAATCCTTATGATTTAGTCGTCGAGAAAAAAACCGTGACCGCAAAAGATACTTTGGATGCATCGCTAGCAAGCAGCGGTGGCCTAGCCGTTAGGTTTAAGCCCGTTAAATAAACTGCTAATTAGGCAATCCAAAAAAACGCCCCGCGCTTAACCGCTCGGGGCGTTTTTTGTTCGGTGAGAATCCAGAATTATCCCATAGACGGTTAGCGCACAGACAAACGAGCAGCATCTTATAAAATCCGCACCAAGACCCAACTATTTTCTAACGCCACAATGAGGTGAAATCATGAAAAAACAAGCAGCGGGAGCCGGTATCGGAATAGGAACTGTAGTTGCAGCCGTTCTGTCCTGGAGCGCCAATCACTCCATTTTATGGATCATCATCCACGCTATACTGGGCTGGCTCTACGTAATTTATTACGTGTTGTTCAAGTAAGAGCTTGATAGCGCATTAAACTTATTCAAAGAGATCCTCTAAAAACGCCCTCAGCCTAACCAGCTCAGGGCGTTTTTCATGTACACGCCATAAGCATGAAGCAATCCTTATGTCGAAAAGTGCGATTTTTTCGACATGACATGCTGGACATGTACACGCAATCGACATATTCTCGTCTCATGTCGAAAAAATCGGCTTTTTTAAACATGAGATGCTTTGCATGAGAGCCAATGAATTGGGCTTTAACCCTTTACAGCCATACAACCATCTACCCGTGCTGCCACCAAATGCAGTGCTGGAGACAACTCCCATTCTCAAAGCCTGCATCAACGCCCGTGCTGCCCTTGCCGAGCTTAAGCAAGCGGGCGAATTACTGCCTAACCAAGGCCTGCTGATAAACATGCTTCCCTTGCTTGAGGCGAAAGACAGTTCTGAGATCGAAAACATAGTCACCACCAGCGACCGCCTATTTCAGTACGCGCAAGACGGTGAAGAATCCCAAGCCGACCCCGCGACCAAAGAAGCGTTGCGCTATCGCACCGCACTTTATCAAGGGTTTGCCGCACTTAAAGAGCGACCATTGAATACGCTAACGGCAGTTACTGTGTGCTCCACGATTAAGGGGGCTGCTATGGATATTCGCAAAGTTCCCGGCACCAGCATTATGAATACGGCAACCGGCGAAACTATTTATACCCCGCCAGTGGGCGAACAAATAATTCGCGATTTGTTATCAAATTGGGAGCGCTATTTACATGCAGATGACGACCTCGACCCACTAATTCGCATGGCGGTATGCCACTACCAATTTGAAGCCATACACCCATTTTTAGATGGCAATGGCCGTACAGGGCGAGTGCTTAATAGTTTGTTTTTAATTGAGCGCGGTTTGCTTTCATTGCCTATCCTTTACCTCAGTTATTACATATTGCGCCACAAAAATGATTACTATCGTTTACTACGTGAAGTCACCGCAGAACAAAATTGGCAAGGCTGGGTAATCTATATGCTCACTGCTGTTAAAGAAACAGCGCAATGGACAACACGAAAAATCAGCGCAGTACGTGAACTCAATGAGCACACTACAAATTATATTCGCCAGCAATTGCCCAAAATTTACAGCCGCGAATTGGTAGATAAAATTTTTGAACAACCTTATTGCCGCATTCAAACATTGGTGGATGCGAATATTGCCCAGCGCCAAACAGCATCGGGTTATTTAAAGAAGTTGGTTGAAATTGGAGTCTTAGTAGAAACTCCGGCGGGGAAAGAGAAGTTATTTGTGCATCCTAAGCTGATGCAGTTGATGACTACGGATAATGATGGGTTTAACCAGTATTAAGCCTTTGTTCTCATCAATGTAATGACGTGTATTTCACGAATCATCGTCTATAGAAGATAATTAAAGGTTAATGAGCGATGGAGTACAAAAAGAATAAAGGCGGCAGCGAGCGCGGTTGGCGAATACAATTGCTGCTAATCAATCGCGGATTAATGTGAAAGAGCGCCGTAGTCGTAAGAAAGGATTCAATGATGCGTTCAATAAATAATTATCTAGATTGTTCAATACTACAAAGATCAGCAATAACTTCTGCTTAGGAAAGGAAAAGCGCCATGAATGATGTAAGAGAGCAAATTGATTTGTCCATGGCGTTGCGGCCAAAAGCGAGAATTCTTAAAACTCTAGGAGATGAGTTAATTAGCAGTGAAACCGTCGCCCTAATAGAGTTGGTAAAAAATGCATATGATGCAGATGCTAACAATGTGCTCATTAAATTTTCAGGTCCCCTCGTAAAAGGCGATGGATCGTTAATAGTGTATGACGATGGACATGGAATGGATATGGCCACTATCAGAGATTCATGGATGGTGATTGCAGCTTCAACAAAAAAAGATCAAAAAGAAAGTAAAAGTGGAAAAAGAAGAGTTCTCGGTGAAAAGGGAATAGGCAGATTTGCGTCATCTAAAATTGCAACAGAACTAGAATTAATTACAAAAACAGAGAAAAACTTTAAAGAGATATATGCGCTGTTTGACTGGGGTCAATTTGAGGATGATGAATTATTTTTAGATGAGGTTATTTTTCTCGCTGAAGAAAGAGAAAATGAAGAAATTAGAAAAATGCACGAAGTAGCTCCATTTTCTGAAATAAAAATAGATCGTGGAACCATATTGAAAATGAATTTTCTTAAAAAAAACTGGGAAAATTTTGATTTGTACGAATTGCAACGAGGTTTGTCTAGACTGATATCTCCATTTGGCTCAGATAAAGAATTTAATATCTATTTGGATTTGCCAAAAGAGTATTCAGATTTCTCTGCAAAAATAGAATCTCCTGAAATTATAAAATATCCCCACTACACCGTTCACGGGAGGGTTAGTAAAGACGGCGTTTTTGAGTTGTCAGTAAAAATTGAAATTGAAGCCGAGCCACATTTTATTAATGGGAATTTATACAGAAAATTTGAAAAAAATGATTGGAAGATAGTGTCAAGTGCTCATAGTCCAGAAGCTTTAGAGTCAAACAAGAATCTTTTTAAGGGGATAGAGTGCGGTGCTTTTACCTTTGAGCTAAGAATATGGGACAGAGATAATCTTGAAAATGTAATTCAAAAAATTGGCGGTGGAATAAGGAGTATAAGGAAAGATCTTGATGCAATAGCAGGCATTAATATATATCGAGATGGATTTAGAGTGATGCCATATGGAGAGCCCGGCAATGATTGGCTACGTTTGGATCTTAGAAGAGTTCAAAACCCAACAAAGAGTCTATCCAATAATCAAATAACTGGATACATATCTATAACTGCTAATGAAAATGCTCAGCTTCATGATCGAAGCAATAGAGAAGGATTGGATAACAATCAGGCCTATAACGATCTTCAAGGCATCCTTAAATTATTTTTAAATGAAGTTGAGAATTTGAGGTGGGGAGCAAGAAGGAAGAAGGTAAGCGGTGAAAATGAATCGACAGATGGGAAAAGTTTATTTCACAGTCCTGACTTTGATGCCGTCAAGAAGTCTATGCGGGAAGGAAATGCAGAAGATATAGAAACAATTAAGCTTCTGGATCAAGTGGAAACCGATTGGAAAGAGCAAGTTAAAAAATTTAAAACTGTTCTGTCTCAGTATCATGCTTTAGCCACTTTAGGCGGGATAATAGACAAAGTTCTTCATGATGGTCGCCAGCCGCTTGCCACGATTCAAACTGAAGCAGGCTTGGGGAAAGAGTGCACCACGGAGTGGTTGAGGTTGGAAGGTGAAAAAATAATTATAGAAAAAAAAGAAATTGAGGTTCTCGATAACGGATTAAATCAGGTAGCTGTACAAGCAAATATATTACGTGATGTATTTAGAAGGGTCGAACCATTTGGTGGAAGAAAAAAAGGGCGGCCAAAAAAATACTATATTGAAGAGATAATTAGACAAAATTTCTTAAACTATCAAAGGGAGATGGACGAAAATAATATTGAATTTTTTATTCCTGAAACACAAACGCTAGTTAGCATTGATATTACAGAGCTTTCAGAAATATTTACTAACCTCATAACAAACAGTATCTATTGGCTTAATCAGGTGCCTAGAGATAAGCGATATATTAGAGTATTACTTGATAGAACAGGAGGTGGCGGGTTGGAAATTATTTTCTCTGATTCGGGGCCAGGGGTTGACCCCAAGTTGAAATTGCATATTTTTGAGCCATATTTTTCGAACAAACCTGATGGACACGGCTTAGGTTTGTGCCTTGTTGGAGAGATCGTAAAGGATTACTACAATGGTACAGTCGAGCTGCTTGACTCAGGAGAAGGTGAAGGTGCTGTTTTTAGAATAGTCATAAATGAAAGGGTTTAGCATATGGATTTAGTTACTTGGAAAGTAATAGCAATTGATGATGATATTCAAAACTTAAATAACTTAGAACGAATATTTTCAAGGGGTATAGAGAATAATAGGTTTGATTTTGTAAAGTTTACGTCATTTAGTGAAGGTTTAGATGCGATCATTGATCGTAGATTTGATTTTGTTTTCCTAGATGTTCATGAGAATACGCAAGATCCTGATCCAGGTTTGCACCCTGAAGAGGAAAACCAACGTGGAGAATATGTACTGCGTGAAATTCAGAAAAAACGGTTTATACCTATAATTTTCTATACTGGATTTCCAGATAAGGTTGATCACCTTAAAAGCCCCGTTATAAAAGTTGTTGATAAAGGCTCTTCGATTGGTGAAATAAGAGACGCAGCAAAATCAATTCTTGACACAAAATTACCGCTGCTATCCAAATACATTGAAGAAGAAAGCCGCGAATATCTTTGGGAGTCAATAGGAAGTCATTGGGACAAATTTCCTAACTCAGCAAATACTGCTGAAATAAGTTTGCTTGTTGCAAGACAGCTTGCAAATAAATTATCGCAACATGTGGTTAAAGATATAATCGGGTTAGATAAAAATACGATAAATCCACTTGAAATGTATCTGTATCCATCTCGACATGAAGCATGTAGTCCAGCAGATATTTTCATTGAAAAAATTAACAAACAGCTTTGGATGGTACTGACACCTGCGTGTGATTTTGCCCAAGAAAAAGCGGAGCATGTGCTTCTTGCTAAAATAATTAGGCTGGAAGAGCATCCACTTTTCCATAAATGGCGGGAGTCAATCGATCCAAGCAAAGAGCGCAAAGAAGCTCTTGGCGCGCTAAAAAACTTGGTCAAAGGTAAAGCGGGTGATAGATATAAGTATCTTCCCGGTACTTTTTTCATTTCAGATTGTATTGTTGATTTTCAACAGCTACGCAGTTTAACAATTAATGAATCAGAGGGTTATGAGGTCATATGCTCTATTGATAATCCGTATAGAGAAGAAATTCTTATTCATTTTTCCAAATATTTTGGAAGAATTGGTACTCCAGATTACAGTTTCGATGAAGTGTGGGGGAAAATTGAAAACACACTTTTAAATTAGGTTCCAACAATTGTGTCGCATACAATTTTTGCTAGATGTTTTGCTAATAGTGGCGGTACTGCATTTCCAACTTGTACATATTGTTGAGTGCGGTTTCCTTCAAAAAAATAATTGTCGGGAAATGTTTGAATGCGTGCGGCCTCACGAACAGTGAGGCTGCGGCACTGAAGTGGGTCATAGTGAATAAAGTAGTGACCATCTTTTGAAATATGGCTTGTTATTGTTGTTGCGTATTTGCCTTTCGCTTGCACACGAAAACGATCTGCAAATTTTCCAGATTCCCAATTTTTATGATTTGGTGCTAAAAATTCTGGGAACTCTTGCGCTTTCGGATTTGGATTTTCGCGATTAGCATTTTCTTCTGCAAATGCAGCACAAAACAGATAGCGCGCTAAATCTGTAACAATATGACCTCTGGTTTCGTAATTAAGTACACCTTTAATTTTGTCATCTTGATACCATTCTTTTAGTTCTTCTGGTGCATTCATTTTTGCAGTAATTTCAGGAGAGTAAAATATTTTTCCCCGTTCTAAATCCTTCAATTGATTGGCTCTCAATGCTTTTATTCTTTTTGCTAACTTCGTATGCCCACTATCTTTTAGCTGGTTGGGCATAGCTTTTAGTATGTCGAAGGTTACGCTATTCCAGTTTTGGATATTATCCTTCACTTTTGATAACCCGCTTCTTAGCGGTGGAAGATCACCAATAACATCTTCAATATTAACTTGTGCTTCAGGTTGAAGAACTGCAGGAATCGAAGTAGTGTCTTCTCTCACACCTAAAAGAATTACTCTGTGTCTTGCTTGCGGGATGCCATATTGTTCTGCTTTGATTACAAAATCAGAAAGGTTTTCATAGTTTGGATTTAAAGGGTCTTCAGCGGGCTTTACGAGAGAGTAAATTTTATATTTGTTTTTGCTACGCTTGCCTAATGCTTTACCGGGATTTTTTAAGTCTTCGAGTATTTTTGGGAATATTTTTTCGTCGTCAATTGATGCAGACAAAATGCCTTTTACATTCTCCATAACAAATACATCAGGCTCAACAATGTTAAGAATGTTGAGATATTCTTTGTAAAGAAAGTGACGATGATCATCTTTAGCAACATAGTCTGTAATGCCCATATTGCGTGCACGGCCAACTAATGAATAGGCTTGGCAAGGTGGGCCGCCAATTACAACTTTCTTGCCTTCATAATCCTTTAGTCGCTTTTTAATTTCGCGTTCTATATATGCATTGTCTTTACCTAGTGTTCTAGGGATTTCCAGTGTTTCTTCAATTGCTGCTTTTGCTTCATCAGGATATGCGGCAAATAGTGCTTCGCGTTTAATATCACCGCGAACGTATTGATAGTATTCTTCAGGAATATTTTCTTTTGGAAATTTTCTAAAAAAAGCTCGAAGTTGTAATGTTTTATGCGCACTGCCTTCTGCTTCTACAGATGCAACAATTGAAAAAGGGTAGTTACCTTCCTCGTCTTTATATGCTGAGAATCCTTCACCTAATCCACCAGGACCAGAGAAAAGGTCAATAATTTTTATATCCGCCATTAGCGCGCCTAAAGTAAATCTGAATTAATCAGGAAGAATTTCTTTGATTGATTTTTTGAGTGCGTTTGCGATTTGCAGTAGCATCAAATAAGAAGGGTTGGCTATTCCTCGTTCCAAACGAGAAATAAACGAGCGATCAACATTCGCGATAAGCGCTAATTGCTCTTGCGACAAATTGTTCGCGATGCGAACTTCTTTAATTTTGGTCGCTAGCGCTTTAAGTTGTGTGTTATTCATATGTTTTTCCATGGTGTGAATCTTGATTAACTGAGGACTAAATGGCCACGGCATATAATCCTCAAATTTAATGAATACTGTGTTTATTTACAGTGGTGGCAATTAGCAAGGGTGTTTTGGATGGTAGATGTCGTAACACGCGAAAAGCGCTCTAAAATGATGTCTGGTATCAAAAGCAAAGATACTCGCTCGGAATTATTAATCCGCAAAGGTTTGCATAAGCTTGGCTTTCGCTATCAATTACACAGAAAAGATTTACCTGGAAAACCCGATTTAGTTTTTCCAAAACATTGCGCAGTTATTTTTGTGAATGGATGCTTCTGGCATGCGCATCACTGCCATCTGTTCAAATGGCCTTCAAGCAGACCTGAATTCTGGCGAGAAAAAATTAGCGGTAATGTATCGCGTGATGAAAAAAACATCGCCGCCTCTATTAAAAACGGCTGGAAAGTTTTAGTGATTTGGGAATGTGCTTTGAAGGGAAAGACGAAGCGAAATATCAACGAAGTTATTAATACCGCAGCAAATTGGTTGCTATACGATTCGCAGAGTGCGGAAATTGAAGGGCATTTGCAGATTAGCAAAAAATGAAGTTTTCCAACTTTTTGAACGAACGTTTGATTTTTTAGTGTTTCTATTTTGTGGCTGCAAGCATCAACGCAGGCTCCAACACAGAGTTAATCTGCCTGATAACTTCTTCCAGAGAAACTATTTCCAGATTATTCTTTTTTAGAAAAGCTCGCCACAACGCCTGACGTGATGTGTCTTTAGCAAACTCGTCCGTTAAACCTCTAGGTAAAACTTTTGGTACTTTCATATTGCGTCGCGTAAATGTTGCGATGATGGCTTGTGCAATTATACTTTCGTCCAACGTTTCTCGTTCAATTAAAACACTTAAATCAAAATAATCTTTTAATCGGCTATTGGCCATACCTAGTAAAGCAATCGCGTGTAATTTCTCTGCTATTACTGTGTAGACTGGGTATGCTTTTAGAGTTGGGGCTGGAAATTCTTTTAGCATTACGGGGAATGTTGCATCAATTGCCGCTGGGGTAACCGCATCACCAAAACCTATATCAATTTGTGTTTTGCAGCGTGCGTTTGCTAATTCGCCGTTAATGATTACTCTTGCTCCGCTGTAGCCCGCTTCTTTGCGAATGTCTTCAACGCTTATTGTATGTGGGTCAAATACAATTCCATCGTCCACAACAATTGCCGCTACATCGCCAAATATTTTGCGTATATCTTCAAGGTTACTTGAGCCAAAACCTAATAAATCTACATCGCGAGTAGGGCGATGCGGCATGTCGTACCAGAGCGCGAAAAGTAATGCTCCTTTAAGAAGGAAGCGGTCTGCATGAGCTGATTGGGTTAAGCGATATAAAATCCGTTCGAGTGCGTAGCGAATTAATATTTGATTGAAATCCGAACCTTCCGCCTTTGCCAAATTAAGCAGGCGCGCACGAACTGAAGCTGCAAGATCTTTATTCATTCCATCGACCATTATGTTTATTAAAAATTGCGGTTATTAAATGGATTCCAAGTAAGGGCGCATAACGTTAGCTATGCGAGAAATTTTTGCGTAGCGCCAAAGTTCATCCATATTAAGTTTGTTTTTCGTGCGTGCATCTTTGAGTGCTTCGAGTGCCACATCGAGGCCAATTTTATTGCGGTATTTAAAGCAATCAACAAGTGTTTTGGTCACGCTATAAACGCGTAGTTTAATGTTGTCGCGCTCAACAATTTCAATGCCTTCGGAATAGGATTCACCGGTAAACTGAATCATACGAACGGGAGGGTAATCTATATTCGGCGTATGGCTACCGCGAGGCATGGCGATCCAAATTTGGCGCGGCAATTGGGTCGTCAGTTCATGAAATTGAAGCGCAGTTAGCAGGCAAAAAACGGCTTGTGGAACTCGTTTTGCAATATGGGCTAAGCCCTCATGCTCCGATATTTCAGCGCTTGGGAGACGATAAAGTCCTCGTCCAACCTTCTCCAACAGTCCCGCTGCAGAAAGGCGACTTAGCGTGACGCGTGAAACGCCTGCGTCTTGGAGGTCCTTGGGGCACAGTATTCCGTGCTGGCGTGCCAGCTCGAGAGCTTGTTGATTGTGTGTATTTGAATTGATCATGACGCCAATCATGTTCCATTTATTCGTCGAATGCAAATAAGTAACGAACAAATGTATCAGTGATTATATTAGTACTCGTTGGGGAGTACCTTACTCTTGTTATTGCGCTTCCTTGTCATTCTCATGCTGCTTAATCCCTCGCAAATGCTTCTCCCTCGTCTCCGGGTCATTGATATCAATATCATCCGTCAGGTCGCCGCCTTCCATGCGTTCTTTGGGGCCGTTGCCGCGTTCGTTGGGATGTTTGTAGTCGGTTTCTTTTATGGATGTCATTTGAAAATCCTCTGGCGTATTTGTACGTGAAGATATTAGTGAGTTTTATTCTAGAAGTAAGTTGCACGGCTAACATAGCGATAAAGGAATGCGGGCAAAATTATGAAAGCCTATAAACAAAAACGGCCAGCTAAGCTGGCCGTTTTACGTTCACAACAATTTACTGCGCGACGGGAAGCGTCGGAATTGTTTGGCTGCAATCACCTGCCAATGGCAAGTTTGCACATACATATTGCCCCGCCGAATTTTCGGTGGCTGCACCGGCTGGAGCAACGGCGTTAACGCGTTGTTTCCATAGTTGCCAGAACATAAAGCCATCGTTGGCGCGGCCTTTGTTTTTAATGTATTTCACCAAGGTTTCCACGTTGTAATACTGGGTCGCCATGTTGTTTTGGCCGGTGAGAATATCGGCGTCGTACACGGTGCCTGCAGGTGCGTTAATTTTTAAGACCGAACCACCGGCGCCTTCTGGTGCTATCTCCATGCCCATGTTGATGGGGCCGTTGTAAATTGCACGGTACGACAAATAGCCTTCGCGTGGGTCGTAATAATCGCCTGCATCGTATGACATAAGGTTGATGTACGTCAGCTTGCTACCTTGGCGTTTCACGAGGTTATAGAGCGTGCCGCCGAACGGCGAGCCCCATTGCACTTTGCCTTCTTCAAATGCTGTGCCTTTTACGTAATAAGCGCCGGTTGACCATCCTGCAATGGAGATTCCCAAGCCCGCGCCGCGTGCCTGAATTTCGTTGTAAAGGCTGGTGATGATGTTTTCAATTTCAGGATCTTTACTGCAACTGAAATTTGCATCGTCTAGTTTGTTGCACGCGGAGGTTGAAGATTCCCAATCGATATCCACACCGGAAGCACCTAAATCCTGCGCCAGCGCAACAACCCGCGGTGCGTTGAAACGCGTCCATTGATCGCCTTGACTGTAAGACCAACCGCCCACTGAAATCCACACTTGGGTGCCGCGATTTCTCAATGCGGTGATGGTGTTGCGTAAGTCCTGCGCTTGTTGCGCGCTAAAAACGCGTTGGCCATTGTTAGTACTGGCACCTTCTGCGAACTCAAAACCGGCAACCGATTGATCGAATGCGTAGCTGCCTTTTTGATAAGTGGTATCGGGGCGCACAAAGGACAAATGCAGGTTGGTAATGTAGTTGGGAATATTCGCGGTTTTCAAATCGTAAATGCTGGTCAACCAGGTGCCCGCATAAGCAACGTATCTATGACCGCTCGCCGCAACTGAACTGCTAGATCCAGAACTCTTTGAGCTTGCACTGGTTGATGTAGAGCTTACTGAAGACACAGAAGATTTGCTGCTCGCGCTGGATGTTGAGCCACCGCATGGGCCGAGGTTAATCCACACATCACTTGCAGAAGAGTGTGTGGAAGGATCTTCATTTTGTGTCCACCACTTGGCTTGGTATTTAATACCTTTGTAAACCACTTGCGCGTCTTTGGTGTAGGTACCGGTGGCGCTCCATTCCGTTAGGCTTGGGCAGTTGGCGGTAGATGAACTGACAGAGCTAATAACCGAGCTGCTTACACTTGATACGCTTGATTTACTGGACACACTCGAAATGCTGGATGCACTTGAGATGCTCGATTTACTGGAAATACTAGACGTGCTCGACTTGCTTGAAGGTGAGCTGGATGTTGTTGCGGCGCAAGCACCAAGTCCAGTCCAGGCATTTGCTGCTGCCCAGCCCACGCCCGGCTCGTATGGGCCGCCGGTAGAGCACCATCCGCCGACATCGCAGCGGTAAGCATTGCCAATATTTTTGACTACAGCTCCCGTCGCATAGGTTGCGCCATTTGCATATTGCGGCAAGCTGGTGCAATCGAACGCATAGCTTTGCGCGGATGCGAAAATTCCCGCAGCGCCTAAAAATAACCAGGTATAAGTTTTCATTTATTTCCCCTTCGGTTGTTTGTAATAAAATTTTTTTAGAAAAATAGATAAAGCGACAACAAATTTTTTGCGCAAAAAATCCCTATACCGCGTTTAGAAAACGCAGTTAATGCGCACGAGTGGCAACGGACTTCCTGAAAAATATTGTTTGGTAGAACCTCAACGTATTTGATGCGACGCTGAGCAAATTGCAAAAAAACTTATTGTTATTTTTTTCAGTGAACAGTGTTAAATCACTGCCAGCTGATATCACTTCGAGGCTAAACTTACGCCGACAAGACAACGTTGTCAACGTGCAGTGCTAAATTTTGTTAAGTGTGAATATCTAGCCCATTTTCACTAGGCGGATAAATATTCATTGATTGCGTTGAATAATGTGCCCGCCAGACGCATAATGCGAACACTTCTCATTTGCGGTTTGGGGGTTGTCTTGAGCAATAGTGGTTTTGCTGTTTCTGCCGAGTCGAGTGTCGATAATTTGTATCGCGAGCATCAGCCGTGGTTGCGTCAATGGCTGCGTCGCAAAGTTGGTTGCGCAGAAACGGCGGCGGATCTAGCGCAGGATACGTTTTTACGGATTATCACCAAGCCGTACTTCTTCGAAAGCGCACTCAATGCCCGGGCGTTTCTCAGTAAAGTTGCCAATGGTTTATGCATCGATTTATGGCGTCGCCAGCAAATCGAACAGGCGTGGCTGGAAACTTTAGTCTGTCGCCCACAGTTGGAGGCGCCTTCGCCGGAAGTCCAACTGCTAATGATTGAGGCGCTGTGCCGGGTGGATGCAATGTTGTGCAATCTGCCAGAAAAAGTTGCTACCGCATTTTTATTAGCGCAGGTGGAAGGGCTAACTTATCGCGAAATTGCACTGCAGCTGGGCGTCTCCGAACGCATGATTAAAAAATATATGGCGCAAGCCATGCTGCACTGTGCGTTGATTGATGCGGATTATCTTAACTAGCCGATGACGAATTCTATTATTGATTCAACTCAACCTGACTTCGAAAGTCTGCAGGACGCGGCGGAATGGTTTGCGCTTTTGCGTGCGGATGATGTTACCGCTGAAGACAAAGAAGCTTGGGCGGTGTGGTTGGCGGCTGCGCCAGCACACCAGGCCGCTTGGGCGCGCATTGCGCAAGTGAGCCAACAATTCGAACCGCTGCAGCAGAAGAGTGAGCAGGCATTGGCGGCTTTGAAAGCATCGCGCGCGGTACCGATAAAGCGTCGGGCTTTTTTAAATTCGGTCTTGAGTTTGGGCGGCATTGGCTTGGTAGGGTGGGGCACCTGGCGCTACACGCCTTTGCCGCAAACACTCAGTTATTGGCGGGCGGACTATCGCACCGCTATCGGCGAAATTAAGGCGTTGGATTTAAGCGATGGTACAAAAATCTGGTTGAGTGCTACTACGGCGGTGGATGTTCATTATTCAGCAGAGCATCGCAAACTCAGGCTGAGCCAAGGCGAGGTTCTTATTAAAACTGCGCCCGATTCGCGGCCCTTTATCGTTAAAACCGAGCACGGCCAATTGGAGCCGTTGGGCACTGAGTTTAGCGTGCGCGCTTTGCCTTCCGGCACCAACATTAGCGTTTACGAAGGGGCGGTTAAAGTGTCCGCTCGTAAGTCGGGCGCGACGGAAATTATTCAGGCAGGGCAACAAACGCATTTTTCAAAAACGCTTATCGCACAATTACAAACGGCTAAATCCGCACGCCGAAGTTGGGTGCGCGGTTTGTTAATGGCAGACGATATAAGTCTCGCCGAATTGATCGAAGAAATATCGCCTTATCACCACAGCCATATCAATCTTTCGCCTGCGCTGGCGAATTTGCGCGTGATGGGTACTTATCCGCTACATAATCTCGATGAAACTCTTGCGATGCTAAGCAGCACCTTGCCTATTCTCATCGACAAACCGCTGCCTTGGTGGATAAATATTCGGCCGCAATAAATTTTTTAATTTTCGGTTCCCTTTTTTAATTTTTTGGTTCCCCTTTTTAAGTTTGGTTCGGTTTAACCAGTAAGCAATCAAGCTCACGTTTAAAGGAAACTTTTATCACCATGTTTAATCGCCATCATTTACCTAAAAAATCCTTCACTCCACTTGCGCTGAGCATTCATTTAATTTGCGCGAGCGCCGTCTTGCCGTTCGCGTCATTGGCTTCCGCGCAAACGAATTCTGCAACGACCAATCAGCTTGCTGTTGCAAAAGTAGATTTCAAAATTCCCGCCGGTTCACTCGCAAGTGCGCTCAATGAATTTGCAGCGCAATCAGGATTATTGATCAGCGGAAACGCCGAACTTACCCAAGGTAAAACCAGTAAAGGTTTAACGGGAAATTACAACGCGCAGGATGCATTGACGCAGCTATTAAATGACACAGGTTTGAGTTATCAAGTTGCGGAAGGTAAAAAAATTATCCTCGAAAAAAAGCGTGAATCCGGTGTGTTGCAAACTGTAAAAGTTAGCGCCGCAATTTTAGAAACAACTACAGAAGGCAGCGGTTCTTACACAACGGGTTCGATGAGCAGCGCTACTAAATTGGATTTATCAATTCGTGAGACGCCGCAATCCATCACCGTTATGACACGGCAGCGTATGGACGACCAAGGCATAGTAAATATGTTGGATGTTGTTGAAAAAGCGCCGGGCTTATCAGTGAATTCTTACGGCACCGGCCGCCCATTATTTTATTCGCGCGGTTTTTCCATAGACAATATTACTGAGGATGGTATTCCCGGTTCCTTCAGTTCTTATATTCCAAGTCCGTTATCAAACCTCGCCATGTATGACCGTGTAGAAATCGTGCGTGGCTCTACGGGTTTAACACAAGGTGTTGGCAATCCATCGGCGGCGATTAATGTCATTCGCAAAAAACCGACGGAAGAATTTCAAGCGTCGATGGGTGTTTCTGCCGGTTCGTGGAATGATTTCAGTACTACCGCTGATGTGAGTGGCGCACTTTCCGAAGATGGAAATATTCGGGGGCGCGTGGTGGCTTATCTGCAAGATGGTGATAATTTTCGCGATGTACAAAAAGAAGATACGCAAATGTTGTATGGCACGATTGATATAGATCTCTCGGAAAATACGACGTTAAATCTCGGTTATTCCTACTTAAATACCTTTAGTAATTTAGTGTGGGGCGGAATTCCTGTGTTGGAAAATGGTGAGCATGCGCGCGTATCGCGTTCAACATTTGTGGGCGCTGATTGGGAACATTTGGATCAAGATGTTAAAACCGTTTACGCAAGTGTCAATCACGAATTTGATAACAGTTGGAGCATTCGTTTAAACACAAAATATTCCAATATTGTTTCCGATGTGTTGGGAACCTGGTTAATGCCCGAAGACAATGGTCGCTACTCACATATTTATTGGGCCGCAAAAAATGATACCGATCAATTCGGTGCAGAATTATATGCAACTGGATTGGTGTCATTGTTTGGTAGAGATCATGAATTGGTTTTTGGTGCATCGCACAACAAAGAAGATTTGGCTAATCAGGAGTTTTTTAATTGCTTCGACGCAAGTTGTGGTGTGTCGACAGGTTTTGATATTTTTAATCCGGATAATCACTCGCCCATAAAACCTGTGCTCAGTGATAACAGCCCGGATAGATCAGTAAGTTCATCACTGCTTCAGCAGCAAAGTGCTTACGCAACTGCGCGTTGGAATCTTGCGGATTCCCTTAAATTAATTACCGGCGTTCGTTTGGATTGGTACAACAACAAAACTAATTGGTCCACAACCAAAGAAGTTGCGAATTTCTCGCGCTACGGCGGCCTTGTTTATGATTTTGAAAAAAATCATTCGGTGTATTTAAGCTATAGCGAAATTTTTAAACCGCAAGATTCTGTGGATATAAATCGCAATGTGCTTAAGCCTGTGGTTGGGAAAAATTACGAGTTAGGCGTGAAGGGCGAATATTACGATGGATTGCTTAACACCAATATTGCGATCTACCGCATTGACCAGGCTAATCGCGCGCGCAGATTAGAGGATCAATCAAACTGCCCAACATTTCCGGATGCATCTTGTTCAAGAGCGACAGGCTTGGTACGCAGCGAAGGTATTGAGGCTGAAATTCAAGGTGAACTGGCCCGCGGTTGGGAAATTGGCGCTGGTTACACCTACTCACATATTGAATATATTAATGACAGCGACCCGGAGAACAAAGGTAAGCGAGTGGATACTGGAATTCCAGAACGCCTATTTAAAATCAATACCACTTACACATTACCGGGCGATTTGAATAAGTGGCGAATTGGCGGCGGCGCAAGTTATCAAAGCGAGATTTACTATACGCTTGATACTGGAACCGAAACGGTTCGCAACCAACAAAAATCTTATGTGCTGGCGAATTTAATGGTCGCTTATAAAGCATCTGAACATCTCAGCGTGCAATTAAATGCAAATAATATTTTTGATAAAAATTATTACGATGCTATTGCAGATTCGATTTATTACGGTGCAGTTGAGATGTATGGTGAACCTAGAAATTTCACCTTGTCTGCGGAATATAAGTTTTAATTTTCGGTAATCTTCACCCATCTGCTTCACTTAATACAATTGCTAATCAGGGATGATTAGCGGTTGTATGCTCTACATACGTATGCAACCAAATTCCTCTTATGAATACGTATGTTACGAATTGCGCAAACTTCAGCCGATGGTTACATTTGCTCCCAGTTAACTTTTGTACGTTGCTGGAGTTGTATTTCGCTGTTAGTTATTTCGCGCAGCTAGTCTGCGCTTTTTTATTCCTTTCGGTCTTCCTTCTGCTTTATTTTTCCTTTCACTTTCATTTTCACTTTTCCCTTTAGCTTTCGTTCTTATTTTTCTACATTGTTTCCATCGTGATTGATTAATCTATTCCTCATGTTCATGGTTTTTTTAAGAAGACTTTTCATCTAGGCCGTACTTTTCGGACTGCTTAAGATTGGCAACCAAGTTTTACTCAATATCTACCGCTAAAGAGCGCATTCAAAAAATGAAGATTTGCGGCGGTTTCCAGGAATCACTACTGATATTTCAAGGGCTTTGGTGATTTGCATACGTATGTACTCTTTGAATACGTATGCATGCAGTTGTGAGTAAGGCGTCACACAAATTAACATCTAATTGTAAAAACCGGATTTCTATTAAGTGCCTGAGTGGTTCTTTCTAAGAGATGGTTGTGGGTTGAATCTGCTTATGCACCAATTGCATTTGTAACGAAACAATTTGCGATCCTGACTAACTTATAAAAAGCAGCGAGTGATTTTATCTTTACGGGCGATTAGTCGCGTGTATTCGTTTTACCTTTTAGCACTTTGTATCCTTTTAATTCTTTGTAGCTTTTGTTCCGCGAAAGTGTCCACGGTTGTTCTGATCTCATGTGGTCAGGCGATTAAGCGGCTCGCGCACAATATAGCTCTATAAAAATTTTGTGATCGGCATAGTCAATTTTAAATTTCAGTACCCACGAACATTTTAAAAAATGTTCAACCAGATTTTAAAAAAATAAACATAGCGGAGAGAGAAACTGATGTTCAATTATCCCAAGGGTCTAGGCATTCTTGCTGCCGTCTGCATTCTTGCAGGCTTGGCAGGATGCGGTGGTGGTAGCGGCACCGGTAATAAAAAAGTGGACCTTACGGTCTGTACTGGAACTGATGTTATTTTGGCCAATGGAACCTGCGGCGTTGCACCGCCGCCGCCCGCGTGCCCAGCAGGGCAGGAGCGCCCATCGCCAACTGAAGCTTGCGTAGTAGTAAGCCAACCCTTCCCGACCTTACCGGCAACTCTTGCGGATGATGAAGCGGTAATCTATATCAACAAGGCCAGCTCAACGAAAGATTTCGGTGGTTACAGCTTGTATACCTGGCAGGCTTGTAGCGCTACCTGGGCGAGCCCGAGCAACCCTGATGTTAATGGCGCAGACAATTGGGCCAGTGAAACCATCAACCCCATTACCGCTAGCGATAACGCAGCAGACCCAATTTACGGCGCTTACTTTATTGTTAAGTTGAAACCGGGCGGTACTTGCGGCAATTTCATTGTGAGAACGCCAGGGCGCTTAACGCAATCTGCAAACTTGCGCATTGAAACTGCAGCTACGGGCAGCCGTTTTGATCGCCGCTATTTTATTATCGAGAACTCTCTCACTGGTTTAGTAAACGCGCGCACCAGCTCAACGCCTATTTGCGTTAACGATATCTGTGAAAAATACGCTGCACCTGCGCTGGCGATTTCCGATGTGTCCGCTCACTGGATTGACCCAACGACCATCGTGTGGAACAGACCGGTTAGCAAAGTTAAACTTTATGCCGCTAATGACGGCGCAAAAATTACCGCGAATCTGGATGGCTCAATTGCCGGTGGAACTTTGGCCGCAGATTTGACTGCAGGCGTTTTAACGTCAGACCAAAAAGCACGCGTACCTAATCTTTCCACTTACAACGCCTATTCACTCAACCTCACTAACGATGTGATTAAAGGCTTGCTCAAGAAAGAATTGGTTATTGTTGGTGAAACCGACGCAGGCGAAAAAATCGGTACACGCATTCAAAATTATGCGGTACTCGATTCGCTTTACACTGCTGGCGAAAACGATGCAAACGAAGCAGCCCTTGGCGCTATTTACAGCGGCGACAATGTGTCTTTATCCGTATGGGCTCCGACTGCACAGCTTGTTGAATTGCGTGTTTTCAGTGATACCCCAACCCCGACTGTAGATGGCGTACCCGGAACATTCCCATCGCTCGCTACCAAAGCAATGGTATTCGACAGCGCCACCGGTATTTGGAAATACACCGGCACCAAAGCCGAGTTGGATCGCAAGTATTATCGCTACCGCGTAACGGGCTACAACCAGCTCACCAACAAAACCCAAGTGTTGGAGGTGAGCGATCCACAGGCAGTAAGCTTGTCCGCGAACGGCTACTACTCGCAAATCGTGAATTTAAATGATGGCGATTTGAAGCCAAGTGGGTGGGATGGTCAGGAAATTCCAACGGTAGTTTCACCCGAAGCCGCATCCATTTATGAGCTGCACGTGCGCGATTTTAGTATCAGTGATGCAAGCACTCCGGCGGTCCATCGCGGCAAGTATTTGGCATTTACCGATACCAATTCTGAGCCGGTTAAACATTTAAAGGCGCTTAAAGATTCGGGCTTAACCTACATTCATTTGCTGCCTGTTAACGATGGTTCAAGCATCAATGAAATCCCTGGCAAGCAATACAATCTCGATAGCCTGGTGCGCGAACTTTGCGTTGCAGCGCCTACGGCATCCGTATGTGCAACCGCGGGTGCAATCAATAATACCAACGCAAATAACAACGATAGTTTGCGTACCGTATTAAAAAGCTATGCCGGTGATTCCGATAAAGCCCGCAAACTAATGGAATCTTTGGATTCGCTCGATGGTTTCAACTGGAACTACGATCCACAATTCTTTAACGCACCTGAAGGCAGCTACGCCACCAAAGCTGACGGCGTAACCCGCATTCTGGAAATGCGTTCAATGAACCTGGCTTTGCATCAATTGGGTTTACGCGTGGTGTATGACGTGGTGTATCCACACATGTCGGCTGCTGGTGTAGAAGCGGCGAACGCGACCTTTGATAAGATCGTTCCCGGCTACTATTTCCGCCAAAACGCTATCAGCGGTACGGTTGTCAACGAAACCAACGCTGGTGCTGATACCGCCGCTGAACACGTGATGATGGGAAAATTTGTTGCCGATTCTGTAGCGCAATGGGCCGCGCAATACAAAGTGGACGGCTTCCGTTTCGACCAATCAGGCTTCTTGCCAAAATCCGTATTGGTTGATGCCTTTAATGCGGTGAAAGCGGTAGATCCTGATAACTACTTTTACGCCGAAGCCTGGACTGCAGGCGATGACTCTGCCGCGCGCATCGCTGAACGTGCATCGCAATTACCTTTGGCGGGCACTGGTATTGGTACTTTCAATGATCGTATTCGCAATCCATTGCGCGGTTTGGCGCTAGTGAATGGCGGCAGTCTTGACGCAGTGCGCGCCGGTCTTGCAGGCAACTTGAGTGAGTTCAGATTGCTTTCGAAAACCGGTAAAACCTTTAAGGCGAGCTTGGTCGGTGCTTACAATCTTGATCCGCAAGAAGCCATCAACTACGTGGAAAAACACGATAACGAAACCCTGTGGGACTGGATGCACAAGCCCGGCGCTTTGCCAGCTGGTACCAGCATTGAGAATCGCGTTCGTATCCAGGATTTGACTTTGGCCGTGCCGCTCTTGAGCCAAGGCGTACCCTTTATTCAAGCGGGTAGCGAGATGTTGCGCTCCAAGTCGATGACTACTGACAGCTACAACTCAGGCGATTGGTTCAACTTCCTCGACTTCACCATGCAGACCAACAACTGGGCCGTCGGCTTGCCACCCAAACACGATACAACGGACGACGACATCATTCTGGCGTTTGCAGATCCGCAAGCAAAACCAACTCCGGCGTTGATTCAACAATCATCCAGCGTGTTTAACGAGATCCTGAAAATCAGTAAAAGCAGCCCATTGTTCAGCCTGACAACGGCTGAGGAAGTGATGGATCGCGTTGGTTTCCATGATGGCGGCGTGACTCAAAAAGCTAACTTGATTGTGATGAGCATTGATGACGGTGCAGGCAAAGTTTCCGGCACAGATACCAATCGCCCTGACCTTGACCCGAATGTGGATGCGATTGTGGTGATCTTTAACGGTTCCGCCACTGGCATTTCACAGCGCGTTTTGACGGCAGCTGGTTTTGAATTAAGTAGCATCCAAAAAACCTCCGTGGACACCAATGTGCGTACTGCGAGCTTTGCTGAAGGTACGGGCGGCGGCACCTTTACCGTTCCCGCGTACAGCGTTGCCGTATTTGTGAAACCACAAGTGGGCGCGCAAGGTGCTGGTCTTTCGGCAACCGCAACTTCCGGTTACGAGCCGCCTGTTCCTTACGGTGATACCGCAGTTTACGTACGCGGCGGCGTATCGCCAGCAGGTTGGGATGCAACACCTGCAAACCGCTTGAAGTACGAAGGTAATGGTATCTACTCAGTTGTATTGGATGTTCCAGCCGGAACTAACGAGTTCAAAATTGCGGAAGCCAACTGGAGTTCACCAAATCTTGGTTCAAGCCAGGCAGTGACTGTTGGTACACCAGTAACCTTGACTCAAGGCTCTAACGACAATTTGAAGATTACGCTCGCGACTGCCGGCACTTATCGCTTTGAATTGAACGCGCTGCAAAGCACCACTGCGCCAATACTTACGGTGACTAACCCCGATACGTTCGGTGCAACGCCGGTTTATATCCGCGGCACAGTCACAGCTTCTGGTTGGAATGCAGACGCAGGCAACCAATTGGTGTACGAAGGCAACAGTATCTACGCCGTGAAAGCTGATTTGGTACCGGGCGATTATGTCTTCAAAGTCGCTTCAAATGATTGGAGCACGTTCAATATGGGCACGGCTGCAGCAGTAACCTTAGGTTCGGAGTTGGCGATTACGCAAGGCAGTAACGACAACATCCCAATCAAAATCACCACGGCGGGCACCTATCGCTTTGAAGTGAATACTCGTAAACCTGAAGCACCAGTGGTTAAGGTTTATATCGATGATCTTTTCAAAAACACACCGATTTATGCGCGCGGAACCGTTTCAGCTACTGGTTGGGATGCAGGCACGGGCAATAAATTTACCTACCAAGGTGCAGGCATTTACACCTTGCCCTTAACGCTGGCGGCAGGTGACTACGTCTTTAAAGTTGCCGAAGTTAACTGGACTAATCCAAACCTGGGTACTCCGTCTGCAGAGGTGGGAGTAACAACGGATTTGGTGCAGGGCTCTAACGACAATATCGCTTTGAAAATTACTACCCCAGGCGATTATGTGTTCACTGTAAATACCACGCGAGCGGATGCAATTACCGTCACCGTGGATTTGAAATAGTAGCCGCAACTCCAGCTCTTTTCTAAACGGAAAAGAGCTGTCGAGTCGCCAACTTCGCATAACAAAAATTAAATGACTAGTCGAGAAAAACAGATGAAAAATTTTAATATGAAACCCTTAGGAGTCGTTATCTCCGGGTTAGTAATTGCAGCGGCAACCCAATCGGTTTTCGCGCAAGAGACCGCAAAAAAAGCGAGTGCTAGTGCAGAAGTAAATGGCAGTGCAGAAGTAGAAGAAGTTGTTGTTACCGGTTTTGCGCAATCCATCGCCACGGCAATTTCAGTAAAACGAAATGCCGATACTGTAGTAGAAGCAATTTCCGCCGAAGACATTGGCGGCTTGCCAGATAAATCTATCGCAGATTCGTTGAGTCGTTTACCAGGCATTACCGTAACACGTAAAGGCGGGCAAGCGGGTACGATTCAAATTCGCGGTATGGGCGAAGGTTACGTTTTCTCCACCATGAATGGCCGCGAACAAGTATCGCCAAGCGGCGCACGCGCGATGGAATACAGTCAATTTCCGTCTGAATTAATTAATTCGGTAGAAGTGTATAAATCGCCAAAAGCATCGCTCATTGAAGGCGGTGTAGCGGGTACGGTTGAGCTTAAAACTGTTAATCCACTCGACTTAAAAGAGGATCATAAATTTACGGTAGGTTTGCGCGGTACCTACAATGATCAAGCAAGCGATCTTTATGACGCTGAGCCAGCAGGTCATCGTATTTCGTTTTCGTATCAACAAAAATTGTTGGATGACACACTCGGTTTTAGTTTGGGTTATGCACAATTAAAAGAGCCCAAATCGCAATTACAATTTGAAATGTTTAATTACGATACGCTGTCTGCAGACAAAACGACCTGGCTCAGTACCGGCCTTAAAGCCATTCAGGATAGCGGCGTTTCTCAGCGCGACGGCTACATGGCCGCAATCCAATATGATCCGACTGATGAAATAAAAATTCAGGCCGATGCATTTTATTCAAAATTTAAAACAGAAAGTAACGGGCGCGGAATTTGGGTTGATGGGATTCAAAATGCTACTCGCACAGGCATAACTTATTTTAATGATTTGGTAGAGAATGGAGCCAGCGTAAGCAACACCACTGCCAATGGTACCTTCGGTGTTAAGACTGCTGTTGATACCAGAGAAAATGAAAATAAATTATTTTCTGGCGGCGTAAAATTTGAATGGCACCGTGACAACTTGACTGTAGCGCTTGATGCGTCGCATTCAGACGCCTCAGGTTTCGAGCTTAACGGCAATGGTATTTTAAACCAGTTCGTTTCGGTTCCCGCTACTCAAGCTGCCAGCGGTTTAGCGATTGATAGTAATCAGCAATTACACTATCAATTGGACGGCCTCAATGTGCCGAGTATCGCCACCAATGCCGAATTAACAAATGCTTCAAAACAATATTTGAGTCTCGCATCTGTTTATCCTTACGCAAACGAAGACAAAATTGATGCGCTCCGTTTAGATGTGAAATATGAATTAGATATTCCGTTTATTAATTCTGTAGAGCTTGGTGCGCGTACATCCAAACGCAATCACGTAGAAACTCGTTCGCTGCTGAAATATGGCGACTCAGGTATTGGAACAGATTATCCGTTAGCACTTACCGATGGAACTTATGACGTAGTTAAGTGGAAAGGCGCTTTTTCTGACATGCCAGATTTCCTTGCGGTAGATGCGAAAAAAATTCTTGCAGATGCATATGCTGCAGGAAAAATTTTGATGCATAACACCGCCTTAGGTGCTTACGACGATGCAGGAAACTTGCGCCCGCGTTCACAAGTTGTCTCGTGGCGTTGGGGCTCTGGTGCGGTAGACGCGAATGGAACGCCCGATACTAATACCGCGTGGTCCTTGCAACAAAATGCTGATATTGATGAAGACGTAACATCAGCTTATATTCAGGCAAATATTGCAACCACAGTGCTGGATCGCGACCTTACCGGAAATATTGGTTTGCGTTACGTGAAGACAAAACAATCGAATTATTCGTTGGCAGATTTTGGCGGTGATGCCAGCAAAGGTGCAGTGGAAATTTGCGATGTCGATGGCGTTTGTATTAATCGTTACGGTTACACCAGAGTTGGTACCGAATACAGCAACGTACTGCCATCGTTAAATTTGCGATATCAGGTTACAGATGTTGATCAAGTGCGTTTGGCGCTTGCGCGCGTGTTGTCGCGTGCTCCAATTCGTCAGCTAGCCAGTTTTCAATTCGGTTCTATCGCTGAAGTTTCAGGCGTTCCCACCTACAATTACGGCGACACCAATTCGCCTTTATTAAAACCATTTGTTGCCGACCAAATCGATTTATCTTTCGAGCATTATTTGGAAGAAACTAACGGGTCCATAACAGTTGCAGCGTACTACCGAAAAATTAAATCATTCATTCAATCGCTGTCTGAAACTAATTATGATTTCGTAGGTAATAATGTTGGCGACAAACCTGAAACGTATGTATTGACGTCTTCTCAATATACCGGTGGTCTCCCAACCGAGTTGCCAGTCGCAGACGGAACCTATCGTTATGCAATTAATAATGATCAAGGCGGTTTCATTAAAGGTATTGAACTTGCCTACACGCAAACGTTTAATTTTCTGCCCGGCTTCTGGAAAGGTTTAGGTTTTAGCGGCAGCGCGTCTTTTACCGACAGTGGGATTTCTGTCGCACGGCCTGCAAACTCATCGTTTGATTCTGGACAAATTCCATTCCCCGGTTTGGTAGAAACTTCCTATAACTTTACCGTGTTTTATTCTTACGAAAACTTTGAAACACGTCTGTCTACGACCTTTCAGGATTCATTCGTAGGCGAAGCGCGCACCATCGGCCCAACCGTAGTGCCCGTAACTTATGCGCCGGAAACTGTGTTGGATTTTCAGGCAAAATATAAAACCGATTCCGGTTTGGATTTTGTTTTCTCAGTAGGTAACTTAACCAACGAGCCAAACAGAAGTTACATGCTCGATGAAGCCTTACCGCTTAAGTTAAATTGGTTCGGCAGAACTTATGCATTAGGCGTTAACTACAGTTTTTAATATGTAATGAGTGTTAAAAAACCGCGCAAATCGCGCGGTTTTTTTATTTTGGCAGTTGAGTATATTAGATATTAATTTTTAAAATAAAAAGATAGTTATAACTAATAGCGACAGTATCCAAGATATTTCCATTGGATGCTGCGGCTTAAACGAAATCCCTTTTTTTATTTTGAATATGCCAAGCCATTAATGGGACTAAAATTATCAAAAGGATTTGTGTTGCCACAATCGTAATCGCAGGTGAATTCCAAACCATATGCGATTCATAAACATGGCTATTGATTGGCTCCGAATAAGCGATGACCCATAAGTAGGCTGGTGTTCCCAGTTCGGCACAAAGCATTGTAATAACGGTGACGCCATAGGACTGGTAGAGAATAGCAATACTGAGGATGACAACGTAAGCAACAAATATTCCTAAAAATATCATAGTGATAAATGGCACGGAGCCATAAGGAAATAAACCGAGTCCAAAAGAAAAATAAAAAGCCACCGCTGTAATTCCCAACCAAAATATAGTAAAAACTGGAAGGTTTAATAATAATTTTGCTGTAGTAAACTCCCTAATGCTAAGGGGAAGGCTCATGATAAATAGCTGCGTAGACTTTTGCTTTTCCATGACAATTGTTTTCATGAGTAGCACTATTGCACAGGTAATGGCGGGTGCAATTAACAGTGTAAAACCAAGATTAAGGAAAACCACTTCTGGTACATGTCCGAATATCATGTATATGGCCGCAACAGATGCGAGAGTTATTAAACAAAAAATAAAAATAGTGTTGCGCGTCATTAGGAAATCTTTTTTAACAAGCTGCGCGATTATTGAATTACTCATACTATTGCTTCCTTTTCAGCGCCTTTGGCGTGCGCGACATTGCCTAAAAATATTTCTTCCAAGGATAGCCGCTCAATGTTATTGATTTGTAGGCCGGCATTAGTAAAGTGTTCGGGTATCGAATTTTCGTAATTATTAAGCGTAACCGTGCATAAGCGACCACTTTGTTGTATCTCTTTAATGTTGGATAAATTTGGCAGCGACACATTATTCATATTGGTCAAGCGCAACCTGCGCCAACCGTCCATAAAATCTTCCTTGTTACGTGACTCAATAATGCGGCCATCATAAATAAAAGTGATGTAGTCAGAAATTTGTTCTACATCTAAGGTGTTGTGCGATGAAAAAAGAATGGAATGAGTTTCATCTTCAAGCGAATTCATCATTTCATTGAGTACTTCTTTTCTGACGACAGGGTCAAGTCCTGTTGTCGGCTCATCAAATACCAATAAATTAGGGCGACGTGCCAAGGCGAGGAGCAGAATGGCTTTAATTCTTTGCCCATGCGACATACCTTTTATTTTTTGTTCTTTCTTGAGATCGAAGCGGTGTAATAATTTTTTTGCGTACTGGTCATCCCATGAATTAAAAATAGATTTAATAAAATTTATGTGAAATTCGATAGTTTCGCTTTCATAGAGCCGCATATCTTCAGCAACAAAACCAATATTGCGTTTCGCCGCAATTTGTTCATTGGGCATGGAATATCCCAAGACTTTAATTGAACCGCTGTCGGGCTTTATCAATCCCATAACGATACGCAAGATAGTGGATTTTCCTGCGCCATTTGGGCCGACCAAACCCATAACGCTACCTTGTTCAAACGACAGCTTTACATCTCGCAATATAAAATGCGGGTAATGTTTGGTAATGTCTTCACACTCTATTGCCAGCGGCATGCTTAACGAATCTGGAACGCTCATCGTATTGACTCCTTTTTAAAGAAACTTTTTTATTATTTGCAACAACTCGGCTTCAGTTACTGCCAGGGACTTCGCCAATTTTCCGGCTTGCTGTAGATGCTGAATTAGCTCTTCTCTTTGAAGCGCATCTAAATCGAGCGATTCGCTAACCCAGCTACCTTTACCTTGCTGAGTAGCGATAACACCTTCGCGCTCTAATTCAAGGTAGGCACGCTTAACTGTGATAACGCTTACGTTAGTGTCAATCGCCAGTTCACGAATCGAAGGTAAGGCAGAACCGGGCAGCCAATCGCCCACGGCTATCCGCTGTGTAATTTGCTCCATGATCTGTTGATACATGGGGCGCATATCAGTTTGAGAAAACACAAATTCATATTTCATATACACAGTATATACAGTTGAGGATGGCATGCAAGATACCGGAGCGTGATTTCCACCGCTTATGTCGTGTGATAAGCGCGGTCAGTCGTTAAGATACGCGTGCATATTTTTTTGAGAAAAGAGGTATTACCAATGGCAATCGAAATTGAACGTAAATTTTTAGTGGTTAATGAAGACTGGCGCAGCGCTCCCGCCACCTATTTTTCGCAAGGTTATTTGAACCGCGATAAAACACGAACCGTGCGTATTCGCGTGGCCGGCGATGTGGGATTCCTTACGATTAAAGGCCAATCTGAAGGTGCAAGCCGTGCTGAATTTGAATATGAAATCCCGCTGGTGGATGCCAAACAATTGCTGACGCTTTGCGATGGCCCGCTAATCGAAAAATATCGCCGCAAAATCAGCTATCAAGGCATGGTGTGGGAGGTGGACGAATTCCTTGGGGATAATCTTGGCTTGGTGGTGGCTGAAATCGAGCTGGAGTCGGAAGAGCAACAATTCGCCAAGCCGGATTGGATCGGTGAAGAAGTCACTCCAGATGCCCGCTACTACAATTCCAATCTATCTGTAATGCCGTTTAATAGTTGGAAGGATTGAGTTATAGGTTTTGGCTATGTGATTTATGGATTTAATTGTTTTTGTAATTTTATCGCTCGAGCTTAAGATTGATTCAACGCAGCAGCAACTGCACTGGTAATCAAGAATTTGAGTGAGAGGACAAGATCATGGCTAAAACAGCGAGCTTTGCAGTATTACACTTCAGCGTGGCGTTTTCGGTAGGTTACGCTTTAACGGGAAGCGCTTTGGTCGGCGGCACAATCGCGCTGGTTGAGCCTGCCATTAATACCGTAGTATTTTTCTTTCACGAAAAAGCTTGGGGAAAATTGAAAAACACAAAACCGAGTTGCATGAAGTTTTTGCAAATCGGGTGTTTTAGATGATTTAAATGAGGAAACAGAAGCAGATTACTCTGCTTCTGTTTCTTCTGCGATTTTTTTGTCACGGCGGCTTTCGAGAAACAGCCCAATATAAACACCAATTTCAAATAGCGCCCACATGGGCATCGCCAATAAAAATTGCGATGTAACATCCGGTGGCGTAAGAATCATACCCACAACAAAGCAACCTAAAATCACATAGGGACGCTTTTTAATTAATGATCTTGCCGACATCACTTCCGCTGAAATTAACAGCACAGTGGCAACTGGAATTTCAAAAATTAATCCGAATGCAAAAAACATGTGCAATACAAAATCCAGATATTTGGTGATATCTGTCATCGCCGTTACGCCGACTAACCCGGATTGTGTAGTGATTTTAAATATCAGCGGAAAAATTAAAAAATACGCGAACGCCATGCCGATATAAAACAACAATACGCTGGAAACTAAAATCGGTAATGCAATGCGCTTTTCGCGTTTGTATAAACCCGGTGCAACAAACGCCCAGATTTGGTAAAGAATGTAGGGAATTGCCAGCACCATTGCCACGAAGAAAGTAAGGCGCATGGGTGTTAATAATGGCGAGGTGATATCTGTTGCAATCATGCTGCTATTGGCTGGTAATAATTTCATCAGCGGTGCAGAAACAATGGCGTAAATGTCGTTGGAAAAAAATCCGTAAAGTACAAAAAATAATACTGCTATCACTCCCGCGGTCCACAAAAGTCGAGTACGCAATTCAATCAGATGTTGTACGAGCGGTAGTTCTTTATCGTTTTCAGCGGATGTCATAAAGGTACTTTTATCTAGGATGTTTTGTTGTCAGTATTATTTTTTGCAAGCGTTGCCACTGTTGCAGCGGATAAATGTTCGGGTGTTTTTTCTGCTGTTGGTGCGATTAATTCATTAGACGAATCGGCAACAGTTTTAACTGGTAATTCAAGTGTTTTTTCAGCGATTTCATTCATGTGTGCGTGATAGGGTAAATCTGGTTCGCTGGAATAATTATGTTCAATCGTGTTGAGCGATTCCTGCGTTTGCGAAATAACCTTATCCATATCGCGGCGCGCACTTTCCAGCGTGCGCATAATATCTTCGTTATGCAATTGACGACGAATATCATCAACGCCAATTTGTCGTTCAATTTCAGAGCGTGTTTCACTCAGGCTACGTTTCACTCGGCCAATCCATAACCCAATTGTGCGCACAGCTTCAGGCATGCGCTCTGGGCCGATAACGACCAGAGCAACAACAGCGCAGACAATTAATTCTGAAAAACCAATATCGAACACGGGTTTGCCTTTTTAAAAAAGTAATTTCTATTTGTGTTGATCTTTTTCTGCAGCTACTTTGTCTTTTTCGACGGAGCCTTCAATAATTTTTTGTGATTCAGCGTGTAATTTTTCCTGCTCTTTTTCTTCTTTTTCTTTCTCGCCATCACTCATGGCTTTTTTGAAACCTTTAATGGCTCCGCCTAAATCGCCACCAAGATTACGTAAACGGCTGCCACCGAAAAATATCAATACGATGACTAATAAAATCAGTAACTGCATTGGGCTGCCAAAATTACCTGCAGCAGAAATAGAAGCTGACATAAGAATTCCTCGTTAAAAATTAAAACTAGTGATTGTTGGAACGCGCTGCTTTTTCATCGTGACCGGAAATATTAAAGCGACGCGCCAATTCATTTAACACGGCGTCGGCGTTTTCGCCCAAATGAGAAAGCATGACCAAACTGTGAAACCAGAGATCGGCGGTTTCGTAAATAACATCGCTGTTATCCCCGCTGGTTTGTGCGTCCTTCGCAGCAATAATAGTTTCAGTGCATTCCTCGCCAACTTTTTCCAAAATTTTATTCAGGCCCTTTTTATGCAGGCTCGCGACATAGGAGGTGTCTGCATCGGCAATTTGTTTACGCGTTTCAAGAATCTGCATTAATTGTTTGAGAATGTCGTCGCTCATTTTAGGTGTTCACCGATTAGTAAATCTCGCTGGGATCTTTTAATACAGGTTCAACAACCTGCCATTCACCATCTTTAAATACGCGGTAAAAACACGACTCTCGTCCGGTGTGACAGGCGATGCCGCCGATTTGTTCCACCATCAATACAATCACATCTTCATCGCAATCCAGACGAATTTCATGCACATTTTGTACGTGATGCGAGGTCTCGCCCTTGTGCCACAGTTTGTTGCGCGAACGCGAAAAGTATACCGCTTGTTTGCGTTGCGCTGTTTGTTCGAGCGCTTCGCGGTTCATCCACGCCATCATCAAAATGCGACCGCTTTTGGCATCCTGCGCTATTGCCGGAATCAGGCCATCGCTATTCCAACGCACTTGATCCAGCCAACTAAGAGAATTGGTCATAACACTGCTACGCTAATTTCGAGTTTGCGGCCAAACCCATGAGCGCGCATTCAACATTGCTGCGCAGGTGCTGGCCATTGAGGGTGCCGATTATGGCACTGTTAACGGCGCTCTGTGCGAAAATTCCTGTCATTTGCTGCTCTATGATCGCGTTAATAGTGGTGGTGCCGTACTCGGGTTTCAACAGATGGCCGCTGTTAAAGACTTTTTTAAGTAGCACGCCAGCATTGTGTTGCGCGCAGCTATGCATCAGCCGTTCATCGTCTTTTTCACTCGGATTGAACGTAGTCATAACTACATCGGCTTCGCGGGCGCAGATGATTCCACCTTCTAGCGTTTTGGTCGACATGCCAAAGGCACGAATCCAACCTTCTTTTTTCAATTTGCTCAATGTATGCAGAACTTGATAGTGGTGAATCAGGTGTTCGTCATTACCATCGGAGTGAATTAGAACAATATCGAGATAATCTGTTCGCAGTCGGCGCAAACTGCGCTCCACACTTGAGCGGATTGCTTCTGGCTCAAAGTTGAATTGCGAATTGCCAGTGCCATCAAAATCGTGGCGAAATGCTTCACCGGCTTTGGTGCAGATCACCCAGTCTTTGCGCTCGCCGCTCAGCAAATTACCTAAGCGTTCTTCGCTGTACCCATAAGCGGGCGCAGTATCGAGCAGATTAATGCCGAGATCGCGTGCGAGGTGCAATAGTTGTTTTGCATCGGCATCGCTTGGGAGTTCAAACGTCTGTGGATATTTGACGCTTTGGTTGCGTCCGAATTTTACGGTGCCCAATCCCAGGCGGCTGATGCGTATATCGGTTTTACCCACTTGGGTCTGCGGCAACATCAGGGTTGTTCCTCTTCCTTCTTATCTTCCTCTTCTCCCTCATCATAAGCTTCCGAAAGTTCTTCCTGAAGTTTGTAGGAGACGGCAACAACCGGATCTATAGCCGGTGGAAACGCCGTTTCCCAGGGCGTGGGAGCAATAGGTGGAATGGGCAAGATACCGTACAAATTGTTCTTTGATTCTGAAATCGGCAAAAGCTGGTCGTCCTTGATAAGGTCTAGTATTTGGTTGGCAAGATTAGGGGCAAGCGTGAGTTTAGTTGGCCAAGCGACCAGTAAATTGGCGATGCCTTGTGCGCGATCAACAAACGCATTCTCCGGGCGCAAAAAATTCGGCTGCAAAGGTTCAGCCCGTTCAATCGGTAAGGTTTTCCATTCGGCTGAAGCCATATCCACCCAGGGTAGGATATCGGCCAGTTCGGCTTGCGCAAATTCGATAAGCGCCTCAGGCGTCATATGCGCACCTTTTTCCGCAAGGCTACCGCCGAGATACCAAACGTAATCGGTACTGTTAAGGCGATGGCTGGAAACTGTCAGCCGCGGCGTAGTCTCTCCGCCTAGGCAGTGACCGTAAAAACTGTAAGGGTAGTGATGCCGGATCATCACTTGCTGTAAGGGCCGCAGTTGCATGGCAGGTTTATTAATACCCAGTTCATCCAGCAAATCGCCATTACCTTTGCCCGCGCAGAAGATAAAACGTTGCGCGTGAACCTCGTAAATTTGACCATCTTGCTCGATGGTTAATTGCAGTTGCCCAGAATTGATTTGCCAGCTTGAGTGTGTCCAATCGATCAAAAAACATTGGTTTTCAATGTTATGCGCGAGATTGGTTACGAGGCTATGAACGTCCAGCACTATGTCCACGAGCTTATATAAATTTCCGCCGAAATCCGCGTGGCGCAACACTGGCGGGCGACGGTCATCAGGTACAGGATCAATACGACCATTGAGGGCGGTGCTAGCAAAGAAACTACTTAATTTCGCGCTTATACTATTGCCGGACCACAGATAAAAGTGATCGCTTAGTAGACG
Organism: Gammaproteobacteria bacterium; assembly: GCA_004172865.1. Lineage (GTDB taxonomy): Bacteria > Pseudomonadota > Gammaproteobacteria > Pseudomonadales > Cellvibrionaceae > Cellvibrio. The sequence goes on along the minus strand of SEBV01000006.1, from coordinate 453,590 downwards.
GGTGTTGCGCAAATCCACATCGCCATCGCCACATAAGCAGGCGCGCCAGTACTGCGGCATATCGGCAATAGTTTCGGATGCACCGGTCAGCATGCCACTCAGCGTGTATTTCATCCCGCCGTGAATCATGCCTTGCGATGCCATCGTCTGATCGCTACCCAAAGCCTTATGTTCAAACAGGGCGATTTTAAAACCTTGCTTTTTCAGGCGGTTCGCCACCCATAAACCTGCTACGCCACCGCCGATAACGGCAATGTCGAGGTCGATGCGAATAGGTGATGAGGACATAATAGGAATTTGCCGATAAGGTCGTTGGAATTGCCGGTGGCTCGCCCAAGTGCGAGCCACCAATAGCGAGTTAGATTTCTACCTGGGTGCCGAGTTCAATTACGCGGTTGGTGGGAATATTGAAGTGATCCACCGCAGTACCGGCGTTGCGCGCCATGGCCGCGAACAAATGTTCACGCCACATGGGCATGCCGCTATGCAGCGTCGCCACCGGAACAATTTTTTCGCGCGACAGGAAGAAGGACGTTTCCATCATATTAAAACTTAATCCTTTCGGCTCGCAGGCTTTGAGCGCCTGGGTGATATTTGGCTGATTCATAAAGCCAAAATGGATAATCACGCGGAAGCAATTGTTGCCCATATCTTCAACTTCGCAGGCGTCTTTCATATCAATCCACGGCGAGTTGGTCACATCCACAGTCAGGAAAATCACCCGTTCATGCAGCACTTTGTTGTGGTTGAGATTGTGTAGCAACGCGTGCGGCGTGGCTTCCGGTGTGGCACTCAGAAATACGGCGGTGCCGGGAACACGGTGCGGCGGACTGATAAATAATGAGGGTAGAAGCACATCCAGTGGCACTGAAGACGAACGCAGGCGCTGGAACAGAATATCTCGGCCTTTGCGCCAAGTCGTCATGACACTAAATACGGAGGCGGCGATAATCACCGGCAACCAGCCACCATCAAACACTTTGATAACGCTGGCACTGAAGAGCGATATATCAATCAAAATAAACACGCTGGTGGCGGCGATACACAGGGCGAGCGGTAGTTTCCAGCCATAGAAAATAACGAAAAAGGTTAGCGTGCTAGTGACCAACATATCGCCGGTTACTGCCACGCCGTAGGCGGATGCCAAAGCACTAGTGGACTTAAATGTCACCACAATCAAAATCACCACAACCAACATAAGTGTGGTTACGCCGGGTAAATAAATTTGGCCGATTTCGCGGGCCGATGTCTGCACTACTTTCAAACGCGGCAAGAAGCCTAGCTGCACTGCTTGTTTGGTGAGTGAGTAAGTTCCTGCGATTGTCGCCTGCGAGGCGATAACCGCAGCGCAGGTCGCCAAGCCGATAACAGGGTAGAGCGCCCAGCCTTTGAACATATGAAAGAATGGATTGGCGATGGATGCGGGGTCTAGCAAAATCAACGCGCCTTGACCGAAATAATTCAAAATCAGCGATGGGAAAACCAATGTAAACCAGGCAGTGCGAATCGGCCCTTTACCGAAATGGCCCATATCCGCATACAGTGCTTCCGCACCGGTAACGGCCAAAACTACCGCACCTAAAACAATAAAGGATGCCCAGCCGTGATCCGTTAAAAAATGCATGGCATAAAGCGGATTAAAGGCTTTCAAAACAATAGTGTTCTGGGTGATGCCGTAGAAGCCTGAAATCGCCAACACCAAAAACCAGACTATGGTGATAGGGCCGAAAATAGCGCCGACTTTGGAGCTGCCGCCGCGTTGCAAAGCGAATAAGCCAATCAATACACCTACCGCAATCGGAACTACGTAGGGTTTGAAATCGGAGGTTACAACTTCCAATCCTTCAAGCGCGCCCAATACAGACATGGCGGGCGTTAAAACTGCGTCGCCGTAAAATAACGATGCGCCGAGCACACCGAGCATTAATAGATAGGGCTTCCAGTTGGGATGATCCTTAATCGCGTCGAATACTTTTGCCAGCAGTGCCATGGTGCCGCCTTCGCCGTGGTTATCCGCGCGCATTACCAGCGTCACGTATTTCAGCGTAACCACAAACATTAAGGCCCAAAAAACCGTGGAAAGTCCGCCCAGCACCGTCATTTCATTGAGTGGCATGCCGTGATCGGGGTTGAAGGTTTCTTTGAGGGCATATAAAGGACTGGTACCGATATCGCCAAACACAACGCCGAGAGCGGCAATCGTCAGAGCAGCATGCGAGGATTTTTGCGCGGTTGGCTGAGAACTCATTCGTTGATCTCGTACAACAAAAAGGGGTGGGCATTGTGCCAGAGTATAGCTTGTAAGCAACACCTAGTTACGCCAGACGGCGTGCGACGCCATAACTCAGGTTTGCAAGATCATTCCAACGTCTCGGTTGATATTTGGCAGTGTCTTTGACAGACTCCGAGGTTGGTGTCGATTTGCGAGAAAATGCGGTATATGTCCTTAAAAATAATTGTTACAGATGTGAAAAGCGCACTTGGGCGAACCCTCGAACATGATTTGGAGCGTGAGCAATGCCAACTTCTGTCGCCGGACATTCAATGGGAAGACGCTCACGCCGTACGTGACTATCTCACCCAACATAAACCCGATGTGATTATTAACACCTTGGCGTGGGAGGAGACGTTATCGGAAGTACAACAAACGGTTTTGCCGATTGCCGCCGCGAACATCGCCAACGCCTGTGCCCATGTGGGGGTGCCTCTGGTACATTTCTCCAGTTATCAAGTATTTGGCGTTGACAATAAAAGCAGTCACAGCGAAAAAGATATTCCCGCACCGGCAAGCGCTACCGGTCGTGCGTTTTTTGCGGCCGAGCAAGCCATAGAACATAGTTCTGCCAAATTTATCATTTTACGTTTGGGCTGGATTATCGGCAGCATTGGTGAAAATCATCTCACTCGTCTGTTGAGTGCAATTCAAGCCAAACAACCTATCACCCTCAATACGCGTTTGCGCGGCGCACCTACATTACTGTCGGATGCCGTTCGAGTATGCGTTGCGCTGGTAAAACAAATCGCCTGCGGCGCCGAAAATTGGGGCGTGATGCATTACTGCAGCGGCGATGCCGTTAACGAAGCAGAATTCGGTGAGCAGCTGGTGCAACTACTCGCGCAGCAGCAGTTGTTAAAACAGGACGCTAATTTCACCTTGATCGATTCCGCTCCAATCTCTGAACCCCTAAGCGCTGTGCTCGGTTGCCGCCGCATCCGCGATTCTTTCGGTATTCAAGCTCGCCCTTGGCGGCCCAGTTTGTTGCCGCTGGTGAAGCAGTGGTTTCATAATCAATTGCAGTAAAAAAGATCATCTAATAAATATAGTGCGAAGCATTCATTAAAAGCGCATCTGAAATATTAAAAATTTAATTAAGGATGATAATTCTATGCAGCCTACAAACTCTTATGGTTCTCGCCTCTGCGGTTTAGATACGTTGCGCGCTGCCGCTATTAGTATTGTTTTAATGGACAACTACCGATGGGTTTCTAATAAGAATATTTTCGGATTTATGAGTCAGCTAGGAGGGACAGGAGTAGATTTATTTTTTGTTCTTAGTGGATTCTTGATTGGTAACCAAATTCTTTCAGCCTTTGCTAAAGAACAAAATTTTTCTCTAACCTATTTTTATATTCGGCGACTTTTACGTACTTTACCTAACTATTACGTGGTGCTCACACTTTATTTTTTATTTCCCACCATCTTGAGCGGTACAAGTAGTGCACAATTAATATCATTTCTAACATTTACCCAAAATTTAAACATGCCGTCCGGCTCGACTTTTTCGCATTCCTGGTCGTTATGCGTTGAGGAGCAGTTTTATCTACTATTTCCTGTGATCGCAATGCTCATAGCCTATTCGAAAAAATCCGTAACTTTGGGGTGGTGTGTAATTCTCTCAGCAATATTGCTTGCTGTATTTATGCGTGCGTACACTTGGTATAAATACGGGCAAGGTAGCATGTCTGGAGAGTTATTTATGGAGCATATTTATTTTTCAAGCCTCACCCGATTTGATGGGCTATTGCCGGGTGTGGCGCTTGCCATGTTGAAAAACTTTCACCCGATCATTTTTTCCAGAGTTCAGCCGCATGGCAATGTACTGCTGATTGTGGGATTAGGTTGTACGGCAGCGACATTTTATGTTTTTTACAATTATATGCACGTTCCGGACAAGGGTTTTTCATTATTAGTAACCAGTTTTGGATATTCGCTGCTGGCTCTAAGCTTTGGGATTTTAGTGGCATCTGCTTTAAGCACAACTTCATTTCTTAATCGCATTCGTATTCCTGGTGCTACCAGTCTTGCGCTTTGGTCATATGCTATTTATTTAATTCACGAACCCGTATTTGAGTTTTCTAAATTATTTTTAGTTCAATATGGAGTCGATAGAAATAGTAATTTAACTGCGTTGATTACAATAACAACAAGTATTCTGTGTGGATGGGTATTATACAAAACGGTTGAAACACCTTTTATGGCACTACGCGTTCGTTATTATCCATTTAATTACAAAACAGCCACAAAGAAATAACAAAGCAAGATGGAGTTTTTCAGTTTGCTTAGCCTAAGCCTGCGAGTACGCGAATAAATGTCGCGACTATTTTCTGTGCAGGTTTCCTGAGTATTTTTCAGAATAACGACCTATAAAAAACCGCAAATGCTGTCACATGCGGTTTTTTACTGAGCCGAATTAGCTTTTAACTAATTAAACCCGTTGAAACACCAAGGTCGCATTAGTGCCGCCAAAGCCGAAGCTGTTGGACATTACTCGATTGAGTTTTACGTTGTCTTGACGTTGAAGAACAATTGGCATGCCGACGGCTTCTGCGTCTAGCGTGGTGATGTTTGCGGATGCGCAGATGAAGTCGTTTTCCAGCATCAACAAGCTATAAATAGCTTCTTGTACGCCGGTTGCGCCCAAGCTGTGGCCGGTCAATGATTTGGTTGAGCTGATTGGTGGAATGGCATCGCCGAAGGTAGCTTTGATGGCTCTTAATTCTGCCAAGTCGCCTACCGGTGTTGATGTGCCGTGAGAGTTAATGTAGTCGATGCTGCCTTCGGTGGTCGCCAATGCTTGTTTCATACAGCGCACTGCGCCTTCGCCAGAGGGAGCAACCATATCGTAGCCGTCAGACGTTGCGCCATAGCCAACGATCTCAGCATAAATTTTTGCGCCGCGCGCTTTGGCGTGTTCGTATTCTTCAACAACCAAACAACCGCCGCCGCCTGCAATTACGAAACCGTCGCGCTCGGCGTCATAGGCGCGTGAGGCTTGGTCTGGGGTTTCATTGTATTTAGTGGACAGTGCGCCCATGGCATCGAAAAGAGCCGTTAAGGTCCAATGTTCTTCTTCGCCGCCGCCTGCAAAAACGATGTCTTGCTTGCCGAGCTGAATTTGTTCGAGTGCAACGCCAATGCAATGTGCGCTGGTAGCACAAGCAGAGGAAATGGAGTAGTTAACGCCTTTGATTTTAAACGGAGTTGCCAAACAGGCTGAGGTGGTGCTGCCCATGGTTTGGGTTACGCGGTAAGGACCAACGCGTTTTACGCCTTTTTCACGCAAAATATCGGCAGCTTCAACCAGATTTTCTGAGGACGCACCGCCCGAACCCATGATGATACCGGTGCGATCATTGGATACTTGCTCTTCGCTCAAACCTGCATCAGCTATAGCTTGTTGCATGGAAACATACGCGTAAGCGGCGGCATCGCCCATGAAGCGCAATACTTTACGGTCAATCACTTCCGCTAAATCAATATCAATTGAGCCGGCAACCTGGCTGCGAAGGCCTTTTTCTTTGTAGGCTTCTTGAAATTTGATACCGGAACGTCCATTGCGCAAAGCATCCAATACGGCGGTTTTATCATTGCCCAAACAGGAAACGATTCCCATACCGGTAACAACAACACGTTTCATAGGCTACCTCTTTACTCTTTATAAATCTGCAACGGGTTATAAATCTGCAATTGCGCAGTATGCAGCTGGTTTTTTATCGGCACTGTTAATTATTGCACCGTTGATAGCTGATTGAGCCTGCATGATTGGGCAGTGATTATGCCACACTGCTTGGTGGAGCATAACCACATGGCTTGAATGGATTAGAAGCTGTCAGTGTTCTGGAACAGACCGACGCGCAAATCACTCGCAAAATAGATGTCTTTGCCATCGCAAGATACGCGACCATCAGCAATTCCCATAATCAATTTACGTTCAATAACGCGCTTTAAATTGATGTGATAGGTAATTTTTTTAGCAGTCGGCAGGATCTGGCCAGTGAATTTCACTTCGCCACAACCCAGTGCACGGCCACGGCCAGGATTACCTTTCCAGCCCAGGAAGAACCCCACTAATTGCCACATAGCATCGAGACCAAGGCAGCCGGGCATGACTGGATCACCGGGAAAATGGCATGCGAAAAACCACAAGTCAGGGCTGATATCCAACTCCGCTACGATTTCACCCTTGCCGTATTCACCGCCGGTTTGGCTGATATGTACAACGCGGTCCAGCATAAGCATATTGGGTTTAGGTAGTTGCGCGTTGCCGGGGCCAAACAGCTGGCCATCGCCGCATTTGAGCAAGTCTTCACGGCTGTATGAGCTTTTAGGATCAGGATTAGTCATGGGGATAAACTCAGTAGTAAGTGGCGAACGCGCAGCGAGTCGCCGAAAAGGCCGCCATTCTACCCGCTGTGCTTATCTTGTCCAGCATAACGGCTTGAACTATAGGCTTTTTTGTCTAGCTCGCATTAACTAACCTGAGCATATAACAGCGCTAAGGCGCGGTTTTTTGATCTAAAAATCGCGCCTTTTTGGTTGTTGGATTTAGAAATCTTTAGGATCTACCCACAATTCTTTGCGATTAAGCGGGGTTTCCTTGGACAGGGTTGGGTTATCCAGATAGAACACTTTGCGGTTTTTCATGTTGGCTTTTTCGATGATGTCTTTGATTTGTGGCGAGCTATAAAACAACTTATCAAAGCTACCGTCGGCGATGGCTTTGTTAAATCCATCCTCAAGGTCCTTCGCCAGCTTTTGATTATTCTTACTCACGAATACGTAAAACGGCATTCTATAAATAATCATCAAGCCTTTTTCCACCGCCAGATTTAAATTGGGATGCTTGGCGACTTCCTCAAAAGGTTCGTGTACGCCCCGTGGAAAGGCATCGAAACGCTCGCCATCGACCATATAAAACAGGTTTTCATACTTGCTGACTTTAACGATGTTAAATCCATTCGCCTCCAAAACCTTGGTGTCGCCCCAGGTTCTGCCTTGGCCGAACTTCAGCTTTTTAAGATCTTCCAACGTATTAATCTGGTCGAATTTTGCCTGATTATTTTTGTTGATAATAAAGATGCGGCAACCCAACAATCCTTTAAATAAAGGAATACGAATCGGCTGGAATTCGTTTTCAACATCCTGACTGGATGAGGTCCAGAAAATATCCAGCTTGCCATTGCCTACTTCTTCATTAGTGCGCGCTTGCGTAAAGTTTTCGTGGCCGACGTCAAGGTTGTATTTGGTATCGATATGCTCCAGAGCAAGTTTGATCATGTTGACTGTATAGGGGCCGTTGGGATCGTTTGAGTCGTTGGCTTTGAGGGTTTTAACATCTGCTGCTTGGGTGTAACTGCAAAACGCAAACAAAAAGATGAAACACGCTAGCTTCGAGGTGCGCATAGAAATTCCTTACCGAGTTTGTATGTTGGTTTTTATAGTTTGTGTATTTATTAAAATATGAGGTTGCACCGACTAATTATTAGTCATTGTGACAATAAGTCAAATAAGCAGAAGGATTTTTATGTCAATAAGCAAATATTGATTGAGGGGAATTGCATTGCGCCCATCTTGCAACAGGCGAATGCGGATCAAATTAGAATCTAATTACGGAATGGTTTTCGGGTCAAACCACAGCTCTTTGCGATCAAGCGGGGTTTCTTTGGACAGGGTTGGGTTATCGAGATAAATAGCGCGGCGATTTTTCATATCGGCTTTCGCCATTACATCCTGCACGGCGGGATCAGCAAAAAATACCTGGTCAAAGCTGCCATCTGCAATCGCACGATTCAATCCGTCTTCCAAATCTTTGGCTAAAGTTTTGTTATTTTTTGCTACGAATAGATAGAAGGGCATGCGATAAACCAGCATCAGATGCTTTTCCACCGTCAGATCTTTGAGGTTGGGATGATTGGCAAGCTCACCAAAAGGCTCATGCACGCCGCGTGAAAAGGCGTCGAAGCGACCACCTTCCACCATCAGAAACAGGCTTTCGTATTTGTTGGCTTTAACGACCTTCAAGCCATTACTCTCAAGGATCTTGGTATCCGCCCAGGTTTTGCCCTGGCCAATGGTAATTTTTTTCAAATCCTCCAAATTTTGGATGTTGTCAAATTTGCTCTGGTTGTTTTTATTGATAATAAAAATACGATTGCCCAGCAACCCTTTATAGAGTGGAATTCGTATAGGGGCGAATTGAGACTCTTTGTCAGCGTTAGATGAGTTCCAAAATGCCTCAAGTTTACCGATGGTGACTTCCTCCATGATTTTCACTTGGGAGTAAGGCTCTTTGCTGACAACGAGTTTGTATTTTTTATCGATATGTTTAAGCGCAAGCTCAATCATTTTCACTGCATAGGGCCCGTTGGGGTCGCTGGAATCATTCACACGTATTACATTGTCCTGCGCCAGCGTGTGGGCACTGAATAGCCCTAACCAACATGCCAGCCAAAAATATTTCTTATTCATAATCTCCCCGCTTGTTGTTGCATCATTATTGTATGGAGCGTTTTGTCATCAATTGCACGTCAGGTTTCTGCCCCTCACTGAATATAGCGTATGTTTTGATTTGTTAAATAATCATACTTAATTAAATATGTGTATCTATACCTAAACGGTCGTTTTGTGGGTTTAAGTAACCAATATCAGGCGGGTATGGGTGCTATAGGCGCCAGCATTGAGGATTGAAATATCCAATAGGATATCGGTGGAGCGGGAGAGATAAAAGCACGCAATCGGTTTCATTATTTGTCTTATTAATTGGGTGCTTTTTTTGACGCTTTGATTAGTAAGTGCGAGCCAGTGAAAATTCAGCGACTTGTTGCATGGCTTGAGTGTAGATATTGTCTGGTAAAAATTTCAGTTGCTCGATGGCTTGGCGAACTTGTTCGCGTGCCGCATTGAGCGTGTAGTTCATAGCGCCGGTGTCTTGTACGATTTCCAGAATTGCCGAGAGTTGGCTGGCATCGCCAGAGCGAATGGCATTGGCAATTAACTCGCGCTGCTCCGGTGTGCCGGTGCGCATGGCATGAATCAACGGTAGCGTTGGTTTGCCTTCGGCCAAATCGTCGCCCACATTTTTGCCCAAGGTCGCTGCGTCGCCAGTGTAGTCGAGGGCGTCATCTACCAATTGAAAAGCAATGCCTACTTTGTTGCCATAAATGCGCAACGCTTGGCGCTGTTCTGCAGTGGCGTCACATAAAACGGCGGCAACTTCGCAGGCAGCAGCAAATAAAATTGCGGTTTTTTTGTCGATCACTGTGAAGTAATTGGTTTCGTTCACATCCGGATTCTTAGCGTTTACTAATTGCTGAACTTCACCCTCGGCGATGACATTAGTGGTGTCCGACAAGATCGCCATGACTTCCATATTGCCGATATTTACCATCATCTGAAATGCGCGCGAGTATAAAAAATCGCCGACTAAGACGCTGGGAGCATTGCCCCATTGCGCGTTGGCAGTCGGGCGGCCGCGGCGCAGGCTAGACATATCCACCACATCGTCATGCAATAAAGTGGCGGTGTGAATAAATTCGATAATCGCCGCTAAATCCAGATGCTGGTTTTTATTCGCTTGCGGATAACCCAATGCATTTGCGGTTAAAAGCACCATTAGCGGACGTAAACGTTTGCCGCCAGCTTCCACTAAATAGTGACCAATATTTTCCACCAGGCCTACATCGGAATGTAGTTGTTTGATAATGAGATCGTTAACTGCAGAGAAATCGTCTTTAACAACTTGATGAAATGGCAACATGATTGGATTCTTATGGTGGAAAGTGGAAGTGTGTCACGGCGGCAATGCTAGCAGTGGAGAATTCTGAGTCAAGTAAAAGTCGTCGCGAGCAGCGAATTACCATCAATCCACTGAATGCTAATAGGTTCAATGGATTGCAATGCGGTGGCGACGATTGTGGTAGGTGCAATAAATTCCTGGTGGAATTGCCATTCACTTTTTTTCACGTTTAATGCGTCTGCAAAATGCGCGTCGATCTGATTATCTTGCAAATGAAAATAAGCTTTATCCAAACCCGTCGAAATACCTGTGCCTATGGCTTTAAAAAATGCCTCTTTCAATGTCCATAGACGATAGAACAATTGTTCTTCATTTTCTTTGTTGCAACCTTGGAGTTGTTTGATTTCATCAACGTGAAAAAAACGTTCAACAATTTGCAAATAACTGCGCTTGCGGGCGGTTTCAATATCCACACCAATTTCACCTTGAGCGCTCACCGCGAGTGCTGCAAAATTTCCGCTATGGCTTAAATTAAAATGAAGTGCAAATGATGAATTTGTTAAAAAAGGTTTTCCCGAATCTGTGCGCGCTATTAATAATTGTTCAGGTGAAATTCCGGTGTAATGCGAAAGCGCTTGTCGTTGCAGGGCGCGCGTTGCTAAAAAATGATGCTGATTTTTTTTAAATTGTTGCGCGCGCTCACGTTCATGTTCAGAAATAACTGACGAAAATATTGCGCTATCTTCCGCGTTAATTTTCGATAAATCCAATAACCAAATATCCACACCTTTTGGGGGTGTGGATATCAATTCCAAAGACAAAAATGCTACGTCAATTTTTTCTGGTGCGATGGCAGCGTAGTAACTCACGAATAAAATCTTATGACCAGTCGCCAGAGTTATCGCTATCGAAGGATGAGCTATCGCCTAGTGATGAGTTATCCCATGAGCCATTATCGGAATCTACAAATTCGTTACCGGTTATATCGCTAAAATCGGTAGTGGGCGTTTGATTGTTGGCAAAGCCGGAATCGGTATTAGCAGTTGAATGGTCGCCATCCAACACTTTATGCATCAACATTTCTCCAGCCACTATACCGGCACCCACTGCGGCGCCCGTGGCCAAGCCACCCATAATGCCTGAACCTACACCCGGGCCACCTTGAGGGCCGTAACCGCCTTGTGGTGGATAAGGATTTTGCGGGCTATAACCATTTGGCCCTTGGGCCGTTGCGGCGTAGTTAGGATTAGGTTGAATTTGCGGGCGACGGAAACTGCGAAATACCATCACCACTAAAAACACGACAAATGCGATGCCCGCCCATTTCAATAAGGGATTGGTAGCATTGGCAGTGCTCGCCTGACCGTTTCCATAAATTTTATGTTTTAAATTAGCGACCGCTTCAAGTTTTGCAAATGCCAAACCTGGCTCGCTCGCTTCAGCTTTTGACAGTTCAGCTTTCGCTTCACCCAAACGGCCCTCGGCGGCCAAGACTTCCGAGTATTTAAAATGCGCTTTGGCACTATTGGGATGTGCCGCGATCACTTCTTTTAAAAGATGTTCCGCTTTAGCGCCATCGCCCGCTTTAAGAGCGTCGTTGATGTCCTGAGCCGACGGCTCGGCCATCACCAAACTCGCAAGAGCGAGCGAAGCACTAATAATTAACGCTTGAGTTGCGCGGTAAACTGAAATTGCTTTCATTGTGTTGCTCCGAAATCTACATGTTGATGCGAATGCTGCTAGGACACTGTGGATCTAAATGCGTTCTCTGGAACGCAATTTTAAGTTGGCTTTGTGAACATCTATATGGAGTCACTATAACAAAAATCAAATGGCCAGGACGGCCAACGGCTGGATATACGAAACCCACGAATATGGGATATTGTTGCGCTCGCAGCTATACTCATAAAGCTGGATCGGAATCCAAAAAAACGGTGGCTGCATTGAAAGTTGAATTCTGCTGGCACATTTTGCAGCAGTCTTTTTAACGCTCGAATACGCAAAGGAATACATATGCTTCAATCTCGCGCTTCAATCCCCCTGGTTGCAATTGCCATTCTCGCGATTGCCGGTTGTATCTTGTACTTGCTAAATGTTGGCAATATTTTCAATGGCCGTTTCACTGATCTAAGTGTTAACACGGCGACAACGGACAATGATCCGCATGGTTCAGATGCGCATTATTCCGACGGTCAGCATAACCGCGACATTAAAAAACCATTCGATAAAATAAATTCTGCGCGCACTGCGAACCCTCAAAAAACTGATGACGCGGATGTGGATGAACAATCTAAATCTGTACCCACTACTAATGATTCGCGCACTGATACCAATTCTGCGGTGCAAGCGGATGCGCCTACCGCATCAGGTTCTTATCAACGCGCAGCAGATTCTGTGCGTTATTCCCACGACGTTGAAATACAACGTTGGTGGCAAATATATAGCAATGCTATTCCACCGCTATATTCTGCACCTTTGCAAAGCGAAACTCAGGAAAATCTCGCTAATATCGCGCAACTATCGGCACAACTTGATCAACTTTATCCTGACGATAAATCAGCGTGGCTAATTCGGTTTTCGCAAGTGCGTGGTGATTTTATTGAAGCTGCGGTTAAGGGGGAACGTGAAGGCGCACGAGCCTTAAGTTTTCAATATGTGCATGCAAACGTTAAAACAAAAATAGACGCGCTGACTTGGGCGATGGTTGCAAATGCAATTGCAGAAAATCATTATTATCTTTATATCTGCTTCGATGATAAATCCATGTCATGCAGCGAAAGCACGTTTAAGGTCGCAAGCGTACAAGCACAAACGGTTATACATGATTATGGATTTTCGTTAAAAAGTAAAAAGTAAAAGTATTTTATCGCGAGCGAAACAGTTACGAAAGTTACGAAGGCTTTTTGCAGAGTTAACGGGAGCAAACGCCGCTCCCGTTAATAGATAAAAAAGAATATCGATTAACTTTTTTTGCTGAAGATTTTTTTCAGGAACGCACCCGCTGCAACAACACCGATAAGAATAATTTTTTTGAAGGCGAGTAAGAATACGCCGAGTTTCGCAAATAACCCCAGCTTTGCTGCTACGCCACCAGCAACCAACGCTGCCAAACCATATTCCGCAGTGTGATCGACTTTGTTGTCGAAATCCGCGTAGCGGTTGCCATCGGTAAATTCAGTAACCGCCAAAATTGAAGGCATTTCGTTTTTAATTTGCGATATTTGTTGCATGCTCGCCACCGCGTTTAATACCAGCACACCTTTTCTACCGAGCACGCGAATATTGTAATTCAACGAATTAACACCGCCTTTATCGGTGGAATATTCTTTCGCCCAAAAAAGTTTGCGCGCTTGTTTATCGTAACTAGGTTGCTCGGCCCAGCCCACTAAATGCATGGCGGCGTAACCTTGTTTAACGCGTTCTTTATTTTCTTCTTCGCTGGCTTTTTTCAAATCTTCGAGCATGGCGGTGTAATCAATTTTATCAGCATCTTCGTCTTTAACGTGGCCGTCTTCATCGTAACTGATCACTACACCCCAACCGGCTTCAGAAAGCGGGCTGGTTTCGGTAGGAATAATCATGCCCAGAGTTTTGTTGCCTGGTGGGTTGCCCCAACCTTCCACTAATAATTTTTCAGAATCATCTGGCGATAGGTAACGAAAATTTGCGGGCAAATCCAGGGTGGCGATGTCGTTGGGTAATTTGATTTTTCCGGTTTGAAATTTTAACGATGCTAAAAATTTTTCAGCGTTATTTTGCGATGAATCCGCTGCAGTTGGCGCTGCGCTTGTAGCTTCAGTTTGCGGTAATTGATCGGTGGATTGGGCAAGGCTGTTAAGCGAAACAAGAGTGAAGAGCGCGAAGGCAAAAGGCTTGAACATAAAAAGTCCCTGTTGTTAATAATTACTGTCTTGGTGATTTTAAAATGGGTGTTTAATGAGCGGATTGATTCTAGATCTTTTGTAATTTAGGCGCCACTTTATTTATGCGGATTTTTACGGTGGGTAGAAAAGAAGCGGAATGCGAAGTTTTAAAAAACACATTTATATCAGTAACCAAGTCGCTGATATAAATGTGAAGGTGAAATTAAAGAGTTATGAAGTTTGTTTTACAAAGATTTTAAGAAGCTGAGCAATGCATCTTTATCGGCTTGCGTGCGGGCCGCAAATGCTTTGCGTGCATTGGCTGCTTCGCCATCGTGCCAGAGGATCGCGTCGGTCAGGTTTTTCGCGCGGCCATCATGCAAATAAGCTTCGCGATTTCCGCTTACGCTTGCGGTTAAACCAATTCCCCACAAAGGTGCTGTACGCCATTGTGCGCCGGTAGCTTCGCCTTCACCCAAATTGTCCGCCAGGCCTGGGCCCATATCGTGCAATAGGAGGTCGGTAAATGGATGAATAGTTTGGCTACGCAATTCTGCGAAAGGTGCGTATGCGCTGGTTTTCAAGGTCGCTTTATGGCAACTCGTACAACCAGTTTCACCAAACACCACTTCACCGCGCAGAGCTTGGGCATCGTCCAGATTGCGACGTGCGGGTACGCCGAGCGTGGCGATATAGCGAACCATATGATCGAGATCGGTGTTGTTTAGCTCGTTGCCGGTTTCACAATCCGCCTGACCAGAACCGCAGTCCAGTTTTGGATATACGGTCGTGGTCACGCCCATCTCAACATTAAGCGCCAATGCTATTTGGTGCTTCAACGATGCCGTCGCCGCTTTCCAGCCAAAGCGACCTAAGCGTGTTTGGCCGGTAACAGGATCAATCACTTTCGTGGCGCGGCCCGCAATTCCGGCCCCGTTGTTGGCGGCAGCTATAGCCAAAATATCCGCTTCAGGCACGGCCTCTAATAATCCCAAACCGACAAATGCCGGGCTATTACGCACGGAGAAGTAGGTGGGCGCAGTGCCATTTACAAAGTTGTATTTGGGTTTGGTCAGGCTGTTGACTGAGCCATCGGCATAGTTTGGTGCAGCTACAAAACCGGTCAATTGCGTTTGCGCTTCACCCACACCTGACCCGCCTGTGGTACTGAAGGGTTGCAGTGAACTACCAAACAAGGTGTGAACTGCACCGGCGGTATTACTGCCAATTTTCACGGCTTGGTTGTTGATGGTTACACCAATTCCGCGCGGAATCGAACGGCCATTATTGAAGTGACAGCCAACGCAGCTTGCATTGTAGAAGCGCGGGCCGACTTTGTTTTTCACGGCTTCAAAGGGCTCGTTGGATTGCACATCATTCGGGAAGTTGGGATTTTGTGGCAATTCACTGTGAATACCGGTTTGCATATCCGTATGTACTAAACGACGTCCCAACATAAATAATTCCGCGTTACCACCGCTGGCAACTACATTGCCGCCGCCCATATTGCCCGCCAATTGTTTAAAGGCTTGCCAGGGTTCGCGAGAATAGTTGTAGGGTAAGGTTGTGCGTCCGCCTAGCCAGCCATTTTGTGCGAGCGGGAATGAGTCATAGATCGTGGGGCAGGTCGGTTCATTATTGGAAGTCGGATTGCACTTCAGAATATTGCCGTTGCCATCCGTATCCAATGTGGGTTTACCAACCCAGGGCACTATGCCGTTGGCTTGATCGCCTTTGCCTCCGCCGACCATATACAAAATGACGGTGCCGTAATAATTATTGCGACTGCCAGCCGGGTGAACACTTTGGCTGTCGAGGAATTGGGCGATTTCCATTTCAATGCGGTCGCCAATTTTTAGCGGGCGCTGCGGTTGGTTATTGGTGCGCTTCCAATAATCGCGCAACACGGGATTGTTTTGGGTGAGCGACAATTTGAAATGATTCACTTCGCCGGGCACAAGCGTAACGCCAGTGTTGTTCATGTATTCCGCCACAGTACCTACGCCGTAAAAGAAGAAGCGAGTACCGGTACTTTCCATGGGCACCTGGCTGTACATATCCAGGTCAATATAGGTGCCGCCTTTGGCGATGTAGTCTTTGATAACGATAGTGACGGTGCGATCCAGCCAGTAATGCGGCAGGTAATGATCATAGCCGCTGCCTTGTTCCATAGCGCGCAAAAAGCCGGTTTCATCGGTAAATGCGGGTGGCGCTTCGGTTCTAACTTCGCGTGCGTGACGGTCGCGGCTGCGATCTGAGAAAGTGGTTTCAACGCGATCGGCAAACTCGACAACACTCTCTGGTTCGAGAATAGTTTTGTTGTCGAACAGCGGAACGATATTGCCTAAGGCAACCGAACTGGCAGAGGATGATGAAGCACTGGAAACCGGCGTACTGCTAGCGGTGCCTCCCGTTCCGTAGACTTTCAATTCAAAAATCGAGTAGCCCCAATTGTTGCCCACGCTGCGCGCCGTGCCATAAATGCGCACATAACGATAGCTTCCACTAACCGCATTGGTGTCGGTACGCGCACCAAAAGTACCGCCAGTTTTGCTGGCGAGGTTAGTCCAGTTGGTGTTGTCATTGGAACCTTGCACTTGATAGCTGGCAGCATTCGCCGCTTCCCAATCAATCACCACACTGGTTAAGGTTTTGGCTGCGCCGAGGTCAACACTAAGCCAGGATGGATCGGTATTAATTGCAGATTCCCAACGTGATCCCGCGTTGCCATCCACCGCATTACCGGCCGCTTGCACCGCCGTGCTGGCGACTGCCGTTCTGCCCAAGGCTAAGTTGGTCCCGCCGGCAGCTGCACTTGAAGCAGCGCTGCTTACCGCGGGCGACGAGCTTGAGCTGCTGTTAACAGCTGTTCCGCCATAGACTTTAAGTGACCAGATCGAATAACCGTATTGGCTGGTGCGCGCCGTGCCATAAATACGTAGGTAACGATAATTGCCGGTTACCGCAACCGTATCGGTATGATTACCAAAGGTGCCGCCAGTTTTGGTGGCGAGCGTATTCCAGGTGGTGCCGTTGCTCGATCCCTGAACTTGATAAGTGGCCGCATTCGCCGCTTCCCAATCAATCACAACACTGGTGAGCGCGTATTGAACGCCTAGATCGACGCTGATCCACGAAGGGTCTGTTGCTACAGCAGATTCCCATCGCGTTCCGCCATTACCATCGACGGCATTAGTTGCGGGCTGGGTTTGTGTGCTAGCACTGGTAACTTTATTTAATGCGAGATCAACCTGCGCATAAAGGTTTTTGCTGCTCAGCAATAGCACCGAACAGAGCAGATAAAAACACCGCTGTTTGAAACTGTTTAACATGTTTACCTCGAAAGTTCGCTGAGTTCACTAAGGTAAAACCATCATTATTGTTATTGATAAGTATCCAGCTCAGGCACAGGCAAAAACTGGTGAATCTTATATGGTCAACCTGGAGAACATGAGTTAAGGATTTGTGCTTATCTGGGTTCAGTTGTGCGGACCGATAAGCAATCGTTATTGTGAGAAAAATTAAAAGCGCTAACTGACTGCGCCCATAAAATCATTACACGATGAGTGGTTATTTCTATCCCACTAAGCCGTGAGCGACTTAGGTGGGATGGTTTTAAGTGGGAAACTGGCAAGAAAAGTAAAATCTTGCGTCAATAATCACGCTGGCAAAACTTCGCGTGATTAATGGCGATATAGAACTGAATTGTTACCAGGTTTTTACGCTTGCGGTGGAGCCGGTTTTAACGACATCCAATTTGATATTGGCGTTGATAATTTGTACGCGGTAATTAAGTGTGCCCGCGAGCGGTGTGCCGGTGATTACAAGATCGTAAGTTCCAACAGCGAGTGGAATTGAATAAGCCCCGGTTGAATAAACCGGATAGGACTTTCCATTGGTCGTGATAGTAACGCCCGATAAGCCTTCGCCCACATCATAAAACTGGTTGTTATTTGAGTCTGCGTAAACAACGCCAGTTAAAAAATAACTGTTCCCGGATTTAGCGAAATCTTCTGTCAGCATGGATGACAAATAATTTTTCCCATCCGTCATAAAATAACCCTGCTTTTGACCAACGCCCAACTCGCGAAAACTGGTACCCAATATATTTACCCTATGCCCTGGAGATTTAAATAATCCTTCATGATGAGTTAAAGCGTAGCTCGTCAAATTAATGGTCGACGCGGTTGTTCCTGCCCAGGCGATATTTTCGCCATTGCTCCATGAACCAGTAAAACTATAACCTGCCGCGATCATGCGGTCAGACGGAGAATTATTGTTAGCTCCAGTGTGGGAAAACACATCGGCGTCCAGCATCCATTGCGAGTGTACTCGTGCTGCATCGGTCAACAATAGGTTGAGCGCAACGGGAGGCTTTTTGTCGGCAGTAATTTGCGTGCCGGTAATGCCATCATTCAAACCAATGCCATAACGAGTTGCCTCTGCTGAAGGGTCAAACCGCGCGCGGTTAATTAATTCAATCACCAATACTTCTTGCGGAGTAGGTTGCTTGGCAATGTCATTGGCAGATGGCGTTGCGCTAACTTCGGCACTGGCTGTACTTTCATCTGAATCTTTAACCGCCGTTACCACAAAATAGTACAACGTATTATTTTGTAGGCCGGTTACGTTGTAAGGCGACGTAGCATTTTGAATACGAGTTCCATTTTGAAAGGTACTAATATTCTGCGGCAAAATATTTGGTTCGGTCCCGTAAAAAATATTATAGGACGTTGCGCCAACTACTGGGTCCCAACTTAACGCGACCGCTGCATTGCTAGCTACAGCATTGATATTTTGTGGCGCCGCAATATTTTGATTTGATGGAGAGCTGCTTGAGGAAGTGACGGCGCTTGCAGCAGCGCTGCTGGAGCTGGAAGACATTGTAGGAACTGGAGAGGGAGAGTTATTTCCCGAATCGCCACCGCCACCACCGCATGCCGTTAGCGAAGCGATACCTATTGCGAAGATAAGTTGCTGAAGTCGTAACAACATAACTATGACTCTCATGTAAAAATTTAGATTACATGCGGCGAAATTAAATATCTGTGCGCTTGCTAGCTTATTTATTGCAGGTTTGTTAGTTATTCAGTTTATTAAATTTATATGCAGCTAAAAATAAAAATCCTCGAACCATAAATGTTTCTAGGATTTTTTGTTGTAAGAAAAAATTTATTTATAAATTATTTTTCCGTCGGACGGAGGATTTGGTTGACTCATTAAAGGCACCTTGCAACCAATACGTTTGTTAGCAATAACAAAGTCGTCGTAGTCAATAGTTTGCGCTTCAGGTGCGTTTGTATTGGTTGTAGTGTCTCTCTGGTAGTAGGCATCTACAGAGATATACGAAAATTTTACATTTGCTGACGATCTAAAATTGAAACCTTCAAAAGGATAGCTGCCAAAGGTAGTAGGATTGTACCATTGACCAAAAGTCAAAAACGCATCGCGTCGCCAATGTCCCACCGGCGTCCCCGTTTTATATTCACCCACAAGTTTGTCATCTTTCCAAAGCGCTAACTCACCGTCGTTTGCACCTACTGTATTTGCTTTTGCCATGTATTCAATACAAAACCATTTGTCGCGAGGAAATGCTGTTTGATTGGCTGGGTTAAACGTGTTGCCGTAATAATAGGTGTAACCTTGGTCGCCAGCACAACCTGGTATTGCAGTGCCATTTTCACAGCGGCCTGATTTCATTTTGTACCAGTAGGCATAGAATTTTAAATTGCCACTGTCATCAGGATCCAGGTTAAACCAAAATGCACTATTGCCATTAGGAAGTGTATTTGATTGCCCGCCCGCACCATTTCCCGCAGCGACGCGAATCCAGTGATGTGGTGTTTCAGTAAGGCCTACATAGCGGGTATAAAATCGAACGTAAATTGTATCGGCGGGAGCCGAGAGTTTATGTTGCACCTGCGCTGAAATATATTGGTAACTCCCGCCGTTCACTTTGAGCTGGCTTTTAGTGACTTTAGATTCCAAAAATTTATTTCCACCATTGGCAGTGGTCGGCGAATTAATCACTTTTATTAATTCGGATTGCGTCGCGATTCCTGGGTCGGCCCAGCTAACATTCGACCAACCTGTAAGGTCGCTTTCAAAATCAGAACTAAACAACACGCTTGCATCTTTACTGATGTCCACATCGTTTTTATAAGTTTCGCTCAGCGAAGCGCCATGAGTGACTTGAGCAGAAATTAATATCAGCGGCAGAATAATTAAGTGAAATAGTTTCAATGACGAAAATCTGGTCATTTGAATAACCTCATACAAAGTTTGATACATCGGAATAGCGTGGCGGGTAAATCTTTAAAAATGGATACAAAGATGCCGTGAGCGTTGATTCACAGTATAGACCGGCGTTATTGAGGTTCCACTTAAAATCCGGGCGCCCATCCGACTTTAAATTTATTTTGTGGAATAGTGCCGCTAAATTCATCATTGCGCCCAAAAGCGGGGCATATTTTGTGATTTAGGATTCACAGAAATTTTTGTCATTAAAAAATTTTCTAAGAATCTAAGCGAAGATTAGGTAGGTTTACGGATATTATCCAAGATAATTTAAGGTACGGAGATTAGCTTCTGAAGCAATTGCGCATTTTGTAGAGCAGAGCCCATCGTATTATTAAAATAAATGTAAATATTGTTTATAGTTTTGTGCCAGTTACTAATTTCTTCGGCGTAAGAGTGAATTAAATCATCGCTATAGCCGCCGTTATAATTGCCTATGGGGCCGTGAAATCGGCGATAGATTAGATTCGAAGCTGGAACATCCGATGGTGTGCTTGATCCCGGCATATCGTGTATAACTACAGCAGCGCTATATTTTTGAAACATCGCATAAGCTGCATCGCAGTACCAACTTGGGTGTCGTAACTCAATGGCCAGCTTCCATTGTTCGTTGTTATTTTTCTCTGTGATACGCGCAAGAATTTTTTCTACTTTCTGAATATGTTGAAAATGAATACTTGCGGGGAATTGAATTAATAAGCAACCAGATTTTTCTCCCAATGATGCAATTGCCGTCATAAATAAATCAATATCGGCCATGGAAAAATCAAGCTGCTTGGCGTGCGTGATACCACGCCAGCATTTAACGGTAAACTTGAAATCATCGGGTACTTCAATCGCCCACTTCGCAAAGGTTTTTGCTTGCGGGATTTTATAAAAGGAACTGTTAATTTCTAATGTGTTAAATAGCGAGCCATAATAATGAAGTCGACTTCCAGCTTTGAATTCTTCTGGAAAAGTAAGTTTGGTGCCGGGGACAACGATGCCGCTGGTTCCTATTCTAATTATTCCTTGATGTGAATGATTCATCTATTAGCATCTGCAAAAAATTAAGTAAAAAAAAGACTGCTCACTTTTCATAGATGAGCAGTCTGTATTTTTTTAACGATTACACACTTGGTGGATCTGTCTCGCGAGCGAAAGAACGATGTCCTGCAAGTGCCGTTTTAAATGCTGCTAATCCATTCTTCAATTGCGCACTCTCAGCGATTATTAAACTCTGATCAACAGAACCATCTGGCAAACTCGTTGGAACATCTGCTTTCGTCAATAAATCAACGCCTGCACCTAACGCTAAAATCGCTTTGCAGTGACGATATTGCTGACGAACAAAATCGAGCGAATGTGCATCTCGCAACAGTTGTTTAATAGACGCATCACCGTCTGGAATTATGACTGCGTCATATAAAACCGAAGGTCCTGCTTCAAGGGAAATTTCTACATCCAAAGTACTTTTATCTTCAGCAGTAATTTTCCCAAGTTGCACACCTACTAAACGTGGAACAGCACCTTCTTTTAGTAACTCTGCGTAAATTGTTTTAACGTCGGTTGCAACTACACCATTGGCCACTAAGATCGCAACTTTGCGCGTTTTAATTCCAGTTTCACCGGGGCGAGACAATAATGAAAGTGCTGGCGATGGCGTAAATTCCGGAATGGGTAAGTTAGATGCAAGCGGCGCAGCTGCTGGCAATTCAATTCCCAAACCATCTGCAACGCTTTGTGCTAATACGGGATTTACGTTCACCAACAACGACACAACGCGTTTGCGAATCGCAAGCACTTGCACGCGCGTCAATTCAAAGCGAAATGCAGCGATGATGTGTGACTTCTCAACATCCGTTTGGCTTTCCCAAAATAAACGCGCTTGCGAATAATGGTCAGAAAATAATTCGGGGCTGCCGCGCACTTTATCTTCAGCAATAGGTTGCGGAAAACTTGTGTAGCCCGACGTGCCTGCTTGAAAAGGACATCCACCACCCAATGAATTTGGTTCGTAACTTACGCGACCGCGATGAATCGCTTGGCGATGCATTCCGTCGCGTTGATTATTGTGAACTGGGCATACGGGAGAATTAATGGGAATCTCATGAAAGTTAGCGCCGCCCAGACGACTAATTTGCGTGTCCACATAAGAGTGGATACGGCCTTGTAACAAAGGATCATTACTAAAGTCGATTCCGGGAATTACGTGAGCAGTACAGAATGCAACTTGTTCTGTTTCTGCAAAAAAGTTATCGGGGTTTCGATTCAATGTTAGCTTGCCAACTGGCTTAATCGGCACGAGTTCTTCGGGAACGAGTTTGGTTGGGTCCAACACATCAAATGAAAACTTTTCAGCTTCTTCTTCAGTGAAAATTTGCAAACCTAATTCCCACTCTGGAAATGCGCCCGCTTCAATGGCTTCCCATAAATCACGACGATGATAGTCAGGATCAGCGCCAATAATTTTCGCGGATTCGTCCCATACCAACGAGTGAGTTCCCGCTACCGGAGTCCAGTGGAATTTACAAAATACGGATTCACCTTCTGCATTTACAAGGCGGAATGTATGAACACCGAAACCTTGCATGGTGCGATAGCTGCGCGGAATCGCGCGGTCGGACATTTGCCACAGCAACATATGTGTTGATTCAGGCATAAGCGAAACAAAATCCCAATAGGTATCATGCGCGCTGGATGCTTGTGGCATTGCATGATGCGGCTCTGCTTTTACGGCGTGAACTAAGTCTGGAAATTTCATCGCATCTTGAATAAAAAATACGGGAATATTATTTCCCACTAAATCCCAATTGCCTTCATCACTATAAAATTTCACTGCAAAACCGCGTACGTCCCGCACTGTATCTGCTGAACCGCGCTCACCTGCCACTGTAGAAAAACGTACAAATACTGGAGTGCGTTTGCCGCCTTCTGCAAAAACAGTTGCGCGAGTTAAATCGCTTAAGGATTCATAAGCTTCGAAATAACCGTGAGCTGCCGAACCGCGCGCATGCACTACGCGTTCTGGAATTCGCTCGTGATCAAAGTGCGTAATTTTTTCGCGCAGAATAAAATCTTCCAACGCCGTGGGGCCGCGTAGACCAATTTTTAATGAATGTTGGTTGTCTGCAATGGGCACGCCTTGATTCGTGGTTAATACCTGGTCACTACTATCCACACGAACGCGATCAAGCGCCTCCACTGTCGGGTTGCCACCAATATCAGGTTTTCCATTGCCAACTTTTTCTGACGCTAAAATTTCCGACGAAGTACTTCCGCTCGCAGCAGGTGATTCAGGTTTATAAGTTTCACCTTCTTGCGGCGTTCGTGACTCCTCACCGTATTCACCCGATTTATTTTCGTTGCTTGTGCGCTCGGCTGCTAATTTAATTCCGCTGACTGCTTTTTCCAGCAATCGATCTTTTACCGGATCAGATGTACCTAAGCTGTTTGGTAGCGCGTCGGTAGAAGGGCCGGAAACGGTACTTAATATTGACCCTGCGCCATTGATATTTACGGTTGGCTTTTTACTGTTTGGCATACAAATCTCCAAAAAAATGGGTGAATGAATTTAGTTTAACGTGAATGAAAACGCTTCTTGTTAAAACGAATTCCAATGAGATTTGAATCGCACAACATTGATGCATTAACTAAAGTTGATTTAACGCGACACAAAGACCAAATGCAGTGGAGAAGCTTCTAGTAAAAGACTTGGTGCGTATGTACGTTATCGAACGATGCATTTTTAAATTTAGAACGTTAAAAATTTCGAAAAAATAAAAAACATTAGCGCGAGATGTGAGGTTTTTCTTAGAGTAATTCGATCTATTTGCTGCTGTAATTTTTTGTCTTTCACTGGTAAAAATTTCTAGTTAACCTTGTAATTTATTAGCATGTCTTTTTAGCAGGTTGCGATTACGGAGATTTTATTTTTAAAATATTAGAAAGGAGTCTTACAATGAAAAACGCATACTTCCAACAACAGAAGTGTGCGTTTTGATGCCATCAACTTATTTATAGAAAGCTACATCAATGAGCTGTAGAAACTTATTCCCAGTTAACCGATAAAAAATAAGTCGATGGTAAGTTGGCTGGAGTGGGGGTCAGCTGTGTAACGTGCAACAAAATAATACGATTACTTGATACCGGCCCAGGTGCAGTGCCAGCTTTCGCGATAAATGTATTTGCTTCAGATGTCACGTTTAAAACCGATGTTCCCAACACTTTATCCTGAGCGGTCACCTGCATTTTCGAAAATGAAGGCTGTAATGCTACTGTTAATTTTTTTCCGGCAGGAATAGATACAGTATAAAAATGATCGTTACCGGACGTTGAAAGAACAGTTAATTTATTTGGACATTCCGCAGGTTTGGTTGGCTGAAGTGGGCGGCCAAGAAATTGCGGCACAACCAGCGAGCGAATACCTTGTCCGACAATAGTTAACGGCATTGCTGGATAGTTAGCGGCTTTCGCACCAACATTAATTCCTGCATAAGCATTGCGTGTCGCATTAGTTTGCGCCGCGTTCGCACCAAACATATGCTGAGCACCGGTGACCATTGCATTTCGCGTTTCTAAATAATCCGGGCCGTCAGGCATGTCATTAATCATTGCATGAGCAAGAACTCCTCCCGCTGCCGCTGGGCCAATTCCCGTCATTCCCCATGGTAATAAATCGCTATAATCTGCATCAGTCATTTGGCATGAAGCGCCTTGCGACATAAAATAAAATGCGCGATTGTTAGGGCCGCCGCGTGTATGAATTTCAAGTTGATCTATGCCTGGAAAAAAGAAATTCGGTGTACCTGCTTGACGACTTGGCTTTACCATATCGCGGCCAACACTATTTACAAACAGATTTGATCTTGAAGACGTAACGTCACGCGCAACACTTGCTGGAAGCTTTGTGCTTTGTGCAGAAAAATTTCCAGATGTAAAATAAAGTTCACCTAATACTCCCCAAATATCGGCAATGGATTCATCCACATCTCCACCAAGTCCATTGGTTTCGTGTTGAAAAGCATGGCCATGTTCATGAGCAACAACATCTGCCGCTTGCATATTTGGATCATCACCGTAAACGATATTACCAGTCCACCAATGGTAAGCCGCGTTAGCTAACTTAAAATCGTTGTGTACGAAATTATTAGTTTCCGCAAAATCATTATCTACACCGTTGCGTTTGAAAACATTTTTTTGTAAATCCCAAAACACGCGTGAGAAATGATGCACATCTACCATCGCGCCTTGTCGTACAGATTGCAAACCACCGTCGCCGCCAGCAAACGGGAATTGTGTAAGGCTTCCCCACACATTATCAAAATCCTGATTGGGGCTTTCGTTGCTATCAAAGTCATCATCCATGGTTGAATAATTGCGGATTGTATCTGTCATGCGAAAACCAATTTTTGATTCCTGCTTGGTATTAATGCTCACGGTACCAACATGCGGGCCGGTTCCGGTTCCCACAATTTCGCTCGCCAGTGGCCGCTGTGAAATTAATTCGCCAGTGTTTGCATCAACAACAGATTCAAGTTCACTGTGCGGGCCAAAACCATTTTCAACACCTTCCAATGTTTTAATGCTCCACACCAATTTATAACCCAATATGGTGCGCGGCACACGCTCAGCATTTATTCCGGGCGCTGCATCGTCGGCAGTTAAATCGAAATCACTTTTGAGTGCAGCTTTTCCAGTTTCATCCAACAAGTTTTGATATTGCGGATGAATTTGTAATTCGGCACGAGGTTCCCATGAGTAGGGCAATACGTGGGAGCGTTGTTCGGACACTAATTGAATCGCGCTCTCACGTGATAATCGTGGGCGAACATCCAATCGAATACCGCGCTTTAAAAAATCAGAATCTTCTTCGTAATTTTTCTTCTCTTGCAAATGACTGATGAAGCCGCCGTTTTTAACAAAAATGCCGTTATAAGTTTGCTGAAATCGCACATTGAGCGTACCCATTTCATCGACTGCAGCATTGCGCACGATCAAAGAAGTTTCCTGATCCAGCGTTGTATCGCTGCGACGCAATAATTCCAATTGTTTAAGTGCGCGCGCTAACTCCGGCACTGCAATAGGATTACTCGCTGCCTTAGAAAAAACGTTATCCATTTTCGCAAAAGGATCGGTGGTGTAACGGACCAGCGGTCGTTTGGGTGAGCGCGGAGTTGTATCGGTATCGCCATCCGTATCAACAGGTTTGTCGTAAAAGGGAATTAATGGAGAGCTAGCTGCACTCGATAAGCTCTGCGCGCTTGAAGCGGCAAGTGTGCGATTGATCGGTGTGGTGGTTGAATTTATATCTGCGGCATGAGCTGCCGTCGAAAAAACCATAGCAACAGTTGCTGCAATTAACGAACGGCTTAGTGGATATTTATAAAATTGCACATAAAAATTACACATTGTTGAACTCCTTTTGAAATTACATTTCCTCTAACGACGTTAGAAGCATTTTTGACCCGAGCAAAAGCCAGCCCTCTAGTGTTAGAGTGCATCGCTTTGGTTGTGTCCTTGGTGTACTGCTACCTATTTACGACTCGCACCAAACCAGTGGAGGCAGAACTTACGTTGAAATTATCAATTTCCATAAAATAATCCTTTTAATATCCATCCTTTTCCCATTCTTGGAAAAAGAAAACTTTAAATCACTCTGACATTAGCGGTCACGCAAATCGCTAACATGGGATGCATTGTGTGGGAGGGCAGTAAAGACGGATAGATACAGGTGATGGTGAAGTGGATGGATACAGCGAATATAAATTGTCAGCTGCATTAAATTAGATAATAAAAAATAGATCTTCTTTATGAAGAGATTAGGAGTTTTTTTGAGTGTTTGATTGATTTGCTAACGTAAATTATTGGTTAAAAATTATCGTAGGTTTACAGCGAATAATTAAAAATTAGGGTTGCGGGAAATTTTCAATTTGATTTTTTATATGTCTATTATTTAATACAAAATTTTTTTGAAGAGAATTAAAGCTGAAGGTAAGATAATTTATCTATTGATGGAGAGTGGCTAACGTTAATTAATTAGCAATAGTTTCTTGATAGCATCAATGGAAATTTAAAATAACGAGGAAATATGGTGGGCCCAACTGGACTTGAACCAGTGACCTGCCGATTATGAGTCGGATGCTCTAACCAACTGAGCTATAGGCCCCAAAAGAGGTGCAAGCCTGAACTTGCGAGCGCGCATTATAGAGACTTGTTTTGTATGTGGCTATAGCCTTGAGTAAGCGATTTAGAGGCAAATAGTTTACAGATCGTACTAAAAATAAAACCCGCACTTGGCGGGTTTTATTTTGTTCGTTTGATGATCACTTAGTTGTGGCAATGATTCATCAAGGAACTGCTAGTCATCTAAAAAGCTACGCAAATGATCTGAGCGCGATGGGTGACGCAATTTGCGTAACGCTTTGGCTTCGATCTGACGGATACGCTCGCGCGTTACGTCGAATTGCTTGCCCACTTCTTCCAGCGTGTGGTCGGTGTTCATGTCGATACCGAAACGCATGCGCAGTACTTTTGCTTCGCGGGCGGTGAGGCCTGCGAGCACTTCGCGCGTGGCTTCCATCAAGCCTTCCATGGTGGCGGATTCAACGGGAGACACGATGGTGGTGTCTTCGATGAAATCGCCCAAATGTGAATCTTCATCGTCGCCGATCGGGGTTTCCATGGAGATGGGTTCTTTGGCGATTTTCAACACTTTGCGAACTTTATCTTCTGGCATGTCCATACGTTCGCCGAGTTCTTCTGGCGTTGGTTCGCGACCCATTTCTTGCAGCATTTGGCGCGATACGCGATTGAGTTTGTTAATCGTCTCAATCATGTGTACCGGAATACGAATGGTACGCGCCTGGTCGGCGATAGAACGGGTGATTGCCTGACGAATCCACCAGGTGGCATAAGTCGAGAACTTGTAACCGCGACGGTATTCGAATTTATCCACGGCTTTCATCAAGCCGATATTGCCTTCCTGAATCAAATCGAGGAATTGCAAACCGCGGTTGGTGTATTTTTTCGCGATAGAAATAACGAGACGCAAGTTGGCCTCAACCATTTCTTTCTTGGCGCGACGTGCACGGGCTTCACCAATCGACATGCGACGGTTGATATCTTTAATGCTCGCAAGGCTTAAACCGCTTTCAGCTTCGATATGTGCCAAGGCTTGCTGGCCGGCAATAACGTCAGGCAATACCGCTTGTAATCTTTCGGCATTTTCGGTTTTGGCTTTGATTAAATCGGGCAACCATTCTTCATTGATTTCGTTGCCGGGGAATTCTTTGATAAAGGTTTTGCGTTGCATTTGCGCTTTGCGAGTACACAAATCCATTACCAAACGCTCAGCTTTACGCACGGTTTCCAGTGTTTCGCGAGCTTTGGTGTAAAGCGGTTCGAATTGGCGCGCTGGAATTTTAAAGAATTTAAACAGGTCGCCCAGTTCAAATAATTCTTTTTCAGCTTGTTTGCTGCCGTAGCCG
Source organism: Gammaproteobacteria bacterium (assembly GCA_004172865.1). Taxonomy (GTDB): domain Bacteria; phylum Pseudomonadota; class Gammaproteobacteria; order Pseudomonadales; family Cellvibrionaceae; genus Cellvibrio. The sequence goes on along the minus strand of SEBV01000006.1, from coordinate 424,946 downwards.
TATTTCGCCAAAGCTTTAACTGCTTTTTCGTGTTGCTTTTGCAGGGCTTCAAAGCGAACTTTGGCTTCTTCCGGGTCTACACCCGAAACTGCTTCTTCTTCATCTTCAGTAGCAGCGCCTTCTTCTTCGTCATCATCGCCAGCGGCCTTCGCACCAGCAATAGGTGCAACTTCAATTTCAGCATCTTCATCGATAATAGTTGCTGGAATTTCTTCAACTGGGTCAAGCCAGCCGATAATCACGTCGGCAAGACGACGCTCTTCTTTGGCAACTAACGCATATTCGTCGAGGATTTTTTGCACGGCACCGGGCCAATAAGCAACGGCGTGCATAAGCTCGCGCACACCTTCTTCGATGCGTTTTGCAATGACGATTTCGCCTTCGCGAGTCAGCAATTCCACGGTACCCATTTCGCGCATATACATACGCACGGGGTCGGTGGTGCGGCCAGCTTCGGTTTCTACGGCAGCAAGTGCTGCGGCAGCTTCAGCGGCAGCGATTTCATCGGCGGCTGAATCGCCATCGGTCATCAATAAGGTATCGGCATCGGGCGCGGTTTCGTATACGCGAATCCCCATGTCGTTAATCATCTGGATGATGTCTTCAACCTGATCCGGATCCGAAATATCTTCCGGCAAATGGTCGTTAACTTCAGCGTACGTGAGGTAACCCTGCTCTTTACCGCGGGCTATCAGCTCTTTAATACGAGACTGTTTTTCTTGAGCGTCATCAGACATTAATTAACCCTGTCAAACGTGAGTGAGAAATGCAAAGCGCGGGATTATAGCGCAATTGGACCTTTGGATTCTAGCGAACTGCCTATTAGTTGAGTCAGGAATGGGTTCTTGTGATCATATTGGGGACGATTTTTGTGTTTTTAAGGGGTGGGCGGAGGTTTATTCGTTAACGCGGCCCGCACCAGTTGATCCCGTTCTTCTTTGGAGAGTTGAGTAAAGTCGGTGTTCTTGAGTTTTTCCAAGGATGTTGCAGTTTTTTTTGCGTTTTGCTGGCGATGGAGTGCTTCCAGGCAGCCGCTAAACGCCGCTTCGCTGTCGTAATCCGCTTTCGCAGCCTTATCCTCGCGCGTAACGCTCAACGCACTGGCGGCTTGGAGTAAATCGCTACCCGCAATTTTCGCCAGGCGCTCGGTGGCTTCTTCGCCGTAAATTCCCCGCCAATAGCCAATCAAATGCGAGAGATTGTAATGTGGGCGCTCATGCAGCACTTTCAATAGACGGCCAAGCATTTGGAGGTCAGCATCGCTATTTTCCAGCCAAGTGTCGTGATCCGCTTCAAGTGCAGCAAGGCTAGGCGTGGCGACCAACAAGGCAACGGCTTTTTGCGCAGGCGTCATGAGCATGCGATTACTTGCGCTATTCCACGGTGATGATGGTTCTTTAGCAACCGGGCGCGTGCTATGGCCGGTGTAATATTCATCGTAGTTTGGCGGCGGGGCTTCCGTTTCATAGTAATCAGACCAGCCCGGATCTTCATCCTGATGATGTGGTATATGAGTTGGCGCTGCCTGCGGTTGAGTAGCTTGTTGGATATGAATTTGGCTTGGTTGCGCCTTAATGGATTCTCGCTGAACCGGTTTTGCTGGCTCTTTAATGGGTTCAGGTTTCGGTTCGGGATTCTTGACTGCTTCGAGAATCAAATCCTGCAAAATGTTACGGCTTAAACCGGTACGGGTTGCGAGGTTTTCAAACATCAATTCACGAAACACGCTTTTCGGCAGCTTATCCAGCATGGGTGCAGCGCGTTTACTAAAAGTCGCGCGGCCCTCCATGGTGCGAATGTTTAGACCCTCGGCGGCGGTGTCGAACAACTGATCCTCCAGCGGAACCGCCATGGAAATCATGGTTTCGAATTTTTCCGGGCCGATTTTACGAACCAGTGTGTCCGGGTCTTCGCCTTCGGGTAAAAACAGGAATTTCACGGTACGGCCATCGGCCATGGTGGTGAGCGATGCTTCGAGCGCACGGCTTGCAGCGGCGCGACCAGCTTTATCGCCATCGAAACAAAATACGACTTCGTTGGTGTATTTAAAGGCTTTGTCGAGATGATCTTCGCCGCAGGCGGTGCCGAGTGTTGCGACGCCGTAGCGGATGCCAAATTGCGCCAGGCTCACCACATCCATATAGCCTTCGACGACTAATAAGCGCGGCAAATCGCGATAGGCGAGGCGCGCTTCGTAGAGACCGTAAAGTTCCTGGCCTTTATGGAAAACGGGAGTTTCGGGCGAGTTGAGATATTTGGGTTTGTCGTCGCCTAGCACACGACCACCAAAGCCGATGACTCGCCCACGGGTATCGCGAATTGGGAACATGATGCGGTGGCGAAAACGGTCGTAGAGTTTTTTGTCTTGCTCATGATGGATCAGCATGCCGCCTTCAATCAGCAGATGCTTATCCTCGTCATTGCTTGCAAGCGCCTTGAGCAAGTTATCCCAGCCCGGCGCTGCGAAGCCGACGCCATAATCTTTGGCCGTTTTGCCATCCAGCCCGCGCCCCTTAAGGTAGTTGACCGCCATATGTTTGCTGGGGTGATGGCGCAACAACTGCTGATAAAATTCATCAGCTTTTTCCAGCAAGCTGTAGATACTTTTACGCTCTTGCTCGCGTTTCACCTGCGCTTCGGTTTGTACTTCGCGCGGTACGGTTAATCCCGCTACGCGCGCTAGCGATTCAATCGCTTCAGGAAAACTTAGTCGCTCGTAATCCATCACAAACCCCAGCGCATTACCGCTCGCGCCGCAACCGAAGCAATAATAAAACTGCTTTTCGGGGCTTACGGTAAAGGAGGGGGTTTTCTCTTCATGGAACGGGCAGCAGGCACTGTAATTTTTGCCGGTTTTGCGCAATTTGATGCGGCTATCCACCGTGTCGACTATATCGATGCGGTCGAGTAGATCGTCAATAAAGCTTTGCGGGATCATGCCGGACATAAGATAAGTCGCTGGTTGTGGATTGCTAGTATCTACTAATTAAACAACGCAGGAGTGAGGAGGTTGTAAATATCCTGAATTGTGCAGGCAGCAAAAAACCGCGAAGTACAAGTACATCGCGGTTTTCAAGGCATCACTTATTACGCAGCGTTTAACTCGCTAGAGTCTCACGCAGTCAACCAGTTGTAACTTAGTACAGACGGGTAAACTTTTTAGATTCGCGTTGAACCTTTTTAGCATGGCGCTTAACTGCAGCAGCGGCGTCACGTTTACGAATAGTGGTTGGCTTCTCGTAGCATTCGCGAGCGCGAACATCAGCCAAAATACCTGCTTTTTCACAAGCACGTTTAAAACGACGTAATGCTACGTCAAATGGTTCGTTTTCTTTAAGTTTTACTGAAGGCATGTTTTGACCTGTTTGTTCTGAAAAATGATGTCTTGAGGATTCCCGATATCGTCTGTGTAAACACGAGACGGTAATGTATCCGAGGGGTGCGGATTCTATACACTTCCTTTTACTGCTGCAACCACTTGGCCCTCAAACACGGCCAAACTTCTATTTTTGTGCTTATATCTCCTTTATGATGGCGGCCTGATTTTAGAGAGACCACTAATCTGCCATGCGAATTCTCGGCCTTGAAACTTCTTGCGATGAAACCGGTGTTGCCATCTATGACAGCGAACTGGGCCTGCTATCGCACACCCTTTATAGCCAAATTGCGCTGCACGCCGAATACGGCGGCGTAGTTCCTGAGCTGGCATCGCGCGATCACGTGCGCAAAATCCTTCCATTAATTAATCAAGTGATGGAAGAAAGCAGCTCAACGCCTGCTGATATTGATGGCATTGCCTATACGTCTGGCCCCGGCTTGATCGGTGCGCTTATGGTGGGTGCTTCTATGGGCCGCTCGCTGGCTTACGCGTGGAATGTGCCGGCGATTGGCGTGCATCATATGGAAGGTCATTTATTAGCACCTATGCTCGAAGATACACCGCCAGAATTTCCGTTTGTCGCCTTACTGGTTTCGGGCGGACACACGCAGCTAGTTAAAGTCGATGCAATTGGTGTTTACGAATTACTAGGCGAATCCTTGGATGACGCCGCCGGCGAAGCTTTCGATAAAGCCGCCAAAATGCTCGACCTGGATTATCCCGGTGGCCCGCAAGTTGCCAAGTTGGCAGAATCTGGCGTTGAGGGGCGATTTGTTTTCCCTCGCCCTATGGTTGATCGTCCTGGTTTGGATTTTAGTTTCAGCGGATTAAAAACCTTCACGCTCACCACCGTCGCCAAACACAAATTAGAAAACGGTTTGCCCGACGATCAAACCTGCGCGGACATCGCCTGCGCATTTCAAACCGCGGTAGTGGAAACACTCGTTATTAAATGCAAGCGCGCACTCGAACAAACCGGATTAAAAACCTTGGTGATTGCCGGCGGTGTATCCGCTAATAAAAAATTGCGCAAAGATCTGGAAGTTGCGCTCACAAAAATTAATGCAAAAGTATTTTATGCGCGCCATGAGTTTTGTACCGACAACGGTGCAATGATCGCCTACGCTGGCTGCCAACGTTTATTGGCGAACCAACACGAATCGCTTGCGGTAAATGTAAAAGCGCGCTGGCCTCTCGATAGTTTGTCTCCACTTTAAACTTTTCACTTTAATTGCACGTGGCGAATAATCTTATGGATATTGTTTTCATCCGCGATTTGCGCGTTGACACCATCATCGGTGTTTACGATTGGGAGCGCCAAATCAAGCAAACATTAATTATTGATGTTGAGATGGCGACTGATATTCGCCGGGCTGCCGCTACCGATGATTTGCAATACGCGCTTAATTATCACGCTGTGTCTTTACGAATCGCATCCTACGTGGAATCGCATCACGCGTTGCTTATTGAATCTTTAGCAGAATCAATTGCAACATTAATTCGAACTGAATTTAACGTGCCGTGGTTGCGATTGACCTTGACCAAGCCCAATGCCGTTTTAGGTGCGCGTGCTGTCGGCATTATTATTGAACGCGGTGCAAAGATCGTTAATGAGCAAGCTCAATGACGCAGGTTTTTTTAGGCTTGGGTAGTAATCTCGAACGCGAAAAAAATATTCAGGCGGGGCTCGATGCATTAAAAAGTCTATTTGGTGAATTAATTATTTCACCAATTTACGAAAGCGAGTCAGTTGGTTTCAAAGGCAGACATTTTTACAATCTGGTTGTCTCTTTAAATACCGAATTATCTATCGCACAGCTTTCTGAATCGTTAAAAAAAATCGAAGATGAAAATGGACGAGTTCGCTCTGGCCCAAAATACAGTCCGCGTACTTTGGATATAGATGTTCTTACCTATGGCGATTTTGTAGGAATAGAGGCGAATGTTGAGCTTCCGCGCGATGAAATTACCAAGAATGCGTTTGTGCTTTTGCCCTTGAGTGATATAGCACCGAATGAATTGCATCCTGCATTAAAAAAATCTTACGCAGAACTATGGTCCAACTACGATAAAAATTCGCAGGCGCTTTGGAAAATTATGTTGTAGGTTTTAAATCAGAAAATGCTCCGGCTTTTACACCGGAGCAAATTTATTAATTAGGAACCGTAAATAACATATCGTGGAAACGTTGATCAGCTGTTGGTAGGGATTTATTTTCAGTCCCATTAATTAACACTGCACCTTCATCCACCACAATTCGCAAGGTATGTGTGCCGGGGTAGGGAAGTAGAGCTTCCAGTGAACCGCCGCTGCTATGTTGCAAAGCACCTAAATATTCTGCGGTTCCTGTCGGTAAACCATTCCAGCGATATAAAAAGAATTGCGCTTCGGGATCAGAATTAATATGACCCGCTACTATGTACACTACATTATCCGCTGCAGACCAGGCCATACCGCGCACACCATAACCAGCGAGATCAAGACGAATAGCTTGACCAAAAACTGGCGCGCTTCCAGTGGCCGCTTCGAGTGGGTTTTCTAAAGTAATTACAATCGCTTGATTATTGATAAGAGGATTGCGCAAACCAATTGCCACGCGCGGTGTTGCGCCGGGAAGTTGCGCTATACCTTCAATATTAAAACCATTTTCTTTAGGCGCAAGATTCGCTACTGTCGCTGTTTGTAATTGCGTGCGTTGTTGAATAAGACTAATGACAGCGGCGTCTGGTTGTTGCCATTTGCTGCTATCTAACAAGCTTTGTACCAATGTGCTGGTGTAGCCCGCTACGCTTAATCCTGTTGTGGCGCCACTACCGGTTACGGCTAAACGTGCGAAGCGATAGCGATCAGTTTTATATTCGCCATCTTTATTGCGGCCGTGCGAACTAATTAATAAAACATCATTACCGATGCGTGCTGCATCTTCAAAATCTGCTTCTTTAGATAAATTCAATGCACTGGTTAAGTTCCAGGTTTTTATCGGCGCGCTGCCAGTGCCTGCTTTATAAAGACGAGCGATATTGGTTTCATCATCGAAGTTAATAAAGTGATCGCCCGACCACACAGCAGCAGAACCATCCGCAGCCGCTTGATAAGTTGCAACACCGGGAATGCTACTGCTGCTAAGACTGCTTGAGTTAATGCTGCTAGAATTTTTGCTGCTCGCGCTGCTTACAGAACTGCTAATTGCGCTTGAAAAACTGCTGCTTATTTTGCTGCTACTGATTGAGCTTAATGAACTACTTTTACTGCTGCTCGAATTACTGCTAGTACTGCTGGTAGTCGTTGATGTTACTGAAAAAACACTGGGCCAGCTTGGTGTACTTCCGTCGTTTCCAGTCCAATTTGCTTTATTGGATATTGCTGCCAATAAAGTTGCAGCTGTTCCGCTGGTAATTCCGGTGTACGCAAAATTATCTTTTTCGTTTAGTGCAATCGCATTAACGCCATTAGTAAGCCCAGTCGGTAATGCTGAATTATTGTTGCTGGTAGCATCGCTCGACCAGCTACTTCCGTCATTATTCAATGCAAATAATAATGTGGGATTTGAAATAGAACCTTCATAAGCAATGATTTGATCGCCGCTATTTGAAATATCTGACATTTCTAAATTAACGACTGTACCAGCAGTGATTCCACCAGTGGGTGCAACCCAAGTCACAATATTTTCACCTGTGCGAAAACCACCGCTCGCTTTCCAGCCATCATCAGTAAAATTAATCGTTGTACCAGCGGGTATATTTTTCAGGGCAACGAAAGCTGTTTTATCGGGCGCGTCGCTGTAAATTCCAATGATGGCAATATCGCCAGCGTTTAACGCATAAGCTGAAAGCGGCGATATAAATGCTGCGGATATTAATAATGTGCGAACAAATTGGCGCATAGTAAATTCTCTATTATGTAATGGATTTATCTGTATGCAATTTGGCTGCAAACAGCGCACGCAACACTAAACAACAAAGATTAAGATTTTATGACGGTGAAATGATTGCTTGAAAACCTGTAGATTAAATGTCGCTTAAATATTTTTTAACGCGAGATAGATTGATATTTAGAAGTGGAGGTAATTTATGATTGTGCGGTTTACCAATAAATTTAATTATCGTCTCGCCAGCATTCGTTAACAAGTGCCCAGCGTTCGTGATCCTTCCACTCTTTGCCTCCGATACGCAGATAATTTTTTGAGTAACCTTCCTTCAAAAATCCTGATTTGGCTACCAATTTAATGGATGCAATATTATCGGTTTGAATATTGGCTTCGAGTCTATGCAAGTTTAGAGTAGTAAAAGCTTCTTCAATAAGAAGTTGCAATCCTTGCTGCATAAACCCCTGCTGTTGAAATGGCGAAAATACTTCGTAACCTACATAAGCCGATTGAAACCAGCCGCGTATTATATTGGAAATATTGAAAGTGCCGATAATTTCATGATGGTGTTTGTGGCAGAGCAAGTATCGATTTTCTTGCGTTATGTAAGCATCAAAATCAGTAGGTGCAAAAGTATATGGTGAATGTAAATCTTCACTGCGTTGGTACGCGGCAATCAATGATTCTTTGTCTTCGCAAACAGGTTTACGTAAGTAGACGGAAAAATTATTGCTCATGTTACAGCCATCTTTTATAAGCAAATATAGTCGCTGCGCCTGCGAATATAATCATTGCAGCCCAAACAAAATAATAACCATAATGCCAATGTAACTCTGGCATATTATCAAAGTTCATTCCGTATACACCCACGATGAATGTCAAGGGTACGAACACCGCTGTAATAATGGTTAACACTTTCATGGTGTTATTTAATTGATGGGAGCTAATAGATAAGTAGCCGTTGATTAAATCGCCACAGATTTCAAAGTACATTGTGCACAAACTATTTAGGCGTTCGCAGCGCTCAAATAAATCCTGTAAGCCGTGTTCTATATCGCCATCTTCATCAATTAATCGTTGCGGAATATCTTTTAATAAATTGGTGACGAGTCGCTCGTGGTAGCTAAAGATTCGTTTGAGTTTTCGCAGTCGCGATTTATAGGCAATAAGCTCGCGCATAATTTCATCGTTAGGTTTTTCTTGCATGGAGTCTTCGATTTCATTTAAAAATGGTTCGAACTCCAAAATAGAATCAAGATAACAGCCAACTGAAAAGCGCATTATTTTAGATGCTAATAAACCGGGGCTAACTAAAAGATTTTCCGGTTTTGCATGTTCCCAATAATAGGTCACGCCACGCGATGGTCGTTGATGGCAACTAATTAAACAGCGGTCGCCAGCAAAGAGAGCAATAGTCATTTGCTTAAAGGTGAGATCTTTTCTGAATTCACTCAAGCCGCGATATAAAATTAGAGTGTGATTTTCAAAAGTTTCTGTTTTGGGTGGGTGGCGATAACGTTGTACATCTTCAATCGCAAGTTGATGGCAATCCAGTGATTGCAAAATTTTTTTCTCGTCGGCAGGGCGTTCACCTTCCAAATCAATCCAGATGTAACCGCTAGCTTCCTCGCGCCAGCGCGTGATTAATTCCTCGTTGCCCGTTAGCCATTCGCCGTGTGATGTGAAAAGTTGAGTACGTATCATTTTTCGTCATTCGCTATAATAGTTTTTTTATAATCGCTTAAAATTTCCAGGCGCAAGCGGCTAACTTCATCGCCAAACTCTTTGCCGGTAAAACCGCGGGCGCTGATATCTTTCGCATTAACAGTTTGGCAAAGCTCCAATGCTTTGCGAAAATATTCAGCTTGCGGATAATCGCGATCTTCAAATCCAGTGCGGCCGCGTGCATCGGCTTCGCAGCAAATCAAAAATTGTTTAAATCGTTCCGGGCGACGAAAGGCATCGTTAGCTTGTAAAACTTTCAACAAGGTCGCCGGCTTTAGTTCGAGTGCACGATGAGAGTGCGTGTGCCAATGCGCAACCATAAGCGCGAGTTCTTTGTAGTCTTTAGGCGCTGCGATACGATCACACAGATTTTTTACCAATTGAATGCTGCGCTCTTCGTGTGCAATGTGACGCGGCCATTCTTCTTTGGGTGTGGTACCTTTACCTAAGTCATGCAATAGCGTTGCGAAGCGAACACAAATTTCGTTCGACATTTTTGCAGCTTGTTGCAAACTCATTAAGGTGTGAATGCCAGTATCAATTTCAGGGTGATGAATTGCGGTTTGCGGTACACCGAAGAGCGCATCTATTTCAGGAAATAATCGTTCGAGTGCGCCACAGTCACGCAAACTTTGAATAAAAATATCCGGAGCCGCTTCACCTAAAGCGCGTTGCGTTTCTTTCCATACGCGCTCAGAAACCAAATGATCAACTTCGCCATTGCCTACCATAGTGCGCATTAGCGCGATGGTTTCATCTGCAATGGTGAATCCCAAATGATGATAGCGTGCTGCAAAACGAGCGACACGTAAAATGCGTACTGGATCTTCTAAAAAAGCATCCGACACATGGCGTAATTTTTTATCGATTAAATCTTGTTGTCCGTTGTAGGGATCAACAAGTTTTCCAGTTTCATCTTCTGCAATAGCATTAATAGTCAGGTCGCGGCGAATTAGATCATCTTCAATCGTGACATCTTCACCGCAATAAAAACTGAAACCTGCATAACCACGTCCGGTTTTACGTTCAGTGCGTGCGAGAGCATATTCTTCTTTAGTTTTTGGATGTAGAAAAACAGGGAAATCTTTACCCACGGGAGTAAAACCTTGCTGCTCCATGATTTCCGGAGTCGCACCCACAACTACCCAATCTTTTTCATGAAAAGGATAACCGAGTAACTTGTCGCGCACTGCGCCGCCAACAAGATAAGTTTTCATGCAAAATAGTTTTTCATAATGTAAGCCTGCAAAATATTGAATAAGAGTATAGGCGATCTGAGCTTATAAAAAAATATCCAAAAACATGTTGAGAAAGTTATAAAGATCCTTTAGAGTCAATGCATCTTAACTCTTTGGAAATTAATTCATGTCTCTCCATCATTCCATCAAACGAATTTGCGCTATGCGACCCCTATTTTGGGCAGTCGCATACGCATATTTATTTGCGGAATTTGAGAGAGAATGAAATTGAAATAAAATTCTCTGATTTATTCAAAGGCCGCAGCATAAAACCTGCGGCCTTTTTGTTTCTATTAAAAAATTGCCGTGAGTTTTCTCTTGTAGCCCTTATCGAATCACAATAAAAATTATTGTGACAACAAGGAGCAGGCGCATGGCAGTGTTATTAGCGTACATTTCAGTAGTGCTTATATGGGCAACTACACCTCTCACCATTCAGTGGAGCAGCGATAGCTTAAGTTTTATTGCTGCTGTTCTGCTGCGAATGTCGATTGCACTTTTTATTGGTCTTGCGATCAATTTGTTTTTACGTCGCAAACTATTTGCGCAGGCTGGTGTTTGGCAAGTTTACGCAGCAGGTGCTATCGGTATATTTCCAAACATGCTAGTCGTCTACTGGTCTGCGCAATATATTCCTTCTGGTTTAGTGGCTATTGTATTTGCGATGTCACCTTTTGTAATTGGTTTAATGAGCTTCTTTTTACTTAAACATAATCCTTTTACCGCAAAACGCGTATTCGCCTTATTTCTAGCTCTTTCTGGTTTGGTTGTTATTTTTTATCACCAAATACATTTAGGTTTACATGCCGCTTACGGCGTTGCGGGAATTTTATTGTCTTGTTTTTTATTTGGTTTCAGCAGCGTTTTAGTTAAAAAAATTGACGTAAAAGTTGATGCTTTTAATCAGGCGCTAGGCACATTATTGTTTGCATTACCGGGTTTGTTATTGATGTGGTGGATTATGGATGGCCATGTTCCCGCAACTATTTCTAATAAATCATTATTTGCCGTAAGTTATTTATCGATTTTTGGTTCATTAATTGGGGCCGCATTATTTTTCTACGTGCTTGCAAATATGTCACCAACATCGGTATCACTCATTACGTTTATGACGCCAGTGCTTGCGTTAATTTTAGGTGCAATAGTTGCGGGTGAATCTTTAAGCGCGCAGTTATGGATTGGTGCGAGTTTGGTGGTGATTGCGTTGTTGTTGTATTTGGATTTGTCATCAGGACATTTATTTTTTACGTTTTTAAAACGCGATGCATGGACTGATGATGGCTTGCAAAACATCAAGCATGATTACCACAGATTTAAATGATCCATATCGGTGCGCGTGTTTATTGAGTTGTGCGATTATGTGCGCTTAATTGGTGCCGCGAAAAGTATGTTAGGTTGTATGCAAGATAGTATTTAATTTTTAAGGTTTTGAAATATAAGGAAAATCTAAAGTTGGCTTGTAATCTGCAAAGTTCCAGTCATGTCGTTCTAGATGATTCGACTGCCTCAAAAAACTAAATGTAGAAAACATACCTAGAGGATTTACTCATGAAGATGAAACAAAAATTAATTGCTAGCGCGATTGCTCTTTCTGCTATGGCTGGTTTTGCTGTTCCAGCTGCGCATGCTGCCGATGTTGCTGCAACTGTAGGTGCATCTAACATGTACTACTGGCGTGGATTTGATTTGGGCGGCGGCGCTGCATTGTCTGCTGACGTAAACGTAAGTGGCAATGGTTTTATTGCTGGTTTATGGACGTCATCAGGTGACGGCACCTTGGGTACTGAATACGATATTTATGCTGGTTACGCAGGTAAGGCTGGTGATTTCACTTACGGTGTTAGCGTTGTATCTTACAACTACCCAACCTTAGGCGAAGATTCAATTAAGCCAGGCGACTACGTTGAATTAATTCCAACCATTGGTTACGGTCCATTTAAGGTAACTTACTACGATGCAATAGCGGCTGACCACGCGCCACTTGGCGATAAAGATTACAGCTACATAACTGCAGAATTGACCTTTGATAAATTCAACATCAAGTACGGTCAACATATGCTTAAAGATGGTGGTCCAGGTACAACAGATGGCGTTTCGCATCTTGACGTTACTTACAAATACAACGACAAGTTAAGCTTTACCGTTGGCAAAATTATCGATGACAACGATGGCGCGGTTGATGACGAAGTGAATTTTGTTGTAAACCTGACTCTTCCAATCGAATAAGTTTGTTTGGATTAGTGTAATGCCTGAAAGGCAAGCTTCGGCTTGCCTTTTTTATTATCAAAATTCATATGTATTAATAATATGATTTATTCTCAGGGGATGGATTACCAGATATACTGCTAACTGGCTTAAATGCACTTCAGAATTTTTAAGGACTCTTTCATGAATCAACCTAGCACATCTTCACGCCCTGCAATTTTGGTTACCGGCGGCGCAGGTTTTATCGGCAGTCACGTTTGCGTTGAGCTTATTAGTAGCGGCTATTTGCCCGTGGTCGTGGACAACCTTTGCAATAGTAAAGAAGAGTCGCTAAAACGTGTAGCGCAAATCGCAGGCCTTGAGCCGGTGTTTTATCAAGTCGATATTAATGACACGGATGCGCTGCGCAAAGTATTTGCTGCGCACCAATTCGAAGCCGTTTTGCACTTCGCGGGCTTGAAAGCGGTTGGTGAATCGAGCCAGATTCCGATGAAATACTATCGCTATAACGTAGCGGGAACACTATCACTTACTGAAGTGATGGAAGAGTTTAAAATCTGGAAGCTGATTTTCAGTTCATCCGCCACTGTTTATGGCGATCCTGTAAGCGTACCTATTGATGAAAGTTTTGCGACCTCTGCAACCAATCCTTACGGTCGCAGCAAACTAATCGTGGAAGACATTTTGCGCGATATTGCCAAAGCTCCAACGAGTCAATGGAATATTTCCTTGCTGCGCTATTTCAATCCCGTCGGCGCCCATGAAAGCGGTTTGATCGGCGAGGATCCAGCTGGCATCCCCAATAACCTGCTCCCTTATATTGCTCAAGTTGCGATTGGAAAATTACAGCAATTGGCCGTATTTGGTGATGACTACAACACCGTAGATGGCACCGGCGTGCGCGACTACATTCACGTAGTAGATTTGGCACTTGGCCACGTAGCAGCACTCAAAGGTTTGGATAAAGTGGGCACAGGTTGTCGCGCTTACAATCTGGGAACTGGCAGCGGTTATTCCGTGTTGCAAATGGTTAGTGCATTTGAAACAGCGAGCGGTCGTAAAGTGCCTTATAAGATATCGCCACGTCGTCCTGGTGATATTGCGAGTTGTTACGCGAATGCAGATTTGGCAAAACAGGATCTGGATTGGGAAGTGAAATTTGGCCTGGAGCGCATGATGCAAGATGCATGGCGCTGGCAGGAAAAAAATCCGAATGGATATGATGTTTAGTTAATTTTAAATACAAAAAAGCCGATCAGTTGATCGGTTTTTTTATGTGCGAAAATCTATACCAAATCTTTATCCGTAGCGAACGACAAGGCAAATGATTTTGGCCCAACGTTAATTGCGCCGGTCATACTCATCATCGATAGCATGGTTTTAATTTCATGTTGTTTGCAAAATTCACGAAACTTCAGCATCACTGGTTCGTCTTTAATTTCTTCCAGTAAACCGCCGTAACTCATGGCGATAACATCACTGGTTAAGCCTAGTTTTACCTGCTTTTTCACATGATCAAACAGTTTTTCCAGTGCGCCTAAAAAGCCTTTTCCTGTATCAATTTTATCAGTCGCGCCGCGATGCAATTGTACGATTGGCCGCAAATTTAATGCGCTTGCTAATTTAAAGTTAATCCACGAAATATTGTTGTCACCTTTGCGTAAGTGACGACGGTCGCGCATATAAGATAAGTCATTGGGAATTAGATAGCCGTAAACCTGATCGCGCATGTTGTCGATGATGCGAATCGATTTATTGAGCGGCAATTTTTCGACGTGAATTTTTTTTACCAATTCATACACCAGCAAAGCGTGGCCGGTAAACATCGACATGCTGTCATACAAACGAATTCTGAAAGGCACGCGACCTTCATTTTTTTCTAGCTCACGAAATTTTGGTTCATTCACGAGTGCAGCTTCCGAAACACGTTTGTAAACATCGCTTTTTTTACTGTTGATAGTGACAACTTGCACTAAATCGTAATGCGGTAATAGACGCTCTTTTAAAATATGCGTCATATCATTTACTGAGAGCGGGTCAGATTGCGCTAAACCAAATTGGGCTTTCGAGTGATTTTTATAAAAACTCAACATGGTCTGCGGGTCGCGATAATCAAGTGCTTGCCCGCCGTTGTAATTGATATAAATGGGCAGCACTTCAATGTTGTGCTGTTGAATAAATTTCGCGGGTAAATCGCAGGTTGAATCTACTGCTATGCAAGTTCTTGACGACACAGTTTTCAGTTCCATGATGTGATCCTTTTTTGGGCGACCTTCAGTTGATTAGATAATTTTTACACCTCCCTGGCGGCTTGCTATAAGTGTCATTATTGGCGTTTAGCTAAACAAAAAATAGTGAGGAATCCCTGTGAATCTTGTAGGGCAGGCGAGATGAGGTTTGTGCGATATATCGCACGTAGTAGCGGATATCGAGAAGTTTTAGTGTGCGAGTGGTAGCACGATTTTGAATTGCGCGCCGCCCAGACTTGATGGGCTTACGCTAATGTCGCCGTCATAACTGTGAATGATATCGGCGGCGACCGAGAGGCCAATACCTTGGCCAGGTAGGCTGGTGTCGAGCCTATGTCCGCGTTCAAGAATGCGGGCTTGTTGTTCTACGGGGACCCCGCGACCATCATCTGAAATGTAAATAATTAATTGCTTGCCGCGCGTTTCGCTTTGAACTTTTACGGAGGATTTTCCATATTTAAACGCGTTCTCGGTGATGTTACCGATCACCTCCATCAGGTCTTGCTCGTCACCCGCAAATATGGAATGGGGCGCGAGTTCAACCTGAGTAGTCACCGCTTTATTGGCATAAACTTTTTGCAGCGCGTTAATTAAACGATGAACAATTGGCTCAAGATCGGCGCGTTGATTACTACCTTGTTGCTGGCTGGATACTGCCCGTTGCAATTGATAAGTAACTACTTGATTCATGCGCGCAACTTGATCACTCGCTAATTGTTGTAGCTCTTCGTCGGCGGATGCCTGACTAAGTTTTGCCTGCATAACTGCGAGTGGCGTCTTCAAACTATGAGCAAGGTCGCTCAAGCTGTTGCGATAACGCTGTCGTAATGCCTGCTCACGTGCGAGTACTTGGTTAAGGTTATCTACAATATCTTGCAGCTCATCAGGATGGTCGCCTTCAATATCGATAGTGTCACCGCTTTGCATGGCGTTAAGTGATACCGCCAATTTTTTTAAAGGCTGCAAACCCCAACGTAAAATCGCGGTTTGTGAAATTAACAATAAAATACCAACGGCGCCCAACCATTGCCAAAGTTGGTTGCGATACGCATTTTTTTCATCGATAAAATCTTCGCTGTCATGCACTGCCACAAACCGAAATGGCACTTCACGATTTTTAGCAACTACCCAAAAAATATCCGAATAGGCGATAAAATAATTTTCATTTTCAAATTCGAAAATTATTTCCGCCGGCTGCTTATCTTGCAGCGTTGGCGAAATTTGATCGTAAGTGGGAGGGGTTTGTAGGGAGGTGGAATTTGACTGCCAAATCAGTTGTTTTTTGTCGTCGTAGATATAGGCGTAAAGACCAGAGTTAATGCGCTCAAAATCTTTATCTTTAAGTTCTTTCGGCATGGACAGACGCGGCTGGTCATTTTTTCGAAGCGGCTTGGTCGGCAAATCCGCAGCGCTTAGCAGTAGATAAATATTGCGTTGCAATCGAGTTTTTTCGGCAGTGAGTAAGCTTGTTTGGAAGGCGCGGTCAAGAAAAAATCCCGTCACACCTAAAAACACCGGCAATAAAAGCGCAGACGCAAAAAATAAACGCGCTCTTATTGAAGTTAGCTTTTTGCTCAGCACCGAGTAATGCTCAATTATTCTTTAAAGACGTTAAAACGATAACCCAAGCCGCGCTGGGTGCTAATTAAGTTCAGACTACCATCCGGGTCCAGTTTTTTGCGTAAGCGACCTACAAATACTTCGATAACATTGCTGTCGCGGTCGTAATCTTGCGCGTACAGATGCTCTGTTAATTCGGTTTTAGAAATATTTTTTCCAGCATGCAATGCAAGATAGGTGAGTGTGTTGTACTCAAAACTTGTCAATTCAATTTCCTGATCATCCCGGTGAACGCGGCGTGCGCTAGTGTCTATAGAAACCGGGCCGTAGCGTAATACAGGTGCTGCGTGACCGCTGGCGCGACGTAGCAAAGCGTGCAAGCGCGCACGTAATTCTTCAGGGTGAAAGGGTTTAGTTAGATAGTCATCTGCACCAGCTTCCAGACCTTCAACTTTATCCTGCCAGTTGCCACGCGCCGTTAAAATTAAAATAGGAAAATTACGTTCTTTGGCGCGCAGCTGTTTGATTAATTGTGTGCCGTCGAGCAGCGGTAAACCTAAATCAATAATGGCGAGATCGTAATCGTATTCGCTACCTAGAAATAAACCCTCGCGGCCATCGCCAGCGGTATCACACGCGTACTTTTCACTAATTACGATCTGCTCGATTTGTTCGCGCAGGCTTTTTTCATCTTCAACAATTAATAAACGCATGATTCAGTTTCCTTGTTTTTCAAAGCAAAATTATTCTATGGTTTCTTCGATTAGCTCACCGCTTACAGCATTTAAATTGATGGTCTTCATGCGACCATTTTTTTGCAGCAGTTTTACGGCATAGCGCGGCTTATCTTCTTCTTGATATTTGCGCACGTTAATCACTTGCCCTTCAGCAAAATTTTGCGCGCGTTGTGCGGCTTCCGTTGCAGAAATGGTGGGTAATTCCGGCTGCACTTCTTCAGCGTGCGCATTGTCTACCAAGCTTTGTTCAGCTGCGGCTTTGGTGTCAGGTGTGATTTTTTTGGATGACTTTTTGCTGCCAAATAAATCTTCTTTTACTTCAACCAAGTGACCTTTTAGTCGAGTTAATTGCGTCTCGATGTAAGAAGGTTTTTCGTCGTCGGCTTCTTCAGCTTTTGGTTCATCTGCAACGACAACTGGTTCTTCATTTTTAATGTCAGCAGCGGCGGAAGAGGATGTGGTGACTAAATTTTGTACTTGTGAAGATTGATTGCCCGCAGGATCATTTGCGAACAAATCTTTTTTGGCGAATGCGGAAGGCGCAGTTAAAACCAATGCCATCACCAAGAGTGATAGCAAAGGCATTAGCGATATATTTTTGGAAGCGTGCATCTTGTCTCCTCACAATTCTTACAATCCTGCGATGCGAACTTCAATTGCGCATCGTGGATTTTAATTCTGAGCCAAAGTGGCTATTCAACTGCACCACCGCGGGCGACTATGCAGAACACTATCGCTTCCTGCTGAAAAAAATTCAATTCAAATCTGTCGCGATTAATATCCGCGTGAGCGCACTGCAACGTCGACCGCAATTCGGTCGCCAGGGTGACGATCAGTATGGGTTTGATACATGCGGCCCTGGTAACTGTAACTTACATCGTAGCCCACGATGCGTTGTTGGTACTCGGTGCGATATTCGGTGCGGCACACTTCTTCATCGCGGTAGCGAACAGTGCGGCCTTTACTTGCATCGTTACCGATAGAAGCACCGATCAAACCACCTACCGCAGTAGCGCCGCCACGACCATTACCAATTTCGTGACCAATCGCCGCACCAACCAAGCCGCCTACCACTGTGCCTGCAAATGAATCGCCATCACGACGATATTCTTCGCGTGCCACGGTTCTTACACCGCAATATTCGCGAGGGACTTCAACCGCAACACGACGATAAATAGGGCGGGCGTCAACCACTCGGCCGTAATCGCCATAGCCATTCGAGTCATAGGTCGCGTATGCATATTCATCATTTTGGTAATGGCGTCTGTAGCCTTGATCGGCAGAGGCGCAACCCACAACAAACATACTCATGCTTAAAGCTAAAACGCTGCGAATAAACATACGGTTTTTCATGGCGATCTTCCTATAACTGGTTTCTAGCAAGGAATTAACGGTTGAACCTGTCGCGAGCGATAAACCCAATCTCGCGACTCACTGACAGAATAGATTTATGAAGCTGAATAGGTGCTGAAATGGCTATGGCTTTTTTCTAACGTTGCGAAGTTTTTAAAGGCAGCGCGCGACTTTTTTAAGCGCTGATCACTATAAATACTCAATCCGAGCCCCAAAATACTGCGTTATTCAGGGTATAATCACCGCCTTATTTTGCATTGAAGAATTGAGTATGGGAGTTATGGCAGAAGTATTAGACGTAAAAGAGTACATGGCTGAGCTGGGTCGCAATGCGCGCAAGGCTTCCCGTGCTATTGCGGCAGCATCCACCGGCGTTAAAAATAAGGCCTTATTGGCGATTGCGGATGCGTTGGATAAAAACCGCATCACGCTCGTGGCTGAAAACCAAAAGGACCTTGCGGCAGCTAAAGCCAATGGCCTTGAACCTGCCATGGTTGACCGTTTAGCCGTTAAGCCCGCAACTATTGATTTGATGATTGAAGGCCTACGCCAGGTTGCTGCTCTGCCAGATCCATGCGGTGCGATTACCGATATGAGCTATCGCCCAACCGGTATTCAAGTTGGGAAAATGCGCGTGCCGCTCGGTGTGGTTGGCATTATTTACGAATCGCGTCCTAACGTGACTATCGATGCTGCAAGTTTGTGCCTGAAGTCTGGTAATGCTGCGATTTTGCGTGGCGGTAGTGAATCCATTAATTCCAACCGCGCGATTGCTGCGTGTTTGGCAGAAGGTTTAAAAGTTGCCGGTTTGCCAAGTACCGTTGTGCAAATTGTTGGCACTACAGATCGTTCAGCGGTAGGCGAGTTGATTGCCATGCCGCAATTTGTCGATGTGATAGTGCCACGCGGTGGCAAAGGTTTGATCGAGCGCATTAGCAAAGACGCCAAAGTTCCAGTGATTAAACATCTCGACGGAATTTGCCATGTATTCATTGATAGCAAAGCCGATTTGAATAAAGCGTTTGATATTGCGCTCAACGCAAAAACTCATCGTTACGGCGTGTGCAATGCTATGGAAACACTTTTGGTGGATGAACAAGTCGCTGCAGAAATTCTGCCGCGCTTGGCTGCTGCATATGCTGAAAAAGGCGTTGAGTTGCGTGGCGATGAAAAAACTCGCGCAATTATTCAAGCCAACGAGGCAACCGAAGAAGATTGGGCCACAGAATATTTGGCTCCAATTCTTTCGATCAAAATTGTTTCGGGTTTAGATGAAGCCATCGATCACATTACGCGTTACAGCTCGCAACATACCGATGCAATCGTCACTGAAGATTTTACCCGCGCGCGTCGCTTCATTACTGAAGTAGATTCCAGCTCGGTCATGGTAAATGCTTCCACTCGTTTTGCGGATGGTTTTGAGTTCGGCTTGGGTGCAGAAATCGGCATCTCTACCGACAAAATCCACGCGCGCGGCCCAGTTGGGCTTGAAGGTTTAACATCGCAAAAATGGGTTGTATTTGGCGATGGCCATATTCGTCAGTAATGATCGAGATTGAGGGCAGTCAATGGCGTTGAACGTAGGAATATACATTTACGATAACGCCGAGGTGCTGGATTTCTCAGGGCCGTTTGAAGTTTTTAGCACCGTCAACAGACTTGCAACTGAATCTGCTTTCAACGTTTTTTTAGTTGGCGAAACAGGTGAGACTGTAAATGCTCGGGCGGGCTTTCAGGTTAATCCCGCTTACGGTTTTAGTGATCATCCGAAAATTGATGTGCTGGTTGTGGTTGGTGGCGTTCACACGCAAGAGGTGCTGAAGTCTCAGGTTGTTAGTTGGATCGCTGAAGTTGCATTACAAGCATCGCTAATCGCCTCTGTGTGTACGGGTGTGTTTTTGTTAGCGAAAGCAAATGTAGTTCAAACCGAAACGGTGACGACGCATTGGGAAGACATTGCAGATTTGCGCCATGATTTTCCCAAGCTCGATGTTAAAGAAAATACGCCCTGGGTTGATCAAGGTCGCATAGTAACTTCTGCCGGTATTTCCGCTGGCATTGGAATGAGTTTGCATCTCGTGAGCCGTTTGGTTTCACTTGAGTTAGCCAAGCGAACCGCGCGACAAATGGAATTTGATTGGCAGCCGCTATGACAACGCGTAAAAAAATCGGCATTTTCGGCGGCACTTTTGATCCGATTCATATTGGCCATTTGCGCATGGCGTTGGAGTTAAAGCGGCAGTTGGGTTTGGATGAAATGCGTCTTCTGCCATGCCACAAACCGCCGCATCGCGATGCGCCGCAAGTGGATAGCGCGCAACGTTCAGAAATGTTGCGCATTGCTTTACAAGATTGTCCCGAGTTGCAATTAGATGAACGCGAATTACAGCGCGATAAACCTTCTTACACCTACGATACGCTAACGGAGTTGCGCGCCGAATTGGGCGAGCAGGTGAGTTTAGTGTTGTGTATGGGAGAGGATGCGTTTGCGGGTTTGCCCAATTGGTATTGTTGGACGGAAATAATTCGGCTCGCACATATTGTGGTAATTGCGCGGCCGGGTTGGGCGATTCCAGAATTAGGTGAAGCGCGGGATTTACTCAATAAACATCAGCGCGATGCCAAGAGTCTCGATTACGAAGCATCGGGTTCAATAGTGCTCGCGTCGCCGCGTTTGTTGCCAATTTCTGCTACAGAAATTCGTGAACAAATTCTCGCGGGAAATTCGGCGCAGTTTTTAGTGCCGGATGCGGTATGGAATTACATTAAAGCGAAGCAATTGTATCGCTAATTATTTTTGCAAATTTTTTTTTAAAACTTATAGGTAAATGAATGTCTGATTTAAACAACGCCATTATTGAAGCTCTTGAAAATCTTAAGGGCAAAAATATCGTCACGCTGGATGTGCGCACGCTGACGGACGTAATGGATACGCTGATTATTGTGAGCGGTACATCGAATCGCCACACGCGCTCTTTGGCCGAAAACCTCGTAGATGAAACCAAAAAGAAAGGCTTTCGCGCTAATGGCATCGAAGGTTTGGAAGGTGGCGATTGGGTGTTGGTCGATTATATCGATACCGTTGTTCACGTTATGCAAGAAGAAACCCGTGAATATTATGAGTTGGAAAAACTCTGGTCGATGACACCTGCTAGCCGCGCCGAATAAACGCTGAGTTGATTTAGCTGTGCGTATTCGAATTATTGCTGTCGGAACCAAAATGCCCGATTGGGTTGAAGCGGGTTACGCAGAATACAGTAAGCGTATGCCGCGTGATGTAGTGGTTGAGATGGTGGAATTGCCGCTTGCCCAGCGCAGCAAAAATTCGGATCTCGCCAAAGCTATGGAAAAAGAAGGCGAAGCGATTTTAGCGAGCATCGGTAAAGGCGAGCAAATTATTGCGCTGGAAGTAAAAGGTAAGGCGTGGACAACCGAGCAACTTGCAGAGAATTTAGCGAGTTGGAAAATGAGTGGTTTTAATTACTGTTTATTGATTGGTGGGCCCGATGGTTTAGCGCCGGAAATTTCGGCTTTAGCATCGGTAAAGTGGTCGCTCTCGCCTTTAACCTTGCCACATCCATTAGTGCGTATTTTAGTGATTGAACAGCTTTATCGCGCGTGTACGATTTTGCAGAATCATCCATATCATAAATAGATTTAAGTCATAAATTGTAAAAAATAAATTTCCAAACCTGCACATAAAATTTTATTTTTGAGTTATTCCCTTCATGTTTGAAAGCCATCATTTTAAAGATCACCAGAAAGAAGCGCGGATGTTTAAAATCCGTTTGGGGGTGATGGTGGCTATTATGTTAAGTTTGTTTTGCGTGTTGATTTATCGCTATTACAACCTGCAGATTACCAATTATCTTGAGTACGCCACCCAGTCTGAACATAACCGCGTTCATGTAGAGCCAATTGCGCCAACCCGTGGAATTATTTACGACCGCAACGGCGAAATTCTTGCCGACAACCGTGCGAGTTTTACGCTATCGCTCGTGGTTAATAAAACCATGGATCTGGATGCGACGATTAATTTGTTGCGCACCTTGATTGATATTTCACCCGCCGATCTCGAAAAATTTTACAAGCTCAAGAAGCAACAAATCCATCCACTTGAACCCATTCCCTTACGCTACCGTTTAACTGAAGATGAAATTGCGCGTTTGGCAGTTAACGAATTTCGTCTTGAAGGCGCGCAGGTGGATGCAGAGTTGGTTCGCTATTATCCTCACGCGGAATTATTTGCGCACACCATTGGTTATGTGAGCCGGATTAGTGAAACGGATTTGGAAAAATTCGATGAAGACCAGGCGCGGCTTTATAGCGGTACTCACTCCATCGGCAAAAGCGGAATTGAGAGCAGCTACGAAAGTGTTTTGCTCGGCGAAGTGGGCAGCAAAAATGTAGAGACTAACGCGCGCGGTCGCGAAATTCGCGTGCTGGATAAGATTGATCCCACGCCCGGCAAAAACGTAAAGCTCAATCTTGATTTGAAGTTGCAACAGCAAGCTGCCACTACTTTGGCGGGCCGTCGTGGCTCGGTGGTAGCGATTGAAGTTAAAACCGGTGCTGTGCGCGCCGCTGTGAGTAACCCGGGTTTTGACCCCAATTTGTTCGTTACCGGGATTAGTTTTGCGGATTACAAAGCGCTTAATGAATCGCCTGAAACACCATTGATCAACCGTTTTATTCAGGGGCAATTTCCCTCTGGTTCGACTATCAAGCCGATGATGGGGCTCGCCGGTTTGCATCTCGGATTCACCGACGTTAATCGCACTATCAGCGACCCTGGCTATTTCACTCTCGGCGGCAGCTCGCATAAATACCGGGACTGGACATTGAATACGCCCGGCCTAGGCGGCGGGCATGGCAGTGTGAATCTCATAAAAGCGATTGCGGAATCTTGCGATACTTATTTTTACGATCTGGCGTGGCGTATGGGTGTGGACAATATCTATCCTTTCGGACGCCATTTTGGACTTGGTGGACGCACAGGAATTGATATTCCCAATGAGCGTCCGGGTATTTGGCCATCGCGGGAATGGAAGCGCGCGCGTTTCAAGCAGCCCTGGTATCCCGGTGATAACGTGAGTATCGGGATTGGTCAGGGTTATGTGTCGGTGACGCCGCTGCAATTGGCGGTGATGGTTTCAACGATTGCCAGCCGTGGTGATCGCTATCGTCCACAGCTGGTCAGTTCAGTAGATGGCGTTGATGTAGCGCCGATTCTCGAGGATCACATCGATATCAAAAAAGAATACTGGGATGCCGTATTCGAGGGCATGGAAGGCGCGGTTTATGGCAGTGGCCTAGCGACTTTCCGCCAGTATCACTTGGGCATGGGCGCTGATTACCGCATTGCGGCTAAGTCAGGTACGGCCCAGGTTGTTAATATCGCTCAGGATGCCAGATATACCAAAGGCACTCTCAAGGTTAACCAACGCGACCACGTATTGTTTGTCGGCTTTGCCCCAGCGGATGATCCGCAGCTCGCCATCGCCATTATTCTTGAGAATGACGACCACTTGAAGTCATCTGAAAACCCCAGTCTGTTAGCGCGGCGGTTATTTGATGGTTACTTGAAGAATATTTATGTGGGCGCCGGGCCAGTTAATGGCTTCCCAGTGCCGAAAGATGCCGCAGTGGCGCCCGCGCCCGTGCCTTTTATCAACGAAACGCCGGATGATACGCCTGACTCGGATGAAAGCGCTCCGCCAGCGCCAACCGCGCCACCACCGGTAAATTAAATGAAATTTGACCTAAATAAGGCGAATGATGAGTAGCCAGGATTTTTTACGACGTATGCCTAAAACCGGCATCGGCCTGCGCCGGGCTGAGCGTATTGCGCAACGTTTGCACCTCGATTTTGTGTTGTTGTTTTTGTTGGTCGCCATCGCCAGTTTTGGTATGGTCGTGCTTTATAGCGCCAGCAGTAGCAGCATGCTGGCGATTCAAAAGCAGGGCAGTTTTTATGCTGTCGCCTTTTGCGCCATGTTGATCATCGCCCAAATTCCTGTGGATTTTATGCGGCGCATGGCGCCATGGTTGTATGGCATCGGGGTTGTTTTGCTGGTTCTCGTATTGGTAATCGGAATCGGTGCAAAGGGCGCGCAACGCTGGTTGGGCGTAGGCGGAATTCGCTTCCAGCCATCCGAGATTATGAAATTGGCTATGCCGATCACCATCGCTGCGTTTTTAAGCCGACAATATTTGCCTCCGCGGTTTTTGCATATCATCATCACGCTGGTGTTGATTGCGGTGCCGACTGCCCTGATTATCAAACAACCGGATTTGGGTACTGCCATTTTAGTGCTGGTATCGGGCATGGTGGTGTTGTTCTACGCGGGCTTGCAATGGTGGTATATAGCCCTGGCATTGGCGGGATTTGGCGCAAGTTTATGGCCAGTTTGGCATTACATGTTGCATGATTACCAACAAAAGCGAATCCTCATGTTGCTAGATCCGGAGAGCGATCCGCTAGGTGCGGGTTGGAATATTATCCAATCCAAAACCGCCATTGGCTCGGGAGGATTGCACGGGAAAGGCTGGCTTGAGGGAACTCAGTCGCGTTTAGACTTTCTACCGGAAGGGCACACGGATTTTATTATCGCCGTAATGTCGGAAGAATTTGGTTTGCTGGGCGTTATTTTATTGATCACCGCGTACATTTTGGTGATCGCGCGCGGTATGTATATCGCCATTAACGCGCAGGACAATTTCGGTCGTTTATTGGCGGCCAGTATTTCCACCACGTTTTTCGTGTATGTATTTGTGAATATGGGTATGGTAGCGGGAATGCTGCCGGTGGTTGGTGTTCCGCTGCCGTTTATTAGTCAAGGTGGGACTGCAATAGTGGCGCTTATGTCAGGTTTTGGGATTTTAATGGCGGTAGCCACCGAGCAAAAACGAGTAATGAACTCGTAAAAGTGAGAGCAAGATTGTGCCTTTAATGCTTAACAATAATTCAGCAACAACATTCATCAAACATTTATCACGCTTCGCCAGTTTGGGTTGCTTGACGCTATTGGTAGGTGCCGTAACCTGCCAGGCTGACTATTCACAACATCCTGAAGCAAAAAAGTTTGTGAATGATATGGTCGCCAAAAACGGATTCTCCCGCGCTGAATTACAAGGCTGGCTGGAAAAGGCGGAGAAAAAACAGTCGATTCTGGATGCTATTTCGCGCCCTGCAGAGCAATCCAAAACCTGGAAAGAATATCGTCCAATCTTTATAGTGCCCGCGCGTATTGAAAATGGCGTGAAGTTTTGGCGTGAGAACCGCGCCGAGCTTGAGCGCGCTGAAACTGAATTTGGTGTCCCGGCCGAAATAATCGTGTCGATTATTGGCGTGGAAACCAGCTATGGTCGCAATATGGGTGGCTACAATGTGCTTGATGCATTGACCACGCTCGCTTTTGATTATCCCCCGCGTGCGCCGTTTTTTCGCTCTGAATTAGAAAACTATTTCTTGCTGACGCGCGAGCAAAAACACAGCCCGCTCGACTTTAAAGGTTCGTACGCCGGTGCTATGGGCTATGGGCAATTTATGCCGTCCAGCTATCGCAAATGGGCAGTGGATTTTAGTGGCGATGGGTTTACTGACATCTGGAAAACCCCGTCTGACGCTATTGGCAGTGTGGCGAACTATTTTAAAGAACACGGCTGGAAAACCGGCGAGCCCGTTACGGTAGAAGCTCATGCCGCCGATAATATGCAGGCCCCGCAGCTCAATAGCATAGTGGTGCCAACCCAAACTGTAGATCAATGGCGTGAACAAGGCATTAATCCTATTTCATGGTTACCACCCACAACGCGAGTTATTGCCTTTCAATTTGAGGGCGATAACGGCTCCGAATACTGGTTTGGATTGCAAAATTTCTACACCATCACCCGTTACAACCGCAGCCCAATGTATGCGATGGCCGTCTATCAGTTGAGCCAAGCCATTAAGCTCGAAATGGGGAAAATCTAGTGCAGGTGCTTAAGGTGTGGCGTGGTTTAATGGCGTTAGCGGTGATCGCTAGCTTGCTCGGCGGATGTTCATCTCATGCGCCCAGATCAGATGATTCTTCATCGACTTCAACGTCGTCTTCATCCGGTCGCTATAAAGGCAAAGATAAAGATTGGGGGCCAGACAAAGAAATTGATATGTCCCACGTGCCCGATGCTGTGCCGCGCTACGAATATCGCACCATCGCGGGCAACAAAAACCCCTACACAGTGCTCGGTCATACTTATACCTTGATGGATGACGAACGCGCCTACACCGAGCGTGGCCTTGCCTCCTGGTATGGTTTTAAATTTAATGGCGAGCGCACCTCGAACGGCGAACTCTACGATATGTTTGCCATGACCGGTGCTCATAAAACACTGCCGATTCCGTCCTATGTGCGGGTGACCAATCTCGATAACCGCAAAAGTGTCATAGTGCGAATTAATGACCGCGGCCCATTTCACGATGGCCGTATTATCGATTTGAGTTATGCCGCTGCCCAGCGCTTGGGCATTACGCAAGTTGGAACCGGTAATGTTGAAGTTGAAATCGTAGTGCCGGATGGCGACCCGCGTCCGCCATTGAAATCGCGCAAAGCGGCGGGTACGGGATCAAAAGATATAGCAACAAAAGCGGCGTCGAAAGAAGCGGGTATTGTCCCGAAAGCTGAAGTTATCGCCGCCGCGCCTACACCTGTGACCGGGCAGACAGAGCAAATACCGGAAGGTACTTATCTGCAAATCGCCGCCTTTGGTGTTGAAGCCTCGGCGAAAAAATTCGCGGCCAGTGTGGGCGGTTCGATTAGCTATCCTGTAATTATCAGTGCGACCAAAGTTCCGAATAATCTTTATCGCGTCCGGGTTGGTCCATTTAAAGATGCGGAAAGCATGCAGGCCGCGCGTGAACAATTGTTAAAAATTGATATTTCACAGGTCCATGTGGTCTATCAATAATTGCTTCGAGTGCTTATTAAGTTTTGTTGCTGTAAGTACATCATGGGCTAGCGGTGTTACAATTCGGCCCACATTTATTGAACCGCTGTGGCTGCCAATCCAAACCTATATTTTCGTGTTTTTTTAAAGTGATTTTCTTATGCTCAAATCAGTAACCTCCTTTGTTAAACCATTCAGCATCGCGCTCGTGCTATTGAGCCTGAGTGTAAGTACTGCAACAACCTATGCGCAAACGCCGACCTTAGGTCAGGCAACGCCGGGACAAGCACAGGCTGCAGCGCCAGCGGTTGTTGCGCCAGAGCCACCGCAATTAGCGGCCAGTGGTTACATTTTAATTGATGGCGAAACCGGTGAAGTTCTCGCTCAAAACAATGCCGATCAACGTCTTCCACCAGCTAGTTTGACCAAAATGATGTCCAGCTATTTGGTTATTGATGAAATTGTGCGCGGCCGTATCAACGAATCCAATATGGTGAATGTCAGCGTTAAAGCCTGGAAAATGGAAGGCTCGCGCATGTATGTGAAAGAGGGCACTCAGGTTTCGGTTATCGATTTATTGCGTGGTGAAATTATCCAGTCAGGCAATGACGCTACCGTCGCTTTGGCTGAATATGTGGGCAGCACCGAAGATGCCTTCGTCGATATGATGAACAAAAAAGCGCAAGAGCTGGGCATGAAAGCTACGCACTTCCAAAACGCTGCAGGCTTGCCTGCTCCCGAGCATTACACGACCGCGCGCGATCTTTCGACCTTGGCCCGTGCTGTGATTTACAACCATCCGCAACACTACCCGCTCTACGCGGAAAAAGAGTTCAAATACAACAATATTCGCCAGCCTAACCGCAACCGTTTGTTGTTCCTCGATCCTACAGTTGATGGCTTGAAAACTGGCCATACCGATGAAGCTGGCTATTGCCTGGTGGCATCATCAAAACGCGAAGGTACGCGTTTGATCGCCGTAGTGCTCGGTACCAAAAGCGAAAATGCGCGCGCTGAAGAAACCTCAAAATTGCTCTCCTTCGGTTTCCGCTATTTTGAAACCGTTGGTCTTTATAAGGCAGCAACGGAAGTGACCAAAGCTCGTGTATGGTCAGGTAAAGCACCTGAAGTCGTCTTGGGCTTGCCAAAAGATGTACGTATGACCTTACCGAAAGGCCGCGTTAACGATGTAAAAGCTAATGTCCACGTAAATGAAACTATCAAAGCGCCGATTCTTGCGGGTCAGGAGTTGGGTAGTTTGACCATCGAGCTGGATGGCAAAGTTATCAACACTCAACCGTTGGTTGCCTTGCAGCCCGTTGAAGAAGCCAGCTTTTTTGCGCGCGTGTGGGACCGAATCAAGCTTTTCTTCCGCGGCCTGTTTAGTTAATTAGCCTCACGTAAATATCTAATCTTTTACAACTGAGGGGCAAATTTTTTGCCCCTTTTTGTTTTGGAGAACATCATGACAGAGCAAAAACCGCCAAAAATAGAATTCCCCTGCGAAAACTATCCTGTCAAAGTGTTGGGCGATGCTGACCACGAAATGCATAATCTGGTGATTGAGGTTATGGAGCGCCATGCGCCTGGTTTTGACCAAACCCGCATCACTATTAATGAATCCAGCAAAGGCAGATTCCAATCGCTAACTGTATGGATCACCGCCACGGGAGTAGAGCAGCTCACAGCCATCCACGAAGACCTGCGCACCAGCAAAAAAATACGCATGGTGATTTAATTGTCCGCATCGCAATCCCCAGCTCATAATCGCGTGCTTGAGATTCGTAATCTCGGCTTGCAGCCTTATGAGCAAGTCTGGGCGTCCATGACGGAATTCACTAATACTCGAACCGCAGAATCCAATGACCAGCTCTGGCTAGTTGAGCATCCGCCAGTTTTTACCCAAGGGCAAGCGGGCAAAGCTGAGCATTTATTGGTGCCGGGCGATATTCCCGTCGTTCAATCAGATCGCGGCGGCCAAGTCACCTATCATGGTCCCGGCCAATTGGTTGCTTATCCGCTACTGGATTTACGTCGCCTGAAAATGGGGGTGCGCGATTTAGTAACGGCAATCGAGAATACTATTGTGGCCACCTTGGCGCACTACCACATTGAAGCTTTTCCCAAGCCAGATGCTCCCGGCGTTTACGTGAATGCCGAAAGTCGCGTCGATAAAATTGCATCGCTCGGTCTGCGCGTAAGGCGCGGCTGCAGTTTTCACGGCTTAGCCTTGAATGTGGCGATGGATTTATCGCCCTTTTTGCGGATTAATCCCTGCGGTTACCAAGGTTTGGCGATGACGCAAATGCAGGATTTATTAGCCGAGCCGATCAGCATCAGCGATGTGCAGCAACAACTTGTTATCCAATTTGCGCAGAAATTAGCTTACGAAACCTGTACAATGCCAGCCTCGCAGTAGGTTACCGAATCGCAAACCAGCCAATCGCATTTCCAGAGATCCCTCATGTCAGAATTGCCATCCGTCGTTCAAATTCAAGAATTGCAACCTGTTAAACGCACTGAGCGTCATAAACAAGGCGAAAAGCTGCGCGACGCAGACAAGGTTGAGCGTATTCCGGTAAAAGTTATCGCCAGCGACCGCGACGAAATTCCGCGCAAACCTGACTGGATTCGTGTGCGCATTCCCGCATCGCCAGAAGTAGACCGCATTAAAAGTATTCTGCGCAAAAACAAACTGTCTTCTGTGTGTGAAGAAGCAAATTGCCCGAACCTGGGCGAATGTTTTAGCGGTGGCACTGCAACCTTTATGATCATGGGCGATATCTGCACCCGTCGCTGCCCTTTCTGCGATGTTGGCCATGGCAAGCCCAATCCTTTGGATGCCAATGAGCCGCTCAAGTTGGCGGAAGCCATTGCCGAAATGCGTTTGAAATATGTCGTTATCACCTCTGTTGACCGCGATGATTTGCGCGATGGCGGCGCGCAGCATTTTGCCGATTGTATTCGCGAAGCCCGTGTTCTCAGCCCTAAATTACAAGTAGAAGTATTGGTACCGGATTTCCGTGGCCGCATGGACATAGCGCTCGATATTTTGGAAAAAGAAGCGCCTGACGTGTTCAACCACAATATGGAAACCGTATCGCGTTTGTATCGTCAGGCGCGTCCTGGCGCAAACTACAATTGGTCGCTGGAATTGCTCAAGCAATACAAAGCGCGTCGCCCGGATGTACTAACCAAATCCGGTTTGATGGTTGGCCTCGGTGAAACCAAAGAAGAAATTATTGAAGTCATGCAACACATGCGCGATCACGATATCGACATGCTCACCATCGGCCAATATTTACAACCATCGAAAGATCACTTGCCAGTTGCACGTTATGTACACCCAGATGAATTTGCCGAGTACACAAAACTCGCTGAAGAAATGGGCTTTAAGCACGCCGCCTGTGGCCCGCTAGTGCGCTCGTCGTACCATGCCGACAAACAAGCGCACGGTGAAGACATTACCGGTTTAATGGCAGCGATAAAATAATCGCGCATTTTAAATGCGCGATTTAATTTGCCGAACATTCGCGCTATGAGCCGTGCACTATTTTTTAAGTTGGCGTTCGCGATGATTGCATCAGTTGATTTATAAAAAATTGGCCCAACCAAGCTGCTAAGACATCTACCTTTGTAGATTAAATTCAGTAACAAAATTTACATGGCTGCCTCTGTGTCAAAAACATCTGCAATAAAAATTCAGTTGCTTGAGCATGTGCCGGAACATTTTGCACAAGTTGCTGCCTGGCACCATCAAGAATGCGAACGCCAAGGTTTGCAATCCACCATAGCAACGCGCCAGCAGCGCTTGCTTTTGCATGTTCAGCACAATGCCATTCCCAAAACGATTATTCTTCTGCAAGACGACAATCTTATTGGTTGCGTGAGCTTGGTTAATTACACCTATCGCAGCGATACCAGCGTATTAATTCCTACTCGCCCACTAAACATCGCCAACGGAACACCAGTGTGGTTAAGTAATTTATTTGTGGTGGATGAAAAGCGCGAACAGGGTTTCGGCAATTTATTAATCGAAGCGGGAAAAAAATACGCCTCGGATTTTGGTGCGCACGAGTTGTGGCTTTCTGCGGCAGAGTTTACTGATTACTATCAAAAACGTGGATGGGAAATTATTCGTAAAACTCGTCTGGGGGGTAAGCAGATTAATATCATGCAAATTCAGCTTACGGAATTATTGAGTAAAGTAGGTAATCAATAAGTTTGGTTTCGGTATTTATTCGTACGTGCAATTAGCGAATCGCCTTAAGAAAATAATAAGTCGCTTTGTCTGGAGTCCAACAAACATCCCTCCAATTGCAGCAAACGCTTTTTAACCGGAAGCCCGCCTGCATAACCAGTAAGATCCCCATCGCTACCAATAATGCGATGGCAGGGAATTATAATCGACATTGAATTAGCGCCATTTGCAGCGGCAACAGCGCGAACTGCTTTCTCATTGCTGATTTGTCTAGCGAGCTGAAGATAAGTAGAGGTTGTTCCGTAAGGGATTTTCACCAGCGCATCCCACACTAGCTTTTGAAATTCTGTGCCTACGGTTAATAACGGAAGATTGAATTCTTTTCTAGCACCACTAAAGTATTCATCTATTTGGGTTCTGGCGAGATTTAAAACGTCATCATCCTGTTCGGTAAACTCCGCTCCAAGCCCTCTTTTAATTCGCGTATCAACAGCATCTCTGCTTTTTCTGTATCTATAATCGAGCATGCAAAGCTGGTTATCAAAAGACCCTAAAATAAATTCAGCATATTTGGTTTTATAAAACTGTATGTTGATTTTATTCATCGTGATAACCAGCGTTTCAGATGTTAAATAAATTAGGGCGCTTTAATTAAAGCGACGATTTGCTCTGCCAAGGCATCAATTTGCCTTGATGACGTTCCGCCAAAAATTCCCTCACTGAATTTAGATGAAGTTCCTAGATCAGTCTCACCTAAATTTTTATTTGAAGCTATATCCGTCAAAGTAACCTTTGCACCCAACTTCGCTTTTCCTGATAGTGCACCTGCAAAGATTCGCGCTGCACCGCTGATGTAATTAAATTCATTAATTACGACATCGGCCTCCAACCCGGCGACTGGCTTCTGGGTGGTGATGATATTAGTTTTAGGTAATTTCACTTTCACTTTTTGAATAATTGCGTCGCTAAGTTCTTTCTCTGCATTTACATAAGCGCCATCAGCATTAACACCTGGACCGTGAGAAATTTTTAAATAAATAGTCTTTACTTCAGTTTTTTGAACTGTAACGGGTTTGGTAACTGTTTGTTGTACTTTAGAAGCACAGCCTACAACAAATACAAAGGCCATAAGCAGAGATAAGATTTTTGAGATTTTCATATGATGTTATCCTTTGATTATTAATATGAGTGGTGAACGGATTATGAGCGCTTAAAATCTTTTTACAATGTTGATGCGTGAATTGCGGTGCCATTTATTTACTCAAAAACCTAAGCCACAAGAAACCGATTGTTCCTGCAGAGAGTGATGCAAGTAAAACTGCAATTTTGGATGCGGTGATTGCATCTGCATTACCTACAAACGCGAGGTTGGTAATAAATATCGACATCGTAAAGCCAATTCCTCCCAACAAACCTGCACCAAAAATATGTTTCCAGTTTAATCCCTCTGGTAATTTGCAAATACCGATACTAACCGCAATAAAACACAGCAACATGATTCCTACAGGCTTGCCCAGTACCAAGCCAGCGGCAATACCCAAACTATTTGGGCTAGTTAATTCTTGCGCCCAGGTTGAACCTATAACTACGCCGGTATTCGCTAACGCAAAAATAGGCAAAATAATAAAAGCCACAGGCTTATGGAGAAAATGTTCAAGCTTGTGCGATGGCGAAGCTTCATCATCCACTTTTGATGAAAACGGAATTGCAAATGCGAGTAACACACCAGCAATAGTGGCATGAATTCCTGATTGCAACATACAGAACCACATAAGCGCGCCGCCAATTAAATAAGGTGTGAGCGCCATAACGCGAAATATTTTATTCAGCGAAAGTAGTACGCCAAAAGTTAATCCTGCGGCTAATAAATATAAAAATGAAACCTTTGCCGTGTAAAAAATTGCTATAACAATAATTGCGCCGAGGTCATCAATTACTGCGAGTGCGGTAAGAAAAATTTTCAGTGAAGTGGGTATGCGGCTACCTAAGAGCGCAAGCACACCTAAGGCAAAAGCGATATCAGTCGCCATTGGAATTCCTACGCCCGCTTGTGTCGGTGTTCCTCCATTTAATATGAAGTGAACAAGGGCGGGGCAGGCGATGCCACCTACAGCGGCGATAATTGGCAATAAAGCTTTTTTAAAATTCGATAATTCGCCGTTATAAATTTCGCGTTCAAGTTCTAGGCCAATAAACAAAAAGAAAATGGCCATGAGCGCATCGTTAACCCAGTGTTCGATACTCAAGCCTGCTATGTAAGTCGACCAAATACTCAAATAGCTTGCGCTGAACGATGAGTTCGCGATTACAAGAGAAACCACTGTGCAAATGATTAAAACGATTCCGCTGGATTTCTCTGAATTAAAAAAATTAGTAAATGTATTGGATAAGGTGTCTTGGCCGGTTTCCATAATTGCTCCTTGGCATTAACGTGAACGTGTTTTTAACCATAATAAGTTAAGCCGTGAATTTTTTAGCAAACGAGTTTATCAATGTAGTTTGAGTCGCGGTCTCAACCAGCGATTAATTCTTCCTGCGAGCATAACCAAACCGGTTTTAACAAATCCGTAAATCGCAACTTGATGCATACGGTACAGCGAAATATAAACCAATCGCGCTAATTTACCTTCAATAAATAGCGTACCTTTGCCCAAATTCCCCATCAGGCTGCCAACGGTGGAATAGCTTGCAAGATTCACCAATGAGCCGTGGTCGGTGTAAGTGTAGGTAGTTAAAGGTTTGTTGTTTAGAATCGCACGCAGGTTTTTGTAACAGGTACTCGCCATTTGGTGTGCGGATTGCGCCCGTGGTGGCACGCGCGAACCATCTGCAGAAATAAATTGCGCGCAATCACCAATGGCAAAAATTGTTTCATCGCGTGTGGTTTGCAAAAACGCATTAACATGCAATTGGTTTATGCGATTGGTTTCAAGCCCGGCGATGTTCGCCATAAAATCTGGAACTTTAATTCCTGCGGCCCACACCATTAAATCCGCAGCAATTAATTCACCTTCCTTCGTGTATAAACCTTCAGACGATGCAGATGTAATCATGGTATTTAATTTCACATCTACATTTAGCTTCACTAACTCGTTGTGTGCGGATGCAGAAATTCTTTCGGGCAATGCAGGTAATATACGCGGCCCAGCTTCAATCAGCGTAACTTTTAATTGTGAACTGGTAACTTCATCAAAACCATAATTATGAATTTCTGCGACTGCGTGGTGCAGCTCAGCGGAAAGTTCTACGCCCGTTGCGCCGCCGCCTATAATCGCGATACGTACTTCATTATCTTTGCTTGGTAAGCGCTGAATGCGAAGTAGTTGATTCAATAATTTATTACGGAATTTGTGCGCTTGAGTTGCGCTATCGAGAAAAATGCAATTCTCTTTAATTCCCGGCGTATTAAAGTCGTTGGAGGTTGAACCTAGAGCAAATACTAAATAATCGTAATCAATTCGGGTTGAGGGTAAAAATTCAACGCCATCTTCATCTTGCATGGGCGCGAGCACAACTTGTTTTGTGTTACGGTCGATATCAATCAATGAACCTACGCGAAAATAAAAATGATTGTTAATGGCGTGGCCGCGATAGCTAACGGCATCAATACCTTCGTCCATAGTGCCCACGGCAATTTCGTGCAGTATTGGTTTCCATAAATGCGATGTGTTGCGATCAATCAACGTAATATGCGCTTGCTTTTTTTTCCCTAAGGTATTGCCAAGTTTAGTTGCAAGCTCTAATCCACCTGCACCGCCGCCCACTACAACAATTTTCTTCATGCGAGATTTCTCAATTGCGATATTCGTGTGAATAACTAATTAGTTGTGTTCAAGGAATTGTGTTCCAAAAAATAACGCGCCAATGGCCGCTCAATGAAGCGATAGGTTTTTTCACCGAGCGCTGCACTGAATTTGGTATTTGCCTGAGCTGTTTTGCCTGCCTGTAAATCTTTATAACCGGTGTAGAAATAATATTCAGTTTTCTCACAGCTGGTGTAGGCGATTTTTTTCAAATCATCTGCACTTGAACGCGCGCCCCAATAATTGAAAAGCGCTTGCTCCCAGGCATTGCTAATCAATACTTTTTTAATTGGCACGACTGATTCAACATGGGCTTGCTGGGCAATAATGTCATTTTTCATTAAATCGTAGACGCTGAATTTATCTCGCGCCTTTACATAAGCATTAAAACCTTCGGCAGCATTTTTCCAATCGCCTTTATTCATATAAATTTCGTGGTAGCCCGTATCGCTAGGACCATAGCCTTTGCCAATGGCATTCTGCAGAAGTGTCACTGCCTGAGTGTTGTAGCCGAGTACAGAAAGATTTTGCGCGTTGAGACTAATGCTCTCGCTAGAGGCTTGCAGGTCAACGGCAATTTTTGCTTCGTTTAATCCTAACTCATTAAGATTTTGATCCAGAAAGGATTGCGATAGCGCGAAGTGTAAAGCTTGATCATCCGGCTTTAATGGAATTGCTAATTGATAATACTTTCCTGAATTTTGTATGTCTGATGCGTGCTCATAATTGCAGCCATTAACTTCAGAACGCTTTACGTAGGTATCTGCAATCGATTTATATAACTCTACCGATGACTGAATATTTTCTTCGCCTAATTTTAGGGTTGCGAGCGCCAGTGCAAAATAACGATCATCGCTATAAAGTTTCGCAAGATAAATATACGAGGTGTCTGTTTGCGGAGATTCCTGAATAGCTTGCAATAAAATATCGCGCAGCATTTGGTGATTGGATTGACGATCTCGTTCCTGCTGTAAAACTGTTGCCGCATATTTGGCTAGAGATGGCGGGTTTATATTCGCGCGACCTGATTCCGGTAACTGGGTGAATATTTTTTTTGCGTTATCGAATGAATCATTTCCGCGGTTTTGCAGTGTGTTGTCGTAATACACATTGTAAAGCGCTTGCAATACAGCCTGGTTGCCGGGAAATTTAGTTAGCACTTCTTTCAAATAAATTTCAGCAAGCTCAAGCTCGCGAGCGTTTTTATTATTAATGCCACTTTGCATATGCAGGTAGCCGATACCGTAAAGTGGTTCAGGGTTGCTGGAATCTTTCTGTGCAGTCTGGATCAGCTCTTTAAGTGTTTTGCTGGCGTTAAGTTGTTGCGATTCTTTGAAGTAATCGCTCATCTTATGCGTGCTTGCTGCTGCGGATGCTGCGACCACATTTGTCTCAACAGCTTTTGGCGCTGCGCAGGCAACCAAGGCAATGAGTGCAATAATGTTGAGCAATAATTTCATAGTAAATTTGCTGTTAATGATTCTTGCCTCTAATGACTATTCGGCGTTGTGTTGTAAAAGAAATAACTCAAATAACAAAGCCTAGTTCTTCAGCTTTTGCAAAGGACTTTTCAGACTCATTTAATAAATTGTTGTAACCCTGTGCGAGGCCAAGCACGTAATAAGCTTCGGCGTTTTTAGGTTCAGTCTTTACAGCTTGTTTAGCAGTTTCTAGCGCCTTACCGTAATCACCATTTTTAATTTGTAGTTTTGCCAAGGCAATATAGTTTTCTGCTTTGCCAGTCTTTGCCGCTGTTTCTTTAAGTGCAGCTAAATCGGCGGCATTTTTGTCGTAGCGATAAACCAGCAACCATTCATTGGAATCGAGTAGCAAATGTATTTGCTCATAGAACCGAGGATATTCTTGCGGCGTTAGATGTGTCTTTTTAACAACCAATTTTATATCGACGCCGTAACTTCCATTTTCTTCGTGGCCTTTTTGCTCTAGTGAGAAAAATTCATTATCAACATTTTGCCCTTGACTGGTGATGTTCACCAAGTGGTTAGGCGTTGGACGAGCAAAAGTTAAATGTGCGGAAATTGTATAGCCGGGATCAATTTCATAATCTTGAATGCGGTCTGCAGGTTTGTGAATATCACGAAAGTTAGTAAACAGGTTTACCAATTGCGTGATATTAAAACCATAGGTAAGTGGTTCCTTGCCGCCGTTCCACACGTTGGTGAACTTATACTGGCCAGTGAGATTAAAACCCTGCCATAAATTATCAGCATTATTAGCGGTGATCTTGGTAACCTCTGCGCTGGAATAAATATGGCCGATTAATTCACGAAATGTTTTGTCGCGCTCTCGCGAATATTGCCACATACCGCGCAAGCGCTGCTCAAATTGGCCGCCGAGTTTTAATGTGAAATTTGCTTCAGTATTTTTGCCTTCGAATTTATCGAAATTTAAATCCAAATGTACAAAATGTTGTGCGCTATCGAGCACCGGAATGGTGACAATATTTTCAGTGTTGTCGTTAACAATAAGTGATGGCTGGCCTTCAATGCCAACTGAAAATCCGGGGTAGAGTCCTTTATCACCGCTGGTATCCATCCACATTTCAGCGAGGCCAGGTTGTGCAGGAATATGCACAATCATGTGATCAAAACTCACGCTGGTAATTTTCATATCGGGAATACCACGCGAGCGAGTAATAACTAACGCGGGGTCAGCTTTAACGCCAAGTTTACGCAGCATAGTTACTGCAAGAATCGTTTGATCTTTGCAATCGCCATAACCATTGGTAAGCACTTCAAATGCATTGTGTGGCTCGTAACCACCGCGCCCGACATGCGCAAATACATAGCGAACTTTTTCCTGAATGGTTTGATAAACCGCTTTGGTTTTTTCTTCGGGCGTAATTTCAGTTTTGCTGATGTTATTAATTAATTTATCAAGATTCGCGTCAGTCACTACATGAGGCGTTGCCAATTGATTTGCCCAGCTTGCGATTTGTTGCCATGAACCCATGGTGCTTGCGCGCAATTGCGTGGTGCGCTGTTCATCGCGCGGCATGCTATCTTGCAGTTCAACTTTGGGAAGATTTTTGCCTTTCCACGTTAGTATCTGCGTGTCATTTTTTTCCTGTCGTGTGTGAGTAATATTTACATTGCTTAAATCGTTTGCAAAAAAAGTTAATTTGTTGGGTGCAGTGATTGTTAGTTCGGTATTGGCGATTGCATCGGAGCGCACACCTTGCCCGGCGGCTCGGCCTTCCCACCAATTCATACTGAAACTATCAAACCATTGGTTGGGAACAATTTTTTTGGTGTCTGTGTAGCGGTATTGAAATTCGATAATCGAGCCTTTGCGCACATTCGGTAAGGAAAATAATAAATCCTTGCGATCCTGATAAAAATTTTCATCACTGGGGCTTTGAATTTGTGTGGCGTCCGGTTTGATGCTATCCATTTCGCCTTCCGGTGTGCGCACGTTAGCAAACTCCAACGTTATATCTTCATAGTAGCTATTGAAGCTAATGCTGATTTGGCTGTAATCGCGCACGGCTTCATCGCTATTGATATAGACGGCAACATAAGAAAGCGAATGGCTAAAATAATTTTCATCTACAGTAATTTGCGTATTGCGCGAAATAATTTCTGCTTCGGCTTTGAGATCAGGTTTAAATTGTTTCACCAAAGTTGCCAAGGGTGGGGCAATGCGAACAATATTTTTTGTTTCTGCCGCCGCGGATGTTTCTGCAAATAATGAAATCGGCGCTAAAGCAATCATCACTGCAAATACTGTAGTTATAAACGTCTTCATTATGGCGAACTATGTCCTGGCACTTGTATGAAATGAATTAATTGCAAACTAATTTATAGCAACCCATTGGCTGTCTTTTGCGCTTGCAAAAATAGCATCAATAATTTTCATATTGGCTAGAGCATCACTTAACGGCGTTGGTGCAGCAATTTTTGAAGTGATATTTTCCGCAAATGCATCAGCCATATTGCGATAGTGATCGCTCGGTGTTTGCACAATTTCTTCGGTAATGCCTTCGCGCTTTACAATTATGTGAGTAACGGTATCGGCGATAGGGTTGAATGGAAGAGGAATTAAAATGCTGCCTAGCTCGCCGTGAATTTCTGCATATTGTTCAGGTTCACTTTTGGTTGATGCGGTGAAGGTCGTATTGCCGGTTTCAAACTCTAAAATTCCCGAAACAAAACAATCCACATCAAATCCTGCAAACGGCGTAATTTGACCTAGCACACGCGATGGTTCTGCATCGTAAATAAAACGTGCGAGCGAAATGCAGTAGCAGCCGATATCCATAAGCGCGCCGCCGCCCCATTCGACATTGTTGCGAATATTATCCAGCTCGTGGTTGTTGTAAGCAAAATGTGAATGGATGCTACGAACTTTTCCAATACCGCCATCGCGAACGATATTTTTTGCCGTTTGCCATTGCGGATGAAAGCGGTACATAAAGGCTTCCATGACATTTAACTGTGGATATTGCTGCGCAACTTTAATTAGTTTTTCAACATCAGCAGCATTTAAACCTAAAGGTTTTTCGCACAAAACATGCTTGCCTGCTTCAATAGCCTTGATCGACCAGGGCACATGCAAGTGATTGGGCAGCGGGTTGTAAATTGCATCAATATTTGGATCGGCTAACAAGGCTTCATAGCTGGCGTAAGCGTGTTTTATTCCCAATTCTTTTGCGGCTTTATCTGCAATTTCTTGCGTGCGCGATGCGATTGCTACGACTTCGCCAAGCACTGAAGTTTGGATTGCTGGAATAACTTTAGTGCGAGCAATTTTGGCGGTGCTGAGTACGCCCCAACGTAATTTTTGCATGAGTTTTTCTCGTGGAATTTATATCGTTAAGAATTGATATTTTATGCAGGAAGAATACTCGTTATTGACATTTTTATCTCAATAACGAGTAGCTGTGAATCTTATTCGCCTTTGTAGGAATTGCTAATGTATTCGCGGGCGCTGTGAGCGTTGTTGTAGCAAGCTTCAAATTTTTCAGCGACTTGTAGCGGGCGTGCGGCGGTGAGTAATCCCAGCGCTTTGGCATAACTTACGGTGCCACCAAAACCTTTTGCTTTAGAGAGAGATAATTCTTTCCAGGCCGTATCGCTTTCGCTGGCACAGCTGCTGCGAAAACCCTCGGTGGTGGTTGTGCAAGCCGTCAATAGGAGGGATAGGCTGAGTGACGTTAATACTAAAAAGCGAGATGCGTAGCCTGGCAACATAATTAGCTCCTATCAAAAAGCCAGCGCGAAAGGTTGTTGAAAATAGGTTGGCTGGATTGCCTTATTGTGGCGGTAAGTTGCGGGCTTGCCAACAAGATTATCAATGCGTCAAAAGTGGCCGATTAATCCTTAATTTGCGCAGGCTCTCCTATTCGCTTTGGCGATTTGGTTTGTCCGGTTTTGTTATCGAGCAGATAGGTATCGATCAAGCCGGATGCCTGTTCAACCACTTGCTCCAGTCGTGGCCATACATCAATTAAATGCACGTCTGATTCGCTGAGAGGATCTTCCATGCTGGCAAATTGGCTATCCAATAACGCGGGTGCCATGAAGTGACCCTTGCGTTTATTGATGCGTTCCTGAATGGTTTCTCGGTCGCCGGTAAGATAGAGAACGAGGGTTTTTAGGCCGGCCGAACGCAAGGCTTCGCGGTGTTTTTTCTTGAGCCCGGAGAACGCCAAAATCGTGTGTGTTAAATGATTGGCGTTATCTTGCAGGTGCGCTTTTATCGCCGCCACCCAGGGGGCACGGTGTTCATCAGTTAAGGGCACGCCCTCCGCCATTAAAGCGCGGGATTCGGCGCTATGAAAGTCATCGCCGTCGATGTATTCATACCCATAAATATCCGCTAAGGCCTTGGCTAGTGTTGATTTCCCACTACCTGACACACCCATAACGATGATCAAATTGGTGTTCGACTCAGGGTTGGAAATTGATTTGTTCAAGGTCATGTAGAGCTAGCCAGTTTTTGGATTAGTGTTAACAGGGTAGCATGAAGATAAATGATAGCGCAATCATTTGCGTTGTGTTAGTGTATCAACCACAACCCTTAGCCCATTCTAGTATGACAAGTATGGCATCTCTAGGCGGAGATAAAATAAATGAAAGTCGCTAAACAAAACGCCGATAAAAAACTCACACTCATCGATGTGGCCATCGCTGCGGGTGTAAGCGCCATTACGGTTTCCAGGGTTATTAACCAGCCTGAAAAAGTGTCTGAGTCTCTGCGTCAGCAGGTGCAAAAAGCTATCGATTTGCTTGGTTACATCCCCAACCAATACGCCAGCTCGCTAGCGTCGTCCAAATCCAACGTCATCGGCGTTGCCATTCCATCACTTTCAAACACGGTTTTTACGGACGTGCTTCGAGGTATTTACGATGTAATGGGTACAACCGGCTACAAAGTCCTATTGGTGGACACCCATTACTCGCCGCTCGAAGAAGAGAAGATGATCCGCACGCTGCTCAGCCAAACGCCGGAAGCTTTGATCATCACCGGTGGCGACCAGACGCGCACCTGCCAAAACCTGATCCAAAAGTCGCGCGTTCCTGTAGTGCAAATTATGGAATTACTGAATGAGCCTCTGGATATGAATGTGGGGTTTTCACATTGGCAGGCGGGCTACGACGTGGTGAAGCATTTGCTCGACGAAGGTTACAGCCGCATAGGTTTTATCGGCGCACGTATGGACCCGCGCGTACAGCAGCGTATGCAAGGTTTCAAAAAAGCGTTGGAAGATGCCGATAAATTCCACAAGAATTTTATTATGACCACGCCAGAACCTTCGTCGATTTCCGTGGGCGGTGAACTTTTTAAAAGTTTACTCGCATCAACCAATGGAACTGTAGACGCCGTTTTTTGCGCGAACGACGACCTTGCACTTGGCGCGCTATTTGAAAGTCAGCGCATGAATATCAATGTGCCGAACGATTTGGCGTTATGCGGTTTTAACGATATTGAAGCATCGCGTTTTGTAAATCCTTCACTCACTAGCGTGCAAGTTGGTCGTTATGAAATGGGTGTGAAAGCTGCTGAAATGGTTATCGCCCGTTTAAATGGAAACACAGACGATGCGAAAGTTGTGGACATGGGTTATCAAATAAAAAAACGCCAATCCACTAGCCACGAATAATTACTAGATTCCTAAAACAATCTGAAGATATCTAACAATAAAAAGGAAACTCTATGAAAGCCATTAAATTACCTTGGCGTGAAAAAATAAGTTATGGCGTGGCCGATTTGGGGTTTAATTTTTATTGGGCAAATATTGCCACGTTTTTAATGATTTTTTATACGGATGTGTTTGGTATTTCTGCCGCCGCTGCCGCAGGAATGATGTTTACCGTAAAAATTATTAATGCATTCACCGATCCCATGATTGGCGCAATTGCAGATCGCACCAATTCACGTTTTGGAAAATTTCGCCCCTATTTATTGTGGATTGCATTGCCGCTTGCAGGTGCTGGTGTGCTCACTTATACCACGCCCGATCTCACCGAGAATGGAAAAATTGCCTGGGCTTACGGCACTTATTTATTCATGATGGTGTGTTACACCTGCATCAATATTCCCTACAACGCATTATCTGGCGTTATGTCGAATGATCCGCAAGAGCGTTCAACTATTAACGGATTGCGTTTTATTTTTGCATTTACCGGCAGTACGCTCGTCACTTATTTCACACCAGATTTAGTGAAATATTTAGGACAGGGCGATGAGCGTTTGGGTTGGCAATTAACAATGGCCGTGTGGGGAGTTGCTGCTAGCATTATTTTCGTGTTGACCTTCTTAAATACACGCGAACGCATTCAGCCGATTGCTGAAGAACAAAATGCGGTTATGCAAGACATAAAAGATTTAACGCAAAATAAACCTTGGGTAATTCTTTTTTTTCTTGCGCTTATCATCATGATTACTATCACCTTGCGCTCCAGTTCGGCTGCTTATTATTTTAAATACGTAGTTGGGCAACCTGATTTATTAAAAACTTTTATTCCTGCTTATATGATTGCGGCAGCAGTAGGGGCGGCGCTAACGCCGGTGATGACAAAATTTTTGGATAAAAAAACGCTCATGATTATTCTTATGAGCGCAACAGCAATTTTATCTTCTGCATTTTTCTTTGTACCTAAAGATCAAATCCAATTGATGTACGCCTTGCAAATCGCCATCGGTTTTGTGCTTGGTCCTAAATCTCCACTTGCATTTTCAATGTATGCCGACACTGCTGATTACAATGAATGGCGCACTGGCCGCCGTGCAACGGCAATGACATTTGCAGCCGCAACTTTCTCGCAAAAATTGGGAACGGCGTTGGCAGCGGCGGTAATTGGTTCGGTATTCACTGCCTTGGGTTACGTGGCAAATACTGCGCAAAGTACCGCATCGCAAACTGGCATTGTCATGCTCATGTCTTTTATCCCTGCTGCGTTCGCATTAGCTGCGGTTGTGATTATGTTTTTTTACAATCTCGATAATAAAGCGCTTATCAAAATCCAAACGGATTTGGCGGCGCGCAAACCTGAATAAATTTTCCGACACATATTTTGGAGTTAGTTATGTTGCATCCAGCTCAAAACGGCGAGCGTTTTGAATTAACCACAGCAACGGCCATGCCTCGCGCCGCTGGTTTTTTGTGGAATCAAAAAATGATGATGCAAGTTACCTGTCGCGGTTATGCCGTTGCACAATTTATGCAGCCAGAACCCGCAAAATATGCCTACGCGCCAAACCTGGAAGCAAAAACATTTATGCAGCCAGAGCAGCCGTATTACGCACATCACCCCGGTCGTTTTTTTTATATTAAAGATGAAGAGTCCGGCGAGCTTTTTTCTGCGCCTTACGAACCTGTGCGCGCACAAGTTGATAAATTCAATTTTTCTGTTGGCAAAAGTGATTTAGCCTGGACTATCGAACACTTAGGTATTCGCATCGAACTTAATGTAAGTTTGCCAGTAAGTGATGTGATGGAGCTGTGGAGTTTACGCGTAATTAATATTTCAGAAAAAGCGCGAAAAATAAGTGTGTACCCTTATTTCCCTATCGGCTTTATGTCCTGGATGAATCAATCCGCCGAGTATCGTGCGGATTTAGGTGGTGTTGTAGCGAGTTGCGTCACACCTTATCAAAAAGTGGCTGATTATTTTAAAAATAAAAATTTCAAAGACAAAACTTTTTTTCTTCACGATCAGAAATCTGAAGCCTGGGAAGCCAAACAAGAAACCTTTGAAGGCGAGGGCGGTTTACATAATCCATCGGCGCTG
Source organism: Gammaproteobacteria bacterium (assembly GCA_004172865.1). Taxonomy (GTDB): domain Bacteria; phylum Pseudomonadota; class Gammaproteobacteria; order Pseudomonadales; family Cellvibrionaceae; genus Cellvibrio. The sequence goes on along the minus strand of SEBV01000006.1, from coordinate 380,446 downwards.
CAAGCTGAGCTTTTAACGAAAGGTGATGCGCGTTATGAAACGCCTGCGGCGGTTTTGCAATATCGTCTGGATTTAGCGCAAGACCAAACCCGCGATTTTCGTTTTATTTTTGGCCCAGCATTTGATGACGCAGAAATTATTCAGCTGCGCGACAAATATTTAAGTGAACAAGGGTTTGTAATTGCCAAAAAAGAATACGCTGATTACGTGAGTTCAGGACGCGGTTGTTTGCAAATAGAAACGCCGGATCAGGAATTAAATAATTTTGTAAATCACTGGTTGCCACGTCAGGTTTTTTATCATGGCGATGTAAATCGTTTAACGACAGATCCGCAAACACGTAATTATCTGCAAGATAATATGGGCATGAGTTACATCAAGCCCCAAGTCACTCGCGCTGCATTTTTGCATGCACTTAGTCAGCAGGAGGCGAGCGGTGCAATGCCTGACGGAATTTTATTGGCCGAGGGTGCAGAGCTAAAATATATCAATCAAATTCCACACACAGATCACTGCGTATGGCTACCGGTTTGCTTGAAAGCTTATCTGGACGAAACTAACGACTATTCGATTTTAAATGAACAGGTTTCCGATGCTGAAGGCGATAAAACCTATTCTGTTTTTGAGCGAATCAGTCGCGCTATGGATTGGTTATTGAGCGCACGCGATTCTCGTGGCTTAAGTTTTATTGCCCAGGGCGATTGGTGTGACCCTATGAATATGGTGGGTTACAAAGGCAAAGGTGTCTCGGGTTGGCTTTCGGTCGCTACTGCTTATGCTTTGAATTTATGGGCAGATATTTGCAAACAGCAACAGGAAATTGCATCGGCAGAAAAATTTCGTGCTGGTGCGGAAACTGTTAACGAATCCGTCAATAAATATTTGTGGGATGGCGATTGGTTTGCGCGCGGCATTACCGATGACGATGTGGTTTTCGGTGTTAAAAAAGATGTAGAAGGCCGCATTTATTTAAATCCACAAAGCTGGTCGATTTTAGGTGGTGCTGCGGGCGCTGAGCAGCGAGAAAAAATTCTGGCTGCTGTCGAGCAACAATTGGAAACGCCCTACGGTGTCACTATGTTTGCTCCCGCTTACACCGCCATGCGCGATGATGTTGGTCGTGTGACGCAGAAGCATCCCGGCTCGGCAGAAAATGGTTCGGTCTACAATCATGCTGCAGTTTTTTATATTTACAGCTTGTACACGATTGAAGAATCGAATCGCGCTTACAAACTATTGCGGCAAATGATTCCTGGTCCGAGTGAAGCGGACTATGTGCAACGCGGTCAGTTGCCTGTATTTATTCCTAACTATTATCGCGGTGCCTACCATCAATACCCGCGCACTGCAGGGCGCTCCAGTCAGTTATTTAATACGGGCACTGTGTCATGGGTGTATCGTTGTTTGGTGGAAGGCTTGTTCGGTTTAAAGGGCGATGTAAAAGGTTTGCTGGTCAATCCGCAATTGCCAAGTGAATGGTCTCAGGCAAAAGTGATACGGGAATTTCGCGGCGCAATTTTTGATGTGAGCTTTAAGCGATCCGATGTTATTAAAACGACTGTCATAGTGGATGGAGTTCAGCTTGCTGGTGCGCTAATTGAAGATGTTGTAGCAGGAAGAAAGTACGAAGTAGAAGTTTTGATTCCGCAGTAATAATTTAAATTCATTAATTCAGTCATAAAAAAAGGCGCTTCGCAAATCTGCAAGCGCCTTTTTTATGCTTGAGCCATCAAGCTTTGTTTTGTTACCGTTTTTTTGCTGCCGGTTTTTTGGTTTCGACTTTTTTCGTGTCAGCCTTTTTTTTGGTCTCTACTTTAACTTCCTTTTTAGGCTCTGCTTTCTTTGGCTCAGCTTTTTTTGTTTCTGTCTTCTTTGGTTCAGGTTTCTTCGGTTCTACTTTTTTAGCTTCTACTTTTTTTACGTCGGCTTTCTTGGGCTCTGGCTTTTTAGGTTCTACTTTTTTCGGTTCAGGTTTTTTTACTTCTGCCTTAGGCGCCTCGGCTTTCTTTGCTTCAGCTTTTTTAGCGGCAGCTTTTGGCGGTTCGGCTTTTTCTTTAGCCGCCGCCTTTGCTTTAGGTTCTACCGGAACCTCGGATTTTTTGCTAGATGTTTTAGGTGCAGCGACGATGGTTTCGGCTTTGGCAGGCTTTTCAGCTTTTTCTACAGGCTTCACTGGTTCTGCTTCAACGGCTGCTGGCTTTGCGGCTTTAGCTTTGCCTTTGCCCTTCGGATTGTTGGCAGCAAGACTTTTTACAATGCTTAGGTATTTTATCCAGGCTTGTTCAACGGGATTTCTAGGTGAACTTTGGTTTGCGATAACTTTGAGGATATGTGAGTCCTCAGCAGTGGGATCGGAAACTTCATCGATACACAACGCATTAATCAAGGTGCCGTTTTTACGGATGAGACGCGCCTGAATATCAGACAGCCCGCCTTTTTCAAAGCCGTTGGGAAAATGTACGGAATCTTGGAACGCCTGCTTGAGGTAATGTTCACGTGGCAGCATAGAGATGTCTCCGTTCTTAGTATGTGCGCTCTTTGTTATAGGTAGCCGTAAGGACGATCCGGCCAAAATTGTACGGCGAATGTAATCTGTTTTTATGACACTGTATAGATGATTTTTTGCGCTTTGTCAGTCTGGGTGATTTGTTTGCGATCAGGTTTGATAATACTCAGCGATGGATCTGTAATTTATGGGGAAGTTATCAAAAACTCTGGGCAAAAAACGGACAAAAAAAAACCGGCAAAAGCCGGTTTTTGATCGCTGGTATTACCAGCAAGCATAAAGCTATTACGCCAATGCTTTGATTTTTGCGTTCAAACGGCTCTTGTGACGAGCAGCTTTATTCTTGTGAATAAGGCCTTTGTCAGCAATGCGGTCGATAACAGAAACAGCAGCAACGTAAGCAGTTGTTGCAGCAGCTTTATCGCCACCTTCAATCGCGCTGATTACTTTCTTCAGGTAGGTACGCCCCATTGAGCGCAGGCTGCCGTTGTGCTTGCGAGCTTTTTCGTTTTGACGCGCGCGTTTTTTGGCTTGGGGTGAGTTTGCCACCGTGGTGCTCCTATAAAAAGCTTAAAGATGAAACCTAAAATACTGAGATTCGACCAAATTATGGTCTGAAATCAAGGACGCGACATTATCCCGTTTTTCGACCCCATGTCAACCCAAAAAACACGTCATCTGCCAAATGGCCTGTTAGCGATTCTTTACGTAAAGAACACCTTGTCTTGTATAAACTCTAACCAGCCAGGAATCCTGTTCCGTCGTGGCGCGCCAGTTTGCAAAGCATTAATAAACTAATAAAAATCAATTATGCGGAATTCCTGATTATGCAGTTACGTCCTCTTTTTACGTCCTTACGACATGATGCTATTTATCTCCAACCCTACATTGCTTTGCGAAGCCTATGCATAACGCTTGGTTTAGCGTTACCGCTGGTTGCATGCGGAGGTGGAGGTGGAAGTGCCAGTTCGCCTAAGTCAGTCAGCTCGGCTGCGGCTAACAACTCATCCGTGTTAGCAGCTTTATCCAGCTCTTCCATTTCCAGTGCGATGAGTTCGAATTCGAGCGCGGCATCTGTGATAGCAAATCAAAATGTGGGCTTCGTGCTTCCGTTTGACGACAAATCCGCCGGGATTACACAAGTCGGCGCATTGTTAAACCATACCCCAGCGGGAAAATTTGGCCCTATTAAAGTAGATGCCAATGGCCATTTTGCTGCGGGCACTGAGCGCGAACGCTTTTTGGGAGTAAATATTACGGCGGGTTCAACCATGCCGTCACACGAGAATGCTGAAAAAATTGCTCAGCGTTTGGCAAAGTTTGGTGTGAATCTCGTGCGCTTCCATCATATGGATAATCATTTCGGCGCAAACAGCATTATTAATTACGCAACGGGCAGCAGTCGTACCCTCAATGCCGTCAATGTGGAAAAGTTGGATTACTTTTTTAATCAGCTGAAGCTCAACGGTATTTATGTCGATTTAAATTTAATTAATTCTCGCGAATTTTTTCCTGCCGATGGATTGCCAGCAGAACTTACGCAATTAAGCTGGAAGCAATCGCATGTATTAGGTTTTGTGAATGACAATTTCCGCAATTTGGAAAAAGAATATGCTCGCAATTTACTCACGCACAAAAATCCCTACACCAAATTAACTTATGCCGAAGATCCTGCAGTCGCTTTTGTTGAAATCAATAACGAGAATGGATTTTTCCAACAATATTACGATGGTTCGGTAGATAAATGGCCCAGTGTATTTCGCGCGCAATTAATTACTAAATGGAATGCATGGCTTGCGACGAAATACGCGAACACTGCTGCGCTCGAATCAGCGTGGGGCGCTTTGGATGAAACCTTGGGTGCTGAAAAATTATTAAACAATGATTTTGCTGCAGGCCTAACCAGTTGGAGTTTTGAAAAACATGATGTCGCAGTTGCAACAACGCAAGTGGGTACTTTTGATGGACGCAGCGGTTTAAAAATAACCGTGACCACAGCGGGCGCTGCGGCGTGGAACGTGCAATTAAATCAGGGTGCGCAAACAATTGTAAAAGATAAACTTTACACACTGGGCTTCTGGGCGAAAGCAGATTCAACGCGTTCGCTCAGTGTGGCACTAGCATTGAATTATGATCCTTGGACAACAATGGAAGCGCGTGCTTACAACATTGACGGCACTTGGAAATATTTTGAAACAAGTTTCATCGCCAGCACGAGCGATACTAATACACGTATAAATTTTAATGGTTTTGGCAATCAGCTCGCGACGGTTTATCTCGCGGATGTTTCTCTTAAAAGTGGCGGGACGATTGGTAAATTGCCGAGCGGCCAAACTTTGGAGGCTAAAAATATCAACGCTAATTTGCGTAGCGAAGGTTACACCAATGGTCGCTCGCTGGATTGGGCAGATTTTTTAAGAAGCATTGAATCTGCTTATTGGTTGGATATGAAAAATTATATTAAAACCGATTTGAAATTCGCAGGTTTGGTAACCGGCACGGCCATAATGAATAGTCCGCCGAGTGCGCAAAAACAAATGGACTTTGCCGATGCTCATGCTTATTGGCAGCACCCACAATTTCCCGGCGCGGATTGGGATGGTGTAAATTGGACGGTTAAAAATGTATCCATGGTGAATACCATTAATAGCACCATCAGTGGGCTGTCCAAACAGCGTATTAAAGGAATGCCATTTACGATTTCGGAATATCAGCATGCATCGCCCGTTGCTTATAGTGCAGAAGGGCCGCTATTTGCTGCGGCTTACGGCGCTTTACAGGATTGGGATGGCATTATGTTTTTTGCTTACGATGCCAATGGCAACGACAATTGGGCCGCAGGATATTTCAGTGATTTTTTCAGCATGAATGCGCACTCCGCCAAAATGGCGAACATGTTAATTGCCGCAAATATTTTTCGTCGCGGCGATGTTGCCGCCGCGCAAAATTTGGTGGCGATGAATTGGAATCCTGCAACGGAATTATCTGTGTTGGCAAATAAAGGTAGCGGGTGGAATGTAGCTAATGGTTCGCATTTAAATGTTCCCGATGATCTTCCGCTCACCAAACGTTTTGCGTTGGATGTATCGGCAACGCCACAAGGTTTGAATATTGCTCCAGCTGCATCGGCAAGTACGACCCTAACGTCTGATACCAATGAATTGGTGTGGAATCGCAGTGTTGCCGAAAAAGGTGTAGTCACGATTAACACGGCAAAAACCAAATCAATTGTTGGTTTTATTAACGGCAGAAGTTTTGGATTAGGCAACGTTACTATTTCGGTAGCGCCGACAACTTTTGATTGGGCGACGGTATCGTTAACCTTGCAGCAAGGTAGTTTTACGCAACCTGCAGCGGGCGCAAAATTGTTGATGGTGCTCACCGGCAATGTTGAAAATACCAATATGGGTTGGACGGATGCCACTCATACTAGCGTGAGCAATAATTGGGGCAAAGCGCCGACCTTAATTGAAGTTATTCCTGCGACAATTGATTTGCCATTTGCCGCTGCAAATACCAGCGCATGGATTTTGGATGAAACTGGTCAGCGTAAAGCGCAATTGAATGTGAGCGATAACAATGGCAAAGCGCGGATTATATTAAACGGTGCAACTGCTACCTTGTGGTACGAAGTAGAGGTTGTGGCCAGCAATTGAGTTCCTGACAAAAATTCGCTGCAAAAAAATCCCGCTAGTTAATTTAACTGGCGGGATTTTTTCTAATATTAATTTTACAAAAAATTAATTGGTAGCAGGTTTCGGTGTAACTCGCCAAATAGTATTGCCCACATCATCTGCAACTAAAAGCGCACCGGTATTATCGATAGCAACTCCTACCGGGCGACCATAGGCTTTTTCATCGGGGCTTAAAAAGCCTGTCAAAATATCGCGCGGTAATCCCGACGGTTTTCCATCTTTGAAGGGAACGAAAATCACTTTGTAGCCGCTGTGCGGCGTACGATTCCATGAGCCATGTTGGCCGATAAACGCGCCGTTTTGATATTCGCTGGGAAATAAATTCCCGGTGTAAAACGTTAAGCCAAGCGATGCAGTGTGCGAGCCCAATGCGTAATCTGGAGCTATAGCTTTTGCGACCAATTCGGGATTTTGCGGTTTTACACGGTCATCCACATGTTGGCCGTAATAGCTGTAAGGCCATCCGTAAAAAGCGCCGTCTTTCACGGAAGTCATATAGTCAGGCACTAAATCATTCCCTAATTCATCGCGCTCATTTACCACTGCCCATAGCGCACCACTTTCAGGTTGCCAGGTGAGGCCATTAGCGTTGCGCAAGCCAGTTGCAAAGATACGAGATTTGCCACTTGGCAATTCAATTTCGTGTATTGCAGCGCGACCTTCCTCTTTATCAATTCCATTTTCAGCCACGTTGCTGTTGGAGCCAACGCTCACGTAGAGATGTTTGCCATCTGCACCAGCAACCAAATCTTTGGTCCAGTGGTGATTAATGTCGCCCGCCGGTAGATCCGCAACCACCACGCCGCTCACGGTGATTTGCGTATTGCCCGCATGGTAGGGGTAACGCACTATGGCATCGGTATTAGCGACATAAAAATCATCGCCAACTAACGCCATACCAAAAGGTGAATGCAAATCTTTCAAAAATACGGTGCGAGTTTTGGCTACGCCGTTGCTGTCGATATCACGTAATAAAGTGATTTGATCGGGGCTGTCTGCACCGGCGCCGGCTGATTTCATGATTTTTTTGCTGAACCATCCTTTGATGCCGCCACCCTCATCATGCACCGCCGGTTTATTGGTTTCTGCAACCAGAATATCGCCGTTGGGCAACACATGTAGGGTGCGTGGATGAGCTAATCCGGTAGCTAATGCCTGTACCGCAAAACCGGGCGCAGCTATAGGTTTTCCACCCGCCGCCCAACCTTGTTCCTTGGCGATATTCACGCGCGGCAATATGGATTTATCTGGCTCCGGCAGCGTTGGTGTGGGGCCAAAGCCGGCTGCATCCGACAGTGGCTTAACATCGGCGCAGGCAGTCGTAGTCAATAACAGCAAGCTTGCGGCTATTAGTGTACGAGGCATTTTATGGTCAGTGAATAATGAGGCAGTAGACATTTAAGCCTCCAGTTTTGCATCTAAAGTGATTTTCGCATTGAGTACTTTGGAGACGGGGCAGCCGTCTTTGGTTTTATCGGCCAGCTCCTGAAATTTCTGTTCATCTATACCCGGAATTTTTGCCACGAGATTGAGCTGAACGGCGGTAATGCTGAACCCACTGCCGTCCTTGTCTAAGGTCACGATTGCAGTTGTTTTAATGCTGTCTGCCGTAAAGCCTGCTTCACCGAGTTGTAGCGATAGGGCCATGCTAAAACAGCCCGCGTGGGCAGCGCCGATTAATTCTTCCGGGTTGGTGCCAGGGCCATCTTCAAAACGTGTGTTAAAACCGTATTGTGCATCTTTTAAAACACCGCTTTGGGTAGATATTTTGCCTTTGCCTTCTTTAAGGTTTCCGGTCCAAACCGCATTTGCTGAGCGTTGCATAATGACCTCCAAGGGTAGAAATAAAGTAGGGATAAATTCATCGATAAAAAAAATGAGAAAATTATTCACGCTAACTATTTCAAACCAGGTACTCGTGGTCTGTGCGCTGCATAGCTTAAAAAGTGAGGTGTTCGTTGTTGGAGCTAGTCTTATTAGTTAGGAGATATTGTTAAAGAGGGATGCGGTGCCATATACGGTACCTATTTTCTTGGGGGAATTGACAAAGGAGGATTAAAGGTGCGGAAATTAAATGTAATTTCCGCTGCTAAAAAATTTCTGCTAGATCAGCTGACGATTTATTAATTCTTGTTTCATGTAAGCGTAAAAAATCGGTGCTGCTACCACGCCTGCCATTCCAAATACAGATTCCATTACCAGCATTGCGATAAGCAGTTCCCACGCTTGCGCTTGAATTTGTGTGCCGATAATTTTCGCGTTGAGAAAATATTCCAGCTTGTGGAGTACGATCAAAAATATCAAGGAACCAACGGCGACTGATGCACCAAAAGGTAAAGCAACAATGACTAAAATAGAGTTTGAAATTAAGTTGCCTACAATCGGTAGCATGCCTACAACGAAAGTGATCACCACAAGGCTTTTTGCCATAGGTAAATTAACATCTAGCAAAGGCAAAACAATTAAAACGTAAACACCGGTGGCAAAAGTATTTACTGCAGAAATTTTTACTTGCGCAAACACTATTTTTTTAAATGCTCGACTCAATGTTTTAATTCGGTCAAGTAAGGCAACGGCGAGCGGAGCGCTGGGTAAGGTGTCAGGTCTGTGCAGAGAAATCATTGCACCTATAATCATCCCCAATAAAATTCGCACCAAAGTATGGCTCGCGTCGGAGCTTAAGGATTTGGCTTCTTGCGCATGTTCGCGCATCCAATTGGTAATTAATTCGCGCAATTCTTCGCTATTATCGGGCAGGTGTGAACAGATCCACGGTGGACATTGCGCGCGCGATGCATCAACAATATCCGCCATTTTTTGCAGGAGTGCGTGTGTACTTCCTGCTTCGCTTTGGAAAAAAGTGATTGCGCCCCACACGGCGAGTGTGAGTGCGGTAATAATAAAAGTACCAATCAAACTGACCGACACAATGCGCGCGCGGCCCTTACCAACTTGTCCGTCAAATTTGGGCGATAACACGACGACTAATGAATGAACTAATAAACCTGCGAGTAGGGCAACCAACAAACCGTGCGTCAGTATTACCAGCAGCGAGATCGTCACCAATATGTAGGAAGCAATTTCCGCGTAGGTGATTTTATTATTAACAAACATGAAGGTTACCGCTTGAAGGTAAATGTGTGGCCAGCATCATAGGTGATATTCGGCCAATATGGAAAATCTGGTTGATTTATTGGGGTAATTGACGAGTTTGCAAGTTTACAAATAATCGCTCAGCGTCTGCTTACTGAGCTTAATAATGTGGGTAGCTGATGCTTAGGTGTTTTACATAGTTGCGCCATAAATCCAAACGAAGGCTCATGTAAATCGTGTTGAGCTCGCAATTCATCCAGCAAACTTAACCACAAATGAGTGGTGACTTCAGCATCTGCCAAGGCACGGTGATAAATCCCTTGAGTGGGCAAATTTTTATATTGCGCCAGGGTAACGAGTTGATGATTGGGCGCTTGCTGAAATAATCGTCGCGACGCGAGCAAACTGCAGGCAATTCCGCCATTAAAAGATTTTTTGATGCGTTTAAATTCAGCGCGTAAAAAACGCTCATCAAAGGATGCATTGTGTGCAACCAGATTGTGCCCGGCGATAAACTCAAAAAAATCAGCCATCACATCGTGATTTTTGCGTGCATCATTAACCATGCGCGTGGTTATCCCAGTGAGGTTTTCAATAAACACTGGAATGCGAATTCCGGGATTCATTAATTGCTGAAAGCGCTGGGTGATCTGCCCTCGCTCAATTAATACAGCCCCAATCTCAATACTGCGGTCACCCATATCGGGCGATAGGCCGGTGGTTTCGAAGTCGAATACGACTAAAGTATCTGCCGATCGGCTGTGGAATTGTGCGGTCATTAAAATCTTCAGGGTCTAGTTAAAAGGCGAGGACGCTAGCTTAACGCTTCGGTCTGAATTTTTCTCGCACACTATTTAGACATTAAGCGCCAAGCTAGGCTAGCACTAGGCTCAAGTTAGTTACTCTTACTTCATTCACAGACTTATTCACAGCTTCTGTGGATAAGCCGCTGTACACATTGCCAACAGATTGCATGCACCCTAAACAGGCATTGGCATAGATACTGCTGATGATAATTTGCTACTCACTTTTTCAATTGAGTAAGATAAGTAAATTTAACGACTTTTAAGACAAGCACAGGGGTATTTCTACCCAAGTAGGGGGCGATGACGTAGAATGCCGCCCTATTTTGATGCTTCATTTTATTCCCTCGACCTCGTTGGCCCTGATTTTTTTGGCCTCTGATTTGGATCATGTTTTTTTGGAGATACGTCCGATGTTAAAGCTGCCTGAAACCCTGCGCGAAAACGTACGCCTGTTAGGGGAACTCCTGGGTGAAACGATTCATGCTCATGAAGGCGCCGATTTGTTCGATAAGGTCGAGGGTATTCGCAAACTTGGTAAAGCTATTACCCGCACTGATAATGGCGATTCTGCGCCCTTGGTAACCTTGCTCGGTGAGCTTGGCGATGCAGACATTCTGCCGATTGTACGCGCCTTCAATCAGTTTCTAGTACTAACAGCGCATCCTACCGAAGTTACTCGTCGCACCTTAATTCGTAAGTACGACCAAATCGTAGACACCTTGGCAGATCGCCAAAATGGCAGCCTCTTAACTTTCGAACAAGATAAGTTGCGTGGCCGCTTACACCGTTTGGTAGAGGAAATTTGGGCTACCGATGAAATTCGAACCACGCGTCCAACCGCAATCGATGAAGCTAAATGGGGATTCGCGGTTATCGAAAATAGCTTGTGGGAAGCTGTTCCTGACTTTATTCGCCACTTGGATCGCCTAAGCAAACGCCATCTTGATCAGCCATTACCGATTGATGTTCAGCCCTTCAAGTTTTTCTCCTGGATGGGCGGCGACCGCGACGGCAACCCGAACGTAACCCACAAAATTACCCGAGAAGTTCTTTTATTAGGCCGCTGGATGGCTGCAGAGCTTTATTCGCGTGATGTTTACAGCCTGGGCGGCGATTTGAGTATGAGCGAGGCAACCGACGAGTTGCGTAAGCTTTACCCGAGCCCAACACCTTATCGCGATGCAATGTACACCTTGCGCAAGCGCATTCAAGCTACACTCGAATGGGCCGAAGCACGCCTGCAAGGCCGTGTAGTTGAAGCGCCGGAAGACTTAATTATCAGCCGTGAGGATTTGCTTGAGCCGCTGATGGTTTGTTACAAATCCTTAAACGAAGTGGGCTTGCCTCATATCGCCAATGGTCCGTTAATGGACACAATTCGACGCATTCACTGCTTCGGTATCAATCTGGTTCCGCTGGATATACGTCAGGATGGCGAGCGTCATGTGAAAGCTATCGACGAATTGGTGGCTTATCTCGATCTAGGCAATTACGCCGAATGGTCGGAAGAAGAACGTCAGGCGTTCCTGTTAGAACAATTGAGCAGCAAGCGTCCGATCATGCCGATCAAATGGCCAGTGAGTGATGATACCGCTGAAGTACTTGCGACTTGCCGAGTTATCGCCAACGAGCCGCGCGAAATTTTATCGCATTACGTTATCTCCATGGCGCAGCAGCCTTCCGACGTGTTAGCGGTTGCACTTCTGTTGAAAGAATGCGGTATGACATGGGATATGCCGATTGTTCCACTGTTTGAAACCTTGGACGACCTCGACCGCGCGCCAGTCGTTATGGATCGTTTATGGAATTTGGAGTGGTATCAAAAGTACAGCGCCAAAGACCAAACCATCATGATCGGCTATTCGGATTCTGCTAAAGATGCGGGCAAATTCTCTGCAACTTGGGCGCAATATAAGGCGCAAGAGAAGCTCGTCGCTTTGGCGGATAAATACGAAGTGTCCTTGGTTCTGTTTCATGGCCGTGGCGGCACCGTTGGTCGTGGCGGTGGCCCGGTTGAAAAAGCTATGGCATCGCAACCACCAGGTTCGATTCACGGTCGCATTCGCGTGACAGAACAAGGCGAGATGATTCGCTACAAATTTGGTTTGCCGCGTGTGGCGTTCAGTAGCTTGTCTTCTTATGTTGTTGCGACTTTGCGCGCAACAATATCGCCCCATGATGCACCATCGCCCGAATGGCGTGACCTGATTGAGCGCATGGGCGCAGCAAGTCTGGAAGCCTATCGTAGCGTTGTGCGCGGTCATGAGCATTTCGTTCCTTACTTCCGCAGTCTCACACCTGAGCAGGAATTGAGCCTGCTCGCACTTGGCAGTCGTCCAGCCAAACGTAAATCCACTGGCGGCGTTGAAAGCTTGCGTGCAATTCCCTGGGTATTTGCGTGGACGCAAGTGCGCCTGAATTTGCCAGCTTGGTTGGGCGCTCGCCAAGCGCTTGAATATGCGTTGCAGCATGAGCCCAAGACGTTGGCGGACATGGTTTCTAATTGGCCGTTCTTCTCCAGCTTCCTCGATTTGCTGGAGATGGTAATCGGTAAAGCCGATGGCCCCATCTGTACCTATTACGAACAGCAACTTGTACCAGCGGAATATCATGGTCTCGGCAAGCAATTGCGTGACGATTTGAAAGCGCTGGAATTGTTGATCAACTCGCTTAAAAAGCAGGACATATTGTTGAAAGATGAGCCTCTGCTGCGCCAGTCATTGGAAGTGCGCAAGCCTTACGTTGATCCGCTTAACTATTTGCAAGCAGAATTGCTTAAGCGCTACCGTAGCAGTGAAACCATTAGTCCTGACCTTGAGCGTGCGCTCAAAGTGACAATGGCAGGTATTGCCGCGGGTATGCGTAATACGGGCTAATGCTTCAGATGGTCAGATAAAAAAACCGCGCAGTGCGCGGTTTTTTTATGGCCGCCGATTACTGATGGCGATTTTTATCGAATATATTCGGAGTTTTTGTACAAAATACTTCAATCAATCAATCTCATATCTTCTATAAGATATTTTTTAAACAAATAAATAATTTCAATCAAATTGGCAGATAAAATCTCATAACAAAAAAATCAATTTTTAATTTTGATCTGCACAAAGTTAACAGTAATGAAATTCTAAAAATTAACTTCTATTGACCGCAAAACTTTTAAACGCCGCTTAATTCATTTTTCTAATAATAATTTTGGTATTTAGCAAAATTCAAGGAGGTTCAACTCTCTTGAATCGGAACACTAAAGCATATTGCCAATAACAAAAAGAGTATTTTTACCTACTCGTTTATCCGCTTTCTCAAGCCTATTCTTTTGACACTACCTCAATCGGCGTCTATACCTACGTGAGTCTCCACGGTGATTTCGCAGGGATCGCAATGTATTTGTACCGTAATTTGATCAATAGATTTGAGTGGTAGTCATGAATTCACGCAATTATTCCCAGTCTGCTCAGCAGAACTATTCCGCAGCTTATTCCTCAAGTGAAGAAACATCGCAATTGTCGGGTTCGTCACTACTTATTCTTTTAAGCGCATCTTTTTTAACAGCTTTTATTGCTATCGCCTTGGCATTTACCGGACCGCTTTCGTTCACGGTAAAAATTTTATTAATTGCATTGGTGTTGGTCAGCGCTGTTGTAAGTTTTTTGCAAGCGCAAAAAATTACGCGGCAGAGCGAAGCTTTTGCAGCTCAAAAAAATATTAATCGCCAACAAAGTTCGCAATTGTTACAGCTAAAAGACGTTGCTAATAATTATCAACAACTACTGCGCGAATTACTTCCCTTATGGCAACGCCAAACCGATTTGGCAAAATTTCAGATGGAGCAGAGCGTTACCGAATTGGTAAATCGTTTCTCCGAAATTCATGAGCGTTTGCAATCATCTGTGAGTAGTGCTCAAGCAACCGCTAGCGGAATGAGTGGCAAGCAAGGCCTTAGCGGCGTGATTGAATTTGCGAATGTGGAGCTTGGCCAGTTAGTGCAAACCTTGCGCAATGCCATTCATCAACGCGATGAATTACTTGGCGAAATTTCAGGGCTTTCAGAAATAACCAGCGAGCTCAGCACTATGGGTGCTGAAGTTGCGGGCATTGCATCGCAAACAAATTTATTGGCGTTAAACGCGGCGATTGAAGCGGCGCGCGCTGGTGAATATGGGCGAGGCTTTGCGGTAGTTGCCGATGAAGTTCGCACGCTTTCAAGTCGTTCCGGGGAAACCGGTTCGCGTATTGGTAAACGTATTCAACAAGCAAATGCTGCGCTGCAAAAAACCTTGGATAGCACCGCCGAATATGCCGCGCAAGATGACGAGCGTTTAGGTAAATCTGAATCATCAATTTCAGAAGTACTTTCGCAATTTCAGAAGTCTAGTGAACGCATTATGTATTGCGCAGAATCTCTCGAACAAGAGAGTTCAAATGTGCAGCACAGCGTAGAAGAAGTTTTAGTTAATTTGCAATTTCAAGATCGCGTCGGACAAATATTGAGTCATGTTACTGCTGATATGGAAAAGTTTGTCAGCGTTATTCATTCGCAACAAAAAAGTCTGGAGGCGGATCAAGATATTGAGCTTATTGATATTGATGCGTGGTTGGCTGAAGTTCGCAAAACCTACACCACGCTTGAACAGGTTGATGTGCATCATGGCAAACAATCTTTTAATAAACCTAGTAATTCAGACGTAACACTTTTTTAGGAGTAAGGCATGTCCAAAGTTATTTTAGTTGTGGATGATTCTGCCAGCGTTAGGCAAGTCGTTAGTATTTCTTTGCGCGGTGCCGGTTATACCGTAGTCGAAGCTTGTGATGGTAAAGATGCGCTAGTGAAGTTGGATGGTCAGCAAAAAGTAAATCTGGTGATCTCCGATGTAAATATGCCGAATATGGATGGCATCACTTTTGTGAAAGAAATGAAGCAGAAAGCAAATTACAAATTTACTCCTGTAATCATGCTCACCACTGAAGGTGCGGATAGTAAAAAGCAGGAAGGTAAAGCAGCAGGCGCAAAAGCGTGGATTGTAAAACCATTCCGGCCCGAGCAGTTACTGCAAACTGTTTCTATGTTGATTTAAGTGATCGAATATCTGAATCGAAATTTTATTTAGAAGCTTTATTTTTATTGGTTTAGCCGCATCGAATTATTGCACATCCTTACGCTGCAAGTATGGAGAGGATTTCTGGTTTATGAAGGTAACTCGCAAAGACAACAAATCCGGAACTGTACTCAGTTTAGAAGGTGAACTAACGATTTACACCGTCGCTCAGGCGAAACAGTCGTTGCTCGAAGGCCACGAAAATTTCTCGCCATCTGTATCCTTAAATTTGGCAAATGTTAGCGAAATAGATACTGCCGGACTCCAGTTGTTATTGTTTTTGCAAAAGCTATTGGGTGGTTCTAGTAAAAAATTAAGCGTGTCAAAAAGTAATGAGCATGTTGACTCTATTTTTAAAAATCTGGATGTAACTTCCTTATTCGCCCTGGAAAATTAACATGAATATTGATAGCGCACTGCAAACATTTTTTGCCGAGGCGGACGAGTTATTAGTTTCCATGGAATCAGCATTGCTGCGTATGGATGAAGGTGAGAAAACGCACGATATTATTAACGAAGTTTTTCGTGCAGCACATACTATTAAAGGTTCAGCAGGGTTATTCGGGCTCGACGATATAGTTGCGTTCACGCACAAAGTAGAAAATGTTCTCGATTTAGCGCGCGACGGAAAAATTGAAATGAGCGGCGATTTGCTCAGCATACTTTTACCTTGTCGTGATCATATCGCGCACCTTGTGGATAACGCCGTACACAATTCAGAAGCAGATGCCGAATGCATCGCAAAAGGCGAAGCATTAATTGATTCGCTATCACCCTGGTTGGGCGAATCAGAAAAGCCAAAAGTAGCAACTCGCGCAAGTGCGCCGGTATCGGCTAGCGATAATCTGAAAAGTGAGCGCGACCTCTGGCATATTTCTGTGCGCCTTGGCCCAGATTTATTGCGCAACGGTATGGACCCGCTATCCATTATTCGCTTTCTAGGCACCATGGGAACTATCACCCATATTGCCACTATTACCGATCACATTCCCGATGCAGCTGATTTTGATCCTGAACAATTGTATTTAGGTTTTGAAATTAGTTTTCTAAGCGATGCCGTGCAAGCTGATATTGAAAACGCGTTTATGTTTGTGCGCGATGATTCTGAAATTCATATTATTCCACCGCGCAGTAATATCAGCGCGTACATAGATTTAATTAAATCACTACCTGAAGACACTAATCGTCTCGGTGAAATTTTAGTAAAAAGCCACGTTATTACCTTTGATGAATTAACCGCAGCGCTGGCAACCCAAAAAGCGCAAGCAGTTGCTCATGAAGCCGTGCCTTTGCTCGGCCAAATCTTTATTAAAGAGCAGGATGTTGCGCCGGAGTTAGTAACGGCTGCTTTGGATAAACAGAAAAAAAATCAGGAGCGTCGCACTGCGCCAGAGAATCGTTTTATTCGCGTAGAAGCAGATCGCCTGGATAAATTAATTAATTTGATTGGCGAGCTTGTGGTAAATCGCCAGCGTGTAGATTTATTAGCATCGAAAATGGGTAATACCAATTTAATCGAAGCTATCACTTCAATGGGAAATTTTACCGAACAAATTCGCGATGCAGCACTTACATTGCGCATGGTTCCTATGGCAGAAACTTTTCAAAAGTTTAAACGCGTAGTGCGCGATACCGCAAAAGAACTAGGCAAAGAAATTGAATTGGATATTGAAGGCGCGGACACCGAGCTGGATAGATCCATGGTGGAAAAATTAAATGATCCACTAATGCACATTGTACGCAATGCTATGGATCACGGCATTGAATCCGTTGCGGTGCGTCAATCGCGCGATAAGGCCAGCGCGGGCACTATTTCACTAAAAGCTCGCCATGACGCTGGCAGTATTGTGATCGATATTAGTGATGATGGTGGTGGTTTAGATTTAGAACGCATTCGCAAAAAAGCAGTGACTAATGGTGTTATTGAAGAGGGTGCCCATCTCAGTCGCCACGAACTTTATCAATTAATTTTTCATCCGGGGTTATCTACTGCTGAACATGTCACGAATTTATCCGGGCGTGGCGTAGGTATGGATGTGGTTAAACGCAATATTTCCGAGCTGCAAGGTTCTATTGAAATTGATAGCGAAGTTGGAGTGGGTACGCAATTCACTATTCGGCTTCCGCTCACGCTCGCCATTATTGATGGCTTCCACGTGGGCGCAGGCAATATTGATTTTATTGTTCCGCAAAATACAATTCTTGAGTGTGTCGACTTAGGTTCCTTGCCTCATGTTCAAGGTCAAAGCTGCGTTAATTTACGTGGCGAACAAATTCCCTACATTCGTTTGCAAAAATTATTTGCGTTGGAAGAGCTGGAAAATTCCCGCGAAAAATTAGTGGTGGTGCAATTTGGTGATAAGCGCGCTGGCATTGTTGTAGATGTGTTGCACGGTGAAATTCAAACCGTTGTAAAACCTATGGGCCCAATTTTTCAGGCGCTTAAAGGTATCGGCGGATCAAGCTTGCTGGGCACCGGCGCGGTCGCGTTAATTTTAGATGTACAACAACTTATTGGTTTCGCTATTGATAAAGAGCATTCTCGCAACGGTGCTCTTGTATCGGGCGTATCGGGCGCTCAGGAGTAATTTATGAATACCCTCAACAAACAAAAGAAAAATGTGAAAAATATTGTATCAAAGCAATTTCTCACGTTTCGCATCGGCAATGAAAATTACGGTCTTGAACTTTCGCAAACGCGAGAAATTATTGAATACGCGGGCATTACCCAAGTTCCGCTCATGCCGAATTTTTTGCGTGGGGTAATTAATTTGCGCGGTGAAGTGGTACCGGTAATTGACTTGGCGGTAAGGCTTGGGCGCAAGCCGATAGAAGTACAGCGCCGCACCTGCATCATTGTGGTAGAGCTTGCGAATAATGATCAACACCATGTACTGGGTTTGCTGGCCGATGCGGTGAGCGAAGTTATCGAAATGGATGATGAAAATATTGAAGACGCACCGTCGTTCGGAGCAAATATTCGCGCTGAATTTATTCAGGGGATCGCCAAGCAAGGTGAAGAATTTGTGGTTCTACTCGATGCAAATAACGCCTTGTCAATTCGCGAACTTGCACATTTAGTTGAAGCAGAACTGCAGTAGTTTGCTTAATCAGTAATAAATTTTGGATTATCTGGAGATACACAAGTGACTATTGCACAAAAAATGATTCTGTTGGTGGTATCCGCATTGCTCGGCATTGTGGTTATGGGCGGCGTGGCCCAATACCAAATAAAGCAAGTTTACGAGAGTGCAAACTTTGCAAATGAAAATACTGTCCCTTCAATTATTGCTCTATCAACTATACGCAAAAATATTTTTTCACTTCGACTCGATACTTTTCGGCACATGGA
Source organism: Gammaproteobacteria bacterium (assembly GCA_004172865.1). GTDB lineage: Bacteria > Pseudomonadota > Gammaproteobacteria > Pseudomonadales > Cellvibrionaceae > Cellvibrio. The sequence goes on along the minus strand of SEBV01000006.1, from coordinate 361,901 downwards.
AAAAACAGTTGCCAATGACAAAATAATTATTGAAGAAAATATAAAGAAAACTTTTAGTGAAACTGAAGCGGCCTTTAAATCATATCTAACTACTATAGATAATGATAAAGACAAAGATTTTTTCGATAAAGAGTATGCTGCCTACAAAGTATATGCCGAGGCTCTACCAGCAGTATTAACCGCTTCGCGAGCAAATCAAATTGAAGATGCAAAAAAATTACGTGAAGACGTTTTGGACGATATTACCTTAGCACTAAATACCTCGGGTGAACATCTTGCCTACAATATTGAGTTGGGAGAACAAGGTTCAGAAGCGGCGGTAGCTGCGAAAAGTAGCGCTACCACCATGTCAATTATTATTGCTTCTATAACGCTACTTACCATCGCTGTTATAGGATTTCTTATTACTCGAAATTTATTGCTGCAATTAGGCGGTGAACCTGCATACGCTTCAGATATTTTAAACAAAGTTGCTGCAGGTGACTTGAGTACGCGAATCATTATTAAACCCGGCGACAACACCAGCATGCTTTCGGCTGTTAATAATATGGTGATTAAACTCGCTGGTATTATTCGCGATGTAAATAGCTCAGCGGATGCGCTTGCCTCTGCATCTGAAGAAGTAAATGCAACCGCACAATCATTAGCACAAGGTGCATCTGAACAAGCCGCAAGCGTTGAAGAAACTTCCGCTTCAATGGAAGAAATGGCGGCGTCCATTGCACAAAATAATCAAAACGCGAGCATTACTGATGGCATGGCTCAGAAGGCAGCGCGCGACGCTGCAACTGGCGGCCAGGCAGTTTCAGGAACTGTAAACGCCATGCAAAAAATTGCTGATCGTATCGGTGTTATTGATGACATCGCTTACCAAACTAATTTACTCGCATTAAACGCGGCGATTGAAGCAGGGCGCGCTGGAGAACACGGTCGCGGTTTTGCGGTAGTAGCTTCTGAGGTTCGCAAGCTTGCTGAACGCAGTCAGGTTGCCGCACAAGAAATTGGTGCTTTGGCAAAAGAAACTGTTACTCGTGCTGAATCTGCGGGGAAATTGTTGGAAGATATGGTTCCTTCCATTCGCAAAACGGCAGATCTTGTTCAGGAAATTTCCGCAGCTTCCAGCGAACAAACTACCGGCGTCACACAAATTAATACTGCCATCTCACAAGTAAGCCAAACCATGCAGCATAACGCGGCAGCGTCTGAAGAATTAAGTTCAACCGCTGAAGAGATGAGTGGGCAAGCGATTCGTCTGCAAGAAGCCATGACGTTTTTCAAACTTTCTGGTGATGCTTTATCGAACGGTCGAGGCCACTAGGCCTTTATTGATGCGAGCAAAATTTAGGATGGCTATATATGTTAAGTAATCTCAGCTTGAAATCGAAAATTCTTTTGTTGAGTGGTCTTGTTGCCTTGGGTCTATTTTTTCTAGGTTTTATCGCCTACGTACAAATTCACCAATACAACAGCATCATCAATGAAGATGCAAAGCGAACTCAATTGCGTTCGGAGTTGGCTTCTGAAATAGGTAAGTCTTCAGTCGCGTTTAAATCGCAAGTGCAGGAATGGAAAAATATTTTAATTCGGGGCAATGACGACGAAAAGCTGGATAAACACATCAAAGGTTTCACCGAAGAAGAAACGACGGTACAACAACATCTTCTGAAAGCTATGTCGCTCCAAAAAACTATTGGGCAATCAACGAAAGAAATAGAAGCTTTTCAAAAAGAACACTTAAGCCTTGGGAAAAATTACCGTGAAGCTCTAGTCAGCTTTAAATCGACAGACCCTGAATCGGGCAAAAAAGTTGATAAGTTAGTTGCGGGAATGGATCGCGAGGCAACGCGTCAGATTGCAGAACTTGCTGCAAATATGAGTACGAGTTTTGAACAGTACTTGAGTGAATCAAATATTCAGACCAATGCGCTCTACAACGACTCCTTGAAAAAATTAATATCAATTAGCGTGATAGCCTCATTATTTATTATTGGAATTATGGCTCTTATTTTCCGCGATTTATTTAAATTATTAGGCGGCGAGCCTGCATATACTGCTGAAGTGGTGACGCAAGTGGCTAGCGGAAATTTGGCGATTGCTATCGCACTTAATCCCGGTGATACCAAATCGCTGTTGTTCAGTGTTGCACGCATGCGCGATCAACTAGCACAGATTATTTCTGAAGTCAGCAGCTCAGCTGATGCGCTCTCTTCGGCATCAGAAGAAGTGAATGCTACTGCGCAATCTTTAGCGCAAGGCGCATCGCAGCAAGCAGCGAGCGTTGAAGAGACATCGGCATCTATGGAAGAAATGGCAGCATCTATTGCGCAAAATAATCAGAACGCGAGTATCACCGACGGCATGGCCCAAAAGGCAGCACTCGATGCTTCTTCGGGCGGTAAAGCTGTTGCAGGCACCGTAGATGCCATGCAAAAAATTGCTGATCGTATTGGTGTGATTGATGACATTGCCTACCAAACTAATCTGCTTGCGTTGAATGCGGCAATTGAAGCTGGGCGCGCTGGTGAACATGGCCGTGGTTTTGCGGTGGTAGCTTCTGAAGTTCGCAAACTGGCTGAACGCAGTCAGGTAGCTGCACAAGAGATTGGTACGCTGGCAAAAGAAACTGTCTCGCGCGCTGAAGTCGCAGGAAATTTGTTGGAAGATATGGTGCCTTCCATTCGCAAAACTGCAGATCTCGTTCAGGAAATTTCAGCGGCTTCCAGTGAGCAAACAACAGGTGTAACGCAAATTAATATTGCGATATCACAAGTCAGCCAAACTATGCAGCACAACGCTGCGGCGTCCGAAGAATTGAGTTCAACTGCAGAAGAAATGAGCGGGCAGGCAATTCGTCTGCAAGAAGCTATGACCTACTTTAAGTTAGCTCGCGCTTAAAAATTTACAGACGCAATTCATAAAACATTGTTAACGGAGACGACGATATTTGTCGTGTCGTAATTAGTCGGATAAGACTCAGTAATACAGGTTAATTGTTATGTTCAAAAAACTATCGTTAAAATTTAAAATCATTTTACTCAGTAGCGCTATTTTGTTAGGTCTGGGTGTTCTCGGGCTATCTGCTTTTATTCAACTGCAAAAGTACAACGTGAAAGTGGATGAGCGTTTGACGCAAATTCAGCGAACGTCTGACTTATTGTCTGATGTGGACCGCGCATCTCTGCAACTGCGAATTCAAGTGCAGGGATGGAAAAATATTATGATCGCGGGCAATGACAAAGCGCTATTCGATAAGCATTTTGCAACTTTTAGCGAAGCCGAGAAAAAAGTTCAGGAAAGTTTGCTGTCAGCCATAGCGCGCAAAAAATCCATGGGGTTAGATGTTAGCGATCTAGAGGGCTTCCGGAAAGAACACATAGCGATGCAGGAAAAATATGCGACTGCTTTAAAAAGTTTTGACCCTAAAGATCCAGAAACAGGAAAAAAAGTGGATGCACTTGCAGCTGGCGTAGTTGCTGCATTAGGCGCAAAAACTTTGGCGGCATCGCAAGCACTATCAAATGAATTTAGCGAGTTAATTAAAGCAACTGATTCAGAAATCAATGCAATTTATGCGTCTTCTGTAAAAACATTCATCACCATTTTAATTATCGCTTTCGCAGTTATTCTCGGCTTGTTGGTATTTATATTTGTTGACCTCTTTAAAATGTTGGGCGCTGAACCCGCTTATACATCTGACATTGTTGCGCAGTTGGCGCAGGGCGATCTGGATTTGGATATTCGCCTGAAACCTAACGACACAACATCACTGCTCGCTGCCGTTGCACATATGAGTAAACAGCTCGCGCATATCATTACCGACGTTCGCAGTTCTGCTGATGCACTTTCCTCTGCGTCTGAACAAGTTAATTCAACGGCACAATCACTTGCTAAAGGTGCATCAATACAAGCGGCGAGTGTTGAGCAAACTTCTGCCTCAATGGAAGAGATGTCGGCGTCTATCGCGCAAAATAATCAAAACGCCAGCATTACTGACGGTATAGCGCAAAAATCAGCGCGCGATGCCAACAACGGTGGCGAAGCAGTATCCGCAACGGTTGAAGCCATGCAAAAAATTGCAGAGCGAATCAGCGTTATTGATGAAATTGCCTACCAAACAAATTTACTTGCACTTAACGCGGCAATTGAAGCGGGGCGTGCTGGCGAACATGGTCGCGGTTTCGCAGTAGTTGCTTCAGAAGTTCGTAAGCTTGCAGAGCGTAGCCAGGTTGCTGCGCAGGAAATCGGTGAGCTTGCAGGTACCAGTGTAAAACGTGCAGAACTTGCCGGTAATTTGCTTGCGGAAATGGTTCCGTCCATTCGCAAAACTGCAGATCTTGTGCAGGAAATTGCCGCAGCATCTTCAGAGCAAACTACGGGTGTTACGCAAATTAATAGTGCGATTAGCCAAGTAAGCCAGACCTTGCAGCAAAATGCCGCCGCTTCAGAAGAATTGAGTTCTACTGCGGAAGAAATGAGTGCGCAGGCGGTGAAATTACAAGAATCTATGACTTACTTTAAATTGTCGGGTGATCGCTCTGGTAAAGTAAATACTAAATTTGGATCGCAATCTGTTGAGCCTACCAAAGCGCGTCGTGTTGAACCTTTGGCTAGTAAAAAGACAGTTATATCGCACAAATCACCAGCCGCCCGCGCGGCAGATGATAGCGATAAACACTTTGTTCGTTTCGAGTGATGTAGTGATTTATGACAGTCGAATCGGTTAATCAATTACCAAGCGATCAGGAATTTTATTTATTTCAACAACTTATTCTTCAGCGTCTCGGTATTTTTTTACCCTTGCAAAAAAAGGCGTTACTGACAAATCGCTTATGGAAGCGGTTACGTGAATGCGACTTAACTACCTATGAGGATTATTATAATTTCATTGTCGGTAAAAAAGGTGAAGCGGAGCTTCACCTTGCAATGGAATTGATTACCACCAACGAAACTTATTTTTTTCGTGAACAAAAGCATTTTGATTATTTAGAGCAGTCAATTCTGCCCAACTTTAAATCGGGAAAAAAATTACGGGTGTGGAGCGCAGCGGCGTCCACTGGCGAAGAGCCCTACAGTATCGCCATGCTGTTGGCAGATAAATGCCAGACAGAATGGGAATTGGAATGTTCAGACGTTAACAAAACTGTTATTGAACAGGCGCGTAGGGCAATTTACCCAAATGCCAGAATTCAGAATATTCCAAGAAATTATCTACATCGTTTTTGTCGAAAAGGCATTGGCCCCCAGGATGGTTTTGTAAGAGTTACACAGGATTTACGAGATAAGGTAAATTTTTTCACCTTGAATTTGAACCAAAGCTTTCCTGATCTTGGAAAATTTGATTTGGTTTTTTTGCGTAATGTTCTTATTTATTTTGAGAACGACACCAAAGCGAAAGTATTGGATCGCATTGCCAATATGTTAAATCCTAATGGTGTTTTATTTGTGGGGCATTCGGAAAGTTTACATGGTGTGACGCAGCGTTTCGCACCCATCAAGCCGGCTATTTATCGGCTTGTTTAATCGAGCCTTATTAATATGATTTCAGCAGTGACACCACCCGGTGCCAGGTTAAGTATTCACCCTGGCGAGTGGTATTTTGGTAACGAATACAAAAGCCTTTACACGATTTTGGGTTCCTGCGTGGCATTAAGCGTTTGGCATCCTACACTCAAAATTGGCGGCTTATGTCATTACCTGTTGCCTGCGCAGCCGGGGCATCAGACCGCGAGTGACGTTAATGATGAAGCAGCTGGGCGTTACGGTAATACTGTATTGGCGCTGATGAAAAGCGCCATGCAACGTTACGCGGCTTTGGCTGAATATCAATTAGGATTGTTTGGCGGCTGCGACACGCTTTCAAATTATGGCATTGGCAAACAAAATGTTTTGTTTGCGCAGCATTGGTTGCAACACGAAAATCTAGTGGTTGCACAAACCGATGTCGGCGGCACCAGTTCGCGTTCTTTGTCGTTTGAACTGATTAACGGTGCATTAAGTGTGAAGCATTATGCGATCCAAAACGGTAACCCGCAGATAACTAAATTTTGAATTTTCCTGTGTTGAAAATTTCTATTTAAAAATAAATTAGTTTGAGAATTTTCCACCATGACCATTAAAGTGCTGGTAGTAGATGATTCAGCCGTTGTGCGTCAGGTGCTTCGCGAAATTTTGGGCGAGGCACCGGATATTAATGTGTACGCCACAGTATCTGATCCAATTTTTGCCTTGCAAAAAATGCAGCAAGAATGGCCCGACGTTATTGTGTTGGACATCGAAATGCCGCGGATGGATGGCTTGACGTTTTTACGGCAGATAATGAGTGAACGCCCAACGCCCGTTATTATTTGTTCATCTCTGGCAGAGAAGGGTGCTGAATTGTCCCTGCAAGCACTTGCTGCGGGTGCGGTTGATATTTTTACCAAACCGCAATTAGGCGTAAAAGATTTTTTATTGGATACCAAACAACAATTGTGGAATAGCGTGCGCGGTGCAGCTTCTGCTCGGTTAGCCAAACGTGCGGTTGAAACAGCGGCCGTTGCGAAAAAAGAAGTTAGCAAAACTGCCAGCGTAAATATCAATGTCGATTTGGTCAGTATGACCAGCACGACAGATCGTATTACGGTAATTGGTACCTCCACTGGTGGTACACAGGCATTGGAAACTATTTTGACAAATTTATCGCGCACCTGTCCTGGAATCGCAGTGGTGCAACATATGCCTGAAAAATTCACAGCAGCTTTTGCAAAACGATTGAACAGTGTTTGTGAAGTAGATGTTAAGGAAGCTGAGACTGGTGATCGTTTAATTCCAGGGCGCGTATTAATTGCACCGGGTGGACATCATCTGGAAATACAACGATCAGGAGCGCAATATATTGCCAAAGTATTTCGTGGGCCTGCGGTGAATCGCCATTGTCCTTCAGTAGATGTTTTATTTCGTTCGGCTGCGAAAGCTGCCGGGCGTAACGTTACAGGAATTATTATGACTGGCATGGGTGATGACGGCGCGCGCGGCCTATTGGAAATGCGACAGGCAGGCGCGCGCACCATTGCGCAGGACGAAGCCTCATGTATCGTATTTGGTATGCCTAAAGAAGCGATTAATTTGGGTGCTGCAAAAGAAATTTTATCTCTCTCTAAAATACCTGCAGTGCTGGAGGGCTAGATGAAAACAGCGGTAAGCGAATTAAGCGTTTTAGTTGCGGACGATAGCGTTACGCAACGTATGCATGCACAAGCATTGTGTACCGATTTAGGATTGTCCGAAGTCTACGGCGCAACCGACGGCCGCGATGCACTCAAAGTTTTATTAGCGCATAAAGTTGACGTGGCATTAATCGATTTGGAAATGCCAATTATGGATGGCATTGAGTTACTGCGCAGTATTGCTCAAGAAAAATGCGTGAAGAGCGTAATTATTTTAAGTGCGAAAGATCCAATTTTAATTGCAAGCGTCGGCACCATGGCAGAGGCCGATGGCTTGCATGTGCTCGGCACTTTTCAAAAACCTTTGAAACGCGATTTATTGGAAACCAGTTTACTTCGTTACGTGCGCGACTTAAAAAGTTGCGAAGTAACCGAACCTGTACCACAGAGCGACATCACCGTTATAGATTTTTGTAATGCGTTGGATGCTGGCGATATCACACTCGCGTATCAACCAAAGCTCACTGTACAAGGTTTAATTTTGCGCGGTGTGGAAGCGCTGGCGCGCTGGAAGCATCCACAAAAAGGTAATATTTCACCGGGAATTTTTATCCCGCTCGCTGAACGGCACGGGTTGATAGATACGCTTACGCGTGATCTGCTCGAAAAAGCATTTAAACAAAAACAAGCCTGGCAGCAATACGGTTTACGTTTTCATCTGGCATTTAATTTATCGCCGCTATCTTTAGCGGATGCCGGATTATCCGATTGGCTTTCGAACCTCGCAAAACAATATGGAATCCCTCCGGACGAAGTTACGCTTGAAGTAACCGAGAACGCATTACTTGGCGAACTAGCTTGTGCCATACGTACGCTCGCTCGCTTGCGTTTGAAAGGTTTCAATATCGCCATAGACGATTACGGGACCGGCTTCGCGAACGCACAACAGCTTTCACGCGTTCCTGCCACTGAACTCAAAATAGACAGATCGCTTATTCACCAAGTTGCAACTCGCCCGCAGCAGGGAACCATTTTGGCAAGCACCGTTGATTTGGCTAAAAATTTAAAATTAATTACGGTGGCTGAAGGCGTCGAAACGCTGGAGGATTATCGTATTTTGGTTGAATTGGGCGTAGACCAAGTCCAAGGCTTTTATTTTTGCAAGCCACTATTTCCAGATGAATTGCTGGAATGGATCAAAACGGGTTTATCGAAAATTCGCCGTAGTATTTACGGGAAATAATTGCTTTGTGCAGGCCTATGGTGCCTGTTGCTTATCGTGTGAATAGACTGCTGTTAATGTTTATCGCAAGAAATATGTGACACTGTTGTTGTAGCAAAATATAATTGTGCCGGAACAGCATGGCAGTGTGATTGGCAGGCGCAATTCGCCAGCAGTAGTGTTAGTATCACTCGCCTTGGGATATGAATGCTGACGGCGGTGTGGTTCGCAATTTTCGCGAAAAATGTAATTTGTATTTCCCCGCCTTTCGGTATTTTATTCCCGCGTTTATCCCAGCAATTCTAATCAACTAACTAAGCCAGCTAAAAAGTTGCCAAGATTTTATTGCCTAAAAACAATCATCCAGGGAATTGTTATGCGTCACTTTACATTCACTTTAGTTAAATTTACGACGTTGTTCTTGAGTCTATTTGGTTTCATTTTTTCTATTGCTGCTACTACTGCCTTTGCAGATATAGCACTTCAAAACCCGGATTCACGCAACACAATTTTATTGGATGGGCGTTGGGACACCATCGTAGATCCTTACGAAAATGGGTTTTACAATCATCGCTATGAAGAATCAGATAAAGGCTATTTTAAAAATGCAAAACCTGCGAATGTTAGCGATTTGGTTGAATACGATTTTGCGCGCTCGCCAAAATTAAATGTTCCCGGTGATTGGAATACTCAGGACGAAAAATTATTTTTATACGAAGGCACTATTTGGTATCACCGTGACTTCGACATAGGCAAAAAAACTGATCAGCAATATGCAATTTATTTTGGTGCTGTTAATTATCACGCCACTGTTTATGTTAACGGTAAAAAAGTGGACACCCATGAAGGTGGTTTTACACCTTTTCAATTTAACATTACCAGTTTAGTTAAAACCGGCGTTAATTCGCTCGTAGTTAAAGTTGATAATCATCGCGAGCGCGATCAAATTCCGACTGTAAATACAGATTGGTGGAATTACGGCGGCATCACACGTTCAGTAAAAGTGCTGCAATATCCCAATACCTACATTCAGGATTATTTTGTACAGCTTAGTAAAACCGAAGACGGTGTACTTGAGGGCTGGGTAAAAGTTGATAATTTCAACAAAGATAATATTGACACACAAAAAGTTGATGTCCGCATTCCAGAATTAAATATTTCACAAAAACTTAGCCTTAATAAAAATGGTGAAGCGAAATTTGAAATCGCAGCTAAACCTATCTTATGGACGCCAGAAGCACCCAAGCTTTATGCAGTCGACATTCAATTTCAACAAGACGTTGTGCATGACAAGATTGGTTTTAGAACCATTCAAGTGCAGGGCGAAAATATTTTATTAAACGGTAAATCAGTTTTCTTGCGCGGCATTAGTATTCATGAAGAATCACCTTTGCATCCTGGTCGTGCATGGAGCGAGGAAGATGCGCGCATTTTACTTACCTGGGCAAAAGAACTCGGCTGTAATTTTGTAAGGCTTGCCCACTATCCTCACAATGAAACTATGGTGCGCCTAGCTGACCAAATGGGCCTTATGGTGTGGTCAGAAATTCCGGTTTACTGGACGGTGCTGTTTAATAATCCAGCGGTCTACACTAAAGCTGAATCGCAACTCGAAGAAATGATTTCGCGTGATAAAAACCGTGCATCTATTGTAATGTGGTCAATGGCTAACGAAACTCCAAGCTCAACACCACGTTTAAAATTTATCGCACAGTTAGCACAAAAAGCACGTGAGTTAGACCCAACAAGATTAATTACTGCCGCATTAGATACGCAAAGTGATGATAATGGGACTAAAGTTATTGATGACCCCTTGTCGTCCGTTGTGGATGTTATAGGTGTAAATAGTTACTGCGGTTGGTATGCGGGAACGCCCGCGAGCTGCGCCAGTTTGAAGTGGGCTTCAAAGTATCGTAAGCCGGTGATTATGAGCGAATTTGGAGCTGATGCACTGCAAGGTATGCATGGCGATAAAGCGCAACGTTGGACTGAAGAATATCAGGCTGATGTTTACGTCAATAATCTATTAATGATTGACAGCATGACGTTTTTACGCGGAATGTCGCCATGGATTTTAAAAGATTTCCGGTCGCCACGTCGTCCATTACCTACAGTGCAAGATTTTTGGAATCGTAAAGGTTTAATTTCTGACAAGGGCATCAAGAAAAAATCCTGGTATATCCTTCACGATTACTATGTGAAGAAAACCGTAGATTGAACGAGCAAATAATTGCTCGGCGTTCGAAAAAATTCTGAGAGAAATATGCGTATCTTCAAGCTTTGCAATAATTATTATTTTGTTCTTCTGGCGCTAGCCAGTGTATTTTCAATAAATAGTTATGCGCAGGAAATTGTTCTGGCTTTTGATGATACCTTAGCTCGCTCCACGAGCTTAGATGGCACCGCGCGCACTAAAATGCTAATCAGAAATATGGCGCGCGGCGATGTAAAGCAAGCCATGTTTCTCATTAAGACTAAAACCATAACGCCTAACACTGTAGAGCGGGTGATGCATTATGATGAAACCGGCCAATTATTAGTAAATGCCGGCCACAATTATTCAATGTTGCATCGCACGAAAAGTTTTGGTTATCCTATCGATATTATGAAAGCCAACGCCGCGTTGGAAGCCTACTCGAATTATCATAAGCACGTTAATTTCCCTTATTTGTATGACGGCAGCGATCCTGAAATTTTACCGCAACTACAACATTTTTTAGCTGACCATAATTATTTACCAACCTATGTAACCACGCGTGTACACGATGAGTATATGAATCATCTATATCAAGTGCGCACACTTAGTGGTCGCGCTGTGGATATTCGTCAGCTTGAAAAATCCTACACAAAAATGATTGTGGATGAGGTTCTGGCTTATGACGCGAAAGCTCGCGCTATGCTGGGTTTTAGCCCACGACAAGTGTTGTTACTACATGAGAATGATTTGGCCGCTTATTGTATCGTCGGCGTTATAGATGCGTTGAATGCGAGGGGTTTTACGTTTGTTTCGCCTGAAAAAGTATTTACCGATCCCGTTATGAATCCCTATTTCATATCGGGCTTTTCGGCTGTGAGCTATATGCCCTATATTACAGGCATGCCGGATAACATTCGCGATTGGTCACCCGTTGCATCGAAAAAAGATGAAGAAAAAATTCACAACTATTTACACGAACAAGGTCTGGAAAGTTTAATCCCGCAATAAGATTTTTTGTCGTCAATCGGCAATCATTTATATTGTGTGCATACGAACAAATTTCTGTTACCGCGATTCAAGATTGCACTCGCCAACCTGCCACAATAATAGCCATACCCAGTAGCGCAATGCCAGCACCCACAAGGTCATAGACCGATAACTTTACTCCATCCACAAAATACAGCCACGCCAACGCAGTAACCACGTACACACCACCATAAGCTGCATATACCCGCCCACTCGCCGCGGGGTGCAATGTCAAAAGCCAAACAAAAACCGCGATACTTAAGGCCGCCGGAACCAACAACCAAACCGAACCATCTTTGCGCAACCAGAGATATGGCAAAAAGCAGCCCACTATTTCAGCAAGCGCGGTGAGAATAAAAAGCAGAAACGTTTTAATCATAAGAATCCTGAAATTCGATACTAGATTAATTGCAGCATTAAAATCTGGTTAGTCTAACGGGCTTTTAACTTTATCGCCAAGTTCGTCAAGAACATGTAGATAAATTTCAGTCGTACGTATGTCGGTATGACCTAATTATTTTTTAAAGCAATAACCTCATTTCAAATATTTCCTTTTCAAGCATTCATACAGCGATACTATAAATTAGTTGGAATAAAATTCTGTGGGTTATATAGTTGGCATTGTCTAATAAACCGTTAACTTGTCGAAGTGTCGTTTCTAACTTAGTTCACGGCGACTTAACCGTTCATTCATCTGAATGGTTTTGTATTGGAAATAAGTGCTTTTCACATACAGTTTCTTTAAGCCAGATATCATAGGTGGCCAATACACGAAGGCGTTGAGGCAAGAGTTTTTCACATTGAAAATACAATTGTAAAAATTGAGTTAAAGAAATAAATTGCTAACAATTCACTCAAGCAGCGCAACCTTCAGTTGCTGGACAGTTTCTACGTCGCGGCTTCAGCTAGGCGCTCTCAAATTGTTAAATTCGCGGCATCTAGCTATTTAGAATGGATAAATCCAATTTCACATTTTCAGGTTACTTATATGACAAGCCAGATCACTCAAGATAATCAGTTACTAAGTGCGGCTTACACAGCTTTTAACGCCCGTGATATTGATGCTGCGCTTGCGCTCATGACAGGTGATGTAACTTGGCCTAAAGCTTTTAAGGGAGGCTTTGCTCTTGGGCGTGACGAAATACGTGCGTATTGGAGTGAGCAGTGGAGTGAGATTAATCCGCATGTTGAGCCTACTGCGTTTTATCCTCAAAACAATTCACAGGTTTTAGTTGATGTACATCAAGTGGTACGTGATTTGTCGGGCTTTGTACTTGTGGATGAGCACGTTGGTCATCTGTTTACTATCAAGAATGATTTGATACATGCTATGGAAGTTTGTTTGCTTCCAGCATCCGTGCTGAGTGTCTAATAAAAATTGCAGTGCCATCTTTTTAATCTTTTTGAAATTTAAAATAGATGGATTATAAAAATCATAATAGAATTTTTGGCTGCAACGGTAGCGCCAATAAATCCAGATGTCCCAGGTTACATGTTCCGCTGCTTGCATGAGCAATGCGAAATTCTTTCCATGCGGTTAAGTCACTTGCAATTAATCCATAATCATTTTCAACAGCACCTACAATTCCTTCAATCAGCTCACTCACTAGCTCATAATTTGTTGCATTGAGTTGCCAAGGACTTGATGCTGTAGAAATTTTGTAATTTTTGCTTTCTAAAATCTGTTGCAGGTATTCTGTTGCATCTGGCCCGAGTGCTTTGCCGAATCCTTTGTCTTTACGTTGATCCTGATTGAATGCCTTAAGTACTGCTGCGTCGAGTGGATGCGAGGGTGTCCATTCAATATTTCCGTCGTAGTTAAGCGCAGCGTAGAGTGCGGTCTTTTGTGATGACAAAGTTTCGAGCAAGCTATCCAAAAATTCACGTGATACCAAATCAAATAAAGCCGATGCAGTTACTAATTTAGCACCGCCGAATGGCAGTTCTTCTATGAGAGTTAGATCGGCTTGATAAGCTTCAATTAATAGGTGCTTACTGTGACGCTTTAAAGCTTCATCGAGTAGCTGTCCGTCATTGTCTACCAGCCGCCAAATTATATTGCGCGCGCCCAATGTTGTTAACGTGCGCAAAGTTGACCCTGTGCCTGAGCCTAGATCTACCAAAATATTGTCGAAGCCATTGCTATTATTTTCTAGCCATACTATTGCTTCTTGAGCTAATAATTTGGAGCGCGCTTTTACATCGGCGGGTTCGCGTAAATCCAGCCAGGAAATTGAAAATCCGGTCATTGCTTTCTCGATTGTTGAGCTAAGTTGCAGCGTATAAAAATAGTAGAGCGGTGCCTCGCATGTGCGTGATATTAGCAGCTTCAAGGTCTTTATTAATATAAAGTGGTTAGATAAGTTAAATAAAATTTGAAAATATTTGATTAAAGATAATATGAAATACTGTGTATTATTAAACACTTCATAGTTATTCAGATGCTAATTAAAGTTCTTTAATTTTTGGACGTATTTATGAATTTTCGTGTGATGAAGCAAAGCGATTACGATGCGATTATTTCACTGTGGCAAAATGCACAGGGAATAAAATTGCGTGATGCCGACTCCAGAGAAGGTATTGATAAATATTTACAACGAAATCCCGGCCTCAGTTTTGTTGCAGAATTTGACGGTATGGTGGTCGGCACTATTATGGCAGGGCACGATGGTAAGCGTGGTTATCTTCAGCATTTAGCCGTTGCTGTTAGCCATCGTAAAATGGGTATAGCCACCAAATTGTTAACTCTTTGTTTATCTGCCTTAAAAGTGGAAGGTATAGTGAAATCTCATATTCATGTTTTATGTGAAAATGAGGCTGCTAAGGTTTACTGGAAAAATCGTGGTTGGTTAAAGCGTGATGATATTGAGGCTTTTTCGTTTATAAATGGCGGTGATGAAAATACATGATAGATAATTTATACATGCCAATTTTTGAAATGGATTTTGAAGACTCTAATTAAATACCGACGCTTAAAGGAAAATTCCTTTTCCAGTTAAATAATTCCTGTTGGTTAAATACTTATTGAATTTTTTAATTAAGCCACCTGCTTACTACCATCTTTACCCGTTAATTTTTCCGCACGTTTTACTGCAATGGGTTCAATTTTTTTTTGTTTCTCGTACAGGAATCGTAAAACCGCTGTGCGATAGCTGTTGTATTCAATATCATCTGCTAGCTCTAGACGATTGCGTGGGCGTGCGAGTTTTACATCGAGAATTTCGCCTACGGTTGCGGCGGGGCCGTTGGTCATCATAACTATGCGGTCGGATAGCAAAACCGCTTCATCGACATCGTGGGTGATCATGATGACGGTATTGCCGATGGCATTTTGAATTTCCATTAATGAATCTTGTAAATGCGCGCGTGTGAGTGCGTCGAGCGCTCCGAAGGGTTCGTCCATTAATAAAACTTGTGGTTCCATCGCCAATGCGCGCGCAATTCCGACACGTTGTTTCATACCACCGGAAATTTCGTCGGGGCGTTTGTGCATGGCATGAGTCATATGAACCAACTCTAAATTGTGTTCAATCCACTCGCGCATTTGCGCTTTAGTTTTCTTGCCTTTAAAAACGCGTTTAACACCAAGCTCCACATTTTGATAAGCGGTGAGCCATGGAAGCAGTGAATGATTTTGAAATACTACCGCGCGCTCGGGGCCGGGTTCGTTAACTTCGCGACCATTGAGCACCACGCCGCCAGCTGTTGCTTGATAGAGGCCCGCAACAATATTAAGTACTGTAGATTTACCGCAGCCTGAGTGACCAATCAGGGTTACGAATTCACCTTTGTTGATTTTTAAATTTACATCTTGCAGCGCACAAAAAGTACCTTTGGGTGTTGGAAAATCTATGCCGACTTTTGAAATTTCTAAATGCAATTCGCTCATGATGTAATTCCTACTAAGTTACATTTTCATAAATATTTTTTGAGTTGATGTGATTATCTAACGACTGCAGATTTATCCCAGTTCACATAACTTTGAAGCGCCATAAGGGTTCTATCTAATCCAAAACCTATAAAGCCGATGGTTAATACCGCCACACAAATTCTTCCTAATGAATCAGAGGAACCATTTTGAAATTCATCCCACACAAATTTTCCGAGACCGGGATTTTGCGCGAGCATTTCTGCGGCAATTAAAACCATCCAGGCAATACCGAGAGACAAGCGCAAGCCAGTGAACATCATGGGAATGGAAGAGGGCAGTACAATTTTTCGAACATGAGTAAACCAGCCCAAACGCAATACGCGGCTTACATTAATTAAATCTTTACTCACACCTGCAACGCCTACTGCTGTGTTAATCATGGTTGGCCACATGGAGCACAAGGTTACGGTGAGCATGGAGATAACGAAGGATTTGGAAAACATTGGGTCTTCGCTCACATAAACCGCGCTGACTACTAATGTGATTAGCGGCAACCAAGCGAGAGGCGATACAGGTTTAAAAATTTGAATAACCGGATTGAAGGCTCGATAAAGTGATTGGCTTAACCCGATAACAATGCCCATGGGAATTGCAATGATTGTTGCCAACAAGAATCCACTGAGTACAGTGATTAAGCTGGTTTTAATTTTATCGAAAAATGTTGGACGCCCATTATATTCGCGCGTTTTTATTTCAGCTTTGGGGTCTGATTTTAAGGCCTCTGCATTACGTTTTTCTTGGCGTTCATAAAATGCGGTAGCGCGTGCGTTTTCATCTTTTTGCTCGGCGACCAAATTTCCCCATTGTTTATAGACTTCAGATGGACCGGGAAATGTGCCTAGCGATGTTTTAATGTGCTGCGCACCTAGTTGCCACAATAGTAGAAAGAAAACCAGTCCGACAAAAGGTAGTAGCGTTGCCAAGACGAGATCGCGTAGTTTTGCTGGAGATAATTTAGTGTTAATAGCGGACGCAAATTTCGCAGCTGCTTTTACCGATGGTGCTGGGGCTACCAGGCTAATAGGTTCGCTCATTGTTGACTCCGCATTTGTAAATTTTCTGGTAGTGGCTTTCTTGCCCGCTCTCGATTTTGTAAAGCTTGATAAAATCGAGAGCGGTTTTGTAAGTGATTTTTGATAGACAGCTGGATTAAATAAATCAGGTTAGATTAAATTTTCTCATCACCTTTTAAGCCGATCTTAAATTGCTTTAAATAATCGTTAGGTTTGTGACCATCAAATTTAATACCGTCGATCCATTCAGTTGCGTCTGGTGAACGGTAACCATCGGCTTTGCTAAAATCCTGGAAGTCAGCCGCTGTCATTTTTCCTTCAGCAATTAAATCTTTTGCAGCTTGTTGATAAACTTCAGGCAGCGCTATTTTTTTGGCTAAGTCTGCGTACCAATTGTCTGGTTTTGCTTCAGGAATTTGGCCCCAGCGACGCATTTGTGTTAAGTACCAAACTGCATCTGAATAAAATGGGTAGGAAGCGTTGTAGCGAAAAAACACATTGAAGTCAGGTTCTTTGCGTACATCGCCGCGTTCATATTCGAAGACGCCCGTCATAGAGTTGGCAATAACTTTGTAATCTGCACCAACATAATTTGGGTTGGAAATAATTTTAACTGCAGCAGGGCGATTAGCATTTTCTTTTTCATCCAACCATTTGCCCGCGCGAATTAATGCTTTAACAACGTGAATATGTGTATTAGGATTTTTTTCTGCCCATGCTTTAGTTACACCAAAAATTTTGTCAGCAATTTGGTTGTGTACAGTGAGTATGGGAACGCCGATACCGCGAAATACGGCTTGCTGATTCCAGGGTTCGCCTACGCAATATCCATTGATTGTGCCCGCTTCAAGTGTTGCTGGCATTTGCGGTGGTGGAACAACGGAGAGCATTGCGTCTGAGCCGATTTGACCACTGGTATCACCTTTTTGTGGTGCGTAAAGTCCTGGATTAATTCCGCCTGCTGCAAGCCAATAACGCAAACCCATGTTGTGAGTCGATACTGGAAACACCATGCCCATGTTGAATGGCTTACCTTGGTTTTTAAAACTTTGAATTACGGGTTTTAAAACGTCTGCACTGATAGGATGAAGTGGTTTTCCGTCTGCGCCTTTAGGTACAGATTTTTTGATCATGTTCCAAATATCATTACCCACTGTGCATGCGTAAGTATTTTGTGCGAGGGTGTAAGCGTAAACTAATTCGCCGCTGGTTCCGAAACCTGCAGCGGCGCCAACGGGCTGCCCCATCAACATTGCCCCATCAACATATGTGAGCCATCTAATTGACCGGTGATAACACGGTCGAGTACAACCTTCCAATTTGCTTGCGCTTCAATTTCTACGTTCAAACCTTCGTCTTCAAAATATCCATTCTCAAGCGCAACGGCGAGTGGAGCCATATCAGTTAATTTGATAAAACCAAATTTTAAATTTTCTTTTTCGGGTTTTCCGGTTGCTGCTTCGGCCAGGTTTACAACGGTAAATGCAGTTGCAATTGCAAAAGTTGTTCTAATAATTTTGGTAATTGAAATTATTTTTTTTGAAAAATTATTTTTCAATTTTTTTCTGTTTGTAACGCTCATGAGTGTGCTCCTGAAATCCACTAAAACAAACTGTGTGAAGTCTTGCGTAGAAAATTAGTTTGCGTTTTTTGAATATGAACTAAAAAATTTCTTACGATTAGCCCTATTCAAAGTCTGTGCCAAGCACTTTAAATCATCCATTTGTGCATTTTTGGTTCGCGAAAAAGCTGCGAATTTTCACCGATGCACATTTATGATTCGTGGATGTTCATTATTTGGGGTTTTTGCCGCTCAAAAAGTGCGACTTACTGATCTTTTGGAAGGCGCGATAAAAAATTAGCGCATTTTTTTGATGCATTTTTAAAAAATGAATAAATTTAAATCAGAAGTGGTTAGCGGGATTTTGTTATTTTTCCTTTAAATTCAATGAATTAAAAAAATTCGCTTAAGCTGGTTCGTACGATCAAGTCAGACGGCTGGAATTGAGTTTTAATGATGTTTTATTAGCCTATAATAAAAAAACACCAGAATTTGAGGGAAATATGTTCGTCTCTAGTGCATATCAGCTATCGTTTTAAGAGATCCATTTATTATTTTCAGGGGAAAAAAGGAACGTGTTTTATTAAAAATGCCTTCAGATGAAGAACACATGCAGAAAGGAAAGAGCGCTAGTGCAATCGGTTGAGTGAATATATGGGATGGGTCGGATCAGCTGGCATCAGGATAAGACTGAGAATCAGGACAAGAATAATGATGATTACGCGGCTACAGAAAATTGTATTAAGGCTACTTATTGCATTGGCGGTAAGCGGCTGCGCGAGCGTAAAACCTACACAATCTAAACCTTATTCCGCCAGTATTATCGATATACTTTCGGGCAAAACCATATTGGGCCACGCTGTTACAGATTCAGAATTACCCGACGTTAATATTTTTGCCATTACACCGCAAATGGAAGCTTTTGCAAAAAAAGCAGTTCGCCATAGTGACAATTATTTTGAAAAAATAAAAAGTTTACATGTCGCGCTTTTGTCCGCGCCTAAGTCGGGGGGCTATGGCATTTCTTACAGCGCTTATTTCACTGAGGAACCCAAAGTAACCTTCGAACAGCGTCAGGCTAATTGCCTTAGCTTCACGCTGTTATACGTAGCGCTTGCACGATCAGTAGGAATTGATGCCTTTGTAAATGAAGTGGAGATTCCGCCAACGTGGGATTTGCGCAATAAAAAAGAAATGGTTTTTTTACGGCATGTGAATGTGAAAGTACCCATGTCTCGCGATACCGTTCATATTTTGAAACAGGATGACGTAGTAATTGATTTGGAGATGGATCGCTACCGTGCTACCTATAATCAGCATGAAATTAGCGATGTCGAAGCGGCGGCTCAGTTTTATAGTAACCGCGCAATGGAATATATGGAGAATGGTAATCTCGTGGAAAGCTTTTTAAATTTACGTAAGTCGATAAACCTTAATAATCGGCAAACTTATGTATGGAGTAATCTCGGCGCGCTTTACAGTCGGCAGCGGTTGTGGCGTGAAGCGGAACTTGCGTATCTACATGGTTTGGAACTGAACCCAAATGATCTTACCGTAATGAATAATCTTGCTTTTCTTTACCGGCAAACTGGCGATAAAGAGCGAGAACAAAAATTTTCTCGCCTTGCGCAGCGCTATCGTGAATCAAATCCTTTCTTTCAATATACACTTGCTATGTCTGCATTTGATATTGGAAATTACGACGAGTCCTTACAGTACGTGCAGAAGGCAATTGACCGCGAAAAAACCGATGTGCGTTTTTATCAATTGGCATCCAGTATTTATGAAAAACAAGGGCGTGACTCAAAGGTGAGAGAAATGCAAAATAAAATTAAAAAACTTACGATGTAATAAATTTTACGAAAATTATTAAAGTAAATAAATTCCGAAGCGTTTTAAAATATACGCAAAGCCTGCAAATAACATACACGTAAGTAAAATGCTGGCAGCCAAGCTTGGCCAAAACCCCCAGCGTGCTAACATCCACGGAAAAACTAAAAACATCGGCAGCGTAGGTAGCACATACCAAAACGTATACCACGCGTGATTGGCAATTTTAGTTTCCGGCTGATGCTCAATATAAAGCCATACCAAAGTGAGCAACGTCACCAATGGTAGCGCCGCTATAAAGCCGCCCAATTTATCGCTACGTTTTGCGACTTCAGAGATAAAGACCACCATAAAAGCTGTTATCAAATACTTACTTATAATCCACGCCATTTTTGCCTCGCAAACTTAAAATTTAATTGTAATTGATTCCACCTGTCATAGTGTTGTCATTTTGTTATGGGTTAATAGCTACGCAGTAAGCCTCTGTCAGCTATTGTAGATGTGGATTGAAATGTTTTATAAGGCAACCTCCCCGCAAGGAAGCGGGACCCTGTTCACGCTTCATATATTCTCCGCTAATTTCTACCGCGCCTAAATTTCTTGTCATTAGATTGCCATTTTATCTTCATATAGTGCGCCAGCCTTTTTGCTGAACACTTAAGAGAAAAATGTATGTCTCCAAAATCCCATAAGCATCTTCACTATAACGTAGCTCTTGTCGATAAGGTTTGGAATCTAAAACGCCTCTGTGAAGCCCATTTAAAAATGCATATACCCTTAAATATGGTATTAAAAGATGAAGAATATCGTGCAGACTTATTAGAAAAAGCCTTGGCAACACAAAACGAAGAACTGGTTGCTTTGGTGTGGGATATTCGAAAAATGGAAGACGCTATAGTTGAGTCTTCTGGCGATGTTGAAACACATAAGCTGAGAAAAAAATCCAAAAATAGTTTTCGGCTTCACTTTTTTAGTGCTGCGTTATTTTCGCTTGCAATATTTATGGGTGGCTATTTACTTCGTTCATTTTTACCTATGGACGCAGGCGAAGTTTTTGTGGTGAAAGCGGTTCAAAATGTAAAAATAGAATCGCGTTTAAAAGCTAAAAATAATATTGTCGTGGCAGGTAGCTTACTTAAATCGGACAAACCTTTATTTCGCCTACATGGTTCTAATACTATCGGTGAAAAATTAGCACCGCGCTTGGTTGAGGCCTATCTCATGAGTCAAGGCGCGAGCAATGTGCATACGGATATTGATGAAGTGTCGCCTAATGAAAAAATAATTATGGGCGATATTAACGGGCGCATTGAATATATTGAATTGCAAGCGCACGGTTCGGGTACGGCATTTACAGATTTACTAAAAAACGCAACGGATGTTGGTATGTCATCGCGCCCCGTAAAAGCTAAAGAGCGAGAAGATCTATTAACTAAAGTAGGCGACCTTTCTGTATCCGGCAATGAACATATATTAGGCTTGGATGGCTTGGCGATTATTACTGCGCCGGGAAATCCAATTGCTAGCTTGTCGATTAATCAACTAGTCAGTATTTTTTCCGGTGACATTAACAATTGGTCGCAATTAGGCGGGAAGAATATTCCGATCAAAGTTTTCGCGCGCGACGAGAAATCTGGAACCTGGGATTCATTCAAAGCTATGGTATTGGATTCCTACAAAGCGACTTTGGTGGACTCTGCAGTACGGGTTGAATCGAGTAGTGAACTATCTGATTCAGTCGCGCGTGAAGAGGGAGCCATAGGTTTTATTGGCTTGCCCTACGTTCGTCATGCAAAATTAATTGCGGTTTCTTCTACAGATCGTAACAAAGCGATAATGCCCACTCATTTCACTGTGGGAACCGAAGATTACCCGCTCTCAAGACGTTTGTTTTTCTACACACCGCAAATTAATCCCAACATCGAAGCGCAAGAATTTGTGCGGTTTGTGGCGAGTGAACGTGGGCAGTCGATTGTGGAGGATGTTGGCTTCGTATCGCAAAATATTAAATTAGGCCGACCATTTGCCAATGATTTTTACCCGGCAGATATGCGCGATTTAACGGCAAGATCTGAACGTCTTTCGTTAAATTTTCGTTTCAAAAGTGGTAGTGATGAGCTGGATACTAAATCACTTTCAGATTTAGACCGTGTTGCCAGTTATGTGGATGTGAATGCTCCCAAGCGCGTACAGCTGTTCGGATTTTCTGATGACGAAGGTGACGCAAGCAAAAATAAAGAGCTATCTGAACGCCGCGCAAAAATGGTCGAGCAACTGCTAATTCAGCGCGGAATATATCCGCTTGTCGCAAAAGGAATGGGCGATGTGGCGCCCTTGGCAGCGAGTAACACGGAAGAAGGGAAAAATATTAATCGTCGGGTAGAGGTTTGGATTTTATAAGGATTGCTCGGGATGCTTAAGCGCTTTGTAATTGTTGATTCTTACTGATTTTTACTCGGCGCTTCTAAAATAAATAATTTTCTGTGAGCATTTTTTTGTTCTTCGTGTGCGCGTTTAAAGCCGGGTATGCTTAGGAGCAATTCATCGAAACTACCATCTGCTATCGCAAGTTTTAATCCGCGTTCAATGCGGCTGGCGAGAGTGGCATTATCTTTATTAACAAAAAAATAAAATGGGGCGGGGTAGTACAGCATAATATTTTTTTCGATAATAATTCCTTCATCTTTGTGAACATTTTCTTCGTTCCAGATTTCATAAAGTCCGCGCGGAAAATAGTCGAATCTTTTTGCGGTGAGCATTTTAAATAAAGGCAGATAGCTAGGCGAAGTTATTACATTCAGTTCGTTAAAACGCATAACGTCAGTATCGGGCCACTGCGAGCCTAAACCAGCGCTGAATTTACGCAAATCATCAATAGTATTTATGTTGTCAAAGCGCGCTTGGTCGCCATTACGAATCAGAAAAATTCGAAAATTATTTAACTCGCGCAACAGTGAAACACGAATAGGGAGAAATTCACTTTCCCGTTTTTCGTTTGTGACAGTCCACATAACGTTGATATTTTTACCGCTTTTAAGATCGGCAAAACAGCGGTCAACAGAGGTGAATTCAGATGATGTGCTCAGCTCGAAAGGGCCATCTGTCACCTCGGTTTTATGCAGCGCCAGTTCAAGCACTTTGTAGAAATAAACTAAATGGATTTCAATAGTTTTTTCAAACGGAGGCATAACAACTTTTAATGGTTCGGCCACGCACATATTTGCCCATAATATAGCGACTGTGGCTATAAGGCTTATACGATTCATTATTATTTTTGCAGGGCTTTTCGACATACGGCGACAGTATCCACAGCGTTCGGTTAGTTGAAAGCTTTATTGAATTCTAGTTGCTAAACGCGCTCAGCGCGATAAATCCACGTAATGAATTTGAATTGTGTATTTAGATGATAATAGCTGCTGAGCGCGGCCAAATTTAAAGGTAGAAATTGAAAGGCTGAGGTTAAGAAGGGTGCAAAAATTTATTATGAGGTGAGGCTAGTATTTTTGCTGGCGATTTTCTTTTGCAGCCAGGCTTTTGCTTCAACAACATTGGAAAATAATTTCCCGTAACCTATATCGCGATTTGATAGCACCTTGCGAATAAATTCGGTGTGTTCAAAGGTTCTTGGGTTATGGTCTACCCACGCGAGAAGAAATTTGGCGGTGATTCCCACCTCAAGAAAAATATCCTGATGATTCCATGCGTCCATTGTAGGCATAGGATTATCAAGGGATTGTTCACCGAGAATATTGAAACAATTATGTTTATTGCTCTCGGCAGCAATTGTTTTCCATAAATCAACCGCGTTTTCGTAAGACGAACTACCTGTTACAACAACGTGCAGGTAGTTCTCTTCCGGGGTGATGGTTACTTCGTAGGACATGGCAGTGTTCCCTTGCATTTTCTCTCAATAAGTCGGTGAAGGAGCATCTTAGGTGCGTAAATCAGCAATAAGTTTGCCTGCGTCTAAAGTTTCTTTTTCATGGGCAGGTTCGCGCCAGGGTTCCGCTAAAGCTGCATCGTACCAAGCTTGCATAGATGGCAAGGCCAATATTGTTTTCAGGTACTTATTGGCGTTATCGCTCAGGGGCAGATGATACGTTTGCGCGCGAAATACTACGGGCGCAAAAAACGCGTCTACCGCGCTGAAAGCTGCGCCTGCTAGGAATGGCCCGCCGAATTTCTGGATACCTTGCGTCCAAAGTTCATCGATTCGCGCTATATCTTTTTGCAGCGCTGGCGATATTTCTTCCAACTGAATACGCAGGCCACAGCTCATGCCACATGTATTTCGCAAAGCTTGAAATCCGGAATGCATTTCAGCGGCTGCACTGCGCGCCCAGGCACGGGCGGGTTTATCGCTAGGCCAAATATGGTCATGTTGTTCTGCCAAATATTCAACAATCGCTAGCGAATCCCATACGCGAATATTGCCATCCTCTAAACAAGGAACCTTGCCGCTGGGAGAAAATGTTCTGTACGAATCCCACGTATTACTTTCGGGGAAGGGATGCACTTTTTCATCAAACGGAATACCCAGCACATGTAGCACTAGCCAAGGGCGCAATGACCAGGACGAATAGTTTTTGTTAGCGATGTGTAATGTGTACATGGGTTGATTCCTTTTCAATAAAAAAGCCAAGGTGTTGGCCTTGGCTTTAGTCTATTGCAGTTTAGGTAAGATCTTCCAGCGCTTTGAGGCTCCATTCGATAGCCTCTTTGTAATATTGTTCCGGCAGTAGGTATTTGAGCTGCTGCAGGGTGCCGCGAATGTCTTGTACGTCTTTGCTGACCAAATTGATATGACCAACTTTGCGGCCGGCCAATACATCTTTTCCGTACCAATAAGTTTGCGCGACAGGTAAATTCAACCAGTTGGGATTACGTTGGGTGCCGATCAAATTGATCATTACGTTGTGGCCCAGGATCTGCGCTTTCGGAATCGCCATATCGGCCACGGCGCGCAAATGGTACTCAAACTGGCTGATGCTCGCGCCCGCTTGCGTCCAGTGGCCGCTGTTGTGTACGCGCGGCGCGAGTTCGTTAATCATCAACTGGTCGCCAACGCGGAAACATTCCATCGCCATAACGCCTACATAATCCAGCTCATTCAATAATTTGCCGAGCATGGTTTCGGCCTGGTTTTGCAGGTGTTGCAAGCGTGGCAGGGGCGCGACTGATGCGTAAAGAATACCGTTTAAATGCAGATTCAACGTGAGCGGATAAAACACGCATTGGCCCGCGCGATTGCGCACGCCAACGACAGACACTTCTTCATCAAAGGGAATCGCTTTTTCGGCGATAGCGTGGCCTTGCCAGTCTGATGGAACTTCGTCATCCACCGCGCGTAACCAGTACTGGCCTTTGCCATCGTAACCGCCGGTGCGACGCTTAAGTAAAACACGCTCGCCCAACTGGTTGCGTAATTCGCTGGCGTTAATATCGCCAATAACATTGCGCCAGGGCGCAGTAGAAAGCCCGAGCGAATCGATTAATTCTTTTTGGGTTTTGCGGTCAGCAAGGCGGCTAAATATCGGCTTATTAACAAAGTTGGCATGTTGTGCAAGCGTGTGAGTTACCAGCGTTTCGGGCCATTGCTCGCGCTCGGCAGTCACCAAGTCATCGGCTTGTAACAGCGGCGCGCTGCTTTCATTAATGTCTACGGGGCGAACATCCAGCGCCAAGGGCATACCTGCGTGCTTGAGCATTGCGCCCAACTGGCCTGCGCCTAAAACCCATATTGGCTTGCTACTGCTCATCCACTACCTACCGCTTAACCATTAAATACAAACATTAGTCGATACAAAAATTAAAAACTCGTTAGCGACGAGCGTTTAGTCTACGCTCGGGTCTGGATTATCCAGCACCGCTTGCGTCTGCGCGTAACGGAATTCCTCAATGCGCGATGCCAATTCAGCATCGTTCAACGCAAGAATCTGGCAAGCCAATAAGCCCGCATTAAAAGCACCCGCCGTACCAATCGCTAAAGTACCTACCGCAATACCTTTGGGCATTTGCACTATAGACAGAAGGCTATCCATACCATTCAACGCTTTACTTTGCACCGGAACGCCAAGCACAGGTAAACGTGTATGAGCCGCAATCATCCCCGGCAAATGCGCAGCGCCGCCGGCACCGGCAACGATTACACCAAAGCCATTGCCCGCCGCTTCCTCAGCGAAAGTCGCCAGCTTCTGTGGTGTACGGTGCGCCGAAACCACCTCGGTATGGTATTCCACACCCAGCTTTTGCAGGATTTCAACGGCAGATTGCATGGTGGCCCAATCACTCTTGGAACCCATCACAACGGCGACTTTAGTGCTCATAGCATTGTCTCGAACGGAAAATTAGCAACGGAAAAAAGGGGCGCATATTAGCATAGAGTCGGTATTGAGGTAACTGGCGATGTAGTGCGTATGAGCAGGTGCAGTCAGGAAGTTTTCTGTTGGGAAAATGGAGGCTATAAAGGATTTTTTCCAAGTAGCTTCAGCGCTAGTGATGACTGAATCTTCCTGCGCTTTGGCATCACATGGCACAATGACAACAATCTGTTCTGAATGGATTCATATTTCAACCCACCGAATTTGCAAAATTATTAAGAGTATCTGATGGCTTCAAAATTTTATGTAGTATGGTCCGGACGTGAGACAGGTATTTTTACTGATTGGAATACCTGCAAAAAACATGTTGATGGGTTTGCTGGTGCGCGTTACAAATCGTTTTTAACGCGAGAAGAAGCGGAAGCAGCTTTTAGCGGCTCTACGCCATCTGTCGCCGCTGGTCGTGGCTCAGCTACGAGCGGTGCAAAAATTAAAACCTATAGCGCAGCTGAAGTGAATGCTTTGCCTGAACAGGTGAAAATCTTTACCGATGGTGGTTGTGAACCGAACCCGGGTGAAGCGGGGTCGGGCGTGGCTGTGTATCAGGATAATAAATTGTGCGAACTTTGGTACGGTTTATATAACGCGATGGGAACAAACAACACTGCTGAATTAAATGCTTTGCATCAAGGCTTACTGCTTGCGAGAGATGAAACGGCCAATGGCAAAACCGCTGCAGTTTTTTCAGACTCCCAGTATTCAATCCAATGTGTCGTGCAATGGGCAATTGGTTGGGAAAAGGCGGGCTGGAAAAAGAAAAGCGGGGAGATTAAAAACCTAGAACTCATTAAAGATATTTACACGCTGTACCAAACACTGAAAAACAAGGTGCAAGTGCTGCATGTCAATGGTCATGTCGGTGTCCAAGGCAACGAGCTAGCCGACCGCATGTCCATTCTTGCTATTCAATCTCGCGAAACTGATTTCGCACTTTATCGGGAACCTTTGGATATTGCGGCAATTTTAGCAACGCGCGCGGGCTGATTATTAACTAGCAAGGATTTGTTTACTTAGTACCATCATCCGAGGCCGAACTTTCTGCCTCGGTAGCAGGCGCTGCAGCGGGCTCAGACGAATCAACTTTTGTTTCAGCAGGCTCCGTTTTTGTCTCTGCTTTTGGTTCAGACGATTCTGATTTTTCTTCGGTTTTAATTTCCGAGTTTGTTGGATAAATTTGTTTCTGATCGTCAGGCAAAAGCTTCATATTTTTTGAATCGATAACTTGAAAACGCAAAATCCCCAACACTTGTCTTGCTTCAGTTTCCACTTGGATTCGCCAATGACCGGCGGCATCTTTTGGAAAATTCTTTTTTCGACTCCATGAGCGGTAGCCGTCGTCGTTGCCGCCGTTGATATCCAATGCGATGCGGTCAAATTCTTTTCCGTCTTGATACCACGCGTGGTAAATGCGCTCGCGCAACCCGCGCGGAGCGTGAATGGCAGTGTAGGCGTAAACGCCTTGATGCAATTGGTCAGTAGTGATCACTTTTAAATTTTTATTGGGTGAACGGCTAACGTCGTCGATTTGATCAGTAATGGCGACATGCGTTAGCCAGATTGATGCTGGCGGAATCCAGTGACGTGCGGCCAGACCTACGCCGAATGTTCCAGCGATAATTAGCAGCATAATCGGAATCCGTTTCCACCAGGATTCAGAGAAACTTCGTGCTATGCCTGGAGATGACAAAACGGCTGCAATGCCAAGCGCCCACAGATAACTTTTGGATGTTGGCAAATGAAAAATTAATGGCAGTGCAGTTAATAGTGCCGCGAATAAAGTGATGCCGTGAAAACTAAAATACAGCCAGCGGCGCGGCGCGAGCCAGTGGTAATAAAGGGGGTCGATGATTGAGACAAAAGCGGCGACTATGAGTAGTGAAGTAAAAACAAGTTGCCCGCTATTCCACGCAGTGGTGATAAAAAAAAATGGAATGACAAAAAATAAACTTTCCTGATGCACTAATTGATTTACGTAACGCAATACTATCGGCGGAACTTGGATGCCAAACCAATGCGAAATTCCGCGCTGCAATAAATTTTCTATCGCCAACCAAAACCAGCTCGCCAACATCAAAATAGAAATAAGTTGCGCAAATTGTTCCTGCTTTCGCTCCACCAGAAAAAAACTGGCAACACCAGACACGAAACCGAACAGTGGAATTATCCACGGGTAACGTTCAGCGAGCTTTAGTGTGCGACGCATTACTTTTTTAACAACCGCCATAATTCCTCACGGCTCAACTTATTTTTTTGTCATTTGTTTTCGCATTAGGCGCTAATTCAAAAAATAATTCAGTGGTCTGTATAACCTAATCGATCATTTAAAGGTATCACTGCGGCATTAATCTCGGTTTTACCAGCTCGGTCAGCCAAGTCATAAAAACTTGCGCGCGTTTTGGCAGGTGTCTGCGATTGGCGTAAATTAGTGAAACCGGCATAGGCGCAGGGCTGTAGTGGGGCAATATCTCAACCAATCGGCCCGCCGCAATATACTCGCGCATACCCGGTTCCGGGCTTTGGATAATTCCCAAGCCCGCCAAGCAAGCCCCAGTATAAGCATCCACATTATTCACCTTTAAAGCACCTTGCATTGCGATAGTTTTTTCGACGGGTTCGGATTTTTCGTTGCTGCTATCCACATACTCAAAACCCAAAGGCTTACCGCCCAATATGGGTACGTAATGAATTAAATGATGATGCTCCAAATCAGCCAAAGAAGTTGGCGTACCGTTGCGCGCCAGATACTCCGGCGACGCGCAGTTGATAAGAAAGCCTGGCCGTCGTGGGTCATTTGCACGCGGCGAGTGGTGCGGTGAAGTAGGCGGGTGCCCAGATAGCTTTCCAATTGCTGCACTGCCGTCGAAACATTGGCTTTAGGTAAACCGAGGCTATCAGCGGCGTCAGTAAAGCTGGAGAGTTCGGCAACGCGTAAATAAATCTGAATAGCTTCCAATTGATTCATGAATTGCACCTTGTTGCCTAAATAGCTGAATAGTATTGAGGTTTCAAAAAGTAGTCTGCCAATTCAACTAAAAATTTGAGGGCAGTGAGATGCGCGATTGTCACATATTCGTGCCAACTTGGCCTTGGCGTTTATAGATTCACAAGCTGACTTAAAGGTTACAAAACCTAAATACTAAAGCGTTGGTGTGGAAAATCGAACTTTGTTACAGTTCGTGCCTCAGCAGAAGCTGGGCATTTATTAACTCAAGGAATTTTCAAGTATGAAAAATATTATTGGCGTTATGGCACTATTAGTTGCTTTAGGATCGGTTGCTATCGCGGAAGCAAAGACAACCAGATATGAGCTTTCAAATGCACGTTCGAGTCAGGGTTGGATTAATTACCCGGGTTTAGACTTTAATAATGTGACTTCTGCGGTCTTAATCGTTACAAAAACTCCTCCAGCAATTGAGCCCAAAATAGTTTCCTTAGAGGTGACTTTTCCTAATATGGCAAAGTTGACTGCTACTAACTTTAAATTGATTGAAGGCAGAAGATACAGAGCACTCGTTGCTGGGGCATGGATTTATAAAGAAGTTATCGTTGATTTGGATAGTTTCCAGCTTGATGCTCCTATCCATTTCGGCGTATTTGTATCTGAGAGAACGGCTTTTATTAATCCAGTTTCTGATAACCAATCTCTAAATGCGTCGTTATTTACGTTAAATGGTTTGCTAACTGACGTAACGGCGACCAAGGTTGTTGATCAGGAAATATTAACTGTAGCCAATAAAAAGCTGACTTTATCGTTAAGAGATCGCTTAATTTATCAAGCGCAACCAAGAGCTGAAGGTTTTGCAATTGATGCACTTTGGTACGGTAAAGGCGCTAAAACGTTAATTATTCCAGCGCCAGTTCCTCGCGACTTTTTTGACAACATTGATGTGGTCGGAATAGCAATCAGCGGTACTGCTAGCGATCCTCTGATTTCGGTGAAATTTAAAGACTATAACGGCGGCGAATCGCAGTCGCCCCAAGTAAGGTTACGCGATTTGCTCGATCAAAATTATGGACCTACGCCGTGGCTATAAATCTAAAAGGCCGTCGAAAGACGGCTTTTTTTAAGTTGATTTTTAAATCTGGTGTGAAAACCTTCAAATAATTATTCTTCGAATCAACTTATCCTCTCAAATCCAGCTTTGTAAGGCCTCACGCAGCTACTCCTTCCTCTCTTAAAGCCATTGAATCGATTTTCTGAATAGTTTATTCAATATCGGCTTATTTATTCGATATCCACAGGGTAATAGGCTGGCAACCATCAAGCAATAACTGCTTGCCGACATCAATCACTTATTAGGGATACTTATCATGACCAACAAAATTGCAATCATCACTGGCGGCAGCCGTGGCCTTGGCAAAAACACCGCGCTGAAATTGGCAAGCCAGGGTGTGGATCTCATCATTACCTATCGCAGTAAAAAAGAAGATGCAGATGCTGTTGTCGCAGAAGCTGAAAGCCTTGGCGTAAAAGCTAACGCGGTGCAATTGGATGTAGCCGAAAGCAAAACTTTTTCAGCGTTTGCAACAACTGTTAAAGATTTATTGAGCAACACATGGCAGCGCGAAAATTTTGATTTTTTAGTCAATAACGCGGGTATCGGCATTAACACGCCGTTTGCGCAAACTACGGAAGAGCAATTTGATCAACTGGTGAATATTCAATTCAAAGGTGTATTTTTTCTCACGCAAACACTGCTGCCACTGATTGCGGATGGTGGTCGCATTATTAATATTTCTACTGGCTTAACGCGTTTTAGTTTTCCAGGTTATGCGGCATATGCATCAATGAAAGGCGCTATTGAAGTGCTGAGTAAATATCTTGCAAAAGAATTGGGTGCGCGTGGAATCGCAGTGAATGTAGTTGCGCCCGGTGCGATTGAAACCGATTTTGGCGGCGGTGTGGTGCGCGACAACGAGCAATTAAATAATCATATTGCTTCGATTACTGCGTTGGGGCGTGTAGGTGTGCCCGATGATATTGGCGGTGTAATCGCGTCGCTATTATCGGAAGATAATCGCTGGATTAATGCGCAGCGTATTGAAGCTTCTGGCGGTATGATGTTGTAAAAAAATCGCCAACTGAAATTAATTTTCAGTTGGCGATTTTTTAGATTACTGATCTTTTAATTTACTTATCTTTTTCTGGATCGTCCAATTTCACGCTGGTTAACTTATCCATCGCTTTGGATTTTTTCTCGGTCAGTTGTTCGCCGTTTTGCTCTACAAATAAAGCTGCAATATTATTTTCATCCGCCACTTTAATTCCTGCATCGCTCCCTAAACACAACAATGCAGTTGACCATGCATCGGCCAAGGTTGAGCTTTCAATAAATGCATTGGCGACGACAGTATTGTGTTCGATAGGTTTACCGGTGCGCGCATCCAAAATATGGCTGTAGCGTTTACCGTTGTTGTCGAAAAAATGATGATAGGTTCCCGATGGCATTAGCGACATGGGGTCACCTGTTTCAAACACGGCAACTTTTTCTATTTTGCGTTCTGTTGAAATAGGTTTTTCCATTGCAATGCGCCAGGGGATTCCATCGGTTTTTTTCCCGCGCACTTTGAGTTCGCCACCAATCTCCACAATGTAGCTTGTAATCTGATGGCTTTCTAAAAGATTGGCGAGACGTTCAACGCTGTAACCTTGGCCGATAGATGATAAGTCCACGCGTAAATTGGGTAATGTTTTTTGTAGATGCGTTGCATCGACTGTGATGAGTTTATCCATGCCGATAAGCTGCAAAGTTTGCTGCAGTTCTTCATCGCTCGGCATATGGAAAGCATCTTTTTTAAAGCCCCATAAATCAAACAAAGGTCTAATGGTTAAGTCGTAGCAGCCGCCGCTGGCTTTGCTAATAGTGCGTGCATATTCAATCAAATTTACAATTTCGTCGTTAACTTCGTGCGGCTGGGTGTCCAGCTGTGCATTAAATAATTCGATGGTGGAATCTTTGCGATAATTAGAAATGGATGCGTCTATGCGTTTTAATTCGGCGGTGACTTCTGCTGCAATTGCGGCTTTTTGTTTTGCATCGGGCAAAATAAATGTGAGGTGATAAGTTGTACCCTGTGCGAAGCCTTCGATTTTTGTGGGTTCGGGTGCTTTGCTACAGGCTGTCAGTAAATAGCTTGCCAGGAAAGTACAAAATAACGTGGACGTGAAAGAGGTCACTGCGCGCATGTTAAGTCCAGATGGATGTTGAGAATCGCTCGCATTATATCCTTGCTGGAGGCGAGAAAAATCTTAAATCGTGCAATTAATGTGAATTAATAAACTTGGGAGTATTCGTGTGCATTGTTCAATCTTTAGAGTATTTTTTCGCCTGCTGGCGAGTCACTTTCTTTGCTTCGCCAAAGAAAGTAACCAAAGAAAAGCGACCTCTCTCGTCCCCGGTTCCTGCGCGTTTCAGAAAATTGCTGTCGTTCCGGTGCGACATCCCTGTCGCATCGTCACTAAAACAAACATCCTGTTTGTTTTCCATCAATTTTCTTCCAATGCTCGGGGAACTTGCAGAGGGTGAACAGCGAGCTGATTATTAAACTGGATCTGTTTCGCCACCAAACGCAGCGAGCAGCGCGACTATAAAGTTTTTCAATTCGCCGCTCATAATCGCGAAGTCGGCATCGAATTGTTCGGCTTTGGTGTCGGGGTTGCGGTCGTTGGCTTTTTCGCTGATGACGTCATCAAACTTTAAGCGTTTTACCGCGAGTTGATCATCTAACACGCAGTGAATAGATTCTTTCCAGGTAACGGCGAGTTTGCTCACAAACATTCCGCTGCTGAGGTGGCTGAGAATTTCATCGGCTGTTAAATCTTGCTTTTTGCAGCGAATAACGCGCTCGTCTTTACCTGCGTGTAATTCACATTCTTCGCCTAATTCAAAATCGTTGGTCAACTTTCCGGTTTGTACCCAATGGGTCATCACTTGTGTTGGAATATTTTTGGCGCTAATAGGAATGCAGCGCAAGCTTCCCAGAGCTTCGCGCAATTTGCTGAGCAAATCTTCTGCGCGTTTTGCGGACGAAGAATTCACGATAATCAATTTTTCTTGCGGGGCGATGTAGGCAAAATCCAGCGATGATTTTGCGAAAGCTTTTGGAAGCAATGAAAAAATAATTTCATCTTTCAGCGTTTGTTTTTCTTTGCGGCCAACACTGCGCGATTCGGCTTCGCTAATCGCCAAGGCTTTTTCTTCCAGTTGTTCGTTGATAACGGAAGAGGGCAGAAGTTTTTCCTGCTTTTTGGCGCAAATCATTATGTAGCCGTTGGTGGCGTGAATAAATTCAGTGCCGTGGCGGCCGAGCGGTTCGATGAATCCGTAGCGCATAAGATCGAGACTGCCGCAGGGGTTAAAGCATTGGGCTTCGAGTGCGGTATTGAGGTCTTCGGGTGTGTGTGTCCAATCTTCGGTGAGGCGGTATAGGCGTAGGTTTTTAAACCACATGAGAATTCCAGAAATAGTTGGGTAATGAGCAGAGTGTTTAGTGCTGAATTTATTAGGGAGTCGTCATCCTCGCGTAGCGGGGATCCAGTGACTTTAGTTTTTGTTTGCCTGCCGCGGGCCTTACTTTTCTTTGCTTCGCCAAAGAAAAGTAAGCAAAAGAAAGGCGACCCAGCTCGTTCGTATTTCCTGTGCTTCTCAGATAATTATTGTCGTTCCGATGAGCCATCCATGGCTCAACGTCACTAAAACGCACGTCCTGTGCGTTTTACAATAATTATCTTCCGATGCTCGGCGAACTCACATGGGAATCGAAAAGCAAAAAGCAGAAAATTAACCAACGATATCCAACAATTCCACATCAAAAATTAATGCAGAGAAAGGTGCGATGCTTGCGCCAGCGCCGCGCTCGCCGTAGGCGAGATTGTGCGGAATGTACAAACGCCACTTGGAGCCAACGGGCATTAATTGCAGGGCTTCAGTCCAGCCTGCGATAACGCCGCCAACAGCGAAGTCAATTGGCTCGCCGCGTTGTACGGAGCTGTCAAATACGGTGCCGTCTATCAGGGTGCCGTGATAATGAGTTTTTACGCGTGATTGTGCAGTAGGTTTTTCGCCGGTGCCTTGGGTAAGCACTTCGTATTGCAGGCCAGAATCGGTAACAGTCACGCCTTCTTTCTTAGCGTTTTCAGCTAAAAACAGCTCGCCAATTTTGGCTTGAGCTTTGGTTTGTTGTTCTTGTTTTTCCTGCATGCGGGTGCCGACTATGCGGAAATCTTCTTCCAGCGCTGCGCGCGGAACCTGGCTTTCTCTGCCGTTGAGTGCATCCAATACGCCTTGTGCAACTGCGTCTGCATCTACGCCGTCAAAAGGGTTGGAAGCCAGTTGTTCGCCCATTTGGCGGCCTACGCCGTAGCTAACGCGCAGTTCGGTAGTGTTGTATTTTTCTGACATGGGAATTCTCTTTAGTTAATTCATGAAATATAAAAGGCCGCGAATTCTAGCAGATTGGCGGCCTCATAAGACAATGCAAAAAGTCAGTGTTTTGCTAGCGGTTTTCTGGAGGTGTTTCGGGGGCGAACAAGTATTGATCGTGAATCATAATGCCCCAGAAGGCGATAAAGAGCGCGGCCATGACTGGCCCAACCACGAAGCCGTTTACCCCGAACATGGCGATGCCGCCCAAAGTTGAGAGCAGCACTATGTAATCGGGGAGTTTGGTGTCGCGACCAACGAGAATCGGGCGCAATACGTTATCCAGCATGCCGATGATGCCAGCGCCAATACCGGTAAGGATAAACGCCGAGGTGAGATCGCCAATAGCCGCAAAATAAACCGCAACCGGAACCCAAACCAATGCCGAGCCTACAGCGGGAATGAGGGATGCAATCGCCATCAACACACCCCACAAAATCGCACCGTGAACGCCGAGCGCGTAGAGCGTAATACCGCCGATTAAACCTTGCAGCATGGCAATAACGAGGTTGCCTTTAATGGTTGCGCGGGTCACTTCTGCAAACAGGGAAAACAACATGCGCTCGCGGGTATCGCCCAGAGGCAATGCGCGCACCATCAAATCAACCAGATAACTGCCATCGCGCAGCATAAAGAAGGTGACGTACAACATGAGCACAACGCTCACTAAAAATCCGAAGGCGTTTTGGCCGATCGTGAGCGCGTGGCCCGCAATAAATTTTCCGCTCGACATAGCGGCGTTGATGGCATTGGCTTTTAGCGAATTCATATCCATGCCGAAGTTATTAAGCACGGAGTTCACTGCCGGGAAGGCCGTTTCCATCGATTCTATATAGCCTGCCGGATTAATTTCGCCTGATTGCAATTTATCGTAGAGGGCAACGCCTTCGCTAACAACCGACATCACCACGAAAATCATCGGCAAAACGACGATGACGGTACACAACAGCAAGGTAACTAGCGCTGCCTGATTTTTACGTTTGGGCCAGCGCTTTAACAGGCGATCTTGTAACGGCGCAAAAATAATAGCGATGGCGCAGGCCCAAAAAACGGTGCCGAAAAAAGGTTTAAGCAGGAGTACGAAGCCGATTGTCACTAGCAATAAAAATATTAAGAAGGTACGTGTTTCCACTTTGTTATACATAACGCATGAATCCTTATTGGGAAATTTTGAGCTGGCTAAAATAATGTGAATGAACGCGACTATACGGCAGCCTCAGGCAACTGTCATCCCACGCTATGCTAGGCTATCTAATAAGAATAATGACGTGAGATTGTGAATGTCGCCAAGCGCTATGTTGCGAGTATTTTTAATTTTGTTCTGTTGCATAATTAACGCAGCCGAGGCTGAGCCACGTATTTATTTTGTAGATGTTCAGGTGGATCGGCCGGGCAAAGAAGGAAATTATTACGTCGAATTGCTTACCTTGATTTTAAATGCCAGCAAAAGCCCTGAAGAACATATCGAGTTTCGCTTCAGCGGTGATCAATTATCACAAGCGCGATGGGTTGCCGAAGTTGTTCAGGACAAAGGCAATAATGTGTTGTGGACTATGAACAGCAAAGATCGCGAAAGAAATTTGCATATGATCCGTGTGCCAGTGTTGAAGGGCTTGATGGGTTATCGTTTACTCGTAATTCGTAAACAAGACGAAGCTAAGTTTTCGAATATTAATACCAAAGAGGATTTGCTGAAGCTAAGCGCCGGGCAGGGTATGCATTGGCCAGATACTGACATTTTGCGCGCGAATGAATTTCGGTTGACCGAAGCTATGGCCAAGGAAAATTTATACAAGATGTTGGCCGCGAAACGTTTCGATTTTTTCCCTCGCGGTGTAGTAGAAGTCGAGCTAGAAGATGAATTGATTCAATCGCAGGAATTGATGGTTGAACCACATTTGCTGCTGCATTATCCCGCCGATATATTTTTCTTTGTCAGCAAAACCAATATCGAACTGGCAGAGCGAATGGAAAGAGGTTGGCAACTTATTCAAAAAAATGGCGAATTCGAAAAATTCTTTTTGGATGCGGCCCGCGTAAAATCGGCGTTAGATATTTTAAAAAAACGTAAGCGCACCATCATCGAACTTGAAAATCCATTTTTGCCGGAAGAGACATTATCCGAAACTCGAGGTTACTGGATTGACAGGTTGTCTCTTGGTCAATGACAGCAAGCGGGTAGCGCTGGCGGACCTTATCAATAACCACCTAACAATAAATCAGCACTTTCTTTAGTTGATTATAAGTACCCGATGACAATAAATCGCTTCTGGCCCATCGCATGTCGTCATTATCTTCAGTTATAATCTGATAACGAGAATCATTATTGGGTGTGGTTGTATGACTGTTAGTATTAAACGTGTGATGGTGGCGCTGTGGTGCATTCTGTTTTCTGCAGCCTTAAGCGCGCAAACCACTGAGTCCAGCGAAGGTACCAAGCAGCTTTGGCAGCTGATGGATTACCTTGCGGTCGATTACGGCGGCGCGGTTGCCAACGGCGAAATCGTCAGTGAAAGTGAATACGCCGAGATGCTGGATTTCACCGAAAATGCGCAAAAGCAGTCTCAGGCACTTCCCGAACATCCATCAAAAGCAGCCGTGGTTGCAAGCGTTGATCAACTGCGCGAAGCCGTTGTTAACAAGGCGGATAGTACTGAAGTTGCCAAGCGTGCCCATGCCGCAAATGCATTGTTAATCACTGCTTATCCTTTCCCTGTAGCACCGAAAAATCTCCCCAACCTTGCAAAAGGCGCTGAGTTGTATGCGCAAGTCTGTAGTACCTGCCATGGCGTAACGGGTCATGCTGATGGCCCCGCCGCTAAAGGTCTCGACCCTGAACCAGTTGCTTTTAGCGATCATGACCGCGCGCAATCGCGCAGCGTTATGGCTTTATATCAGGTGATTTCCCAAGGCGTAGCGGGAACTTCCATGGTGAGTTTTGCTGCGCTGCCTGAAGATGATCGCTGGGCGCTGGCGTTCTACATTGGCAATTTATCCCACGATGACGCGATTCGCGCACAAGGCGAAAAATTGTGGGCGAGCGATGCAAGTTTGAAAAGTTATTATCCAGATCTAACAGCCGTTACCACGATTACCGAAGTTGCTGCGGCTGAAAAAATTCCTGCAGGTACGGCGCGTGCGCTAACGGCTTATCTTCGCGCTCATCCTGAAGCTGTCGAAACTGGTAAACCACGCGGTTTGGATTTGGCGCGTTTGCGCCTTGGCGAAAGTTTACAAGTATTGAGTTCCGGTGATCGCGAAACGGCGACTAAATTAGCTTTGTCTGCCTACCTCGATGGTTTCGAGCCGATTGAACCAACCGTTGGCGCTCGCAATAAACCGCTGCTTCTCGCCGTCGAAAAAGCCATGTTGAATTATCGCTCTATGGTGAGCGGTGGCTCTGAAGCCGAAGCATATGCGGCAGCTTCACAATTGCGCGGATTGTTTGATCAGGTGGATACTGAACTCGGTGCTTCCAAAGCGGATTCATCAACCACATTTATCGGCGCTTTGACCATTCTGTTGCGTGAAGGCGTTGAGGCCTTGCTGATTGTGGTCGGCATCATCGCATTCCTCAGAAAAGCCAAGCAAACCACCGCATTGCGCTATGTGCATGCGGGTTGGATAAGCGCCTTATTGGCAGGTGCATTAACCTGGTTTGTATCGACTTATCTGGTCGCCATCAGCGGCGCGAGTCGTGAAGTCACCGAAGGCGTCAGCTCGTTGTTTGCGGCCATAGTGCTCTTGAGCGTTGGGCTGTGGATGCACCAAAAGAGCAGTGCAGATCGCTGGCAATCCTACTTAAATGACAAGCTGTCGGCAGCTATGTCGAGCAGTTCTGCCTGGGCCTTATTCGCGCTTTCGTTCATTGCGGTATATCGCGAAGTTTTCGAAACTGTACTTTTCTACTCGGCCTTGGCTGCTGATGGAAATGGCGCTGCATTGCTCGGTGGATTCTTAACTGCTGTTGGCTTGTTAGTAGTAATTGCCTGGATTTTATTGCGCACCAGCGCGCGCATGCCAATTGGCAAGTTCTTCTCTATCACGTCCATTTTTGTTGCAGTGCTGGCGGTGATTTTGGTTGGCAAAGGCGTTATTGGTTTGCAAGAAGCTGGTTGGATAAGCGTTCACCCAATCGCTGGCCCACGTATCGAGATTCTGGGAATTATGCCAACGGCTGAAACAGTCATCGCGCAAATCGCCGTACTGTTGATTGCAGTAGTAGGATTCGCTTTCAATTATTCTGGAGCAAAAAAATCTAAAGCTGCGTAAGACTCATCGATAAAAACGAAACGCCCGCTGCCTCAATTATGTGAGTCAGCGGGCGTTTTATTAGGCGGGTTTACTGGCTAATTTTTCCGGTGGTCCAAAATAAAATTGCTGTTTCCCTAACAAAATTCATTTAGCGTTGTCAGTTCAACACATTCATTGGTTGTTTAGATGACACCTAATCAAGACTAATAACGGAGTTTTTATGGCATATTCGAGTTCTCCCGCCGGTTCAATGTCGATAGCGGCAAAAATTGGCGTCATCGCCGTGGCGACTGCTGCCATAGTAGGCGTTGGCTACTATTTCGTGAAGGATGAAGTGGGTGGTCCACCGAAATTGCATGAATTACCGAATCCAACAGCAACCCAGCAAACCATCGCGCCGGATACTGTTGCGGTTGATAAACCCATCTACGACGAGCCAGCCCCAGCGCCCGTACCGCAACCGTTGCCAGACCTCGATCAAAGCGACGCTACTGTCCTCGCGGCATTAAAAGCTTTGAACGTAAATGGCTTGGTCGAAATGATCATTCCACAGGAAATTTTGCGTAAATTTGTGCGCGCCGTGAATATTTTAGATGAAGGTAAAATCATTACCGAATATCGCCCAATTGCATCACCACAAGGCGCATTTGCAGCGGATTCTTTTAACGTGAAAGTGGGCGGAGGCGAGTTGGGCGAGCAGCAGGATGTAGAGCAATATCGCATCAGCCCGAAAAACTATTTGCGCTACACCTTGTTCGTGCAGGTAATTTCCGCGCTTGATAGCGACGCTGCTATTTCTCTCTATAAACATTATTACCCTTTGCTAAACCGCGCTCACCAAGAGCTTGGCATGAGCAAAGATAATTTTCACTCGGTGCTGATTCGCGCGATAGACCGGGTGTTAAGTGCGCCTGAAGCCAACGGCGATGTGATACTGATTCATCCAAAAGTCTATTATGAATTCGCCGATCCGGCTTTGGAAAAGCTGCCCGGAATACACAAATTAATGTTGCGCATGGGGCCTGATAACGAAGCAAAAGTAAAAGCCAGTTTGCGCAATGCGCGCGTTAAGTTGCTACACAAATAGTCAAAATTGAATTAACTCAAGTTGATGTAAGGCCGCTTTTAGCGGCTTTTTTTATGGGAAAAATCCTTCGTTATGCATGCTAAATATCGTGGCGCCTGCCACTGCGTAGTCATCACCAAAACCTTTTGTCATACTCCTGTCAGCGCCATGGTTTCAACCTGACGACAAATTTATTTTTTCGACGCCGCTGGCTGCGATGGCGCGCTTTTAATCTATCTCACTGAAAACACTCGAAAAAGACGCATTTTTAAACAGTGTGTTGAAATTACCCAAGGGCTTGACAACGTTGTCCAGTGAGAATAATGTTGCTTTAACGACAACGTTGTCATGTTGTTGTACAAAAAACTAAAGTCCAAAAATTAAGAGTTCAAAAAAATTTAAGGGGAAAGTCATGTATAACACGCTTAGCAATGCAATTAAGGCGGTCAATCAAAAGTCGCTTTTTAGTAAAACGGCGCTCTTAACCAGCTCCGCCGCTCTCGTTATTCTCGGTTTAACCGCGCAAGTACACGCGCAAGAAGCTGAAGAAATTACTGTTACTGGTATTCGTGGTGCTTTGAAAAATGCCGTGGATATTAAGCGTAACGCCACCGCTGTAGTGGATGCAGTTTCTGCTGAAGATGTGGGTAAATTCCCTGACTCAGATATCGGTGAATCACTCGGCCGTATCCCTGGTGTAACTGTTGGCCGCGCGTTCGGTCAGGGTTCTTCAGTATCGATTCGCGGTTCAGCTCCACAAATGACCTTGACTCAATTGAATGGTCAATCAGTTGCATCAACCGGTTGGTACGATCAAGTATCTATCGACCGTAGCTTCAACTACTCCATGTTGCCATCAGAATTGATTGGCGGAATGGACGTTTACAAATCTGCACAAGCTGACATCGCTGAAGGCGGTATCGGTGGTGTTGTAAACGTAAAAACTCGTAAGCCTCTGGATTTGCCTGCGAACACAGCTTACGCCGGTATCAAAGCCTCTAAAGGTACTTTGAGTGATGACGTGGCTCCGGATATTTCTGGCTTGTACAGCTGGAAAAATGACTCTGACACCTTCGGTGTATTGGTAGCTGCTGCTGGCAGTTCTGGTGATTATGTTCGCCAAGGTGATGAAGCGGATTTACGCTGGTCAAGCGACGTTGCACCATCAACTTTTATTCAAGAGCGTAAGCGCACTGCACTTGATTTAACTTTGCAAGCCAAGCCGACGGACGAGTTGGAATTCGGTGCGCATTTGCTCACCTTGAAACTGGTTGGCGATAACACCAACACCAGTCTTTATTTGTTCAATGCTAGCGGCACTTGCTCTAAAACCAATGCTAACGGCACTTGCGTAGTAAGCACAGTTCCTACCAGCGCACCAGCTGATACCTTTATGCAAACTTGGGGTCGTACCGGTGAAATGACGTCTGACACTATCGACTTGAACGCGGCTTACACAGCTGACTCATTCAAAGCGACTGCAGCAATCGGTAAAACCAAGGCAGAAGGCGGCACCAGCTTAACGACCAACTTCGGTTACTACGCAGGCAACTTGCCTAAGTGGGCGGGTACTGTAGATGCAACGGGTCACCAAATTAAGGTAACTCCGCTGCAAGACGTTACCGTTAATATGTCTAACCTTCCTGCCAATTCTGCTCCTGAAAGCTGGGCTGTCGGTAAAGGACCAAACTCTGACGAAGAGAAATACGGTCAATTTGATATAGATTTCGATCTTGATCTTGGTGTGATCAAATCTTTCAAAACCGGTGTACGTGCTACTGAACACGATGTTGTTAAAGAGAACTACAAAGGCATCTTGAAAGCTGGCCTTGCTCCAACTGCCACCAGTAATTTCTACGGTGGTAGCTATGAATTGGGTAACGAAGGTTTCAAAGTACCTGAGCCAAAGTTAGGCGCAATGGTTAATGTTACCAAAGCAAGTCTTGATCACTGGACTGAATTGCGCTCTGGCTACGCTAGCTTGAATGAACAAAACCAGGCTGTTTACGGCATGTTCACCTTTGAAGCTGAAGGTTTGAGAGGTAACTTTGGTTTGCGTTACATCCACACTGACGCAAAAGGTGGTTCTTACAAAGTTGATGGCACTCCATTAGCTACTGGCGATGAAGTCGCTAATACCTACTACAGCAAAACTAAATCCTACGAAAAAGCGTCTTATCATGATGTGTTGCCAAGTGTGAATATCGCATTCGACTTGACCGAAGATTTGGTATTGCGTGTAGCGGCATCGCAAGCAATCAACCGCGCGAACTACGACAACATGTTCACCGCTACTACTCAAGCGGGTTATGAAGATACAGTAGTGGGTAACGAAAGCGTGACCACAGGTGACATCGGCTTGCTGCCAATGAAATCAAGTCAAGCTGACGTTGGTTTGGAATACTACTACGGTGAAGGCAACCTCTTGTCGGTAACTTATTTCACCAAAGATATTAACAACTTCATTACGTCCAACACCTTGGTTGACCAACAAATCGGTTTGGTAAGCCCTGACTCAAACTTGGATAGTTGGACTGTTAACAAATACGTGAATGCTGGCGGCGGTAAAATCGAAGGTTTGGAGTTCCAATGGAACCACGCGTTCGCAAACGGCTTCGGTACTTCTATCAACTACACTTTTGCTGACGGCAATGCACCAGGTGCAAGCTATCAAGACAACATTGGTGTATTTACCGAATCGTCTAAAAACAGCGCTAACATCGTAGGTTACTGGGAAAACGAAACTTACTCAGCACGTGCGGCGTACAACTGGCGTTC
Organism: Gammaproteobacteria bacterium; assembly: GCA_004172865.1. Lineage (GTDB taxonomy): Bacteria > Pseudomonadota > Gammaproteobacteria > Pseudomonadales > Cellvibrionaceae > Cellvibrio. The sequence goes on along the minus strand of SEBV01000006.1, from coordinate 319,075 downwards.
GAAGTACTTAATTCGTGAAACTGGTTACTACGGCAATCGTATGCACGATGACTTCGGCTCTCTGGATTTGAGCTTGGGCTGGCACATCACTGAAAATATTGGTTTGACCTTTGAAGCAACTAACTTGTTAGAAGAAGACGATATTCAATACGGTGCTGCAGCTCCATCTACCACCTTGAAAGATTCACTCAAATCTGGCTATCCAGCATGGTCATACTCAGGTGAAGCACGTTACACCATCGGCGCAAATTTCAAATTCTAAGTTAGAGCTAGATTTGTGAAGAAAAGGAGCCCGGCAATTGCTGGGCTTTTTTTTTGAAGCTAAAAAATGTTTAATGATTTTCACATTGAATTAATGTGCGCAACAAATTTAAAAGGTAAACCATGAATATAAAACGCGTTGCTATTATTGGTGGTGGAACAGCGGGATGGCTGGCCGCTAATCATCTCGGCGTTGAATTAAAGCATGAAAATATTGAAATAATGCTTATTGAATCTGAAGATATCGGCATTATTGGCGTAGGCGAGGGCACAGTTCCTTACATCAAAAAATCCCTGCAGCGTTTTGGTATTTCGGAAGCAGAATTAATCGCCAATTGCGATGTTGCATTTAAACAAGGAATAAAATTTGTCGATTGGCTAAGCGCAGAAAAACACGGCGCAGGGCATTTTTATTATCATCCTTTTAGTTCTCCTTATCCTGCCGGTTATGACGTTACGCCTTATTGGTTAGCAAATCGTGAGAACCTTGAATTTTCTGCCGTTACTGAAGTTATCGGTGTTGCAGAAGCTATGCGTTCCCCTAAAAAAATCTCATCGCCTCCATACCTTGGCGAAGTCAATTACGCTTACCATTTTAACGCAGTAAAATTTGGAAAATTATTAGCCAAAAACGCACGTGAAAAATTATCGGTTAAGCATCTCATCACCACAATTGTTGGCGCCACCAAAAATGATGACGGCTCAATTGCTAAACTAGTAACAAGCGATGGGGGTGAGGTTGAATTTGATTTTTATGTTGATTGCAGCGGCTTTGCGTCGTTATTAATTGATCGCGAATTACAAGTTCCTTTTATTGATAAATCCAAACAAATTTTTACCGATACCGCGTTTGCACTGCAAATACCAAGTGATGGTATGGAAGAAATAAAACCCTACACAACTGCAACCGCACATAAAGCAGGTTGGACTTGGGATATTCCCTTAACGCAAAGGCGCGGCACGGGATTCGTATATTCAAGTTCGCACATGAGCGAGTCACAGGCGCTTGAAGAGTTTTCAAAATACCTGCAGTTGGATGTAGAAAAATTATCACCCAGAAAAATTTCCATGAAGATTGGCTATCGTGAAAAATTTTGGTGTAAAAATTGTGTCGCACTCGGTTTGGCGCAGGGCTTTGTTGAACCACTGGAAGCAACGTCTATTTTATTAACCGATTTTTCTGCAGAGATTCTTGCGCGAAACTTTCCCAGAAACAGCGAGAATATTGAGGTTTTATCCGGCTATTGCAACAAAGTATTGAGTTATGCGTGGGAAAGAGTTATTGATTTTGTGCAATTACATTATTGTATTTCTGATCGTGACGATTCTGATTTTTGGCAGGAAAATATTAATTCAACGTCATTGTCTGAAATTCTGCATGAGCGATTGGAAATGTGGAAACTTAATCATCCCAAGAAAATCGATTTTTTCAGCCAGTTTGATTTATTTAATGTGGATAATTATTTATTCGTTCTCTATGGTATGAAATACCTAACACGAGTTCCACCAATCTCGACTTATGAAGCAGGCGTTAGCAAAGCTCAGTTTGCGCAGGTGAAACAGCGTTCCGAGCAATTAGCGAAAGAATTACCAAGTCATCGTGAATGGTTAAGCAAGTTTGAACGTGCTATTAGCAATCCTAAATGATCGACACAACAACACACAGTTAGAAAGCAACGAAAGTGTTGACCGTAAGGCGACCAGTGCTTGGGTTTGCATCAATACTAATTGCAGGATCAATATAAGGCGAGTGTAAAACGCAGCTGCGATAAATAACCATTCTGTTCACCGCCGCCGGTAAAAAACCAAGTTTGGTAAATTGCTCATCTGAATCTGCAAAATATTCTAAAGGCGGTTCTTGTTTATCGAGTTCTGCATAAAAAGTATTTAGGTAGTGATCACAATTTTGTGGGGTAATAAATTCCAAACCAGTTTTATTGTGACGATAAAATGCAGTTCCCCCATGCTTGTGATTACAAAGATATAGGAGGACCGCAAATTGATTGATATTGCTGGTATCAAAATGCGGCAAGCGTTGAACTGCACCAAGCTCTTCAGGTTTAAGGGTCATCAATGAAATAGCGCATTCACTTTTGCGCATTTCCAAATCTGTATCAACACTAAATTCCCGTTGTATTAAAGGCTTAATAAATTCAGTAATTGCGAGGGAATATTCACTCGGCGGCGTTAAACGTACACCAGGGTAACCTTTACCCGATGCAGTGCGGGGGTAGGGCTCAAAATTATTTTCTATAGCAAAATCCGTCAAGGCTTGAGGGTTTTGTAGTAAATTTTCTATCACTATAACTTTTTGAATATTACTCGCGGGATTTAGCAATTTAATCGATAAATTTGGATTAAGCGCATAAGGATTAGTTGCTGTCATTGCATCGCCGCTGTGGTTAAATGGAATTTAAATCGCTGTTGTTTCCGAATAATTGTAGTCTACTTGAGTATTTTCAAAAACCGTTTTCCGTTATGCTCTATTTTCAAAATGATTCACGTAATAGCGCCTTGAATTTACGAAAAACGATAAGAATTTGCCTTGGTTTTATAGGTGAATATGCACCTTTCTTGGTAGAAAATATTTATTCGCACTTATCGTGTAAATTAGCATAATATCTATTTGACAACGTTGTCTCAAGAGGCTAATCTAACCCTGAGTTAAACGTTAGTTGTTATTGTTCGTAGTTGTTGAGTCAATCCTTTTGTTGGTGCCGCAAGGCACCAACTTTTTTCAACGCGACATAACCAGCGCTGCAAAAAATTAAAAAAGTCGGTTGCGATTAGCCGAACCTGATGTTGTACGAATTTTTACGTTGTAATGAGGTCGCCATGGGAAAAATGCCAAATCTTGATTCCGATCAGCTTTTTATCGGCATTGACGGTGGTGGTACAAAATGCCGCGCGCGTTTATTTTCCGCGGACGATAAAGTGTTGGGCACAGGAGTTGGTGGCCCCGCAAATCCATTACACGGTCAATCACAAGCTAAAGCCTCTATTTTACACGCTGTTGAAATGGCGCTGACCGAAGCCGGTCTGCCTAATGCTGTTGCCGGTAGTTTGATTGCAGGTGTCGGTTTGGCAGGCGTGAATTTGCCAAGCCTGTTCGATGTTATGAATGCCTGGCATCACCCCTTCAAAAAAATGTACCTCACCACTGATTTGCATATCGCCTGTTTAGGGGCACACACCCAGGACGAAGGTGCGGTAATGATTGCCGGTACCGGTTCATGCGGTTATTCATTTGTAAAAGGTAAGGCAACTATTCTCGGTGCGCACGGCTTTCCATTTGGCGACAAATGTAGCGGTGCCTGGATTGGTTTGGAAGCGGTAAAAGCAGTTCTTCTGGAATCTGATAATCTCGGCCCGCGCACCAGCTTAAGCGATTTAATTGGCGATCATTTAAACGCTAGAGGCGTGATGATTGTTGATAAGATGGGTTCAGCAAAATCCAGCGATTATGCAAAACTCGCACGTTTCGTATTAGAAGCCGCAAATGCGAACGATGAAGTTGCCGTAAAAATTATGCGTGAAGGTGCTGACTACATGAGCGCCGTTGCTGAAAGATTATGGGAAACAGGCCCAAGCCGCATGTCATTAATCGGCGGCTTATCCGGGCCATTAACGCCATGGTTGAAACCTAGCATAGCCGCCAGCCTATCTAATCCTATTAGCCAGCCTGAGTTTGGCGCGGTCTACTTTGCAAAACAGCAGCATGTTTTAACGGTCTAAATTTTTTAGATATTTAATTCGCCTACTTAAATAGTGTTGCCTACTCTATAAAGCTATAACAACAGGTTCGCACAAGCGATCACTACGAGGTCACTGTCATGAATGCCAGCACACAAACCGAAAATCTGCCGCGCACTACCAGCACATTTATTCCTATGGTCATCATAGGAACACTTTTTTTTGTATTTGGATTTGTAACCTGGTTAAACGGCTCGCTGATTCCATTTTTGAAAATCGTTTGTGACCTCAACGAATTTCAGGCAATGCTGGTGACCTTTGCGTTTTATATCGCTTACACCTTTATGGCGTTACCGGCTTCGTTTGTACTGCGCAAAATTGGTTTCAAAACCGGTATGGTCGTTGGGCTTGGTGTTATGGCGCTCGGTGCGCTTTTATTTATTCCTGCTGCAAAATCCTCAACTTATTTTTTATTTCTAACTGCGCTTTTTGTGTTGGGCGCGGGCTTAACATTGTTACAAACCGCATCAAATCCTTACATTGTTTGCATTGGCCCGCGTGAAAGTGCGGCTATGCGTATTAGCATTATGGGTTTGATTAACAAATCTGCCGGAGTTCTTGTTCCACTGCTTTTTACTGCGTGGATATTAACTGGCATGGATCAGTTCACCAACGAAGCTCTTAGTGTGCTGGATGCAACGGCGCGCGCTGAACGTCTTTCTGAATTGTCATCACGTCTTGTCACGCCTTACGTAATTATGGCGGTGGTATTAATTGCATTGATGGCATTTGTGCATTTTTCTCCGCTGGCTGAATTAAATTTAAGTGATGATGAAGATCAGTCAATCGATAAAAAATCTGGAATTTTGCAGTTTCCCCAATTAATTCTCGGCACGATTGCATTGTTTTTATATGTGGGTGTTGAAGTAATTGCGGGTGATACCATTGGCCTATATGGCCGTCATCTCGGCGTTGAACATTTCGGTTCACTGACTTCTTATACCATGGGCTTTATGGTGTTGGGTTATGTAGTTGGCGTGACTTGTATTCCTAAATATCTAAGCCAGTCAAATGCATTGGTGTTATCTGCAGTTTCCGGTTTTATATTTGTTGCTGGCGTTATATTTTCGTCTCCGGCTGATTCAAATATTTCGCAAATGTTATTAGGTTGGATAGGTATTCCTGCCATTCCAAACAGTGTGTTATTTCTCGCATTACTCGGATTTGCCAACGCATTAGTGTGGCCTGCGATTTGGCCATTGGCATTACAAGGCCTAGGAAAATACACCAGCACAGGTTCGGCTTTGTTGATCATGGCAATTGCGGGCGGCGCGCTTTTACCTTTGGTATATGGACAAATCGCTCACTCAACTGGCAATAGCCAAACTGCCTATTGGGTGATGCTGCCGTGTTACGCTTTCATTTTGTTTTATGCAGTCAAAGGCCACAAAATAAAAAGCTGGAAATAATTCGTTCAAAAAATTGCTGAGGCTGCCATGATAAAACAACGTTTCCCCGCACTGGATATAATGCGCGGCCTTACCCTTGCTTTGATGATTTTGGTTAACAATCCCGGTTCGTGGAGTTTTGTTTACGCTCCGTTGGAGCATGCGGATTGGAATGGTTTTACACCAACCGATTTCATTTTTCCCTTCTTTCTCTTTATGGTCGGCGCAGCGTTATTCTTTTCGCAACGCTCACTTTTGCAGCCACATATTACCGCCGCAGATCGCCATAAAAAAATCATCAGACGTACCTTATTATTATTTGCAGTGGGTTTGTTTCTAAATATATTTCCCTTCCTCACACCAATTGGTGAAATTCGTATTTTGGGCGTATTGCAGCGTATTGCCTTAGCTTATGGAATCGCAGCATTTATCGTGCTCTATGCGGGCATGAGAACGCGTTGGGTGATCAGTGCTGCAATTTTGTTGGGTTACTGGTTGTTGTTACAGTTGAGTGATCAACCTTATTCGCTTGAGCATTCGCTAGTTCGTCAAATCGATTTGGCAGTACTTGGGGCAGGGCATTTGTGGCAAGGCAAAGGAATTCCATTTGATCCTGAAGGCTTGTTGAGTACGCTTCCTGCGGTTGTTAATGTACTTTTAGGTTTTGAAGTCGCGCGTATTTTATCGACGAGTGATAGCGGTTTTTCTGCGCAGAAAAAATTAGCAATTCTGAGCGCGGTGCTTATTGTTGCTGCATTGATTTGGAATCTTATTTTCCCAATTAATAAATCCTTATGGACCAGCCCATTTGTACTCTTAACGTCGGGCGTTGGAATTGCGGTATTATTGCTACTGGTTGCTTTGGAGAAGACTCCCGCGAAAGCCATTTTAAATCTCTGCATACCATTCGGAAAAAATCCGTTATTTATTTATGTTCTGTCATTTATGTGGGCAACCGTCTTGTACACAGTTAAAATCGGTGATGTCAGTGTTTACGAGTTTTCCTTCCAACAATTAAATCATTTCCTTGATCCCTACATTGCTTCGCTTACTTATGCGTTAATTCAAGTCTTTATATTTTGGTGTGTTGCCAAATATATGGATAAGAAAGGTATTGTTATTTCGCTTTAAGTCATTCATATTTTAATTGATTGATGTATCGATCAATCAATCGCAATAAGTGTGTTGGCGGTTAGTCTTCCCTCTGCAGGTTTTTCATTCAGGCAAATCTTGTTGACGTTCGCCGAATGCAAAATATTACTGCGATAAAAAATAGCGCGGTTAAATTTCGCATCGATTGACGCGGTGCGTTCAAAAATATCTGTATCGCCATTAATATAATCATAAGTGGATTTGTTGGATGCAATCACCTCATTTTTTAGCGTGGGCGCGTAGTGCTGAATGCGTTGCGAATTCATGGTTTCAAATCCCGTCGTTTTATGACGATAAAACGAAGTTCCGCCGCATTCCGGTTCACAAAAATAGTGGACGCTAGCGATATTGTTAGCGAGAAAACCATCGAAATGCGGAACACTTTGAATAGGGCGCAAATCTTGTGGTGCCGTGGTGGTGAGCGATAAAACGCTGGATAAAAGTTTAATATTAACCGTGCTTTTTGAGCTAAAGACCGTCCACATGGTTTGCATTAATTCGCGATATATATTTTCAGCGTAAGAGGGCGCGAGTGGTTTTCTAATGCCGGGGTAAAAATCTTTAGCATCTGCTTTAAAGGGGAAACCCGTCTCCGCATATTGAATTATTGCCTCTGGAAAATTCAAAAGGTCATCCACAATAACAACAGGTTCCTGCTCATTTCCCACGTAAATAGTATTAATTTTAAGATTGGGATTAATCGAAAAATTAAATTGAGGAACATTATTTTCCGCTACTGATTTAGCTATTTGGCTGACGAGTGAAGTTGCAGTATTCATAATCAATTGCCGCTTAGCTGTTTATTTTTTCGTTCGATTAGCCCGTAAATATGACCAACCGAAGTGATCATTGTATAAATTGAACTTAAATAATTTTTCTGATGTAACTGCGTAATCGCCTCAATTTCAAGCGTTTTTAAGCGGTCTTCATTGATGGTGTAAAGGCCGTCTACCCGCATAGAATCTTCGTTTTTAAACGTAATTTCCAAACGCATAGGCTGTAATAAATTTAATTCAGCCAGGGTTTTCACAAAGTTCTCAGTGCTAGCTTCACCATTCATAAGCTCAGCCAGAATCGCTTTTATATTTTCGAGATAGGGCGTTTCTTTGCCAGTAGTATCGAACACTTGCTCACCTATATCGCTCTGCAAACTTTTATGATCCGTATCAATACAAATAACAAATTCATTTTCAACGTCGCTGGAATTGCCTAGGAAAAATGGCTGCCGTCTGATTTGCAAAGGAATATAAAGTGAATCCCATTCTCCATTTTTTACAAAGAGATTTTCATTGGTTTGAAAACCAAACAAGGTGATGCAAGAGAAGCGGCCGGTATCTTTGTTTTTGGTTAAAACAATAGGGAACTGTACCGCTAATTTTAGAAACTCGCTGAGTACCACAGGAATCATATGTAAGTTGCCGCCCTGGGCTTCAGCGAGTTGCGTGTTCACTTTAAGGCTTTGGTGTGCGTTATTGTGTAGTGCTACTAAATTAGACATAGTTATTTTGCTCCATGATAATTAAACGCTTGCGAAACCGAATTCGTGAATTTTTTTCATAAGTTCGCGATTGGTTGGCAACATATTCAGTGCTTTTTTAATTGTCGCGGCATTTTGTGAAATTTGCTCGGCGGCTAAATGTTTTGCATCCAATGTATGTGCAATTAAGCTCGCATCCATTTTAAAACCCATGCCGTAGAGCACGTATTGGTAACTGGCAGCAGGAAATACCTCGTTATTGCTGGTGAAATCCTGATTGCCGGGTGAGCGGTAGCGCCACAGTTGCATAAGTTCTTGCAGACTTTCAGGAATGGTTTCCGGGTTGCGGTTATCCGACCAAAAACTATTATCGGAGCGTTTACTTAAAATGTAATGCAATTTTAAAAAATCAACGATTCGATCCCAGCGATACAAAAATGTTTCGTTAAAGCGTTTAGCGGTAATATCCATTACCTCTCTGCAAGCCGGTAATTGTTCTGCAATCATTTCCGCTGACAGTTCCACTAATACAATCGCGGATGCTTCGAGCGGTTCTAAAAATCCCGCCGATAAACCTACCGCGACACAATTGTTTTTCCAGAATAATTTTCGGTGACCGGATTGAATTGGAATTTTTCTAAAATTTAAATCTTTTGCCGCAGGCCCTATGTAATCGCGTAAGGTTTGTTCTGCTTCATCATGACTGGTGTGTTTACTGGAATAAACGTAGCCGGTGCCACGTCTGTGTATTAATCCTATATCCCAGATCCAGCCAGCGGCTTGGCCAGTTGAAATGGTGTGCGACGCTATAGGTGCATCTTCCTGCTCGTAGGGCACTTGCGCCGCTATGGCGGTATCAATAAAAAGCACATCGCTTCTATCAACAAAAGGCACGGCTAAATGCTCGCCGAGTAACAGCGATGAGAAGCCGGTGCAATCAATAAATAAATCTCCGAAAATTTCGCCTTGCTGCGCAGTGGTTACAGATTTTATATCGCCATTTTCGGCGGAATTGATCTGAATAACATCGCCGAGAATATGATTTACACCGAGTTTATTAACGCAGTGTTTTTGTAAAAATGTAGCGAATTTCCCCGCGTTTAAATGGTAGGCATAGTTGGCGACTGAAGCGTATTCTGCGGTTGTAATTAATTTCGGTGCGAGCCCATGTTCACAAACTTGTTCTTGAAAACACACGGCATCTGAAAAAGATTGGTGGCTGAATTCTGTTTGCCAATAGGGCGGCAAATCCACTTTGTTAAATCCCTGCGGAAGCATGAGTGGGTGGTAATAAAAATCGTTCGGAGTTCCATCAACCCATTTTGCGAATTTTGCACCTTGCTTGAAAGTTGCATCGCACTCGCGCATAAATTCAGTTTCGGAAATTCCCATTTTCATAAGCGTAGTGCGCATGGTCGGCCAAGTGCCTTCGCCCACACCAATAATATTTATAGTTGGTGATTCAATTAGCGTTACTTTAATGCCAGCGCTGGTATTGGATTTATGTTTTGCCGCAATGCGCCCCGCAGTAATCCAGCCAGCAGTGCCACCGCCGACAATCACAATCGATTTAATCGCAGTATTCATTAGTTCATCCTCTGTAATTTTTATTATGGTGATATTTAATTTTGCAAATCTTTAACGAAAAACGGGTTGCCATAACGGCAACCCAAAGCGAGGAGATAGCCGATGAATTTAAAACTTAGCGGTTACACCGAGTGACAAACGTCGCCCTGCATCTTCTGCCAATAAAAATTGATTTTTATAGCGACCGTATTTGGTAACCACTTCTTCAGTTAAATTGGTGGCTTCAAATAGAATCGAAATATTTTCGTTAATGGCGTAGCTTCCGCTCATATCCCACTGACCGTAAGCCGCTACGTGTACAACACCATCACCATTGGTTTGCGTTAATGACTGTAAAAATTTATCGCGCCAGTTGTAAGCAATTCGTAACTGATAAGGCCCTTGTTCATAGAAGCCCACAACGTTTGCAGAATTACTAATGCCAGTCACCGCAAATTTTTGCGTGATGTCGCCCGCTTTTAATGGAGCATCGCTATCTACAATGGTGCCGTTCACAATTGCGCCGAAACCGCTATCGCCAAAGGTATGCTGCCACGCGACTTCGATACCATCGACAATAGCTTCTTCACCGTTGCTTGGCAGCGTTACAGTAAATTCAGCAACGTTGTCGCCAGCGTCGGGTGCGTTTGGATTAGTACCGGAACTTGGATCGGTCAACAAACTTCCATTACTAGTAGTGAAAGTTTGTTTCTTGGTACCGGTAATAATAAAGTTGGTTACGTCTTTCCAGAAATAGCCTGCAGATACATAACTTGCATCGCCGTAATACCATTCCAGTGATAAATCCAAATTGTCGGAGAGGAATGGTTTTAACGCGGGGTTCCCTGCACTTGCGGTGAGTGTTCCCGGGCGTGTAGTGACGATATTGGTTGCAGGCGTCATGCTATTTAGCGGCGCGCGCGTTAAAGACCGCGAGGCTGCAACACGTGCAATAAGATCATCGGTGACATTTAAATTTAAACTCACATTCGGTAACAAAGCTTTGTAGGATGCTGAAGTGTCAATGGCTGCAGCAGCCCCATAAACCGTCGACATTTCCGTTTGGTCGAGAATATCCAAACGCTCCGGCGCACCTTGGGTTCCCACAACCGTCACATCAGTACTTTCAAGACGCGCACCCGTTGTTGCTTTCAATGGCATGTTGGCAATTGAGCCCGCAAAATCAAATTCAAAATAAGCTGACGTAGTTTCTTCTTCAACGGCGTAAGAAATATCTGAACGTTTTGCGTCAAAGTTTGCACCGCTTAAACTTTCCAGATACGCAAATTGTTTTTCGCCATCGTGACGCAACCATTTGGTTGGCGTTCTACCGTGGCCACTGACATTGCTTAAGAAATCATTGCCTGCATCGAATACAGTGAGAATACTGTCAGGTAAATCGGGTGTGTCCGCGTAGCCGCAATAGGTACAGTGAACGCCGCCAATTTCGTTAGTCCAATAGGCCAACGATTTAGTTTCTTTGGATAAGCTTGCACCGAATTTTGCGGCGACCAATCCCGTGTCAGATCCTTCTTTCCAAATGCCGTCCATTTTGTATTGTTTAATATCATCTTCCACTTCCCAGCCGCGACGTAACATTACGTGCGCACGGCCGTTGGCGGGATCAAGATAATTTGAAACATTGTGTAAAGTACCGTCGTAGTCGAGGCCCGTTGCCGCATCCTCAAATTCACTTACCCACGGCAAAATTTTATCGTCTGATTGAAAACGCACACGATTTTTGTAACCAATTAATGACAGTTGATTGCCGCCACCGTTGTTGGCTTCGCGTTCGGCTTTTGATTGCGATACATCAAAAATGATATTTAAGGTATCAGTAACATCCCAATCAGCTTGCAAGCCGTAAGATTTGGTGCTGGTCAGGCGATCAAATTTTTTCGCGTGGAAATCGGTAGCCAAACCCGTTTCTTGATAGAGATCAACAACAGTTCCGTTGCTGTCCGTCACCGCATTTTCGATGTTAGGCGCGGTGAACCAGTGGCCGTATGACGTTGAATCAGTTTTGATATCGAAATCAGAAAATAATGCATCAGCCGTTAAGGTTAAATTATCTTTTGGTTTATATTGCAAAACTAAATTGGTATTGGTGCGAGTGCGTTCTTCAAAAGTCACTTTGGTGTCATAGTTACGCGGCGAAAATACATTGCCCGCAAAACCAGCACCACCATTTAATTCCGCAGTGGGAATACCGGCGTTTTCTAACCAGCCGTCCGTTTGCGCTTGATTCAAACGCGTATCCGCTTTGCGATGTGATACGGCGAGTAACGCACCGAAAGTTTCATCATTAAAAGTGTCGCTAATCAATGCAGAATATTCGGGCGTAGTTTCACCGCTATTATCATCGTGTAAGGCTTTAATCGAACCTGCAATTTTTAAATCATGTAATGCTAATGGGCGCGCAGTAGTAATATTTACTGTTGCACCAATGCCACCGGATTGTTGTGTTGCAGTGGCAGTTTTAAATACATTAATGCTGTTAACCATATCCGCCGAGATAGTATCGAAACTAAATGCGCGCGTATCATTTTCAGACGCCATTTGGCGTCCGTTAACCAGCACAGTGTTGAAGTCGGGACCGAAGCCGCGCACCGTAATTAGCTGGCCTTCACCACCTGCACGGTCAATAGAAACGCCGGTAATACGCTGTAAAGACTCCGCAAGGTTTTGATCGGGAAACTTGCCTATATCTTCTGAAGAAATTGCATCGACTACGCCGCTGCCATCGCGTTTAATATCTTGCGAACGCATCAAGCTACCGCGAATACCTTGAACAATAACTTCATCAGCTTCGCTATCAGGCGCGTTTTGAGCGTAAGCAAATTGTGAGCTTGAGACTGCAGCGGTAATTGCAAAAATTGCGCTGGATAGTTTTCGTTTTTTAAACATCTGAGTTATTTCCCCTGAAATTTATTGTTAATAGTTGGAAATCCTTGTATCAACGTATTCCTTTAGCCAAAAAATACGTCACCAGTAAGACGTAGAGCTATTAACAATCCGCTCCCTTGATTGCGAAATAAAAATTTATTGGTTTTTCGGGATGATATTGGCGACAGTAAAAGCCAAAACCAGAGATTGTGGCTTTAATCGTAAGGAATAAAATTTTTAGAAGGGCCAATAAATATCAGCGCCACTTTTTAGTAAATAAAAAATGGCGCCTTAAATTTATTTTTTTGGAAGGTTGTCGTTGCGTGATTTAATAAGAATATTGTTCTGTGAGTCTTTTTGTATTTCTACGGGTAATGAACTTGCCAACATATCCGCTAATGCATCAATTTGATTAGTGCTTACTGCGGCTGTTACTTTTAAATCAGCTAAATCTTTTGAACCTAAAGTAATAGAATTGCTAAAATAGCGATTCGCATCTGCAACAACATCTGCAAGGCTCGCGCGTAAGTAAATCAATCGACCATTGCGCCAGGATTCCAATTCAGAAACAGAAATAGAATTTACTGCTTCAAATTTTCCTGCATTTAAACGCGTTACTTGTTGCCCTGCTGTGAGAACTACAGGTGATAGGTTGCTGCTTTTACTGCTTTCAGCGTTGGATACATTGACGATACCTTCAAGCACAGCAACTCGCGTACGATCTGATCCGCGTCTTACATCGAACTGGGTTCCAACAACACGAATTTTTGTTGCACCGGCATCCACCCAAAATGGGCGCTGCGGATTTTTGGCAACTTTGAAAAACGCCTGACCTTGCAGCAACACAACATGGCGCTCTTTGGTCGTGGCCCAGGCTTTCAATTCAGATTTCGCGCCAAGCGTTATTTCGCTACCGTCTTCCAGAGTGAAATGTTTAATTTCTCCCGTTGCAGTTGCGAAATCCTGCGTAACAAGTTTTTCGGGTTGAAGCACAAAAAATAATGCACCGGCAATAAGAATTGCAACAGACGCAAATGCAATTCCGCGCTGAGAACTCAGTGTAAAATTGCGTAGTCCAGAAAAGAATGCTGCCACACCATTTTGTAAAATTTCAACAAATGAAGGTTTGACTGAACGCTTAAGAGCAGCAATTTCTTTCGCGTGCAAATTGCCAAGATCTTGCCAAATTAATTCGTAGTCGCCATAAGCTTGTTGATGCGCACTGCTTGCCTGCAACCACTCTTGCAGCTCAAGCTTTTCCACTTCGCTTGCGGAACCTGACTGCATCAACGTGAACCATTCTCTGGCTTGGTTGTTGATGTGTTCCATCTGATCTGCTTGCATAATTAAATTCCGCAACCTCTACCCTTGGGCCTGTAATGCTTTATGGCAATCTGCCAATGCGTTGGAGACATGTTTACGTACGACGGTTTCTGACAGGCCGACCTGGCGTGCAATTTCTGCATAAGATAATCCATCAAAACGACTCATCATTAATAATTGCCGACGTTTTTTCGGCATTCCCCACAACGCGCGCGAAATAATTCCCAAGCGCTGTTTACCTTCCACTTCGCGTTCGGGCCCAAGCGCTTCAACAATTTCTGAATCATTGTCGACTACCGCTTGCGTATATTTGTGTTGCACTTGATTGTGTCGTTTTAAATCAATCGCAATGTTGTAACTGGTGGTATATAAAAAAGCACGCGGATTTTCCACCGCAAAAGGTGATTCCATTCCAACAAAACGTGCGAATGCCGAATGCACAATATCTTCAGCTTCGCTAAATTTTACGCCGCATTTTTTTACAATATGGCAGCACAATTCTTCGCGATGCTGAAGATAAATATCACGCACATACGCTTCTTTAGTGGATGTGCTCACAATATCTGTCCGGGAGTTTTGTAATGGGCGCATAATCGATTGGCGCTCAAAGTTGTAACGTCAAAGCATAACGTGAAATCATAGAAAGCGCCTGTTTAATAAAGTTATAGTGTGGGCGATTGTGATAAATGCATGGGATTTTTTTCAAACCAAGCTATACCATCCACTAAGACGTATGAGCTATACGAATCCGCTCCCCCTAATGAATAAAAAATATCTAATCGATTTCTGTGATGTCGCGGCTTCATTCAAAATCCGGCACGCACGCAGCTTTCGACAAGGTATGGGTTTTCCTATATAAATGGCGACCTTTCAGTAGATTTGCCTAAACAATAAATTATTTATATCTTATGAAAAGTGCTTTTAGCTGCCGGTTTTCAACGCATTTGTCTGCGCTCATTCTGAGTTTTTGCAGCCTATTTGCGTTCGTAAGTTCAGCGCATGCAGCACTTTTGCCTGAAGGAAAAATCGCGTCTGCAGCAACTATACATTTCGATATTCCTTCGCAATCGCTAGACGTTGCGCTGCTTAGCCTATCGGCGCAGGCAAATGTGGACGTGTTGGTTTCGTCTGCGCTGGTTACGAAATTCATCTCGCCATCACTTAAAGGTGAAATGACTTTAACTGATGCCCTGGACAAATTATTAGCGGGCACTTCACTGCAATATAAGGTAGGTGAGCGAGAACGCGTTACGATTGTCGCTACCGAAAAACCCGCAAAAAAATTAACGTCGGAAAATACTAAACCTATAAAAGGTATCGAAGAAGTTATAGTCACTGCGACCAAGCGCGCGACAGATTTACAAAAAACGCCCATCGCTGTTACTGCGTTAAATCAAAATACGCTCAATCAATTTCAAGCAAAGGATATTCGCAACTTAACGGATGTAGTGCCCGGTCTGGAAATGACAAATACTGGTGAGCAGTCTGCGCTGTTGGTGCAATTGCGCGGCATTGGCCAAACTAACATCACCGAAATTGCCGACGGCCCCGTGGCCTTACATATAGATGGTGTGTATTCGCCGCGCGCGCAAGGTTCGGCGACGCTGCTTTATGATCTCGACCGCATTGAAGTCTTGCGCGGTCCGCAAGGTACTTTGTTTGGTCGTAATGCGACGGCGGGTGGAATTAATATTCAAACCCAAAAGCCCATGCTGGATTTTGCATCTGCCAATGTGGATATCACCTTGGGCGATTATCAACACAAGGCCATCAAGGCAGCGATTAATGTGCCGCTCAGTGATGAATTGGCGGTGCGCATTGCAGGCGCTGTCGATAAGCATGATGCCTACACCAAGCTCATCAAAAATTACGCAGGTTTAGGGCCGCAATATCCCGCCACTGAAGCTGACTTAAATAGCTATCAAAAAGCTGATATCAATGCAGAGGGGCCAGACGCTGATGATCAGCAAGCTGTTCGCGCTTCGAGCTTTTGGCAGCCCAACGAAAACTTTCGCTGGTTTTTAAGTGCGGAGCATTACAGTGATGAGGGCACCAGTGTGACCGAGCTGGACCCAACGCTGGTCGCGCGCGGGATTCGCGCAACTGTGTCAGATACGCCGTCCTACATTAATTTAACCAACAATACCTTTCGCTCGCGAATGGATTACACCTTCGCTAATGAGCAGACCTTTAGTTACATCGCCGGTAATGCGATGATGCGGCGTCAGCAGGGGTTCGATCAAGATATGGGTCGCAGCGGCAATTACGAGCAGCGCCGAACCGATAGCTCGACCTTTCGTTTTCGCTCCCATGAAATTCAGTTGATTAATAGTGATAAAGAACATTTGCGTTGGATCCTGGGTGCTTTTGCATCGCAAGAGCGCAACGATATTGTCTACGCCATTGATCAGGCGGATGGTGATGGCGGCGGCGATCCCACAAAAATCACCAGTTTTATCAGCGATTTTGGCGGCGCAGCGGTCGCTTATTTTGTGCAGCCGGATCGGCAAGTGGAATCCAAAGCTATGTTTGCGCAGGCGACTTATGATTTGGACGAGATCAATCGCGTCACCGCCGGTATTCGTCACACTCGCGATACAAAATCCGATCATGGCGGCCGCAGTCTTAACTGCCGTGTCACCGGCATCGGACCTTATTTCAACGCGAATTCTATCGGCCACGGTGCGCCGAGCGCTGCGCAAATTTATGCGGACACGGGCGCGCAAGCTGCTATAAATGCAGGATTACCTTACGATAATGGTGGCCATCAGGGTATTGGCGATCAACCCTGTTGGACGCGGCAAGTGAACGATTATTCTGCGACCTGGAAAAATACTAGCGGCTTATTGCGCTACGAGTATGACGTGCGCTCGGACGTGATGAGTTACGCATCAGTGGCGACGGGCTTTAAGTCCGGCCATATTCAGGATCGTGGCAATGAAGCGGCGCCCGAGGAAGTTATTAATTACGAGTTGGGGTTAAAGGCGAGTTTGTTGGCGGGCGATATGCGTTTAAACACTGCACTCTATCAAGCGGATTACACCAACCTGCAATTTTCTGATCGCGATTTATTTGATACCAACGGCGATGGCTTAGTTGATCGCATCACCAGCACGGTAGTACGCAATGCGGCAGCGGCTACTGTGAGAGGTTTAGAAATTGAAATCGATTGGGCGATAACAAACCGCGATTATTTACATTTGGCGTCAACATTAATGAGTGCGCGTTTCGATAATTTTCAAACACCAGATACCTTGTTCGGAAATTTATTTAATCCTTATGTTGATAGCGATACAGCACGCGCTGGAAAAATTGTTAACTTATCCGGTAATTCCCCCGTGCGTGCGCCGGATTGGAAACTAACTTTTGTTTATAAACACGATTTTGATTTCGGTGAAGGCACATTAACGCCGCAGCTCAAAGCTACTTTTTCAGATAAATATTTTCTGGATATTTATAACCGCACAAATTTATCCCCAGGTGTTTTTAAAAGCGCGCCCGATGGAGCTAAAAATCTTGCGGTGCAAAAGGCCTACAATACTTTCGATGCAAGCTTGCGTTACGACTCTATGAATAGTTGGGCGCTGGAAGCTTTTGTAAAAAATCTTACCAACCAAAATATAAAAACATCGTCGGGAACATTTATTACCCCCGGCGGCTTCGATGCTATTTTTCTACCGCCGCGCACGGCTGGCATATCCGCAACTTATCAATTTCAATAATAGCGAGCAAAAAAATCCCGCGCTGTTTAGGCGCGGGCAAATCGCTAGTACTACTCATGAAAAAACAGTTGTTGCATAACGTCTAAGGGTAAATCAATTAATGTGCTTCGCTACCATTAATCCAGCTGCGGATTAATGTAAAATTCTCATCTATTAAAATCATGCTGGCGGTGTAACCAACTTTAATTGCACCTAATTGCATTTCACCCATCATGACTGCAGGGTAGGTGCTGGCCATGCGAATTGCTTCGTCTAACTCTATGCCGACTAGTTCTACGGTATTTTTTACCGCGGCGAGCATATCTAAATCCGAACCGGCAAGTGTGCCACTAGCGGTAGAAAGCTTTCCGTCTTCACAGCGAATGAGTTCGCCATTAAGCATAAAGTTTTTATCGTCTGCACCAACACTTGGCATTGCATCCGTCACTAAAATTAGCTGGCCTTTTGTTTTCGCTTGATGCGCAATTTTTAAAGTTGATGGGTGAACGTGGAAACCATCGACAATAATTCCGCACCAGGAATTAGTATTTTCTAAGGCTGCGCCAACCATTCCCGGCTCGCGGCTGGTGAGTGGTGTCATCGCATTAAATAAATGCGTAAAGCTACTTAAACCGGCGGCGAGTGCGGTTTTAGTTTGTTCGTAATTTGCAGCACTGTGGCCCGCCGCAACTACCACGCCTGCTTTAACAAAACGGCTGATCATTTTTGGCGTTGTTAATTCGGGTGCAATCGTAATTAAGGTTTTGCCCTCATTTAGTGAGGTTAATAATTCAAATGCCGCTTCATCAATAATTTTAAATTTTGATGCATCGTGAACACCTTTGCGTTCCGGGTTTAAAAATGGGCCTTCCAAATGAACGCCTAAAACCCCCGGTACTTTTTGTTCAACGGCACTTTTTACCGCGGCAATTGCAGCTGTAACAACCGATAAATCATCGCTAATTAATGTGGGATAAAAACCAGTGGTGCCGAATTTACGATGCGCTGCACCCATAGTGCGCAATGTTTCTACCGTCGGTGCATCATTAAATAATGCGCCGCCGCCGCCATTAACCTGAGTATCAATTAAACCGGGAATTAAACGTTGGCCGCCTAAATCAATTTTTTGATTTATACCTGCCGGCAAATTATTCGTAGGGCAAATCGAAATAATTTTTTCGCCTTCAATCACAACAGCTTGATCAACAAGCCATTGTTCTCCAGTAAATACTCTGCCATTGACGAGCGCTATAGCCATTAAACAGTCTCCGTAACCTTACGCAAATGAGGTGGTTCATCGGGATTGTAACCGCGTGCGATAGATAATGCGTTAGCCATGCGATAAAAACTTTGCACCGCGAGCAATGGCGCAATAATGGAGGGAACATTTGTCACCACCGGAAGGCAATCACTACCGATCATATTTTCGCTGGCGATAAGCATTGCTGCGTTGCGCGCGCGGAAATCCTGAATGAGTGAATCCATTCCACTAAATGCCTGATCTTGCTGAGTAAAAATTAACACTGGGAAATTTTCTTTCACTATTGCCATAGGGCCGTGTTTAACTTCAGCGGCGCTAAAAGCTTCAGCGTGTAAGCCGCAGGTTTCTTTCAATTTCAACGCAGCTTCCTGCGCGGTACCAAAACCTACACCGCGACCAATTACAAATAAATTGGTTGAAGTTTTTAAGGTTTCTACAGCGGCAGACCAATCTTTATTCCAGGCTTGTGAGAGCGCTGCTGGCAAATCTGTGACTGCTTTTTGCAATTCGCTGCTATCGCTCCACACGGATACTAAATGTAAAACGGCAGCGAGAGTTGCTAAATAAGATTTGGTTGCTGCTACGCTTTTTTCAGCGCCAGCGTGCAAAGGAATTACGATATCGGCTAATTGCGCGAGTGGAGAATCCTCAACGTTTACGAATGCCAGCGTTAATGCTCCTGCTGATTTTGCCTGAGTTACGCTCGCTAATAAATCCGGGCTTTTGCCAGATTGTGAAATGGCTACGTACAACATTCCGTTTAATTTTGGCTGAGCGAGATAAACCGATGTTATCGAAGGCGCTGCTGAAGCTGTCACCAAACCGAGTTGGGTTTCAAACAAATATTTCGCATAAGTTGCTGCGTGATCTGAGCTGCCGCGCGCGCAAGTTACAATCGCTGTGGGTGCAAATTCTTTCAAGCGAACAACTGCATCTTTAATGCGTTGTTGATTGGAAAGATATTGTTGGGCAATCACTTTAGATGCTGAAGCAGCTTCCTGGAACATGAGGGTTGCTTCAGGTTGTAAATTTTGGATTGGCGAGACAGCTGACAAGGTGGTTCTCCGAATGTAATTTGAGACAACGTTGTCATTGTGAACCGAGTTTAGCCGCTTGTAAAGCGGCGGCGCTCAACTTTTATTGAATAAAGGAATTTGGTATCGAATAAAAGAATTTGGATTAGGTTAGTTTTTTCTGCTGGCGACGGGGCAAGTAGAATCGCGCACGATTAATTCCGGATAAAAACCTTCGCTTTCCACATTTTTTTCGCCGTTACGCATGACGTCAATCAGTATGGATGTAGCGTGTTGGGCAATAGTACGAATCGGTTGTTGTGCGGTGGTTAGGTTAGGCCAGGCTTGGCGGGAGAAAGGAGAATCCTCGAAGCCGACGATAGAAAGTTGTTGTGGTACTTCGATACCTTGAATGCGAGCCGCAAATAAGGTGCCCGCCGCGATTTCGTCGTTACACGCAAATATGGCGGTAGGCTTGGTGCTTCCGCTGAGTAATTGACGCGTGCGTTTTACGCCTGATTCAAACGAATATTCACCGCCGACAATTAATTTTTTATCGAGCGTGATTTTATTTTCTTTGAGCGCAGCTTTATAACCTTCCATACGTTCAGTACTGGATTTATGCGCTTCATCTCCGCCCAAAAACGCAATCGCCTTATGGCCCAAATCGATCAGGTATTGCGTGATTTTATAAGCGGCGGTGCGGTCATCAATAAATACGCAAGGCGAAATAGTATCGGGTGGGTTTGCGCCGGAAAGTATGCGCACGTATTTGAGTTTGCGTTTGTTGAGCGCGCTCAGCACATCAGGCATTTCTGACACCGGCGGCGTAAGCACGAGGCCGCCAACACGGCTGCGATCAACCATACCAATAATTTCATCAATAATAGTTTTCGATTTTGCATCGCAGGGGTGAATGACCAGCTCATAACCCTGACGATGACATTCACCCAAAATACCGCGCTGCATATCGATCACGTAGTTACTGTTAGGGTTATCGTAAATAAAACCTATGGATGAAGCCGTGCCGCGCAGCAATCGCGCCGAAAGATTGGGCTGGTAATTGAGTTCCTTGACGGCCTTCATGACCTTATCTTGCAGGTCCTGGCCGACGGTTCCTTCTTTGTTAATAACCCGCGATACGGTTTTGAAGGAAACTCCGGCAAGTTTGGCAACGTCTTTGATAGTGGCTTTCATAAATTATGTTGAAGCTCTCGTGGCAGTAACCTGCAAGAGTATTAAATTGCACGATGTAATGTAAAGCCTTTTGCTCTAGGTTACACTTAATGTAACTCAATGCGGTCCATATAAAATAAGAGGTGTCGGCAATGATTAGTTTAAAAAAAGTAAGTTTATGTTTCCTGTGGGTTTTGTGCTGCCTAGGTTCAGTTGCAAACGCCCAGCCTCATCTTGAACAAATCTGGTTGACCGAAGGATTAAACGTACCGGAATCGGTATTGGTTTACCGTGCTGGCAAAGCAAATTTTTTATTGGTTTCGCAAATTGACGGCGACCCAAGTGCAATCGATGGCAAAGGCGGAATTGCCAAACTGGATTTGGACGGCGACATCGATGAAGCTGAATGGGTGACGGGCTTAAATGCTCCCAAAGGAATGGCTTATTTCGACGGTAAACTGTATGTAGCCGATATCAATGAATTGGTTATTATCAATATAAAATCCGCAGAGATTGAGAAGAAAGTTGTTATTCCCGGCGCGCAATTTTTGAATGACGTAACCATAGATTCCAAAGGTGTGGTTTACATATCGGATACCAAAACTAATAAAATCCATCGCTACCAAAATGATTCGCTCGATGACTACGCCACTAAAGTTGAAACTGCAAATGGTTTGAAGGCGATTGGCTCAAATGTCATCGTCGGTGCAGGTACTCATCTGTATTTAATTGATAAAGCAAAAAACCGTTTACAGATCGCTTCTGGATTTGCGCAAGCCATTGATGGAGTTGAATCTATCGCTAAAGGTGACTTCATCGTCTCCTGCTGGCCCGGTCTGATTTACTATGTCCACCTCGACGGCAAAATAGAATTATTGCTGGATACTCAGAAAGAGGGAATCAATACCGCGGATATTGGTTTTGATGCGATAACACAAACTCTTTTTGTTCCCAATTTTGAAAAAAATTCAGTGACTGCTTATAAAGTTAGTGCAAATTAATTTGCACTTTTTATGTTTTTAATTCTAATCAAATTGAGCACAAGTTGGCATTGCTTATAAGAATTAGCATTTTTACAAAACTTTAGTTTGACGTTAAGCTCTACATAATAAGAAATACTTGTTTTACCAGCCTGGCGGGATTTCGGTAGAACACAAGCCTGGAGTCAATGAGTTGGATTTCGAGGGCGTGAGCCTGAACGTTAAACAGAGTTTTAGCATTTGCCTGCGACATTTTTTGCTAATAATGTCGTTTGCTTTTTGCTATCCATGTTTCGCTGATCAACCACCCGCAAGTGAACAAAATTCTCCCAAACTTTTCTTTAAACATATCCTTCCAACGCAAATTGCCGCAATCGGTTATATCACCAGCATCACGCAGGATACCCAGGGCTTTATGTGGTTTGGCGGTGCTAACGGACTGGCTCGTTACGATGGCTACGACCTCATTATTTTCCGACACGATGATGCCGACCCGAATAGCATTGGTCACAGCTACGTAAATCACATCACCATGGGGCGCGATGGTTCCATGTGGGTTGCAACCCGCGATGGCCTCAACCTATTCGATGCGCGCCTGCATAAATTTACCCATTTCACGATTTCTAAAGATGCGAATACCAACGATATCACCTGGGTTCAGGAAGATCGCAAAGGTAACTTGTGGTTGGGTACACGCGGCGGCTTTTTCAGTTTTGATCGAGCTACGGCAACCGCCGAAAAAATTCATGACAAAGCGATTCCCTTATCCGGCACTAACAGTCAGGTCGTATGGTCGGTGGCGGACGATCTCGACGGAAATATTTGGGTCGCCTACCAATCTTACGGCGTGAGCCGTTACGACCCGGTTACACAAAAATTTGAAAGTTTTATGCGCGATGTGAATGCGCCTGGCGCTCGCGGTTTTAACGATACCCGTCGTCTTTATGTTGATGGCGACAATAATTTAATGTCCGCAACTTATGGCGATGGTTTGTATCGCTTTGATAGAGGCGAACATAAATTTATTAAAATTAACCACGATTCAACCGAGAAAGGTGCAACCGTTTGGTCGGTGCTGGTGGACCGCAGCAATAATCTCTGGGTTGGTGATGGCAGTCACGTACATTTTCGTCCATCGCAAAGCGATCAACTCTATCGTTATTTTTATAAAGATATCGAAGCATCCAGCCCTGGAAATTACGTCGTTAACGAAATCTTTGAAGATCGTGCAGGCGATGTATGGTTAGGTTATTTTCCTTCTGGTATTGATGTGGTTGATCGGCAGGCATCAGCATTTAATAATTATGCTAACAACTCTATGAATCAAAACAGCATTACCGACGGCGGCGTCTCATCGGTTAAGGAGGATAAGGCTGGCAATTTGTGGGTGGGTACTGGTTACGGTTTAAATTATGTAGATCGCGCAAAAAATCAGGTCACGCGGTTTAGTTACGACGAAAAAAATCCAAAGGGTCTATCCGGCAGTACCATCCTATCTATAGCAGAGTCTGATAATGAAAATCTCTGGTTGGGAATTTGGTCGGGCGGGCTAAATTTACTCAATACCAAAACACGTGAATTCACGCATTTTTTACCCGATCCCAACAATCCAAGTAGCGTGCATGGTCAGGAAGTTTGGTCGGTCATTGTGGATCATAAAAAAGATGTTTGGGTTGCTACCGAAGAGGGCTTGAGTAAATTTAATCCGCAGACAAAAGCTTTCACTTATTTTCTTCCGACGGCAGATTTATTAGATGGCGACAAGGTGTTGTATTCGAGAGTTGTTTACGAAGATAAATTAAACAACTTATGGCTGGGCACTTTTCGCGGTTTGTATTTATTTGATCGCACTACAGAAAAATTTACTCGCTATAAACACAATGCTAAAGATAGTGAAAGTATCAATGCTGATTTCATTGTGTCGCTCTATGAAGATAAACGCGGCAATTTTTGGGTTGGCACCGAAGGTGGAGGCTTAAATTTACTCGACAGAAATTCGGGGAAATTTACTGCATTCACAACCAAAAATGGTCTAGCTGATGATGTGGTCGGAAGTATTACTGAAGATGAAAAAGGCATGCTGTGGTTAGGAACGCAAAAAGGTATTTCACAATTTGATCCTGAGAAAAAGCTGTTTCGCAATTTCGATAAACATCATGGTCTGGCCGATAATTTATACAACCGTAATTCTGCGTTATTTACTAAATCTGGAGAAGTTTTGCTGGGACACAGCAAAGGCTACACCTTGTTTAAAGCGCAAGACATAAAAAGTAATTCCTACGCTCCCAATGTTGTAATCACTAATCTGCAAATCGGTAATAAACCGGTCGCTATTGGTGGTCCGCAATCACCATTAAGTAAAGCTATTGAATCTACTCCAAGCATTACTTTGGATCATAAAGATGTAGTTTTTACCCTAGAGTTTTCAGCGCTAAGTTATCACCATGTCGAAGATAATCAATACGTTTATCGGTTACAGGGTTTTGACGAAAACTGGAATTACGTTGGCACAAAACGTTCGGCGACTTACACCAATTTGAATGCCGGGACTTATATTTTTGAAGTGAAAGGGTCAAATAATGACGGTGTATGGGGCCTGTATCCCGCGAGTTTACAAATCATTGTATTGCCGCCTTTTTGGCGTACCTGGTGGGCTTATGCCATTTATAGCTTCCTAGGTTTGGCTCTGGTTTATTGGTTCTTTCATGTGCATCGTTTGAAAATGTCATTTCAAGCGGAGAAGCTACAACAAGAGCGGATTATTGTTAAACGCCTCACCCAAATCGATAAATTGAAAGACGAATTTCTCGCTAATACATCGCACGAATTGCGCACACCGTTAAATGGAATAATTGGTTTAGCTGAATCCTTACGTGAAGGCGTTGCTGGTGATGTTTCACCGAAGATGAAATATCACTTGTCATTAATTTCTGACAGCGGAAAACGTTTGGCAAGTTTAGTTAACGATATTCTGGATTTCTCGCAGCTTAAAAATAAAGGTTTAACACTCAATAAAAAAGCTGTAGATATTCAAGTTTTGGTGGATGTTGTACTCAGACTTTCAAAGCCGTTGATCATCAACAAAGCTGTTATTTTTGCCAACAATATTCCCCAACGATTGCCAGCAGCGCTGGCAGATGAAGACCGCGTTCTGCAAATTTTACATAACCTTATTGGCAACGCCGCAAAATTTACAGATCGCGGCGTTATTAATGTAACCGCAAATGTGATTGGGGAATTTATTCAGATTGAAGTTGGCGATACAGGCACAGGTATTCCATCCAATCGTATTAATGAAATTTTCGAAAGTTTTACCCAGCTCGAGGGCGGCATAACGCGAACTCAAGGCGGTGCAGGGCTAGGGCTTTCTGTTACCAGGCAACTAGTAGAATTGCATGGCGGAACTATAAGAGTTGAATCTGTCTTGGGTATAGGCTCAACTTTTTATTTTACCTTGCCAGTCAGTCACGACTTGCCAGAAAAATTTTCTACCAAGCATACTTATGTAAGAGCTCCTCTTAACAACCAAAGTTATTTTGAAACTGAAGCACTGGACCCAACGCAGCAAGAATATAAAAATAATATTTTAATTGTGGATGATGACTTAATTAATCGCCGAGTGATTGCAAGTTATTTATCGATTAGCGGATACAACGTTATTGAAGCTAATTGCGCCGAAGATGCATTCAAAATCATTGCAAGTGAATCAGTAGATTTAGTATTGCTGGATATTATGATGCCGCGAATTTCCGGATACGAAGCTTGTAAAATTATTCGCGAAACTTACCCGGCTCATGAATTGCCCATTATTTTGCTCACGGCACGCAGCCAAATGAATGATTTGGTGATGGGGTTTGAAGCCGGCGCTAATGACTTTATGGTTAAGCCTATAGTCCGTGAAACGCTTATGGTGCGCATCGCCACGCATTTGCAGTTGCATGATGTAACTCGCAACCTCGATAAAAAAGTTGCCGAGCGTACTGCGGAATTAAACAAAAGTAACGCGGTGCTAAAACAAGCGCAGCACGAACTTGAAGTTGCTTATCAAAAATTGGAAGAAGCAAGTTTAACGGACCCGCTCACTGGGTTACACAATCGTCGTTTCTTAAATAAATCCCTTGCCGCCGATATTGCGATTGTTGAACGCAGCTACAACGATTGGGGCAGAACACAAGCTGATGCAGTCATGAAACTGACGCAACCGCTAGAACAAGATTTAATGTTTATGCTGCTCGACATAGATTTATTTAAATCCGTTAATGACACCTACGGGCATGCTGCAGGCGATAAATTATTGGAGCAATTAAGTCAGCTCTTAAAAACCATATTGCGCGAGTCGGATTATTTAGTGCGTTGGGGCGGCGAAGAATTTTTAATTGTGGTTCGTTATTGCACACGTGAAGAAGTGCCCGAGCTTGCGGAACGAATTCGGCAAAAAGTTGAGCAATTTGAATTTGATATTGGCAAAGGACAAAAAATTTCCAAAACCTGTTCTATCGGTATGGCAGCTTATCCATTTTACCGCGCGCAACCTGCTGCGTTGACGTGGGAGCAAGTTATTGATACTGCAGACCGCGCGCTTTATCTCGCAAAACATCACGGTCGCAATTGCTGGGTGAATGTTACCGCAGCGAGTGTGAGTGATATGGAATTTGTAAACCCGGCGGTGACTGATAGTTTAATTTCACTCGCCGCCGCGGGCATCATCAATATTGAATCATCAACAACGATTTAACGCGTTAATCTTTATTTTTGTTGAAGGCGCTCAATTGTTCTGAAGTCGCCGTTTTTTGGTGCTGATTCTTCCAGTCTTCGTAAGGCATTCCGTAAATTCGTTCGCGAGCGTTTTCATATTCAAGCGCGATATTTTTTTCTTCAGCCGCAGCGACATACCATTTACTTAAACAGTTGCGACAAAAACCCGCCAAGTTCATCAAATCGATATTTTGCACATCGCTACGACTATCCAGATGCGCTATCAAACGTCGCAATACTGCCGCTTCCAGTTGAGTTTGAGTTTCTAAATTGAGTTCGTTGATTTTCATAGTCGCACCTTATCAGTCGCATTTTGCAGAGAAGTTTCACATTAGGCCCGCACTATAAAATTTCCGCCCTACAAAGTCTCTGATGTTTTGCCTTATACACTTTAACTTCTATGATTGGCGAAAAAACGTACGGTATTTGCCGCAAAAAAACGATTTATTCGGCGCCATTGAACATTGCTGCATTTTTAGCTTGGAAGTCGCCTTGAACCTCAAGCGATACAACCTATACTCAAAGCAAAATACGCGCTGGGAAAGTGATCGGGGAGTTCTGCGTGAATATCATTTTGGGCATTATCGTTATATTTGGTTGCGTTATCGGCGGGTTCGTACTCGCCGGTGGTAAGGTGATGGCGCTGTTCCAGCCCACCGAGGTGTTGATTATTTGTGGTGCTTCTCTAGGGGCAATGATCATTGGTAACCCTTTGTCAGTGAGTATCGGCGTAGTTAAATCCGCCGGTGCCTTGATGACGCCATCGAAATATAAAAAACAGCTTTATCTCGATTTACTCACTCTTCTGTACGATATTTTCAATAAAACCCGTCGCGAAGGCTTAATGGCCATCGAAGGTGATATTGAAGAGCCTGAAAGCAGCCCGATTTTTTCCAATTATCCGTCGATTCTTAAAGATCATCACGCCGTTGAATTTATCTGCGATTACTTGCGGATTATGGTGGCGGGCAATATGGCGCCCCATGAGCTTGAGGCGTTGATTGATCAGGAGTTGGAAGGACATCATCAAGAACAAGCACTCATCCCAAGCGCGATCACCGGTGCTGCAGACGGCCTGCCGGGCTTTGGTATCGTAGCGGCGGTTCTCGGTATCGTAATCACCATGGGTAGCCTTGGCGGGCCGCCAGAAGTGCTGGGTCACCACGTAGCGGCGGCGTTGGTGGGAACCTTGTTAGGTATTTTGTTTGCGTACGGTTTTATCGGTCCTTTTGGTATGTACCTGAGCCATAAAAATCGCGATGAAGCTCATTTTTATAGCTGCATTAAAGCCTGTCTCGTTGCATCCATGAACGGCGTTCCGCCGCAAATCGCGGTTGAGTTCGGGCGTAAAGTTTTATATCACAGTGTTCGACCCAGCTTTAAAGAGCTAGAGGAACAATACCGTGCTAAAAAATAATTCTGTAAAAAATAACGCTGCGTTGATAAGAGATAACTGAGTATGGAGAAGGGTACTCAGTCGATCATTATCGTTAAAAAGAAAGGTCACGGTCACGGTCACCACGGCGGCGGCTGGAAGGTTGCGCTCGCCGACTTTATGACGGCAATGATGGCGTTTTTTATGTTGATGTGGCTGCTGGGCAGCACCTCGAAAGAAGAACAAAAAGCTATTTCTGGCTATTTCAACGATCCCGGCAGCGAATTTGCCATAGGCGAGGGAGGCTCCAATCCCGGCTTGATTGAGATGCAACAACCGCAAGCCGAATCCCATTCTGACGATCCGCAAACCGAAGACAAAAGTGATCACGATAATTCTGAAGAAAATACGCAGACGCAAAATGCCGAGCAAATTTCTGAAGCGAAATTGAAAAAAGAATTGGAGCGCATCGAAAAAGAGCAGCTTGAGCAGCTACAAACTCAGGTGCAGGACGAAATTAATAAAGATCCTATTTTCCAGCAGATGAAAGATCAAATTCTGATTGATTTAACTGCGCTCGGTCTGCGCATACAAATTGTCGATAAAGATCAACGCCCAGGTTTTGATGTGGGCAGTGCGCATATGAAACCTTACATCGAGGATGTATTGAAATCATTGGCACCTTTGCTGGATAAAGTTCAAAACAAAATCAGCGTAACGGGGCATACCGACTCCACATCTTACGGCGCGGGTGCGACTTACACCAACTGGGAATTATCGGCAGATCGCGCCAACTCCGCACGTCGCGCTTTACTGCAAGGCGGCTTCCCGGAAGGCAAAGTGGTAACTGTTCAAGGTATGGGTTCAGCAGCGCCCTTGATTGTGGATAAGCCAGATGCGCCTATTAACCGCCGCATTGCTATTATTGTCTTGAAAAAAGCGGTTGCCGATGCACTTAGCAATGGTGGAACTGGTTTGAATTCCAATGACTTGATTAAATCATCCGATTCACCTGATGGTGAGCCAAAGCCGCACATCATGACGCAAAAAGAAGTTGATGCGGCTATAGATGCGGGTCGTTAATTCATACTGATTTAGTTTATTCCAGCGTTCGTCCCCAAACCCCTTTGGCCTATCATCAAAGGGGTTTTTTATTGGCCGTCACGCAGTCTGCACACACGCCCGCATTACCCGACCAAGCCTGACTAGGCTATAATCGCCGCCTTTTATCGACTCCCCAAGCAGATCCCCATGATTAATGTAAAAACCGAACTCGCCAAGCGCCGCACTTTCGCCATTATTTCGCATCCAGATGCTGGTAAAACCACGGTCACAGAAAAATTGCTGCTGTGGGGTAATGCGATTCAATTGGCTGGTTCGGTAAAAGGTAAGCGCGGCCCTCATGCAAAATCTGACTGGATGAGCATGGAGCAAGAGCGCGGAATTTCGGTGACCTCTTCGGTGATGCAATTTCCCTACAAGGGTCGCATTGTTAATCTTTTGGACACACCCGGTCACGAAGATTTCTCGGAAGATACTTATCGCACGCTCACCGCCGTCGACTCTGTATTGATGATGATTGACGGCGCGAAAGGTGTAGAAGATCGCACGATTAAATTGATGGAAGTATGTCGTCTGCGCGACACGCCGATTTTAACGTTCCTCAACAAAATGGATCGCGAAAGTCGTGACACCGTTGAGCTGCTCGATGAAATTGAAAGTGTATTAAAAATTACCGCCGCGCCCATTAATTGGCCGTTAGGTAGCGGAAAAGAATTTCTCGGCGTTTATAATTTTTATACCGATGTGATTCATGTTTATCAACCAGGTCAGGGCCACACCATTCCCGACGATGTACAAATAAAAGGTTTGGATAGCGAGGAAGCTACGAAATTGCTCGGCTACTACGCATCCGATATTCGTGAAGAAATTGATTTTGTGCGCGGCGCAACCAATCAATTTAATTTAGAAGAATATTTAGCGGGCCGCATGACGCCAGTATTTTTTGGTACAGCGCTCGGCAACTTTGGCGTACGTGAAATGCTGGACGGTTTTGTGGAATGGGCACCAACGCCGCGCAGCCGTGAAGCTAAAGAACGCGTAGTCGATGCAAACGAAGAAAAGTTCAGCGGTTTTATTTTTAAAATCCAGGCGAATATGGACCCTAAACATCGCGACCGCATTGCATTTATGCGTGTGTGTTCCGGTGTATATCGCCAAGGCATGAAAATGAAACATGTGCGCATCGGCAAAGAAATTAAAATCGCCGATGCAGTTACGTTTATGGCGGGCGACCGCAGCGCTGTTGAAGAAGCACTCGCGGGCGATATTATCGGCTTGCACAATCACGGCACCATTCAAATTGGCGATACCTTTACTGAAGGTGAAGAGTTGAAATTCACCGGCATTCCCCATTTTGCACCGGAATTATTTCGTCGTATTCGCTTGAAAGATCCACTCAAAATGAAGCAATTGCAAAAAGGTCTGCAGCAGCTTTCTGAAGAGGGTTCAACGCAAGTTTTCTTTCCTGTTAATAATAATGATATTGTCGTGGGCGCGGTTGGTGTGCTGCAGTTTGAGGTTGTTGCCTATCGTTTGAAAGATGAATACAAAGTTGAAGCTGTCTATGAACCAGTGAATGTAACAACCGCGCGCTGGTGCGATTGCGATGATTCGAAAAAACTCGAAGAATTTAAACGTAAATGTACGGAAAACCTTGCACTGGATGGCGGCGGTCATTTAACGTATTTAGCACCGTCGCGGGTTAATTTATCTTTAACACAAGAACGTCACCCTGATATTGTATTTAGAGCGACGCGCGAGCATTAATATCGCCGCCACAGTAGTTAACTTTATTAATCGAGGCCGTGAGGCGTGACATTAGCAGCGCAAGGTAATAGTGATCTGGTTTGGGATCTCGCGGCGTTTAACCAGCGCCAGCGAGCAATTGATTTTGTGATGGGCTTTGAGAATAAACTTTGTGTTTTTTCTGATTCGGTGGAGCAGTTGTACACCAATTACAACATCTTCTTTCCGCGCGAAGAAGCTCGTAGGTTGGTGATATTGCCAAATCCCTATGCTCATCACGATACTTTCAATAACATCCCTGAGAGTGCGGTAACGGCAAGCGGTATGGAAATTTTGCCAGGTATTTTTAAAGGTAAGCCTGCACTTTTTTTACGTATTCCTTTCAAAACCGGTGCCGTAAAATTTCGCACCGTGCCGCTGCAAATAGGCTTAAGCGTTGTGCAAAAGCAATGTCCGCCCGATAAGCCGTTTTTACCTGTGTTGATGAAAGGTGACTTGCGTGAGTTGGATGCATCTATTCCGTGTTTGCACTTACATCGAGTTCATCTTAATCGACTAACTACGCATTCAACATTGGAAAAAAACGATATCGAAAAAGTCATTAGAAAAAGATTAGCGGATTTAGGTAATTTATAATTTCTACTCTTTAAAAATAAAAAAAGCCACATAAGTGGCTTTTTTTATTTCACATCGACTACATCAATTACTTTTCAGTGTGAATTTCAACGGTGCAGTAAATTCAAATGTTGCGCCGGTAATAGCATCTGGCAGCGGTGAGAATGGACCAGATTTAGCGACTGCTTCCAGTGCAGCTTCGTTCAATAAATCTACGTCAGATGCCTGCGCAATCGAACTACCCACTAATCTGCCTTGGCGATCAATAACAACCGTAATCCGCACGCTGCCAGTTTGGTTGCGCTCAAGCGCTTTTTTAGGGTAGCGAACGTTTGCGTAGATTTTTTTCAGCTGATCAGACACAAAGAACTGACGAGCCAAAAGCGATTGTGCGGTAAGAGCAGGTTTGTCATCGTCATCATTTGCTGCGGGCGCGGCAGCCGCTGCTTTCTGCGCAGCAAGTTTGGCTGCAGCTTCAGCTTTCGCTAATTCGGCTTTTTGTGCGGCTAACTTTGCGGTATCAACAGAAGATGATGCATTTGATGTTTTTGCAGTAGCTGCAGCCAAGGCGGCTTCTTTTGCTTCCTTCTCTTTTTCTTTCTCTGCCGCTATATCAGCAGGTGATTTAATTTTGCTCCAGCCAGCAACTTCGGTAGTGCGTTCGCGAGTTGGTTTGATTTTATCGAAGCGAGCTTTGAGTTCGGCGTTCACTTTGCCATTATTCAAAATGCCATCTTTATATTCTGAAGATAAAGGTACTTTGCCGATCCAGGTTCTCAGCAACATGCCAAAAAATTTCTCGCTAGCGATATTGCCTAGCAACACATCGTTAACACTAATATTTACACCTTTGCTAGGCTCATAGGAAAACGCAACTGTATCGTTTATTGCAAATCGACCTTTAAATAAACCATCGAACTTAACCATGTTGTCGGCTTGTTCGGTTAGTAGCGCGGGTGAGTTATTGATTGCCATGCCTTCAATCCACCAACGGCTAAAACGACGTGTGGTGATGCCTTCAGGCGCTACAATTTTTAACTCCATACGCATAGGTTGCGTACTTGTTAGTAACTTGTCAGCGTTATCGCTAAGCGTGGTGGAGTAAAGCGCACCAATAAACTGTTCTTTGCCAAGGTCGATGTGCGTAGACATACCATTTAAAAGTGGATCAGCTGCGATGGACAAAGAACAAAAACCGGTAAGCAACACACTTATGCAAAGATTTATTATATGTTTCAGACGCATGGCATAAATACTCTCATTTTATTTTTTGGTTGGTGTTAGTTGAGGCCAAAATCCATTTTAATGGCGTTTAAGTATAATATATAAAGCCGAATGACAGTGTGTCCAGTTTTTCGGTTGGTCACATAGCTGACAAAAGTTTGTTTTTAGAGTATAGAACAAACGACATAGAACAAAAATAAATTAGTTAAATTTGAAATCTTGCTGTTTAACAGCTAGTTTTCTTTTAACCCAGCCTGATTCCATTGCTGTTAAATTCCGTATGTAGGGGCAAACATGGAAATAAAATTGCTGTCTAAGTTGTCCCGCGATTATGTAGAGCAGCTGTTGTCTGGTATTCCGTTTTTTAAATTGGTAAAACAACAAGATGCCTGGCAGTTCGAGCTATTGTTACAAGCTTCTCGTGTCATTACCTATGTTCCGGGAGAAGTTGTTTTACAGCGCGGTGATTCAGATCAATGGTTGTTCTTTTTACTAAAGGGTCGTTTGGCCGTATACGTGGATGATCCACTCAAGGGCGAGTTGGTCAATTACGTTACTCCAGGTGAGGTCTTCGGTGATCTAGCGCAACTAATGGGGCAGCCACGAACGGCGACCGTTTTGGCAGAGCAAGGTTTTCGTGAATCTACGGTGTTAGCCACTGATGCTTCTATTTTTGGCGATATAAGTTCAACGCGGCCCATCACGATTCAAACCAAGCTCGCTTATTATCGCAATACAGTTCACAACTTGCGCTGGAAATTGGAAGTTTATCGTTCGCAACATTTGCAGCATCAATTAGCTAATAAACATCGCCAAGTTAAGCTTTACACCGGTGTGAAAGATACTATTGAAGAGTTGCGTGCGCTGCACGAGCAAGCGCAAGCGCTAGCAAGTTTACTGTTGGAATGGAATCGTGAGTTTGGTGTATTAACGGAAGAGACTAGTGCGCCTCAAGATTTGTATCACTTATAAAAATAAAACAGTAAGTCGCATGGTGATGAATATCATCAAGCTCTAGCTCAAATAAGAAAGCCGATAATACTGCTACACTTTAATGCGTTCGAATCTATCTATTTTGTTAGTAAATTTATAAAAATAAACCTGTGAAAACGAGCCTATGAAATTCGAAGACATGAAGCTGATTTACGGCTATCCATTGCAATTGCAAACCAGCAATAGTACTGGGCAACCCGAACGATTTTCTTGCCGGTTAATCGGCTGTCTACCAGGACGAAGTATTCTTCTCTCAGTTCCCAAATTGGCGGGAAAGCTAGTGCGGTTTCGTGCGGGACAGAAAATCGTTGCACGTTTAATGGTGGACAACGGTATAGGAATATTTGTCAGCGTTGTTGAAGCTCAAACAGTCGATCCTTATCCGATTCTCCATATTAGTTATCCCGATAATGTCAGCTTCAAAGGTATTCGCGGTGCAACCCGTGTTGCAATTGATGAACCCGTGAAAATATTAAACCTGACGGCAGAGGCTAATGAAAACTCTACGGGCAGTATTGTTGATGTAAGTGTGACAGGTGCGCGAATTGAAGCCGCTTCTGACTTTGGTGAGATTGGAAATAAAATTCAAGTCACTATGAGTGTTGCAGTTGCCAATATTATTCGCGACTTGACTCTAGAAGCGATTATTCGCTCTCGCGGCGACGTTGATCCACAGCATGCTCAAAGTGCGATTGCATACGGTGTGCAGTTTATTGAGCCAGAAGAAGATAGGCGTCTCTTATTATTTGCCTATGTGTATGCGCAAATTGGTAGCGAAGAAGTTATCGGGAACTCATAGATTTTTTCTTGCGATGAACGAAAATAAAAAAGGGTGCCAAATGGCACCCTTTTTTATTTTCGGCCTTTGCAAAATCTTGCTCAGGCCAAACGTAAGTATTAAGCAGCTGGAGTTGCAGCGGCAACTGGCGCTTTTGGCTTACGGCCACGTTTAGCAACGGTTGCAGCTTTTGGCGCAGCAGGAGCTTTCTTGGCGGCTGGCGCTTTTTTAGCAACAGGAGCTTTCTTCACAGCTGGAGCTTTTTTAGCAGCAGGAGCTTTCTTCACAGCTGGAGCTTTTTTAGCTGCAGGAGCTTTCTTCGCAGCTGGCGCTTTTTTAGCAGCAGGAGCTTTCTTAGCGGCTACTGGCTTTTTAGCAGAAGCTTTTTTAGCAGCTGCAGCATTTTTCTTGGCAGTTGCTTTAGCTTTCAAAGATGCTTTTTTAGCAGCTACTTTAGCGCGCAAAGCAGTTTTCTTGTCGGCTGCTTTCTTCTTCGCAGCATTTTTCTTCGCGGTTGCTTTAGCTTTCAAAGATTGCTTTTTAGCAGCGGCTTTAGCTTTAACAGCAGCTTTCTTAGCCGCTAACTTGGATTTAACAGCAGCTTTCTTAGCAGCTACTTTGTTTTTAGCAGCAGTTTTTTTCTCAGCAGCTCTCAAACGCTTGGCAACAACGCCTTCAGCTTTAGCAACAGCTTTGTCGTGAGCAACAGCTACTTTGTTAGCAGCTTTAATAGATGCAACTTCTTTCTTAGCGGAAGCAACAGCAGCTTTAGCAGCGTCAGCAACTTTCTTAGCAGAAGCAACTTCAGCTTTAGCAGCAGAAACTTGTTTTGCAGCAGCAGGAGTTTTCTTTTTAGCAGCAGCAGCAACTTTGCCTTGCGCAGCTTTAAGAGCAGCGCCAGCTTTCGCAGCTTCTTTTACCAAACCAGCGATTGTTTTTTGAGCATCAGCAGCGTGAGCAGCGCGCGCTTTTGCCAATTGTGTTTTTAGGGCAGCGAGTTGTTGTTCTAAACCCGCAATTGGATTAACGGCAGTTTGTTTACGTGCAGCCATGGTGTGCTTCCTGTAAGTATTCGATTAGACGAAAAATTGATAAAAAGTTACAACATGTATACGTTAAAACTTTATTGAAAAAATTCAAGTTTTTTAATGCGTTTTTTAACAAAAAATGCATTTTTTTTGCAAAAAAACCTAAATTAAACCGCTTAAGAGTTTTTAAGAGGCAGATTTTTTCGTTTTCGAACTTTTTTAGATATTCAAAAATTAATTTCTAACTTTAAATTTTTACCTTCAAATTCTCTTGATGAGGTCTATTTAAATCTTTATCGAGACCTTTTCGGATTCATAAAATTGGATATTACAACTTGTGTTGGGGTTCTAATTATCTTGATTTTAAATTTTAAAAATCGCTTAACACTACTTTTGAACCAACTTCAAAGACCCGATTAAAAGTTTGAAAAGGGTTTATTTCATTCTCTGCAAGAATTTTTATTGGGCCCTAAAATTGTTTTAATTTTTATTTAAGAAAACTATTAGAGATTCATATTAATAATTTTAACTGTTTATGCGTACAGTATTAATGTTCAATAAATTAAAAATTTTTACTGTTTGAAAAAATCTATGTTGCGATGCGTATTAACATCTACTGAAATTGAAACTTTGAACCCCGCTTTCAATAATTCCTAATCATCGATAAATCAAATCCTTTTGAGATTAACAGACAGTAACAAACTCTTTAATGCGGCCTTGTTAGTCGATGCTATCTGTCTTGTTAAAAAATTAGGTATTCGCATCAAGCCTTACATTGTGATGACTGCTTGATGGCGTAATTAGTTTTGATAACGTACGTTCTTTTATGCTTTCACTGAATTAATAGAGCTTTTGTCATTAACGAAGTTCATTTGCTTCGATAGGTGAATAGCAGGAAGGCATGCAGTATGAGCGCGGATTAATTAACTAATTCTTTCGTTCAACTATGTTTATGGATATAGCAAGCTTTAATTAAAATATAAGGTAGTTGTATTGAGATTGCTTGTAATCGTCGAAGGTGATGGAGATCACCTCATTTGAATACCAGGGAATAACTTTTAAATATCGCAATGTGGCTCTATGTAATTAGCCAATCATAGATACATGGGCTTGTTATTTTGCGAGAGTATTTAGTTAAGACTATTAATGCATCTGTTGGATTGAGATCTATGAGTTAACACCTATGGCACGTATAAAAGGGCAGCTATAAGCGATTTAATGCTTTATATACTGTATCAGCCAAGTGTTTAAGTTAGCGGCGCAACGCAGTGCGATTGTTTAAATAAAGATGATATGGACGGAATGAAAACGTTATTTCAGATTGGCCCCATTTAAATTTACTCGCTAGCCATCATCAAAAAACTAGGCAAGTCTTCTTGAGTGGACGTTGTTATTGATAGCTAAGGAATTTGCGCTTGGCGATTTTGAGTGCGCGGAGAATTGTTACAGTCTTATCTTCGAGTATCAAATCAGTCGTTTGAACAATTCTTGGATATTTGGGGAGAGTTTTTTTAGCACATCCATGTGATGTGTTGAGATCAGATTGAGTCATAAGTATGGCGAACGTGTACAGGCGTTTGGTAATGCCGATTTCGGTTTGCGCTAAAATGATCGTGTAGGGTGTTTTGCATTAACTTGAAAAATTCGTGTTGTTTAATACAGATCAAATGGCGATGATCGCCTGCTTCCATATAGATGACATCATTCTCCTTTAGTTCCTCGTCCCAAATCACATCAATGCCATAGGCTTTGCCAATTACCGGTATTGCGCCCGCCTCACAATCTTTAAAAAATTGCACAAGCTCGTCTTCTTCTACCAGATGCATATGTCGATCAAATATTTGGTTGAGTGTATGTCGTAATATTTTGTGACTGGAGGGAAGCACGCAAAGTGTGTAGTGGAAATCTTCATCGCGTAGCAAGACACCTTTGGCAAGCGCGCGATTATCTATTTTTGCGACAAGTGCTGTGTTGAACGAACCTTCTGCATAGGCATGTTCAAGCAGCGAGTATTCGATTTGATTGCTGTTTAAATATTTTTCTATATTTCTAGCGACACCCATAAGTCTGCACTCCAAAAAGTGAACATCATTTTATTAGTAAGGTGTTAAAAGGTTTGAAGCCTTTACTCTTGAAGTATAAGAACGATTAGCGAGCGCGTTGGAAAGTTTTTTCCGCATATTCGCGTGAAATAGATGTTTTGGTTATCAGCAGACGTAATTAAGGGTTTGGTAGATGAAATAATTAACTCAATGTGGATAAGAGAAGGAAAACATTCAATGAGCGATGAGAAGTTTATGCGTCTTAACAAACTCATTACAAACAAAAAGGCCCCGCGATTAAATCATCGCGAGGCCTTTTGTTTTCTGCAAATTGTGATTAAGCCTTAGCTGCCAATTCTTGTCTTACGGAAGCAAGCTTCACGCAGGTCACAAACACTTTCATTGCTTCAACAACTTCCGGTACGGTGGGTACGGATGGAGCGATACGAATATTGCGATCTTCCGGGTCTTTACCATAGGGGTATGTTGCGCCAGCAGGTGTTAGCTTTACACCGGCTTCTGCCGCAAGGCGCACGGTTTCTTTCGCCAGGTTCTTGCGAGTGTCGAAAGATACAAAATAACCGCCTACAGGTTTTTCCCACGCACCCAAATCTGTACCTTCAAAGGCTTCTGAAAGGGCTGACAACACCGCTTCAAAACGTGGGTTGAGTAATTCAGCATGCTTTTTCATGTGCGCTTTAAGCGTTGCCTGATCAGGCAAGAAGCGAGCATGGCGAATTTGGTTTACTTTGTCCGGTCCG
Organism: Gammaproteobacteria bacterium; assembly: GCA_004172865.1. Classification (GTDB taxonomy): domain Bacteria; phylum Pseudomonadota; class Gammaproteobacteria; order Pseudomonadales; family Cellvibrionaceae; genus Cellvibrio. The sequence continues at coordinate 280,759 of SEBV01000006.1, read as the reverse complement.
ATGGTGCAAGCATTCAAGGCTTTCTTAAAACCAGCAAGGTTGGCAGCGCTGGCTGCTACGAAAGCTACGCCCGCGCCAGCTTGGGTGATTTTTGAGGTAGATGCAAACTGAATGACAGAATCTTCAGTGCCATTGCGACGGGTTGCTTCCAGAATGCTGGAAAGCTGCGGCGCGTTGTCGATCAGGTCGTGGACTGAGTAAGCGTTATCCCAGAATACGCGGAAGTTTGCGCTTGCGATTTTGCCGAGTTTCGCAATGCGCTCAACAGTCTCATCGCTATAAACTACGCCGGTGGGGTTGGAATATTTCGGTACGCACCACAGACCTTTAATGCTGCTGTCGGCTTTGATGGCCGCTTCAACGGCATCCATATCTGGACCCGTTGCGGTCATAGATACGGTTACCATTTTGATACCGAGTTGTTCGCAGATAGTGAAGTGACGGTCATAACCGGGAACCGGGCAGAGGAATTTAACCTCGCCTTCGTTTTTCCACGCGCTTGCGGCGTCTTTCAAACCGAATAGGTAAGCTGTTAAAGCGACCTGAAACATCAAGGTCAAACTGCTGCTTCCGCCTACCAAAACATTGGTGGCTTCAACGCCGATAATATTTGCGCCCAACTGCTTAGCTTCGGGTAAGCCGTCAAGGCCTCCGTAGTTACGGGTGTCGGTGCCGTCAGCAGCGATATAGTTTCCCTTCAAAATGCCATCAAGCGCATCTGATAAATCCAATTGGTCTGATGATGGTTTACCACGCGTTAAATCGAGGTTCAATTTTTTGCTGAGGATACTTTGATATTCAGCGGCCAGTTGGCTTTCCAATTGACGCAATTGGGTTTGATCTGCTTGCACGGTGATTCACCTCTGTTAGCGGTTGGTGGTTTTAAAAAAGCGGCGCGCATTATAACCGCTAGCCGTGGCCAAGTTATAGCTTTGAAGCGCTGTATTTAAAAACTAATGATTGGGAAGGATGAGCGGTGGAACGGGGCAGTTCAATGCATCGGCAATGGCGCGAAATAATTCGGCCTCCACTACAGTAACTTTTTGGTCGGCCAAAACGCATTGGCTCATGGCTTTCAATAATTTTGGTTTTTGTAATGGTTTTAAATGATTTAAACGTGTAACCGCCAAATCCAAATCCATCATGCTGTATTCGGCTTCTGCCATCAAAATCGCATCATTAAAATCAATAGTAGTTTTGCTCGCTTCAAATGCCGCGTTTGCGTCTGCAGCAGACGATGTTCCCGCATTTGCGATCACAGATAACAATATGCGCGCTTCATTTTTTAACTGAGCCAAATCAACCAAACGATTCGATGATTTTTTAGGTTCGAGGTTGTGCGTGATAATGCGAAAGTACGACCACTCGATTAAATCGATATGAGCGTCTGAGTGAATGACTTTATTCATTGCCGCTTTAAATAAATCGTATTGTCCGGGCGATAAATTTTTCAACGCAGGCAAACTAAGTTCAACTAGTGGCAAACGTAAACTTTCTTGTAATGAAGAAGCTTGTAGCGCCCAAGGCTTTAGCGATTGCAATTGTTGTTCTGAAAAGAGTTCGCTCAACAATTGCCATTGTATAGTTTGCTTGTCGGAATTTTTGTCGAGTAGCAAACCGAGCATTAGCGCTTGAGCTTCCCAAGGGCTATGCGCCGCATTATGTAATTCTTCGTTAATGGCGTTGAGTGTTTGATGTGCATAAGCAAGATGTGATTGCGTTGGTGTGCCAACGTTTTGTAAAACTTGATCAACGGCAACTGCAAACTCCACCGCATTTTTAGGTGAGTGAAATTCGATGGGCGAGTCATCCGAAAGTCTTGCTTCTTCTATATAGCTATTTTCGGTTTCCTGATGCACATCGATACTTGTGAATTTGCCATCCCAACGTGGGTCAATTCTTTTAATGCGTTCAGTTAAAGGAGGATGTGTTGCAAACGCCGTGAATAAAATACTGGTGCCCTCACCAAAAAACATATGGCTAAATTCAGATGCATTGGCGACATCCATTTGCGAACCGCCAACATAGCCGCCCAGTTTTTTTAATGCGCCGGAAATTCCATCAGGATTGCGAGTAAATTTTACTGCAGACGCATCGGCCAAAAACTCCCGTTGTCGGCTAACGGCGGCTTTGATGAGGTTGCCAAAAAACGTACCGGCGTAGCCAATAATGATTAGCCCCAATCCCAAACCCATCATTGCGGCAGGTGATTTATCTTTACTGGAGCGAAATGCCGCGCGTTGGCTTGAGCTGCGCAGTAAAAATTCGCCGATTAACCCGAGTAATAAAATGCCGTTTAGCAAAGCGACTAAACGCATATTTAATTTCATGTCGCCGTGAAAAATATGGCTGAACTCGTGAGCGATTACGCCTTGTAGTTCGTCGCGGTTTAATACGCGAATGCATCCGCGCGTAACGCCTATAACCGCATCTTGTGGTGTGTGACCTGCGGCAAATGCATTGATTGCTTCATCTTCAATAATATAAACCGGCGGAACTGGCGTGCCCGAAGCGATTGCCATTTCCTCTACAACGTTAAGGATTTTCTTTTCATCGCCTATTGCACTTGAGCTATTGATAAGGCGACCACCGAGCGATTCGGCAACGGCGCGCCCACCACTTGAGAGTTGGATAAGTTTATATAAACTGCCAAAAAAAATAACGGCGCACACACCAGCGCTAATGCTTGCCAACATTTGCCAACTCATCGAATGGGTAATGCCTTGCCATAAACCGGTGTTCGCTAAATATTGATGAGTATTTAGCTCCATATAATAGAAGGCTGTGGCGAACAACAAAGTCGTGATTGCAATCAGTGAAATAACGGCGAGGCACAATAAAACGACAAGGCGTTTAGTATTGCGATGCGCTATATCCTGCTGTTCAAAAAAATTCATAGAAGCTCTGTGTAAAAAAACAAAGAATAGTCGAAGCTATATAAATAGTAGGCGTTATATAAAGGAAGAGAGAAATAAAAAAGGCTATCTAATGATAGCCTCTGTAAAGATTATTATTTGAAACTGACTTTGGGCGCTGCCTGAATTTCTTTGCTGTCTTCAAACACTAATAAAGAAGCGTCTTGACTGTGGCCGAAGGAGGCGGCGAAAAATACCGGAGGAAAACTTTGTTTGTAGGTATTGTAAGACGTTACTGCATCATTAAACGCCTGACGTGCAAATGACACCTTGTTTTCGGTGCTGGTTAATTCTTCTGACACTTGCATCATATTTTGCGATGCTTTTAAGTCTGGATAAGCTTCCATCACCACACTTAAACGGCCCATCGCGCTAGTTAATGCACTCTCAGCGCCCGCTAAATTTTGGATGGCAGCAGAATTACCTGGGTCTGCTGCTGCCGCTTTCAATCCACCGACTGCTTGGTTACGTGCGGTGATAACCGCTTCCAATGTTTCGCGCTCGTGGGACAAATAAGCTTTCGCCGTTTCCACCAAATTGGGAATTAAATCGTAGCGGCGTTTAAGCTGCACTTCGATTTGTGAAAACCCATTCTGGTAGCGATTTTTTAAGGATACTAATTGGTTGTAAATACCAATCACGTAAAAAACCAGCACCGCGAGAATAACCAGAATAACAATAAATGCGACCATGAGAGCTTCCTTTATGTATGCAATGCTTGTTAAGGCTGCGTGTATTAATCGATGTACTCAAAAACTTTAACGACTTTTTGTACATCTGCCGTGTGACTAACCATGTTCACTACGCGATCTGCTTCTGCACGCGTCACTATGCCCATTAGAAAAACACTTTGGTTTTCCGTTACAAAATGCACGCGATTGCTTTCGGTTTCGCTATCTGCCAAAAGTTGGGCTTTGATTTTGGTGCTGATCCAGGTGTCTTTGCTGCGCTCAACAAAATTAGTCGGTTCCATTACTACCAACTCATTATGGATTTCGCGCACGGGATTTAATTTATAAACGGTATCGGCCACAAGATTACGCAATTCTTCGCTAGGAACCTGTCCCGTCAAAAGTACAATGCCGTTGAAACTATCGATGTTCACATGGGCATGTTCAAGTTGCGGATCTGCCTTCTTTATATTGACCTTGGACGCCGTTTCAATTTCTTCATCGTTAAGCTTCGCACCCATAGTGCGTGTGTTAGCTTTCATTTCGATGGGCTTTTTGGTGGTGGCATTGATAACTTCTGCGCAACCACTGATAAATAAGCTGGTACAAAGCGTTATGCCTATTAACAGCGTTCGATTAAAAGTTTTCATAGTTAGAATCCACCAAACAGTTGTTGATCAATCAAATCACACATGCAAAAAAGTGTGAGTAAATGTACTTCATGAATACGATGTTTGGCCGTCACTGGCACGCGAAGTTCAATATCTTGTGCATCCAATAATGCTGCCACATTTCCGCCATCGCGACCGGTAAGCGCGATGACTTGCATGTGTTTATCGTGAGCAGCACTAATAGCTTGTAATAAATTACTGGCAGCGCCAGTAGTTGTTACTAATAGTAAAACATCTCCCTGATTGCCGAGCGTGCGAATTTGCTTCGCGTAAATATCATTAGTCATTGCATTGTCGGCATTGCTAATAATATCGGTACCTAAACTGATTGCTGGCAAGCTCGGGCGCTCTTGCTCCAGGCTGTTCATCAGGTTAGCGGTAAAAATATGCGCGTGCGCTGCCGATATTCCATTACCACAGGTTAGCACTTTTTTTTCATTTAGCAGCGCTTCTACAATACAGTGACTTGCGTGTGCAATCAGTGGGGCGAGTTGCTCGCCAGCTTGCATTTTTGCTTCGATACTTTCGTGAAAGAGCGTAATGACTCGTTGATCCATAATATTTATTCAAATTAATAGGCAGAGAATGCGTCTTTTATCCATTCCGGGTTGCCATTATCGCTAAAGGCTATGACATCAAAGCGACAATTCGCTTTATCCGTGAGTTGATATTGTTGTAAATAATGCTGCGCTGTTTTGATAATTTTTTGCTGCTTGCGAATAGTAACGCTTTCAGCTGCGTTGGCAAATGCCTGATGGGTGCGCAAGCGAACTTCGATAAAGACCAGCATGTCTGCGTGTTGCATTATCAGGTCAATTTCGCCTGCTTTGCAGCGGTAATTTTTTTCCAATATTACCAGCCCGTGCTGGGTGAGAAAGCGCTCGGCATTGTCTTCTGCTTGAGCGCCCGCAGTTTTTTCAGTGGGTGATTTTGGTTTAAAAAACATCTTATTCGGTAGTTGCTGGCAAATTTTTATCGGTCGCTGACGTAAGCGGTTCTGCCAAACCTTCATTAAAACGCGCCCACATTTGCTCGCGTTCAATACGACCATCCGGTAACAATTTCAGCGAACCGGTCGCACCGTAAATTTGCATATCGGGAGCGCGTTTCAATTGTGGTAAGCGCGAGTAAAGATGAAAAGCATCCGCACCTAGTGCGTGCAAACGGCCGTAGACTGCGGCCGATTTTGTGTTTTGGGCAATGGCTTGTTTTTCAGGATTATTGTTATCAAAAACCCAAGGCAAGGTATTAAATAAAACACCATTGAGATCTTCGTTATTCGCTGCATCTGTATCGCCGGAATATATACTGCTGGTGGCGTAGACGGGAATATTGTTGGCATATTGGAACACTAACGTTGGTTTTATTTGACGACCTTGTGCTGGCGTTACTGCAATAAAAATCATATCTACATCGGCGCGGCTGCGCGGTGTGAATTCCATTTTTGTGCCTAATTGTTGTTGTAGCAGGGTCGCGCGAGCCTGACTTTCTTCGAGCAGCATTAGGTGGCGAAAGTTTTCTGAAAACTTATCTTGCGATGCAAAAATATTTTTCCCGATCAAGGTTCCACCGAGTTTTTGCCATTCACTTGCAAATGCTTGAGCGCTACGTTCACTCACATCTTGCGCGGTGTGAACAACAACGGCGTGTTTGTAGCCATCCTGAATTCCCTGACACGCAACCTGACGTGCTTCGTCTTCAACCGCCAATCCAAATTGATAAAAATTGGCAAGCGCTTGCGTCGGTTGTTGATCAGGATAATTCAGGCTCAACAGTGGAACTTGCAATGCAGGCAAGCGGCTAATGGTGTTTACATCATCTTTTTCCAAGGGACCAATAATTAATTCAGCACCATCTTTAACCGCTTGTTGATAAGCGGCGGCAACACTTTGGCTGGAATCATATTTGCGAATACTGGGAAGAGTCGCATTGGTGGATTGATAATAAGCCGCAAAAAAACCATCGCTCACGGCTTCACCTGCTTCTGCCAAACGGCCTTTTAATGGCAATAATAACGCGAGTTTTTTGGGTTGATCTTTAATGCTGGCTTGTAACGCGCGTAAATCTTTCGGCAGATTATTCGCGGCAGGATGAGTGCGCCATTGCGTTTGCCATTGTGTTAATGCTGCAAGTTGTGAGGCTGCGTCTTGCGTATTATTTTTGCTGAGTGCCGCTAAACTGTACCAACCTTGGGTAATTCCGCCGCTGCCCTTGCGTGCATTTATTTGTAAATCATTTAGCGGCACCTGCATTAAGGTTTGCCAAAGTGCATCCTGATTTGTATTTGCAGCTTGCGTATCGGTTATTACTGCGGATGCATTGATACGCTCCGCGATACTTTCCTGCAATTGTCCGCTGCGTTCAAATGCTTGCGCTCGTAGTTCGCGCAGCGAAGCTTCTTGCGCAGGCTCCAATGCTTTTAATTGTTGTTCGAGGCGTGTGACGGTTAGAATGCGTCGCGCTGCATCGACATTGCTATTTTTTAATTCGATATTTGCCAGCACTTCGCTGTGTTTTACGAAATATTGATCTGGCAATTTGGCGGCATTGATATCAACGATAAGGCTGCGCGCTTTATCCAATTGACCTTGAGCTACATAAATTTCAGCGGCACGTAATAGTAAACTTTCGCGTTCCGGCGATTTTTTTTGCTGTGCCTGAGACACCAAATCTTTAGGATCTTGCTGAGTTTTTGAAGTTAACGTACCGGGTTTTGTTGCTGAATTGCTTTCAACCACACTCGCATTTGAATCAGGTTTAACACGCGCTCCACCACAACTTGCGAGCGCTACCGCCAGCAAAATTAATGCGCATTGTGTGGTTCGGTTTAACATAGTTGCAGCTCCAGGCGCACGACTAAAATAGGTGGCAAATTCTGCCTTTTGAGAACAATTTATGAGCACATTTGCAGATAAAACCGGCGGCATACTTTATGTAGTTGCTACGCCTATTGGCAATTTGGCCGACATGGTACCGCGAGCCATAGAGACTCTACAAACAGTGGCGATAATCGCCGCTGAAGATACTCGCCATAGTGCCCGTTTGCTCGCTCATTTTGACATAAAAACGCCTGCAATCGCTTATCACGATCACAGCGATGAACATCGTACTGCACAATTAATTGCGCGTTTGTTAGCCGGTGAACATGTAGCGCTAATTTCTGATGCGGGTACGCCACTTGTTTCCGACCCCGGCTATCGTTTGGTTCGTAAAGCGCGCGAACACGGCATTCAAGTTGTGCCTATTCCCGGTGCTTGCGCCATGATCGCCGCCTTAAGTGCAGCCGGTTTGCCGTCGGACCGATTTGCATTTGAAGGTTTTTTGCCCGCAAAACAAGTCGCCCGCACTACTCAGCTTGAAGCTTTGGCAGGCGATACACGCACGCTGATATTTTATGAAGCGCCACATCGTATTTTAGAAACATTGCAAGATATGCTTTTGGTATTTGGTGCAGACCGTGAAGTTGTGATTGCGCGTGAGATTACAAAAACTTTTGAAACTATTAAAGGCGATAAACTTGCTGCTATGGTTGATTGGGTCGCAGCCGATACGAATCAACAGCGCGGTGAAATTGTGCTGTTGGTACACGGAGCCACAAAACCTGAGGATGCAGAAATATCCGCAGAACACATTCGCATCATGCGTGTGTTGTTGGAGGATTTACCAGTAAAACAAGCGGCATCCTTGGGTGCAAAGATTACCGGTTTGAAAAAAAACTTTCTGTATGACTGGGCTTTAAAAGAAAGTCAGGGCTAGGTTCTCAATGTCTTAGGTTATTAACTTCCAGCAGTTTACATGCTTCAGCGAAGTGATTTCCCCACTCTTATGGCACATCTATTGAGTTGACTTACCAATCGTTATGCTTAAGCATATACAGCGAGTATTAATCAGACCATCAAGTGAGAAAGCTTATGTCAATATCATTTCTGCTGTGCTCTTACGGTACGAAAGAAATTCGTCGCCTATGTGGAAAAATGGCGGTTATTTTTTCGGGATTATTGCTGTGCATCAGTGTTCATGCCGGTGAAATCAAACTTTACGCCGCTGCAAGTTTGACGGATGTGTTGACTGAACTGAGCGATGCCTACGAAAAATCCCACGCAGGTGTCGTTATTAAAAAATCTTTTGCCGGTTCGTCTACTTTGGCGAAACAAATAGAAAATGGCGCGCCTGCAGATTTGTTTATGTCGGCGGATCTGGATTGGATTAACTATGTACAAAAGCGCGGTTTGCTGGATGATGCATCCCAAAAGAAATTGTTGATCAATGAATTGGTTTTAATCGCACCGATTGCGAGTAAAGCTAACGTTTTACTCGACCCCGCGTTTAATTTAAATACCAGCTTTAACGGGAAATTATGTACGGGTGATCCAGCGTCTGTGCCCGTTGGTAAATACGCAAAACAATCACTGACTCATTATAACTGGTGGAATAAAGTTGAATCTCGCATTGTGGGTACTGAAGATGTGCGCACGGCTTTGGCATTCGTTGAACGCTCGGAATGTGGTTTGGGAATTGTATATAAAACCGATGCGCAGCTGAGCAAAAAAGTAAAAATTATCGCCACCTTTCCTGAATCGAGCCACAAGCCAATTGAGTATCCGGGCGCGCTAACAAAAGCTGCAAATGCCGATGCAAAAGCCTTTTGGATTTTTTTGCAAGGCAGCGATGCAAAAGCCGTATTTACACGTTATGGTTTTGCTTCAATCGATTAGAGCTATCTATTAACAGTACTTATTAAAAAGAATCTATGTTGACTGAACCGGAATGGCAAGCGCTTTTACTTTCAGCAAAAGTCGGCGTGTGGGCAACGCTGTTGTGCTTACTGCCAGGTATCGCCTGTGGCTGGGTTCTCGCTCGCAAAAATTTCTTCGCTAAACCTGCCTTCGAAGCCATTTTATTTATGCCGATGGTTCTACCGCCTACAGTGCCGGGTTATTTATTACTCGTCACATTTGGTTCGCAGGGCAGCCTTGGGCAATGGCTCAAAAATAATTTCAATATTGAATTTGTTTTTAACTGGAAGGGCGCGGCTTTAGCGTCGGCAATTATTGCATTCCCGTTGATGGTACAAGCTACAAAATTATCCATACAAATGATTGATCGTCGCCTTGAGCAAGCAGCAAGCACCTTGGGTGCAGGCCCGTTAAAAGTATGGTTAACCGTAACGCTGCCGTTAATGTTGCCGGGTATTTTAATCGGTTTAATTATGGTGTTCAGTCGCTCTCTTGGTGAGTTCGGTGCGACCATAACTTTTGTTGGAAATGTTGCTGGTGAAACGCGCACTTTACCACTAGCTATTTATTCGGCCACGCATCAAATTGATGGTGATGGAATCGCAATGCGTTTGATTTTTATTAGCTTGGGCTTTGCATTTTTTGCGTTATTGTTAAGTAATTTATTATCGCGTCGTGCTGAAAAATGGCTGGGAGTCAATCGTGCTTGAGTTGGATTTCAGTTTTCAGCGCGACAATTTTTTGCTGCAAGTATGCAGAAAAATAGATGCACCTATTACCGGAATTTTAGGTGCATCTGGCAGCGGAAAAAGCACTTTGTTGGCGGTGATTGCCGGTTTATTAAAACCGCAAACAGGCAATATTTCATTAGAGAAATGCGTGCTTTTTAGCGCTGACACCAATGCAAAAATTAACATTTGGATTCCGCCGCACAAGCGTCGAATTGGTTTGGTATTTCAAGACGGTCAATTACTTCCACATCTCTCAGTGCGAAAAAATCTTCTCTACGGTTATCGCAATATTATGCCGGAACAACGACATTTTGAGTTGGCGGAAATCGCCAAATTACTGGAAATTGAAGATTTGCTGGAGCGCAAACCGAATGCGCTTTCTGGCGGTGAAAAGCAACGTGTTGCCTTGGGGCGTGCAGTTTTATATTCGCCGGAATTATTGTTGTTGGATGAACCTTTGTCGGCGCTGGATGAACGTTTGAAAAATCAAATTCTGCCATTTTTTCTGCGTATTAAAAGCGAGTGCAAAATCCCTATGATTTATGTAACTCACTCGCCGCGTGAAGTGGATTTTCTTGCAGATACGCAGCTTATCATGAGCGAAGGTCGGCTATTAAATAGCCTGTGATTTATACTGCAGAGTCGAGCGGTTTTTTACGCAGCAAGGGTTTTAAGGTTTCGAAATGTTTGTTGGTAACAATTGCGATTTCTTTTTGTAGTGAGCGATAATTTTCCAATACATATTTGCCCGCATCAGTTAACTGGGTGCCGCCGCCATTAGCGCCACCTTTGGCCGCAGTAACTAATGGTTCGCTAAAACAGCGATTCATTGCATCCACTAAGAGCCATGCGCGGCGATAACTCATCCCCATTTTTTTTCCTGCAGACGAAATCGAACCGGTTGCGGCTATGGCATCCAATAAATCTGCTTTTCCCGGGCCAAACGCAATTTCATCGCCCAACATTAGACGAAGTTGTGCACGCAATTGTGTGGATGGTTTTGAAATGGGTTCAGTCATGGGAAAATTTCAAGCGAATAATGTTGAACGCTAACACTCTCGGGAATTGTTTTCAAATAACTTGCAAAAAGCAGCGGGTTTAAATGATTGAGCATAAAAAAAGCCATCGTTAAAATTAACGATGGCTTTTTATTGAAGGCATTAACTTAGCTTAGAACTTAATACTGCCTTGAATCGCTATGCTTCTAGCAGGTTCATAAAATGCATAAAACCCAGAACCTGCACCGCGTGTAAGTATGCTGGCAACCGGCAAGCCATTTGCGTAAGTGACAATCGATTCGTCGGTAAGGTTTTTACCCACCAAGGCAACTTCCCATTTGTCGTCTACACCACTCAATGCGATACGCGCGTTAATTTTGGTGTAGGACGATTGAACAAAACGTTTATCCAATGATGGTGTGGTGACATAGCCATCGTTGAAAACCAAATCCAAGGTATTGGTAATTTTCCAGCCGTTGTTGAAGTTGATATCGTAGTCCGCGCCTATGTTGCCTTGGTACTTGGGCACAAATTCACGTCTCATTCCGGTTTGGCTACAAGTAGTTGGGCCGCTGTCTGCAACCTGGCCAAATGCACATTGGCCATTCGGGAAATCGAGATATTCAAAATCTAAATAGCTTGCGCCGCCGCGAATCAGTAAGTCACTGGTAATCGCCCAACGGCCATCGATTTCCAGACCTTGAACTCTCGCTTCGCCAGCGTTGGTTACGTTAAAGGTTAAGCTGCCGTCAAACTGGCTAGTCTGCATATTTTGAAAATCGGAACGGAAAAGTGCAACGTTGAGTTCAGCTGCGCCGCCGAGTAAAAACTTGCCGCCAATTTCGTAGTTTTTTACTTTTTCTTTTTCAAATTCCCAGCTGCCTTCAATGTTTGGGTAAATGCCGCCCAAACTATTTGGCGCGGCATTAGCGCGTACATCGTAGCCGCCAGATTTGAAGCCTGTGGTGTAGCTTGCATAAAGACGATCAGTTTTATTGATGTCTTGCTGGAAAATAATTTGCGGGTCAAAACCAGATTCGCTGCGGTCGCCTTTAATGTTATGCGGATCTACCAGGAAGCCAGCCCAAAGTCGGTTGTAGGGATCTGTCACAGTACCAATTGGCAAGACATCGCCAGCAGCGGTCACGTGGTATTGATGACGAGTAGCTTCCTTTTCTTCAGACGAATAACGTCCACCCAAAATCAGGCGATTGGTATCGGTGATATTCCAGGTTGCCTGCGCAAACACGGCATACAAATCCGTTTCTTGGGTAAAGTCGCGTTGAGTTGATGCTCCGCGTAACAATGCCGACACGGCGGTGGCGATAACGCTGTCCGTAGGAACATAAACACTATCGTGGAATTTGATATGGCTGCCTTGGTAAAAAACACCGCCAATCCAGCTAACAGTTTGGTCGGCAGATGAAGCCAAGCGTAATTCCTGGCTGACTTGATGATAATTTTCGTCAGAGAAAATATTGAAACCCGGTGCGCCAGTGAAATCACAATCGCACAGCTCTGAATACTTATAACCGTTGTAACCTGTAATTGAGGTTAATGTTAAATCGCCAATGTCGTGTTCTGCGGTGAGCGTAATGTTGTTGGTATCGTTGTAGCTATAGTCACCGTTGGATTGGCGCTTGCCGTCTTCGGTGGTGTCCAGCAAATAATTTCCCTTGGTCAGGTACGACAATATGGTTTTGTAGGGGTTGGGATCATTAGTTGGATTCAACGCTGCATTGGTAACGGGCTTGATCGCTTCAATATTACGGCCGTTGCTGTCAAAAGAACCGTCTTCCAGTTTCAGGGTTATGTCCCAGGTATCTGTAGGTTTCCATTCGATGGTCGCACGCACAACTTGATCTTTATCGGCTGATTCGTTGCGATTCAGCGTGGTGTTTTCGATAAAGCCATCGGTTTTGCGACTGAGGATTGCCAAGCGTCCACCGACGGTATCGCTAATAGGGCCGGAGAGTACAAGCCGAGCTTCTTTCTCTTCGTATTCGGGTTCATAGCTCAGGTTCAAGCTGCCTTCGAGTTTATCGCCGGGCTTTGCATTGATGATGCTGATCGCACCGGCTGTGCTGTTTTTGCCGAATAAAATACTTTGTGGGCCGCGCAGAACTTCTATGCGTTCTACGTCGAGAAAAGGCGCGCGCGATAATTGCGCACGACCGTAGTGAATACCATCTACAAACATGGCGGCGGATTGTTCAAAGCCTTGGTTAACGCCAGAGCTGATACCGCGAATCGCGATGTTGGTGCCAATGCCGGTTTGCGTCATGTTAAAACTGGGGGTGTAATCGGCGATGCCAGCAATACTGGTGATGCCTGCTTCTTCAAGTTTGGTGCCGTCGAGGGCGGTGAGTGAGATAGGTACGTCTTCAAGTTTTTGCACGCGCTTTTGAGCGGTTACAACAATTTCATCAAGCAAGGGCGCTTCGGCAGCAAAGGCCGGAAGACCGATATAACTAGTGATAATGACCGACAGTAAACTGAGTTTTGGCAATTTCACAAGGTGAACTCCTCAATACGATATTTTTATTGGTGGATGAGTTATGGAGTTAGTGCGTAAGTCACTGATTAGTAATAGTAGAAAATGACAGAAATACCAGTCATTCGCTCGTTTTTGCTTCTATCTTGCGGGTTGGTTTTGCTTTTCCCTTTAATCAATCAAATCGCGCTGCCCAGTGTAATTTCTGACATTTAAACGCAAATCTACGTCAAAAATTACATCTTGCACGCAACTCAACTAAGTTTTGCGCAAGCTCCAGCGGGCAAATGCATTCTAACAGCTATGTTTACTATAGTGATCAGGAATGGGGCGACAATTCGCTTGTACTTTTACATGCGCAAGGTTAGTGTGCGCGCCGGAGTTGGCTAGACAGTCGCTCTGGTGTTAACTACGTAATTCTCTTGAGTATTGCGCGGTGCATCGGGGAGGAAAGTCCGGGCTCCATAGGGTAGAGCGCCAGGTAACGCCTGGGAGGTGTGAGCCTACGGAAAGTGCAACAGAAAGCAAACCGCCTAAGTTCAAGGTGCCTGATCGCTTTAGCGTGATGGCAAACCAGAACTGGTAAGGGTGAAAGGGTGCGGTAAGAGCGCACCGCGCGGCTGGTAACAGTCCGTGGCATGGTAAACCCCGCTCGGAGCAAGACCAAATAGGAATCCTTCAGGTGTGGCCCGCACTGGATTCGGGTAGGTTGCTTGAGGTATGCGGTGACGCATATCCCAGATGAATGACTGTTCTCGACAGAACCCGGCTTATCGGCCAACTCCACCTAATTTTTATCTCTTTTTCTCAAATTTGAGACATAGAAAATCCCGAAGTTAGTAATAGCTTCGGGATTTTTTTGTTTCAGATATCCAATTTTTTTCAGCTAATTAAAACCAGCTCGTCGGAAGAAATAATAAAAATCCATCTGCAAATAAAATGATACCGGCCAAGCCAATTGGTAAGCCTAAATACCATACTTCTTTGCGTTTTAATAAGCCTCCAATTGATGATAAAACGATGGCGATTTGTAGGAAAATAACCGCTAATCCCAATGGTTTTGAATGGGTTTGAGCTTCGTCACGGTTTTGTTCTAAAGCACGTGCAGCTTTCTCGATATCATTTTTTTCTGCTTCGTATTTTTCAACTTTATTTTCGGCTTGCTTTAATGCTTGCGCGATTTTTTCTTTTTCATCCGCAGCGACAGTTTCCGTCAAAATTCCCAATTGAAGTGTTAGATTTTCTTTTTGAATGTTATACAAACTTTCGCGAATACTTTTGGCTTGAAAGTAGGCCCACTGGTCTGAAGCTTGCGCTTGAAAGACAACGGCTTTTGATGAAAAACCGCCGCCTTTGAAAGTGGATAAAGTAGCGAGCGCGGCAAAAATAACGGTAGTGAAAGCGAGATAATTAATCCAGGTCTCTTTTTTTTCTGGCGAAGAAGATTTGGTGTCGTTGGTGTTGCTCATAAGGACTCTTTTTGGCGAAAGTGAATAACGTGTCGAGTTTCGGTTGAGATTTTAGCGTGATTTTTATGGCGAATATGTTTAATTAAAGATCTTTTTTTGCGTCTCTCTAATCGATTGTTGTGTGAATTTTCAGCGTTTTGAAGGGCGTAGGGCTTGTCATGCAAAGCATTAGTCTGTAGCCTTTTCACTCGAAATCTCTACCTCAGTGAGTTTCCTTGGATCTGTGCTCATGTTCGTGACTGCCTTAGACCGCTTCCTTCTATAAAATCTCCCTCTTTAATGCAAAATAGTTTCAAACTTAACGTGTTACTTTAAGTTTGCGTTCTATCGTTTTGATTTTGCTCATTATCCATGGTTTTCTTCGTCGCTCCGATCCGTAAATTCGCCGATGTTCCCCTCCTGTTCGCGTTTTTTAGCGTGATTTTATGTGCCTTTTGCGCATTGCTTGCTTGACTTTGACTCACCCCGATTTATAGTGAGCGCTGTGGGTAAAAGTGGGTTTTAGTGGTGTTTTGTGGAAAATTCCATCTAATAACGACAGCAAAAGCAAAAAAGTGGTGAAACGTGTTCACAGGCAGTAACTCTATCAGCATGGATCCCAAGGGTCGCATGGCGATACCAACCCGCATTCGCGAGGAGTTGGTGGAGTCTTGTGGCGGGCGTCTGGTGATAACTGCACACACTCAAGATCGCTGCTTACTGGTATATCCAGAGCCGGAATGGCTTGAGTTATTACCGCAAATCGAAGCACTCCCCAGCTTTAACAAAGCATCCCAGCGCGTTAAGCGTATTTTGATTGGTTATGCCACGACGTTGGAGATTGATTCCAATGGCCGTGTACTCGTCCCGCCAACCCTGCGTGAATACGCGAAGATCGATAAAAAGATGATGTTGGTTGGTCAAGGTAAAAAGCTGGAGTTGTGGAGTGAAGAAAGTTGGCTTGCGGTGTTAGATCAGCCCGCCGACGACGAGATTCCCAGCGAAATGCTATCGCTTTCGCTCTAGGAATAACTCATGACTCAACTTCAACATGTCACCGTACTCCTTAACGAGGCGGTTGATGCACTAGTCACAAATCCTGCAGGTTTCTATGTAGACGGTACTTTCGGTCGCGGCGGCCATAGTGCTCTGGTATTGGAGCATTTATCGCCGGAAGGGCGCTTGTTAGGCATAGATAAGGATTTATCGGCCATCGCCGTCGCTACTGAGCGCTTTGCGCAGGATTCTCGTTTTGAGATCGCCCATGGTTCATTTGCTGAATTAGCAGGGTTGATCGAATCGCGTGGCCTGACTGGCAAGGTTGATGGCGTGCTGCTGGATTTGGGGGTGTCATCGCCTCAGTTGGATGAAGCCGAGCGTGGGTTCAGCTTCCAAAACGATGGCCCGTTGGATATGCGCATGGATCAAACCCGCGGACAAAGTGCGGCGGATTGGGTTAATACCGCAGCAGAAGCAGATATCGCTTACGTGCTCAAGGAATTTGGTGAAGAGCGTTTTGCCAAGCGTATGGCGCGAGCAGTGGTTACCGAACGCGAGAAAACGCCATTTACACGCACCAAGCATTTGGCAGAAGTGATCAAGGAAGCAAACCCGGCATGGGAAAAAGGAAAGCATCCAGCTACAAGAGCTTTTCAGGCAATTCGTATTTACGTCAATAACGAGCTGACTGATTTGGACGCCGTGCTCGAACAAGCTCTCAAGGTCTTGGCAGTTGGCGGTCGTTTGGTGGTGATTAGCTTCCATTCGCTGGAGGATCGCGTTGTAAAGCGCTTTATACGTCGTCAGGAGCTGGGTGATCCAGTACCGCGCGGATTGCCAATTCGCGATGAGCAACTCAATAAACGTATGCGTTCCTGCGGTAAAGCAATTAAGGCAAGCGACGGTGAGGTGGATGTAAATGTGCGATCTCGCAGCGCGATTATGCGAGTTGCGGAAAAAATCACTTAATCAATTTCATTTAACGCCACCAAAGATATAGACAGTAACGGGAGCACCATGAAGCTATTCAAATCCAGAGCACCAAAACGCATAGCGCCTTGGGCGTTATTGCTGGTGGCTTGTCTCTGGATTTCAGTGATTGGCTCGGCGCTAGCCGTAGTAGCTTCCACCCAACAAGTACGCCGCGATGTTAACCAGTTAGAAACCCTGCGCCGCGAAGCCTCACACTTGCAAGTCGAATGGGGTCAATATCTTCTCGAAGAAAGCACTTGGGCTGCCTACAGCCGCATCGAAGGTATCGCCAATAAAGAAATCAACATGATCGCACCAACAACAGAACATATTGTGATGGTGCCGAACGATGATTAGACCACCAAAGGTGTTATCACCTACCGCGCGATCCTCGCGTCCAAAGCCGCAAACTCACCAATCGCGCAGCCCCTTAAAGGTTGCGCGTTGGCGTTTTTATTGTGTCATCGGCGCTATGGCGATTTTGGTTGTGGTGCTGATTGGTCACGTCGCCAGTTTGCAAGTCTTGCCCAACACCGACAAAGGTTTTGAATTTCTACAGGATCAAGGCGAAGCGCGCACTTTGCGCACGGAAACTATTCCTGCGTATCGCGGTGTAATTACGGATCGCAACGGTGCGCCATTAGCGGTGAGTACACCGGTTGCGACTATTTGGGCAAATCCAAAAGTGTTGCTGCAATCGCCACAACGTTTTGCTGAATTGGCGCAAGCGCTGGGTGTTAACAAAGCCGATATGGAGGCGCGTTTAAGACGCTACGCCAATAAAGAATTTATGTATTTGCAGCGTCAAATGTCTCCCGACGCTGCGCAAAAAATTATGGAATTGGATATTCCTGGCGTGAACAACCAAACCGAATATCACCGCTATTATCCAGCGGCGGATGTTGCGTCGCATATCGTGGGAATGACCGACGTGGATGATCGTGGTCAGGAAGGCATGGAGATGGCCTACGATTTATGGTTAACCGGTGAAAATGGTTCCAAGCAAGTGTTGAAAGATTTAAAAGGTCGCACCGTAAAAGAATTGCAATTAATTAAAGCGGCGCGCTCCGGCCAAAATTTAACGCTGAGTATCGATTTGCGTTTGCAATATCTCGCTTACCGCGAATTAAAAAAAGCCGTTGAAGAAAGTGGTGGCATTGCAGGCTCCTTAGTGATTTTGGATGTAGAATCCGGCGAAGTTTTAGCAATGACTAACTTCCCATCCTATAACCCAAATGATCGCGCCCACGCTCGCGGGCCTGCACTTCGCAATCGCGCTGTTACCGACATGTACGAGCCAGGCTCTACCTTTAAACCTCTGGGGATTTTAGCGGCGCTTGAAACGGGGAAATTCAAACCGAGCGATGTAATTGATACTAGTCCGGGTTATTTTCAAGTCGGCAATAAAACGATTAAAGATCACTCCAACGAAGGTGTGATTGATTTAGCGATGATTATTGCTAAATCAAGCAACATCGGCATGTCCAAAATTGCGTTGCAACTTGAACCAAATACCATGGGCAGCATGTACACGCGTCTTGGTGTTGGTCAACAAATTGGAACTGGTTTTCCCGGCGAAGCAACTGGCTTTGTTCCCACACTAAAACCTGCACAATTAATTGAGCGCGCTAACTTGTCTTACGGCTACGCGCTGCACACAACTGTATTGCAAGCGGTGCAAGCCTACGCAGTCATCGCAGCGGGTGGAATAAAAAAACAAATTTCATTATTGAAAGTAGATGCCATTCCAGAAGGTAAAAGAGTTGTCGATAAAAAATATACCGATCAAGTGAAGGTCATGCTGCAGAAAGTGGTTGCGGCTGAAGGCACGGGTAAACAAGCGCGCACAATTTCTTACACAGTCGCAGGTAAAACTGGTACCGCCTTTAAATCCGTTAGTGGTCGTTACACCGGTAAACAAGTTTCTTCTTTCGCGGGAATGTCGCCGGTAGATAATCCACGTATTGTAACCATGGTTGTTATTGATGAACCGCAAGGCGCAGGCACTACCGCAAATGGTGGTGTGGTTGCAGCACCCGCGTTTTCAAAAGTCACTGAAGATGCCTTGCGTATGTTGCAAGTTCCGCCAGATGCGACCACCGAACAAATTGAAGAAGTGAAATCTTATAGCGCGCGACTTGCAAAAATTGCAGCGAATAAAGCAGCAGCAAAATTAAAAGCACAAGAAGAAGCGGCGCAAAAAGTATTGATTCACCCTGAAGAGGCGCCACCACAATGACGGCTCCTATTCAAAAAATAAGTCTGCAGACTTTGTTGCCTGATACTGAATTAGGTAATGCGGCGGCTATCGAGATTTCAGGGTTGCAGTTAGATTCCCGCGAAATCAAATCAGGCGACGCATTTATCGCATTGGTTGGTGCAAAGTTGGATGGTCGTCAATTTATTGCAAAAGCAATCGAGTTGGGTGCGGTAGCTGTGCTCGTCGAAGCAGATAAGCAATGGAAACATATTGATTGGCTCGGTAATGTTCCAGTAATCGCTATTGAAAAATTAGCAGAAAAGACGAGCGAAATTGCGGGGCAATTTTATTCGCACCCAAGTCGCGCTTGTCGCTTAATCGGCGTAACGGGAACTAACGGTAAAACCTCCTGCACTTTATTAATTGCACAGTTGTCTGCACTCTTATCAAAGCAAGAAAAAAACACCGCAGGCGTAGTAGGTACTTTAGGTTTTGGAGTCCTTGACGCAAATTCTTTAGCACCACTTGCACAGCAAATTGGTGCTGTTCAAACCACAGGTTTAACAACACCTGACTCTGTGAACTTACAAAAAATTCTTGCAGATTTAGTTGCACACAAAGCAGCAACTATTGCGATTGAAGTTTCATCGCACAGTTTGGTGTTAGGGCGCGTTGCAGCATTGCAATTTGAAACGGCTATTTTTACTAACCTCACACAAGACCATCTAGATTTTCATGGCGACCTTGCCAGTTATGGCAGAGCAAAAGCGCAGCTTTTAAGCCAACCCAATTTAAAATACGCCATTGTTAATGCAGATGATGCATGGGCAAAAAGCTTGCTTCAAAAATTGCCTCAAGGTGTCCAAGCTATAAGTTTTTCCGTAAGTGATTCGTCTGCAGATATTTATTTGAGCGATTTGCAACTAACGGCAACGGGCGCAAATGCAAAATTACATTCTCCTTGGGGCGGTGCAGATTTAGTATCACCATTTATTGGGAAATTCAATCTCAGTAATTTGCTCGTCGTAATTGCAGCTGTTTGTGTTGGTGGTGCGAAATTATCAGATGTTGTAGCTCTGATTCCACAATTACAAGCTGCTCCAGGTCGCATGCAAACTATTGCGCTGGATGATAGCAATCAAGATATCAATGTGGTTGTGGATTATGCACATACGCCAGATGCATTAAAAAATACCTTGAGCGCAATTCGCGAACATACAAATTCGCGTATCTGGACGGTGTTTGGTTGTGGCGGAGATCGCGATAAAACCAAACGCCCGCTAATGGGAAGTATCGCCGAAAAATTTAGCGATTACGTGATTATTACCAACGACAATCCGCGCACTGAAGAGCCATCTGCTATAGCTGCCGATATTATTCGTGGACTAAATAACGCAAATGGTTGTCTGGTTATTGCTGATCGTGCGCAAGCAATTGACTTTGCTGTACAACAAGCCAAAGCGGGCGATTTAATTTTAATCGCCGGTAAAGGCCATGAGGATTACCAAATCTTTGCAGATCAGACTATTTCGTTTAGCGACAGCAAACAAGCACGTTTAGCGCTGCAACGTCGTTTGGCAAAACGTGATCTTGAACCGTCGAATAATGAAAAAAGTTATCATGGAGGTGAAAAATGATTGCGCCTCTACGTCTATCGCAAGTAGCAGAATATTGCCATCAATCGATTAATGCTGAGTTGCATAATGGCGACGCAATATTTTCACAGGTCAATACAGATACCCGAACTTTAAGCGCCGGTGAATTATTTGTAGCATTGCGCGGCGAAAATTTCGATGCCCACAATTTTCTAGCCCAAGCAGCTGAGAAAAATGTGTGTGGCTTAGTAGTTGAGAAAATTGATAAAAATATTTCGTTACCGCAATTAGTGGTAAGCGATACTTTGCTTGCGTTGGGTCAAATCGCCGCAATGAATCGCAATTCATTTAATAAGCCTGTGCTAGCTATCACTGGCAGCAGCGGAAAAACCACCGTGAAAACCATGTTGGCAAATATTTTACGCGAATGCGGAAATGTTCATGCGACAAAAGGCAATTTAAATAATCACATTGGCGTTCCACTTACTTTATTGCAGTTAAATGCAGAGCACGATTTTGCTGTTATTGAAATGGGCGCGAGCGCAATTGGCGAAATAGCTTATTTGTGTTCGCTTGCTCGCCCGCAAGTCACCATGATTAATAACGTTATGCCAGCACATATCGCAGGTTTTGGTTCCATTGAAGGTGTTGCGCAAGCTAAAGGTGAAATTTATCAAGCGCTGTCTTCAGATGATACGGCAGTTATTAATATCGATGATAATTTTGCTCCGCAATTTCTAAACTCTACAACCTCCAACATTATTAAAGTTTCTTTGCACGATACTTCCGCTAACTGCTATGCAAGCAATATCCAAGCATCGCAAGATTCTATTTCGTTTGATCTGATTATTAATAACAAAGCGATTAATCAAAAAACTATTAATGTAGTGATCAATGCATTGGGCGATCACAGTGTGCGCAACGCACTTATGGCTGCTGCAATGGCTTACGCCGTTGGCGCAAGCCTGCAACATATTCAACAAGGATTAGCTACATTTTCCGCGGTTGGCGGACGCATGAGTCGTCACTCCGGAATTAACCAAGCCTTAATTATTGATGACAGCTACAACGCGAATCCAGGATCAGTTCGTGCAGCTATTGATGTACTAACAGCACGTAATGGACAAAGAATTTTAGTACTGGGCGATTTAGGTGAGCTTGGTGAGCATGAAAAGGAATTGCATGCGGGTTTGGGTGATTACGCAAAACAAAAAAATATCGATCAGTTTTTTACCTTGGGTGTGTTGAGTAAATATGCAAGTGATGCTTTTGGTTCGCAAGAAGGACAGCATCATTTTACAGATCGTGAACAATTAAATGCGCGATTGAAAAACATTGCCACACCTGACACAACAATTTTAATCAAAGGTTCTCGCAGCGCCAAAATGGATTTGGTGGTGAACGCACTTTGTAATATCGGAGACACCCACTAATGTTATTTTGGCTTGCAGAACAATTAAAAGAACATGTGCACGGCTTTGCTGTTTTTCAATATTTAACCTTGCGCGCTATTTTAGGTGTGCTCACCGCATTAGGCATTTCGTTAATCCTTGGCCCATGGTTTATTCGTCGTTTAAGTGAATTAAAAATTGGTCAGTCCGTTCGTACCGATGGCCCACAATCACATTTAAGTAAATCCGGTACACCCACAATGGGTGGTGCGCTGATTTTGGTGGCGATTTTTGCAAGTACTTTATTGTGGTCGGACTTAAGCAATCGTTACGTGTGGGTGGTTATATTTGTTACGGCCGTATTTGGCGCAGTAGGTTGGGTTGACGATTATCGCAAGGTTGCTAAAAAAGATTCGCGCGGTTTACCTGCGCGCTGGAAATATTTTTGGCAATCCGTTGCCGGTATTGGAGCCGCAACTTTTTTATATTTAACGGCTGTTACTCCTGCAGAGACTCAATTATTTATTCCCTTCTTTAAAAATGTCGCTCTCGATTTGGGATTGTTTTACATCGTATTCAGTTACTTCGTCATTGTCGGCACCAGCAACGCGGTAAATCTAACCGATGGTTTGGATGGTTTGGCAATTATGCCTTGCGTCATGGTAGCTGGCGCTCTCGCATTAATTTCCTGGATTGTGAGCAACACTAATTTCGCAAATTACTTACACGTCGCCTACATTCCCGGCGCTGGCGAATTAGTAGTTTTTTGTTGCGCAATGATTGGCGCTGGCTTGGGATTCTTATGGTTTAACACTTATCCCGCCACTGTATTTATGGGTGATGTAGGTGCCTTGGCTTTAGGTGCTGCATTAGGGGTTATCGCCGTTATTGTTCGCCACGAAATTGTACTTTTTATTATGGGCGGAATTTTTGTACTCGAAACCGTATCAGTAATTTTACAAGTCGCATCATTCAAGCTAACTGGAAAACGTATTTTTCGTATGGCACCCATTCATCACCATTTTGAATTAAAGGGCTGGCCAGAGCCACGTGTGATTGTTCGCTTTTGGATTATTACTTTGATGTTGGTGTTGATTGGTTTGGCGACATTAAAAATTCGCTAATGCTTTCCCTCGTAGCGAGATGCAATTTTAAATAAAGTTTGAGAGATTTGCTGTGACACAAATGATTGCCACTAATCGCATTAAAGCTGTTATCGGAACCGGTATTACTGGTTTATCAGTAGCGCGCTTTCTTGCGCAACAACAACAGGCATTTGTGTTGCTCGATACGCGCTCGTCTCCGCCAAATCTGGAAAAAATAAAAGCTGAGTTTCCTAATATCCAAATTGAATTGGGTGAGCTTGATGCGGAAACTTTATTGAATTGCGAAGAAATAATTGTAAGTCCAGGCATTTCTATTGAAACTCCCGCCATTGCCGCCGCAAAAAACGCTGGCATTCCGGTAGTGGGCGATATCGAGTTATTTGTCCGTTATGCAAAAGCACCGATTGTTGCGATTACAGGTTCCAATGCAAAAAGCACCGTAACTACTTTAGTCGGTGAGATGGCAGCGAAAGCAGGAATCAAAGTCGCTGTTGGCGGAAATCTCGGTACGCCAGCACTCGAATTATTAGCGGATGATATCGAGTTGTACGTAATGGAACTTTCCAGTTTTCAATTGGAAACCGTAACCAAGCTTAATGCCAAGGTTGCTACCATTTTAAATATCAGTGCAGATCATTTAGATCGCTACACCGATATGCGTGCTTATATTCTTGCAAAGCTGCGCGTTTACTTTGGTGCAGCGCATATTGTTGTAAACCGTAATGATGTTTTAACGCATCCACCATTAGCTGCCAATGTAAAACCTATTTACTTCGGCGGTAAAGCTGACTTTGGAAGTTTCGGTATAATTGATAATGATGGCGAGACTTTTCTTGCTAAAAATTTAAAACCGCTACTTTCCACCCGCGAATTAAAAATTAGCGGAAAACACAATGTCGATAACGCCCTTGCAGCTTTAGCGCTAGGCGATGCTGCTGGTATCCCTATCAATGCGATGGTTGAAACCTTAAAAGAGTTTCGCGGGTTGCATCATCGCTGTGAATTTGTGACAACCAAAAGTGGTGTAGATTTTTATAACGATTCCAAGGGCACCAATATAGGTGCAACAGTTGCAGCCATCGCAGGATTATCGCGTGCATCATCGCAATTAATTGTTATTGCTGGTGGTGAAGGTAAAGGTCAGGACTTTTCTGAATTAAAACCGGTATTGGCAAAAAATACCTGTCGCTTGGTGTTGATAGGCCGAGATGCACCGGTTATTGCAACTGCGGTAAAAGATGTTGTGCCCATTGAGTTCGCAGATTCATTGCTCGATGCGATTAATAAATCTTTCTCACAAGCAAATCTTGGTGATGCAGTTTTATTGTCACCCGCTTGTGCAAGCTTCGACATGTTTAAAAACTACGAAGACCGCGGCGAACAATTTTGTGCTGGAGTTTTAGCGCTTCAGGAAAAGGAGATTGCCAAGTGATCATAACTGCTCCTAATTCTTTGTCTTACACTCAAGGTGCTAATTTGACTTTGGGGCAACGCATTGATTGGACGCTATTGTGTTTATGGTTCGTGTTGTTATCTGTTGGTTTAGTAATGGTGTCATCTGCATCAATTTCTTTTTCTGCAGCATCAGTATTTACTCATAACGATGGTTGGTATTTTGCAAAGCGCCACGGTATTTACGTAGTTATGGGATTAATTTTAGCGACCTTTGTGGTCGCAGTACCGATTAGCATATGGGAAAAATATTCCAGCCATTTTTTAATACTAACGATGGTTTTATTGTTGGTGGTTTTGATCCCAGGTATTGGACATCGCGTTAACGGTAGCCGCCGTTGGTTGAATCTCGGTTTCATCATGGTACAAACATCCGAGATAGCAAAAGTGTGCGCCATCATATTTTTCGCCAGCTTTTTTTCTCGTCGTTATCAGGAATTAAATTTTGGCTGGCAAGGATTTTTGAAGCCTTTACTGTTGCTCGGCGTATTTGTGTTTTTATTATTGTTGGAGCCAGACTTCGGCAGCTCGGTAGTATTAATTGTTACAGTTATTTCCATGATGTTTATTGTGGGCGTAAGAATGTTCCACTTCTTATTATTGATTAGTGTTGCGGGTAGTGGTTTAGCGGCCATCGCTATTTTTTCACCCTACCGTTTAGAACGTTTAAAAACATTTTTAGATCCTTGGGCTGATCCTCTGAATGGCGGCTATCAGCTAACGCAATCGCTAATTGGTTTTGGTCGTGGTGAGTGGACTGGATTAGGTTTGGGCAATAGTCTGCAAAAATTATTCTTTTTACCCGAAGCGCACACAGATTTTATATTTGCAATTATCGCGGAAGAATTTGGTTTGATTGGAGCAATAGTCGTTGTAGGACTTTTCGCTGCGCTCGTAACTCGTATTATTTTTGTAGCTAAAAATAATTTGGCAAGAGGGAAAATATTCGCTGCGCTGGCAACTTTTGGCGTTGCGATTTTATTTAGCTTTCAGGTTTTTGTGAATGTTGGCGTGGCCTCGGGTTTATTGCCTACCAAAGGTTTGACCTTGCCATTTATCAGTTACGGCGGCAGTAGCTTATTAATTTGCTGTGTGCTTATGGCGTTTGTATTGCGCGCGCAATGGGAAGTCGCTGGTTTAAATGGAGCTGAAGCTTTAGCGCCTAAAAAGAGCGAAGACAAAAAAAAGGCGGTGATTTTATGATCGCCACATCCAATTTTATTAATACCCCTTTATTGAACGCAAATAATCTAACAGTACTGATTATGGCTGGCGGAACTGGCGGGCATGTATTTCCTGCGCTCGCAGTTGCGGATGTGTTACGTAATCACGGCGCGCATGTTGAATGGTTGGGTACGCCGCGCGGTATTGAAAATTCCTTAGTGCCTGCCGCTAATATTGAATTGCATCATATCGGTATTGAAGGTGTTCGTGGTCGCGGTGTTTTGGGATTAGTGAAAGCGCCTTTTTTAATTTTGTCTGCGGTCGCACAAGCCATTTCTATCTTTAGAAAAATAAAACCTGATGTTGTCATTGGGTTCGGCGGTTTTGCATCTGGCCCCGGCGGCGTTGCTGCGAAAATACTCGGCAAGCCATTGGTCATTCACGAACAAAATGCTATTGCAGGCACCACTAATAGATTGCTTTCAAAAATTGCCACAAAAATATTAGCCGCATTTGATGGTGCGTTTGCAAACGCACAGATCGAAGTGGCCGTGGTGGGTAATCCTGTTCGCGCAATTATTTCAAATTTGCCTATCCCAGCTGATCGTTACGATACCCGTACTCTGCAAAAAGAGCCGCTGCATTTATTAGTCTTGGGTGGAAGCTTGGGTGCAAAAGCAATAAATGAATTAGTACCCAAAGCATTGTCAGAGCTGCCTGTTAACGAACGTCCATTAGTGCGACATCAAGCGGGAAAAAATCACGTCGAAGCAACAATCGCAAACTATATGCAACATCAAGTTAATGCAAAAGTCGATGCGTTTGTTGATGACATGGCTTCCGCTTATGCATGGGCAGACATTGTTATCTGTCGTGCTGGTGCTTTGACTGTATGTGAATTAACTGCGGCGGGTGTAGCTGCATTATTAATTCCATTACCCAGTGCAATTGATGATCACCAAACGCATAACGCTGCAGTATTAACTCGCGCCGATGCAGGTATTTCCATGGCGCAAAACGAATTATCGGCAGAAAAGTTGGCCGTTATTTTATTAAATCAATTGCATGAACGCGCCAACTTAAAACGTATGGCAACCAATGCGCGTTCGCTTGCATTACCGCAAGCAGCAGAAACCGTTGCTACTATTTGTGTGGAGGTGGCCCGTGGATAAGGCCGCAATAAATCTAAAAGATTATTACGAAGTTCCAGAAATGCGCCGTATTCGCCGCATTCATTTTATCGGTATTGGCGGTGCAGGCATGAGTGGCATCGCAGAAGTATTACTGAATCAGGGTTATGAAATTTCTGGTTCAGATATCAAAGCATCCAACGTTACTGAAGCTTTGGTAAAAAAAGGTGCCAAGGTATTTATCGGGCATTCATCTGAAAATGTTGTTAATGCTGATGTGGTCGTAAATTCCAGCGCAGTAAACAACACAAACCCAGAAATTATTCACGCGCGCAAATTACGTATTCCAATTGTTCGCCGCGCAGAAATGCTCGGTGAATTAATGCGTTATCGCCATGGTATTGCGGTGGCAGGAACGCACGGCAAAACAACTACGACAAGTTTACTCGCATCCGTGTTAGCGGCGGCAAAACAAGATCCCACTTTTATTATTGGCGGATTGGTTAACAGTACGGGCACCAACGCGCAATTAGGGGCGAGCCGTTATTTAGTTGCTGAAGCGGATGAAAGCGATGCATCGTTTTTGCATCTTCAACCGATGGTTGCAATCGTCACCAATATCGACGCCGACCACATGGAAACTTATGGCGGCGATTTTTCAAAGCTGAAAAAAACCTTTATCGATTTTTTGCACAATTTACCCTTTTACGGTTTGGCTGTGTTATGCGGTGAAGATCCTGTTGTGCGCGACATTATTCCTGACGTTGCGCGTCCGATTTTGACCTACGGTTTTAGTGAAAAGTGCGATTTTCATGCAATCAACATCAAGCAATCAAAAATGCAGTCTGAATTTGATGTTGTTCGTCCCGGCCACGAAAAACCGTTGCCCATTCGTTTAAATGCGGTGGGTATTCACAACGTGTTGAACGCAACTGCAGTTATTGCGGTCGCAACCGATGAAGGTTTGAGTGATGAAGCGATTCAGCAGGGCTTAGCAAACTTCCAAGGTGTGGGCCGTCGTTTTCAAGTCTACGGAAATTTTCCCATCGGTAATGGCGAAGCAATGTTGGTTGATGATTATGGTCATCATCCCCGTGAAGTTGCTGCCGTTATTAAAGCAGTGCGCGATGGTTGGCCCGAACGTCGGTTGGTTATGGTTTATCAACCGCATCGTTACACACGCACGCGCGATTTATACGAAGATTTTGTTGAAGTTTTATCAACTGTCGATTCGTTAGTCATGCTTGAAGTTTATAGCGCGGGCGAAGATGCAATTCCTGGCGCAGATAGTCGGCATTTGTGCAGAAGCATTCGCGCGCGCGGCGTTATCGAACCCATCTTTGTAGAAACTGTGGATGGTGTGCCGGATATTATTAAAGATGTAGTGCGCGCGGGTGACATTGTTATCACTCAAGGTGCGGGCAACGTGGGCGTGTTATCGCCTGAATTAGCAAAACGAAATTTGCAGTGAGGTCATCAAGTAAATGCAACCAGTAAAATTACCAGTGAGTAATGATCTTAAAGAAAAACTTGGCCGTGTTGGCGTGTTGTTAGGTGGAACTTCATCTGAGCGTGGAGTTTCGTTGCAAAGTGGTGGTGCTGTAGTTGCGGCATTAGTCGAAGCAGGCATTGAACATGTTGCTATCGATGTTGGCACAAACGCGATTGCTGATATTCAAGCCGCAGAAATAGATCGCGCTTTTATTATTCTTCACGGTGTTGGTGGTGAAGATGGCCGCATGCAAGCGGTACTCGAATATTTAAACATTCCGTTTACTGGCAGCGGTGTACAAGCTTCTGCACTTGCGATGGATAAATTACGCACAAAACAATTGTGGCGCGGCGTTGGTTTGTCCACGCCCGACTTCGCGGTACTCAATAAAAATAGTGATTGGGAAAAAGTGCTCGCCGATTTAGGCGGTGAAGTCATGGTAAAACCAGCCAATGAAGGTTCAAGCATTGGTATGGCGCGCGTAAAAACCGCTACAGAATTAGAAGCTGCATTTAGTGTTGCTGAAAGTTATGACGGTTCTGTCATTGCTGAACGCTTAATTGTGGGAAGCGAATTTACCGTAGCAATTCTTGACGATGAAGCTCTGCCGCCCATCAGATTGGAAACAGATCATAATTTTTACGATTTTGATGCGAAATATATTGCCGAAGATACTCGTTACATTTGTCCTTGCGGAATTTCTGCCGAAAAAGAACAAGAGTTAAAAGAATTGGCGTTAGCAGCATTTACTTCGGTGGGTTGCAAAGGCTGGGGACGAGTAGATGTGATGGCAGATAAAGATTTGAATTTTTATTTGCTCGAAGTAAATACCGCACCCGGAATGACAAGTCACAGTTTGGTCCCAATGGCGGCGAAAGCACGCGGTTTAACCTTTAGCGAATTGGTATTGACCATTTTGCGTTGCAGTTTGTAATGAGTGTTAACAAATTCGCATGAAAAATAGACCGCCAGTTAATGATCGTCCTGCAGTTTCCGACAGATTAGTCGGCGCAAATCGTTTATTTGAGCGAGATGTGTTGCTGCAAGATGAACCGCGTCGTGAGCCGCGTGTGCGCGCTTCGATTATTGGCGATAAAAAATTAACGGCGCGGGATGTACCGGTCGCGCGAAAAGAAAGTAAAGCGGAGTCCCGAAATGAAAATCGACTATTGGGACGAAGACTAATAGCAAAAGATACACCGCCACCAGAAAAACGCAGCCGGGTAGTTTTTGATGATCCCATTTTGCCAAGAACAGATTCAAATTTGCGGCGGGAAAGAGGTTACACCAAAGTTTCACCGCAAGGCGGCAATAACAAAACATCCCAATCCAACAAAAAAAGCGCGGTGGAAGAAGTTAGATCAAGCGTTTCGCGAAAAATTATTTATCGCGGTGTTGGTTTGGGATTATTGCTGGTGACATTTGCGGTGGCTGCTTATTTTGTTGCTGATCCACTCGCACATTTGCTTGAGCGTCCATTAAAAAGTGTAGCGGTAGAAGGGCAATTTCAGTATTTGCCAAAAGATCGCGCCATGGAATTAATCGAGAAAGAAATCGACGGTGATTTTCTACAGCTAAATTTGACCCGATTAAAAAATGTATTGCAGCAAGACCCATGGGTCGACAATGTTTATTTGAGTCGTCGTTGGCCTGATACCTTGGTCGTGAAAATTGCAGAGCAAACTCCAATTGCGCGTTGGGATGCAAATGGATTTTTAAATCAACGCGGAGAAATCATTCGTGTACAAGAAACAAATAAGCTTTTAGGTCTGCCTTGGTTGCAAGGAAATGAAATAAATGCGCGAGAAATTATGCAGCAGTATCAAGATTTATCTACGCTCTTACGCTCGCGTGGACTCGAAATAGTCGCGTTAAAGTGCGATAACAAAAAATCTTGGCGATTAACACTAAAAAATGATAAAGAAATTGCAATTGGACGTGAAGAAGTGATGGAAAAATTGCGTAGATTTGTTACTGTATACGATAAATTTTTAAGCAGTGTTTGGACGGATGTTAAAGCGATAGATGTAAGATATTCCAATGGTGTTTCAGTGCAATGGATTCCTGATTCTGAAATGGCAAAAAAGTATTTGAAACCTGATGTAAGCGCACAACAAAATCATCCAAAGAAATAACTGCAGTATAAAAATAAGTGTGATCTTCACGACGAAGATCGGATTAACGAGGTTGACCGAATGGCAAGTAGTAGTGACAACAAAATGATCGTAGGCCTGGATATTGGTACATCCAAGGTTGTTGCTATCGTTGGCGCTATTACTCCCGAAGGTATTTTAGAAATCGCTGGTATTGGTTCGCACCGTTCAACAGGTTTGAAAAAAGGTGTTGTTGTTAATATCGAATCAACTGTTTTGTCAATTCAACGCGCTGTTGAAGAAGCTGAATTGATGGCAGGTTGCCAAATTCATTCGGTTTATGCAGGAATTGCTGGCAGCCACATTCGCAGTTTGAATTCGCATGGTATTGTCGCAATTAGAGATCGCGAAGTATTTCCTCAGGATTTAGAGCGTGTAATTGATGCAGCTCAAGCGGTGGCCATTCCTGCAGATCAAAAAATATTGCATATTTTGCCGCAAGAATTTTTGATTGATGATCAAGACGGTGTGAAAGAACCTTTAGGCATGTCTGGTGTCCGTCTTGAAGCAAAGGTGCATTTAGTGACCTGCGCCGTTAATGCGGCACAGAACATCGAAAAATGTATTCGTCGTTGCGGTCTTGAAGTTGAAGATATTATTTTAGAGCAACTGGCGTCCAGCTATGCGGTCTTAACTGACGATGAAAAGGAATTAGGTGTTTGTGTTGTCGACATTGGTGGCGGCACAACGGATATCGCGATTTTTAAAGATGGTGCTATTCGTCACACCGGTGTAATTCCGATTGCAGGCGATCAGGTTACTAATGATATCGCCATGGCATTGCGTACACCAACGCCGAATGCAGAAGAAATTAAAATTAAATATGCGTGCGCATTGGCAAAATTAACCAGCCCTGATGAAACCATCAAAGTGCCGAGTGTTGGTGATCGCCAACCGCGCGATTTGTCTCGTCAGGCATTGGCAGAAGTTGTTGAGCCACGTTACGACGAATTATTTACGTTGGTTCAATCAGAATTGCGCCGAAGTGGTTACGAAGATTTAATTGCCGCCGGAATTGTATTAACGGGCGGCACGTCAAAAATGGAAGGTGTTGTGGAATTGGCAGAAGAAATTTTTCATATGCCGGTACGTTTAGGCGCACCACAAAATGTGCGTGGCTTGTCAGATATTGTGAATAACCCAATTTACTCGACAGCAGTCGGTTTATTGATTTATGCAATGAAGCAACAGCACCAGGATAGCGGTCGCGCTGCGCATCATATAAAAGATACGCAGGGTTCGATTTTTGGAAAGTTAAAAAAGCTTTTTCAAAGTAACTTTTGATGAAAGCGTTAAAGATAACTTTTTAGTAACGTAATTTTTTTTCAATTTTAAATTTGCAGACTTGTTAAGGGAAAAGGGGAGTAGCCATGTTTGAATTAGTAGATAGCATTCATCAGAGCGCTGTAATCAAAGTTATCGGTGTGGGCGGCGGTGGCGGTAACGCTGTTAAGCACATGATTGCGAATCGTGTAGAAGGCGTAGAATTTATTTGCGCTAATACTGATGCGCAAGCACTGAAAGACATTGATGCACGCACAGTTTTACAACTCGGTAATACCATGACCAAAGGTCTTGGTGCCGGAGCGAATCCAGAGGTTGGCCGTCAGGCAGCAATGGAAGATCGCGAACGCATCGCCGAAGTTTTGCGTGGTGCAGATATGGTATTTATTGCTGCCGGTATGGGTGGTGGTACGGGTACCGGTGGTGCGCCAGTTGTTGCAGAAGTCGCGCGTGAATTGGGAATTTTAACGGTTGCTGTTGTAACTAAACCATTCCCGTTTGAAGGCCGCAAGCGTATGGCAATTGCAGACGCCGGGATCAAAGAGTTGGCTGAACGTGTTGATTCTTTGATCACTATTCCAAATGAAAAATTGTTGTCTGTTTTGGGCAAACAAACTTCACTGCTGGATGCATTCAAAGCGGCAAATAACGTGTTGCTCGGTGCAGTTCAAGGTATCGCGGATCTGATTATCCGCCCCGGTATGGTTAACGTGGACTTCGCCGACGTGCGTACTGTTATGTCGGAAATGGGCTTGGCAATGATGGGCACTGGTCGTGCAAGCGGTGAAAATCGTGCGCGTGAAGCGGCTGAAGCTGCGATTCGCAGTCCATTGTTGGAAGATGTAAACCTTCAAGGTGCTCGTGGTATTTTGGTCAATATTACCGCCGGTATCGATTTAACGTTGGGTGAATATTCTGAAGTTGGTAGCATCATCGAAGAGTTCGCATCGGGCGAAGCAACGGTCGTTGTTGGTACTGTTATTGATCCTGATATGAGCAATGAGCTGCGTGTAACAGTTGTTGCAACTGGCTTGGGCGTAGTTGGTCAAGCTGCTGCGCCGTCACCAAAAGAAGTCGCGAAGCCTGCTGCAACTAAAGTTGTAATTGATAATACTCGCCGTAGTTCCGGCCAAATCGATTACAGCGCTCTGGATCGTCCAGCACATTTGCGCGCTAATGCATCTTCACATGCAGTAGCTGCAGCACCATTGGCTGATAAGGATTTAGAGTATTTGGATATCCCAGCGTTTTTGCGTCGTCAGGCAGATTAATTAAGTGTTAACGATTTAAATTGTAGCTATGAGAGCGATTGCACCGATTAACTGGTCTGTCGCTTTTCATATTGCTAACATGGCCCCATATAGATACTGATGGCTAGGCTAAGCCATCAGTATCTGTTCGGAATATTCAGGCATCCCCTACAAGTCCGCTTTAACTGCCTGGATATTCTGAACACTCTTTGGTTTTCTAAAAGGGCTAGTACTCCATGATTAAACACTCAGCGGTTAAGCAAAGAACACTCAAAAATGCAATTCGCACCACCGGTGTAGGTTTGCATACGGGTCAAAAAATTTATCTGACTCTGCTTCCTGGTGAAATTGATTCAGGCATCATTTTTCGTCGCGTCGATCTAAATCCTCCTGTTGAAATTAAAGCCACCGCCAAAAATGTTGGCGAGACGACGCTATCTACATGTCTTATTAGCGGTGATGTTCGCGTATCCACCGTTGAGCACATTCTTTCTGCTATGGCCGGAATGGGTATCGATAACGCAGTTGTTGAGCTGGACGCCCCTGAAATTCCGATCATGGACGGTAGTGCTAGTCCATTTGTGTTTCTGTTGCAGTCAGCAGGTGTGCAAGAGCAGCAAGCCTACAAAAAATTTGTACGCGTCCTCAAGGAAGTCACCTTGAAGGATGGTGATAAAGTTGCCAGCTTCCTGCCTTTTGAAGGTTTTAAAGTTAATTTTTCAATTGCGTTCGATTTGCCTGTGTTTCAAGGGCGAAATCTTGAAACTACTATCGATTTTTCAAGCAAAACGTTTGTGAAAGATATTAGCCGTGCGCGTACTTTCGGTTTTATGCATGAAATTGAATACTTGCGCTCTAAAGGTTTGGCTCAGGGCGGCAGTATGGATAACGCTATTGTTGTGGACGAATATCGCATCCTCAATGAAGACGGTTTGCGTTACGAAGACGAGTTCGTAAAACACAAAGTCCTGGATGCGATTGGTGATTTATATCTGCTAGGGAATAGTCTTTTGTGTGAGTACAAGGCGCATAAATCAGGTCATTCTCTTAACAATCGAGCGTTAAGGTTGTTAATGGATCAACCAGATGCGTGGGAATACGTGACTTTTGAGGACGAAGAGCTCGTTCCTATCGAATATTTAAACGCCGCTTCAGCCGCATAATCTTCTCCTGATGAGTTGCTCTAGTTGTGAAGAGCAACTCAACTTTTGTTGGAAATTCCCGCCTCACTGTGAGATATTTCGCCTCCCGCGTCTAATAATAGCTTGCGGAGCAAATATTTCTGTTCTCGGAAAATCATATAGGCAGCATAACCTTTTGATTTTTAAGAAATAATTTTTTAGTGTTCAGGCTCAGGTGTAGTTCCGATAGAATTTGCTGGCAATGAACATAAAACATTAGCAGGGCATTGCCCTCAAAAAATCTTCATCAAAAATGAAAATTATTATCGTCAATTCAGATCATGGCCAGACTCGTAGCCTAACCCTCGGTGGTTGGACTCGTGCACTTCTGTCTGTCTGTTTATTGGGGATTCCAACGGTAGTTGGTGCTTGGGGCTACAGCTGGCTCGTAAATTTTGATAAAAAAGACGTACTGAATGCAGATGCACCCGACTGGGGTATAAGTCTTAGCGAACAAAAAGACAAACTCGAAACATCTCGTAAGCAAAGTGAAGGTCAAGTCGCTGCCCTAACGGCAAAAGTCGCGGAGCTGCAGGCGCGCTTAGTGCGATTGGATGCTGTAGGCGAACGACTGACAAAAGTCGCCAAGTTAGATAAAGGCGAATTTGATTTTAGTCAGCCACCCGGCGTTGGCGGCCCTTTAAGTCTTCCTGAAAACGATAAAGTTGATATAGGAAACTTCTTGCTGGCGATGAACCAGCTCACTTTAAATGTTCAGAATCGTGAGCAGCAATTCAAAGCGCTGGATTCAATTCTTATCTCTCGCAGCTTCGAAATTGAAGCATTATTTGACAGTTTGCCCGTAGAAAATGGTTACTTATCCTCTACTTTTGGTTATCGCACCGACCCCTTTAACGGCAAACAAGAATTTCATTCAGGTATAGATTTTACCGCGCCGGTCGGAACACCTATTACCGCCGTCGCACCTGGCGTGGTTACAACATCTGCGCTGACTAATGATTACGGGAATTTAGTCGAAATCAATCATGGCGATAAGTTCGAAACTCGTTACGCCCATAGCAAAATTAATCTAGTAAAAGTTGGTGATGTTGTTAAAAAAGGCCAGATCATCGCTCTGGTTGGTTCAACCGGCCGCTCCACTGCGCCACATGTTCATTTCGAAGTTTATAAAAACGGTCGCGTAGTCGATCCAGCAATTTATCTGCACACCGCAAGTCGTTAAGTTTTCCTCCCCCAATTTCCCAATATCTAGCTGAGTAATGCCGTTGCAGTGACTTGGCTCTATTCTTTTTTGTTTTGTAATTTGACGGTAAAAAAAATGTTAAACAAGTTGTTAAGGTCTCTCTTTGGTTCAAAGAATGAGCGCGAATTAAAGCGCATGGGCAAAAATGTTGTTCGTATTAATGCGTTGGAACCTGCTATTCAGGCATTAACCGACGAACAACTGAAAGCAAAAACTCAGGAGTTTCGCGACCGTTTCCAAAAAGGCGAAACTCTGGATGACCTTTTGCCCGAGGCTTTTGCGGTAGTGCGTGAGGCTAGCCGTCGCGTAATGAGCATGCGTCACTTTGATGTGCAGTTAATTGGTGGTATGTCGCTCCATGAAGGCCGTATTGCAGAGATGCGTACCGGTGAAGGTAAAACGCTTGTGTCGACGCTACCAAGCTATCTTCATGCGCTCGCGGGCAAAGGGGTACACATAGTTACCGTGAACGATTACCTCGCCAGCCGCGATGCGAATTGGATGCGTCCTGTCTATGAGTTCTTGGGCATGAGCGTAGGCGTGATTTTATCCATGCAGCCTTCCGATGTGAAACGCGAAGCTTACAATTCAGACATCACTTACGGCACTAATAACGAATACGGGTTCGATTACTTGCGCGACAACATGGCGCTTAATAAAGCGGACAAAGTACAGCGCCCATTAAACTTTGCTGTTATCGATGAAGTTGACTCCATTTTAATTGACGAAGCACGCACACCTTTAATAATTTCCGGCCACGCTGAAAACAGTTCCGAAATGTATAAGCGTATGTATGTTTTAGTCGGAAAATTAAAACAACAAACGGATAACGGTGAAGACGGTGATCGTAAAGTTGTAACTGATCCGGGTGATTTTTCTGTCGATGAAAAAAGTCGTCAAGTTGAATTAACTGAACAAGGTCATCAACGCGTTGAAGAGTTATTAGTGAACGCCGGTCTTCTGCAAGAAGATGAAAATCTTTACGCGGCAAATAATTTAACGCTGTTGCATCACGTTGGTTCTGCATTAAAAGCGCGCGCACTTTTCCATCGCGATATTGAATATATCGTGCAAGAAGATCAGGTTGTTCTTATTGACGAACACACCGGTCGTACCATGCAAGGCCGTCGTTTGAGTGAAGGCTTACATCAAGCCATCGAAGCGAAAGAAGGCGTTGCAATTCAAAGCGAAAGCCAAACACTTGCATCGACAACTTTCCAAAATTATTTCCGTTTGTATCCGGTGCTTTCCGGTATGACCGGTACTGCCGATACTGAAGCTTATGAATTCCGCGAAATTTACGGTTTGGATGTAGTGGTTATTCCAACCAATAAACCAAAACAACGTATCGATTTAAACGATTTGGTTTTTTTAACAGTAGAAGAAAAATATCAATCCATTGTTAACGATATTAAATCCTATCAAGAAAAAAATGCGCCTATTTTAGTAGGTACTGCATCCATTGAAACCTCGGAAGAAATGTCACGCCGTTTAAATACCGCAGGTATTAAACATCGCGTTCTTAACGCAAAATTCCACGCACAAGAAGCTGAAATTATTGCACAAGCAGGTCGTCCTGGCACTGTAACTATTGCTACCAACATGGCTGGTCGCGGTACAGATATTGTATTGGGTGGACGTTGGGAGTCTGAAGTAGATGAGTTAGCCTCTTCAAATAATGGCGAAGGACCTACAGAAGAGCAAATTGCTGCGATTAAAAGGGAATGGAAAAAACGTAACGAAATTGTATTGCAAGCAGGTGGTTTACATATCATAGGTACTGAGCGCCATGAATCACGTCGTATTGATAACCAGTTGCGTGGTCGTGCTGGTCGTCAAGGCGATCCAGGTTTAACACGTTTTTATTTATCGCTTGAAGATAACTTAATGCGTATTTTTGCATCCGAGCGTGTGCGTAGTTTTATGCAAGCCTTGGGTATGGAAAAAGGCGAAGCTATTGAACATCGCATGGTAAATAATGCGATTGAAAAAGCGCAGCGCAAAGTAGAAGGCCGCAACTTCGATATTCGTAAACAATTGTTGGAATTTGATGACGTTGCAAATGATCAGCGTCAAATTATTTACAATCAACGCAACGAATTATTAGACGCAGAAAATATTCGCGACACTATTACGGCTATTCGTGCTGATGTTGTAAACGATCTTGTACTGGGCTATGTTCCTCCGCAATCCATTGAAGATCAGTGGGATATCCCTGGTTTGGAAAAGCAAATTGAAATGGATTATGGTTTGCAGTTACCCATTGCGAAATGGCTTGAAGAAGACACTCGCTTGCATGAAGAAAGTTTGCGTCAAAAAATTCTGACTGAAATACAAGCGGCTTATGATGCTAAATGTGAGCGCGTTGGCGACATTCTGTTAGAAATTGAAAAACAAGTCATGTTGCAAGTATTAGATAACTCTTGGAAAGAGCAGCTATCTAGTATGGATCATTTGCGTCAAGGTATTAATTTGCGTTCATACGCGCAGCGTAATCCAAAACAAGAATACAAGCGTGAATCTTTTGAATTATTTCAAAGCATGTTGAATAGTGTAAAACGCGAGACCATTCATTTGATGGCGCGTGTTGAGCCGATAACGCGTGAGCAAATGGAAGCGATGGAACAGCAACGTCGCGAAGAACAAGCGCGTCAACAGGTTCAGTTGCAGCACGAACAGGCTGCCTCACTAACTGAAGCTCTGCCTCAACCAAAGCTTACACAGGCTCCCATTATTCGTGAGGGTCGTAAAGTAGGCCGCAATGATCCATGCCCTTGTGGTTCAGGTAAAAAATTCAAAAGTTGTCACGGTGCTTTGGAGTAATTTCCTCAGCGTGTTAAATAGAAATCGTAAAAAAGAGATGCTTAACATCTCTTTTTTATTGGGCTAAAAGCTCATCTTATTATCTAATGTGTGAGAAAAAATCATGGCAGTAGGCGAATATCCTTTTCCAATAATGCACCCTGTGAAAGGTGTAAAATTAACAGCAGTATGTGGCGGCATTAAAAAAGTGAATCGTCGCGATGTTGTATTGTTTGAATTAGCCGAAGGCAGTAACGTTGCTGGTGTTTTTACTAAAAATGCATTTTGCGCAGCACCTGTAACTGTATGTCGCGAACATTTAAGCAAAGCACCAATTCGTTTTTTAATCATCAATTCAGGCAATGCAAATGCCTGTACCGGTGAGCAGGGTTTGTTAGATGCAAAAGCAACTTGCGCAGCTATTGCAGAATTAAAAGGTGTTAAAACCGAACAGATTTTACCTTTTTCAACGGGTGTTATCGGCGAGCCGTTACCCCTTGCAAAAATTATTGCTGTTATCCCCGAGGCTTTGGAAAAAGTTACCGAAAACGGATGGGATGATGCAGGTGCAGGCATCATGACAACAGATACTCGTGCAAAAGGTTTCAGCGAACAGTTTGAATATCAAGGTAAAACAATTACGGTTAATGGTATCGCAAAAGGTGCCGGCATGATCAAACCCAACATGGCAACCATGTTGGGTTATATCGCAACCGATGCAAAAATTTCGCAACATTTATTGCAGCAACTCGCGCGTGAAGCTGCAGATAAATCATTCAATCGCATCACTATTGATGGCGATACTTCTACTAATGATTCTTGTATTTTAATTGCATCTGGCCAAATCGATTTGCCAGAAATTACAACTGCTACAGGTGAGCTGTACGAAAAATTACGCGCAACTATTTTGGCGGCTCACATTCATCTCGCAAAAAGTATTGTGAGTGACGGTGAAGGGGCAACAAAATTTGTAACGGTTTCGGTAAGTGGCGGTGCAAATCGCGATGAATGTTTGGATGTCGGTTATGCCGTTGCCCATTCACCATTAATTAAAACTGCATTGTTCGCATCGGATCCAAATTGGGGACGTATTGTTGCCGCTATAGGTTACGCAGGCGTAGAGAATCTTGATGCAAGCAAAGTCGTTGTGCATTTAAATGATGTGTTGATTGTAGAAAATGGTGGACGAGCTGCTACTTACACCGAAGCCCAAGGTCAGGTAGTTATGAGCGGTACTGATATTTCCATCAACATCAATTTAAATCGCGGTAATTTTGCAGAAACAATTTGGACAACGGATTTATCTTATGAGTATGTTCGTATTAATGCGGATTATCGGTCTTAAGTCATAAGGATAAATATGTCCAAAGTCGTTCATGTTGCCGTTGGTGTTATTGTTGGCGCTGATGGCAATATTCTTATCGCCAAACGCCCCGATAAAACTCATCAGGGAGGTTTGTGGGAATTTCCTGGTGGTAAGGTTGAGGAAAATGAATCCTTATTCGAAGCGCTCAAGCGTGAGCTGCATGAAGAGTTGGCGATTCAAATTGCTGCGACTGAACCCCTAATAAAAATTCGCCACGATTACGGCGATAAAATTGTTTTGTTAGATGTTCATAAGGTAACTGAATTTAGCGGCGAGCCAAAAGGTAATGAAGGGCAACCTATTGTTTGGGTCAACCCAAACGAGTTGCGAGATTATGAATTTCCAGCCGCAAATCAACCAATAATCACAGCTATTCAATTGCCACAACGATTGCTTGTCACCGGTAAATTTAATGGCGTGGATGATTTTTTAACTCGTATTGAGGATGCGTTAAAAAAAGGTATTCGTTTGGTTCAATTGCGAATGAATGAAACTGAAGTTATTTTTAAAGTTATTGAACCCATAAACGAGCTTTGTAATAAATATTCAGCCGGATTATTAGTAAATACATCGCCTTCTATTTTTGCTCAACTGAAAAGCCGGGAAAATATCGGTTTGCATTTAAATTCTCGCCAGCTTTTTAACTGCCAGTTGCGGCCAGTAGCCGAAAATATTTTACTAAGCGCGTCTTGCCATAATCAATCTGAAATTGAACAAGCCGAAAAAATCGGTGTAGATTTTATTTATCTCTCACCAGTTTTGGCTACTAAATCTCATCCCCATTTAGAGGGAATAGGTTGGGAATTATTTAGCCAATTGGTCGAAAATACAAAACTTCCTGTATACGCATTGGGAGGAATGAAAGAAAAAGATTTGGAAGTTTCAGTGGCGCACGGGGCGCAGGGCATAGCAGCTATCAGTGAGTGGTGGTAATTTAACCTTCAGTATTTGATTCGTCATCAATATTAATGTCGAGTGATTTTCCAGGAATTTTATGGTTCTCACTCGCCCATTCACCCAAATCAATAAGCCGGCAACGATCGCTGCAAAAAGGACGAAATGGAAAATCCTCGTTCCATAAAATCGCTTTTTTGCAGGTAGGGCAATTGAGCTTTATTACTTCTGAATCAGTCATAATTTTTCTAGGATGTTGTTGAGGTGGTTAATTGCTTGGCAAGATTCAGGTAAGAAATATGTAAGTCTTTTACCTGTTTATCTAACGTATCAAGATCGCCGTTGTTCACAATTATATCATCCGCTTTTGCGCATCTATCTGCACGGC
Organism: Gammaproteobacteria bacterium; assembly: GCA_004172865.1. GTDB lineage: Bacteria > Pseudomonadota > Gammaproteobacteria > Pseudomonadales > Cellvibrionaceae > Cellvibrio. The sequence goes on along the minus strand of SEBV01000006.1, from coordinate 240,072 downwards.
TCATTTGGGTCGACATAATTTTTTCAATTTGTTCGCTTGTATTGGAATCACGTGCAGATGCTCGCGCAATTTGTAATTCTTCACTAGCATCTACTACCAGCACACGATCTACTAATTCGTATTGAGTGGTATCAAACAGCAGGGGAGACGAGAGAATTGTGTACGTGCTTTTGCTTTGTTGCAGCTGAGAAATAATTTCAGTACGAATAATTGGGTGCAGTAAATTTTCCAGCCAAGACTTTTCTTCGGGATTTTCAAAAATCAACGCTCGAAGTTTACCGCGGTTTAATGTCTTGTCGGCATCCAGAATATCTTTTCCAAAATGCTCGCTAATGGCCGCTAATCCTACACTCTCAGGAGCTACAACTTCGCGAGCTACTATATCGGCATCAACAACCTGGATGCCAAGATTTTCAAATCTGCGCGAAACTTCTGATTTCCCACTGCCTATCCCGCCCGTCAAACCAACGATCATACCGGGCAGTGCAAATTTAGTGTCGCGCGAAGGCATAAGTTAAATAGGCCTGATTAATATCGTGTCCCCACATAAGGGCAATCCAGCCTGCAATAGCTAGATAAGGGCCGAAAGGAATTGGAATATTTTTATCTCTACCGCGAATCACTATCATGCTAATGCCGATCACTGCACCAGCCAATGCACTCAATAAAATAATCTGCAATAGCATCTGCCAGCCAAGCCAGGCACCCAAAGCGCCCAGCAACTTAAAATCGCCAAAGCCCATGCCTTCTTTACCGGTTAACAATTTAAATAACCAATACACTGAAAAAAGTGAAAGGTACCCGCCGATAGCACCCCAAACGGCGCTATCAAGGCTTGTAAATAATCCAAAGGAGTTCGCGATTAAACCTAACCACAGCAGCGGAAGAGTAATACTGTCTGGCAATAATTGAGTGTCGAAATCAATCATGGTCAAAGCAATTAAACACCAGGTAAAAACGAGACAGGCTAAGCCAGTTGAATTGGCTCCAAAAATATAGATGGCAACAACAGAAAAAATTCCGGTAACTAATTCAATTATGGGATATCGCAGAGAAATATGAGTCTTACAAGAAGAACATTTTCCGCGTAAAAATAAGTAGCTAATAACAGGAATATTTTCCCATGGTTTTATTTTGTGACCGCAACCAGGACAGGTTGAATTAGGAGTAACTAAATTAAATTTTTCAGACGGAATATTTTTTTTTGCATCATCCTTAACATTATCGCTACCCAAAAACTCAACGCATTGCTGATACCAATCACGCTCCATCACTTTAGGTAAACGATAAATCACAACGTTTAAAAAACTGCCGACTAGTAAACCTAAAATACCAGCACCGATTAAACCAGTAATAGGAAATTGCTCAAGTGCATTTAATAAATCTGTCACTCTTATACCACTTGGCCAAGTTGGAATATCGGCATATACATCGCGATCATTAAGCCACCTACGAGAACTCCTAGCACTGACATGATAATTGGCTCAAGTAAAGATGTCAGGCTGTCAACAGTGTTATCGACAGCTTCTTCATAATAATTAGCGACCTTATCAAGCATTGCATCAAGTGCACCTGATTCTTCACCAATCGAGGTCATTTGGATCAATAGCGTAGGAAACATTTGGCGTGTTTTGAGTGCGGTATTTAGTTGAATACCGGTTGAAACGTCTTCGCGAACTTTAATAATTGCGTCGGCATAAATTCTATTTCCAGCGGCTCCTGCCACAGATGTGAGTGCCTCAATAAGAGGAACGCCAGCGGCGAAAGTTGTTGAAAGAGTGCGTGCAAATCTTGCCATTACCGATAAATAAATAATTTGCCCAACAATAGGTATCTTTAAAATATAACGATCAATAAGATAGGCAAATGCTGTTGATCGTCGGGCTGCTTCTTTAAATAAAAATGCTCCTCCAGCAATGCCAAATAAGAAAAGTAACCAATAGGCCTGCGCCAACTCGGAGAGATGTAAAACGAATAGGGTGAATGCAGGAAGTTTGGCTCCAAAACTACTAAAAGTTTCGGCAAATTGTGGGACAACCTTTACCAACAGGATACCCGTAACAATAACTGCAACGACAATAACCGCGATCGGATAGCTAAGAGCTTTTTTAATTTTTGCTTTCAGCTTTTCAGTTTTTTCTTTATAAGTGGCGATACGATCCAGCATTGTTTCAAGTGCACCAGCTTGTTCACCTGCGTCGACAAGATTGCAAAATAAATCATCGAAATATTTTGGATGTTGTCTCAATGAAGGAGCAAAACCACCACCTGCTGCCACACTGTCTCGAATCGAAAGAACTAGTTTGCGTAAATTAGGATTATCCAAACCATCCGCCACAATATCAAAAGCTTGTACAAGAGGAACGCCAGCTTTCATCATTGTTGCCATCTGCCGGGCAAACACGGCAATATCCATAGGCTTGATTGCCTTGCCTCCACCACCAAATAGCGGCTTAGACTTCTTGGACACTGACTTTGCAGAAATACCCTGTTTTAACAGTTGCGCTTTAGCAAGAGCAGGACTAGAACTGTTAACTTCACCTTGAACTTTCGTGCCTTTTTTATCTACGCCCTTGTATACATAGATGTTAGTGACGGCGCTTGATTTTGCGACCGTCTTCACTGTTTGAGTAGCGCTAGCCATAGGTTAGTCCTTCGTGACTCGATTAGCCTCTTCAAGGCTGGTTAACCCCATTGCTACTTTGCGCAATGCGGAGGTGCGTAGATTATTGAATCCGGCTTCTTTTGCGACTCGTGCAATTTGTAATGAATTACCGCCTTCCATTATAAGGTTGGCAATTGCCGGGGTGATGCGAACCACTTCATAAACACCTAGTCGACCTTTGTAGCCACCATTGCAATGTTGGCATCCCACTGGGTGAAATAACTGAAATTCTGAGGCAGCAATTCCTATTTCATCAAAGCCTTCTTCGGTCAGAATAGCCCGTGGTATGTCTGTTGCGGGTTTCTTACATGAGCCACACAGGCGTCGGGCCAATCGTTGAGCAATAATTAAACTTACGCTTGTTGCTATATTGAAAGCCGGAACCCCCATATTCATCAAGCGCGTCAATGTTTCAGGAGCGCTATTGGTGTGGAGCGTCGATAATACCAAGTGGCCTGTTTGAGCCGCTTTAATTGCAATTTCGGCAGTTTCTAAATCACGAATCTCACCCACCATGACTATATCTGGGTCTTGACGAAGGAAGGACCGCAATGCCTCAGCAAAATTTAATCCAACCTTATTATTCATCTGTACCTGATTAACACCTTCCAAATTTATCTCAACAGGGTCTTCCGCTGTAGAAATATTCAACTCAGGGGTGTTGAGTATATTTAAACCAGTGTATAGGGACACTGTTTTACCGCTACCCGTTGGCCCGGTAACTAAAATCATGCCTTGTGATTGGGCAAGAGCATCAAGGTAAAGTTTTTTCTGAAAGTCTTCATAACCCAGAGCGTCGATACCAAGCTTGGCAGAGCTTGGATCTAGAATCCGCAATACGACTTTCTCACCAAATAATGTAGGTAATGTGTTAACACGAAAATCGATAGCGCGAGTTTTAGACACTTTTAGCTTTATCCGTCCGTCTTGAGGAACTCTTCGCTCAGAAATATCCATCTGCGACATTACTTTCAGTCTGGCTGCCATACGAGTTGCCAAATTGACTGGAGGTTTAGCAACCTCATGTAAAATACCATCAGTGCGAAAGCGTACCCTGTACGCTTTTTCATAGGGTTCAAAATGTATATCTGACGCTCCGCCTTTAATTGCATCCAAAAGTACTTTATTTATGTATTTAACTATTGGTGCTTCATCCGCTTCGGATGTTTTGTCTTCATTTTTTGCGTTTTCATCTACGGTTTGAATGTCGAGGTTATCCAGATCACCATCTTCAAGATCTCCCAATGCATTATTTAGGTTATCTTGGGTTGAAAGAAACTTTTCAATGGCTATAGCAAGCTTGTCGGCTTCAACCAAAATAGCATCTGTATTAAGGCCGGTATTGAATTTAATTTCATCCAGTGCATGAAGGTCTGTAGGGTCTGCGACGGCAAGAAATAATCGTGTACCGCGTTTAATAATTGGAAGTGCATGATGTTTACGAATTAGCTTTTCGTCGACCAGCTTATCGGGAATGGCATCTCTACTTAAAGCATCCAAATCAAATAATGGAGCGCCGAACTCTTCAGATGCAGCGCGCGCAATAGTACGTGAATCTAGCAAGCTATTAGATACAAGATGCTGTACAAACGGCACCTTATCCTTGGCTGACTGAGCCAAGGCCTTACGAGCGATCTCTGCTTCGAGCAGATTGTCTGCTACCAATCGGCGTGCAAGACCATTTAAATGAATTGGGGTATTCATGCGAACTCCTGCCGAATATATTGCATGGTTCTAAAGTTTTAGATTTTCACCAGGGGGTGATAGTGGTAATGAAGTCAACTGTAGATGATGGGCATGTCATCCCTAAGCCTTATTAGTATGCAAGTATAGGCTAAAGAAAGAAATTGAGGTTCATAATTTATCTGCCAGCAAAAACAATAAATTGTTAAAACAAATGTGCTTATTTGTGACAAAAAACGTCAGTAACCTCTTCGTTTTGTCAGTTTTACTTTGGTTTTGGGCTGAGTGCGAACCTATTCAATAAGTAATTTTTGATTTTGAAGCGGCACATTTTTAAACTCATGCGCGTCAAAAAATATATTGTTGCGCAATCTTGAGGCCCAATTTGAGGAGAAGGTTTTGTTAAGTCATCTTTTGGTATGCCCTTTGCTAAATACCTAGGGAGTTGAGAGTTTGGCAACCTAACATTATTAAAATCCTTGGAGATTCACTTATGAAAGCAATGCAAAAAGGTTTTACTCTGATTGAATTGATGATCGTTGTTGCGATTATCGGTATTTTGGCTGCGGTAGCTCTACCTGCCTATCAAGATTACACTGTGCGGACAAAAATTTCTGAAGGTTTGGTTTTGGCAGATGCGTTGAAAACGGCCATTACTGAAACACACCAAACTCGTGGTCCAGCAGATAAATCGTGTACTGTCGCGGTAACTGATTGTGACACTTTAGGTGCAACTAGCATGGCTTCCTTGGGTAATGCAGATGGTAAAATTGATGCCACGCATTCAAATAGAAATGTTATATCCGTGACTAGTGCTAAGGGCGGCACCATTACGGTGCTTTATACATCTCAAGTCGTTAAGGCTGCTGAAAACTCGATTGTAATATCGCCTCGTGATTCAACTGCAGCAACTACCGTTGTAGATTTGTCAGCAGCTGGCTCAGCTGGAATAAACATTGTTTGGGACTGCTCTGATGCAACTGGAACAGTAGTTCAAAAATATCGTCCGTCAGCTTGCCGCACAGCATTGTAATATTTTTTGTCTCTAATGTATTAGGGCAAAAAATTAAATAAAAAGCGGAACACGAAAGTGTTTCGCTTTTTTATTTTGACATTGGGGTTGTGATGAATCGTATTGAATTGAGCTCGAAGGCTAAGGCAGCAGTTATTCATTTTGGCTTTAGTGGATTAGTTGGTGCTCTAAGTGCTGGCTTGGTATTTAGTTTGTGGTACCCCGATGCATATGGAGAGATTGCGGGTGGTTGGTTCTTGTTTGGCATAGTAGTAGGCGTAGATATTTGTATTGGTCCCCTTTTAACTTTTGTGGTCTTTGATCTTCAAAAGCCTCGAAAAAAATTATTTCGTGATTTAACTATTATTGTTGTTATACAAATATCAGCATTTATCTACGGGATGTACGTTATTGTTCTGGCTCGCCCAGTTTTTTTAGTGTTTGAAATTGATCGTTTTCGAGTAGTGGCTGCTGTTGAAATTGATCATGCAGACTTACCAAAAGCAAAAGAAGGTTTACAGTCACTCGGTTTTAATGGACCAAAAATAATAGCAGCACGAACTCCAAAAGCTGGTGATTCAGATTATCTGCACACCATGGATTTAGCGTTACAAGGGTTGGAGATTTCACAGCGCCCGGAATATTGGATCTCATATAATGAAAAGCGTGGTGAAGTATTAGCACGTGCTCAATTAATAAGTGATTTAACAAAAAAATCGCCGGATAAAGTGGAAATAATTAACTCATCAATTAAGAAAACTAAACTCAAAGAAAGTGATTTGAAATTTTTACCACTTCAAGGTCGCAATACATCTGATTGGATTGTGTTGTTAAATGCGTCAAATGCTGATGTTGTAGGTTTTTCTCATGTCGATGGATTCATTGAATAATTCCATCGGTAATTAGTAAGTTACAAATTAATTGCCGATGCGCATCGACAAATCCACCGCCCTACAATGCTTTGTAAGCGCCCCAATAGAAATAAAATCCACTCCCGTTTCAGCAATTAGAGGCAATGTTTTTTCAGTAACATTACCTGAAGCTTCAAGCTTGGCTTTGCTGTTATTAATCGCGACTGCTTTGCGCATATCTTCCAAATTAAAATTATCTAACATGATGATGTCGGCATTTGCTGCAAGTGCTTCATCAAGTTCGCGAAAGTTTTCGACTTCCACCTCAACAGGTTTATTTGGTGCAATGGTACGTGCGTTTGCGACGGCGGCTTTAATTCCGCCGCATGCGGCTATGTGATTTTCTTTGATGAGAAATGCATCATATAAACCGATGCGGTGATTGTGGCAACCGCCGGATGCAACTGCATATTTTTGGGCATCGCGTAGGCCTGGTAGAGTTTTACGAGTATCCAGCAATTTCACGCTGGTGTGTGCAACGAGATTGGAGTAATGGCGGCTAATAGTTGCTGTGCCTGATAAGGTTTGTACAAAATTTAAAGCGACGCGCTCGCCGGTGAGTAAGCTTCTGGCATTTCCACTCAGGCTAAATAATGTGCTGTTGGCAGCGGCAGTTTCGCCATCGTCTATATTCCATTCAATCACAATTTTTTTATCAATCTGTGCAAATACTTCTATCACCCAATCTTTCCCACAAAACACGCAGTCTTCTCTTGTGATGACAGTGGCTTTTGCTTGTTGATCTGCGGGAATAAGTAGGGCGGTAATATCGCCTGTACCTATATCTTCATGCAAAGCTGCAGCTACATTCTCTTGAATGCTTTTACTTAAGTGTGGAAGGCGTCGTGCGAAAGTGGAGTTCATGTAGAGATTTACCCAGAAAACATTGTGCGATGAATATTACCTGATTGCGCAATGCAGTTGCGATTATGTTCTCAGGCGACATCTTTGAAATATTGTGTGTGATGCGGAATTTTTTCCGCTTTTTATAGCGCTTGGTTTCGCTAACTAACTAAAACAATTTTAAATTATATAAGAAAACACACAACTTATCGCTATTTGTGATATGGCTCTCGCCTTGAACATTTGCTCCTAGAGAGCGTGGGTTTGTTGGATATACTTTATTTACCGAGGTCCCTTTTTGATGGTTAATCATCATGTCTGAACAACACCGTCCTGAGCAAAATAACGTTGTGCAACTGAATCCTGATAGGTCTAGCGGGCAGCCAGCACAAATTATTTTAGCGCGTTTGCCCGCCGCGATGCATTCATTGCGCGACAAGGCTCGCCAACAACTGCAAGGATTATTGCGTGACCTTTTTGATAAGGTCGATGACGCAATGTTTGAATTGGCGGATAAAGCCAATAATAACCATGAGCAGAATTTATATTTCGATTCAATGCGCGAAGTTCGTTTACGTCGTCGTGCGATGGAGACTGCATTTTTTCGCAGTATTGATGTTCGTTTCGCGCAATTGTTGGATCACAACGCCTACCGTGAAGAAGCACAAATTGAAACGAAAGAATTTTCGCTTGATGATTTGTCGCTGGTTAAAAATGATGATCTGGAAGAAATGGTTGCCATTGAGGGCATGATTAATAAGGCGAATGAACAATTTGCTGAGCTAATTCAGCATTTAACCTTACGCATTGATCACCTTGTGCCTGTGAAGGTTTATCAAAAAAATAATCCTTTAGGTGTAGATGTTATTTGCAATGCATTTAATGATGCTGCAAAAAGTCTCGCTATAGATGTTAAAGCGAAGTTGGTGTTGTTCAAATTATTCGACAATATGGTAATGACAAAATTAGGCGGATTGTTTCAATCGCTTAATCAATTACTTATTGAAGCGAATATTTTACCGTCGTTGAAGCAAGCTGCTCGTACTAATAAACGTCCAACGGCGCCTGCGGCTCATGAACATTATGGTTCCGGTCTTTCCGCATCAATAAACGCTGAAAATGTTTCGCAATCACAACATTCTGCCGCAACAAATTCTCATAATATTTCTAACATTACTTATGATGAACAAACCAATCAGGTTTTGCATACGCTGCGAGATTTATTAGGTTCTCGTGGTGGTTCGTCGACCGCGAATGAGCATGCTGCCGGCCCAGAAATTGCCAGTCAAGATCTGGTTAAAATTTTGTCATTGGCACAACATCAAAACACTTATGCTCAAGCACCAGTTAGCTCAGGAGCGCCTATTAATATTCGCGAATTGCTTCAAAATTTATTGAGCAATGAGCAACAAAAACCGCAAGCTATCAATCAAGTTGACGATGATGTTATTAATCTCGTTAGCATGATGTTTGATTTTATTTTAGATGATCGCAATCTTGCTGCGCCGATGAAAGCACTCATTGGCCGCTTGCAAATTCCGATGGTCAAAGTTGCTATTGCGGATAAAACTTTTTTTAGCAAAGGTGGGCATCCTGCGCGCCGCTTGTTGAATGAAATGGCGATGGCGGCACTCGGCTGGCAAGAAACCAGCGAAGCTAATTTCCATAGCGATGGGCAACGTAAAGATAGTTTGTACAACAAAATGGAATCTACTGTGCAAGCGATCTTGTCGGATTTTGAAACCGACATGACGATCTTCAATAATTTGCTCACAGAATTCCGTTCATTCCTTGAAAAAGATAAACGTCGCGCGCAAATTTTAGAGCAGCGCACAATCGATGCTGAAGATGGCAAAGCAAAATCTGAACGCGCGCGTTTGCAAGTTGATTTTGTGCTAAATCGTTTAACATCTGGTCACGATTTACCTGTGCCTGCACAAAAATTATTGCGCGATGCCTGGGGCAATGTGCTGTTTATTATTTCGCTGAAACAGGGAATAGAAAGTTCTGAATGGCAAGCGGGTATTCGCACTGCACAACAATTGGTGTGGAGCTTAACGGCACCGATGTCTAAAGAAAATCGTCAGGGTTTGCTTAGATTAGTGCCGCAACTTTTACAAAAATTGCGCGAAGGCTTGGAAGACATTTCTTACAGTCCTTTTGAAACAACTCAGTTGTTTAAACAACTTGAAACCTTGCATTTGGCGCGTTTACGTTCAGTGCCAAAAATTGATGAAATCGCTCCTATTGCTGCTAAACCTCAAGTGAAACCGACTGATATTGCTGCACCAGTGGTAACGCTTACTAAGGTTCAGGTTGCAGAAATTCCAGCTGTTGCAGTTAAGGCTGATGTTCCACCAGTGAAAGCCGTGGTCGCGGAGATTATTAGTGTTCCCGCTCAAGATTCATCTGCTAATGATGGTGTTGAGCAGGTCTCAACTCAGGCTGAAGAAGTTGGCATAGAAGTTTCAGCTGCAGACTCATCGAGCGAGTCAGTAATAACTCCAATTGTGGAGGAGGTGATTGTCACCCAAGTCGAGCCGTTGGTTCCGGTCGGCGCATCACTCGAATCGCTTGAAACTTTTGTAGTTGCTAACGAAGAGCCTCCCGTTGTTGTAAGTCCAGATAGTTTGCCGGAAGGTGATCAACATTTGGCTTTGGTTGGAAATATTACTCAAGGCAGCTGGTTTGAAATGCAATCGGAAGATGGGCAAAAATTCCGCAGCCGTCTTGCAGCGATTATTCGCGCAACGGGCAAATATATATTCGTAAACCGCTCAGGCGTGAAAGTTGCCGAGGAAACTCGCATGACTCTCGCGTTGGCGCTCAAATCAGGCCGCATGCAAATATTGGATGACGGTATGTTGTTTGATCGCGCACTGGAAGCCGTTATAGGTAATTTACGTAACAACCGCTAATGCCCGCGAGTGCAAACTCTCAGTCATAGGTTTATCATGCCCGACTTTACAACCTTAACCGGTGCCCAAGGCATATAAACATAAGGCAGAGAGTTTGGTGATTTCAAATGATCCCAATTTGGAATATGACATCAAGGATGGGCGTTTAACGACCGCAATCCAATGTCCGTCGCCCAATGCCAATGAGCGTCCCCAAGGGCAGGCCGTCAACCTCCTTGTTATTCACAATATCAGTTTGCCTCCCGGTGAGTTTGGAACTGGCTGTGTGCAACGCTTTTTCAGCAATCACCTTGACGCATCCCTTCACCCTTATTTTCAAACGATTGCTGATCTGAAAGTGTCGGCCCATCTGTTTATTGAGCGCGATGGTAATGTCACCCAATTCGTGCCATTTGAGCGGCGTGCGTGGCATGCGGGTGTGTCATCGTTTCATGGAGTTGAAAACTGCAACAACTACAGTATTGGGATTGAGTTGGAAGGTTGCGACGATATTGCTTACACTGACGCCCAATATGATGCCCTCGCAAAAGTCGCCCAACAGATTTTGATCGCCTATCCCGAGATTACGCCTGAGCGAATTGTGGGTCATAGCGACATTGCGCCGGGTCGCAAAACTGATCCTGGTGATGCTTTTGATTGGGCACGCTTTCGCCAGCTGCTAGCGAATAAATGATTTACAGAAATAGATGATTTACAGAAAAGTTAACCACGAGAAGTATTTATGATTTTTTTAAGTTTGATAGCCGTACTGGCGATTATTTACTGGTCGAACAATACCGCCAGTATGTTGCAGCGCGATGGCTGGTTTATTTGGTTATTAAATCGCGCGCGCTCGTTACCGTCAGCGGCTTCATTTCCATTGCTGCCAATGATTGTGGTTTTTATATTGCCACTCTTGGTTGTGATGATCGCCATCTGGACCATAGTGCATTTTCTCTCTGCAAATTTTCTGTTCTTTTTATATGTGCCTGTACTTTTGTACAGCTTGGGGCGCGGTGATTTTTTAGCGGAAGTGAATAATTATATTGCCACTGCGAATCGCGGTGATTCTGTATTGGCTAGCAAATTGGTAGATGATTTACGCGGTCATGCCGAAGACGATAACGACATAAACACAACTAACGATTGGAAAAGTTTGCATGCTCAGGCGTTAAAAGTCATTGGCTATCGTGGTTTCGAACGCACTTTTGCGGTTTTATTTTGGTTTGTTATCGCCGGTGCTGTCGGTGCACTTTTATATCGAATGAGCGCTATTTATCGTGAGCAAACTGCACCTCACTCCAACGAAGCCGTGCTGGCTGAAAAATGGTTATGGTTGATCGAATTTCCTGCCGTGCGGTTAATGGGTTTAACCTGGGCGTTTGTAGGTAATTTTGATAGCTGCCCCTTGCGCGACAGTGTGCTTGATACCGAAAATTCGTCGATGACAATTTTGAATAATAGTTTACGCGGTGCGCTGGGTGCGCCAACAGATTTGTATATCAAAACTACTGTAGAAGTTTCAGCAGATGTAACGCCAGAAGAGCTTGAAGAAGCTGCGGAAGAAATTGCAGAGGCAGTTATTGAAGCTGAAGAAATTGCGCAGGAAACTATCGAAGATTTGGTAGGAATTACGCTTAGCCCGCAAGCCGAACCTGCTTACTCTTTTGCGTTAGTTAAATCCAGCGTTCCTTTGTATTCGCGTTCATTGTTATTTTGGGTAGGCGCAATTGCGTTTGCCACTTTATTTATTTAGTGGTCTATTTTTTAACGCTTAATTGGTTTTTAAAGCTTAGTTAGTTTTAAATACTTTGTCAGTTTTAAAAGTCTAATTTGTTTTAAATGTTTAAGAGGTTTTAGTTATGCCTTCATTTGATGTGGTTTCAGAAGTTGATAAACATGCACTCACCAATGCGGTTGATCAGGCGGGAAAAGTAATTATCAGTCGTTACGATTTTAAAGGTGTCGACGCCAAATTTGATCGTAAAGAATATGAAATTACGATTACCGCCGATAACGATTATCAGCTCGATGCGATGTTGGATTCATTCAGAAGTGCACTGCACAAAAACGGTATTGGCGTTTCCTGTTTAGACGTTAAACCCGTTAAAACGGCTGGTAAACAAGTTAAGAAAGATATTGTGGTGCGCACAGGTTTGGAATCTGACCTTGCGAAAAAAATTGTCAAAATGATTAAAGATGAAAAGTTAAAAGTGCAGGCGGCAATTCAGGGCGACCAACTCAGAATTACCGGAAAAAAACGCGACGACTTACAAGAGTGCATCGCCTTTTTGCGCGCGTCGGATATTGAGTTGCCATTGCAATATACGAATTTTAGGGATTAAAGATCCTCACCTCATTCCTCTGGCGCCGCGCCGCGCCCAAATGAATGAGGTGATTCCCGCGAGATTCAGCCCTTACCTTTGAACAGGGCGCGCAGCTGGGGATTAATTACTTCACCTGAATTTTATTCCACAACCAAGCTAACAATAACAACGTAGGTATTACAGAAATACTGCTGAAGATAAAGAACGTTTGATAGTTAGTTGCTTCAACGATATAGCCCGATACACCGCCAATAAATTTCCCCGGTAAATTCGCTAGCGATACCAAAAGCGCATATTGCGTTGCGGTAAAATTGCGATCCGTTAGGCCCGACATAAACGCAATTAATACAACACCTGCAAAACCTTGCGATAAATTATCTGCGCTGATTGCTGCAAAAAAAGCCCAAGCTTCTGATGGGTGAATTGCCATTAGCAAAAACGCCAAATTGGAAACTCCCACTGCAATACAGGCAATTACCAGCATGCGTCTAATGTCAAACGCTGCAACACAAACTCCTCCTAAAAATGCGCCCGCAATTCCAATCCATACGCCGTAGAGTTTTGCGATTGTGGCTATATCCGCTTTGGTGTAACCAGAATCTAAATAGAAAGGGCCCGCGAGTACGCCAATCATTTGATCGGGCAATTTAAATAAACCTACAAATCCCAACAGTGCTAGCGCGAGCAAAACGCCATTGCGAGAAAAAAATTCCTCAAAGGGTTTTACAAATGCATCGCTCAAATTTATTTCGCGAATTCTTAAAACATTTTCCGGATCCGGTTCTTTTGAAAGCAAACCTGCAAGCAGTGGCAATAGCATCGCACTGGCCATCATAAAATACGCAATTTTCCAACTGAATAATTCCGCCAGATAAAGCGCGATAGCTCCTGAAATAATTAAGCCAAAGCGGTAACCCAATGTGTAAGTGGCGGCGAGCGCAGCTTGCGATTGAGCTGGTGCAACTTCAATGCGATAAGCATCCACAACAATGTCTTGCGTTGCGCCAGCGAAAGCCGTTAGTCCAACCATAATTACAAATAGGGTGAGAGATGTAGTAGGGCCTAAAATCGCCATCGTCGATAAAGCAACAATTAGTAACAGTTGTGAAAGTGCCAGCCAACCTCTGCGACGACCTAAAAATGGCAGCGGATAGCGATCAATTAAAGGTGCCCATAAAAATTTCAATACGTAAAAAAAACTGGCGTAACTGACAAGACCAATCGCGCTAAGCGTAATACCTGTATCGCGCAACCAGGTGGAAAGTGTAATGCCCACCAACATAAACGGTAGGCCGGAACCAAAACCTAAAAATAATAATGTTAATGCGGATGGTGTGGCGAATGCGCGTTTGATTCCGCTCCAGCCTTTGTAATTATTGTCATCTGTAGCTGAAGAATTTGTAGTCATATTTTTTGCAGCATCGTTGATTGTGTTAGCTATTGTAACCGTAAATTTTCAATTTAATTTTTTCATTCACAAATTCAACGCCTTCTTTAATTAAGCGCCGTTTTTGTTCGCGGTAGCCATCCGAGTCAACCGGCATCGAAAGTTTGCCTTGCGAATTAATGACGCGATGCCAAGGCAATTTTGAGCCCTCGGGAAGCCCGCACATCAAGCGCCCGGCTAGGCGCGCTCCATTAGGCATGCCCGCCAGTTTTGCGAGGTTGCCGTAAGTAATGACTTTGCCTTTAGGAATTTGCGCAAGCGCGAGATAAACCGCTTCTCTGCGTTGTTCTTGAGTTTCAAGCATATAGTCGCCAGAAAAATATGAATGTTAAGTCATATTGCCAACTTAACATTTATTGATTTGCTAATGAGTTCAGCGCGCATTCTAATCCATGACTGAATATTTATTGAGAGGTTTCTGTGTGGCGACGGTCGTGAGATCTGGCCGACAAGTGATAAGATGGCGGCATTCGTAAGAGAGGAAAAGGTTATGCGTTTAGGTGTGTTGTGGTTGTTTGTGATGTTGTTTGTCGAGATATGGTCAATTATCAAGATGAGCGAATACGTGGGTTTTCTGGCCACATTGGTGTTGCTGGTTGCCGGTTTTATATTTGGTTTGCAGTTGATGCGCAGCCAAGGCATCAACGCCATGATTAAGGCATCGCAAAATGTGCAGGCGACAGAGTCACCACTCGCGCCATTGGCTTCCGGTATTGTTAAAGCCTTCGCGGGGATTTTGTTAATCATTCCGGGTTTTATTACTGACATTATTGCTCTGATTATTTTATTGCCATTTGTGCGCAATGCATTTGCACGTTATCTCGCTAAAAAAGGCCAATTCCAGGGTTTCACAGCGGGTGGTTTTGGAAAGGGCGGCTTCGGCGGCACCTTTGGTCAAGGTGCATTTGGTGGTTTTGGCAAACCGGGTGCAAACGATGATTTTGGTGGCGGTAATATTTACGATCACGATGGCGGCGCCAAGTTCGATAAAGATTCAACCAAAGGCCGAATCATTGAAGGCGAAGTTATTGAGGGAAAAGTGATCGAGCTTAAGCTTTCAAAAAAACCAAAAGGTGAGCCGAAAGATTCAAATTAGGTTTTTAATTATCCGTAAATGACTGAAAGAAGAACCCGGCTCACGTCGGGTTCTTGCTTTTTTAGCTACTGATAAACGCGAATGTAATCCACATACATGCGTTGCGGAAAGGTGCTGGTGCCATCAGGGCTGCCCGGCCACTGACCGCCTACCGCTACGTTCAACAGGATAAACATGGGGTGATCGTAAACCCAGTTACCGTAGGTTTGTACTTGCGATTTGTTTACCGTATAGAAGTTGGTGCCATCCACGAAGAATTTCACACTCGTAGAATTCCATTCCACTGCATACACATGGTAATTGTTGCTGACGGATTCATTCAGGTAATTGGCGCCGATAAAAGGTGTGTTGCCTGAATAGCCGGGCCCATGGATTGCGCCGTGAGTAGTAACTGGCTCGAAGCCGACGTGTTCCATGATGTCGATCTCACCACATTGCGGCCAACCTACAGAGCCAATGTCGTTCCCCAATAACCAGAATGCTGGCCAGATGCCTTGGGTTTGCGGCAATTTCATACGCGCTTCAATGCGGCCATAGGTAAAGGTTTTCTTGCCACTGGTGACCATGCGCGCGGAGGTATATTCGCAGCGCCCGTACCAACAGTTGTAATTGGCTGGGTTTTCCTTCCGTGCTTCAATCACTAATACATTACTGCCTGCTGCGCCATCATATTGAATCGATGCGTTTTGGCCGTTGGTGTAATACTCACGCTCGCTATTGCCGTAACCGCCACCGCCGGTTTCAAACGACCAGGTTCCGGTATTGATGCTATCGAACTCGTCCGACCAGGTTGGTGCCGCCGCAATCTTGCGGATGAGTATTGAAGAAGCTTGGTCATTGAAATTGCTCAAGCACGCAGTCTCGCCTCTGACCACAACGGATGTTCCCGAGAAACCAGCGTTTTGGTAAAGCACCGCTTCATAACCTGCCGCGACTTTGATAGACGATGCATCGTCATTCACAAAACCTTTGGCTTGCAGTGCGCCCAGGTCGTAAGAGCCAGCAGCATCAACACCTGCAGACCAGCCGCCGTAGTTACAGTGTTGATATACAGTTGCCACGCTGCCAGTGGTAGAGCCACCAGTGTTAGCGACAACTTCAATCCAGTTGAAATTCCAGCCCGCTGATTTTGCGAAAACGCCCAAATTATAGGTTCCAGCATTAAGCGTGACGGTTTTGGAGACGGTCGTCCAGGTTTGCCAGCCGCCCGTAGCGGGAATGGCAAAGTCACCCAACACGATAGCTCCCGCATTCAAATCCACTGAAGCCGTGCCACCGCTTGGGCTGGCAACACGCATTTTGATGGTGTAACTGCCGGTAGTAGGAATGCTGAGGCTGTTGTAGACCAGCCATTCACCGGTTTCGATCCAGCCTACGTCGTATCCGCCGCTCGTATCGTTCGTAACTTCTATATCGACGTTATCGCTGCGATAAGCGCCGCCCTGGTTGCCAGCGGTAGTGTCATTAAAAGCGTTGTAGCTTTCCGCTTGAAAAACCACGGCTTGGCTGGATGAGGCGCAAACAGCAAGTAGCAGCGAACTGAGCAGTGCTTGCCGCGAGCGTTTTGCCAGAAATACTAAGGGATTCATCATTATTTTCCTCTAATCGGTGAGTTTGTCCTCCAGTTTTAGGAGGTTGGGAACAGCTTGAATCCAACAGCAGTCCTTGCTAAAAAAGCCCTTCTTCATCGCTGAAGAGGGCTTTACTACAGGTTTATTGAGGACAATAGAAAGTGACTTCGTAGCTCAAATCTGTAGCTCAAATCTGAAGCTGCCGGGCAACAATAAAGCGCTAATCAAACCAGCTCTTACATTTTTAAATAGCGATAGAAAATTATTAAAAAGTTTTTTGTTGAAGATGGTGTAATTAAAGGATTCAAAATTTATCATCATCAAACTCCTTTCGTGTATTGGTTCACATTATTGGTGTGGGGTTGCTTCATCAGTTAGATAGTTTTTGAATATTATTTGCGCATATTTATTTTTATGGAGCGGGTGATATCTATTCGAAGTGACGCTTATATTTATTATCGCTACACGTAAACTCCGTATTTTCCAGCGCAAAACCGCGAGATTGGTTTACTACAAGAATTTTTCTTAATTTATGTTTTGAAAAACAAAATGAGAAAATTCAAAAACCTTTTTGATCATCAGTGATACAAAATGCATTCGCAAGATTCACTTAGCTTTAGCGGAAAGTGGACCTAACAAAGATGTGTGCCATTATTTGTGGGATAGTTTGCAAAGCCTATAAAAAATGAATTTATGAAGTACGACTTTTGGCCAGAAGAGTCCTGATGAAAATTTAGGCGCTAAAAATAAAAAACCTGTCACCCCGCGTGACAATACTTTTTTAGAAAAAATGTAGTTGTGTTACCAAATTGCAGACTTGATTGAAGAATGGATTTTTCTTATAACTTTGAAAGAGTTTTTCTCGATCAACTTTTCTTCGTTGACTGATTACAAATTAAACACGGAAGTTTGCGCGAATATGAGCATTTTCTGTGAGTTGCAGGTAAATATTTGTTTGAATGCGAGTAATCGGTTTATTTTTGCCGTGCTTTTGCTGTCTTTAGCCGGTATTTGCAGCTAATAAGGTTTTTTTGCAGAAAATACCTTGAAGTTCCGCGTTTCAGCCCCACATAGCATCCACTACTTAATAGTGGCTTGGTTGGATGATCCATCTTGCCGGGCCAGTGGCGGTCTTGAAACCTTCAAAATCGTCGCTATATCGGAAATCGGCGAGGTTACGCCTCGTATATTGTTAATAACGTTAGTTAGGAGACTTGGGTCCATGAAAATTCGTCCGTTACATGATCGTGTTGTGGTTCGCCGCAAAGAAGAAGAAACCAAAACTGCTGGTGGCATCATCCTTTCAGGTGCAGCTAAAGAAAAGCCAAACCAGGGCGAAGTTCTCGCCGTTGGCAATGGCCGTGTTTTAGCAAGCGGTGAGTTGCGTCCGTTAGACGTTAAAGTGGGTGATATTGTGGTTTTCGGCAAATATGCCGGTAGCGATACCATCACTGTTGATGGTGAAGAGTTGGTGATTCTGAACGAATCTGACATCAAAGCTGTTTTGGTGTAATCCACTGCTAAAAATTTAAGTGATGTTGCCCTCCGCAACGTTTCAGTCTTAATGAAAGTTTGAAGGAATTGAGAATATGTCAGCTAAAGAAGTGAAATTTGGTGATAACGCGCGTCAACGCCTGTTGACCGGTGTGAATATTTTGGCGGATGCTGTTAAAGCAACCTTAGGCCCAAAGGGTCGTAATGTTATTTTGGAAAAATCTTTTGGCGCGCCAACCGTGACCAAAGATGGTGTTTCTGTTGCTAAAGAAATCACTTTGAAAGACAAGTTTGAAAACATGGGCGCACAGCTCGTTAAAGAAGTTGCTTCACGCGCGTCTGACGATGCGGGCGACGGTACCACTACTGCGACCGTATTGGCTCAAGCTATCGTAAATGAAGGTTTGAAATCTGTTGCTGCCGGCTTGAATCCAATGGATTTGAAGCGTGGTATTGATAAAGCAATTATTGCTGCTGTAGCGCACATCAAGTCTATCGCTCAGCCATGTACTGACAGCAAGTCTATCTCTCAAGTAGGTAGCATCTCTGCAAACAGCGACACCTCTGTCGGTGAATTGATCGCTCAAGCAATGGATAAGGTCGGTAAAGAAGGCGTTATCACCGTTGAAGAAGGCACTAGCCTCGACAATGAGTTGGACGTTGTAGAAGGTATGCAATTTGACCGTGGCTACTTGTCTCCATACTTCATTAACAACCAGGACAGCATGAGCGTTGAACATGATCATCCGTTCATTCTTTTGGTTGATAAGAAAATTTCTAACATTCGCGAATTGTTGCCAGTACTTGAAGCCGTTGCAAAATCTGGCAAGCCATTGATTATCGTTGCAGAAGACGTTGAAGGCGAAGCTTTGGCGACTTTGGTTGTGAACAACATCCGCGGTATCGTTAAAGTTGCTGCTACAAAGGCTCCAGGTTTCGGTGATCGTCGTAAAGCTATGTTGCAAGACATCGCAGTATTGACTGGCGCTACTGTAATTTCTGAAGAAGTTGGTTTGGATCTTGAGTCTGCAACCATCGAACATTTAGGTACTGCTAAACGCGTAACTCTGAACAAAGAAAACACCGTGATTGTGGATGGCGCTGGTAAATCAGACGAAATCCAAACCCGTGTTGCGCAAATCCGTGTTCAAATCGAAGAAACTACTTCTGATTACGACCGGGAAAAATTGCAAGAGCGCGTAGCGAAATTGGCTGGCGGCGTTGCAGTTATCAAAGTAGGCGCGGCAACTGAAGTTGAAATGAAAGAGAAGAAAGCACGCGTAGAAGATGCATTGCATGCAACTCGCGCTGCTGTTGAAGAAGGTGTTGTACCTGGCGGCGGTACCGCGTTGATTCGCGCTGTGCAAGCAATTGCTGATTTGCGTGGCGATAACGAAGATCAAGACGCTGGTATCAATATCGCACGTCGTGCGCTTGAAGCTCCTTTGCGCCAAATCGTTGCGAACGCTGGTGATGAACCATCAGTTGTTGCAGATAAAGTGAAACAAGGCACTGGTAACTTTGGTTACAACGCTGCAACTGGCGTTTACGGCAACATGATTGAGATGGGTATTCTCGATCCAGCTAAAGTAACTCGCTCTGCGTTGCAAGCTGCAGGTTCTATTGCAGGTTTGTTGATTACTGCAGAAGCTGTAGTTGCTGACTTACCGGAAGATCCAAAACCAAGTGCACACCATGACGATCACGGTCATGGCGGTGGCGGCTTCGGCGGCGGTTTCTAATCAAGAAGGGGCGCGATTATCGCGCCCTTTTTTCTTTAAACGATAAACATTTTCATATAGCAATAAACACTTGCGAAAACTATCGGGTTGATAAGAAATTTCGGGTTACGCCCAACGCCTAATCTGTCATACAATCATCGACCGCATTGCAAAGACTTTCCATAACCGTGAATTAGGAGAATCCTCATGGCTTTCGAACTACCAGCATTACCTTACGCAAAAGACGCATTGGCTCCGCACATTTCTGCCGAAACCCTCGACTTCCACCACGGCAAACACCACAAAACTTATGTTGATAAGTTGAATGGTTTGATCCCTGGTACCCAGTTCGAAGGTAAAACTTTGGAAGAGATAATTAAAACTGCCGGCCCAGGCCCAGTATTTAACAATGCCGCGCAAATTTGGAACCATACTTTTTACTGGAACAGCTTAAGTCCAGACGGCGGCGGCGCTCCAACTGATCCAGTTATCTCCGATGCTATCAATACCTCCTTCGGATCATTTGAAAAATTTAAAGAAGATTTCAGCAATTCAGCTGTTAATAATTTCGGTTCCAGCTGGACATGGCTAGTTAAGAAAAATGATGGTTCTCTTGCTATCGTGAACACTAGTAATGCTGCGACTCCGCTTACTGATTCTTCAGTAGTGCCTCTGCTGACGGTAGATTTGTGGGAACATGCTTATTACATTGATTACCGCAATGCTCGCCCAACTTACTTGAACGCTTTCTGGGCATTGGTAAACTGGAAGTTTGTACGCGCTAACTTTGAGGTAAGAGCATAATCTTTTAATAGATTTTGTTTGGTGTTGAATAAAAATCAGGCCTCAACAGCCTGATTTTTTTGCTTTGATTTCGGTCAGCTTCAATTTTGTGCTATAAAGCACGCAATAATTTCTGCGTATCAATAACAAAGAAAGTATTTCCTCCATTCCCTCTCTTATTTCATTTTTCCAGGTAATTTTAAATGGAACGCAAAGAACCAACCCTTTCCGGTGGTGCCAGCAATGAACGTGATGATGCACCCGTGCGTCGCGCAACCAGTGCCTACGATGATCCGCGTGCAAGTCGTGCTGTTGCGGCCGATTACACACCTTCATCATCAAGCCCTTTACCGGCGATAGCGCTTGTTGTTGCCTTGGTTGGTGTTGCGGGAGCTGGATTTTTAGGTTTCCAATTGATGGAAGCCAAAGCGGTCATCGAAAAAGATTCTGCACGTATTGCACAACTTGAGAGCCAGTTAAACGTGACGTCTACCGAATCTACTCAATCAGTTACTGCATTGGGAATTAACTTGCAGAAAGTGGATAGCGAAGTTAAAAAATTGTGGGATGCTTCCAAAAAGTCCAATTCAGATCACAGCGATAAAGAAGCTGCTTTGGGTAAAAATATTGATTCTGCTAAAGCAGAAATTTCCAACGCAAAAAGCGAAATCAGTTCGCTCAAACAAGATTCCTTGGCACACAAAGCCAGCATTGAAGAAATTCCTCCACGCATTGACGCGCTGGATAAAAATCTCGCCGAGCAACGTAAAAAAGTTGCCGATGTTTCAGCCAGTGTAAGCGCTATGTTGAATCAGGTAAAAAGTGCTGAAGGTCTCGCGGCCCGTATCACCAAAACTGAAGAAGCTATTGACGCTATTGACGATAACCGTCGCACCATCAATAAAGATTTACTGCAAATCAAGCAGCAGCTTGGTGTTAAAAACTAGGTCATCGTTCAGCTAAAAAAAGTGAGCCTTCATGTTCGACATGAAGGCTACTTCCAAGAAAAACCTCCGCAGTTATTCAAGAGAAATTCCCATGCCCACCATTATCCGTCAGCAAGATTTGATCGATAGCGTCGCCGACGCACTGCAATTTATTTCCTACTATCATCCCGTTGATTTTATTCAGGCCGTTCATCAGGCTTACGAGCGAGAGCAGAATAAAGCGGCGAAAGACGCTATGGCGCAGATCCTTATCAATTCGCGCATGTGTGCGATGGGCCATCGTCCAATTTGTCAGGACACGGGAATCGTGACGGTATTCGTCACCGTCGGTATGGATGTGCAATGGGATGCACAATTAAGTTTGACCGATATGATTAATGAAGGCGTGCGCCGCGCTTATTTGAATCCGGACAATGTGTTGCGCGCGTCGATTCTGGCTGATCCAGATGGCGTCCGCAAAAATACTGGCGATAACACGCCTGCAATCATTCACTACAACATAGTGCCCGGTAACACGGTTGATATTCACGTCGCAGCCAAAGGTGGCGGTTCCGAAGCCAAAACAAAATTCGCCATGTTGAATCCATCGGATTCTGTGGTGGATTGGGTTTTAAAAGTCGTACCGGAAATGGGCGCTGGTTGGTGCCCACCGGGAATGCTTGGGATCGGCATCGGCGGCACCGCTGAGAAGGCTATGCAGCTTGCTAAAGAAGCCTTGCTTGAGCCAGTTGATATTCAAGAACTGCAAGCACGCGGTGCGAGCAATCGTGCTGAAGAGCTGCGTCTTGAGTTGTACGACAAAGTAAATCGCCTTGGAATTGGCGCGCAGGGCCTCGGTGGTCTAACGACTGTGTTGGATGTCAAAATCAAAGATTACCCCACCCATGCCGCAAACAAACCCGTCGCTATCATTCCCAACTGTGCGGCCACGCGCCACGCTCATTTTGTGCTGGATGGCTCGGGCCCAAGTTTCCAAACTCCACCATCGCTTGAGGATTGGCCAGAAATTACCTGGGAAACTGGCGATGATGTTCGCCGCGTAAATCTCGATACGCTCAAGCCCGAAGATGTGCAAGAGTGGAAAACCGGTGAAACTGTTTTGCTCTCCGGAAAAATGCTTACAGGTCGCGATGCCGCGCATAAAAAAATGACCGATCTATTAGCTAAGGGTGAACCACTTCCGGTGGATATGAAAGGTCGCTTTATTTATTACGTTGGCCCGGTTGATCCTATTCGCGATGAAGTGGTTGGTCCTGCAGGCCCAACTACGGCAACTCGCATGGACAAGTTCACGCGCACCATGCTCGAACAAACTGGCTTGCTCGGCATGATAGGTAAATCCGAACGTGGGCAAATCGCTATTGATGCAATTCGCGACAACAAATCTGTTTATTTAATGGCGGTTGGCGGCGCGGCTTATTTGGTGGCGCAGGCAATTAAATCGGCAAAAGTACTCGGCTTCCCGGAATTGGGAATGGAAGCGATCTACGAATTTGATGTTAAAGACATGCCAGTAACAGTTGCAGTAGATTCACGCGGTGAGTCAGTTCATATTACCGGGCCGAAAATATGGAAAGCGAAAATTGAAGAGCAGCTACTTGAAGTTCGCTAGTAAAAGTTAATGAAAAAACCGGAATCTAAACATTCCGGTTTTTTTTCGACACTTAGATGCTAAAAATAATGATATAAACGTCAATGAAGAACAAATCGCGAGCTTTCTCGGCAGCCTAGTGATTCTTTGCTAGGATTAAAAAAATGATCGTTTACGGATATCAAAAAAACGCCTGCGTAAAATGAATCAGGTCCGAGCGAATCAGGATGTTTGGGAATGCAAAAATATCTCCTGTTATTTTGCTATTGCGCTGTGCATCGACTTAATATGATTTATAAAGTTGTAACCATGAAGGAACTCTAATGAGTAATATTATCCAACTGCCTAAACGATTTGATTACAGCGCGATGAATGATTTCAATGCGACGATTAATACTGTAATCACTGGCAAACATAAGAAAATTTTTCTGGATGCCATGCTAATGGATTACATTGATAGTTCGGGTTTGGGATTGTTGGTCATGGCCTATAAAAAAATTCATGAAAGCAATTCAAGCATGACAATTATTAATTTAAAACCATCTGCGCGCGAAATTTTGCTCTTGGCGAATTTACAAAAACTTATAGATATAAAATAGATCTATTCATAAAGAACATGGACATGCAGGCTGCCGGGAAAACGAAAGTCATATGAAAATTATTTTTACGTCAGTCAATTAGTTTATGTCTATGCCTATGCATAAGATGCCGCGTATTCTCGTTATTGATGACGACGAGATGCATAATTTATTACTCTGCAGATTTTTAAAATCGAAAGGTTTTGAAGCAATACCAGTTCACAGCATTGAAGAATCCAAACAGATTTTACGGCGAGACGATAATATTGATTTATTAGTGTTGGATTACCAATTAAATGACGGCGTCGGTTTGGAATTGCTTGCCCTTGACGTGCGCTCAAGCTTTTTAAGCATAGCGCCAGTCATTATGATGAGTGGCCGCTGCGAAGATGATTTTTTGGAGCAGTGTTTTGTTTGCGGTGTAAATGATTACCTAATTAAACCTGTCAATCTATCTTTGCTTGCCTTAAAGGTTCAATCGCTCGTTACCTCTGCGGGCATGCAGCGAATAATTCGCCAGCAAAAAGATGCGCTTGAAATTTTTAAAGCTGAAGCAACTCGCGAAGAACAAATTGCAAAATTTACTTACGAATATTTATTACGCCAAAACTCCTATAACTACGATGGCGTTGACGTCTGGTTAAAATCTTTTTCTGCATTTAGTGGTGACGTTGCACTCGTTAAAAAATCTCCCAGCGGCAATCTTTATTTTATTTTGGCAGACGCCACTGGTCACGGCTTGGCTGCCGCTATCACTATTCTTCCTGTGGTCACCATTTTTAACAGTATGGTCGCCAAAGGTTTTCATATTCAAAAAATTGTGAGTGAGATAAATCGCAAGCTGGTACTTGATACCCCGGCAGATAGATTTGTAGCCGCCGTAGTCGTAGAAATAAATCCATTCAAGCGCTCATTGAATGTGTGGAATGGCGCTATGCCACCCGTATTTTGGGTGCACGAAGGGCAGGTCATTCATCAATTTAATTCTGATCATATGGCGCTTGGCATCATGAATGAAAATAGTTTTGATGCGACCTTAACCACTATAGATTTACCTCATAATGGATTTTTGTTTGCCTACAGCGATGGTTTGAGTGAACAAGAAAATGCACACCTGGAACATTTCGCTAGCGATAGAATTATCGAAACCATTGCCGCCCAGCCCGCCAATTTATTAACTGATCTTTCGCATCGCTTGCAGGCTCACGCGGGCAGTGACAATTATAAAGATGACGTTTCAGTTTGTGTTATTCAGCCATCGCTAGTCTTTGGTGATTTAAACGATTCTGCTTTGCAAAAAAATAATCAATTACCAAGTATTATCAATAATTTTGAATGGGCGGTGAAGCTATCTGGGCGACAATTAGAAAGTTGTGAACTTCCGCCACTGTGTAATCATTTTTTAGATCAGCTCGGCGTAGACTATATATTGCGTAAGAAAATATTTGCGGTGCTTGCAGAGATGGTGAGTAACGCGCTGGATCACGGAATATTAGGTTTATCATCTGCAATCAAAATAAAGCCGAACGGTTTTATTCATTATTTTTATGAACGTGAAGAGCAACTTAAAAAGCTTAACGATAAAGATTCTATAAAAATTTCCATTCAATGGATTCCATTTGAGTCTGAAGGACAATTGATTTTAGAAGTCGAAGATAGCGGTGCAGGCTATGACTACAACAATCTTCCAAATTCTTCTTACGGCGGCCGCGGTTATAGCCTTATTAAACAACTCTCCGAATCTATAGAAATTATTGCTCCGGGCAATAAAATCCGAGCTAGTATTAAATAACGTTTTTATAGTGGTTTAATACAAGGCTAGGGATTCTATGAGTAAACATATTTTAATTGTCGATGATTCTGCATCTGTGCGCCAAATGGTGGAAGCGACGCTTAAGTCAGCGAGTTACACAGTCACTGCAGCAAAGGATGGCCTTGAGGCTTTTAATATTTGTAAAACTGCTACCTTTGATTTTGTATTAACCGATCAAAATATGCCGAATATGGATGGCATAACACTCATCAAATCTCTTCGCAGTCTAGGTTCGTTTTCAAAAACACCTATCATCGTTTTAACAACAGAAGCTAGCGATACTATAAAAGCCCAAGGCCGAGCTGCGGGTGCAACGGGTTGGATGGTAAAGCCATTTGATCCGGCAAAATTATTGGAAGTCGCAAAAAAAGTATTAGGTTGAATCTGCTTTTTTGTAATTTTTTTCGCGTATACAAACTAACTTGCCAATTTAATTTTTAGTAACGCAATGCGACAGGACGTTCATTATGTCTATTGACATGAAGCAATTTCACTCCGTTTTTTTTGAAGAGAGCCAGGAGCATCTCGATGAAATGGAGCACCTGTTACTTGAGCTAAATACTGATGACCCGGATACGGAAGAGCTAAACAGTATTTTTCGTGCCGCACACTCTATTAAAGGTGGCAGCGGAATTTTCGGGTTTGATGCTTTAGGTTCCGTCACCCATATTATGGAAAGCTTGCTCGATAATGTGCGTCAGGAAAAATTGACGATAGATTCCGGCATGGTAGATTTATTTTTAAGCTCGGTAGATGTTCTAAAAGGAATTTTAAATAGCTATAAATCTGGCAGCGAAATTGATTGGGTAAGCTCCAATAAAATTTGTGAGCAGCTTGAAAAAGTCACCCAAGCTAAAGAAGCTGCAAAAACTGAAGAGATTGAAGGCTTTGGCTTTTTTGATGAAGAGCCCGAAATTGAAGATGGCTTTGGGTTTTTTAGTGATCCCGTATTGCCCAGCCAAGAAGATGCCTACGGATTTTTTGACGACGAAGTGCCAACGCAAGCAGGTGGTCAGAAGAATATTGAAACACTAGCGGTAAGTGAAACTAAGAAAGCGAAAGTTACGGCTAAAAAGAAATCGATGGAAAAGCAAGCCGAGGAAAATGAATTAAATCCTTCAATAACCAACTCCGCTCAAAAGCCGGAACCAGCACTTCAATCATCGGAAATAAAAGCAGAAACGCCCGCGCAGACAAATAGTCCTTCAAATAGCGATATAAAAAATACCCCCAGTGTATCTTCAGTTTCCTCAGCAAAATTGAAAGCTGCAGAGCCTGGTGCCAGCGAAAACACATCAATTCGTGTGGATGTCAGCAAAGTCGATCAACTTATTAATTTGGTGGGCGAAATTGTCATTACCCAGTCCATGTTGAATTTAATTGGCCAAAGCATTGATGGCGCTTTGGGAGAAAAATTTCAAGGCATAGCTGCTGAGCTAGAACGCAATACCCGCGAAATTCAGGAAGCGGTAATGTCAATTCGTATGTTGCCTGTGTCGTTTGTGTTTAATCGTTTTCCACGTGTAGTACGCGATTTATCCGCGAAGCTTGGTAAATCCATCGACTTAATTATCGAAGGCGGTGAAACCGAATTGGATAAAGGGTTGACGGAAAAGCTTGTCGATCCCTTAACGCATTTAGTTCGCAACTCTATTGACCACGGTATTGAATCAGCAGAGGTTCGTGCCGACCGTAATAAAAATGCAACGGGCACCGTAATTTTAAAAGCGGCGCAGCAGGGCGGTAGCATAGTGATTAGCATCAGTGATGATGGCGGTGGATTAAATAGCGAAAGAATTCTTTCCAAGGCACGCGAAAAAAATATTGCTACTAGTGAAAATCCTACCGACGCCGAAGTATGGCAATTAATTTTCGCACCGGGATTTTCTACCGCAGAACAAGTAACAGATGTATCAGGCCGCGGTGTAGGTTTGGATGTTGTTAAACGCAACGTGCAATCACTCGGCGGCCGCATAGATATTGAATCAATAGAAGGTATAGGCGCGACTTTTACAATTCGCTTGCCCTTAACGCTCGCGATAGTCGATGGCATGTGTGTTTCGGTCGGCGATCAAACTTTTATTATTCCGCTCGTCAACATTGTCGAATCAATGCAGCCACTCGAAAAAGATATAAAAACGCTTGCCGGGAAAGATCAATTATTAATGGTGCGCGATCAATACTGGCCAATTTTACCGCTCTACAAAGCCATGCAATTAGAACCGCAATTTACCGAAGCACACAAAGGCATCGCGGTATTGGTGGAAGCTAACAAACACAGATTTGCTTTATTTGTTGATGGCTTGGTCGGCCAGCAACAAGTTGTTATCAAAAGTTTGGAGCAACATTATAAGCGCGTACAAGGTATAGCCGGCGCAACCATTATGGGCGACGGAAGCGTCGCACTTATTTTGGATGTCGAATCATTATCAATAAATGTAAAACAACCGCAGCTGCAACAAGCCAGTTAATTACTTAGCAGTTCAAAAAGAGGTGCACCATGACGGAAACGGCGACCTTGCAAAAGGATCAGGAATTTCTCACCTTCACCCTCGGTGATGAACACTATGCGCTGGATATTCTCACCGTAAAAGAAATTCGCGGTTATGAATCAGTCACAAAAATTGCCAATGCGCCGCCATTTATAAAAGGCGTTATTAATTTACGTGGCGACATTGTTCCCATTGTCGACTTGCGTATTAAATTTAATATAGGTAATGCCACTTACGATGAATTCACCATCGTTATCGTATTGCACCTTCACAATCGTATTGTTGGAATTGTCGTAGACGGTGTATCAGACGTAGTAAGTTTGAATAAAGAACAGCTGCGACCGCCGCCAGATTTTGGTGTTGCGTTTGATAGCCGTTATTTACTTGGGCTTGCAACTATTAACGAACAAATGATTATTTTGGTCGATATAGATGAGCTCATATCCAGTGAAGAAATGGGTTTGTTTGCGCAACAGGAAACTGCTTGATTTTTAAAGCTAGTGTAAAAACATTTACGGCAAAATATTTACTGGTATGACCACGGAGTAACTCATGAAGCTTTTAGCAGGTTTGTTCAAAAATAATACCCAAACCGACAATATTTCGATTGATGCAAATGAGCTGGCAGATTTGCGCGGACAAATAGCCGCTATTGGCAAATCCCAAGCGGTTATTGAATTCGATTTAAACGGCATAGTGCTCTACGCGAATACAAATTTTTTGAATGTGTTGGGTTACAGCCTGGATGAAATTAAAGGTAAACATCATAGTATGTTTGTAGATCCCGCCCATCGACAATCTATCGAATACAGAACATTTTGGGATCGCCTTGGTCGCGGTGATTATGACTCGGGCCAATATAAACGCATCACCAAAAATGGCACTGAGGTATGGATTCAGGCAAGTTACAATCCCATCCTGGATAATAATAATCGTCCCTTTAAGGTGGTGAAATATGCAACCGATATCACCGCAGAAAAACGAAAAGATGCTGATTATTCTGGTCAGCTCGACGCAATTAATAAATCGCAAGCCGTAATTGAGTTTGGGTTGGATGGAATAATTCAACATGCGAATGCAAATTTTTTAAAAGTTCTCGGCTACAGTCTGGACGAAGTAAAAGGCAAACATCACAGCATATTTGTTGACTCTGGTTACAGAAACAGTTCCGAATATAAGTCATTTTGGGAGCGGCTCGGGCGCGGCGAACACGATGCAGGCCAATACAAACGAATCTCAAAAAATGGTAAAGAGGTTTGGATTCAAGCCAGTTACAATCCTATTTTGGATGCAAATAATCGTCCCTTTAAAGTTGTGAAATACGCAACGGATATTACCGAAGAAAAATTTAGAAATGCAGATTATTCAGGGCAACTTGCCGCAATAGGAAAATCGCAAGCGGTAATCGAATTTGATTTGGATGGAACAGTAATAAATGCCAACGCAAATTTTTTAAATGTGCTCGGCTATAGCCTCGATGAAATAAAAGGTAAACATCATAGTCTTTTTGTCGATCCCGCCTACCGTCAAAGCGCTGAATATAAATTATTTTGGGATCGTCTTGGTCGCGGCGAATATGATTCCGGGCAATACAAGCGCATCGGAAAGAATGGCAAAGAGGTTTGGATACAAGCCAGCTACAACCCGATTATGGATGTGGATAATAAACCGTTCAAAGTTGTTAAATATGCAACTGATGTAACTGAGCAAGTTAATGCGTCCACCGCTTTGCAACAAGCCGTTGAACAAGTACAGGAAGTTGTTAAGGCAGCAGTGAACGATGATTTGAGTTCGCGTATTCCGCTTGAAGGAAAAACCGGCGTTATTCAAGTGTTGTGCGAAGGAATTAATACACTGGTTGATAATATCGAAGATATTGTTGCCCAAATTAAATTAGCTGCCGATGAAATTTTTACCGGTGCAAGTGAAATCTCAACCGGTAATAGCGATTTGTCATCGCGCACTGAGCAGCAAGCTGCGAATTTGGAAGAAACTGCATCGAGTATGGAAGAGCTGACTTCCACCGTAAAATTAAATGCAGACAATGCCAAGCAAGCAAATGTGTTGGCAGAGCAAGCATCTAATGTTGCAACTGATGGCGGTGTGTTAATCCAAGATGTTGTCACTACCATGAGTGCAATTAATGAATCCTCGCAAAAAATTGCAGACATTATTGGTGTTATCGACGGCATTGCATTTCAAACGAATATTCTCGCCCTCAATGCGGCGGTTGAAGCTGCGCGTGCTGGCGATCAAGGGCGTGGTTTTGCAGTAGTCGCCTCGGAAGTTCGCACGCTCGCGCAACGCTCCGCAAATGCAGCAAAAGATATTAAGGGATTAATTTCTGACTCTGTGAAAAAAATTGAAAGCGGCAATACGCTGGTCAATAAATCCGGTAATACTATGAAGGAAATTGTTACGGCCATTAAACGCGTAAACGACATCATGGCGGAAATTGCCGCAGCGTCGAATGAACAGTCTGCCGGTATCGAACAAGTCTCCATCGCCGTATCGCAAATGGATGAGATGACGCAACAAAATGCAGCGCTGGTTGAAGAGGCGGCAGCGGCGGCGGAAAGTTTGCAATCACAAGCCGATCAATTAATGCAACGTGTAGCCATGTTCCGTCTCTCTCAAGATGTACAGACCCATAGCACTCCAACCGCTCGCTTAAGTTCAGTGCGTAGCCCGTCAAAAGCTCCAGCCAAAATTGCGGCCAAGCCGTCTGCTCCCAAGAAAAAATTAGCGCCGCCCAAACAGCAAGACGATGAATGGGAATCGTTTTAATTGTAAATATTTTTTGTAATGCTGATTCAAATGGACTTAATGGTAAGGATTTTTTTGAAAGTGAATTTCGTTGCGTGCGACTTTCGTTCGGCGACGACTTTATAAGAGTTGGAACTCATTATGAAATTTCGCACACAGTTATTGCAAATCGGTGTAGTTGGTTTGGTTGGAGCCTTAGCTATTGGATTAACCAGTTGGTATTCACAGCATGCTTACAGTCACGCGTTGGATGTAGCAGCGCGCAATGAATCAGCCCTGCGTAATCACCTCGAAGGCGACATGATGCATGACGCCTTGCGCAGCGATGTGCAGCGCGCCTTGTGGGTTGCCAATGAAAAAAACACGGCAGAATATTCAGATGTTAAACAAAGTGTTAAAGCCCACGGCAATAATTTTCGCGAACGTGTTCAGGAAAATAAAAAGCTTGAATTAGGCCAGGAGGCAAGGCACGTTCTTGAGCAAATTGAAACGCTACTCAATGCCTACATTTTACTTGCTGAAGGTCATGTCGATCTTGCGCTTACAGATCTCGCGGCGGAGCGCAAACAGCTTTCGGTATTCGAAACAGCTTATCTCGAACTCGAAAATAAAATGGAAGCTGCTAGCGATAAATTACAAGCGGTAGCAGAAGAAGACACGGCTGCCGTTAAAACCAAAGTTTACATCGCAAGCTGGATTCAAACTCTGGTGATTTTAATTTCCGGCATTGCGTCTTTAGGATTAGCCTGGCGAGTAGCTGGAAACGTAATGAGCGAGTTAGGCGGCGAGCCTGCCGATGCAGTGAACGCCGCAAAAAGATTGGGCGGCGGTGACTACACGTCTAACTCAATTCTCGGCAGCGCACCCAAACTAAGTTTGCTGGGGCAACTCGAATCCATGCGCGCTCAATTGCATGCAAACGCAAATATTGCGATTGAAAACGCTCGTGTTAAACAAGCGTTGGATGCAACCTCATCAAACATAATGTTGGCGGATACTGGGCGCAATATTGTGTACATGAACAAAGCTGTTGTGAATATGCTGGGTGAAGCACAAACCGATTTACGCAAAGCACTGCCGCATTTTAATGTCGATACAATTATCGGCAGTAATATGGACATCTTCCATAAAAACCCCGCGCACCAAAGTCATTTGCTGGAAACGCTCACAAAAACGTATGTGGGAAACATTGTGGTCGCCAGTCGCAGTTTTCGGTTAATCGCTAATCCCATATTTTCAGCAACAGGTGAGCGTTTAGGTTCTGTTGTTGAGTGGATTGATCGTACCAAAGAAGTCGCCGCCGAACACGAGCTGAGCCGAATTTTAGGCGCTCTCGAAACCACTACCACCAACGTAATGATTGCCGATGCAGAGCGCAAAATTATCTACATGAATAAATCTGTAGAAAATATGCTGCGAGCTGCCGAAAACGACATTCGCTCTGTATTGCCACAATTCGCTGTAGATAGAATTGTGGGTAATAGCATGGATATTTTTCATAAAAACCCTGCGCATCAAATGAAGTTGTTGGAAACACTTTCTTCTACTCACACCTCCGACATTATTGTGGGCAAGCGTCACTTTCGTCTGGTAGCAAATCCAATTTTTGCTAAAGATAAAACTCGTTTGGGTTCGGTTGTTGAATGGCAAGATCGCACGCAGGAAGTGGCGGTGGAAAGTGAAGTTAGTAATGTAGTCCAAGCCGCTGCAGCGGGTAATTTCAAAGCGCGTGTTCCCGTGGAAGGAAAAAGTGGATTCTTTTTAAGTTTGGCGGAAGGCTTGAATGCGTTAATGCAAACATCCGATATTGGCTTGGGTGAAGTGAATCGTGTGCTCGGTGCAATTTCGAAAGGCGACTTAACGGAGCGCATCACCGCAGATTATTCGGGAACTTTTGGCGATTTAAAAAATTACTGTAATCAAACCAGTGAAAACCTCACTGAAATGATGACCGAAATTCGCACGGTTGCTGAAACTATATTTACGGCGTCTAGCGAAATAGCATCTGGCAATGCGGATCTTTCCAGCCGCACCGAACAACAGGCCGCGAATTTGGAAGAAACCGCGTCCAGCATGGAAGAGTTAACGTCCACCGTAAAATTAAATGCAGACAATGCAAAACAAGCTAATGTATTAGCTGAACAAGCATCGAGTGTGGCGACAGATGGTGGAGAATTAATTCAACAAGTAGTAACTACTATGAGTTCCATTAATGAATCGTCGCAAAAAATTGCTGACATTATTGGTGTAATTGATGGCATTGCATTTCAAACCAATATACTCGCCCTAAACGCTGCAGTAGAAGCCGCGCGAGCGGGTGATCAAGGCCGTGGTTTCGCCGTAGTGGCCTCAGAAGTTCGCACACTTGCACAGCGTTCAGCTAATGCCGCAAAAGATATTAAAGCGTTAATTTCTGATTCGGTTAAAAAAATTGAAAGCGGAAATTCACTGGTAGGAAAATCCGGTGAAACCATGAAAGATATTGTGATTGCGATTAAACGCGTTAATGACATTATGGCTGAAATTGCTGCGGCATCCAGTGAGCAATCTGCAGGTATTGATGAAGTTTCAACGGCCGTTTCACAAATGGATGAAATGACGCAACAAAATGCAGCGCTGGTGGAAGAGGCCGCGGCGGCGGCTGAAAGTTTGCAATCCCAAGCGGATCAATTAACGCAGCGTGTTGCTATGTTTCGGCTTTCCAGCGAGGTCGCTAATGGATCAGAAGTCAGATTAAAAACGAAATCACTGTCACGATTGGACTCACCCTCTACAAAATCAGCGTCTCAAAAAACTATATCAGTTACTTCCAGAAAAAAACTTGAGTCACCAAAACAACAAGATGACGAATGGGAATCTTTTTAGGTTTTTATTGCTCGCATTTTAACTATGCATCGGGAGTGCTGTTTAGTTGACTACTGAAAATGACAGAGAGTTTTTTTATAGCGATGCTGATTTTGAAAAAGTCCGCGCTGTTATTTATGAGAAAGCGGGCATTAATTTATCCGATAGTAAAAAACAGTTGGTTTATAGTCGTTTAGCGCGCCGCTTGCGCGCTTTAAAATTACCGGATTTTTCAACTTACCTGCGCTACTTAAAAGAGAATGACAAAGAGCAGGAAGAATTTATTAATGCGCTAACGACTAATCTCACTGCATTTTTTCGCGAACAACATCATTTTTCAATTTTGGCGAATTACGCCAATAAAGTGAAACATAAAAGCCGGCCTTTTCGCGTGTGGTGTACTGCATCCAGTACTGGTGAGGAACCTTATTCTATTGCTATAGCATTGGCTGAAGCCTACGGCAGTTATGATCCACCCGTGGAAATTATTGCTTCAGATATTGACAGTAATGTGCTGCGTGAAGCTAGTAATGGAATTTACTCGCTGCAGCGTTTGGAATCGGTCAGCCTTGAACAAAAGAAACAATTTTTTCAGCGTGGCACTGGTAGCAATTCTGGCAAAGCGAGAATAGTTCCCTCATTGCGTAAGCTAATTGATTTCCGACAAATAAATTTGCTGAACCAAACTTGGGATGTCCAGCCACCTTTCGATGTTATTTTTTGTCGCAATGTCATGATTTATTTTGACAAGCCAACGCAACTGAAATTATTAGAGCGAATGATAAAATTGCTGAAGCCTGATGGTTTATATGTGGCAGGGCATTCAGAAAGTTTTTCGCAGGCCGGGCACCTGGTGAAGTTGGTTGATAAAACAACGTATCGGCTTGCCAAACCGCTGGATGTTAAGCATGAACTTTGACAGCAATGAACATCTCGCGCCCAATACTTATTACGACCGCCATTTCGATAAGGAAGCTGTAAAAATATTGCCTGGTGAATATTACGTAACCACGGGTGATAAATTAATTGTTACAGTTTTGGGTTCCTGCGTCGCGGTTTGCTTGCGCGACAAATTAACCCATTGTGGCGGAATGAATCATTTTTTACTGCCCAACGACGGTACTAATGAATCCGGGCTTTTAACCGAATCTGCACGCTATGGTGTATACGCTATGGAGATTCTTATCAATCATTTGTTGAAACTCGGCGCAAGTAAGAATCGTTTGGAAGCAAAAGTTTTTGGCGGCGGGAATGTATTGCGCGGTTTAACTACGAACAACGTTGGCCAACGCAATGCCGAGTTTGTACTGGATTATCTTCACAATGAATCCATTCCTATTTTTGCGCAGGATTTATTGGATGAGTATCCTCGCAAAGTTTATTTCTTTCCTGATACCGGAAAAGTTATGGTCAGGAAAATAAAATCCGTTCATAACACGACTATTTTCGACCGTGAAAGCGAGTACCGTATGCGCGTTAAATACACACCAAAAAGTGGCGATGTCGATTTATTTATTTGAAATATTTTTCGTTACATATTTCCTGAAGAATTTTTGATTTACCTCACTGACTAATTTATAGAAAGGATAAACCTGGTGACCATTAAAGTATTGGTAGTGGATGACTCGGCGTTGGTGCGAAGCCTGCTCTCTGAAATTATTCGGAATGCACCAGGCTTTAGTTTAGTGGGTGCGGCGCCCGACGCTTATGTTGCGCGCGATATGGTCAAACAATTCTCGCCAGATGTAGTTACGCTGGATATTGAAATGCCACGCATGGATGGTCTTACGTTTCTTGAAAAATTAATGGTCGCTCGGCCCACACCAGTGGTGATGATATCTACATTAACTGAAGCCGGAGCAGAAGCGACGTTACAAGCGCTTGAGTTGGGCGCTGTGGATTTTATTCCTAAACCTAAACTGGGTATCGCCGAAGGCATACGGGAATACAGCGAATTGATTTTGGAAAAGCTTGAAGCGGCTGCGCGCGTGAAAGTAAAACCGTTGGCTAAAAGAACCGCACGTGAAACAGTGTCATCGGATCAGAAAATAGTGAGCACGCGTTTATCCGGCACTGAAAAAATTATTGCTATTGGAGCATCCACTGGTGGCACTGAAGCTATAAAAGATGTGCTCATGCAATTGCCTGCGGCTGTTCCGGGAATAGTAATGACTCAACACATGCCTGCGGGCTTCACCCAAACTTTTGCAGAGCGTTTAAATAAATTAACCAAATTATATGTTTCAGAAGCGAAAGGCGGCGAGCGTGTATTGCCTGGTCATGCGTATTTAGCGCCCGGCGGTTTTCATTTGCGCGTTCAACGTTCCGGTGCTGACTATGTACTTAAACTTTCTGATGCTGAACCTGTTCATCGTCACCGCCCGGCGGTAGACGTTATGATGGAATCTGTTGCGGCCGCCGCCGGAAAAAATGTCATCGGCGTTTTGTTAACGGGCATGGGAAAAGATGGCGCAAAAGGAATGTTGGATATTCGCGACAACGGTGGTTACACCTTTGCGCAAGATGAGCAGAGTTGCGTGGTTTACGGTATGCCTAAAGAGGCAGTAACGGTTGGTGGCGTTGATAAAGTTGTGGTGCTTTCTAAAATGGGTGAAGCTATTTTAGAAAAATTAAAAACCATGGGCAGTGGTAACCGTTTGTAGTTTCAGTTTTCGTCTCCTGCCATATTTGTACAGACAGTATTTCTGCCGCGTTTTTTAGCTTTGTATAAAGCTTCATCGGCATTTTTGATTTGTTCTATAAAATTATTCATATTCGTATTAACCGCAATGCCTGCGCTAAAAGTCACATTGAATGACACGTTATTTTCTTTAAATTTAATTAACGCAAACGATTTTCTCAGGTTGTTCAACAAATTTCCTGCATCGCTAATATTCATATCCGGCATGATGATTAAAAATTCTTCTCCACCAAAACGCCCTATATAGTCAGTAACTCGCATACGCTGTTGGAGTAATTGTGCGAGTGCTTTAATTACACGGTCGCCACCCAAATGACCATGAGTGTCATTTACTTGTTTGAATTTATCTATATCAATCATCGCAACTGTAAAGGTAGAGTTTTGGCGTTTGTAATGCATAAACACACGCTCAGCGGCCAATTGAATTTGGGCGTGGTTTAGTAAGCCGGTGAGGCTGTCCTGGTACATCATTGCGGTAAGAATTTTTGCGCGATCTACACGGCTTTTAACATTACGGACTAATTCTTCTGGTGCCATACCTTTTGATAATAAATCATCTGAACCAATTTCCAGCAAGTCAGTTTTTTTATCGGGATGGGCATTGCCCGAAATAAATAAAATAGGCGTGCTTTGATACTGTTCAATTTGACGAATTACTGCTGCTAATTCGTCGCCATTAACCACTGGCATATTTAAATCCAGTAGTAATAGATCCGGCGTGTAGGCTTGCATTATGGGCAATACTTCGTTCGGGTTTGTTTCTATTGTGACTTTCATTCCTGCTTGCTGAAGAATTGTTGCATAAAACTCGGCTACAGATTCCTGATCATCCACAATTAAAATGTGCGTGGGTTTATTGATATTTAAATTTAAATGATTGCGAATCATGCCAACCAATGCGGGAATATCGGCCGGTTTAGTTACATAAGAATGAATGCCGGAGCGAACTGCACGCAGGCGACTGTTGAAATCATCTTTGCCAGAAAATATAAACACCTTGATATTTTTTTGAACGAATTTGTTTGCTCGCTCGAAAATATAATCGAGACTATCGTCCTGCATACTTAAATCTATGATAATTAAACTTGGCTGTTTGTGTTCTATGGCTGCTAGTAGTTGATCCACACTACGAAAATGTTTTGATTTGAACCCGTAGCTCATTAAGTTTTGCAGCAATAATTCGGGCGCTGTAGTTTCGCTATCCAAATAATAAATAAGAATGTCTTGCGCAACTGTTGCCAATTGCGGTTGCGACAATTGCTTGCCCAGTTCACTAAATTCCGAAGACTTGTGGATGGACACATCTTTTACCGGATTAAGTTCCAGCGCGACTAAATCGAATAAATGTTTAATAATAAGATCTGCATTTAGGGTAATTTCTTCATCTGGTTTATAAGCTTCATCGGTTTGTTCAAGCAATGGTTTGAGTAAGTCTTCAAGTTCGCGCGCTGATTTACTAATGGCAGAAAATCCGAAGGTGCCGCTGCTGCCCACCATGCTGTGCACATTTCTGTGTAAGGTCTTGATGAGTTCTACTTGCCAGTTACTACCAAGGGCTTGCCAATCTTTTTCGATGCTACCCACTTTTTGGGCAAGCTGACCCTTATATTCGAGCTTTAACTTTTCCAGATGTAATTCAAAACTACTTTTATTGGAAGTCATAATAGGTTTCTGCGTATTTAGTATTAGTTATTTGCAACGGGGAGTTCAAAATAAAAACAGCTGCCTAGACCAAGGCTGCTGCTAAACCCAATTTTCCCACCCATTTTTTCAATAAGCTCTTTACTGATAGCAAGGCCAATTCCGCTGCCATCTCGTTGTCGTTTGCTTGAACTATCCGCTTGTGAGAATCGGCCGAAAATAGCCGATTTAAATTCTGGTGATATGCCGGTGCCGTAATCAGTAACTAATATTTTAATATATTTATCATTACTGGTGATGGAGATGTCCACAGTAGAATGTGCGCTGGAAAATTTCGCGGCATTGGAAAATAAATTAGTCAGCACTTGTTGCGTGCGCACTTCATCCGCCAGTATGTAGCAATTATTTTCAGCGCTGCCAATTTGGAATTTAATATGATGCTTTTCGGCGATGTAATTATTTTCCTTGATGGTCTTTTCGACCATTGCAAGTGCGTCAAACTTTTTAAATTCAAAATCAATTTTATTGGACAAGAGCTTGTCCATATCCAGTAAATCATTAATAAGATTTTGCAGGCGCATCGCATTTTGTTTGGCGATGTGAATCAGGTTGCTTATTTTCTCTGGCAGTGCGCCCAAGGTTCCACTCTCGATGATAGCAAGCGAAGCGGATATAGATGTGAGTGGAGTACGCAATTCATGGCTTACGGTTGCAATAAATTCGTTCTTTAATTTGTCAGTATGTTTGCGATCATTGATGTCGCGAATCACACCTACATAAGCCAGCTTTCCATCGTTAGTAATTGTTGACAGCGCTAACTCCATTTCAAATTCTTTGCCATTTTTACGGACGCCGATAAGATCCTGCCCGATACCTAAAATATCTTTTGGTGCTTGGTCAGTTTCTCCTGTATTTGAAATTTCTTTCGCAAGATTTTGTTCAGGATAGCTTTTGGGCGATATCAATTTCCGCACACTATTGCCAATAATTTGGTCTGCGCTATATCCAAAAATCACTTCGGCAGCGTGGTTAAAGCTGGTAATTATTTCTTGCTCGTTGAGCGTGATAATTCCGTCAAAAGCACCATCCAATATTGCCTGAGTATGGCGCGCTTGCTGCTTGATATTTTCTTTGTCAACGATGTGTTGACGTCGATGTGCAGTGGCAATAAGAAATTGCACAATTAAATTAGTAATGGGCTGAAGCGATTCAATATGGTTTTCGGTATAGCCGCGCTCTTTATTGGCTAAAGCGAGCATGGCGACTTGCTTGGTATTGTTGTAAATAGGGATGCCGATAAAAGAGGTGATTGGTGGGTGACCTTTAGGGGTTCCGCCAGCGCGCATATCAGTAGCGGGGTTGTTGCTAATAATAGGTTTTCCGCTGGTAAGCGCGGCGCCGAATAGGGTATTGAGATTAGTGAATTTCATACCGTGAGTTTTAAAGTCGGCGTAGGCAGCTTTGCTGGCTTTGTCCCATGCGATATTCGTGAGGGCGACCATATTTAAGTAAGGCTTTTTTTCATCACTGTAATGCACTTCGGCAATAAAACCAAATGGGCTTGCGGTTAAATCTAAGGTGCTTTGCAATAAATGTTCGAAGGCTTTGTTCTCACCATCGTCCGCAATAAATAATGTTTGTGCCTGGCTTATGGCTTTGCTTATTGGCTGTTGTTGCAGACGTTCATTGCCCCATTCAATCAGGCGCGAATTTTGTGAGAAGGTATCTTCCAGTTGTTTGCGCGCACGCGCCGACGCCGTCAGCACAAAAGTAATAAATAAGGCGACCATGACACTCATCGACATCGCGATTTGCCCGTGTTCTGCATGCAGCCGTACACTGAGCGGCACTATCGCTAGAGTCACAAAACCAACCGCAGATATTTTATCGATAGCTAAAGTGACGAGCGAACCGCTAGCGACACCGGCAAGCGTAAACGCGAGCAACGCCTGATAGGTGGGATTGAAACTTGCGAACATAAAATAAGAAGCGCTGCCCCACATAGCGCCAGCGAGCAAGGCGCCGAAACGAAAACTCGTTAGCCAGTAACGCGCGCTTAAATTGCTGTGAGTATTGCGCCAAAAAAACCAATTAACGGTACGCAGAACGATTGCGCACATCATTAAAATATTCCAGAGGATAAGGTCGCCGCGGCCTATGATTTCCCACTGCGAAAAACTCAGCAGCAGTTCCAGTATTAAAGTCACGCCAACGGACAAGGGGATTCCGCGATAAAGCGTAATTACCCGTTCTTCAATCAACGATGATTGTTTAACGGGTATAAAATTATCGGGATTTGCTGTAGCCATTTGCGCTTAATAAAATCCTAATGAAAGTAATTGATGCAGATCGCTGATCAGTGTTTCTGGCTGCTGTGATGATATGCATCGGGATGCTATTGAAACGGCTGACGAATTTAGCCGAGATATTGCAGAAGTATAGACCAGGATTTAGCAGATGATATGTGCTCAGCATCCTTGCTGAAAAAATACTTGCGGTGTTTTTTTGCGGAAAAAGTTGTGCTTAGTAGAGGCGATATTGCTCGGGAATTTGATCGATAGAATCTATCGGCTCGCGCAATTTGTGTAGGATGCCGTCGTGAATATCGTAAGCCCAACCGTGGATACTTAATTCCTGTCCACGCGCCCATGCATTTTGAACAATATTGCAGCGCGCTACGTTGTCTACTTGTTGCAGAACGTTGAGTTCACAGAGGCGACGCAGGCGCTCGGTTTCGTCGAGTAATGCATCCAATTCAGACTGGTTGGCGAAATAAACATCGCGAATATTCCTCAACCAATAATCGATTAAACCGAGTTTGTTATTTTCCATAGCTGCTTTTACACCGCCACAGCCATAATGACCGGTAACCATCACATGCTTAACTTTCAAAAACTCAACGGCATAGTTGAGTACCGTCAAACAGTTGAGGTCGGTATGGATAACAAGGTTGGCAACATTACGGTGCACGAATAGCTCACCGGGAGCCAAATTCAGCAATTGATTTGCGGGCACTCGGCTGTCAGAACAACCGATCCACAAGTATTCGGGGCTTTGCTGTTTAGCGAGGGTAGAGAAATATTCGGGGTCTTTTTCTTTAATTTCTTCGGCCCACTGAACATTGTTGGCGAAGAGGCTTTCAACATCACTCATAAGCTTTTTCCAATAATTTAAGTCATAGAAAAGTGTCGGCAGTATAGGGGAAAGTCGTTATTAAGTGTTAAATTACGCCGAGCGATTCGAGCAAACACTTTGTTTTTACAAGGAAAAATAATGACCGAGCCAGTAATAGCCCACGTTTCCAACAAAGTAACAAACACTCTTTATTGGCACGACTACGAAACCTGGGGCGAAGTGCCTGCGCAGGATCGTCCCTCGCAGTTTGCTGGTGTGCGTACCGACGAAAACCTGAATATTGTCGGCGAACCGCTGATGATCTACTGCAAGCCAGCGCCAGATACTTTGCCTAAACCAGATGCCTGCCTGATCACTGGCTTAACGCCTCAGGTTGCTCTAGCAAAAGGTTTGCCGGAATACCAATTTGCCGCCAAAGTTCACGCCGAACTCAGCCAACCGGGGACGTGTGGCGTAGGTTACAACTCCATTCGCTTTGACGATGAAGTTACGCGCTTTATGCTTTATCGCAACTTCTACGATTCCTATGAACGTGAGTGGCGCAACGGCAATTCGCGCTGGGACATTATTGATGTAGTGCGTACCACCCGCGCACTGCGGCCGGAGGGCATCAATTGGCCCAATTATGAAGATGGCAAACCCTGCTTCAAATTGGAAAAACTCACCGCTGCCAATAACCTGAACCACGAGGCCGCGCACGATGCGTTGTCGGATGTGTACGCCACTATCGGCATGGCCAAGCTCATTAAAACCCACCAGCCCAAACTCTTCGATTACGCCTATCGTTTACGTGATAAACGCTTTGTTAATAGTTTGATTGATATCCCCGGCCACAAACCTTTGCTGCATATATCGTCGCGGTTTGCGGGCGAAAACGGCAACGCGACTTTGGTATTGCCGCTGGCGATTCATCCCACCAATAAAAATTCGGTGATTGCTTACAACCTCGCCTTTAATCCGCGCGATTTATTGACCTTATCTGCAGATGATTTACGTGAGCGATTATTTACTCGCAGCGAAGATTTGCCCGCGGGAATAGAGCGGGTGGCTTTGAAGGAAATCCATCTCAATAAATCGCCAATGTTACTGCCACCCAATATGTTGGATGATGCCACTGCACAGCGACTTAAGATTGATCGCAACGTGCTGGAGCAGCACTGGCAGCAGCTCCGCAATCTTTCATTAATTGAACAGGAAGCTTTGCAGGAAAAATTGTACGAGCTTTACAGCGAAATTGGCTTCATCGAAAAAACTGACCCCGACCAAATGCTTTACAGCGGATTTTTTGATGACGCGGATAAAAAGCTTATGGCGCAAGTTCGCCGTGCCTCGCCCGAGCAACTTGCCAGTAAAAGTTTTGATTTTACGGATGCACGGTTGGATGAATTGCTGTTTCGCTACCGCGCCCGCAATTTTCCGCACACGTTGACATCCGCCGAGCAACAGC
Organism: Gammaproteobacteria bacterium; assembly: GCA_004172865.1. Taxonomy (GTDB): domain Bacteria; phylum Pseudomonadota; class Gammaproteobacteria; order Pseudomonadales; family Cellvibrionaceae; genus Cellvibrio. The sequence goes on along the minus strand of SEBV01000006.1, from coordinate 197,667 downwards.
AATGGAGCGCATTTTGTCATTTACGCCATACGGATTCCAGCGCGGGGGCCAGTGTGCTCGCCGTCGATCTACATTATCGCGTTAACCAGTTGCTGCAACTCGACACTACCACAGAGCCGCAAAAACATATCCTTCACGAGCTGATCGCTTACGCAGAGGCCCTGTAACCGGTTACTTGCTATTGCGTAATTGTCGACCATACTTGAGGCGACACGCTGGTGTCTGTCTCACTAAGGCTGTTCGGTTACGCTGATTAGTGAGCTTCATAAAAAACCATACAGATAAATCTAAAGGTGCAAGAACACCTGGAGGGCCCATGTTTGCGCAATGGTCGTTGAGAAAAAAAATAAGTACGTCGGTGGGCGTTTCGCTGGTTTTGGTCGGCTGTGCCGTCGCCTATCTTTCCTATTCTTCCGCCATGAAGGCAACGGAAGTAAATATCGCCCATCAAGTTGAAGGTATTTCTGCGACCTTCACAAAATATGTGAGTGACTGGTTTGCGTTGAAAGGTAAATCTTTAGAAAGCTTTCCCGCGAATTCTGATGACTCGAATTACAACCGCCATCTTGTACAGCTGAAAATCGCAGCCGATGTAGATAACGCGTTTTTGGCCTTTGCCGATGGCAAATTAGTCAATGCAAATAATCTGGTAATGGCGCCTGGAAATGATGATCCGCGTAAATGGTCGTGGTACATCAATGCCATGGCTGACCAGAAAAAAACCTTTATTGATAATCCTTCGGTTGCGTCGGCGACAGGCAAATCAGTCGTGTCGCTTGGCCGCGCGATTATTAATAGCGATGGCAGCGTAAAAGGCGTGATTGGTATTGATGTGGTTATCGACAATATAGTGCAGCAGTTACGCGATATTTCGCTGCCCGGCCAAGGTTATATGTTCATCGCCACTCGCAAGGGAACTGTGTTTGCCCATGCTGACGATAAGCTTCTTAACAAGTCGGTCACGCTGGTGGCTCCTGAATTAACTACCAGTTATGTGGATAAATTGTTGGCGAAAAAAGACGAGCTGCATTTGGTTAAAGTGGATGGCCGCTCCAAGCAGGTGTTTGCCAGCGCCATTCCAAACTCTGATTTGATATTGATTCTGGTGTTGGATCGCTTGTCGGATATTGCGTCTGGCGGCGGCGATTTATCCCGGCGTTTACCTGTTACCTCATCAGATGAAGTGGGTAAATTGGCCGCCAACTTCAATCGGTTTGTGGATCATATGAGTGATCTTGTCATGCACATCCGCAACCAGGCCACAGACCTACAAGACAACGCTCGCTCTATGGCGGATAGGGCTTACAGTTCGGTAAAAGAATTGGGTCAGCAGCAGGAGCAAATAAGTATGGTCGCGCAATCTATGGATGAGATGACCAACGCTACCCATGAGATTTCTCGTCACGCGGAGCGCACGGCGACATCGGTAGATGAATCGGTGAGTAGTGCTGAAGAAGGTAAAAATCAGGTCGATAAAACCCGCGACTCCATCGTGGTCTTGGCCAACAAAGTTGAGCAAGCTGGCAGCGTCATCTCTAATCTCAACAAGCATGCGCAGGACATCAACGGAATTTTGGCAACTATTCAAGGCATTGCAGAACAAACTAATTTATTAGCACTAAACGCAGCAATTGAAGCGGCGCGCGCCGGTGAACAGGGCCGGGGATTTGCGGTAGTAGCTGATGAAGTTCGCGTACTTTCCCAGCGCACCCACGCCAGCACCGGCGAAATTCAGGCGATGATCACATCGCTCCAGGGCACCGCTCAACATGCGGTAGCCATTATGGATGACAGTCGCGCGCTGGCGACGGGTAGTGTTAGCAATGCAGATAATGCATCGCGTTCACTGAACAATATTAATGATGCGGTCGGTGTCATCAGCAATATGGCGTCACAAATTGCAACCGCTGCAGAAGAACAAAGCCAGGTGATGAAAGAAGTGCTGCGCAATATGACGGCGATAAAACGTGTCGCCGACAGCTCTGCGGAAGATGCGCATCAAGGCGAAGCGCGTGCAAAAGTATTGCAAGATCACTCAAGCGCATTGAACGAAAAGGTGTCTACTTTTAAGCTTTGATGAAAGTTGATAATTGATCTCTAAAGGCGCGATTTATCGCGCCTTTTTTATTTTTCGCGGGTGTCATTCCGGCGCAATGAAAGACATTCTTAATTAAGGTGGGTCGCGCGAATTTTTTTGCAATAATAATGACCTTATAAGTTATAAGGGTGTGGGAATTTTGTCGGCTTCCGAGTACAATCCCGCGCCCAACTGTCTGGCCCAGGCCTTGCGCAAACAGTGACTCAGAGATCTTTCAGCGGAGCTTCCTAATGTCTACCATCAAAAAAGTCGTCCTAGCCTACTCTGGTGGCTTGGATACTTCAGTTATCGTCAAGTGGTTACAAGAGAATTACAACTGTGAAGTGATTACTTTCACAGCTGATATTGGTCAAGGCGAAGAGGTAGAGCCAGCTCGCGCGAAGGCTGAGGCGCTAGGCGTTAAACAAATTTTTATCGACGATTTACGCGAAGAATTCGTCCGCGATTTCGTATTCCCCATGTTCCGCGCGAACACCATTTATGAAGGCGAGTATTTGCTCGGTACTTCAATCGCCCGTCCATTAATCGCCAAGCGTTTGATTGAGATCGCTAACGAAGTAGGTGCGGATGCTATTTCTCACGGCGCTACTGGTAAAGGTAACGATCAGGTTCGTTTCGAATTGGGCGCTTACGCGCTTAAACCAGGCATCAAAGTGATCGCGCCCTGGCGTGAATGGGATTTGACCTCGCGTGAAAGTTTGATGGCTTACTGCGAGAAGAACAATATCCCGGTTGATTTCAACAAGAAGAAAAAATCACCTTACTCTATGGACGCAAACTTGCTCCACATTTCCTACGAAGGCGGTGTGTTAGAGAGTCCTTGGACTGAAGCTGAAGACGATATGTGGCGTTGGAGCGTGGCTCCAGAGCAGGCGCCAGATGTTGCTACCTACCTTGAATTGACCTACGAAAAAGGCGATGTGGTTGCCATCAACGGCGAAAAAATGTCACCTGCAACTGTGTTGACCTACTTGAACAAAGTGGGCGGTGACAATGGTGTTGGCCGTTTGGATATCGTTGAAAATCGTTATGTTGGTATGAAGTCGCGCGGCTGCTATGAAACTCCCGGCGGTACGATTTTGTTACGTGCGCACCGTGCGATTGAATCTATTACGCTTGACCGCGAAGTTGCGCATCTTAAAGACAGCTTAATGCCCAAATATGCCGAGATGATCTATAACGGATATTGGTGGAGTCCTGAGCGTCAATTGATGCAGACATTGATCGATGAATCGCAACATTACGTAAATGGTGATGTTCGCGTAAAACTTTACAAAGGTGCGGTTCACGTTGTGGGTCGTCGCTCTGCTGACAGTCTGTTCGATGAGAAAGTGGCAACCTTCGAGGATGATGCTGGTGCTTACAACCAGAAGGATGCAGAAGGCTTTATCAAGTTGAATGCATTACGCATGCGTATTGCAGCAAATAAAGGTCGTGCGCCCAAGCTCTAGAAGCCGGTGCTAATCGGCCTGTAAACTTACAGTTTGTAAGGTTATTGTTAAGCAAAAAGTAAAATTCTGCCCTACACTGATTCAATTCCATTGAATGTGTAGGGCAAAAGATTTCAGGCATTGCAGGTATGCAGCCTGAGAATCTCAGGGTTTAATCATTTCGTTTTTATTTAATAGTGTGGGTAATGTCCTATGGGTAGTCATGCGACTGTAGCTGGTGATCCACCAGTGTACGACTTTGATATAGTGCGTAAATTCGCCATTATGACCGTGGTTTGGGGCATATTTGGTATGGCTATGGGCGTGTTTATCGCGTCCGAGTTGGTTTGGCCGGGTCTGAATGACTTGTTCCAACCTTATACGCATTTCGGGCGTTTACGTCCTCTACACACCAACGCGGTAATTTTCGCTTTCGGTGGTTGTGCATTGTTTGCGACTTCTTATTATGTTGTGCAGCGTACCTGCCAAGCCAAGCTCTTCGGTGGCTGGCTAGTGCCATTTACGTTCTGGGGCTGGCAGGCGGTTATCGTTCTTGCTGCTATCACTCTTCCACAAGGTATGACTCAGGCAAAAGAATACGCTGAGCTTGAGTGGCCAATCGATATTCTGCTGGCGGTAGTTTGGATCAGCTACGCGATTGTGTTCTTCGGCACTATCGTCAAGCGTCGCACCTCGCACATCTATGTTGCTAACTGGTTCTACGGCGGATTCATCGTAACCGTAGCCGTGCTGCACATTGTTAACTCTGCAGCGGTTCCTGTTTCATTGTTCAAATCCTACTCTGCTTACGCAGGCGCTGCCGATGCCATGGTGCAATGGTGGTACGGCCACAACGCAGTAGGTTTCTTCCTGACCGCGGGCTTCCTCGGCATGATGTACTACTTCGTTCCCAAGCAAGCAGGTCGTCCGGTGTACTCTTACCAACTTTCTATCGTTCACTTCTGGGCACTGATCTCTCTGTACATTTGGGCAGGTTCGCACCACTTGCACTACTCAGCATTGCCAGATTGGACTCAGTCTTTAGGTATGGTGATGTCTTTGATCCTGCTCGCGCCAAGCTGGGGCGGTATGATCAACGGGATTATGACGTTGTCTGGCGCATGGCATAAATTGCGCACCGACCCAGTATTGCGCTTCCTGGTCGTAGCTTTGTCTTTCTACGGTATGTCTACCTTTGAAGGCCCGATGATGGCAATCAAAACTGTAAATGCCTTGTCACACGATACCGACTGGACCGTAGGTCACGTTCACTCAGGTGCTTTAGGTTGGGTTGCGATGATTTCTATCGGCTCGGTCTACCATATGTTGCCAATCCTCTATAAGCGCGAACAAATGTATAGCGTTAAGTGGATCAATATTCACTTCTGGTTAGCAACCATCGGTACCGTACTTTATGTATGTGCGATGTGGGTAAACGGCATTATGCAAGGTTTGATGTGGCGTGCATTTAACAAAGACGGCACTCTGACCTACACCTTTATTGAATCCGTAACCGCCAGCCATGCCGGTTATCTGGTACGTGTAATTGGGGGTGGATTCTTCCTTTCAGGTATGTTGCTTATGGCTTACAACACTTACCGTACAGCGCAAGCAGCCGGTCAGTCAGTAACTGCCGATGTTAACGCGCAGCCGCAATCGATCTAAGGGGAGCCTAGATGAAAGGTCATGATATTGTTGAACAGAACATTGGCTTGATGACAGTTCTTGCAGTCATCGCCATTAGTTTTGGTGGTTTGGTTGAAATTGTTCCGCAGTTTTTCCTTAAAGAAACTACAACCCCGATTGAGGGTTTAAAGCCGCTGCCTGCTGTTGTATTGGAAGGTCGCGATATTTATATCCGTGAAGGTTGCCACGTTTGCCACACGCAAATGATTCGTCCATTGCGTGCAGAAATTGAACGTTATGGTCACTATTCTGTAGCCGGCGAATCCGTTTACGAACATCCATTTTTGTGGGGCTCCAAGCGCACTGGTCCAGATTTGGCTCGTGTAGGGAACCGTTATTCGGACGATTGGCAGCGCGCGCATTTATACAATCCGCGCAGCGTTGTGCCTGAATCTATCATGCCTGCGTTTCCATGGTTGAACGATAACGTTTTGAATGGCAAAGATACTGCCGCCAAAATGCGTGCATTGCGTTCCGTTGGTGTTCCCTATACTGATGATGACATCGAAGGTGCTCAGAAAGCAGTGAAGGGTGTGACCGAAATGGACGCACTGGTTGCTTACTTACAGCAATTGGGCCTGCTACTGAAAGAGAAACGTTAATGGACGTTGGTACTTTAGGTGCAATTTCAACGGTTTTGGTAACTATCGCGTTTTTTGGGGTATGTTTTTGGGCGTTTTCCCCGAAGCTCAAAAACCGCTTTGACGATGACGCAAACTTACCCTTTGCGGATGAAACCAAAAACAAGCAGACAGAAGATCACCAAGCTAATGATGATCAAGAGGGGCGGAATTAATTATGAGTATATTTTGGAGTTGTTGGATTATAGGTCTGACCCTCACCAACCTTGTGTTGTTGTTCTGGATTTTGATGGCAAACCGCAAGCGCGCGGTGGTGGCAACTGATGAAAGTGGCGAAACCCGTAAAACTGGCCACGTTTATGATGGTATCGAAGAATACGATAACCCTTTACCACGCTGGTGGTTTGGTTTGTTTCTGGCAACTTTCGTATTTACCGCTGGTTATTTAGTGGCGTTTCCCGGCCTTGGTTTGTGGAAGGGTGTATTCGGTTGGACTTCGCACAACCAGCTCGAAGCTGAGCAGTCCAAAGCTCAGGTTACCTACGATGCTACCTTTGGTAAGTTTGTGAATACGCCGATTGAACAATTGGCAAAGGATCCTGAAGCCATGAAGATGGGCGCGCGCTTGTTCCTCAACAACTGCTCTGTCTGCCACGGTTCAGATGCCAGCGGTAACTTTGGCTTCCCCAACCTGACTGACAAAGATTGGTTATACGGCGGCGACCCTGAGCGTATTAAAGAAACCATCACCTTGGGACGTCACGCCGCTATGCCGGCATGGGGACCAATCATTGGTGAAACAAACGTGGTTAACGTGGTTGAGTTCGTGCTTAAGCAAGCTGGTAAAGAACATGACGAAGCTAAAGCAACCTTGGGCGCAGAAGTTTTCAAAACCAACTGCGTTGTATGTCACGGTGCGGATGGTAAGGGCAATCAACAAGTTGGCGCGCCCAATTTGACGGATGATGTCTGGTTATACGGTGCCACGACTCCTGAAGAACTCCCTTCAGTTTTGCGCCAAACTGTGCGCAATGGTCGCGGTGGCGTCATGCCCACTCATGCTGAAACGCTGAAACCAGAGCGCATCCATTTACTGGCTGCCTACGTCTATAGTCTCTCGCAGAGTGACGCTGCGAAATAATTTCCCGTTTAAATTTTCATCATTCATGAGCGCAGACTTGATCTGCGCTCATATGTCCCCATCCTAGCGATTCCTGCCGTACGTCTTGTTGATTTACCCCGCGTACAATGTCTGAGGTACTTTCTGTGAACGAAAAGTCCAAGCAACCTGAGGCGTCCAAGGGCATTCCTGCAACGGAAATTTCTGCAAAACAAGCCCCTGCAACTGAAATTCGTTACATCAATCTTTACGAGTCGGAAGAGAAAGTTTACATCCGCCGTATTAAAGGTTTTTACCAACGTCTGCGTCGTTATATCAGCGCGCCCCTAATCATAGGCTTCGTGTTGATGCCCTGGTTGGTTATTGATGGCCGACCAGCCATGTTGTTTGACTTGCCAGCGCGCCAATTTAATATTTTATGGGTGACCTTTTCACCGCAAGATGGTGTCTATCTCGCGTGGCTATTAATTATCGCGGCGTTTTTGTTATTCACGGTTACAGTGATGGTTGGCCGCGTGTGGTGCGGCTTTACTTGCCCACAAACCGTGTGGACACAGATGTTCATGTGGGCAGAGTTTGTCTGCGAAGGTGATCGCAACAAACGCATCAAGCTCGATTCAAAAAAACTGGGAACAGAAAAGTTTCTGCGCAAAACTGCCAAACACGCTATCTGGATCGCCATAGCCTTGGTAACGGCCATGACCTTCGTTGGTTACTTCACGCCGGTGCGCGATTTAGTCATTAGCTTTTTTACTTTTAATCTGGATTTAACTGCTGTTTTTTGGGTGCTGTTTTTTACCGGCGCGACTTACGGTAATGCCGGGTTTATGCGTGAGCAAGTCTGCAAATACATGTGTCCTTATGCGCGCTTTCAAGCGGTCATGTACGATCACGACACTTTGGCAGTTTGGTATGACAAAGAGCGCGGCGAAAAGCGCGGCCCACGTAAAATCGGTGAAGATTACAAAGCCCAAGGGTTGGGCGATTGCATCGACTGCTCCTGGTGCGTGCAAGTTTGCCCGGTGAATATTGATATTCGCGAAGGCTTGCAAGCCGAGTGTATCGATTGTGGTTTGTGTATAGACGCATGCGATAGCGTGATGGAAAAAATGAATTATCCGTTGGGATTAATCAGTTTCACCACCGAAGACGCAGGCGCTAAAAAGAAAGTCAAAATCATGCGCCCGCGCGTTTTGGGGTATGGTTTTGTGTTGGTGGTAATGGTTGGTTTCTTCGTATACTCACTCGCTACCCGTATGCCATTATTAGTAGAAGTCATGCGCGACCGTGGCACGCAAATGTTCCGCATTAGCGATGGTAATGTTTCAAACGTCTATACCCTGAAAATTGAAAACCTTGATCGCCAAACTCACGTTTACGATGTTAGTGTGCTGGGTGATTACACCTACACTGTGCAGGGCTACAAAGCACCGCCGATTCTTGAAGGTGAAATTATTACCTTGCCGGTTCGCGTATCGGTAAAACGTAGTGAACTAAAAGGCGAAAAAAATACTATTACCTTTAAAGTGGTAGCGCGCGATAAACCGGAAGTTGTTATATCGCACAGCACAACCTTTATCGGCCCCTCTAAATAATTGAGTGAAAAAAATGACCAACGAAACCGCTGAAAATGTTTTGCCCTGGTATCGCCAGTTTTGGTTTTGGTTTGTATTCGGCCCGTTAATTTTTATTATCGTACTGTGTTTTTTCACGGTCTCAATTGCATTTAATTTTGCAGATGACGTTGTGACTGATAATTACTACAAATCAGGCTTGATGATTAACCAAACTCTCAAACAAGATGAAAAAGCCGCAGAACTTAAGTTAGTCGCTCACGTAAAATTTGATCAAACCACTGGTGATGTATTAGTGTCGTTGGCCGGCAATCACGCTTTCCCTAAAAATTTATATTTGTTTTTAGATAACCCGGTTAAATCCAAAAAAGACCAAAATCTTTTGTTAACCGCTATTTCTGCTGGCGAATATCGCGGTCAACTTGACTCTCCTGTGGAATATTCCTGGTACATTGCCCTGGTACCGGAATCAGATGCAAGTAAACGTAAAGATGCTGAGTGGCTGCTTAGCGGTGAAATTAATTTAGCAAAAACAACTGAAACAGTTTTGCAGTCGCGCACCAACACCAAACCTGCAGAATAATATTTATTTTTGCAGACGGATTTTATATCCATGCCTCCAGTAGATTCCCTAGCAAATCAAAATGATAAGCCCTCGTGCTTTCATTGCGGTTTGCCGATTCCCGCCAATACCAATTTTTTTGTGTCTATCAATGGTAAATCTGAGTCCATGTGCTGCCCAGGTTGCCAAGCAGTTGCCATGGCAATTGTGGATGGTGGCTTGGAAAATTTTTACAAATATCGCACTGAAATTAATCAACGCAGCGATACACAGCAATTAAAAGCCGATTGGCAGATTTATGATTTGCCCGAAGTGCAAAGCGAATTTGTTACGGATTTTGATGCACATTCGCGTCAGGCAAATTTATTATTAGAAGGAATTTCCTGTGCTGCCTGCAGTTGGTTGATTGAAACTCATCTTAAAAAAAATGCGTCGGTAAAAGTCGTTAGCGTCAACGTAAGTACGCATCGCTGTACAGTTGTGTGGTCACCAGCAGACGCTCCGCTTAGCGAACTCTTAAAATCGCTTGCCCAAATTGGTTACAAGCCTCGGCCCGCAACCGATGATCAACAGCAAGAATTTTTCAAAAAAGAAAATCGAACTGCTTTGTTTCGTTTAGGTGTTGCTGGCTTCGGCATGATGCAAGCCATGATGGTAGCGGTGGGGATTTATTTCGGCGCAACTGATACCTGGCTAGAATTTTTGCGCTGGTTAAGTATGTTGGTGGCAACACCAGTCGTATTTTTTTCCGCGTCGCCTTTTTTTAAAGCTGCATGGCGCAGCATTAAAAGCAAACAATTAATTATGGATGTTCCAGTCGCACTTGCGATTGGTTTGGCTTATCTCGCCAGCGCTTGGGCCACTATCACTAACAGTGGCGAAGTTTATTTTGAATCGGTTTCCATGTTTGCGTTCTTTTTATTGTTGGGCCGTTACATAGAGCAGCGCGCGCGCCATCGCAATCGCCTGGCGTTTGGAAATCTCGCACAATTAATGCCGCTCACTGCGTGTTGCATTACCCAAAATTCCGGCGAAGAGACTACCGAAAATATTCCACTCAAAATGCTGTCTGTTAATGACTTAGTATTAGTAAAGTCTGGCGATACTTTTCCGTGCGATGGAATTGTGGTGAGCGGCGAAAGCGAAGTCGTCGAAGCATTAATCACGGGCGAATCTATTCCCGTCGCAAAAAAAACTGGCGACAGAGTTATTGCCGGTACGCTGAACGGACAAAGCTCAATGCGCATTCGCGTCACCGCCATTGGCAGCGCAACGCAACTTTCAGGCATTGAACGTTTAGCCGTACAAGCTGCAGATGAAAAACCAAAACAGGTTATAGCAGCTGACAAAATTGCACGTTTTTTTGTCGCACGTTTATTAATAGTTTGCGCATGTGTATTTATTTTTTGGTGGTTCAAAGATTCGAGTCGCGCTTTGTGGATTACTTTATCCGTGCTTGTAGTTACTTGTCCCTGTGCTTTGGCTTTGGCCATGCCCGCAGCACTTTCAGCCGCTACGGCTAATTTGCGTCAACGCGGGTTCCTGGTGGCGCGCGGTCATGTTATTGAAGCTTTGCCGCAAATTACTCGCGTGATTTTTGACAAGACCGGTACTTTAACCCAAGGCCGTTTTTACATAACCGATGTCCTTTTACTCGCTGAACAAAAGCGTGAAGATGTCCTAGCGATTGCAGCAACTTTAGAGACTGATTCCAATCATCCTATTGCACGAGCATTTAGTGCCTGGCAAAACAACCGCCGTGCTGTCGATGTGAAACAAACAACCGCCGCCGGTATCGAAGGTATTGTCGGTGGGGAAATTTATCGCATAGGTACGCAAGAATTCGCGAGCGAAATAATTTCCGTCCAACGCAATAATCCAGCCTCACCTGATCAGCAAAAACTCTGGCTGCTGCTCGCGAATACGCAAGGTGCAGTTGCGTGGATCGGTTTGGAAGATGAAATTCGTCCTCATGCACAAGAGGCGATTCTTGCTCTACAAAAAATGAATATTAAAGTTGAATTGTTAAGCGGCGATCAGTCGGGTTCAGTTGCGCAGCTTGCAAAACAATTGAACCTCGCTGATTTTATTGCCGGTGCAAAACCAGCCGATAAGCTTGCGCGACTTCAAAAAGCTCAAGCCCAAGGCGACAAAGTATTGATGGTGGGCGACGGTATCAATGATGTACCCGTACTCGCCGGAGCAGATGTGTCTGTCGCTATGGCGTCGGCATCCGACCTCGCCCAAACGCGTGCCGATACCGTGTTGCTCAACAATCAATTAACGCTTCTACCAAAAGCCATCGAAATCGCAAAGCGCACCAATAACATAATTAAACAAAATTTAATCTTCTCGCTCACGTATAATCTAATCGCTTTACCGCTTGCGGCAAGCGGTCATGTCGCACCATGGGCAGCGGCAATTGGTATGACCATGAGTTCGCTGATAGTGGTCCTCAACGCCTTGCGGTTAAGTAAATAGTCATCAAAATTTCTGTTGAGTGAATTAAATGGAAAGTCTCTACTTTCTGGTTCCCTGTGCGCTGATTTTTATCGCTATCGCAGTGAAGGTTTTATTTTGGGCTATTAATAATGGCCAGTACGATAATCTCGATACAGAAGCTCACCGAATTTTATTCGATGATGAAAAAAAGAAGTCGTCGAATCTCGAATCTCATGTGCAAGATCCCGCCGAAAAATCACACCCGGAATCTCTACAAGCACATTCAAACCTAGAGCATAAGTCCGAGCAAAAGTAGATGATTGATCCCGTCATTTTCCTTCCTTTAGTTATTCTGGGTTTAGTCAGTAGCACACATTGCATTGGCATGTGTGGTGGCATTATGGGCGCGCTGACAATGGCAATTCCGGCGGAGGCCAAAGCCAAGCGCTGGCTAATTCTGGTTGCTTATAATTTTGGACGAATTCTTAGTTATGCGCTCATGGGAATGCTCGCAGGCCTGTTTGCCGAGCAGTTCGCCGTTATCGGCGGTGGGACTATTTTACGCGTGATTGCTGGCATCTTATTGGTCGCCATGGGGTTGTATTTAGCAGATTGGTGGCGTGGGCTTACCAAACTTGAAACCTTGGGCCGTTATTTGTGGGTTTATATTCAACCTGTGGGTAAAAAGCTGATGCCCGTCAATAATCTTCCCAAAGCCTTATTGCTTGGCGCGCTTTGGGGTTGGTTACCTTGCGGTTTGGTTTACGCAGCTTTGGCGACTGCTATGACTCAGCCTGCGCCAGGCTTGGCTGCTGCTGCTATGTTTGCATTTGGGTTGGGCACCTTGCCTTCAGTATTAGCATCGGGCATCGCCGCGCAACAACTTACTCGTCTACTAAGGCAGCGAAAATTACGTTTGGGCATGGCTCTTATCATCATTACTTTCGGGCTATGGACCATATGGGGAAGCCTTGGGCATGCTCACCAGCATCAACATATAGAGCAAGGCTCGTCGATGACTGATGATCACTCAGGTATGGATCACTCAAAAATGAACCACGCTGAATTGGATCATTCACATATGAATCATGCGACTATGAATCATGGCGCCACAAATTCCCAAGATGTGAACGAGAGCGCCAATTCGAGCGCATCCGACTCCGCCTTGGAGCGCCAGCGTACAGAGTTAAATCCCGCTGCGGTGGAAGATGGGTTATCGTCTGACTCCTCATCAGAGGCAGATCATGCATATCATCATTAGCTGAAACACCTGAGCAAGAATGGCTGACAGTAATTAAATTTAAACAGTACTTAGGGATTTTATGTTTATATTTTCAAATAACATCTTGTCATTGAAAAATACGCCTGCAGCAATGGCGGGGCGAGTCGTTCTTGTATCTACAATAGGTTTTTTCGGTTTAGTAAATATTGTTAGCGCTCAAGAAGCATTTACCGCTGAACCTGTGTCGTCCACACCTGAATGTATTGCTTACAATATCAATCCCGAAGACTTTGAAGATAAAAAAGAATCACGCGAAGAAGAATCACCCTTTGAAGTGTTACAGGGGAAAACTATTCGCAATATTCGCATTGCACAAATCAATGTATTTAATGAAAAAAATCCCGATGAAAATAATGCTGTTTATCGCCTCTTAAATAGACTGCACATAACAACGCGCGAAAAAGTAGTGAAGTCGCAATTGTTATTTAAAGTTGGAGATAAAGTTAACTATAAAAATTTGGAAGAGACTGCGCGTAATTTACGTACCAGAAAATATTTAACCAACGCGCATGTGCTTCCCGAAAAAGTGTGCGGCGATCAAGTCGACGTTTTAGTAATCACCCAAGATTCCTGGGTGCTTGAGCCACAAGTTAGCTTCAGTCATAAATCCAGCGACAATGAATCCGGTTTTGCTATTAGTGATGGCAACGTCTTAGGTACAGGTAACGCATTCAAAATTGGTTATGAAGAAAATCAATTACGCAAAACTATCAGCTATGATTTTAGTAACCCCTATTTTTTAAATAAACAAATCGCCGTTCGCGCTTTGTATGAAGATACTTCCGACGGAAGAAATACATTACTTACGGTAGAACGTCCTTTCTATGCGTTGGATACTCCCAGAGCCATGGGCGTGCAGTATTCCGATTTATCTCAAGTTGATGAAATTCGTTCGCACGATGAAGTTGTAAATTCATTTCGTCATAGAGCAATCGATAACGAAGTTTATTTCGGTGTTGCAACTGATGTTAATCCGAATTTTACGCAGCGTTGGTTAGTCGGTGTTACCCATGAAGAGGATAGCTTTTTCACCAACGAAGATACCTTGCAGCCAATTCCTAAACGCGATAAAGCTGTGTATCCGTGGATCGAATATCAATATTTGCAAAACCAATACGGCGTGTTTAAAAACTTAAACCAAATTCAACGACCAGAAGATATTCCCACTGGGCAAACTGTAACAGCGCGTTTGGGTTTTGCGGGTACAACATTTGGCAACCCAGATGATGTGTTGCGCTACAAAATTACTTACGGAAATATTCTCGATATCTCCGACAAACATATTTTTGAAGTCTCCGCAAAATTGGATGGTCGTCAACATTTGGGAATCGATAGTCTTGATCCAAATTTGCTGACATCAACAGTCGCCTATCACTATTTAATTAACGAGAAGAACCGTTGGTACTTTCGCGCTGAATACGGTGTAGGTGAACATCTTCCGCAGTATGAAGAATTAACCGTAGGCGACATCACAGGGCTACGCGGTTATCCAACAGATTATCTTCGCGGTAAAAAGCGTTATGTAGTTTCAGTTGAGCGCCGTTACTTTTCTGACTTACACATATTTAACTTAATGCGTGTTGGTGGCGTGGTATTTTTTGACGCAGGTAAAGCATGGGGTTTACCAAGCGAACAAAACTCGCCTTTACTTTCAAACGTGGGTGTAGGTTTACGCTTAAGCTCCAGCAAAATCCGTATCGGTAATGTTATTCATATCGATGTTGCAATGCCTACTTCCGCGCGCGAAGGTATTAGTAAATATCAACTTATTATGGGCGCTTATCAGCAATTTTAAATCGTGGTTGGCAAAGAGAATAACTGTTTTTTAGGTGGCATATGATGAAGCTTATTGGCATGCTTGATTCACCTTATGTGCGTAGAACGGCTATCACGCTTAACTACATGGGCATCAGTTTTGAACATCAGCCATTATCGGTGTTCAATGATTTTGCCGAATTTCAAGCCATCAATCCCATCGTTAAAGCGCCCACACTAGTGTTTGAGAGCGGCGAAGTTTTAATGGATTCCACCATTATTCTTCACTACGCAGAATCTGCTGTGCCTGCATCGCGTCGATTAATGCCGCATCTCGGTGAAGATTTTAGAATTGCACTGCAAATAGTGGGCTTGGCGCTAACGGCCTGTGAAAAAGCCATTCAATTAGTTTACGAAAAAAATTTACGCCCTGAAGAAAAACAACACCAGCCCTGGATTGATCGAATCACTTTGCAATTGAAAGCTGCTTGTGAAGAGTTGGAAACGAAACTTCGCGTGAGTGAATTTGAGTTAACGCCTGCTAATTTAACTCAACCATTTATTACTCCGGCAGTGGTTTGGCAATTTATTCAAAGCACGTTACCTGATATTATTCCTGCATCAGCTTTTCCACGGTTGCAAACCTTATCCGCCTACGCTGAAAGCTTGCCAGAATTTTTGGCATATCCGCCAGTTGGGCCGGGTGTAGTTGCACCGACACCCGCTACTTAATTCCTCTTTACTCACTGATTAAATCAGCTTGAGTAAAACGCTAGCTCAGGTTAATCCATGAGTAACAAACATCTTAACGACCTCGTTTTCGACAACCGTTTCGTGCGCGAATTACCTGCAGACGCTATTACAGATAATTATCGGCGACAGGTTTTTAACGCGTGTTATTCCTTTGCTAATCCAACGCCAGTACGAGCGCCTCAATTAGTTTGTGCAGCTACTGAAGTTGCAGATCTAATTAATCTTAATCACTCCGAATTATCTACACAATTATTTACCGATATTTTTTCTGGCAATAAATTATTGCCAGGAATGCAACCATTTGCCATGTGTTATGGGGGCCATCAATTTGGTAATTGGGCAGGGCAGTTAGGCGATGGGCGTGCAATTAATTTGGGCGACGTTAAAAATCTACAAAATGCACATTGGACTTTGCAATTAAAAGGCGCTGGTCCAACGCCATATTCACGAACTGCAGATGGGTTTGCGGTTTTGCGTTCATCCGTGCGTGAATTTTTATGTAGCGAGGCCATGCATCATTTGGGCGTGCCTACAACACGCGCATTGAGTTTGTTGTTAACGGGCGAGCAAGTTAGGCGCGATATGTTTTATGACGGCAACCCGCAGCTTGAGCAGGGAGCTGTTGTGTGTCGTGTGGCTCCAAGTTTTATTCGCTTCGGAAATTTTGAAATTTTTGCAGCTCGCAACGATATTGAATCGCTCAAAACCTTAACGGATTTTACAATTCGCAATCACTTCTCGCATTTATGTGAAAATCAAAAAGAACTAACTCGCGATACTTATGTGCAATGGTTTAATGAAATTTGCACCAGTACTGCAACAATGATTGCGCATTGGATGCGCGTTGGTTTTGTACACGGCGTGATGAATACGGACAATATGTCCATCCACGGTTTAACAATCGACTACGGTCCTTATGGTTGGCTTGAGGGCTATGATCCTGATTGGACACCGAACACAACAGACGCGCAAGGGCGTCGTTACCGCTACATTAATCAACCGCAAATAGCGCTTTGGAATCTGGCTCAGCTAGGCAACGCAATTTATCCCTTAATTGAAGCTGTTGAACCCTTACAAGAGGCTTTAAATAGTTATCGCCAAACCTATTCGGCTCAATGGCAGGCGGATATGGCGAATAAATTGGGATTGAAAAATTTCAACGAAAGCGATGTCAATTTATTGGATGAATTGCATGCGGTTTTTCAACTTGCTGAAACCGACATGACAATTTTTTATCGCCAGATCGCCAACTTTGATTTGCAAAATATTCCAGCGTCAGATGAAGCCTTAATCGATATTATAAAATTTGCTTATTATGCAGAGCCTGACCAGCAGGCGAAAACTGCTATGGCGAAATGGTTGCGATCCTATGGCGAGCGCTTGCAACAAGATTATGTTTTAAATGGCGAAAGCAATGATGCACGAAAAATTCGAATGAATCTCGCAAATCCTAAATATGTATTGCGCAATTACATGGCACAACAAGCAATCGATAAAGCGACTGAAGGTGATTACTCCGCAGTTGAAAACCTGTTGCAGCTTTTGCGCAACCCTTACAATGAGCAACCGGATCAAGAAATTTATTTTGCAAAACGCCCGGAATGGGCCCGCGTAAAAGCCGGTTGTTCCATGTTGTCGTGTAGTTCGTAGTCTTAGTTAGGAATGGTGCGTGTCGCGAACTACTAATATTGTGTTATCACTTGTAGCTATTGGTTTGGTGGCTTTTGCATTAACTTTTTTTATGCGGACGCCTGCTCCTGCATTGCAGCACAACGTATACATTTGGCAGCGTGTGTGGACTAACTCTCTGATTGAATCGCTGAAGGTTGTTACAAATTCAATCAAACAAGTGCGTGTGCTTGCGTTGGAAAAAAATAGTGAAGGAGAATTTTTCGAAGTAAAACCACATTATGTTGCAATCAATTCTACCGATTTATCCGTCTATGCAGTAATTCGGCTCGATGGCCGCGTAGAGCAATTGTTAGATGAAAATTTAATTCTCAAAACTATCAAGCTCACTAGCGATTGGCAACAACAGCTAATTCATTTTACTGGTGTAGAGATTGATTACGATTGCCCTACATCTCAACTACCCGCTTACCGTGATTTTTTAAAAAAATTACGTTTAGCATTGCCTTCCCGGTTCAAACTTTCTAATACGGCATTGCCGACGTGGATGGAATCTTCAGAACTGCCTGAATTATTAGCGCTTACTGATGAGTCTATTCTACAAGTTCATGCTGTGTTAAATCCAAAGCAGGGTTTATTTGATTCGAAACAGGCATTGGCTTGGGCCAAACAATATCGAAAAATGACGAATAAACCTTTTCAAATTGCATTGCCTGCGTATGGTTCCAACGTTTTATTCTCGAATGATGAAAAAATTTCTGCAATTCAAAGTGAGCAAAGAGTTTTTAATGATGCAGATAATGGTCTCGAATTAAGCGCTGAACCTGCGGACGTCGCTAACTTTATACACCAGCTTCAGAAAAATAATTTCACCAGCGTTATTTGGTTTCGTTTACCCACAACTGATGACCGTCGTGCCTGGCCTTTAGAGAGTTTGCTTGCGGTTATGAATAAGCAAGTTCTAGAATCGCACCTAATTGCGGCCGTTATTCCCGATGAAAATGACAAAAATCATAATCCCAATACCACAACAGAATTATTGGCTCTTGATTTATTAAATCAAGGTAATATAAGCGTGAATCTGCCAGAGAAAATTCACGTGGCTCCAGTGCAAAACTGTACCGCAGCGGATGGTTTAAATGGCTATGAACTTGAGTTAGGAAAAAATTCCTGGATGTTTAAACGCGATAAGGTGAAGAAAATAATGCCACAGCAACATCTACCTCTTGCCTGGCTGCGTTGTTCTCGCTTGCAAAATGGAGGCACACTAAATGTTAGCTTTTAAAAAGTATAAACGGACATTACTCGCTTCAGTAATAGGTATTTTTTTAATTAGCCATGCACAAGCTTGTGGGCCCTTTTTTTCATCTGTGCTGGTATTGGATCGCAAAACAAATCTTACCAACTTACCTGCTGGCGATGCTTACTTTGAAGTTGGCAAATTACTGCCCAAAAAAGAATTTACTTTTATTGCAGATGAAAGTAGTTCAGTGGGAACCGTTGAGTTAGTCGGACTCAGCGATAAAGAAGCTGAACTATTAAAAGCTATGCGCATTATCAGTGACCCGGCACTTGCTTATGAAGCGGGGAAAGGTTTACCTGAAGCAATTCGTTTGTACACAGCAGCAGCCATTGCCTATAACCGTGAAATTACTCCAACCGAAAATTCAGAGTCAGAAAATAACTCAGGCGAAAATACAACCACTGCTATTCAGTCAAATATCGTTACGGTAGATGAGAAAAAACCGGTAGCGTCTGGCATCGAAAATTTAAACAGCCATAATCTTAATTTTGCGCGCGAAAAGTTTTTGTCCGTTCTAGCGTTACCTGATTCTGAAAAGAAATTACGCGCTGTGTGGGCCGCGTATATGTTGGGAAAAATGGCGACTTATGATCAAAATATTGAAGAGGCTGTTAAATATTTTTCAATGGTGCGTGAGCTTGCGGCCAAAGGTAACAACGACAATCTTGGTTTGGCAGTTTCCAGTTACGGTGAAGAAGCGAGGTTATATTATTTGATTGCTACTGACGAAGTTCCTGAGTCAGAAAAAGTGTCAGTGCAGAATGCGTTTTTAAAAGCTACCGAATTATATGCGCAGCAAGCCGCCTACGGCTCCAATTCCGCCTATGATTCATTACGCATGACAATTGGGCAGGTGATCCAACAAGATGGCCTGATAGCACCTTTAATGCAATACGCTTTAATTCAGCAATTGGTTTTTGCCTATGCCTTCTCCGGTTATTTTGATGAGAATGCGCGCGTCGCTTTATTTACATTGCTTGATCAACAAAAAGTGGAACATATTCTTAATGCAGATGTTGTTGCTGCATTTGCTTATCGCGCCGGTCGCTATGAATTGGCCGAACACTATGTTGCGAAATCCAAAACACCTTTGGCGGCCTGGGTGAATGCAAAACTAGCGCTACAAAAAGGTGATCAACCGAGAGCGTTAGCGGCTTATTCCGAAGCAATTAAATCTTTTCCTGAAAGTGAAAGCTGGACGTCATCAATGACATCAGCATTTTATAACGAAGGCGATTCGGGTGTAACACCGCATTGTTTAGTAAATACAGAAATGGGTTTGTTGCAGTTAGGTCGAAATGAATATGTTCAGGCGCTTAATTATTTATATGCAGGTTCAAAAGATTATTGGATGGATACGGCTTATGTTGCCGAGCGAATTTTAACTACCGATGAATTAAAAACATTTGTCGATCAGCATGTACCCGAACCCGCGCCAATTCAGAAAAGCTCAGATAGCGCTGAAGATCCATTTACTTCACCCGACTATTTAATCCGTGATTTATTAGCCCGACGCTTAATGCGCGAGAAGCGTTACGGCGAAGCTTTACCATTTTTTAAAAACCCGGAAGTGCGAAAAAAAGCAAAGGATTATATGGCTGATTTGGAAAAAGCCAAATCACCATTCCAACCCAAAACCGCTCGTGCGAAAGGTCTCTATAACGCCAGTGTGCTTGCTCGTTACGATGGTATGGATTTAATGGGTTTTGAGGGAGCGCCAGATTTTAAAGTGTGGGATGGTATGTTTGAATACGGCACGCCAGAAAATATTACGCCAGATGGTAATATAATCGGCGCTGCGGAAAAACTGCGGTTTGATGCAACTAAAGCAAGTCCCGAAAAGCGATTTCATTATCGTTTTATCGCTGCGAATTTAGCCAATCAAGCGGCGGATTTATTGCCCTCAAGCTCGCAAGCATTTGCTGCGGTATTATGTGAGGGTACGAACTACTTATTGGCCCGCTACCCGGACGATGCCTTGCCACTTTATAAGCGCTATATCAAAGAAGGAGCCTACGTGCCCTGGGGGGCGGATTTCGGACAAGCGTGTCCTGAACCAGAATTTTCTCGCGCATTTTTTCAATATCCATTGGAAAAATTTGCAAAACTAAAACGTCATTTTAATTAGCTGTTGGTGTCGATATGATTGGGGCAATAATAGGTTTTGTATTAGGTTTGTTTGCAACCCACAGTAAGTGGGGCGGCCTTGTTGGTGCTGTTATAGGTTACGTTGTTTACAACCAACAGCAAAAAGCTAATCCAAAGATTTCCAAAGAAGAGCTGCAACAGGCTCAAACATTATTTTTTAAAACAGTTTTTAATTTATTGGGGCACATCGCCAAGGCTGATGGTCACATCAGTGAAATGGAAGTCAAACTCACTGAAGCTTATATGGATAAAATGGGTTTAACACCAGATCACAAACGTGAAGCCATTCGTTTATTTAAAGAGGGCGCCGAGGCGAACTTTAATTTACAAGATTGTTTAAACACTTATCGCGGTTTGGGCGCACGTAGCCCAAACCTTAGCCAAATGCTATTGGTATACCTCATCAATTTGGCGATGATAGATGGCGATATGGACGCGAAGGAGTTCGATCTTCTTCAGCAAGTTGCCAGCAGTTTAGGTTTTTCGCGCGTGGCTTTTGAACAATTATTACGTATGGTGGGTGCGCAAAATTCTTTCGCGTCGGGCCAACAAAATAATACCAATGCTTTAACGCTTGCCTATGAAGCCCTAGGTGTTACCGCTGATACAAGTGATGCGGATATTAAAAAAGCTTACCGAAAATTAATGAGCCAATATCATCCTGACAAATTAATGGGGCAGGGTTTGCCTGAAGATATGATTAAAGCCGCTACCGAACGCTCGCAAGAAATTCAGGCGGCTTACGATCTTATTAAAAAATCGCGCGGCTAATGTATCTAGATTTTCTATATGCGCCTTGATCGTTTTATTGAAAGCACCTTAAGTTTTTCTGCGCAATCGGTACGCGAATTATTTGTGCAACGATTGGTGCAGTTAAACGGTGTAGCAATAAGTGAAGGGCGTGGGCAAATTTCAGAATTTTGTCATGTTGTGGTTGACGGAAAAATTTTGCAGGCGCGCACACCAATTTATGTGATGCTCAATAAACCCAAAGGTTGTGTGAGTGCGACTACCGATAAGAAAAACCCAACCGTACTTGATCTCATCGATTTACCTGGAAAAAATCAACTGCATCTAGCGGGCCGTTTAGATTTTAATACTACTGGATTGCTGCTCCTCACTAACGATGGCCGTTGGTCGCGCAAAATTACCCAGCCGCAACAAAAAATTCCCAAGCGCTATTGGGTGCAAACCAAAGATGAAATTACTGCAGTACACGTACAAAAGTTTTTAGAAGGGTTTTATTTTCAGTTTGAAAATTTAACAACACTACCGGCGCAGCTGGAAATTATTTCGTCGCACACAGCTTACCTCACGATATATGAAGGTCGTTATCATCAAATTAAACGCATGTTTGGTTTCTTTAATAATGAAGTAGTCAATCTTCATCGTTTATCGATGGGATCAATTTATCTGGATGTTGATCTCGCGCCGGGCAAATCGCGTGATTTAACTGCAGCAGAAGTTATTGCCGTTTAAATCAACTTCGCAATTGATACACTTTATTTCTGCAATATCTTCTTAAAAATTACCTATGGTAACAATTTCACAAAAACGCTAGATCATTGTTGACAACGTTGTCCTTAAGGCGTAATTTCTTCTCATAAGAAGCGAATAAGCTTCGTTTTAAAATTTTTGCGGTACGAGAATTTTTTAAAACATAATAAAACTATCGACTCATCACGTTTTACTTCGTTTTTATTTGTGTTTGTTCTATCACTACGTTTGACCCAAAAAATACCACCGATATTTTAACTGCTGGAGCATTTAAACCTGGTATTTGTAGTAGGGAGCATCTGCGTTTTAAAAATCATTCGTTTATTTTTTGCTTCAGTAGCAATTTTACTGGGTAACGGTTTCCTATGCCTGAAATTTAGGAAATCAATTATTTTCGCACTAAAAATAAGCGTTAAAAAAATCAATGAACTGAAATAGAACCATGAGGGGAATCATCGTGAAAAAAATCAAAGCCTTAATTTTACTGTGTTTGTTTGGAGGCGCGTCGCAAGCAAGTTACGCGGCTTACAACTGCACAGGTGTAGCCAATTATGTTGAAGGCGCTGCTTACGCCAACAATGCAATCGTTAAAAATGCGGGTACTGCATATTCGTGTACCGTTGCTGGCTGGTGTTCAGTGGGTGGGCCTTATGCTCCCGGTACAGGTTGGGCGTGGACTAATGCGTGGAGCAGTTTGGGCGCGTGCACAACATCATCGGTTGCCAGTTCAGTTGTCAGTTCTGTAAAAAGTTCTGTCGCCAGTTCAAGCTCAGTGAAAAGTTCTGTTGGATCGGTTGCGAGCAGCGTTGCTTCTTCAGTAGTTTCATCATGCGGTGGCTTACCTGTTTGGACTAGCGCTGGTGTCTACACTGGTAGCACACAAGTTCAATCAGGTAATGTGAAATATCAGGCGAAATGGTGGACGCAAGGGCAAGACCCAGCGACAAATTCTGGCGCAGATGGCGTGTGGTTGAATCAAGGTGCGTGTGGCACTGTATCTTCAACATCAAGCGTTAAATCCTCATCCAGCTCAGTGGCAAGTGTTGTCAGCTCTAGCAAATCTTCAGTGGCAAGTTCTGTTAGCTCGGTTAAAAGTTCCAGCTCTAGTTCAGCAACGTCACTCGGTGGAAAAAGAGTAGTTGGCTATTTTGCAGAGTGGGGCGTTTATGCGCGCAACTATCATGTTAAAAATATTGAAACCAGCGGCTCAGCTGCGATTCTAACCACCATCGTTTACGCTTTCGGTAACGTTACTAACGGCCAATGCGTAGTGGGTGATTCTTATGCTGATTACGACAAAGCTTACGATGCAGCAAACAGTGTAGATGGCGTCGCCGATACATGGGATGCAGGCACTTTGCGCGGAAGTTTTGGTCAATTGCGCAAACTCAAAAAATTGCACCCAGGTTTGAAAGTAGTGTGGTCATTCGGTGGTTGGACATGGTCTGGCGGTTTCCCTCAAGCAGCTCAAAACCCGACAGCATTCGCAGAATCTTGCTACGCGCTGGTGAAAGATCCACGTTGGGCAGATGTGTTTGATGGTATCGATATCGATTGGGAATATCCAAACGATTGCGGTTTGTCTTGCGACACTACCAGCGGTTTCTCTGGCTACAAAAATATCATTCAAGCATTGCGTGCACGGTTTGGTTCTTCAGCACTCGTGACCTCGGCAATCGGCGCTGCAGCTTCAAAAATTAATGCGGCTGATTATGCAGGTGCGGTCCAATATCTGGATTGGATTATGCCAATGACCTACGACTACTTCGGTGCGTTTGCGCCAAAAGGCCCAACTGCTCCGCATTCACCTTTGTATGATTACTCAGGAATTCCAACGGCAGGTTTCTACTCAGATTCTGCGGTGCAATTGTTGAAAGCCAAAGGTGTTCCTGCGAACAAAATCCTCCTGGGTGTTGGTTTCTACGGCCGCGGTTGGACTGGTGTAACTCAAGCAACTCCAGGCGGTACTGCTACGGGTGCAGCAACAGGTTCAGTTGAGCCGGGTATCGACGATTACAAAGTGTTGAAAGCAAGCTGCCCATCCACTGGAACAATTGCAGGCACCGCTTACGCATTCTGTAATGGCAACTGGTGGAGCTACGACACCCCACAAACATTGGTTGGCAAAATGGATTATGTGAATCAACAAAATCTTGGCGGCGCCTTCTTCTGGGAATTGAGTGGCGATACCAGCAATGGCGAATTGATTCGTGTGTTGGGAAATATTCGTTAATGAAATGATGGAGGTTGATGTGATGTAAATTGCATCAACAATTAGCAAGATGCTTAAACAAAAAGCCCGGCAATTGCTGGGCTTTTTTATTTTGGAGCGTACTCAAATAAGTAAGCAGGTAGTCGTCATCCCGCAGGGATCCAGCGTCCCTGAGATAGTAGTTAAAGACACTGGATCGCTACGGAATGACTACTCCCTGTTAAAATTGTTCTCGTTCCCAAGCTCCCGCTTGGTAATGCATAGTTTTGCTACATAACATTTTTTATATGCATTCCCAAGCGGGAGCTTGGGAACGAGGATTAACTACTGCATCGTACTACCAGCCACTGGATCCCTACGGGATGACGATTCCCTATTAAAATTATATGAATTTTAACGACTCTTCTTTTTATTTTTTTTACGATTCGTTTCTTGGCTTTCTATTTTTATATCAGGTGCTTTTACAATTTTAACCCTCAGCAACCGCGCCATCCCAAACGTCAAAAATCCCCAAAGAATAGTTAACGTAATTAACAACAGCGATGCAATAAACGCAAAAATATCTGGCGCTTTCATCAGTGTTGTCATCAAGGAATCTTCGTAATAAAAAAACCATTGGTGCCCGTCTGGGAAAACTTTGGTATGAAGCCAATAAAAAACTTTAGTCGCACCGACACTCAAAATAATCGATGTGATAATAAAAATTCCGCCGCAAAATCCAAGCACGATATTTCGTGTTGATGGAAACGCAAGTTTTTGGCGATAGGCGATGGCGAAAAAAATTATCCAAATTAAAGCACCAATCGTTCCCACAATATAAAACTTATTAATTAAATTGCTCACGTCTTGCAGGTGGATAATTTCTGCTGAATGCATCAACGGAATTTTTGTATTGTTTGGCAGAGTGAAACTAATTTCAGCGAGACCTTCGCCACTGTGTTGTACGGCATTGGTAATCTGCGCAAATAATTCCCAGTGATCTTTGGGCTGTGTGAATTGAAAACCATGAATGTGGCGATTAAGCGGCGCAAATTCGGCGATATGTTTATCCAATCCTAAAAGTTTGTAGCCAGTCGGGTAAGCAAAGTCAATTTGCGCCAACAAGTGCCAGGCAAACAAACTGGTAGCGAGAAGTTGCCCAATAAAAACCAGGGGCCAAATGATGTATTTAGGTAAGCGCATAGGAAGTCGATGTGAGCGAAGTGGGATATTAATTGAGGCGCAGCCTAGCGAGCTTAAGAATCTTCTACAAGTGGATGTTTACCTGGAATGGAGGTTAAATCCTGTAAAAAGTCCTACACAATCTAATTATATGATTTATCATTCAAGCTCATTATAAAAGTAAAAAGTGAGAGCAACTATGTATAAACACCACGGCTTATCTCGTCGCTGGTTGGGGCTTTTGGCCGCAATCGGTTTAATCGCCAATTTTGCACACGCTGCTAATACCAAGGTTGAAGACGGTCGCGAACGTCTTTCGCTCGACCGCGGTTGGTTATTTCATCTGGGCGATATAGTCATGCCCGAAGTGAAAGGTCACGGCGAATCCTATATGAACGCCAAAGCTGGCAGTGCCGGTGGTGCAGCGGCTACCGAGTATGATGACTCGGGCTGGCGTGAATTAAATCTTCCACACGACTGGGCGGTTGAAGGTCCGTTTGATCCCAACGCTAATATTTCCCAAGGTTATCGCCCACGTGGCGCATCCTGGTATCGCCGTTATTTACGGGTGGATGCAAGCGAACGTGGCCGCCACTTTGAGTTGCAGTTCGATGCCATCGCCACCCATTCCACTGTTTGGATAAACGGCAATGTGGTGAGTCGCAATTGGTCTGGTTACAACTCCAGCTACATCGATATCACTCCCTACTTACGCTACGGTGATGCGATGAATACCATCGCCATTCGTGCCGACGCCAACCCTATGGAAGGTTGGTGGTACGAGGGCGCAGGTATGTACCGCCATGCCTGGCTGGTGAAAACCAATCCTGTCCATATTGTTACCGACGGTGTTCACGCTACACCGCGTCAGCTGGATGAAAAACTCGATGGCAACTGGCAAATTCCAGTTGAAGTCACGCTTGATAACAGCGGTAAACAAGCGGCAGACGTGAGCGTTGAAGTTGCAGTATTTGACCCGCAAGGTAAGCAAATCGCCAAGCAATCAAAAAGCGTCACAGTACCTGTACTTGCCCAAGCGACAGCGCAAATTCCAATCTCAATTAGCGCACCGGCGTTGTGGTCGATTGAAAAAACCAACTTGTATCGTGTTATAACGCAGGTGGTTCAAAATGGTAAAAAGGTTGATGAAACCTCGCTTAACACCGGCTTTCGCAGCATTCGTTTTGATGCATCACAAGGTTTCTTCCTCAACAACCAACACGTCAAACTTAAAGGCGTTTGTATTCACCAAGACCATGCCGGTGTTGGTGTTGCCGTGCCGGATTCAATTTTGGAATACCGCCTACGTCGCTTGAAAGAGCTGGGCGTGAATGCCATTCGCTTCTCGCACAACGCGCCTGCATCTGAAATGCTGGATTTGGTCGACCGTATGGGCTTTGTGGTGATGGACGAAAACCGCAACTTCAATCCATCGCCCGATTATATGAAGCAACTTGAGTGGATGGTGCGCCGTGACCGTCATCACCCCGGCGTAATTCTTTGGTCAGTATTTAACGAAGAGCCGGTGCAAGGTTCTGAAGTGGGCTATGAAATGGTTCGTCGTATGTCGGCTGTTGTGAAATCTTTGGATGACACGCGCCCCGTTACTGCAGCGATGAACGGCGGCTTCTTCAGCGAACTCAACGTGTCACACGCGGTGGACGTGTTGGGTGCGAACTACCAAGTTCCAGATTACGACCGTTTCCATAAGGCTCGCCCGGACGTTCCCTTTACCAGCTCGGAAGACACTTCTGCATTTATGACACGCGGTGAATACACGACTGACAAAAGCAAAAATCTGATCGCCAGTTACGACGATGATTTCGCGCAATGGGGCAATAGCCATCGTGATGCTTGGGAAGCCATCGACACACGCGATTACGTAGCGGGCGGATTTGTGTGGACTGGCTTCGATTATCGCGGTGAGCCAACACCTAACGAATGGCCATCGGTCAGTTCGGTATTCGGCATTATGGATCTCAACGGCTTCCCGAAAGATGCCTACTACATTCACCAGGTGCAATGGATTAAAGATCGTCCATTGGTTTACCTTGCACCGCATTGGAATTGGGCTGGCAAAGAAGGCACCGAGATTCGCGTTATGGTGATGGCGAACGTTGAGCGCGTGAAACTCGTGCTCAATGACCGCGACCTTGGCGAACAAAAGGTTGATAACTACCGCATGAATTACTTCAACGTGAATTACGAGCCCGGCAAGCTCGAAGCTATTGGTTTTAATGGCGATAAGGAAGTTGCCCGTGCAGTTGTTGAAACCACTGGCAAAGCTGTTGCGCTGGAATTAGTTCCAGATCGTAAAACTCTGGCGGGCGATGGCCGCGATGCAATGCCAATCACAGTGCGTGCTCTGGATGCAAAAGGCCGCGCCGTTCCTATCGACAATTCAGAAGTTACTTTTGACATCAGCGGCGCGGGCAAATCCATCGGTCACGGCAATGGCAACCCCAATTCTCATGAAGATGAAAAAGGTAAAACTCGCCAGCTATTCAATGGTCTTGCACAGTTAATCGTGCAGTCAAACTTTGAAAGCAAAGGCAGCCTTAAAGTCACCGCCAGTGCTCCAGGTTTGAAAACTGCCAGCGTTAGCATTCCTGTTAAATCTGTGGATGCCATTCCATTTGTGCCAGCCTCTGCAGCTCCGCTCAGCTACCTCACGAATTGGCGCGTATCGCCAGCCAGTGTAGAGCGTCCCGATCCTAATCAGGTTAGAGCAGACAACGACATGAACACCTGGGGTTGGGGCCAGCCGCCCATGTTGAATGTTCCTGCAGAAGTAAAAGGTGGTGTGTATCGCTTATACCGCACCAACTTCACACCGCGTAAAACACTTGCGGATGGCAACGGGCAAATCCATTTTGCAAGCATCACCGGTAAAGCTGAAATTTGGTTGAACGGAACACTGCTCGCCAAAAAAACCACCGCTGCTCCTGCACCGCTGAATGTTGTAATTCCAGCCGGCGAAGGCAATCGTCAACTCAATGTCATTGTTGAAGGCGAGGGTGAAACAAAAGCCGGTGTGGATGGGAATGTGATTATCCAACCGAAAAAGTAAGTTCTGCGTTTAAAGCAAAAAAGGCGAATCATTGAAAGATGATTCGCCTTTTTTATTATCAAACAAGTTACAAAATTATATGAGCGTGACAAGCCTTGCTTCCATGTGAATAATGCAGTTATCGATCCCAAAGAGCGTCAGACGTTATGGATAATCCCGAATCGCAATCAACCTGGGTGCAGCAACGTAAGCAAAATATAAAATCGTTATTCGTGTTGAACAAACCTAGTCGCCCTTGGCATGTGGCTTTAGTAGCAACCATCGGCATGGCGATTCCTGCGTTGCTGGGTGTTTATTTCGAGCAGATGGCCAATGCGATTCTCGCGTGCGTTGGGTCAATGGTGATTCTTTATATTCCGCGCACCAGTATTCCGCACCGCATGGTGACGCTTGCTGTTTGTTCGTTTGGAATTGTTGCGTGTTTTACCTTGGGTTTGGGCGCGGGTTTTAGTATTTATACGTCTGCAATTGCTTTGCTATTTACAGCGATCTTGGTGGATTTTATTTGTCGCTATTATTCAATGCCTGCGCCCGGCAATTTCTTTTTTATTTTTCTCGCAGCACTCGGCTGCACACTTCCATTTGCGGTAGAGCTCATTCCAATGCGGGTTGGTTTGGTTGCCCTGGGTTGCATGTTATCTTGCTTGCTCGCATTTTTTTATAGCTTATTCGTTACGCTGCCTGCACCTAATCCCATAGCGCCCGTAGAAAAAAATACACTTCGAATTGTATTGCAATCGATTGTGTTTGGTTTATTTGTCGGTGGTTCCTATTTAATTGCGGAAACGATTGGTTTAAATAAACCTTATTGGGTGCCCATTTCCTGCGCTGCAATTATGCAGGGCGCAACATTTACCTTGGTTTGGCAGCGTCAGGTTCACCGTATAGCAGGTACAGTTTTAGGTATGGGATTGGCGTGGTGTATTTTTTCGCAATCCTTACATGGCTGGACATTTGCGTTGGCAATTATTATTTTATTTTTTGTTGTAGAAATATTGGTGGTTCATCATTACGGTTTAGCGGTCATTTTTATCACGCCGCTTACATTATTATTGGCAGAAGGTTCCGCGTCGCGAGTGTTGCATGAATCGCTGGTTGTTACCCGTTTGGGTGATATTGCCTTGGGTAGTATGATAGGTCTTATTGGTGGTTGGATTTTGCATCATCAAAAAATTATTCCTTATCTGCAACAAAAGATACAAAAAAAGCTGCAACAAAAAACGATGGGATAATTTTCAGGCTACTAGTTTGGCCAAATAAAAAGAGCTGCCAGGCAGCTCTTGAATTTTGCGTTTCAGGTCTTGCCTGGCCGCTTTTCGTTTTGCTTTTTCAGTTTTTTCATGCACGCCACCTTTACTCATAATCGGGTGGAATGCATGTCCGTTACGTCTTTCCTGTTTCTTGGGCATATAGCCTCCGTTTAAATAAATACACCTTTCACCTCATTTGAGGTAAAAGTATTAAACCTTATTACATCCGTCATTGGCAATTGGATATGTATTTTCTATAAACTGCCCTCTGACTCTTTCTAATAAATCCCTTCCGTTGAGAAATTTATGTCCCTTGAGCTTTCTCCTGCGCGTGAGCGCATCATGTTGTTTACGCTTATGGCGCTGCAATTCATTATGATTGTAGACTTCATGATTATTATGCCGCTGTCATCGCAGTTGATGGCAGTGTTTCAAATCCAGCCTACGCATTTTGGTTTGCTTGTGTCGTCTTATTCAATTGCTGCGGGCGTTTCTTCTTTGCTCGCATCGTCGTTAGGAGATCGTTTCGATCGTCGCAATGCTTTGCTGTTTGCTTTTGTGGGCTTGCTCGTTGCAACGCTTGCATGCGCTTATGCTAATACCTTTGAATTACTTTTAGTTGCGCGAATTATTGCGGGATTTTTTGGCGGTGTTTTAAGCTCAATCGTGCTTGCAATAGTGGGCGATGTTTTTCCACCAAACAAACGCGGTAAGGCCATGGGAATTGTAATGCTCGCTTTTTCATTGGCGGCTATTGCAGGCGTTCCTCTCGGTTTATTTATTTCCACTCACTTCACATGGCAAACACCATTTAGCTTTCTGGCTTACTCAGGTGTTGCGGTATTAATTGTTGCTTATAAAGTTGTGCCAAGTGTGCGTGGTCATTTGAATCAGCCGAGGGTAAATTTTTTCAGAAGTTATGCGGAATTATTTAGCATTTCAAATCACTGGTGGGCCTTTGCAACTTCCTGTTTAGTCATGTTCGCTGGCTTTATGGTAATTCCTTATATTGCTCCCACAATGGTGTCAAATGCCGGTTTGACCGATCACGATTTACCTTACATTTATTTGTGCGGTGGAATTGCTACTTTGTTCACTCGCCCGGTCATTGGTCGCATGACTGACAAACACAAGCATTGGAAAGTATTGGCGATAATGTCCGTGTTAAGTTTTATCCCCATTATTTTAATAACACAAACCCTACACACCGCTTTTGTTTTTCAGCTTGTGATATCGACACTATTTTTTGTTTTTGTAAGTGGTCGTTTTATTCCGGTGTCTGCACTAATAACTGCATCTTGCGAGCCGCGTTATCGTGGACGAGTGATGGCATTCAGCTCTGCAGTTCAAAATTTTGGCTCTGGTACGGCAGCTTTAGTTGCAGGTGCGATTATGGTGAAAGCGCCAAGCGGTGAAATTTTGCATTACGATTGGGTGGGATATATAGCTTGCGTTGTAAGCTTGGTTGCAATTTTTACCGCAGCAAAAGTTAAAGCAGTTAGTTGAAGCTTGTTAAAAAAGGGCTTAGTTGATCGCTAAGCCCTGTATTTATTAAAATAATGAACGCAATTTTTTGGCAGTATCCAGCGCTTTATCCACATCTACCTTTTTTTTCTCTTTTTCTTTCGGTTTTTCTTCAGTAGAAGCTGAATCTTGTGCGTTGCCTGTTGAAGCTTGCGCTGTACTATTTGCTTGCACTACAAATTCAACACGACGATTTGTTGCTTTGCCTTTTTCTGTGTCATTGCTGCCAATAGGTTGACTTTGTCCTTTTCCGATTGGATTTAAACGAGTTGGGTTAATGCCATATTCACTCGAAAGCGCCGCAATAACAGCTTCACTTCTTTCTTGCGACAATTTTAAATTTGATTCTGCGCTGCCTACATTGTCGGTATGGCCAATAACATCCAAATTCAATTGCGGATTGTCATTTAAAATTTGAGACAACTCGGTCAGTGTTGTTTTTGAAGTTGATTTTAAACTCGATTTACCTGTATTAAATGTTAACCCATAAACATCTACGCGGCCTGATTGGCTAAGTGCATTGGCAATAGGGCTGTTACCATTTACTTTAATTTTCCCAGTATCCATTTGGCCTTGTTCTATTACGAATTGCCACACGCCGCCATCATTCACAAACATAGATACATACACATTGCCTTTTTGTGCGGCTAAGTATTGGTTGTCAGTTGCATAGTTAAGGTACAAGCCGCGCGCCTTCAGCAAATCTTTAAAGGCGCCAATGTTGGCGTCAGTGCAAGGGCGATTACAAGCAAAGAGTTCAGTGAATCCGCTTTTAGTTAGGGACGTTTGGTAATTTCGAAATACTTGTAAGGCGGATACAGTATCGGGTTTGCTGTAATGGATATAGGTAACTTGCCCCTCTAGCGGAAGCACTTTATCTGCCACCCATTTGCCGTTAGATTCATAAGGTTTGCTGAGCAGCAATTGGGCTTCTTCGAATTCTTTAAAGTCGTAGTGGCTAATTTTAGTGCCAGGATAGCGATTCACCATGGGATGATCGTTACCTTCTTCGGCAAAAGTTGGCGTCGCCAACGTTAAAAAACTCGCTGCTGCACACAACAAGAGATGTTTGCACCACACTAAATTTTTCATTTGTCTACTCCGTGATTTAAGTGAGTTGAAAAAATATAAATAGACTACGTGATTACAATAATAAAAATTATGAAGCCAAGGCGATAGTTTTCATGGCCGCGAAGAGCTGAACAAAACATGATTTTTTCATTACGCTAATAAATTTTCCAGCGTTTTTTCATAAATGCCAGTCAGCTTATTTAAATCGTCCGCACTAATGCATTCATTTACTTTATGGATGGTCGCATTAATCGGCCCGAGTTCAACAACCTGTGCACCCGTTGGCGCTATAAAGCGACCATCAGATGTGCCACCAGATGTTGAAAGTTCTGCATTCAAACCAACTTCAGATTTAATCGCATCAACAACCGCATTTACCAAATCACCGCGCGGTGTTAAAAATGCTTGCCCGCTCAAAATCCATTGCAGATCATAATTTACATTGTGTTTATTGAGAATTGCTTCGGTGCGTTCACGTAAAACTTGATCTGTTAATTCGGTAGAGAAGCGAAAATTAAATACGACTTCGAGTTCACCGGGG
Organism: Gammaproteobacteria bacterium; assembly: GCA_004172865.1. Taxonomy (GTDB): domain Bacteria; phylum Pseudomonadota; class Gammaproteobacteria; order Pseudomonadales; family Cellvibrionaceae; genus Cellvibrio. Next base: position 164,978 of record SEBV01000006.1, on the reverse strand, counting down.
ATCACATTAGTAGCACCGGTGCCGCCATTTATATTTGAAACTTGAAAACTCGTTGCGGGGAAAAATTCATTGCCATTATCCCAATGTTCGGCCGTTAATTCTGCAAGCGCTGGAGAAAACTTGTGAATGGGATTATCAGCTAAGTGTGGGTAAGCAACATGGCCTTGAATACCTTTCACTTTTAAAATTGCACCGAGCGAACCGCGGCGACCATTTTTAATAACATCGCCAACAACATTGGTGCTGGATGGTTCGCCCACAATGCACCAGGTCATTTTGGTATTGCGCGCTTCCAGCCACTCGACAACTTTTACAGTGCCGTTAACGGATGGACCTTCTTCATCGCTGGTAATCAAAAATGCAATGCGACCTTTGTGATTAGGATTTTTTGCTACAAAATTTTCACAAGCAATAATCATAGATGCAAGTGAACCTTTCATGTCAGCTGCACCGCGACCGTGCAGCATGCCATCAATTATTTGAGGCTCAAAGGGAGGATTATTCCAATTGGTTTCCGGGCCGGTGGGTACAACATCGGTATGACCGGCGAACGCCAAAATGGGGCCTTCATTTCCTCGCACTGCCCAAAAATTATCGACCTCCCCAAAACGTAAACGCTCGGTTTTAAAACCAATGGCTTCAAGGCGTTTTATCATCATTTCCTGGCAACCATCATCTTCAGGTGTAACTGAACGGCAGCGAATTAAATCTATGGCAAGTTGCAGTGTGGGTGTGATGCTCATGTGGAATTCCGGCGATAGTAAATATGCCGCGATTCTACAGGTTTGTGACTTGTGGCTCCAGCCGCTTGAGGTGTTTGCAGAAGTTAACCGACGGATTTTTTATATTGGCTGGGCGTGAGTCCAGTTTTTTCCTTAAAGACTTTATAAAAACTATTGCGATTGTTAAAGCCGGAGCGATAAGCGATATCCGAAATTGTTAATTCGCCTTCATTGGCAGTTAAAAAATGTAATGATTCTTGATAGCGCAGATCGTTTAGAAAATCGTAAAAGCTAGTGGATTTGTGAATATTTAACAGTTCTGAAAGCTGATGGCTGGTAACGCCTAACAGTGAAGCAAGTTTTGGTAATGAAATATCTTCATCTAAATGTGGTTTATGGTTTTTTACTAATTCAGCTAATTGTTCGTCTAATTGTTTGGCCGCTTCAGGACTCAATTCAATGCTTCGCAAATGTTGTTTTTCTGTCATCGGATTTTCGTTTGGTTCGCCGACTTCATGAAAAAAGACATTGGGCTGATAAATGGAAAACAACGCTATGCTATTGATAAAAATTGCTATAAAACTGGCGATAGCGGCGAGTGCAACAAATGAAGGTATGTAACTCATGAGCATGCTGGTAAGCACAGAAACATCAATTAACATAACTAAAAATAAGCTGGCGATTAAATAGATCAACCAATAGTAAGACGTATTTTTAAATTGCGTTGTCAATTTTAGCAATTGCGCTCGTTCAGATTTTAGTAGCCACGCTGCGTAAGCGAGGTAACAAAACACTTGAATAAATAAAAGTGATATCAATATAGGGGAGCTTATCCATTGCAGATTTAATGAGTCATGAGTAACGGAAATTAAAAGGGGTAAGGCTTGCAGTGTATAGCTTAGACGGCTGATAGGTCGCAATAAAATGTGGCGTATTAGCACAACCATCACTGGGCCATATACCCAGGTTAATTTTTGGCTAAGTATAAGTAACCAATGAATTGGTTCAGGGCTAATTAAATTAACATAGGCATTGAGGGGCGGCACGAGTAGCAATAAAATTAAACTGAGAATGGTGTATTTGACACGCTTATCTCCACGGCGACTCACTAATAAATTAATGCATGTCCAGCATCCTAAACTGAATGAAAAGATGAACCATACTTTTAATAATTCAATGCTTGTCTGTGTCATAAGTGTTTTTATATAAATAAAAGAAAGCCATTGCGTTAGGCAATGGCTAAATTTTTAAAATTAATTTGGGAAAATGTCAAAGGTGCCATAAAACTTTATCAATCCATCGCCAAAATTTTGAAACCATTTGCCAGACGTTGGGGTTTCAAAGGTGTACACCATCGTATAGGGAAAAGTAAAAAATTCGCTAACCTGAGTCACTTCTTCCACAGCGGTATTGGCAGATATTTTTGTGTATTTATAAGTGCCTGTTGAATTAACCGTGCCTGGCCCAAAACCTTTGAAAACCAAGGTGCCGTCTTGCGCATAAGTTTGCAGCACCAATCCAGCAGTAGGATATAGGTTTGGCGGTAAATCAGATACGGTGGATTTTATGATGAGCGCAACATTCGTGTCTGCTTTCCCGCTCGGGGCAAAGTGTTGAGACACCGGCAAATTAGAAGGCGTTAATGTAAAACTTCCCGACGATTTAATTTGGCCATTGCCAAAATTTTCTTCCCATTTTCCACTGGTCTCCGTTTCAAAAGTATATTTGGTAGTAGTTGGTGTATTGTTTACCGAAACATCAATAGCTTTTTCTACCGCTGTATTTACGCTGGTACGTTGATATTTATAGGTGCCGTAAAAAGCCTGCTGTTCAGCTGGTACTTGTCCCGACATAGTCGCGGTGCCTTGTGCGGTAAAAGTTCCGTCGCGTTTAAAACGTTTGACGACCGCGCCTTTAATAGGAACACCGTTGGGGTAAGTGGTTTTCACGTTTTCGATTTGTAATACGAGGTCAAGACCCACAAAACTGGCGGGAGCCTTTACGTCGAAGCAGTTTTTTAGAAAGTCATGGTCGTCTGAGGATGCGTTAGCGACGCCGAAGCTTACAAGCGCAAGAATGCTAAATATTATTTTAAGCGGAATCAACGTTTTTGCTAGCGATAATCTGTTCATGAAATTTCCCTTCTGTTAGTAACAAAAAATAAGTGTGAGCAGCTTCATTGAAGTTGAAGCGACTCGTTATTTTTCGCTAAATAAACATCAGAAGAGTGTGTTTCCATCCAGAATGACAAAATTTGGATGGCTATTCTTCAGTAGAAACAATATTGCCGTTAGTATTTCAAGCAAAAAAAACCGAGCAATAGCTCGGCTTTTTTTATTGCTGGTATTACCCAGCCAATCCCACATAAACCTCATGTACATCGTCATCATCATCAATCGCTGCTAAAAATGCTTCGACTTCTTCTAATGCTTCTCCTGATAAGCTCACAGGATTTTTTGCGCGATATCCAATTTTTGCGGATTCTACGGTGAAACCTTGGTCGGGTAATGCTTTTTGCACTAGATCCAAATCAGTAATATCAGTAATAAATATAGCGCTACCATCTTCATCGATTTCAAAGTCTTGGGCACCGGCTTCGATGGCTGCCATTTCTGCATCGGCATCTTTATTTACTGGTGTTGCTTCAATCATGCCTACATGTTCAAAATCCCAGGATACAGATCCTGATGCACCTAATTGGCCTTTGCGAAATAATCCGCGAATATTTGAAATTGTGCGATTCACATTATCTGTTAAGCATTCAACAATAACGGGCACTTGATGCGGTGCGAAACCTTCATAAGTTAATTTTTCGTAACTTATTCCACCGTCTAATTGGCCTGAGCCTTTTTTGATGGCGCGCTCAAGTGTTTCGCGCGTCATTGATGCTTTTTTTGCTTGCACTATGGCAAGACGCAAACGCGGATTCATATCTGGATCTGCACCGTTACGTGCGGCAATCATGATTTCTTTGGTGAGTTTGGTAAACAATTTGCCTTTTGCACTGGCCGCTGCTTCGCGGCCTTTTGCTTTCCATTGAGCGCCCATAATTTTTATCTCGCTTAAATGCCTAATAAATTTTGCGGGCCGATAACCCGCATTGAAATTTCAAAAAAATTAATTTTTATGCAACGCAGTATTTAATTGCAATGCACTTTTGTTAGTAACAACTTCTACACGGCCTGTGATTGAGTTGCGGCGGAACACTAAATCTGAAACGCCAGCTAATTCGCGTGCTTTCGTAGTTTTTACTTCAGCGCCTGTGTCATCCAATACAACGACTTTGGTGCCGGCTGTAATGTACAAGCCGGATTCAATCTTGCAACGATCACCGAGTGGAATTCCTGAGCCAGCATTTGCGCCGATCAAAGATTCTTTGCCAATGGAGATGATTATATTACCACCGCCTGACAGTGTTCCCATAGTGGAACTGCCGCCGCCTAAATCTGAACCCGCGCCAACAAACACGCCAGCAGAAATACGGCCTTCAATCATGGCTGGGCCTTCGGTACCAGCGTTAAAGTTTACAAAACCTTCATGCATGATGGTTGTACCTTCGCCCAAGTAAGCGCCCAACCGCACGCGCGCGGTGTGAGCAACACGTACACCTTTTGGCACAACGTAGTTAGTCATTTTTGGGAATTTATCTACGCTGGAAACTTCGAGTTCTTCGCCATCGATACGCGCTTGTAATTGATATTCTGCCAATTCATTAATGTCGATTGCGCCTTTATTGGTCCACGCCACGTTTGGCAGCACACCAAAAATTCCAGCCAATACTGTGTTGTGTGGTTTCACCAAGCGATGGGAAAGTAAATGCAATTTTAAATAAGCTTCAGGTACAGATGTAGGGCTAATATCGGTTGCCACTAAAGTAACAACAAGAGGGCGCTTGCTGCTTGCGAGTTTTTTTGCCAGCGCGGATTGTTCGGCTTCGCCAATCGCTTCCAATGCTTTTGCGATATCACTTGCTTGCGCGTTAGTGATGTTGATCGCTTGATTGCCTTCGGTGTATCCGACGATTTCGGAAATTGTGGCTACAGTTGCTTCGGATGGTTTCAATTGAGGTGCTGAATAAAATATTTCCAGCCATTCACCTTTTGAATTTTGTGTGCCAATGCCCAAGCCGAGTGCGTATAAAGTTGTCATGATTTTTCCTAACAATAAAAGTTAACTAAAAATTTTTGTATATTCTGCTTCTTTAAAGCCGACATGTTTTTGTTTGCCGGTATCAAGTAGCGGGCGTTTAATTAGCGTTGGATTTTCGGTAATGACAGCAGCCGCGTTTTTTTCATCAAAATTGGTTTTCGTGGATTCATCTAATTCTTTCCACGTGGTGCTGCGTTTGTTAACCAATGCATCCAATCCAATTTCATTAATCCAATTTTCTACCTGTTTTTGATTAAGTCCGTCCACGCGAAAATCGTGGAAGCGATATTCAATATTGTTTGTCGCAAGCCAATCGCGCGATTTTTTTACGGTGTCGCAGTTTTTAATGCCGTATAAGGTGATCATAATTTTCAAATTCGGGATTTAAGGCTTCAATACAATTTTTGGCTTCTTTCGATTGGGATAACTGGTTTTGCAAATTTCGCAAATGGTCCCATCGCAACCACGGGCTGAACAATGTTCGCGCCCATAATAAATAATTTGTAAGTGCAATGCATTCCAGGAATCTTCCGGGAACAAACGTTTTAAATCCTTTTCGGTTTGCACCACATTTTTTCCGTTGGTTAAGCCCCAGCGTTGCGCTAAGCGGTGTATGTGAGTATCTACCGCAAATGCAGGAACACCGAAGGCTTGGCTCATAACAACGCTTGCAGTTTTGTGGCCTACACCAGGCAAACGTTCCAAGGCTTCCCAATCTTGTGGGACTTTTCCGTCGTGTTCATTAACTAGCATTTGCGATAATACTGAAATCGCTTTGGATTTTTGTGGTGACAATCCGCACGGGCGAATAATTTCCTGAATTTTTTCTACCGGCACTTTAGCCATATCGTAAGGATTATCTGCCAATTTAAACAGCGCAGGGGTTACGGTATTTACGCGTGCGTCTGTGCATTGCGCTGACAGTAAAACGGCAATTAATAATGTATACGCATCTTTGTGTTCAAGCGGAATCGGTGGGCTCGGATAAAGCTCCTGAAGTTTTTTCCGGATGTAGTCAGCTCGACCTTGTTTGGATAGCTTTTGCAATTCTGTCATAGTGACTGTACAAAATTTTTAATACGTTCAGCTGCGTCAATGCATTCTTCTAAAGGCGCCACTAGCGCAAGGCGCACGTAATTTTCACCAGGATTAAATCCATTTGCTTCACGTGCTAAATAACTACCAGGTAACACAGTAACTTTTTGCGTTTCAAATAATTTCTGAGCAAATGCTTCGCCATTGATAGGCGTTTTTGGCCAGAGATAAAAACTCGCATCTGGTTTAGTAACATCTAATACACCATCCAGTATTTTTAAAACGGCATCAAACTTCTCTGCGTAGGCTTTGCGGTTTTCGATCACGTGAGTTTCATCTTGCCATGCAGCGACGCTCGCAAGTTGTGTTGGAACTGGCATGGCACAACCGTGGTAAGTTCTGTAGAGCAAAAACTTTTCTAAAATTTTCGCATCGCCACCAACAAAGCCAGAGCGTAACCCCGGCAAATTTGAGCGTTTGGATAAGCTATGGAATACCACGCAGCGAGCAAAATCATTGCGGCCCAATTCAGCACAAGCTTGCAATAAACCAACCGGTGGGTTCTGCTCATCAAAATATAACTCTGAGTAACATTCATCCGATGCGATAACAAAATCGTATTTATCCGCAAGTGCAATTAACTCTTTCAATTGTCCGCTGCTCATGACGGCACCAGTGGGGTTGCCTGGTGAGCAGATAAATAATAATTGGGTGCGTTCCCAAATTTTTGCAGGTACTGCTGCGAAATCGGGAATAAAATTATTTTGCGGTGTGCAATGTAGGAAATAAGGTTCTGCACCCGACAGTAGCGCCGCGCCTTCATAAATTTGATAAAAAGGATTGGGTGATACAATTAATGGATTTGGCTCGGTGCGATCAACAATCGCTTGAGCGAATGCAAAGAGCGCCTCGCGTGTTCCGTTCACCGGCAATACATGCTTGTCTGCGGTGAATGTATTTGCCGCTAATTTGAAACGATTGGTTGCCCAGGTTGCGATTGCTTCGCGTAGCTCTGGAATACCTTTGGTGGTTGGATAGTTCGAAAGTTTGCTTAGATTTTTAACCAGCGTATCCAACACAAACCGTGGCGGTTCATGTTTGGGTTCCCCAATCGACAGCATGATATCTTTTAATTCTGCAGGCGGCGTTACCGCGGCTTTTAATGCTGCGAGTTTTTCAAAAGGATAGGGGTGCAATAAATTTAAATCGGGGTTCATTTTTTTCGTTTCATGTGTAGGCTGTCATGCAGCCTATAAAGCCAATATTTTATTTAGGTTCACACTCGGGCAAACTCAGTGTGAACGTGATCAACCTTTTCTAGTGCAGGTCTACGCGCTTATCCAATTGCTCGCGAATTTCACGTTGTAAATTATTCGCCAGCTCAGTATCGCCAAGTGGCTGATTGTTTTTGTCGGCAATAAAGAAAATATCTTCTACTCGCTCGCCAAGGGTGGCGATTTTTGCGTTCAATAGTTGTATATCGAATTGCACAAATACACGTGCGATACAGGCCAAAAGACCGGGGCGGTCTGGAGTAATGACTTCCAGCACGCTACAGTTGCGCAAACTATCGTGACTCATGTTGGTTCGCGTTGGCATGGCGAAATATTTTAAGCGACGCGGTGTACGACGGCTAATGACTTCAGAATAATTATCCGCAAGACGTAATTCATCTTGCAGTGTTTGCTGGATTTTCTTGAGCAGCGCAGGGTTATTGCCAAGTGGCTCGCCGTCCTGATTCAATACAAAAAATGTATCTACGGTGTAACCGGATTTCGAACTGTAAATTTTTGCATCCTGAATGCTTAAGTTTAAATGATCCAATGCAGATGCCGCCGCCACAAAAACATTCTTTTGGTTTTTGCTACGAATAAAAATTTGGGTTGCGCCAGCAAGTTCTCTGCTGGTGGTTTTTTTAATAAGAATAAGCGGTGAATCGTCAGGGTGATCGGCGATAGCTTCAGTGTGCCACACAATATCCTGTACGTTTTCGCGCAGGAAATAATCTTCACCCATGTCGCCCCAGAGTTTGCGAACTTGGGTTTCGCTCATATTTTTTCGCACAAGTTTGCGAATTGCGGCGAGTTGGGTTTCATCAATTAAATCTTGTTTGTCGATATTGTTTTCAAGGCCGCGACGCAAGGCAAGCTTGGCTTCAAGGTACAATTGGCGTAGCAAGCTCGCGCGCCAGGTATTCCATAATTCTTTGTTGGTGCCGTTAATATCAGCAACGGTTAAGCAATATAAATAATCAAGATGCATTTGGTCGCCGATGGTCAGCGCAAATTGACGAATAATATCCGGGTCAGACAAATCCTGTTTTTGCGATACCGAAGACATTAACAAATGTTTTTCAACCAGCCAGCTAACCAAACGTGTTTCGCGCGGTGAAATATGGTGACGTGCGCAGAACTCTTCAGCATCAACAGCGCCTAGTGTAGAGTGATCGCCACCGCGACCTTTGCCAATGTCGTGATACAAGCCCGCCATAATTAATAATTCAAATTTTGGCAAGCGCTTCATGATGTATGCAGCTATAGGAAATTGTTCCTTGGCTGCTGGTAATAAAAAATTACAAATGTTTTGCACAACTTTAAGTGTGTGTGCGTCGACGGTATAAATATGGAATAAATCGTGTTGCATTTGCCCGGTTACTAAACCGAACTCTGGCAGATATAAACCGAGAATTCCGTAACGCAACATGCGCTTTAATTGTTCAACCAAACCGCCGGGGTATTGCAGGAGTTTAATAAATAGTTGCGTATTTTTTGGATTGTTACGAAAGTTTTCATCAATTAAATGTCGGCTCTCACGCACGAGTCGAATTGTAGATGCGCGCACGCCTACAATTTTCGGGTTTTGTGCCATAAGCACAAACATTTCTAATAATGCAGATGGGTTCTCTTCAAATACATAGGTGTGTGTTGCTTCGATATAATTATCGCGCAACTGAAAGCGTTCGTTCACTGTAGTAACGCTTTTGCATTTGCCTTTCTGCAAAATAGCTTCAGATAAAAATTGCAGCAATACATCGTTGAGTTCGCGCAATGCGAGCACAGTGCGATAATACTTATGCATAAACTGTTCAACAGCGAGTGAACCTGGTTCATCTTCGTAGCCAAACAGTTTTGCTAATTCGCGTTGGTAGTCAAAGATCAACCGTTCTTCAGGTCGCTTGGCAACCATGTGCAAACCGTAACGCACACGCCACAAATATTCTTCACCGCTATACAGCAACGAAAACTCTTCTTCAGTGAAAAAACCTTTACCTTCCAATTGCTTTAAGGTGCGAACCTGGAAATAACGTTTGGCAACCCAGTTGATAGTTTGAATATCACGTAAGCCGCCGGGTGCGTTTTTAATATTGGGTTCTAGATTATATTCGGTATCGTTGTATTTCTTATGGCGCTCGATTTGCTCATCCCATTTTGCGCGGAAGAAAGTATCGGCGGGCCAAATATGATTGGGTGCAGATTGTTGCAGTAATTCGTGACGTAAGGATTGGTCGCCAACCAGCGTGCGCGATTCCATAATATTGGTCGCGACGGTGATATCGTTGCGTGCAATTTCAATACACTCTTTTACGGTGCGTACGCTGCTACCGATTTCGAGCTTTATATCCCATAAGAATGTTAAAAATTTTTCAATATTTTCTTTGCATTCTTCGAGTACATCGGGGCGATAAAGAATCAGCAAATCAATGTCTGACGCCGGATGTAATTCGCCGCGACCGTAACCACCTACCGCTTCGAGACTGATGCTGTCCGGCCACTCAAATTTGTACCAGGCGTAATGCAAAATACAATCGATAAAAAGTGCGCGTTCATAAACTAGCGTACGAATATCTTCGCCTTCGATAAAACGGCGATTAAATTGCATGTTGGAACCGCTAAGCGCGTCTTTAAAAACGGTGATGTGCGGTTGCGAAGTCAACGCATTGCGGAAACGACTTTGGTCGAAGAAAAATAATGGCCGTTCGAAATAGGGCACCGCTGTCATCAACATAGTTTGCTGTTCCAAAGCTGTTTAGCCAAAGTCTTTTTCAGTCAAAGTCTTTTTTAATGAGAAGCGCGCGAGTTACGTTAGAGTTAGAAGTGCACGCTAGGGGAAAACAATTTTAGAATTTTTCATCGCTGCGTGCGGTGAGTACTTCAACACCGGTAGCAGTCACTACCATGGTGTGTTCCCACTGCGCGGAAAGGCGGCCGTCTTTGGTTTCTACGGTCCAGCCGTCGCCTTTTAATTTTGTTTGCGGTTTGCCTGCGTTCACCATTGGTTCAATCGTAAACGCCATGCCTTCTTTTAATACCATTCCAGTACTGGGGCGGCCGTAGTGCAAAATTTGCGGCTCTTCGTGAAACACTCTGCCGATACCGTGACCACAATATTCACGCACAACTGAGTAATAATTATTTTCAGCGTGTTGCTGAATAACATGGCCGATATCGCCAAGCGTGCAGCCTGGTTTTACCAGCGCTATTGCTTTGTACATACATTCTTGCGTTACATTTACTAAACGCTCTGCATGCGGTTGCGGTGCGCCGACAAAATACATAGCGCTGGTATCGCCGTGAAAACCTTCATAAATAACGGTAACGTCGATGTTAATCACATCGCCATTTTTAAGGATTTTTTTATCCGATGGAATCCCATGACAAACCACTTGATTCACCGAGGTGCAAATTGATTTTGGAAAACCGCGGTAGCCGAGGCAAGCAGGAATCGCTTTTTGTACGTCCACAATATGGTCATGGCAGCGCTTGTCCAATTCGGCGGTAGAAACGCCTGCTTGAACGTAAGGGCCGATCATCTCCAATACTTCGGCGGCCATTCGGCCTGCTACGCGCATTTTTTCGATATCGGCTGGGGTTTTGATGTTCACGGACATGAGGCTAGATAATCTCGGCTTATGAGTAAGTATTTCAGTAGATTGGGCATTCTAAACGATTTAGCAAGGGTTTGACCAAGGGCAATGTTAATACTTGTGATAGCCAAAATTGTGAAAAAGCCCCTGTTTTTGGCAGGGGCTTTGCGATTTCAACAAGGGCTTGCGATTAGCGAGCGCGAATCACCGAGAGCGCATGGATAACGCCGCGCAGTTCCGCCAGACCTTTCATGCGGCCTGCAAATGAATAACCGGGGTTTATACCGCTTTTACCGATTTCATCGCCCATTAAATGGCCGTGGTCCGGGCGCATTGCGATTTTGGGTAATTTACTGCCAGACTTGTCGCGACGCGCTTCTTCGTCCAAAAGTGCATCAATAAGACCAACCATGTCGTTGTCGCCGTCGAGATGATCGGATTCGTAGAAGGAGCCATCGTCCTCACGCTTGATATTACGCAAATGAACGAAGTAGATACGGTCGCCAAATTCACGGGCCATAGCCACCAGATCGTTGTCGCAACGGGCACCGTATGAGCCTGCACACAGCGTTAAACCGTTTGCTGGACTCGGCGCTGCATTGAGTAGGGCGCGAGCATCATCAGCGGTAGAAACCACGCGCGGCAAGCCGAATAATGAGAATGGTGGATCATCTGGATGAATCGCCATGCGCACGCCGACTTCCTCAGCGACCGGGATAATCTCGCGTAAGAAAGCAAAGAGATTGGCGCGCATGCCTTCGTCGCCCATCTGGATAAATTGGTCGATAGCGGCGCGAATGCCGTCGCGGTCATAGGAACCTTCGCCGCCCGGTAAACCGGCGATGATGTTCTTTTCCAGCAAAGCTTTTTCTTCTTCGCTCATCGCATCCAAACGCGCTTTGGCTTTGGCGAGTACATCGGGTTTGTAGGATTGTTCAGAGCCTGGGCGTTGCAGCATATAAACGTCGTAAGCGGCGAAATCGCTCATCTCAAAACGCAGCGCTTGCGACTTGTTCGGCAGGCTGTAACTAAGGTTGGTTCGCGTCCAATCCACTACCGGCATAAAGTTGTAACACACATCAAATACGCCTGCGGCAGCCACATTGCGGATCGATTGCTTATAGTTCTCGATTAACTGTAAGTAATTTCCGGTGCGGGTTTTGATGTCATTGTGCAGTGGAATACTTTCAATAACCGCCCATTCGAGGCCGTGATCTTCAATGATTTTTTTGCGTTCTTGAATGTCGGCCTGAGGCCACACATCGCCAGTACGAATGTGATGCAGCGAAGTCACTATGCCAGTCGCGCCTGCCTGCGCTATGTGTTGCAGGGTGACGGGATCTTTGGGGCCAAACCAGCGCCAGGTTTCTTTCATATTAAAGTCTCGCGTTTGTAGGTGGTTGATTGCCCGCGTTATCGCGAGTCTTGTAGTTACTAGTGTACAAGTTGTTTTGCGGTTTCTTCCAGTTATTATTTGTATGTTATTGATAATGGAGCTGCTGTTTACGAGTCGCGAATGTTGATTTATAAGAATGCAATTTCGGAAGTTTGTTTCATTTGTTGAGCGAATATAGTGCGATTAGCTGAACTATATTTATTTTAATTTGGTGCGGTCATGGATTTTTCGCCGGCAAAAGCTTGATGTTTTCGGTCAATTTGAATTTTGGCTTGTGTTTTGCTTTTGTCGTTGTATCCTTCCGTGTATATCGAGGTGTGTTTGCAGTGAATAGGATTTGCGCCTCTTCTCGGGAGTTATTCGTCTAAAAAATTTTATCCATTGTTATATCCAATAAGCTATATCGAAAATTAATTGCCTTCTTGTTATTAGGTCAGGAGTTTTACATGCACAAAATATTAGTCCCTTCACTTATCGCACTTATACCATTTTGCGTACAGGCAGAATTCGCGTTTGCGGAGGAAAATGAGTTCACGCTCGGCACGGTTGTAGTCACAGCCAATGCACTGGATAAAAGCGGCGATGCGGATAACAGTATCGACACCCAAAAAATTCGTGCTTATGACAAAGAAACTGTGGGCGGAGCGCTGAATACCTTAAGCGGAATTAGCATTAGCAAGGTCGGCGCGCGCAATGAAGAAATGGTTTACGTGCGCGGTTTTGATTTGCGTCAGGTTCCAGTGTTTGTAGATGGAGTTCCTGTGTATGTTCCTTACGATGGCTATGCGGATTTAGGCCGTTTTAATACATTTGATCTTGCACGTATAGATGTTGCCAAAGGTTTTAGTTCGTTAATTTACGGCCCCAATACATTAGGCGGCGCAATTAATTTAGTGAGCCGTCGTCCATCAAAAACATTCGAAGGCGAGATTGGTGGCGGTTCAACAATAACTAATGATGGCGATAATAATGGTAATCGTATTTACACCAATATCGGCAGCAATCAAGGTAGTTGGTATGTGCAAGCAGGTTTGTCTTATCTCAAACAAGATTATTATCAGCTGCCAGATGATTTCGTACCCGCAAAAGGTGAAGACGGTGATCGTCGCGATAACAGCGCAACAACGGATCGCAAATACAATTTAAAAATTGCATTAACGCCCAATGACACTGACGAATATAGTCTCAATTATATTTCTCAGCACGGTGAAAAGGGTACACCACCTTACGCTGGTTCTGTTGCGGGCGTAACGCCACGTTATTGGACTTGGCCCTATTGGGATAAAGACAGTCTGTACTACATTTCCAGTACTGAAATTGGCATAGCTACATTAAAAGTAAGAGCCTTTCACGATACTTACGGCAACTCACTTTTCGCGTGGGATGACGCAACTTATAGCACACAGAAAAAAGCATCTTCATTTCAAAGTTGGTACGACGACTACACCAACGGCGCAAGTGTTGAAGTTGACTTCCAGCTCGGCGATAAAAATATTTTGAAATCAGCCTATCACTGGAAAGAAGATTTGCACCGCGAGCACAATTTAGGTGAGCCAATTCGTCGTGATGAAGATCGTACGCAATCCATAGCGCTCGAAGATACGCACAACTTTACTGACGATTTATCCTTGGTTGCAGGCGTATCACATGATTGGCGCGATGGTTTACAAGCAGAAGACTACAATACAAAAACCAAAGTTATTTCTGATTTTAAATTAGGTGAAGGCAACGCGAACAATGCAACACTCGGTTTGTTCGATAAAATAACTGACACTGGAAAAATCCATTTCACTATTGCGCAAAAAAGCCGCTTCCCCACGATTAAAGATCGCTACTCCTACCGCATGGGCACAGCGCTTCCTAACCCTGATCTAAAAGCAGAAAGCGCATTGCATTACGATATTGGCTATGAAGATACTTTCTACAAAATGCTGCATGTAAATATCAGCGTTTTCCATTCGGATGTGACTGATTTAATTCAAGTCGTTAGCATTCCTGCGAGTGCATGTTCAACACCGCCGTGTTCACAAATGCAAAACATCGGCAAGGTTGATGTGGATGGCGTTGATACTAGCGTGCGCGCCGATTTTGGCAGCTTGAATATTGGCGCGGCTTACTCGTATCTTGATCGTAAAAATCTTAGCGATTCTGCAGTTCATCTTATTGATACGCCGCGCCATAAGTTTGTGGGCGATGCGGTTTGGCATATCACACCTACATGGAATGCCACCGCCAGTTTTGAAGCATCTTCATCGCGCTACACAACCACCAATGGCGTGCAACAAACTGGTGGATTCGGTATTGCTAATTTAAAAACTGGCTATCGTTTCGCCGATGAAAAATTGTTAGTAGAAGCCGGCGTGCGTAATATGTTTGATCGCTTGTACGAATACACTGAAGGTTTTCCTGAAGCTGGGCGCACTTACTTTTTACAATTTAAGTACAGCTTGTAAGGGGCGGTGCGATGAAATCAATATTCAATTTATGCGTCTTCAATTTAAGCAATTGCAATCACCGCAGATTTTTAACATCGTTCGCAGTCCTGGGGATGCTGATTGCTGCATCATCCCATGCAGATGAGAAAAAACCGGTCGTTGTTGTGACCAGCTATTCCTCTGAAGTGACATCGCGCATTGAAGCCGCCTTTGAAAAAGCTTATCCGCAATATCGCATGCAAATTATTTGGCGCATGCCGAATGATGCGCTGCCCTATTTGCTAAAACCTCAGCAAAGTGGTGTCGATGTTTATTGGTCTGCGTCGCCACGAACCTTTGCGCGGTTGAAAGCAGAAAGTGCATTGCGTAAATTGGATATTGATAATTCGTCGCTATTTGCAAAAGATTTGCCCGCAAAAATTGGCCAAACACATTTGCGCGATGCTGATAATTTTTATATAGCAACAGAAATGGCCGCTTATGGTTTTGCACTAAATACAGCCGCACTGAATAAGCTAGGAGTTGCTGCACCGAAGGACTGGCGTGACCTTACTGATCCAAAGTTTGCAGGCCAAATTGCATTGCCTGATCCATCAAAGGTCGGTTATGCACCTGTGTTGATTGATATTTTATTACAAGGCTACGGTTGGGAGCATGGCTGGGCATTATGGAGTGAAATCAGCGGCCAATCAGTTTTAATGGGACAAGGTGCGAGCTTTGTGGGCGATGATGTTGGTGCAGGAAAATTTGCAGTCGGTTTATCCATAGATTTTTTTGTGGTTTCCGCAATCGCTAACGGTGCGCCTTTAACGTTTTCCTACCCCAATTACAGCGGCATTAATCCCGGCCATGTAGCTATCACCGCGAGTGCACCTAATCTTGACGGTGCAAAAACGTTTGCGGAGTTTGTGTTATCGCAGCAAGGCCAATTGATTCTGACTCATGCAGATATTCGCAAGCTGCCGGTATTGCCGAGCGCTTATGAAAAACTCGACGCTTCTTATTATCGCCCCTTCGAAGCCGCCGCACGCGGTGAGTTGGATTACGACAATGATAAAGGTCGCAATCGTTTGGGTGTGGTGACTTCATTGTTTAATCAGCAGTTGGGTTATCGTCATGACGAGCAAGTTGAGTTATGGGCGCAGCTAAAATCTTTTGAGAAAAATGTTTCAGCAAAAAAATCCATCGCTAAAAAACAACAGAAAATTATTGCACAAGTGCGTGATGTGTTAAGTGTGGTTCCGCTTTCAGAATCGCAAGCTGCAAATGCCGATTTGCAAAGGCAATTTCGCGACCGTGTCGAAGGTGCGCAATCTGGTTTAAGCGATTTGGAAAAATCCTGGCAAGTTAATACCGATAAACGTATAGCCACAGCGAAAGCTTTATTGGAAAAATTCCCGCGATGATCACTGCTACAATTAGGTCAACAATGGTCTGTTCGTTGTTGATCTTAATAGTTTGCGTTTCGGCAATCGCCGATGAGCGCACGCCAGTGCAAGGACGCGAAGCTTTTGGTCAACCACTTGCAGGGCTTTCAACAGATGAGCTCGAAAGCTTTTTTCGTGGCCGCAGTTTATTTCGCCAAAGCTGGGTAGTCGCACCTGCCAAAGACACTCTTGTAGGTTTAGGGCCGCTTTACAATCGCATTTCGTGCGCATCCTGCCATCCCAAAAATGGCCGTGGCCGCGCGCCCGAAAATGAAACTGAGCGAATGCAATCTATGTTGGTTCGTTTATCGGTTGCAGGTAAAGATGAACACAGCGCACCAAAACCACATCCAATTTACGGTAATCAATTAAATGAAGAAGGCGTACCCGGTGTTCCAGGCGAGGGCATTGCTTCCATTAAATGGCAAGAATTTGAAATGGCACTTGCGGCTGGCACACGCGTGCCCATGCGCAAGCCGTTATTGAGTTTTTACGATTTACACTACGGACCATTGGATAAAGTACAAACCTCAATGCGTGTGGGTTCGCCGGTTTTTGGTTTAGGGTTATTGCAATCAGTTGCACAAACCGATTTGGAAAACTTTGAAAAAGACGTTAAGTCAAATGGTGTAAAAGGAAAAATCAATTGGGTATGGAATGCAGAGACACAAGAAATTGCAGTAGGACGTTTTGGATTAAAAGCCAATAACCCCAGCATTCGCACGCAAATTCTGGATGCTTTAATTGGCGATCTAGGAATTACTTCCCATTTACATCCCAACGAAAATTGCATGCCTTTGCAAGTTGAATGTTTAAAAGCGCCTAGCGGAAATAATCCTGAATTTAGTGATGCGCAATTAGCCGATGTAGAATTTTATTTTTTGGATGTGGCTGCGCCTGCACGCCGCAATTCTGATGATCCAGTCGTACAAAAAGGAGAAACAATATTTCGCGAAATTGGTTGTGCACAATGTCACCGCGAAACATTGCATACCGAAAAAAATAATCAGTTACCGCATTTATCGGAATTGGAAATTCATCCTTACACTGATTTATTAATTCACGACATGGGCTCGGGGCTTGCGGATAATCGCGAAGACTTCGGCGCATCTGGCCGCGATTGGCGCACGACGCCACTGTGGGGAATTGGCCTTACGCAATTAATTAGCGAATCCCAATCTTACTTACACGATGGCCGTGCCCGCACCTTAACTGAAGCCATTTTATGGCACGACGGTGAAGCTAAGATTTCACGTGAGAAGTTTGCAGCATTATCTCGCGTTAAGCGTGATGCTTTTGAAACATTTTTGCTGTCGCTCTAAACCTTGGTAAAGAAGTGAAATTCTTTTTGCTAAAATTCCGCAGTCCAAACAATATCAAAGACGCACCTCAGCCATTAACAAGCTACTTGACTTGCGTATTCATTAATATCAGGATTCGGAATTAATTTTCCATCGCGACAAAGAATATCCCTGGAATATTCGCGCGATAATTTCGAAACAATCCTTATCCTACTTCCACATAAAATCGTACTACTCAATTCTTATCCATGTCATGCGAATCTGCATTTAGCATATACAAACACATTATTAGCGGAGTAATTATGGAACATCGGCGTTTAGGTAAATCAGGTTTACGCGTACCAGCACTCAGCTTCGGCACAGCGACTTTTGGTGGTGGCAACGACTTTTTCAAAGCGTGGGGCAGTACTAATTCGGATGGTGCATCCAGGTTGATCGATATTTGCCTGGATCACGGCGTTTCCATGTTTGATACAGCAGATGTTTATTCAGACGGCCTAGCAGAGGAAATTCTCGGTGGTGCCATCAAAGCTAAACGTAATCGCGTGCTTGTCTCCACCAAAGTAACTTTCCCAACGGGTGATGGCGCAAATGATTTCAGTTCGTCGCGCCAACATCTTATCGATGCGGTTGAAAAATCTTTGAAAAGATTGGGCATCGATTATATCGATCTACTTCAATTGCACGGACAGGATTACAACACGCCCGTTGAAGAAACTATGTCTGCGTTGGACGATTTGGTTCGAGCCGGAAAAGTCCGCTACATCGGCGGCTCCAATTTTAGTGGTTGGCATCTAATGAAATCGCAAGCGGTTGCGGACCGTTATGGCTACGCACGCCATGTTGCGCATCAGGTTTATTATTCGCTGCTGAACCGCGATTACGAATGGGAACTGCTGCCGCTAGGCGAGGATCAGGGCATAGGCGCAGTAGTGTGGAGTCCACTTGGATGGGGAAAACTTACCGGAAAAATAACCAGAGATACGCCTGCAAAACCCGGAACTCGCGCCCATGATATCGCGGGAACCGGCCCACACTATGAACCGGAAAGATTGTTTCGTATTGTCGATGTGTTACGCACCATCGCCAACGAAACCGGCAAAACTATTCCACAAATTGCACTGAATTGGCTGCTAACGCGCCGAACCATTTCCACCGTGATTATAGGCGCACGCGATGAAGCACAGCTACTCGAAAATATAGGCGCAGTAGGTTGGACGCTTACCTCTGAACAGATTTCACAGCTTGACCTTGCAAGCGCAACACCGATTCCATATCCAGTTTGGCACCAACGCGATTTTCCAATGCTTAACGAAAATTTATGATCGCATCTATAAAATTATTTTTAAGTAATTAGTTTAAACGGGTGCCGAAAAGGCATTTTAAACATGGAGAGGGAACGATGACATCAGAGTTAGCGGCATTGCTAAAAGATCTTGAATTATTTGGTGATGCCAACGATATATCAAATAATGATCGTTCGCAAAAAATGCTTAATATCACCCGTGATACGGGCGAGTTTTTATTAGTTTTAGTTAATGCTATGAACGCTAAAAATATTTTGGAGATAGGTACGTCTAATGGGTATTCGACACTTTGGCTAACTCAGGGAGCATCAAAAACAAATGGGCAAGTGAAAACTATTGAATATTCCGAGTATAAAATTTCTTTAGCGCGAGAGAATTTTTTAAAGTCTGGGCTTCAAAAATACATTCAGCAAATTCATGGCGATGCCGCCCAAATTTTGGATACTTATATTGAGAATGAAACGGACTTTATTTTTCTAGATTCAAATCGTTCTGATTATATAAATTGGTGGCCGCATATAAAACGCAGTTTGCGCACTGGTGGTCTTTTGGTTGTCGATAATGCGATATCTCACGCTGCAGAGTTAGAATCTTTCATAAAAGCTGTTCGTGAAGATGATGCATTTATTACGTCGTTGTTACCAATTGGTAAGGGAGAGTTTTTGGCTTCCAAAGTGTAAGGTCCTACGGTAATCTTGGTGTCACGCGCACTGACGCAAACTTTCCAGCAGGAGCAATTGTGATTAAACCATTTCATCTTTCGTTTGTGGTTCCGGATTTAGCATCAGCCAAATCGTTTTATCTGGATATTCTTGGTTGTTCGCTCGGACGAGATTCGGGTGGTTGGATTGATATTATTTTCTTCGGGCATCAGCTCGCGATTCATCAGGAAAATGAGTTTGTGTCTGCCAAAGCTCTTGATCACTTTGGCCCAATTCTTGGCAAGGAAGAGTGGTTAGGTGTTGCAGAAAAATGTTCTCAGCATGGAGTGACTTTTGAAATGAAGCCGACGTTGAAAGATGAAGGAACTCCGCTCGAAGCTGGTAAGTTTTTGTTGAAAGACCCTGCGGGGAATTTATTGGAATTTAAATATTACAGCCGCTTCGATGCAACTGTTGAAGGTAAGCAAGTTTAAGATTTATTCGCCACGAAATTATAACTTGCGCCTTGGTGAATATCGCCCCGCGTAGTCATATTGATTGACCATCAACAAATCATTGCACATAAAAACTATTCATTTTAACGACTGCATTGAACATTCCATTATCATGCCCAATAAACCTTTCGCGACTGCAACAATCCTAATTAGTGTTTATTTGCGATAAGTTTGTAACAATTTCGTATTTCGCTCATCCAAGTTAAGCCTTCTATTAAAAATCGAGAGAGAACTTTCAATGCTGCTACTGCTGTTGGTGTTTTTAGGCGGGGTTTTGACGATTTTAAGTCCCTGCATTTTGCCTGTTTTGCCTTTTGTGTTTGCGCGTGCTGGGCAGCCTTTTATTAAAAGTACGTTGCCATTATTACTCGGCATGGCGCTGACTTTTGCTGGTATCGCCACACTTGCGGCGGTTGGTGGCGCTTGGGCAGTTCGCATTAATCAGTATGGGCGTGTGTTTGCCTTGGTTTTATTGGTGGCTTTTGCAGCGACTTTATTATCGCGCCATCTGGCGGATTGGTTGGCGAAGCCTTTTGTGTCGCTGGGTAATCGTTTGTTGCCGGCAACGGGTTCTTCGGGTGGAAGCTTTTCATCTTTCATATTAGGTATTGCAACTGGATTGTTATGGGCGCCGTGCGCAGGGCCCATTCTAGGTTTGGTATTAACGGGTGCGGCCATTTCCGGCCCGAATACGCAAACCACTTTATTGTTATTTGCCTACGCGGCGGGCGCTGCACTTTCTCTTGCAATTGCGATGTTTGCCGGTGGTCGTTTGTTGGCGGGTTTGAAGAAAAATCCCGGTGTGAGCGAATGGTTCCGTCGCATTTTAGGTGTTGCGGTGTTGGCAGCAGTTGTGGCGATTCTTATGGGTTGGGATACCAGCGTGTTAACGCGCTTATCGACTTCCAGTACGACTCAGCTTGAGCAGACCTTAATCGACAAAATTCATCCTGAGGCTAATCCTGATAATGGCAGCATGGCGATGAGTGGTGGTGCCATGACGGGCGCAATGAGCGGTGCGATGACTGGATCTATGACGGGTTCAATGACCGGATCTATGTCCGGCACTAATTCCATGATGAGCGGTAAAGCTACGGATGGCGCACCTAACGAAGGCGAGGTACCTGCGTTGGATGGCGTTACAAGCTGGTTAAATTCGGCTCCGCTAACACCCGCTGAATTGCGCGGCAAAGTGGTGGTAATTGATTTCTGGACTTACTCCTGCATCAACTGCTTACGCGCTTTGCCATATATCAAAACGTGGTATGGCAAATATAAAGATTACGGTTTGGTGGTGATTGGCGTTCATGCGCCGGAATTTGCGTTTGAAAAAGATGAAGGCAACGTGAAGCGCGCCGTAAAAAATCTGGGCGTGACTTATCCCGTAGCGCTCGATAACGACTATGCCATTTGGCAGGCCTTTAATAATCAATATTGGCCCGCGCATTATTTTATCGACGCTCAAGGTAAAATTCGCAGTCATCATTTTGGCGAAGGAAAATACGATGAATCGGAACAAACGATTCGCGATTTATTGACTGAAGCTGGTGTGCAAAATCTACCGGAACCCGCGAGTAAAAATGTAAAAGCCAGCGGCGTGCAAGCGGCGGCGGATGAAGCCAATGTGAAATCGCCTGAAACTTATTTAGGTTACGAGCGCGCTGAACATTTTAGTTCGCCAGAAGGTTTTGCTGCAGACGAATCTAAAATCTATAAATTGCCGTACAAATTCACACTTAACGAGTGGGCACTGGAAGGCAATTGGCTGGTCGATAAAGAGAAAGCGGTTTTATCGGCTGCAACAGGCAAATTAGTATTTCGTTTCTCGGCGCGCGATTTGCATCTGGTGCTCGGCCCAAATCCAAATGGAAAACCAGTTCGCTTTCGCGTGTTATTAGATGGCGTTGTACCTGCTAGCAGTCACGGTATGGATATCAACGCAGGCGGAGAGGGCACAATTACTGAGCAGCGCTTGTATCAATTGATTCGGCAACAAGGTGATGTGAAAGAACATACCTTCACGATTGAATTTTTAGATGAAGGCGCGCAAGCATTTTCGTTTACGTTTGGCTAAGCGGGTCTATAGAGAGAAGTTAATTATGAAACAGTCTACCGATCGTTTTTCAATGCCGGATTTAACAACATCTCGCCGTGGTTTTTTATGGCAAAGCATTGCTGTAATTGCAGCTGGAGCTTTCAGTGGGCGCACGCTTGCTGCGAATTTATCTGGTCCAAAAATTGGTGCTGAGGTCACTATCGAAAATTTTGCGGCAGATGGAAAAAGTCAGGGCACAGTACGCGTCGCCAAACTGGTAAAAACGGAACAGGAATGGCACGCGCAATTATCGCCTTTAGCTTTCAAAGTTACTCGTGAAGAAGGCACTGAAGCACCTGGTTCCGGTAAATATGCGCGCAATCACGACGATGGAATTTATCGCTGCATTTGCTGCGACACAGCTTTGTTTGATTCAAAAACAAAATTTGAATCCGGCACTGGCTGGCCCAGTTTCTGGAAACCAATTTCAGCGGCGAATGTGATAAAAACGTCTGACCGAAGTTTGGGAATGTTGCGCGAAGCGATTTCATGTCGCCGTTGCGATGCACATTTGGGTCACGTATTTGATGATGGCCCCGCGCCAACCGGTTTGCGTTATTGCATGAATTCGGTGTCGTTAAATTTTATTGCCAGAGCTTAAATTTATTTTTTATTGATTGGAGCACGTTATGTTTTTTTCTAAATCGCCAACAGCAATTCGAGCTTTATCTTTTGCGGTGTTGGGTGGTTTTTGGCAAGTCAGCGCGCAAGCCGCCGAAGCGCCTACCGTAATTCCTGCTCCATCTTTTGAGCAGCCAAAAGCAGCCAGCAGTTTGCAAACGGCAGTCTTAGCCGGTGGATGTTTCTGGGGTGTACAAGGCGTTTTTGAACACGTGCGCGGTGTTAAAAAAGTCTATTCAGGTTATGCCGGCGGTGAAAAAAATACCGCGAAATATGAATTGGTTGGTTCTGGTAAAACGGGCCATGCGGAATCTGTAGAAATTACTTTTGATCCTGCTGAAGTTTCCTACGGTGAATTGCTGCATATTTTCTTTTCGGTTGCACATGATCCAACCCAATTGAATCGTCAAGGGCCAGATAGCGGCACGCAATATCGCTCAGCAATTTTCTACAGCGACGATGCGCAGAAAGCCGTCGCGCAAACTTATATCGATCAATTAAACAAAGCTTCTGCGTTTCCCAAGGCGATAGTCACTAAACTTGATCCGCTTAAAGGGTTTTATAAGGCTGAGGATTACCATCAGGATTTTTTGATCCACAACCCGAGATATCCTTACATCGTGTACAACGACTTGCCCAAAATCGACAATCTGAAGCGCATTTTTCCTGAGATCTACCAAGGTATGCCCGTGAAGGTGACCGACAAGGTCGTTGCCAAATAGTGTCTGTTAAAACCCGCCAATACCGTTGTGTTGGCGGGATTCGTCCTTCAATTCTGTCCTTTCAACTTTCCTCGCCATTTTTAGCTTTAATTGCCCGTAAAGGTTTTACAGCCTGCCGTTTTATGGTATAAAGCGCGCCTCATTTTTGGCATACGCCTGCTTTTTATCCAAGCGCTGTCACTTATAGAGATTAACTTTAACGTCACACATGTACCGTCACGCAACATCTGGGTGCCTGAAAGCGCAAGCTGAATGGTTGATTAGCGGGGTATGTGGAGGCCTAACCCAATACATTTAGGAATACTAAAATGCCACAAGTAAGCATGCGCGACATGTTGTCCGCCGGTGTCCACTTCGGTCACCAAACTCGTTACTGGAACCCAAAGATGAGCAAGTACATCTTCGGCGCGCGTAACAAGATTCATATTATTAACCTTGAGCACACAGTACCTGCGTTCAACGAAGCTTTGGCTTTAGTTCAACAAATGGCGTCTCAAAAGAAAAAAATTCTGTTTGTTGGTACCAAGCGCGCTGCGCAAAAGACCATCAAAGAACAAGCTGAACGCGCTGGCCAACCATTTGTAAGTCACCGTTGGTTAGGTGGTATGTTGACCAACTACAAAACCATTCGCGCTTCAATCCGTCGTTTGTCTGACCTGACTACTCAAAGCCAGGACGGTACTTTCACTAAATTGACCAAAAAAGAAGCTTTAATGCGCACTCGCGACATGGAAAAGCTTGAGCGTTCAATTGGTGGTATTAAGAACATCAATGGTTTGCCAGATGCTTTGTTCATCATCGACGTTGACCATGAGCGTATTGCAATTCAAGAAGCTAACAAGTTAGGCATCCCTGTTATCGGTGTTGTTGATACCAACAGCAATCCAGACGGCGTTGATTATGTAATTCCAGGTAACGACGATGCGATTCGCGCTATCAAGCTCTACGCTGCTGCAATCGCAGACGCATGCTTGGATGGTTCTAAATCAGTATCTGCGGTACCAAACAAAGACGAATACGTTGCTGCTGAAGGCGCTGCTGAATAATTTCAGCCGCTTCTAGCTTTAAAGCCCGCCGACTGAAGTCAGCGGGCTAGCTAAACGTGAGAAGGGGGCTTAGCCCCCTTTTTGTATCACAGCCAAATGCTTTTAATGAAAAGCAAACTTTAAAGAGGAAATAATCATGGCAGCTGTTACTCCTGCACTAGTTAAAGAACTGCGTGACCGTACTGCGTTGGGCATGATGGAATGTAAAAAGGCATTGAATGAAGCTGATGGCGACATCGAGTTGGCCATTGAAAACCTGCGTAAAGTATCTGGCTTGAAAGCAGCCAAGAAAGCTGACCGCACTGCTGCTGACGGCGTTGTAGCGGTTAAAGTTGCTCCAGACAACAGCTACGCAGTTGCTGTAGAAGTTAACTCTGAAACTGACTTCGCTGCACGCGAGCCAAACTTCCTGGCGTTCGTAGCCAGCGTATTGGATAAAGCCTTCACAACCAAACAAACTGACGTTGCACTGTTGACTGAAGGCGATTTGGAAGCAGCGCGTCAGGCGTTGGTTCAAAAAATTGGTGAAAACATTGGCGTTCGCCGTGTCAGCCTCGTTGAAGGCGGCGTAGTAAGTGGTTACTTGCACTTGAACAGCCGCATCGCGGTATTGGTTCAATTGGAAGGCGGCAACGACGAAATTGGTAAAGACATCGCTATGCACGTAGCAGCTGTTAATCCAGTAGTTGTTAGCTCTGACCAAATGTCTCCAGAAGTTGTTGAGAAAGAAAAAGAAATCATTCGTGCTCAACCAGACATGGCTGGTAAGCCATCTGAAATCGTTGAGAAAATGATTGTTGGCCGTATCAACAAGTTCTTGAAAGAAAGCAGTCTGGTTGATCAACCATTCGTTAAAAATCCAGAGCTGACTGTTGCACAATTCGCTAAGACTGGCGGCGCAACTGTTAAGAACTTTGTACGTTTAGAAGTAGGTGAAGGCATCGAAGTAGCAGTAGTAGATTTCGCTGCTGAAGTTGCTGCTCAAGTTGCTGCTACCAAGGCGTAATTAATCTTAAGTAGTAACGAAAAACCCTGGATAGCAAAACTATCCAGGGTTTTTTTATGGATTTTCTAAAGATAATATAGTTCTGAAGTATCACGCTCTCGTCCCTGTTGGCGTGATGGTCTCCAATTAACGCTCCGTTAACTCGCTTGCTTAATTACAAGCGCTACCAGTAATCGCCGGTATTTGCGCGCTTGCGCTATTTCCTTTGGTGCCTTGCACACCGAATTCAGCGGATTGGCCTGGTTGAATGGTGCCGTTCCAGCTGATGTTGGTGGCGCTATAAGGGTTTGATCCAGTAACTGTCGCGTTCCATGAGCTTGTTACTTTCGAGCCATCGGAATAACTCCAACCGAGTGTCCAGCCGTTGATCGCCGTAGTGCCATTGTTGGTCACACGAATGGTAGCGGTGAAGCCGGCATTCCATTCATTGCTCAGGATGTACTGGCACTTGCTCGCCGTTGCAGCACTGCTTGAAGTGCTGGATGCAACCGAACTTGATCTCGCGCTTGAGCTTGCAGATGAAACCACGGAGCTGCTGGATCTAACTGAGCTTGCAGACGATACAACCGAGCTGCTTGATCTTGCGGTTGAGAGCGATGATGACGCCACAGAACTTACTGCAACACTGCTTGAGCTGCCCACAATACCGTAAGGTGCAGGCTGGGCGGCGCAAGTGCTTGCGGCGATACAACTCTTGCCGTTTTCATAACCCCAGCCACTGGTAGTAGTTGCGCACAATGGGTAGAGCGTTCCGTACCAGTTACATTGCTGGCCGGAAATTACGGACGACGAGCTTGAACTGCTTGATTTGCTCGATGCAACCGACGATTTACTGGAAGCGCTGCTGGAGAACACTATGCTCGAATTGGAAGAGCTGCTTCTAATCGACGAGCTGGATGCAACAATACTGCTGGAAGCCACTGAAGATTTGCTGCTCGACGCTACCGACGATTTGCTGCTGGACGCAGAAGATGAAGTCACGGTACGCGGTGGTTCTATACCGGAGATTAGGCCTTCGCTGCCGTAGATCGCAATCTTATTGGTGGTTAAACCGTAATTTTCGGTGGTTGTCGCAAACGCTGGATCGTAAGACGGATCGTTGGTGTTATCCCATTCAGCCAGAGTTGAGGTCGTAGGTAGGGAAACGCGGAATTGTACTTCGCGGCGATGTTCGGATTGACCACCTGGGAAAATAACATCCTTCGCAAAGCTGATTTCCACGTAATAAACATTGCCGAACCACTGCTTGAGGTTTGAAATATTTGAGGCTTGGGAATAGCCGGACGTCACACTCAAGTCGCTCAAGTTGTATCCCGCTGCAAATGCTTCGCTTAAATCGTAAAAGTAGCGAATATACAAATCCTGACGGCCTTTGGCGGGCGTAGTCGAATGGTTTTGAATGACCGCTTTGATTTCAATATGGCGTGGGCCAGAAGAATTTACTTTTGCGCCAACCAAATATTCGTCGGGCTTGGGTGATTCAGCCGGTGGAAATTGCGAATCGGGCAGAGCAGGGCCGCCATAGTGATCAAACAAAATCGCCGCCGCGCTGGTAAAGCCAGCGTTGTAGTCGGTCGCCACTTCGTTTAACACATAGTTACCGCGATCTTCAACGTAGTCCGTATCGCCCGCTGGTCCGCCGACTACCGCGCCGTAAAGTACGTGGCGTTGTTGTGCGGGAGTTTTCATATCATCGGCCCATGAGCCATGAGACGTGCGGTGATGGACATTGATAGGGAAGTCTTTGCCGAAGCCGACCATAAAGCTGCGGTTGGCTGGGTTATCACCCAAAATATAGTCGATCTGCTTTTTGCCGAAGTTGTGGTAACGGGCGTAAAGCGGATTGGTGGTGCCGAGCTTATCGGCGTAGAAAAGTGCGAGTAGCGCAGTGTTGGCGGCGTAACGGTTAACGCCCCAGCCCGAAGCGTCCACTACGATAATCCCGCCTGGTGTGCGTTTGCCTGCGCCGACACTCCAGTAATCGAGGTGGCGTTGGATGTCAGCGTGATAGCGAGCATCGCCCACCAAACCAGCGAATAACGCATAGACGCCATAAGCCTTATCGTTCCAGCTCTGTGCCCATTTGTAGATTGGCGTGGTGCTTTGGCTCTCGGTGCCCATTTTGTCGTAATAGCCTTTAGCTTTGGTTAGGTAGGTGTCGTCACCCGTGGCGCGCCATAACCAGAGAGCGCCCCACGCCAATTCATCCCAATAAACGCCGTAATTGGAGTTATAAAACGCTGAGGAATCCTTGATACAGTTTGAGTAGCTGTTTTCAACACCATTAGTGCCTTTGGTAGCTTCAGCGAAACTGAATAACTGCTTGGCGTGCGTTAACAACGTTGCTGCATAAGCGCTGTCGGTCGGCTTAAACGCAATCGAAGATGACGCCATAGCTGCCGCCGTTTCCGCTGCCAAATCAACGCCGGGGCAAGTCAAACTGATTTTTGCAGATACTCGCGAATTCGGAATTTTATAGTGCAGGACTTCAGCCGGACCCCAAAAAGTATGATCTTCGGCGCCCACGCCCACCTGGCCGTAAAGCTCATTGGGTGCCGAATGCGCTTTGATGAAATAATCATTCACAAAGCGCAGGTTGTTGAGTGCGTAAGTTAATTGGTTTGAATTAACGTAAGCAGAGCGATAATCCACCACGCCCCACGCCAGCATGGTGGCAGAACCGGCCATGGGGAAGCCAAATTTCACATGGTCGCCCGCGTCGAACCAGCCGCCGCGCAAATCCACACCCACATCATTGCCATCGGTTGGCACTGAATCAGCGCGCCAGGGCACGCGGTTGGTGCTCGGCTTTGGCCCGGCTTGTTGAGCTTCGTAAAAATAAATCGATTTTTGCAGTGCTTCGCCATAGTTAAAGGTTTGTGCGTAGGCACCTGATGCGCCTGCTAATGCCAGCCCTGCACAGGCGCGTAGGGAGAATCCGAGTATTGATCTTAAGGGTTTCACGTTGTATTCCTCATTATTGGTTTTACTCATCGATACACATTGCACCGACAGTTTGCGAACAAACGTGCTTTCCAACGGGTGACATCTGGAGTGCCTTGGCTGTTGGAATAATTTTTGCGAATGCATAGGCAAGCCGACGCTGAATTGAGTCTGGCTTGGTGGCACTTGCAAGGAGCACGATTAGGTAAATCAAACGCATACTAAAATCGGTGCAAAGGCGTACCTCGGCGCTCCGATTTCATAAGGTTGTACTGGTAAAGCCGGGTGGGTTGCCGCGCGCCGAAGCATGTAGCGTCCACAGTTGATATTTACCCCTGATATTTATCGTTGATATCTACTCGGGGCAAAAAAGGTAAACAGTCTTGGAATTTGTAGTTATTTTGACCAATCTCTCGGAGAGGAAACTTACTCCAGGCTGTCGTTATTGGCAAAAGAAATTTACAGATTTGCGCGTAAACGTAACAAACATCACTTTATTCTTCGTTCAGTGTTACCAAAAATTTCATTGCACATTTGTGCGCTTCCTACAGAAGCTGCACAACCAAGCAGGGATTTTTCTGGTAAACTGCGCCGATTTTTTTGAACTCTGGCTCCCTGGCTGGGGGAGTTAGCTAACTCATTGTTTTTGGAGAGCATTTATGTCTAACCCAAGGGATAAAAAGTACAAGCGCATCTTATTGAAATTGAGTGGCGAAGAGTTAATGGGGACCGAGGGCTTCGGTATCGACCCAAAAGTACTCGATAAAATGGCGTTGGAAATTGGTCAATTAGTGGGTATAGGCGTACAAGTAGGCTTGGTGATTGGCGGCGGTAACTTGTTCCGCGGCGCAGCCTTGAGTGCAGCAGGTCTGGATCGCGTAACTGGCGACCACATGGGTATGCTGGCAACAGTAATGAATGCCTTGGCAATGCGCGACGCACTTGAGCGCTCCAACATTTCTTGCCGCGTTATGTCCGCCATTCCTATGAGCGGCGTGGTTGAACATTATGATCGCCGTCGTGCTGTGCGCTTTTTGGGCATGGGCGAAGTGGTTATTTTCGCTGCGGGCACCGGTAATCCATTTTTCACTACCGATTCGGCAGCCTGTTTGCGCGGTATTGAAGTCGATGCGGATATCGTTTTAAAAGCGACTAAAGTGGACGGCGTATATACTGCCGACCCGAAAAAAGACCCAACCGCAACCAAATACGATCGTTTGTCTTACGATGAAGTGATCAATAAAAAATTAGGTGTAATGGATTTGACGGCTATCTGTTTGTGCCGCGAACACGATATGCCTGTGCGTGTGTTCCGTATGAATAAAACCGGCGCCTTGCTAAATATTGTTGTAGGTAGCAACGAAGGCACCTTGATCGAAGAGGAAAAAGTAAATGATTAATGATATTAAAAAAGATGCCGAAGGGCGCATGGGCAAAGCGGTTGAAGCTTTAGGTAATCACTTCAATAAAATTCGCACCGGCCGTGCGCACCCCAGCATTTTGGATGGTATTACTGTTAATTATTACGGTGCAGATACTCCGCTAAGTCAGCTTGCGAATATAAACGTGGAAGATGCGCGTACGCTGTCGGTAAGTCCATGGGAAAGAAATCTCGTGCCGGAAATTGAAAAGGCAATTTTGAAATCTAACCTTGGTTTGAATCCATCAACCAACAACGGTTTGATTCGTTTGCCCTTGCCAATGTTGACTGAAGAAACGCGTAAAAACTTTATCAAGCAAGCGCGCGCTGAAGCAGAAAATGGCCGCGTATCAGTACGCAATGTGCGTCGCGATGTATTGGGCGATGTAAAAGCCTTGGTAAAAGATAAATCCATCAGTGAAGACGATGAACGTCGCGCGCAAGATGAAATCCAAAAAATTACTGATAAATATATTGCAGAAGTTGATAAAGCTTTAGCAGCAAAAGAAGTTGATTTAATGGCCGTTTAATCGCGCAAAAATACTGGCTCGCGTATTTATGCGCGAGCCAGTTTTGTTTTTAGTACTTATAAATTTAGTTTTGAAAATTATTATTTAACAAATTAATTTTTTAAAAGCACTCGCAGAAAAATTTAAAAATGAAATCGAGCGACAAGGATTCTGTGTCGCGAGCCCTGAGGAATATTCGTGTCTGACAATCAACTTCGCCATGTCGCAATTATTATGGATGGCAACAATCGCTGGGCTAAAAAACGCGGCTTAGCTGGCGTTGCGGGCCATAAAGTGGGCGTTGAGCGCATCCGCGACGCTATGACCGCGTGCGAAGAAATTGGCATAGAAGTTCTTACCGTATTTGCCTTCAGCAGCGAAAATTGGAAGCGCCCGCCGCTGGAAGTTGAAGCACTAATGTCGCTGTTCCAGCTGTATCTTAAAAATGAAGCTAAAGCGCTCAAGAAAAAAGGTGTACGCCTGCGTGTTATCGGCAATCGCGAACGTTTTAGCAAAGGCATTCAGCGCGCAATTGTGGATGCTGAAGAGTTCACCAAAGATGGCAAATTCACGTTAGTCATCGCAGCCGATTACGGTGGCCGTTGGGACATTGCTGAAGCTGCAAAAAAAGTTGCAATCGAAATTAGCGCGGGCCGAATTAACGCTGACGATGTGAATGAAGATTTATTAGATAAATACACATCCATGGCTGATTTGCCGCCGCTGGATTTATTAATTCGTACCGGTGGTGAAGTTCGCATCAGTAATTTTTTACTCTGGCAAAGTGCCTACGCTGAATTCTTTTTTAGCGATAAATTGTGGCCAGATTTTGATGGCGATGAACTCAAGCGTGCCGCTGCCGCTTTTCATGAACGCCAACGTCGCTACGGTTTAACCGGCGATCAAATTGAGGCAGGAGTTAGCCATGCTTAAGCAACGCGTAATTACTGCCATCATTCTCACCGCAATTTTTTTAAGCGCACTCTTCGGTTTATTGCCAACTTTTTTCCCGCTTTTTATCGGCGCTGTAGTTTTGATCGGCGCATGGGAATGGGCAAATTTATCCAGCCTTGGCGCAGTCTGGCAACGTGCGTTGTATGCATTATTCATAGCAGGTCTTCTAGCCTTGCTTGCATGCGGAATAGGTTTATGCGGAGTTGAGCCAGCACTCGATCTAGCCCTTATTAAATCCATATTAATTGTCGCCGCCGGTTGGTGGGCGCTCGCTTTATTGTTGGTGCAAGGCTATCCCTCAAGCGCGATTTTGTGGGGCCATCCCGTTGTACGTTTATTGATAGGCGTTTTGGTGTTGGTACCGACCTGGCTGGCGTTGGTTTACATACGTTTCCAGCCGCAAGGTGCCTGGTTGGTGGTGATGATTGCAGGCATAGTCGCGGCGGCGGATATCGGCGGTTACTTTGCGGGCCGTAAATTCGGCAAACATAAATTAGCGCCTGCCGTAAGCCCTGGTAAAACCTGGGAAGGCTTCGCCGGTGGTTTGCTCTCCAACATTCTGTTGGCATCTGTAGTGGGTTATTTTACGGGCAGCAATATTGGGTTGTTGTTAGCCATAGTAGTGCCTACCAGTTTGTTTTCAGTTCTCGGTGATCTGCTGGAAAGCATGGTGAAGCGTCACGCTGGCGTAAAAGACAGTGGGGTGATTTTGCCAGGTCACGGCGGAATTCTTGATCGTGTAGATAGCATAACCGCTGCCGCTCCTGTGTTTGCGCTCGCGGTTCTCGCCAGCAGTTGGACGCTGGGTAGCTAATATGAGTTCACAAGCCATCCAGTCAGTCACGGTTCTTGGTGCAACAGGTTCTATCGGTGTTAGCACGCTGGATGTACTGGCTCGCCACCCGGATCGCTATTCGGTATTTGCCTTATCCGCAGACCGTAAATGGCAAATACTCGCTACGCAATGTCTACAACATAATCCGCGGTACGCTGTTCTTAATGATGAAGAGTCAGCTTTAGCGTTGGCGGAAGAACTGCGTCGCCAAGGTTGTAAAACAGAAGTCTTGCAAGGCGCTGATGCACTTGCCCAGGTTGCAGCGCATGCAGATGTCGATGTAGTAATGGCAGCAATTGTAGGCGCGGCGGGCTTGTTGCCGACACTTGCTGCAGTCAAAGCCGGGAAAAAAGTCCTGCTCGCCAATAAAGAAGCTTTGGTAATGGCAGGTGGATTGTTTACCCGTGCAGTAGCCGATCATGGTGCAACACTTTTACCTATCGACAGCGAACACAACGCTATTTTTCAATGCCTTCCCAATCATCGTCTGGATTGCTTGACTAATAGTTTGCACTCGAGCGGCGTACGCAAGATTTTATTGACGGCATCGGGCGGCCCATTTCGCAATACGCCGTTGGTTGAATTAAAAACGGTTACGCCTGAACAAGCCTGCGCCCATCCTAATTGGAGTATGGGGCGAAAAATTTCGGTCGATTCCGCGACCATGCTTAATAAGGGTTTGGAATTGATCGAAGCCTGCTGGCTGTTTAATGCCAAGCCGGAACAGGTGCAGGTGGTGATTCACCCGCAAAGTGTTATCCACTCAATGGTGGAATATGTGGATGGTTCAGTGTTGGCGCAGCTTGGTAATCCCGATATGCGCACGCCTATCGCCCATGCTTTGGCGTGGCCTGAGCGCATAGTCTCGGGTGTTGCAAGTCTGGATATTATCGCTACCGCACGTCTGGATTTTGCCGCGCCTGATTACGAACGCTTCCCCTGTCTTCAGCTAGCGCAACAAGCAGCAGCGCGCGCGGCAACGGCGCCTACCATTTTAAATGCGGCCAATGAAATTGCTGTAGCTGCTTTCTTGCAGCGTCAAATTCGTTTTGACCAAATCGCCACTGTAATTGCCAGCGTGTTAGATAAGCAGGAAGTCATTGAACCTGATTCACTTGCGCTGGTCATAGCCAGCGATCAGCGTGCACGTGAGCTAGCGCATGCTGTAATAGCAGGGCTTTAGGAAACTTTATGAATATTGCCTACCAAGTACTTTCATTTCTGGTCGCCATTATTATTTTGGTGACCATCCATGAATTTGGCCATTTTTACGTGGCGCGCTTATGCGGTGTAAAAGTTCTGCGTTTTTCGCTTGGCTTCGGCAAAGTACTTTTTCGTCGCTACGACAAACAGGGGACTGAATTCAGCATTTCTGCGCTGCCATTTGGCGGTTACGTAAAAATGCTGGATGAGCGGGAAGGTGAGGTTCCACCCGAGCTTATCTCGCAAACGTTTAACCATAAAACCGTCTGGCAGCGAATGGCGATTGTAGTGGCAGGACCAGTTGCGAATTTTATTCTCGCGATTTTGTTGTTCTGGATTTTATTACTTGGCGGCGAGCGCGGATTAATCCCCGTGATTGGCGCCATAGAGCCCGATTCGCTCGCTGACACCGCAGGGCTTGAAGTAGGTCAGGAGATTGTCTCTATCGACGATGTTCCAACGCCTACTGAACAGATGGTAGCAAGACAGCTGATGAATCACCTGGGTGAATCCGGTGTAATTCAATTTCAGTTCACTTATCCCAACTCCAGCTTGGAATATCGCATATCTATCAGCTTGAACGAGTGGATGCGCGGTGCCAAAGATCCAGATCCGCTTAAGGGTTTGGGGATTGAAATCGCGCCCGTTAAACCTTTAGTAGGCCAAGTCCTGCCAGACAGTCCCGCGCATAGGGCAGGATTTCAAGTTGGCGACAAGATCTTGAGTGTAAATGACGTTGCTGTAAAAGATTGGCGCGATTTTCAAGCCGGTGTTCGGCCTCACAGTGGCGAAGCTGTCAGAGTGATTGTTGAGCGTAAAGGCTCGACCGATAGTGATGCGGTAAGTTTATCGGTGACGCCGGAATCTTTTACCGAAAAGGGAGTCTCTTATGGGCGAGTCGGCATGGCGCCGCAACCTTTGCCAGACGAGATGTTACGTCATTACGAGTATTCGGTTGGGGGTGCGCTGGTTGCAGGTGTTGAACGGACATGGGATACCGCGGGATTCGTACTTTTGTCCGTTAAAAAGCTGATCCTTGGAGAAATTTCTACAAAAAACTTGAGTGGGCCGATAAGCATTGCTAAGGTGGCCGGCTCTTCAGCGCAGAACGGTTTAAAAAGCTTTGTTGGCTTTATTGCCTTGCTCAGTGTTTTTTTAGGAGTGTTTAATCTTTTGCCCATCCCGGTTCTCGATGGCGGGCATCTGTTATATCTCTCAGTTGAGGTTATTAAAGGTAAGCCGGTATCTGAAAAGGTACAAATTCTGGCTTATCAGCTTGGGCTTACGCTAGTCATCGGCCTAAGTATGTTAGCCATGTATAACGATATTATGCGGTTGTAAGCGGTTTATTCCCCTTCTGCCAATACAAATTCTTTTAGATCAGACGATATGAAGCGAGTTTCAATGCGATTTTTCTGCTGCTTAGTGGTATTGCTCACGTCTTTTGCGGTGCAAGCACAATCCCCCAATTTTCGTATTAGTGACATACGTGTAGAAGGCCTACAGCGTGTTTCCGCAGGTAGTGTATTCAGTGCTTTGCCCGTTCGGGTTGGTGATACGGTCAGTCAGGCCGATATTCAAAATGCAACTCGTGAATTATTCAAAATTGGTTTCTTTGCCGATGTAGCAATCAATCGTGATGGCGATGTGTTGGTGTTGGTTCTTAAAGAACGTCCTGCCATTAATAAAATCGAATTGGAAGGTAACAAGGCCATCAAATCAGAAAACTTGATGGACAGCCTTAAAAAGAACAATTTGTCGGAAGGGCAAATTTTCCAACGCGCAACTCTTGAAGGTATTACGCAGGCCTTGCAGCGTGAATACATTGCTCAAGGTCGTTACGGCGCGACAGTAAATATTGAGATAGAAGATTTACCGCGTAATCAGGTAAAAGTAAAAGTAAAAATCAGTGAAGGTGCGGTTGCTCGTATCAAGCAAATTAATATCGTAGGCAATAAAGTTTATAGCGATCAGGATTTACTTGATTTGTTTGAATTGCACACCTCAGGAATGTTTTCCTGGATCAGCGGCAATGACAAATATTCCAAAGAAAAAATGAAAGGAGATCTAGAGAAAGTCGAATCCTATTACATGGACCGTGGCTATCTTTCCTTTAAAGTGGATTCATCACAAATTTCATTAAGCCCGGACAAATCACAAATTTTTATCACTATCAACGTAACTGAAGGCGATATTTATAAAGTCAGCAGTGTTGAGTTGGCTGGTGATCCGGTGATAGATCCTGCGCTTTTACGCCAGCTTTTGTTGGTAAAAGAAGGCCAAATTTTCTCGCAAATATTAATGACTACAACATCAGAATATTTAACGCAACGTTTGGGTAACGAAGGTTATACCTTTGCAAAAGTTGAAGGTATGCCAGAAAAAAATGATGCCGACAAAACGGTAAAACTGACGTTCTTTATTGAGCCAGGTAAGCGTGCTTACGTTAACCGTATTAACTTCAAAGGCAACACCAAAACTGTCGATGAAGTATTGCGTCGTGAAATGCGTCAAATGGAGGGTGGTTCTGCATCTACTGCGCAAATCGACAACTCAAAAGTGCATCTTGAACGTTTAGGCTTCTTTAAAGAAGTGAAAGTAGATACCAAAGAGGTTCCAGGTTCTGCAGATAAGGTTGATGTAGATTACACCGTAGAAGAACAACCCTCTGGCAGCATGAGTCTGCAAATTGGTTACGCGCAATATTCTGGCCTGTTATTCCAGGCCGGTATCCAGCAAACCAACTGGTTCGGTACTGGTAAGCAAGTAGGTTTCAGCTTCAGCCATAGCCAATATCAAACCAGCTACAGCTTGAACTATAACGACCCCTACTTTACGCCTGATGGTGTAAGCCGCGGTTTCAATCTCTACTACACAAAAAGCGATTATGGTTCTTATAACGTGACTCCATACAGTACTAATACTTATGGCGGTAAGGTGACATTTGGTTACCCAATCTCGGAAGTTGAACGTATTGGTTTTGATATCGGAATAAGAAGTCTTGAAGTGACGCCCACAGGTTATTCGTCGCAAGAAATTATACGTACTCCCGCTGTTACTAGCGGATATGTGGGTGGTACAGAGGCGCTGACTGGCGCATCGAGTTATGCAAACCAATATATTTCCAATGAAGATTATGAGTCTATATACGATCGTATATCTCGAGGTACAGATTTCCTCTCTGGAACATTTACCACAAATCCATTAACGGACGCACAATTAGGCGAGAAGGGATTTATTGACCGCTACGGCGACACCTTCACAGATGCACAAATGAGTGTGTTTTGGCTGAAATCAACCTTAAATCGCGGTGTCTTACCTGATCGTGGTGCATCCCAGCGCGTTTCAGCTGAGATGACTTTACCGGGCGGTGACTTAGAGTATTTTAAACTTGATTATGACGCACAATTCTTCAAGCCATTGTCGAGAATTTTCACGTTACGTGTTCACGGGCGTTTAGGTTATGCCGACACATATGGGAAAACTGATCGTTTGCCATTCTTTGAAAACTTCTACGGTGGTGGTTTCGGATCAGTACGTGGCTTTGAACGTAACTCTTTGGGGCCAAGAAGTACGGTACAAGAATCCGCAAGATTGATCTATACCGCATGGGACGATCTCAATGGCGATGGCAAGACAACAGCTGGTGAGTTATCTAATCCGGCATTATATCTATGTAAAGATGAAACCAACTGTAAACCTGGAAAAGTCGCTACTGATCTTACCGTTGCTGATGGTGACTATGGTCGTTATCGGGGTGCCTTCGGGGGTAACATGATTATTGAAGGTGGTGCTGAGATTTTATTCCCTCTGCCTTTCATTAAGGATCAACGCTCATTGCAATCAACTTTGTTCCTTGATGCCGGTAACGTATTTGATACAAATTGCGGTGCTGCACAAAGAAACTGTTATGCTGTGAACGCAGATCAACTTAAGGCTTCGGTGGGATTAGGTTTAACATGGATCTCCAGCTTCGGTCCTATGACTTTTAGCTTGGCCAAACCAATTAGCAAAGAAAATGAATATGATCGCCAGGAGATTTTCCAATTCTCTTTGGGACAAACTTTCTAAGGCTTAATGGCAAACGTATTACGATTTTTAACAGCTGTTTATTTAATGATAAGAGGAAATGCTTGTGAACTTTACTAAAAAATGTGTGGCTGCAGCTGCTTTGTGCATGATGTCTGCTGTGAGCTTTGCAGAAACCAAAATTGCAGTTATCAATCCAGAGGGCGCAATTTTCTCAACGACAGTTGCAAAAGCACGTTTCGAAAAATTAGAAAAAACACCGGACTA
This sequence comes from Gammaproteobacteria bacterium, assembly GCA_004172865.1. Classification (GTDB taxonomy): domain Bacteria; phylum Pseudomonadota; class Gammaproteobacteria; order Pseudomonadales; family Cellvibrionaceae; genus Cellvibrio. The sequence continues at coordinate 127,536 of SEBV01000006.1, read as the reverse complement.
TGCTGCTACTAAAGCTAAGCTGGATGCAGTTTCTGCAGATTTGAAAGCATTGCAAGACTCAGCCAACAAAGAAGGCGCAACCTGGTCAGCTGAAAAGAAAGCTGAAGTAGGTAAAAAAGTACAAAGTTTGCAGGCCGATGGTCAATTCAATGCGCAAAAATTGCAAAAATCACGTCAGGAAGCTGCGGAAGTTATTGCTCAAGAATTAGGTCAAAAATATCAAACTTCATTGAAGCAGATTGTTGATGCTGAAAAGATTGGCTTGTTGTTGAATGCTCCATCAGTAATATTCGCAACACCAGATTATGACATCACTGCAAAAGTGACTGACCTTATTAACAAAGCTAAGTAATTAATGTGTCGAATACTACCTGTTACACCTTAGCCGAACTGGCTCAGCGCATTGGCGCTGAGCTTGTTGGCGACTCGCAATATAAGATTTCTGACCTCGCCACCCTTCAATCAGCAACGCCAAACGATCTCAGTTTTATCGCCAATCCAACTTACAAAAAATATCTCGCCACCACTCAGGCGGGTGCCATTATTTGTAACAAGGAATTAGCGGAGACGATTTCCACCAACAAACTTATAGTGGCAAATCCTTATCTCGCCTATGCGCAATTAACTCCTTTATTCGATAGCTCTTTGCGATTTGAAACCGGCATACATTCCACGGCTGTCATCGGAAAAAATTGTGAATTGGGTAATGGTGTTAGCATTCAGGCAAATGCAGTTATTGGCGATGATGTAACTATTGGTGATGGCGTGTTCATTGGAGCCGGAACCTGTATCGGTGCTAATTCCAGTATTGGCGCGCGGACCAGATTGCTTGCCAATGTCACTATTTATCATGGCATTAGCATTGGCGAAGATTGTATTTTGCATAGCGGTAGTGTCGTAGGTGCTGATGGTTTTGGTTTTGCTCCCTCTTCCGATGGCTGGGTAAAGATTCACCAATTAGGTGGAGTTATTATCCGCAATAAGGTGGAGGTGGGTGCTGGTACCACCATCGACCGCGGTGCGCTCGATGACACTTTTATTGATGATGGAGTTATTCTCGATAATTTAGTCCAAATTGCTCATAATGTGCGAATTGGCAAACATACCGCTATTGCTGGCACAACAGTCGTTGGTGGCAGTACGGTGATCGGGGAAAACTGCACCATCGGTGGTGCAATTGCGATTGCAGGCCATATAACGATAGTCGACAAAGTATATATAACCGGCATGAGTATGGTGACCAACTCGATAACAGAAGCTGGTTCATATTCGTCGGGTATTCCACTTGCGCCAACTAAAGATTGGCGAAAAAATGCAGCGCGTTTCCGTAACCTCGATGCGTTGGCTTCTCGTCTAATTAATTTAGAGCGGAGTTTAAAAGACAAAGAATAAGTGAGCATCCTTATTTTTTGAGCTAGCTCTTACCTCGCATAACAAGACTTTTAACTTATATCTTTAGGGCCATTAGATGATGGATATCAATGAAATACGTGAATATTTACCTCATCGCTATCCGTTTTTATTGGTAGATCGAGTAGTTGAGTTGATTGAAGGTGAATCCATTATTGCCTACAAAAATATCACCGCTAACGAGGAAGTTTTTAACGGACATTTTCCTCAAGCGCCGATATTTCCCGGTGTAATGATTATTGAAGCTATGGCGCAAGCATCCGGTATTCTCGGATTCAAAACTATGAATAAAAAACCGGAAGATGGTTCAATTTATTTGTTCGCTGCTGCTGATAATGTGCGCTTCAAGCGTCAAGTTATTCCTGGTGATCGTTTGCAGTTGGAATCCCGTGTTGTCTCTGAAAAGCGCGGCATCTGGAAGTTTGAATGTAAAGCGTCTGTGGATGGAGTGCTGGCCGCTTCTGCCACAATTCTGTGCGCGGATCGCAAAATATAAAAGGTGTAAGTTAGTCGACAAATTATAGTTATTGAAAATCTACTTAGTGACGAGAATTTATCTTGATTGATGCACACGCAATAATTCATCCCAGCGCAAAACTTGCACCTGATGTTCAGGTCGGTCCGTGGACAATTATCGGGCCCGATGTAGAAATTGGTGAAGGAACTATCGTTGCGTCCCATGTCGTGATTAAAGGTCCAACCGTCATTGGTAAGCACAATCATATTTACCAGTTTTCATCAGTGGGTGAAGATACTCCGGATTTAAAATACAAAGGTGAGCCAACGCGTCTTGTGATCGGCGATCACAATACGATTCGAGAAGGTGTAACTATTCATCGCGGCACGATTCAGGATCGCAATGAAACTACAATCGGCAATCACAATTTAATTATGGCCTACGTACATGTCGGTCATGACAGCGTCATAGGCAATCATTGTATTTTGGTGAACAACACGGCCTTGGCTGGCCATGTTCATATTGGTGATTGGGCAATACTTAGCGGCTACACACTTGTGCATCAATTTTGTCGAATCGGCACGCATAGTTTCACCGGTATGGGCACTGCTGTTGGTAAAGATATTCCTGCTTACGTTATGGTTACCGGTAGCCCTGCAGAAGCAAAAAGTATTAACTCAGAAGGTTTGCGTCGTCGTGGTTTTAGCTCTGAAGATATTGCAACCATCACCAAAGCTTACAAATTAATTTATCGTCGTGGTTTGACGATTGATGAAGTCTTGGTTGAGTTGAATGCGCTACTACCGGATTGCGAAGCTTTGCAGCCATTAATTCAATCCATCAAAGAATCAACCCGCGGTATTGTGAGATAAAAATTATTTTATTGTTTCAAAAACGAAAATAAAAAAGAACAACAAGAAATTTTTATTAGGGCTAGGAAATGGAACGCATACACATAGGTATCGTTGTTGGTGAAGCGTCCGGCGATATTCTAGGCGCAGCATTAATCGCCGAGTTACGTAAACTTTATCCCAACGCAGAATTCTCCGGCATCGGTGGCCCGCGCATGTTGGAATTGGGTTTCCATTCTTTTTTCCCGCAAGATCGCCTCGCTGTAATGGGGTTCGTTGAACCGCTAAAACGTTTACCTGAACTATTGCGGATTCGTAAATTTTTACGCGAACATTTTATTGCCAACCCGCCTGCTGTTTTTATCGGAATAGATTCACCGGACTTCACGATTTCCCTTGAGGGTTCGCTCAAAGAAAAAGGCATTAAAACCGTTCACTACGTCAGTCCATCAGTATGGGCCTGGCGACAAAAGCGTATTTTTAAAATTGCAAAATCTGTCGATTTAATGCTCACGCTTTTACCCTTTGAAGCGGCGTTTTATGAAAAGCATAATGTTCCGGTAGAGTTTGTTGGTCATCACCTGGCCGATGAAATTCCCCAGCATGTTGATAAGTTCCAGGCGCGCCGTGAGTTAGGTATTCCCGAGCATGCGCGCGTGGTCGCTTTGTTGCCAGGCAGTCGTGCGAGTGAAGTTGAACGCATGGGCAGTTTGTTTATGCACACGGCAGTTTTTTGTCTGGAGCAAGACCCGGAATTATTATTTTATATTCCAGCGGCGAATTCAGATCGCTACCGTCAATTGCATTTGCAGCTCAACGATTACGTCGATTTTTCAGTGCAGTTATTTAATGGCAATTCACTTAAGGTGATGGCGGCGGCGGATGTGTTGTTATTAGCATCGGGAACTGTAACTCTTGAGGCCTTACTCTTAAAGAAGCCAATGGTTGTTGCTTACAAAATGGCGCCACTTACGTTCAAAATTTTTTCGTGGCTTATTAAAACACCTTATGTGGCGCTGCCGAATTTATTGGCTAATAAACCCTTGGTGCCCGAGTTGTTACAAAATCAAGCGACTCCTGAAAAGTTGAGTGCTGCGATTATGAATTATTTTGAAAATCCTGAAGAGACACAAGAATTAGTTAATACATTTGCAGATATGCACGGTATTTTAAAGCGTGATGCCAGCGTGCGCGCTGCTGCTGCAATTGCGAAGCTTATTAATAGAAAGTAGTTGCGGAATTATTCTATGTTTGAACCTTTCATCTGTAGTTATCAAGGCATTTTATTAGCGGGTTGCGATGAAGTAGGCCGTGGGCCTTTGGCTGGCGATGTTGTAGCTGCTGCCGTAATTCTTGATCCTGAAAATCCTATAATGGGATTAGATGATTCGAAAAAACTTACCGAAAAAAAACGCGAACTTTTATTCGATGAAATAAAACTCAAAGCCAAAAGTTGGTGCGTAGCGCGTGCATCTGTTGATGAAATTGATGAGATCAATATTTTACAAGCGAGTTTGCTGGCAATGCATCGTGCCGTGCAAGGGCTTCATATTGAACCTGAATATGTTTTGGTCGATGGCAATAAATTACCCAAATGGAAATACACAGCCGAAGCCGTTGTAAAAGGTGATAGTCGTGTACAGGCAATTAGTGCCGCGTCCATTTTGGCGAAAGTTGTGCGCGACCGTGAGATGATTGAGTTTGATAAACAGTATCCGGGTTACGGCATGGCGGATCACAAAGGCTATCCAACCAAAGTGCATATGGATGCATTGATACGGTTGGGAATTACCGCCATTCATCGCAAAAGTTTTGCACCCGTGCGCGCTCAAATTGAACAGATTGAGTTATTTTGATGGCGGATATCTGTGACGCAGATATTCATCATTTAAAACCCGGCAAACGTGTTGTGTTGAAATCGTTTAATGGCAGTTTGAATGCACCGCACGACACAAAAGCTGAAGAAAATTATTGGTTGTTGATCGGCTCCAAAGCAGTTGTTGAATTAGCTAAAGATGTTGATCGTGTGCTACTAAAATTCGACCGCGATTTATCGAATTTGGGTTTGGCGAGTCACAACGAAATTCCAAATGCCTTGTGGATATTGATCAGTGATTTAAAATTTGTTTGTCGTTATTGATTTTTTGATTCGGCCTGCCAGACAAAATCTTCTGAAAACTTCCACACCACTTATTGAAAAACCATGACCGCAAATTTTGTACATTTACGCCTGCATACTGAATTTTCGCTTGTCGATAGTTTGGTGCGAATTAAGAAGCTCGTTAAGCGCGTAGCTGAGCTGGATATGCCTGCGTGTGGTATTAGCGATCAATGTAATTTTTACGGGCTGATTAAATTTTACAAAGCCGCGCAAGGTGCAGGTATTAAGCCAATTATCGGCAGCGATTTTTGGATGGCCAGTAGCGACAGCGAGGGCAAGCCGACAATCATTACTTTGTTGGCGATGAATAACACCGGCTACAAAAATATTATTGAATTAATTTCCCGCGCCTGGCGTCAAGGCCAACAGCAAGGCGTTGCCTATGTGCAACGCGAGTGGATCAGCGAATTTAGTGAAGGCACCATTGCGCTTTCCGGCGGAAAGTTTGGCGATGTCGGTATGTGTTTACTGGCCGGTCGTGCTGAGCAAGCGCAAGAATTATTGCAGGGGTGGATGCGCGATTTCCCCAATCGTTTTTATTTGGAGTTGCAGCGCACCGGTCGTGAAAACGATGAAAGTTATTTGCACTCTGCGGTCGCGCTTGCAGAAACTTTACAGTGTCCGGTTGTAGCAACAAACGATGTACGCTTTTTAAATCGCGATGAATTTGAAGTGCACGAAGCCCGCGTCTGTATCAGTGAAGGTCGTGCGCTCGACGATTCACGTCGCGAGCGTCGCTACAGCGAGCAGCAATATTTGCGCTCTGCTGAAGAGATGACGGAATTATTTAGCGATATTCCCGAGGCTCTGGAAAACTCCCTCGAAATCGCCAAACGCTGCACTGTAAATATTCAAATGGGCAAATATTTTTTGCCCGCGTACCCCGTGCCTGAAGGTTTAACGGAAGGTGAGTTCTTTAGAAAAATTTCTGAAGAAGGTTTGGAAAAACGTCTTGAGCGTATTCTGGATAAATCCGCAGCCGATTACGCTGAGCGTCGCAAAGTGTACGACGATCGTTTGAAATTCGAGTTGGATATTATTATCCAGATGGGTTTCCCCGGTTATTTCCTTATCGTGATGGACTTTATTCAGTGGGCGAAGGATCACGATATTCCGGTTGGCCCGGGTCGTGGTTCGGGTGCGGGTTCGCTGGTTGCTTACGTATTGCTGATTACTGACCTCGATCCACTGCAATACGATTTACTATTCGAACGTTTCCTGAACCCGGAACGGGTTTCCATGCCCGACTTCGATATCGATTTCTGTATGGATGGCCGCGACCGCGTGATTTCCTATGTGGCCGATAACTATGGCCGCGATGCCGTAAGCCAGATCATCACCTTCGGTACCATGGCTGCAAAAGCGGTCGTGCGTGACGTTGCGCGTGTGCAAGGTAAATCCTACGGCTTGGCCGACAAGCTCTCTAAAATGATTCCCCCTACGCCGGGTATGACGCTCGCGCAAGCGCTGGAAGAAGAACCGATCCTTAAAGAGTTTTTGGCGGGCGACGGTGATGGACAAGAAATTTGGGAAATGGCGGTTCAGCTCGAAGGCTTAACGCGTAACGTCGGTAAACACGCCGGTGGCGTGGTTATCGCACCGACCAAACTTACCGATTTTGCGCCGCTATTTAGCGATGAAAGCGGCGGCGGTCTTGTAACCCAATTCGATAAAAATGACGTGGAAGAAGCGGGCCTGGTGAAGTTCGACTTCCTCGGTTTGCGTACGCTCACGATTATCGATTGGGCGCGGATTATGATCGACAAAAAGCGCCTGAAACTCGGTGAGGCGCCGCTTGATATATCTGCCATTCCACTCGATGACAAGCCCACGTTTGATCTGTTAAAGCGCGCTGAAACCACTGCGGTATTCCAGCTTGAATCGCGCGGCATGAAAGATCTGATCAAACGTTTGCAGCCGGATAACCTCGAAGACCTCATCGCATTGGTTGCGCTCTTCCGTCCCGGCCCACTTGAATCGGGCATGGTGGATGACTTTATTAACCGTAAGCACGGGCGAGCGCAGGTTGCTTATCCTGATGCTAAATTCCAGCATCTCAGCCTAAAACCCGTACTTGAGCCGACCTATGGCGTTATCGTTTACCAAGAACAGGTAATGCAGATTGCGCAGGTATTGGCGGGTTATACGCTCGGCGGTGCGGACATGTTGCGTCGCGCTATGGGTAAAAAGAAACCCGAGGAAATGGCGAAGCAGCGCGAAGTTTTCGCAGAAGGGGCGAAAGGTTTAGGAATCGATCCTGATCTTGCGACGCGTATTTTCGACTTGGTGGAAAAATTTGCGGGCTACGGCTTTAACAAGTCGCACTCGGCTGCCTACGCGCTGGTTTCTTATCAAACCGCATGGCTGAAAGCACATTATCCCGCGCACTTTATGGCGGCGACTATTTCGTCGGATATGGATAAAACCGACAAGGTGGTGACCTTCATTGAAGAGTGTCGCCACATGAAATTGAAGCTCCTACCGCCGGATGTAAACTCCGGCGAATTCAAATTCACGGTAAACGATGAAGGCAATATTATTTACGGTTTGGGCGCAATTAAAGGCTTGGGCGAAGGCCCGGTGGAAGCCATCATTAATGCGCGTAACCAAGGCGGCGCCTTCAAAGATCTATTCGATTTCTGTTCGCGTGTCGACCCAAAAAAAATCAACAAACGTGCGTTGGAAGCCCTCATTCGTTCGGGTGCTGCCGATAACCTCGGCCCGACGGTGAATACGCCGCAACACAATATCGACCACGATCGCGCCGTGATGTTTTCCTCCATGGGCGAAGCAGTAAAAACTGCGGAGCAAGCCGCTGCAAATACCAACGCCGGTATGATGGATTTGTTTGGTGAAATGATTGCGAGTGGCGATAGCAATACCGATCCTTACAGCGATTTTCGTCGTGTGCGCACCTGGACTATGAAAGAGCGCTTGCACGCAGAAAAAGAAACGCTTGGGTTGTATTTAACTGGTCACCCCATCGATGAATACGAAAGTGAGTTGCCGCATTTGGTTAGTTCGCGCATTGCTGATCTCAAACCCGATAAATACGAAGCGCGCGGCGAAAAAGGCAAGAGCGATGACAAGCCGCGCCAGTCCGTAGCTGGTTTGGTGGTTGCGCAGCGCACCATGAAAACCAAGCGTGGCGATACCATGGCGTTTGTGACGCTGGATGATCGCACGGGTCGCATTGAGATCGCTGTGTTTGCAGATACTTATATTCAATGTCGCGATGTTTTACTGAAAGATGGCTTGCTGGTTATCGCCGGGCAAGTCAGCATCGACGATTTTAGCGGCATGCTTAAAATGCGTGCCTTAACGATTCGCCCGCTTGCCGAGTTGCGAGAAGAGCGGGCGCGGGAGTTGTCTCTCGAGTTGGAGTCGGGTGCGTTACCGGCCAATTTTATTCGTCAGATATCGGAAATTCTGGAGCCTTATCGCGGCACCTCAACGCATCCGGCGCGCTGCCCGCTGGTTATTGATTATCGCCGCAGTAATGCTAAAGCCCAGTTAAAGTTGGGTGATGCGTGGAATATACGACCCGAAGATGAACTCTTGCAGCGCTTACGCGATAACTATGGCGCCGGGAAAGTGAAGTTGGTCTACTAAAATGCATGATGTTTGTGCAGTCAATTAAAGCGATCATGGCGCGCTGATTTTTTGATCAAAACATAATTTAAGATCAGTGCTAAATGATGGAATATTGCGAGAAATGGTCGACTAAATGCATCATTTCGCGTAAGGTAGCGACCCACTTATGGTGCCGTACCCAGCTCATCCTAATAAATTGATAGCGAAATACCGGCACCTCGGCAATAGACATTTTCGGCAATAAGCCTACTCCTAAATACAGAGCCAATCATTGCTATGAATCTGAATTATCTGGATTTTGAACAGCCCATCGCCGAACTCGAAGGCAAAATTGAAGAGTTACAATTGGTTGGCAATTCCAGCGATGTGAATATCGCTGATGAGATTGCCAAGCTGCGCCAAAAAAGCAGCAAACTCACTGAGACCATCTATTCCAAATTGACCGCGTGGGACGTAGTGAAAATCGCTCGTCACCCTCAGCGTCCCTACACGTCGGATTATATTCCGCGCATTTTTACCGAGTTCGAAGAACTCCACGGCGACCGTCACTTTGGTGATGACAAAGCAATTATCGGCGGCGTTGCGCGTTTGGATGGTAAGCCTGTGATGGTGATCGGCGAAGAAAAAGGCCGCACCGTGCATGAAAAAGTGATGCGCAATTTCGGTATGCCAAAGCCGGAAGGTTATCGCAAAGCCTTGCGTTTAATGGAAATGGCCGAGCGTTTTAAAATGCCGGTAATTACCCTAATTGATACTCCCGGTGCTTATCCTGGTATCGACTCGGAAGAGCGCGGAATTTCCGAATCTATCGCGCAAAACCTCGCGGTCATGTCACGTTTACGTACGCCTATTATCTGCACCGTAATTGGCGAAGGTTCTTCGGGCGGCGCACTGGCAATTGGCGTGGGCGATCAGCTCAACATGTTGCAGTACTCAACTTACTTTGTAATTTCCCCGGAAGGCTGCGCCAATATTATTTGGAAGACTGTTGCCAAAGCGCCGGAAGCTGCACAGGCGATGGGTGTTACTTCAAAAATTCTGCAAGACCTTGGCATTGTGGATGAAACAATTCCTGAGCCACTCGGCGGCGCGCATCGCGATGTAGATGCAATGTCGCGCAAGCTACAAGAACGTTTAATCGCACAAGTCGATAAACTCAGCACAGAGTCACTCGATTCCTTGTTGGATCGTCGCTACGAACGTTTGATGAGTTACGGTAATCCGTAAAATATCGCACTTAAAAAAAGCCGCTGGTGAAAATCAGCGGCTTTTTTGTTGGTGTTCAGCCTGTTTCGTAAGACTTCTTTTGCAACATACTGGCGGCGATATGTAATAATTCGCGGCTCATGAACGAACAGCAACCGTTGTTAATTATTAACGTTTTCCAGTGATATAAAAACTCCATGAGTAAAAGAGAAATCATCCCCCAAGCCAAACGCTGGGTGGTAAAAATTGGCAGTGCTTTGCTAACCAATGATGGCCGCGGGCTTGATGCCGAAGCCATCGCCGGCTGGGTTGCGCAAATGGCCAAGCTGCGGTTGCAGGGTATTGAATTGGTGTTGGTGTCATCCGGTGCGGTGGCAGCTGGTATGCGCCGTTTAGGTTGGGCGACACGCCCGACTGAAATTCATCAATTACAAGCGGCAGCGGCAGTTGGGCAAATGGGTTTGATTCAAACCTATGAAGTCGAATTCCAACGCTACGGTTTGCTCACGGCGCAAGTGTTGTTGGATCACGATGATCTTTCATCGCGTCAGCGTTATTTAAATGCACGCTCCACAATAAAAGCACTTATTGGTTTAAACGTTGTTCCTGTCATTAATGAAAACGATACGGTAGTAACCGACGAAATCCGTTTTGGCGATAACGATACGCTCGGTGCGCTGGTTGCGAATTTAATTGAAGCCGATTTATTGGTGATTCTTACCGATCAAAAAGGTATGTACGACAGCGACCCGCGTTCAAATCCCGATGCACAATTGCTCAGCGAAATTGCCGCCGACGATACGCGCCTCGAGCAAATGGCGGGCGGAACCGGTGGTGCTTTAGGGCGCGGCGGAATGATTACCAAAGTTCGCGCCGCACGCGTTGCCGCGCGTTCAGGTGCAGACACCGTCATTGTTGGTGGTCGTATTGAAGACGCATTATTAAAAGTAGCTGCTGGTGAAAACATAGGAACGTTTTTATGGGCCGAGCAACAACCACAAGCAGCGCGCAAGCGTTGGCTCTCTGGTCAATTACAAACTCGCGGCACATTGGTATTGGATGATGGTGCGGTGCGCGTAGTTCGCGAACTCGGAAAAAGTTTATTGCCCGTTGGTGTAAAAGAAGTACGTGGCGATTTTACGCGCGGAGATATGGTGATTTGCGCTGACGCAAATGGCCGCGAAATTGCGCGTGGTTTAGTGAATTATCATGCGGATGAAGCGCGTAAAATTATCGGTAAACCGAGCAGTTTGATTGTCGAAATTTTAGGTTATCAGGATGATAGTGAATTAATCCATCGCGATAATTTAGTCTTAAGTTAATAAAGTTTTCAAAAAAAAGCCCGCGCGCTTATAGAAATTTTTAACAAAAATTCCTAAGCACGAGGGTTTTTTTTGGTTTTTAAAAAAGTTCCATTATTTTTCACCTGCCATAAAAGCTTCATCTCCCTGTCACCCAAGTTTCACATTTGTCGTCAAATATAGCGCGACCAAAGCAGAGCAGTACTTTTTCTGATCTTTTGCTTTCACTAATTTCCCCATTAGCGCTTTTTCCTACTAGATGACAAAGAGAGTGACCTCATGAAACTAAAAAATATTTTTGCGTTGAATTTAATCGCAGGGCTTCTCGCTGCGTGCGGTGGCGGTGGCGATGTAAATTTGAACCCAAGCAATACTGTTAATGATTCGAATAACACCACAGTCAATAATCCACCTACTACAGTACCAGCGGTAAATCCTTGCGCGTCATACGAGCAAGACGGTCAGAAGTTACAAGGTACGCAAGATGGTAAAAACTGTATTTATAACGCGTCTTTCGCATCCAGCGCCAAGCAATTAAAAGTCAGTGTTTTCATTCCTGAATTGCCAGGCGGCGTGCACATTTTCCAAGGCGCATTGTTTATTGGTGAAGACGTAGATAACAACGCTGCATTGGCAGGCAAGCGTATTCCACAAGAAGGTGAAGGCGCGACTTTGACGATTGAAGCCGGTGCGAAATTGGCGTTTGATCGCGGTGAAGATTATTTGCGTATTGCGCGTGGTTCAAAAATTGTTGCGCAAGGCACTAAAGCAAAACCCATTATTATTTCTGGCACCAAAGATTTGCGCGATAACACTGCAACTATCGCAGATCGCGGTTTGTGGGGCGGCGTGCAAATTAACGGTAACGGCATCACTAACAAATGTACTGATGCGCAACGTTTGCCAACTGCTAATAACGTGCACGGTTGTCATATCACGTCTGAAGGTTTGCCAGGCACTTACGGTGGCAACAACAACGCCGAAAGCTCTGGTATTCTCAACTACGTAATCATCAAACACGCAGGCTACAAAGTGGTTGAAGGTAACGAATTGAACGCTGTTACTTTGAATGGCGTAGGTTCAAAAACTGTTATCGATTACGTTCAAACTTATTCAACTGCAGACGATGGTTTTGAATGGTTTGGTGGTGCTGTAGGTGCCAAGCACATTGTTGCAGTTGGTTCATCAGATGACTCGTTTGACTTCACCGATGGCTATGTTGGCAATATCCAATACGCCTTGTCAGTACACCCGGCAGGTGTGGGCGGCAACAACTGCGTTGAAGCCGATAACACTGGTGCTGGTCGTGCTGATGACATTACTCCGTTGACCAAATTGCGCATTTCCAACTTGACCTGTGTAACTAACAACGTGGCTAAGACTCAAGGTACTGTTCCATCGCCAGATGGTGATTCACTGGGTTTGTTGATCCGCGAAGGTATGTTTGTTGAGGTTTACAACAGCGTTATTACCTCTAACTTCAGCGGTCAGGCTTCAAAAGCACTATTCACTTTCCACGATACCGAAGGTCCACAAACAATTAAGGGCGCTACTGATGGTTGGTCGACTGCTAAAAGTAACTTGTTCGCAGGCACTCTCGCATTTGCCGCTACCAAAATTGATCCAGCTAACGCGGGCTTCAACGTAGCTAACTGGTTTGCCGCTGCACCTAACACCAACAACGTGGTTGTTACCGGCGCTACCCAATTGCCAGTCAGCATTTTCAAAGACGCTGCCACTAACGATAAAGCTTACTTAACTCTCGCTGCTATCACCGATGCCAGCACTGCTGCTATCAACGTTCCAGTGTTTGATGTAACTACCTTGGCTGCCAACTTCAGTGCCGGTGCTGTACCTGCAGTGGGTACCAACACCTTCTTTGTAAAACCAACTCATATCGGCGCCGCTTCCGAGACGAACGACTGGGTATCAGGCTGGACTGTAGGACTTTAATTGATCGCATCATTGATCACTTCACAGGTGCCTTCGGGCACCTTTTGAATTAAGCCATTCCTACCGCCTGTTTATACAAGGTTTACATCATGCAAATATTAACTACCAAGCGACGCCATTTGTGGTTGGCCGTAACGGCTGCTGCTTTAGGTGGCTGCCAGCTGGCTGTTGCTGAAGAAACTGCAGCGCCGCCGGTGGAACTCGCGGCGTTAGCAGCCGCCGACTCTTTAAATGCAGAAGAGGTGGTTGTTACTGGTCGCCAGAAAACCGCAGCGCAGCAAGTTGTGGAAGAGCGCATCCAGGAACCCTTTTCAATCGATCTCATCAGCTCAGACCAAATTGCGCGCACCGGCGATTCAACCGTGGCTAACGCACTGACTCGCGTTACCGGCGTAACCTTGTTGGATGGCAAATACGTTTACGTGCGCAGCCTAGGTGAACGTTACTCCAACGCTACCTTGAATGGCGCGGCTGTACCTTCACCGGAATTAACGCGCAATGTCTTGCCGCTCGATTTAATTCCATCGTCTATCGTGGAATCTTTGCGCGTACAAAAATCCTATTCGCCAGAGCTTTCTGCCAACTTCGGCGGCGGCGCGGTGGATATTCGCACCATCGGCGTTCCTGATAAATTTGTATTTAGTGCATCGCTAGGTTCAGGTTTGAATTTCGAAGGTCGCGATGGCTTAACCAACGCGAGTCACGGCGAAGAACACGGTATACCGTCAGAATTGCGCAATGCTATTGATACTTATCAAGGCAGTTTGAGCGAACAGCGTATCGGCGATTTTTATAAGCGTGCGAATCCTACAGTAACAAACGCGGAGCGCGATGCGTTCGCACATCAAACCAATCGCGATTTGCTGTTGAGTTTGAATCGCGACGTTCAGATCGAACAGAAAAATTTGCCGGCCGATATTTCCAGCAGTTTGGCCCTGGGTAATAGCTGGTCAGCAACCGACGACGTCACCGTGGGCGGCATTGTCAATTTCAGTCAGGACACCAAGTGGCGCAACAAAGATCAGGAACGCCACGATATAGGTTCACCGGATGATCGTTATTCCAACACTCAGCGCACCACCGAGGAAACTCGCCAATTGCTGTCGGGCAATTTGGGGGTGAATTATCAGGAGTTACACAAGCTGCAAGCTAGCGTGTATCACATTGAAAATATTAACGATGAATCCAGTATTAAAACCGGCTTTAACGGTGGCAACTACAGTCTTGCTGATGGCACCCAATACGCCACTTACGATACTCGTCTGGAAAGTCGTGAATTAAATGTTGGTCAGCTAACCGGTGAACACAAGTTTGATCAGTTCAATAGCAATCATTTGGAAACCCTAGAATTTGACTGGTTCTATTCTGACTCCACTGTGAAAACCAGCGTTCCGAATCACACCTCTATCGCTGCGGACAACACCGTAAATCCAACGGATGGTGCTTTGATCAGCACGCAATTGTCACCGCGTTCTGCCATGGCTAGTTTTGAATTTTTAAATCTGGAAGATCACGTCATCAGCAACGGTTGGAATGCGAAAGTGCCATTGGTTTTCGACCGACTGGCACTCACCTTGTCGGGTGGATTTAGCTACAACAAAAAATCCCGCGAATATTATGGTTATACCGCCAACATAGACGCGTCTGGCAATCAAAGCGCGGTACTCAGTGGTAATGTGAATGATGTGCTCAACAGCAATCGTATCAGCGATTTGAACAACAAATTTGCATTGAGCGTAGGCGGCGGTTTTGGTACGGAAAGTTATGTCGCCGGCCAAATTACCGAAGGCAGCTACGGCATGTTCGATGCCAAATGGGATGAAACCTGGCGCGTAACTGGCGGCGCTCGCTATGAAACGTTCAAGCAAGGTTTGCTACCGGTTGATCTACTCGATTACACCGGCAACAGCCAACTGAAAATCATCAACGAGATTGCCACCAACCCGGATCAACGCTACGGTTTTGCGCAAGATGGTTGGTATCCATCGCTAGCCGTGACTTACATGAACCCCGGTTTTATGGACACCAAAACTTTTCAGGTTCGTTTGAGTGCAAGTAAAACATTGGTGCGTCCAGATTTGCGCGAAATGTCTGACGTGGTTTATATCGACACTGAATTGGGCATGAAAGTAAAAGGCAATTCGCGTTTGGAAATTTCCGAATTGACACACTACGATCTGCGCGCTGAATGGTTTTTTGAAAGCGGCAATAATTTCACCGCCACACTGTTTTACAAAGACATCGCCAACCCGATTGAAAGCACGCGTTTGCCAGGATCGGATGATGACGTAATTCTCACCTTCGAAAATTCTGTAAGCGGTGAGATTTACGGTTTGGAATTGGAAGCGCTACACGATATAGGTGCAGGATTTTTTGTCTCCAGCAATTTAACCGTGAGCAAATCAGAAATTATTTCACCGGAAGGCCAAGGCTACACCAATACCAAACGCTCCATGACCGGACAATCCGATTACGTACTCAACGCGCAATTAGGTTTTGATTCGGAAGATGGCAAGCATTCGGCATCATTAGCCTATAACCTTTACGGAAAACGTTTATTTTTTGCTGCGCGCAATATTGGCAACCACCAAGACGCTTATGAAAAACCGTTTAATGCTTTGGATTTAACTTACTCCTGGTACGCAACGGATAATTTCAGTACCAAAGTAAAATTCGGAAATTTGCTCAACGAAAAACGCGTTTTCGAGCAGGTGAATGATCGCGGTACCACAGTGGATATTTTAACGCAGCAGGTGGGAACAAGCTTCAGTGTAGACTTTAAGTACACCTACTAAATAATCAGGAATAAATTATGGCCAGGGATAAGAGCTGATGTAAAAAATAATAAATGCCACCTTCGGGTGGCATTTTTTTTGGCGAGACGTTAGTAACAGCGTGAACGAAAAACTGTGTTTGAACTTAATAATACTTCAACTGCGTAGCCTTACCAGAAAAAACCGAATACGAATAAATGGTGTAGCCAATAATAGTGGGCAATACAATCACTACGCCGTACAAAATAAATTTAAGCGATTCTGGCGCGCTTGCAGATTGCCAAATATCCAACGTGTTTGGCACAACGTAAGGAAAGAAACTGTAAGCCAAGCCAATAAAACACAATAAGAAAATCATAGCGATACAGAGAATCGGAATCCATGAACCAAAATCTTTATCGTGTGGAAAATGTGCGAGGTAACGATCCACAATAAAAAATAACACCGCGCATAACACGGGGATAAACATGAGAAAAATAACCATGGGGCTGCCAAACCATTTATCAAAAATCGCATGGCTGATAAGTGGATTAACAACGGATACTGCGAAAATTCCTATCGCTGTAAACCAGCCGCATTTTCGCGCCCAACGCGCAGCGCGTACTTGCAAATCGCCTTCAGTTTTAAACACCAACCAAGCTGCGCCGATAAAACTATAACCAGCAGTTACACATACGGCACTTAATGCAGAAAATAAATACGCCGGTACGCTTTGTTCAAAACTCATAACGTAACTGCCGAGCATATAACCTTGCGATAAGGTGGCGATAATTGAGCCCGCTTTAAATGTGTTGTCCCAAACTGCTTTGTGGTCTGCAGGCGCTTTTGCGCGGAAGTCGAAGGAGACCCCGCGCAAAATTAATCCGATCAACATTGCAGCAACGGGTAAATACAAATTATATAAAACCAAACTGTGTGCTTGCGGAAATGCAATTAATAAAATGCCCGCGCCGAGCACGAGCCAGGTTTCATTGGCATCCCAAAACGGGCCAATCGAGGCGATCATCATATCGCGATGTTCATCAGAATCTTTCGGCAATAAAATTCCTACGCCTAAATCGTAACCATCCAAAATTGCGTAGAGAAAAAATGCCAAGCCCATGAGTCCGATAAAAATAACCGGCAACCAATAGGCTTCTCCTGTGAGTGTTGTCATTTACAAAATCCTCTGGATTTATAGGGCGCGTTTTACAGCGGCGCATTCTCAACATCATGAATTTTTTCTTGCAAGCTTTTGATGTCCTCGGGGCGGTCGACAAGAATTGCTTTGCGAGCCATCACAAATAATGTGCGGATGTAAGCCACTAATAAAAATGCGTAGAGCAACAAGTAAAGTGTTAAGGATGTTCCGACATTGTGAGCGGGCAATTTCGTTACCGCATCTGCGGTTTTTAAAATGCCTGTCACCAAATAAGGTTGGCGACCAATTTCTGTTACATACCAACCGGCAAGCGTTGCAATCCAACCGGAAAATGTCATGCCCAAAAATACTTTTAATAACCACGCGGGCAATTCTTTTTTACGGAAATAATGAAATGCCGCGACCCAGGCAACCAACAGCATTAGCATACCCATACCCACCATAACTCTAAATCCGTAGAAAAGTGGTTTTACTGGCGGATGCGCATCCGGGAATTCATTGAGACCTTTAATTTCCGCGTTGTAATCGTGCCCCAAAATTAAGCTGGCACCATGTGGAATTTCAATTGAATACAAATTGCTTTTGGTTTTTTCATCGGGAATTGCAAACAAAATCAAAGGCGCACCTTTTTCGGTATTCCACACGCTTTCCATTGCCGCAATTTTTGCAGGTTGATGATGCAAGGTATTTAACCCATGCATATCGCCTAGCAATACTTGTAATGGAACTAAAAATGCCAAGGCAAAAACGGCTGCTTTTAATGCCCGGCGCGGCGCAGGTTTGTGATCGTCTTTTAAAATGCGATACGCCGAAATACCCGCAATTAAAAATCCTGCTGTAATACCAGACGCTGTAACCATATGCGCTAAACGGTAGGGCATAGATGGATTAAAAATAATCGTTAACCAATCGACAGGGTGCGCAACACCATCGCGCATTTCGTAACCCACTGGAGTTTGCATCCACGAATTCAACGCGATAATCCAAAACGCCGACATGCTGGTGCCGAAGGCGACTAAAAACGTAGCGAGCGTGTGAACGCGATTTGAAACGCGATTAATACCGAACAACATAATGCCCAGGAATGTCGCTTCTAGAAAAAATGCGGTTAAGACTTCGTAACCTAATAATGGCCCAGCGATATTGCCGACGGTTTTCATGTAGCCCGGCCAGTTGGTGCCGAATTGAAAACTCATGGTGATGCCGCTCACGACACCCAACGCAAATGTGAGCGCAAAAATTTTTACCCAGAAACGATAAATTCGCATCCATACTTCGTCGTTAGTGCGGTTGTATTGCACTTTAAAAAATAATAAAAACCAACAAAGTGCAATCGAAATAGAGGGGAACAAAATATGAAAAGAAATGTTCGCGGCGAACTGCATACGCGAAAGGATGAGAGTGTCCAGCATAACATTTACCTCAAAAACATAATTAACGCAGCGGGATTATTGACGTAATTTGTTAACGGTTGAGTAGCTTATCCTTTAGGTCCAACACTTTACCTATACTGCTGCCCAGCTTCAGTAACTTACCTAACTTAGCTGAATCCAGACGTTGAATTTCACTGGTCCACAGCGTGAGCATTTCAATTAGTTCGTGCATTTCACGCATACGCTGTTGCGCATATTCTTCTTCGGTGTTTGCGGGCACCTCAATTAATAAATTGCGCAAAGTGGAAAGCGTCGGATCAATTTCACGTTTGCGGCGCTGCTCAATAAGTGTTTTGGCGATATCCCATACATCGCCCGGTGCAGAATAAAATTCACGGCGTTCACCCGGTAAATGCTGCAGCTTTATTAATTCCCACGACAATAATTCTTTGATGCCCATGCTTACATTAGAGCGCGAAAAGCCGAGCGCTTCGGCAATATCATCGGCACATAAAGGCTCTTTATTCAGAACGATGAGCGCATACATTTGCCCGACAGTGCGATTAATTCCCCAGCGGCTGCCCATCTCCCCAAAATGCATAACGCAAGATTGAATCATGGGCGTGAGGTTTTTAGTCATGCTCGAATTTCCTGTAATTTCAGTATTTACTGAAATTACAGGAAATAGCAGACATGGTCAAGCCGTCAATTCTTTCCACTTTTTCCTGCCCATGTCACAAATTTGTCATAGAAAGGTAATATTCTAGTTTCCAGTTCGGTGACGGCAGCAAAGTTTACCGAATGTATTTCAAGTGCAAAAAAAACGGTCGCCAACATTCGCCACCCCTTTTGTACTTTTCATTGCTCCACCGAATTGGCAATTTCTATATCGAGGATACCTCCATGCAAAAACAGATTTTAACTGCAACCATCCTGGCGAGTGCAATTGGCTTCGCTTCACAAGGGTATGCTGCCACTGAGATAGCTGAAAATACTACTGTGTCTGGTAAGGCTTTCGTGGATTTCACCAGCATAGATCAAGATTCAAATGGCGTTAAATCAGATGCTAGCGGTGTAGGTATAGATGTAAAGCGTTTCTACATTGGTGTTGATCACGTGTTCGACTCTATGTGGTCTGCAAACGTTACTACAGATTTTAACTACGCTAACAAAACAACCGAAACTCAAGAAACTCAAGTGTTCATCAAGAAAGCTTTTGTGCGCGCAAAAATCAGCGATGAATTGGTAATCAACGCCGGTGCTTACGACACTCCATGGATTCCTTACGCTGAAAGTCTTTACGGTTATCGCTGGATTGAACCAACGTTGATTGATCACGTTAAAGTGCAATCTTCAGCTGACTGGGGTATTAACGCGTCAGGTTTGTTATCAGATGGAATGGTGAATTACTCAGTATCCGTTATCAACGGTAATGGCTACAAAAATCCTACCCGCACTAACACTATGGATTTGGAAGCGCGTGTAGGTTTTACGCCAGTTAAAGGTCTAACCTTTGCAGCAGGTTACTACAACGGTAAGTTGGGTCAGGACAAAGAATCTACTGATCCGCAAAATACCGCCAGCCGTTACAATTTGTTAGCGGCGTACATTCAACCAAGCTTTCGTATAGGTGCGGAATATTACAAAGCTAAAAACTGGGGCACAGATTTAGCCGGCACCAACTTAGTGTTGAGCAAAGTTGCTACCGATTCTGGCGATGGTTACTCAGTATGGGGTTCTGTTAATTTCACCGAGAAACTTGCAGCTTTTGCACGTTACGACGAAGCAACTACCAGCGAAGATTTGCTTCCGAATCGTGAAAACAAATACTTCAACATTGGTTTGGCTTACAAGGCGCGCAAAAATGTTGATTTAGGTTTCGTAGTGAAAAATGACAAAACTACTAATGGCGCTATAGGTACAAGCAACGGCACTATCGGTGGTACGTCTACAGCGGGTGAAGGCAAGTTTAAGGAATTTGGTTTGTTTGCGCAGATTTCTTATTAATAAACCGTTATGCGGATAAAGTTGTTTTGTCTTTAAAAACTTAACTACTTTATCTCGCAAATAAAAAAACCACGCTTATAGCGTGGTTTTTTATTTGCGGTTTTGATGTGGCCCGCGTGATTTTTTAGCAACTAAACGGAACGCAACTTCTTCGCGATTTCAGAAACCTTGTAGGGTTTTGTTACCAGATCAAATGATTCCAATCCTGAGTATCTTTCTTTGAGTACAGGTGTGGTGAAGCCAGATGCTAATAGAACTTTGATATTTGGCATTATTGTTTTTGCTTTGTGGCCAAGTTCGATACCGTTCATGCCGGGCATCATTACATCGCTAAATAGCACATCAATTCCTTTGGATCTTTCGATAATTTCGAGTGCTTCTCGTGCGGAGTTTGCGCAGATAACATCATATCCCAGCGTCTTAAACACTTCGGCAGCTATTTCAAGTACGTCTGGTTGATCATCAACAATGAGCGCTATTTCTGATGCGGGTTCTTGGTGTAAATCCATAACGTCTTCGCTCAATGATGGAAGTATGATAGAAATTGTTGTTTGCCCATTGCTCGATATAATTTGAAGTGTGCCATTTGCTTGTTGTGCAAAACCATATACCTGGCTAAGCCCCAAACCTGTGCCTTTACCAATCGGTTTCGTGGTGAAAAACGGTTCTACAATTCGGCTAATAATTTCTGGAGGAATTCCATGACCGGTATCCAGCACGCTAATTTTTACGTAATTTCCGGCAGGCAGTTTTTCAATTTCATGTTCAGATAATTGTATTGCTTCAGTGGTCAATAAAATCTTCCCGCCGGATGGTGTTGCGTCGCACGCATTAATTACAAGATTAAGCATTGCTGATTCAAGTTGCGCTACGTCAATTTCCACCGGCGGCAAATGATCTGCCAATTTAATATTAAATTGAATGAGACTGTTGTTAGCACGGCGCAATACAGATTCAAAGGATTCAACAATGCGATTAACATTTCGTCGTTCAAGCGTAAATGTTTGCTGTTTGGCAAAAGCGAGAAGTTGTTGAATTAATAGTGAGCCTCGGGATGTCGCTTTCTCGATTCCTTCCAATAAACGTATTTCTTTTGCACCGTCAAGCGAAGGGCGCAAAAGTGCAACGCTGTTGCTGACGATGTTAAGTAAATTATTAAAGTCGTGAGCAATGCCGCCAGTGAGTAACCCAATCGATTCCATTTTTTGCGCCTGAAATAGCGCAGCCTGTGCTTTCTTTAATTCTTCAGCGGTTTTTCGGCGCTCGGTTACATCGCGCGTTACTTTTGCAAAACCGATGAGTTCTCCGTTCGCATTTTTAATGGAATCTATAACAACATGTGCCCAAAATTTCGAGCCATCTTTTCGTACACGCCAACCTTCGTTTTCGAAAACACCAAGAGCTGTGGCTGTTGCCAAGGCTTTTGCGGGCAAACCCGTTTGTTGATCATCCTCGGTATAGAAACGCGAAAAATGCGTTCCTATAACTTCAGATTCTTCGTAGCCTTTGATGCGTTTCGCACCCGCATTCCAGTTGGTGATTATGCCAGCAGGAGACAGCATATAAATTGCGTAGTCCGTTACGCCCTGAACTAAAAGGCGAAAACGTTCCTCACTGGCATGGAGCGACTCTGCCGCCTGCTTTCGTTCGGTGATATCCCGTGTGATTTTTGCAAAGCCGATGAGATTGCCGTCATCATCCTGGATCGGATCTATGATGACGCTTGCCCAAAAAAATGATCCATCCTTGCGCACCCGCCAACCTTCATCTTCAAACTTACCGCTGGTTCTCGCGGTGTTCAATGCGTTGCTTGGCAAGCCGCGTGCGCGGTCTTCATCGCGATAAAATTTGGAAAAATGCTGGCCGATTATTTCATCCGCGGTGTAACCCTTGAATCGCTGCGCGCCGCTATTCCAGCTACTGACAATCCCCTCCGGTGAAAGCATATAAATGGCATAGTCATTCACACTCTGGACAAGGAGCCTGAAACGCTCGGATTCAACAAGAGGGTTGGAGGGAGAAATAACGGGTGGATTCACGAAAACTCCGGAAGCGCATAGATAAGGTAGAAAGGAACAATAATGGCTCAGTCTGGCGAAGGCAACTTGGAGTTATTGGGTCGCGACGAGGCCGTTAAAGTGTAGTAGTTGCGGAATATCTTACGCTGAATGGATATTTATAGCCATGTGGACTGCAGAATGAGAATTTACTTATTTTCCTGCCCGTTTAGCTTCAAGTTTTCAATATAGTTAATTCCCAATAATTTTAATAATAGATTACGAAATGCCTTTCCCACCGGGTAAAAAATAGCGGCGCCGAGCTTGGTGCTGAATAAATAATAATTAACACGATTAAAAAATCCGGACGGTGTGCTGAGCAGGGTCAGCATATGAACTGCATCTGATCCGTAGTAAATCGCATCCTTAAACTTCAGCACCATACCTTGGTCGATATCCAATCCGGCGTGGGTAATTTCATCCATGATAGGACTTGGCAGGCGTGCATCCACTAAATGCAAATTACCGACGGCTTTGCGGATGCGGATATATTTGCAGTAGGTTTTACAAACCGGGCACTCGCCGTCATATACCAGCCAAACGTCTTCTTTATTTGATTGAATGCTCATTATCAGTTTTTCCATAGCGGATTTTGATAATCGCCAGTCTATATTTTAATTGGCGAATTGGCTAAATATTTAAAGGCAGTGGTTTTATGTTCACGATTTTTGTTAGTAAAGATAGAAGCAAAGATCTGGATTTTGCGGAGTTAACGCGGAGGTGTAGCAGAGAGGAAAGTGAGAGGAAATTTATTTGAAAATAAGTCGACCACTATGCTTATTTAATTAAGCATAGTGGCCGATATTTTTTTATTTAAAATTCATACAGCTTGCGTAATAAGAAACGCTTGCAGGCCAGTCAGAAAATATCCCAATAACGCCAACATCTTTAGCGAGAACATCCAATACATTCATCATATCACCGTCATTATTTAATGCAGAATTGATTGTTTGATAATACCAGCCACCACCTTCTTTAAGTGGGCCAGCGCGCTCAAATGACCAGGCGATAATTTTTAGTCCAGCAGCTTTTACATTGCGAGCGTATTCCGAAGGAACAATTTTATTTTTTGCATCCAATGCGACTAAAGCCCAAATAGGTGGCGCAACTATTTTTACACCTTTGGCTGCATAAGTTCTCAGTTCCGCTGTAGAGGGAAGATCAGCAGGTGTGTCGGCGTCATCCAAGTACACCGCTTGTTCTGCAAAAAGTGGTTCATGACTGCGCCAATATAAAACGTCATTGAGATTAAATGATTGCGGAAAAACATCGCGAGGTTTTATTCCTGCAGCATAGTATTCGTTGATAAGTTGTTGCGCGTAATCTTGCTGAGTGTAGTTTCCACGGTAGGGCATGGGAACGCTCGCTTCTTTTAGTTCAGGTGTAAATTTAACGCCTAATTTTTTAAAGAGTTGAATGCTTTCCGCATGGCTTAACAATGTGCCTTTGCCTGCATATAAATCAGTGCGCCAATTCGGTGTACCTTTAACGTATTCTGCGGCAGTGGTTGCTTGCGGATTGTAACCATCCATTTTGCCTTGCAAACTTTTAAATTCATTTAAGGTAATATCGGTTGTGCAGCAATTTGCTTTGGCGGGTTCGCCTGTAATTGGATTCGCGGGGGTGAATGGTTGGGTGCATTTGTTGGCGAGATTAGACGTGAGAATATTAGTTGTTGTGTGTAAATCACATTGTGAATGACGGCATACTAATTGTTTATCTTTGGTGAAAGTGACATCGCATTCCACCACGCCCGCGCCCATTCTCGCGGCGGCTTGGTAAGATTCTTTTGTGTGCTCTGGAAATTGCAAAGGCGCACCGCGATGTGCAATTGAAAAAGTTGTTTTCTTAAATGGACCATTGGCACATGATTGCAGCTTTTGTTTTAACGGACTTTCATCCATATCTTCCACTAAATAAAATGGACGTGGGCCAAGTTGTATGAGCGATTCATTGTCACTGTGATCTCGGCGGTCATCTCTATCAAAATTGTCGCGGTGTTTTTCGTAACTATCCTGATTATCTTCGTAGTGTGATTTCTCCGCTAACGCATAGCCTGGCAATAAAGCGAGAGAAAGTATGAGTGTGATTTGACGCATGGATCGTTTTGTCATATTCAATGCTCCTGTTATCGAGATTATTGGGATACATAAATACCGATAAGAATCATCGGATGATTAAACCTAACTCACGAATGTGATGAAACTTTGTTAGTTTTATGAATGATTTGCGAAAGATTTATGACTAACTTGCATCAGATTAAAATTATTTTTTTGCTGAGACTAAAAATGAAAAATATTGAAACCAAAAGACAATACTTAATTGTGTGGCTCTACGGCATAGCAATTTTACATTTTGTAGTTGGCGTGCTTTTAGCGTGGGGATCGAGTCTGGATTACTTTGATGCTTATAATCACGAAGTCTTGTCAGGTTTTTTCTCCGAAATATCCCAATCAGAAAGTAGATTTCAAGCATGGTGGTTAAGTTTATTTGGTGCAACCTTGCAAAATATTGGTATTTTTATGGGAGCAATGATCTATGTGGGCAATCTTTATCGTAACAAGCATGTTTGGTTATGGATGATCGCGGGAGTTCTTGTCTGGGCGCCGCAGGATATTTTGATTTCACTCCAGGCCGGTGTTGAATCACATCTATGGTTAGATAGTATTGCGCTGTTACTAATCTTGCCGCCATTAATAAGTCTTTGGAATCTTGACCGTAAAAATTCTATTGCGGAAAGTGAAAATAAATAAACGTGGAGCTGAAAGATGCCAATACATTTTAGTGATAAAAGTGAAAACGTGTTGGTAACAGGCGCGACTGGATTTATTGGAAAATTGCTCGTTGAGAATTTATTGGCTGACGGACAGCGTGTAACCCTTTTGACTCGCAACGCCAAAAAAGCGGCGCAGCTTTTTGATGGAAAAGTAAAATGCGTTGAAGCTATGGATAAGCTTCCGGCTAATTATCCTATCGATATTATTATCAATTTAGCAGGCGCGCGTATTTTAGGTTGGCGCTGGACTAATGCACGAAAAGCAGTTCTGCGAAAAAGCCGAATTGAATTGACAAATAATCTGGTGAACTGGATTGCAAAAGCAGAACAAAAACCAAAATTATTATTATCGGCATCTGCTATAGGTTATTACGGTATTCAGGCGATTGGTGACGATACTGAATTAACTGAAGACAGTCATACGCAATCTATTTTTATGGCGAGCCTCTGTCACGATTGGGAGCGTGCTGCTCAGGCTGCCAGTCAATACGGCGTTCGCGTTGCATGCATGCGTTTTGGTTTGGTCCTTGGGCAGGGTGGAGCGCTACCAATGTTGCTGCTACCGATTAAACTATTTTTAGGCGGAAAGTTAGGCAGCGGAAAGCAATGGTTATCGTGGATTCACATTGAAGATTTATTGCGCGGCATTGCTCATCTATGGAAGTTTCACACTGCTGCCGAATCATCTGAGAATTTAATAACGACTTACAACTTCACTGCGCCAGAAGCTCTGACTCAATTTGATTTTAGCAAAGTGGCTGCAAATATTTTACATCGGCCCTGCTTTTTCCCGACGCCGGCGTGGCCCATGCGTTTAATGCTTGGTGAGCAGGCAGATTTATTGTTGGAGGGGCAACGAGTAGCACAGGTAAATTTATTAGCGAGTGGTTTTGAGTTTGCTTATCCCGATGCGGATAGTGCGCTGTGTAGTTTGTGTGAGGCTGATGGATAATCGCACGTAAAAATGAAATTCTTTTTGCAATATTTTTCGAATATAAAAACCACCGCACCCGTTGAGGCTTCCATTAGAAGAAGGTGCAGTGGTGAAAGGGGATCATGTGTTTGCAGCTATGGCCATAGTTACAAACACATGAAAAGTGGAGGGCTTGTGGAGAGCCATCCAGGTTTAGCTAATCAGGTTCAAGTCGACGTGGTGTTTCGGTATGAATCTGATCGCACCGATTTATAGGCTTTGCAGATAAAGCCTTGTGGGCAAATCGGTGGCGTTTGATTTGCACCAAACGCTAACTCGCATTGCTGCCTTATGTCCTAGTCCTTAGCGGCAACGCTGGCATTCAGGGTTACGGGTTTTTCGTAGGTAAATGGTTGTAACAATTCATCGGGTTTGCCTTTACAGGCTTTAGCTAACAGCTCACGACGCTGAGCGAGCAATAAACCAATCGCTTCACTGTGTTGCTCATCAATACCGGGAATATTTTCTTCAATTAGCTGGGTAATATTTGCAGCCAGTTCAAGATATTTGTCGTGTTCTTCTGCGAGTTTTTTGTCTTCAAACATGCTGCCATCCCGATCACAAAGCCATACGGCGACTACTGTCATGGTATTTCCTCTTGGTTTTACTGTTTTTATGTACAGTATTTTAAAGCGCTGTAAGAGTCAACTATTTTTTGTAATCACGACTTACAGTCTTTAACAATTGCGTGCAAATATCGCCTATTTTTCAAGGGTTTGACTTACTTACACTAGCTCTATTCCAGTATGTAAATGTTGGGTTCCGTTTAAGTGTCCTTGGTCAGTAGCGAAGAATCCTATGAGGAATATTAAGCAATTAAGTGTGCTCACATCTTTGGTGATATGCCTATGTGCAGGGCAACAAGTCGCCGCTGAAACCGGTGAGTTTTATTTTGGGGCAGATGTCGGACGCACGCATTTCTCAGGTGATGGCCCGCGCAATGATTCTCTATTTATCGCCGGGCAGAATTTCGGTGGGTTGGATACTTGTTACGGACTGCATCTGGGCTTTCAATTTAATAATTGGTTCGCGGCAGAATTGGGCTATTCCGATTTTGGCAAAGCAACAGATCGTTTTAAGCTTCGAAGTGATGTGATTTTTATAGTGAGCCCGAACGATACGCAATCTGTATCAGCCAAAGGCGCGTCCGTTTCAGGCGTTTTTGGTTACAAGCTTTTCACCCATTTTTCGATTTTCGGGGTTTTGGGTGTGATGGCAATGGATTATGAGGCAACACAATCCGGTGGTTTTTCCCCTGTTACCGGCATCAGTCCGATGAAAAGCAACGCTTCGGATCAAGGATTGGTCTATGGCGTGGGCGCAAAATATGCGCTAAATGATTCGCTTAATCTGCGCGTTGATGCGCGCCGCACTAACGCGGGGGACTTCGCGCTAAGCACGCTATCGACTGGAGTAGAATACACTTTCTGATTTTTATTACGGCGCCCGCAAGGAGGTGGGAATTATTCGATTTCGTAAACACTGTATCTTCCTTGGCAGACCGTGGATAATGCGCCGTCTTTAATTGCCACGTTCAAGGATTTTTTGTGTCTGATTCTGCGTCACCGCAAGTTCCTACTTCGCAAGCTCCTCAGCAAGCCCCCGAGCCAAAGCGCAGCCTGCTGCGTTCAAGTGCTATTACGGGCGGTATGACGATGATGTCGCGTGTTACAGGTTTGGTGCGCGATCAATTACAAGCCTATTTGTTGGGCGCGGGTAGTGACGCTGATGCTTTCAACCTTGCTTTTCGTATTCCCAATTTCTTCCGTCGATTATTTTCTGAAGGTGCATTTTCGCAGGCGTTTATCCCGGTGTTGTCCGAATATCGCGCCAAAGGTTCGCAAGAAGCACTGAAAAGTTTGATCGATCGTGTGGCTGGTTGTTTGGGCTCGGTGTTGATAGTAGTTACGGTTCTGGGCATAGTGGGTGCGCCAGTATTAGGCGCGGTCTTTGCGTCGGGCTTTATGGATGACACGGCCAAGTTTGACCAGTGCACCTCGCTTATTCGCATTATGTTTCCCTATTTAATGCTGATTTCCCTAAGCGGATTTATGGGGGCGATCCTCAATAGTTACGACCGTTTCGCGGTCTCAGCCTTTACTCCCGTATTGCTAAATGTGGTGTCCATTACTGCCATGTTGATAAGCGCGCATTTCATGAGTTCTGTGACTTTCGCGCTGGCCTGGAGCGTGCTCTTGGCGGGTGTTTTGTCGATTGCTTTTCAGGCGCCGCATCTGAAACGTTTACATCTTTTGCCATCGCCCAAACTGGATTGGAAAGATCCAGGTGTGCGCCGCATTTTATCCCTTATGGCGCCGGCTATTTTTGGGGTGTCCATCGCCCAAATTAATACCTTATTTGATTCCATCGCCGCCTCATGGCTGCCCGAAGGTAGCATTACCTGGCTTTATTATTCCGACCGTTTGGTGGAGTTGCCGTTGGGGATTTTTGCAGTCGCTATCAGTACAGTGATCATGCCTAACCTGTCGCGTCTGCATGCGACCGACTCGACCGAGGCATTCAGCAAAACGCTGGACTGGGCGGTGCGCTTCATTATGTTGATCGCGCTGCCTGCAACGCTGGCCTTGGTTATTCTCGCGAAGCCAGTGATTTTTACCTTGTTCCAACACGGCCAATTTAAGCCTGAGGATGCGCTTATGTCCTCCTACAGTCTGCAAACCTACGCGCTGGGATTGCTGGCGTTTATGCTGATTAAGGTTTTGGCACCCGGTTATTTCGCCCGTCAGGACATCAAAACGCCAGTCAAAGTCGGCATGATTGCCATAGGTGCGGGGATTGCGCTTAAGGTACTGATCGTTGCTCCACTGAATATTTATTGGCAGATGGGGCACGTGGGTTTAGCGCTATCCACGGCGCTGGCGGCTTATGTGAACGTTATTTTGTTGTATCGCGGACTACGCAAGCGTGAGGTCTATATTCCCGCGCCCGGTTGGGGGAAAACCTGGCTACGCTATGGTTTCGCCAATGCCCTGATGGTGTCTGTGCTTTTACTCGGAACCTACTACTTGAGCGATTGGGCGGTGTGGGGCGTTTTGGAGCGTATCTTCTATCTCGGCGTGCTCTGTGTGGGCGGCGGTTTGGTTTATATTATCGGGCTTGGTGTTGCCGGTTTCCGTCCCAAAGATTTTCGCGCGCCGCATTAGCAGCAGAGCGCGCGGCTCCTGTATACTTCTCGCCCTTTAGCGTCCTTATTTCACCATAAACCAGGTATCGGCAACCCGTGCAGCTAGCGCAACGAGAATTTATCCGCGGATTACACAATCTTCGCCCCGAGCACAAAGGCTGTGTGGCGACTATTGGTTCGTTTGATGGCGTGCATCTCGGGCACCAGGCGATATTGCGACAGCTAATTCAGGTTGCTCGCGCTCTTAATCTACCTGCCGTTGCCATAGTGTTCGAACCCCAACCCCATGAATTTTTTGCGGGCGATAAAGCTCCCGCGCGCCTAATGCGCATGCGTGAAAAGTTGGAAGCGCTTTGGGCCGCAGGTATCGATAAAGTTTTATGCCTGCATTTCAATGAAACCCTGCGCAACTTATCTGCTGAACAATTTATTGATCGAGTTTTAGTGCAAGGTTTGGCGATAAAACATTTAGTCGTAGGCGATGATTTCCGTTTCGGTTGTGATCGCAAAGGCGATTATGCGTTGCTGCAAACTAAAGGCGCTGAATTAGGTTTTGCCGTCACCGATACTCATACTTTGGAGATTGATGGCGCACGCGTAAGCAGCACACGCATTCGTCATTTATTGGAAGCCGGAAATTTTGAAGAAGCAGAAAAATTGCTGGGTAAGCCCTACGGTATTTATGGCCGTGTGGTTTACGGTAAACAATTAGGCCGACAATTGGGAGTGCCCACGGCGAATGTAGATTTGCGCCGTTATCGTTCACCTTTGCACGGCGTGTTTGCAGTAACTGCGATTTTTATTGACGGTTCTGAGGTTAAGGGTGTTGCCAACATCGGCGTTCGCCCCACCGTAAACGGTCTTAAAAAACCTTTATTGGAAGTTCATTTATTTAATTTTTCGCGCAGCATTTATGGTGCGGTGATCGATGTGGTTTTCCATCACAAATTGCGTGAAGAGAAAAAATTTAACTCGCTTGATGAATTAAAAGCGCAATTGCAAACCGATATCGACGACGCAAAAGCATTTTTCAAGTTGTAACCAATCAGGTTTGAATTCAGTGAAGGTTTATTATGGGCGGCATTTGGGAACAAATTAGTTCGACTGTAGTTGCAGAGTTTTCAGACCTGAATGATGTGAAAGAACTAACGCGCATCAGCTTGCGCTTGCTCGTTGCTGCATTGCTTGGTGGGCTTCTGGGTTTTGAACGCGAACAGCGCGGTAAATCTGCAGGAATAAAAACCCACATGCTGGTTTGTATTGGCGCTGCACTTTTTGTGTTAATTCCACAGCAAGCAGGCGTGATCTCGCAAGCTGAATTGAGTCGCATTATGCAAGGCATAATTGCGGGAATTGGTTTTCTCGGCGCAGGCGCAATTTTAAAAGGCGACGATGAAAAAAATCTCAAAGGCCTAACAACCGCCGCTGGAATTTGGCTCACCGCTGCCATTGGTGTTGCGGCAGGATTAGGGCGTGAATCATCCGCTATTTTGTGTACGCTCTTAGCGTTAATGGTTTTACTAATTATTCCAAAGCTCGCTGGACTAATTGGTCGTAAAGATAACTCTTAATTTTTTCATTTTATTCTTTTTATTTTAAACACTACCGTAAATAAGTTGACCGTGATGACAGATTACAAAGCCACATTGAATCTACCTAATACCGATTTCGCCATGAAGGCGAATCTCGCGCAGCGCGAGCCGGAAATGCTAAAACAATGGCAAGCAAATAATTTGTATCAAACTATTCGCAGCGCACGCGCTGGCCGTGAGCAATTTATTTTACACGATGGCCCCCCCTATGCAAATGGCGATATTCACATCGGTCACGCCGTCAATAAAATTCTGAAAGATATTATCGTCAAGAGTAAAACGCTTAGCGGTTTCGATGCGCCCTATGTTCCCGGTTGGGATTGCCACGGCTTGCCTATCGAACACAATGTTGAGAAAAAAATTGGTAAGGCGGGCGATAAAGTTGATGTAAAAACCTTCCGCGAAAAATGCCGCGAATATGCAGCCAAACAAGTCTCAGGCCAAAAAACGGATTTTATTCGTTTAGGTGTATTGGGCGATTGGGATAAACCTTATCTCACCATGGACTTTAAATTTGAAGCCGACATTATTCGTTCACTCGGAAAAATTGCCGAGAACGGCCATTTGCACAAAGGTTTCAAACCGGTGTATTGGAGCGTTGTTGGTGGTTCTGCCTTGGCTGAAGCGGAAGTGGAATATCAGGATAAAACCTCATTCTCTATCGACGTGAAATTTTCATTTGTCGATCAAGCTGCAGTAAAAAATGTTATCGAAAATCTTGAAGGCGAGGGCGATATTGCTCTGGTTATCTGGACAACCACGCCGTGGACTTTGCCTGCAAATCAGGCTGTAAGCGCAAACGCCGACGTTGATTATGTGCTGGTGCAATTAGAAGCTTCGCGTTTGCTCATTGCAGAGGCTTTGGTTACCAATGTATTAGGTCGTGCAAAAGTTGGCGAGCATAAAGTTGTTGGTCGCGTGAAAGGCGCTGCGCTGGAAAATTTAAAATTACAGCATCCGTTTTATAGTCGTCAGGTTCCAATTTTATTGGGCGATCATGTTACGACTGATGCCGGTACTGGCTTTGTACACACTGCACCAGATCACGGCGCAGACGACTTTAGTGTCGGCGTGAAATACGGAATCGGCACGCTCAACTATATAGACGACAATGGCTACTATCGTCCAAACGTAGAAATTTTTGCGGGCGATCACGTGTACAAAGTTGATGAAAAAGTTATCGAATTATTGATCGAAAAAAATGCACTGCTTGCGCAAGGTAAAATTACACACAGCTTCCCGCATTGCTGGAGAACAAAAACACCATTAATTTTCCGTGCTACTCCGCAATGGTTCGTCAGCATGAGCAAAAATAATTTGCGCGATCAAGTTGCAAAAGCAGTTGATGGTGTTGAGTGGGTTCCCGATTGGGGCAAGGCACGTATTGACGCCATGTTAGCAACGTCCCCCGACTGGTGTATTTCTCGTCAGCGCACTTGGGGCGTTCCTATCGCATTATTTGTGCACAAAGAAACGCAAGAATTGCACCCAAAAACATCCGAGTTAATTGAAGCAGTTGCGCAAAAAGTTGAGCAAAGCGGAATGGATGCTTGGTTTGATTTGGATGCAGCAGAATTGCTCGGTGCCGATGCTGAACACTATTCAAAAGTGACTGACACGTTAGACGTTTGGTTCGATTCTGGCGTAACTCATTATGCAGTGCTTGAGCAACGCGCAGGTTTGCGTTTTCCTGCGGATTTATATCTCGAAGGTTCAGACCAACATCGTGGTTGGTTTCAGTCGTCATTAAAAACCTCGATGGCGATGAATGGTGTTCCTCCCTACAAAACCGTATTAACTCACGGCTTCGTGGTGGATGCACAAGGTCGCAAAATGTCGAAATCAATTGGCAATGTAATCCCACCGCAAAAAGTGATGAATGACTTGGGTGCAGATGTTTTGCGCCTGTGGGTTGCCGCAACTGATTTCAGCACCGAGATGAGTGTATCTGATGAAATTTTAAAACGCACAGCGGATTCCTATCGCCGCATTCGTAATACTGCGCGTTTTATTTTGTCGAATCTTAGTGGCTTTAATCCTGTAACAGATTCGGTTCCTGTTGAAAATATGTTGCAGCTTGATCGCTGGATTGTCGGTCGCACCGCTGAATTACAACAAGAAATTATCAATGCTTACGATACCTATCAATTGCATTTGATTTATCAAAAACTCCACAACTTTTGTGTTGTTGAGTTGGGTGGTTTTTATCTCGATATTATTAAAGATCGCCAATACACCACCAAAGGTGATTCGCTTGCGCGTCGCTCTGCACAAACGGCGTTGCAACATGTAATTGAAGCCATGGTGCGTTGGATCGCTCCCATTTTAAGTTTCACCGCCGATGAAATTTGGCCAACGATTGCTGGTGATCGCGAAGCAAACGTATTTGTGGCTGAATGGTATAAATTGCCAAGCGTGCCCGCAGATACATTTGCGGATACTTATTGGGAATTAATCGCGCAAGTTAAAGATGCAGTTAATAAAGTTCTCGAAGCGAAACGTTCCGCTGGTGAGGTAGGTGGTTCGCTGGGTGCAGAAGTTGTGTTGTATTGCGATGAAACTTTGCAAACAGAATTAAAAAAACTCGCCAATGAACTGCGTTTTGTGTTGATTACATCCACGGCGGAAGTTCGCAGTTTAGCGGGTGAAAAAAATGCAGAAGCCACTGAAGTTTCAGGGTTAAAAGTGTTCGTGAAAAAATCCGAACACGCGAAATGCGCACGTTGTTGGCATCATCGTGCTGATGTTGGAGCCAATGCTGCGCATCCGGAAATTTGTTTACGTTGTGTTGATAACGTTGATGGCAGCGGTGAAAAACGTTTGTTTGCGTAATAATCCTATCCGAAAATTGTTTTGATTAACGAAAAGCTTGGCTTGATAAACTTGATCTGCGGCACCATCTCGATGATTGGTTATCAACTAGCTTATTTAAGCTTTAAAGAGAAAAAGTTCATGCGTAATTTAGCTTTAGGTCCCGGTACTCGCGTTACCTTACATTTTGCGCTGCGCATGCCGGACGGCGAATTAATCGATTCAAATTTCGAACGAGAACCCGCAACTTTTACCGTGGGCGACGGAAATTTATTGCAAGGTTTTGAGCAGGCTATTTTCGGATTACAAGAAGGCGACCGCAAAACTGTCGTAATAAAGCCCGAACATGGTTTCGGTCAGCGTAATCCAAATAATGTCCAGGAAATTCCGCGCGGTCAATTTGATGCCGGTGTGACGCTGGAAGAAGGGTTAGTTTTATCTTTCGCTGATGCACAAAAAACTGAATTGCCGGGTGTAGTCAAACGCTTCAACGATGATGTGGTTACGGTAGATTTTAACCACCCACTTGCCGGCCGCGATATTGTTTTTGAAGTTGCTATTTTGAAAATTGAGCCAGCACAAGTTCATTAACATTCAGTAGATGTGCATCGCTTTAATTGGATTTTGCAGTAAATAAATCGTTGTAAATAAATAGGTATTTTCATGACTGAAATTAAACTCGCCAATCCACGTGGCTTTTGCGCCGGTGTTGATCGTGCAATCGATATTGTAAATCGAGCGCTCGATGTTTTTGGTGCTCCTATTTATGTCCGTCATGAAGTTGTACACAATAAATTTGTGGTTGATAGCTTGCGCGAGCGCGGCGCAATTTTTGTTGAAGAAGTTGATCAGGTTCCTGACGATGTTATTTTGATTTTCAGCGCGCATGGTGTATCGCAAGCGGTTCGCAAAGAAGCTGAAAGTCGTGGCTTGCAAGTATTTGACGCAACGTGCCCGCTTGTAACGAAGGTTCATATCGAAGTCACACGTTACAGTCGCGAAGGTCGGGAGTGCATTTTAATTGGCCACGAAGGTCATCCCGAAGTTGAAGGAACCATGGGGCAATACAACAACAGCAAGGGCGGCGAAATTTATTTAGTTGAAGATGAAGCAGATGTTGAAGCTTTGATTGTTAAAAATCCGAATGTTTTGGCATACGTAACACAAACAACTTTATCGATGGATGACACTGCAAAAGTTATTGATGCACTGAGAAAAAAATTCCCAAATATCCAAGGCCCACGCAAAGACGATATTTGTTATGCAACAACAAATCGCCAAGACGCTGTACGCCAATTAGCACTCGAATGCGATTTGGTTTTAGTAGTAGGTTCGCCCAACTCATCAAATTCAAATCGCTTACGCGAGTTAGCCGAGCGCTGCGGAACTGAAGCTTATTTAATAGATGGCCCAGACGATATTAATCCTGATTGGATAAAGGCAAAAACATCAATCGGAATTACTGCAGGCGCATCTGCTCCCGAAGTTTTAGTAAAACAAGTTATCGAAAAACTTCAAGCATGTGGTGCAACAATTCCAGTAGAAATGGACGGCACACCTGAAACAATTAGTTTTTCTTTGCCGAAAGCGCTACGTATCTGAATGTTGTTTAGCTTTCATCGCAATCCTCGGCTTTGATCTCATCCATCCTTACTCGACCGCCACGCGATAAAATTAATTGATACCCTTTGCCCTTAGATGTTGGGCAAACTTTCAAGCTGCCAATTTGCATTGCTCCCGCTGTCGCCGAGCCGCTTGCGCTTCTACCTTCGCCCGTACCGATGTAAGAAACATAATTTTTTAATTTAGAATCGGAAATAATCTTAATGCCGCTTAGTTTTTCATGTTGTTGTAGCACATCCTCGTCCTGATCGCGAACGCCATCGTTATCCTTATCAATAAAAATTTCCCAGCCATCTTCCCACGTAGTTCGTTTTAACATGGTCGCACGACTATTGGAAAAAACAGCTTTGGTTCGAGTTAGATCAATTGCTTCCGATAAACTAATCGCTGCTGTTTTAACTCGCGTATTTTGAATTTGAGCCGTGAAACTGGGGAGGCCAAACGCTAGTAGGATTGAGAGAATTGTAAGAGTGGTGAGTAGATCAATAAGGGTAAAGCCAAAAGAGCGCATAATATTCTTCCGTGATATGTATTTGAGTTTAGAGCGACACTCTAGCCGCTCATTCATCCTTGATGACCGCATATCAGATGATAGGCGCGGTCATGAAACACCTATGTTAAGGTTTGGTTAATATAATCGCTAGTTCGAGCCTCGTCTAGTCGATTAAACGGATTTTTAATGAGTGAGCTAATCATGTTGAAAAATCAGAAGGCTTTTACCCTGATTGAATTGATGGTTACGCTAGCTGTACTTGCTGTGGTGCTTGGGCTAGCTCTTCCGAATTTTAATCGACAAATATTGAACAACAAATCTACTAGTCTTGGCGAGGATTTGGTTTCCCAGATTAATTTGGCTCGTTATGAAGCTATAAAGAGAGGTACACGAGTATCAATGTGTGCAAGCTCAAATAGCACGACGACAACACCAACTTGCACAGGCAATTGGACTGAGGGATATATTATGTTTGTAGATAACGCAACCTCAGATCAGGCTAGTGCTGTTGATTTAGGTATAGCAGGGTCGAATATGGTAATTATAAAAAAGTTCTCAAAACTCGATGCTAAAGCTGTCATCACTGTGGAAAATGATGCGGCGTCTGTGAGTTTTTTTCGTTACACCGCGTTGGGAACACTAGGACGTATATCCGGTAGCACGAATCCCATAAAGATCGAAGCAAGTATGACTGGCTGTAACGGAAATAATGTGCGATCCATTACTATTGGCCTTTCCGGTTTGGTTTCTTCTCAGGTTCTAAGTTGTCGATAGTTATCGATTCTATGAGGTTTTCTATGAATGGATCCCCATTACATTCTCGCGGCGTAGGATTAATTGAAGTGTTAATTACTATGCTTTTGTTGTCGACTGCTTTACTAACACTGGCAGCTCTGCAGACTCGTGCGTTGCAATATAATCAAAGCTCTTACTTTCGCTCTCAAGCTAATATTTTGGCTTATGATATATTGGATAAAATTAGAGCAAATAATAAAAAAATATCTGCATATAATTTTGCATTAGCTTCATTCGCAAGTGCTACTGCAACCAATAGTTCAAGCCCTATCGACGCGGTCGATCTTTATGAGTGGAGGCAAGATGTAGACACACGATTACCTTCTGCGCAGGCAAGTGTAGCGTGTGGTGCTGCTAATAGAGTATGTACTGTTACAGTAAATTGGAGCGAACTTAATTCATCTGAACATAATTTCGGGACAGAACATGCTGATGACGCAACCTCCTTCAGTTATATGACTAGAATCTCGGAGTAAATCAATGAAAAAACATTCTGGTTTATCTCTAGTCGAATTAATGATATCACTTGCTTTAGGTCTTGTTTTAATGGCCGGAGTTGTTCAGATTTTTTTATCAAGTAAAACTGTTTTCGTTGCTCAGCAAGGTCTTTCTAGAATTCAGGAGACCGGCCGTCTTGCTATTGAATTTATTGGTCGGGACTTACGCATGGCCTCTTACTATGGTTGTGTTAATACTATCGATCAGGCTGACAAGACTTCTAATATAACCAACACTCTTACAGGTTTGACTGGACTACATACCACATTTGAACAGGGGTTAATTGGATATACCGACACTACATTACCACATGGTGTTGCAACAGATTTAGGCGGTGGGTTTGTTATCAAATCTCCCAGCGACCTTATTGTTATTCGCGGTTCTAATGAGCGAGGAGTTCCGATTCCAAAAACATCTCCCACCACTCAAACTACAGCTATTGGATACACACCAGAGACTGCTTTGAATTCGGCTGGTTGCGTGGAAGGTTTTTGTAGTGGAGGAATTGCAGTTGTTACCAATTGCCAACAAGGTCGTTTTTTTAAGATTAGTGGCTCTCCAACATTAGGAAGTAATTCCGTTACTTTGACCCATGCGGACAGTTGGCCTATTTCTGCTACGCCACCACAGTTGCCAGACATATATGCGAGTGGAAATATATTTCCGGTTCACACGATTGTGTATTTTGTTGGAACTTCAAATACTCCCCTTAACAATACAATTCCAAGCTTGTGGCAAAAAATCGACACTCAAGCGCCGTTGGAAATTTTACAAGGTGTTGAAAATATATCGATTCGCTACAGTTCAGGTGGAGCTTATCAACCCGCGAGTTCTGTGACCGATTGGAATTTAATTACAACTGTTCGTGTTGAAGTATTAGTGCGTGGACTTGAACAAAAAAACTTGGATGATGAGCAGCCTTATACTTTCGCTGGGGCTACAACTACACCCACAGACAAAATTATTAGGCAAGTTTTTAAGGCTACTTTTTCGGTTAGATCACGGGCTAATTAATTCAGAGGCATAGATGAGAGCTCAACGTTATAAATTTAAACACAGACCTAAAAAACAGAAAGGAGTTGTTTTGATTGTAGGTCTGGTTATGGTTTTATTAATTTCTATCATCGCTCTATCTTCAATTAGTGGCAGCGGCCTACAGGAAGCTATGGTGGGAAATATGCGTGATAGAGGCTTGTCATTTCAAGCGTCCGAAGCAGCACTTTCAGTGGGAGAATCTACTTTGAAAATAGGCACTCCCCCCAATTGTGATGGCGCCTCTAATAATGGTTTTATTTGCTTTCTTGATTTCGATAGCAATCAGCCTTCGGGTTCTCTTCAATATGCCCCAATTGCTACCTTCGATGCTAAGGGAAATACGACTTCTTTAAATCTATTGGGCATCGCCTCACAACCGCGTTATGTCGTAGAGCAGCTGGCTGATTATCAAGTTAAAGATGATGGAAGTGCATTGGAATACAACGGCATGCCTGCTAATCAGATTCGCCCCTATAGAATTACTGCTATCGGCGTAGGAGCATCCGCAGATACTCAAGTGATAGTTCAGTCAATTTATGCTATTCCACGGAATAATTAACGGAGACATGACATGATTTTTTATCCGATTATCAAAAATCACTTGCAAAATAAATCGGTTATTTTGCGATATTTCCGTTCTTTTTTCGTACTGGTAATGTCCTTTGTTCTTGCTGAACAAGCATATTCTGCGTCTTCGTCGTCCTCAAGCAGATCATCATCAAGCTCGTCGTCTGCAGTGTCGTCCTCCTCCAGATCTTCATCGAGTTCGTCATCTGCGGTGTCGTCCTCTTCCAGGTCTTCATTGAGTTCGTCATCTGCAGTGGTGTCATCATCCTCTAGATCTTCTTTAAGTTTTTCATCGTATGCGTCTACCCCAGCGCCAGCTCAATCCCCATTATTTTTAACTGCATCAGCAAAACCGCACATAGCACTAGTGATGTCAGTTGATAATGAGTTATTCAAAAAAGCTTATTCAGATTACTCTAATCTTGATGGCAACCCTTTAAGTTTGGCAGATACAACTTACAGGGATAATTTTAACTATTATGGTTATTACGACTCGGCTTGGTGTTATACCTACAACACAACACCTTCTGCGGAAAAGGATAAGTATTTCACACCGAATTCTTTAGCCGCTGGCACTAACTCACACACATGCTTGGGGACTGGCAGTAATCTTCCTGATGCGATAGGTGCATGGAGCGGTAACTTTCTTAATTGGTTAACAATGTCGAGAATGGATATTGTTAGGCGAGTATTATTTGGCGGCAAGCGTTCTGTGGACTCTACGGCACAAACCCTATTGGAGCGCGCATATCTTCCTAAGGATATTCATGCCTTTGTAAAAATATATACAGGCACGGATATTAATAATTTCACTCCTTATAAATATGATTCAAGTACTGGAAAGAAAGGGTGGAGTTTTTGTAATGTGTCGACTTCAGCAGATGCCTCTACTGGATATCCAATTCTTCGTATTTCTGAAGGTAATTTTCCACAATGGTCAGCTTCAGACCCGTCGCAGTGCCAA
The DNA here is from genome assembly GCA_004172865.1 of Gammaproteobacteria bacterium. Taxonomy (GTDB): domain Bacteria; phylum Pseudomonadota; class Gammaproteobacteria; order Pseudomonadales; family Cellvibrionaceae; genus Cellvibrio. The sequence goes on along the minus strand of SEBV01000006.1, from coordinate 87,979 downwards.
TATGTTTCACCGGGACCGACATCTGGTAAAGATCTAACTGTTAAGGTCGAGGCTTGCGTGACCGGAAAAGAAGCGGCAACTTCTAGTAGGTGCCGTAAGTATGGATCTACATATAAACCTAGTGGGCTTTTGCAAAAGTACGGTGAAGATGGCGCCATCAACTTTAGCTTAACAACTGGTAGCCATGTAGCACATTTAAAAGGAGGCGTTTTACGTAAGGCTGCTGGCCCTATTTCTCACGCTACTGATTCTACTAAGGATGAGATTAATTACACTACTGGGGTATTCAATGACATACCAGGCATTATTAAAAATATTAATAGTTTTCGTATAGGCACATATAACTATGCGAATAACAATTATTCCGATTGCAATACTTACGGTATAACTATTGATGAAGTTAAAACTGGCTCACCAGCAAGCGGTCACACTGCTGCAGGTACTCGTTGTACCGATTGGGGTAATCCTATTAGTGAGATTTACCTTGAAATGCTACGTTATATTTCGGGGAAAGCAACGCCGTCTGCAGGTTTTGATGTAGATGATTCTGCAGCATCTGGTAACTATCCGGGTATTGCTGGATTAAGTAAGGCTGCGTGGGGCACCGATCCTTGGCCAAATGACGAGTGGTGCGCTAAATGTAGTGCCATTGTTCTTTCAACAGGTGTTAATTCTTTCGATGGTGATGACTTAGGTTCAGCTAGTGATTTAATTGGTATGACCGGAGCGGCAAGTGTTCTGGCAAAAACTGATGAAGTTGGTGCTTTAGAATTTAATAATTCTTTTAGCGGAAATTATTTTGCTGGAGGCACAGATAACGGTAATCGTTTCTGTAAGTCTACCTCTCTGTCGAAACTATCTGATTTCAAAGGTATTTGCCCGGAATTACCTGCATTAGAAGGTAGCTATAATATTGCTGGGCTTGCCTACTACGCTCACACTACGGATCTACGTTCTTATACAAGTAAAGACCCTACTAGAGCTCAAAAACTCACTACTTATGCAGTTGATTTGGCTGAAAATGTTCCTACCTTCAGTATCCCTATAGTCACTGGAACCGGTACCAAAACTGTAAGCTTTATTCCTTCCTGCGAGGCAAATACTTCTAGTACTGCAACAAATGATACAACTAGTCCTGCTTGGCAAGGTTGTTCATTAATTGATGTAAAAGTCGAAAGTCTTACTTATTCCACCGATACTAATTTGAGTAGGCCTGTGAAAGGGACTTTTTTATTTTATTGGGAGGACTCCCTATGGGGTAACGACTACGATTTGGATACTGCACAGCGTATAACGTTTTGTGTTGGTGCCTCATGCAGTCCTGCGATTGATGACGATAAAATACAAATTTCTAATACTGTAGCAATGGCCGCAGCGGGTAATGCATTGCGCATGAGTTACAGTATTTATGGTGTTAGTCATGAAAAGGGTAATTTATTCGTTAGTCCAGTTAAAGCTATTGATCAAGATTTTGGCGGTGGGATAGTTTCGCCATGGACTATCCGACCAGGAAATATCAATTATAGTTTAGGCGCAGCTATACCTGCTACCGTCGGTAGCTCTTTAATTACATTTACCTCTGCGTCAACTAGTACTAGTGCAACTACCATGCTTAAAAAGCCACTTTATTATGCTGCGAAGTATGGTGGTTTTGAAGATTCGAATGGTAACAATAAGATCGATAGCGTAAAAGATTGGGATAATTACAAGGGCGTTGCAGATGGGGTGCCTGATAATTTTTTCAGTGTGCGCAACCCTTCTCTATTGGAAGATAGTTTGGAAAACGTTTTCCTCAGTATCCTTCAAAAAGATGGATCTGCATCCGCAGTTGCTACTAGCTCCACTCGTCTTACGGGCAGTGATTTCGTATATCAGGCTGTCTTTGAAAGTAAGTTGTGGACTGGACAATTACTCGCATACAAGCCTGACGCTGGGGGGGCGCTTCCTGTTGTCCCCACCTATAAAACAACTGATACTGGTCGTATGCCCACCTCCGGTACGGATAGGAATATAATTACATATAATGCTGGAACTGTATCCTTTGCGTGGGACAATTTGAGTCCAGCGCAACAGGCGGCATTGACTATCAGTGGCGAACAAACAAGTGTATCTAAAGCTAGAATCGGTTGGATTCGAGGAGATGCCGCTGATGAAGATAATGCAACTAAGTTTCGCGAAAGAACCATCAATGCATATCACAATATATTAGGGGATATTGTAAATTCGGGACCTACTTACGCGGGCTACTATGATTTTGCATTTAATCTCTTGCCTGTAGGCGGTAGTGACTATCAAGCCTACCTAGCATTAAAGCGCAAAAAAATACCACTGGTGTTGGTAGGCGCTAACGATGGTATGGTTCATGGATTTGTTGGAAATACTAATGTGGAAGCAAGCCCTGCTGTTACGGCCTCAGATGTATTAAAGGAGAAGTTTGCTTACGTTCCTTCAATCTTGTTTAACAAGCTAGTGAATCTTTCAAAGCCTGATTACGGTAACAATTTGACTAATCCGCATCAGTACATGGTGGATGGTGCTATAACAGTCAGCGACATATATATGAACGGTGCATGGCATACAATTGCTGTCGGATCTCTCGGTGCTGGAGGCAAAGCAATTTATGGATTGGATATTACAGATCCTAGCAGCCCAACTGTACTCTTTGAATATTCTGATCCAAGTCAAATTGGTTATGTGCTCGGCAAAATTTACATAGTTCCTGCCCAAGATGGCAATTGGTATGCGGTTTTTGGCAATGGAGCCTATAGTGGTTCACCTGTTACATCCAAGCTCGTGATGCTTCAACTTAACTCTTCCTCTAAAACAGTGAAGATAATTGATACTGGTGCGGGTTCTGGGTTAACGTCCCCATCCATTTTGGTAGACGGTTATGGTCGTATTACAGACGTGTACTCAGGTGATCTGAGCGGTAATATCTGGCGGTTTAATTTGACAAATTCCAATTCAGGTAGTTGGGGTTCCTATAAAGTATTTGCAGCTAATAGTGATCAGCCTATTACAGCGTCACCGACCTTAGGGTACAACACGCCTTTGCAAAAAATTATGGTGTATGTTGGTACGGGGAAATATTTTGATGTAAACGACAATTTCTTTGCTAATACCAAGCAAAGTTTTTATGCGGTGCCAGACAATGGTTCAGGAGGTGCTGCTGAGACTAGGTCTACCCTTCAACAACAAACTCTAACTACAGACTATACAACTGGCGCTGAATCTAGGACTGTATCTTGGACCAAGCCTTGGACAGGCAAGCATGGGTGGTATATCGATTTGGATTTGGCTGCCGGTTCCAGTAAGGGCGAACGCATAACAACTAAAGCTTTATTAGTTCAAGATAAGTTACTTATTACTTCACTTATTCCAAGCCAGAAAACATGTGATTCGGGTGGTCAAAGTTGGCTATTTGAAGTACCTGCAGTGGGCGATAAATATGTGAACAATCATATTATTGATAAGCCTATTTATAATCAGGAACTCTACTTAGGTGATCAAAATTTTGCTATTGGAGGAATAGGAAAGCCGAAGGGTAGTTCAGGCTCTGCTAGCAGTAGTTCATCCTCAAGTGCGGGGCCCTGCAGCTCAACAACGAATGTTTCTGTAGTAAATTCCGGTACAAATGGACAAAAGATCACAAATGTTCAGGGAGAGATATGTACTGGCTCAATGGGGCGCCAATCATGGCGTCAAATTCGCTAATTATGGGCGGTAGGTGAATATGTTTAAAGATACGCATCGGCATTTAGGATTTACTTTAATTGAGATTATGATAGTAGTAGCAATAGTCGGCATACTTGCAGCAATTGCTTATCCGTCCTATGTTGAATCGGTTAAAAGATCCAACAGATCAGAAGCAAAATCTGAACTTACGGATGCGGCTCAACGATTACAGCGATGTTACACCGCATATTCAAAGTTCAATGATTCAGTAAACTGTACCGTGTACAAGCAACTTACTACTGGTGACAGTAAAATTACAGCGCGTGGTTCGGGGTATTATGAAATTACTTTTGATACCAACCCTGCCGTGACAGCAACTACCTATAAGTTAACTGCTAAACCGGTAAAAGCTCCTCAAACTAATGATAATAAATGTAAGGAGATTTCTATTAGTCAAGATGGGCAAAGATCGGCTAAGGATTCTAGTGGAAACTCCAATGATAATTGTTGGTAAATAAAAATCCCGCATCGGCGGGATTTTTTATTCATCATCCAATCCTAACTTCTGCAATCTATAACGTAGCGACCTAAAAGTTATCCCTAATTTTTTCGCCGCAAGCGTTTTATTCCAGCGTACTTTTTCGAGTGCATCGCAGAGAATTTCCTTTTCTACATCTAATAAATAATCGTCTAGGGACGAGTACTCTGCGCAGCGTGCGGGATAGTCGATGCGATTATTTTTATTTTCTGTGTTTGTTTGATTAGGATTCTTATTATTTTCGATTTTCTCAAAAGTAACGAATGAGGTTTGATCGGTTTGTAGTTGCAAATCACCTACATCTATTTCGTCGTTTTCGCAAAGAGTAAACGCGCGCTCTAAAATATTTTCTAGCTCGCGCACATTGCCGGGAAAATAATAGTCATTAAGAGTTTGTAACGCAGCATTCGATAATTTAGGCGCAGGTAATTGCATTTCACTTGAGATTTTTTGTAAGAGATGAGTTGCGAGTAGTGCAATATCTTCACGGCGCTGACGTAATGCGGGAACGCTTAATTGGATTACGTTGAGGCGATAAAATAAGTCTTGGCGGAATCGGCTTTCTTTAACTTCTGTCTCCAACGATTTGTGAGTTGCGCACAGAATACGAACATCAGTCACTAATTCTTCAGATGCGCCAACGGGGCGAACGGATTTTTCCTGAATTGCGCGCAAGAGTTTCACCTGCATATCTAATGGCAAATCAGCTACTTCGTCGAAGAATAGTGTACCGCCTTCAGCGGCCTGGAATAAACCTAGCTTGTCTTGATGTGCGCCAGTAAAGCTTCCTTTTTTGTGCCCAAAAAATTCGCTTTCCATTAGTTCTCGAGGGATTGCACCGCAGTTAACGGCAATAAATGGTTTTGATGCGCGCGGGCCTAATTCGTGAATAGAGCGTGCGACTAATTCCTTCCCTGAACCTGATTCGCCGCTAATGTAAATAGGTGCTTGTGAGCGCGCTAATTTTTGAATGCTACGTGTTAAATCCTGAATCGCCTTTGATTGGCCGATAATAAAACTTTCGGTGGGTAATTTTTCGTTGCCTGGCAGTTGGCTTGATTGAATTGCGGTGTTTACCAATTTACGCAATACATTAAGGTCAACTGGTTTTGAAATAAAATCAAACGCACCCGCTTTCATGGATTCAATTGCTGTGTCGATACTTCCATGTGCGGTGATAACAGCAACAGGTAAACGTGGAAAATGTTGTTGAATAAATTCGACTAAATCCAAACCATTGCCGTCGGGCAAGTGCATATCAGTTAGGCACAAATCATAGGTTTGTTGTTGTAACAATTGTTTGGCGCGAGTGATATTTTCAGCGCAATCGGTATCGAGTTGCATTCGCCCCAAAGTAATTTCAACCAGCTCACGAATGTCTGGTTCATCATCAATAACCAATACGCGTTTTTTACTCATATTTACGTGCTCATTTCTTATATTGTACTAGCACCCATGGCTTAATGACTAAAGCCCAGAGCATTACATCCTGTTCAAACCAGGTTTGTGCTTGTGAATCTTTTACCGCGTCGACTAATCCGGCTTCCATCCAGGCTTTAACTTGCGTGGCATTATCGTTTGATATTTGCGTTGCAACGTGAATTAAATCAAGCGAGTCATCCACAGAAATTGCATTACCACTTGCAAAAAAGCGTTGCAGTTCACGCCATGGAATTTGTGCGGTTTCGAGTAAAAGTTCTGATGTTAGCGTGTTGTCATTCATAATTAATTGTATTTAGCTATTAATGCCTGAGCGGCTTTGGATTGATTAGGTCTTTGTAGATTCTGGCTAATAAAATTTCCTGCCTGAACAAGTTTTTGTAAATCAGCCCCGTGTGAAATATTCAAACCATTTAAAAGATAAACCAGATCTTCAGTGGCGACATTACCTGATGCTCCAACTGCGTAGGGGCAACCGCCCAAGCCTGCAATTGAACTGTCGATAACTTCAATGCCTAATTCTAAAGCAGCATAAATATTGGTAAGCGCTTGGCCATAAGTGTCGTGCATGTGCACTGCAATTTTTTTAACAGGAATGTGCTGCGCGACTGCATCAATTAATATTTTAGTTTGATTTGCATTGCCTACACCAATGGTGTCGCCTAACGATATCTCGTAGCAACCCATATCAAATAATTCTTTTGCGATAGTGGCAACTAGCGTGACATCTACATCGCCCGAGTAAGGACAGCCAGCGACGCACGAAATATAGCCACGCACCGGAATTTTTTGTAGTTGCGCGGCTTCAATTAACGGCTCAAATCTTTTAATGCTTTCGCTGATGGAACAATTAATATTTTTTTGACTAAATGCTTCCGATGCCGCCGCAAAAATAGCAACTTCATTTGCGTTTGCAGCGAGTGCACGCTCATATCCTTGTATATTAGGCACTAGCGCAGCGTAGGTGACATTTGGTTTACGATTTACGCCTAGAAATACTTCTGCGCTATCAGCCATTTGTGGGACCCATTTCGGGTTTACAAAACTACCGGCTTCGATATAGTTTAATCCGGCGTCCACTAATTTATCGATAAGTTGGATTTTTATCGCTGTTGGAATGATTTGCTTTTCGTTTTGCAAACCATCGCGTGGGCCGACTTCTACAATGCGAACTTGCGATGGAAATGCCATTAATCTTCACCCCAACGCGGCATTAAATCGTGTTCGATATCGAGTTGATCTAAAATACGAGCAACAATAAAATCAATTAATTCATTGATGGTTTGTGGTTGCATATAAAAGCCGGGGCTCGCAGGTAACACGATTGCGCCGAGTTGAGTCAGCTTCAACATGTTTTCCAAATGAATGGCGGAGTACGGCGTTTCTCTCGGCACTACGATTAACTGTCTACGTTCTTTAAGAGCAACATCTGCTGCGCGCTCAATTAAATTATTGCTGGCACCGTGAGCGATTGCCGAAAGTGTGCCGCCACTCGCGGGACAAATAACCATTGAGCTTGGTGAGCTGGAGCCAGATGCAACAGGAGAAAACCAATCATCTTTTGCCAATAGTTGTAATTGGTCTTCATTAGCTTCGAAGATTTCATTTAAAAATAATTGCTGCTTTTCTAGTGATTCCGGCAAATCCAAATCTGTTTCGGTGCGAATCACTACTTGCGCCGCGTTTGATAGAAGTAGATACACTTTGCAATCTGCTGCTAATAAACATTGTAAAAGCCGTAGGCCATATTGCGCGCCAGAAGCGCCTGTCATGGCGAGAGTAACTGTGCGTCGCATAAAAATTATTCTCCGATTAGTCGATGCATTATAAACAAACCTGTGGCGTCACAATAATCAATTGCGAGTTTTTTTAGTTTTTATCGAGAATTATAGAGTTATTTGCTTTCCTGCTTCCTGAATTGTAATGCCAAGTTTACAGTGAAAGAGTAAGATTTAGACGCTAGTGATTTTTCCCTCAAAATGCTCTGAACTAGGAGGTTATCATGAATACGAAAGTTGGTAGCAAGATCCTCAAGATAGTAAAAAAATCGGTATTTAGTATTTGCATAGCTCTTTTGGCGACTTGTAATGTTGCTCACGCAGTGTTAATAAATTTCGATGACCTTGACCCAAATGCCTATTCATATGAAGGTGGCAATCCATATTTAACCAATGAGTATGAATCGCAAGGGCTGGTGTTTGAAAATGCCGCTTATTTGCTTGAATGGTCAGGAAGTACGCCTAGTGTGTCTACCCCCAATTATGTTGGAGGGCCTGGTTTTGGTTTTAAATTTGTTGGCGAGCTTCCAACATCCGTTAGCTTTTATTTAGGGTCAAGTTCTCACATGGCAGTCATTATTGATGCCTTTGGCCCAAACTACGCAAGTCATATTATTTCCTCTGGAGAGGCTCACGGAATGACAGAAGAAGGCTACACACCCTACATTCCTAATGAGCTATTTTCGTTCTATTCAGTAACTGGAATTTCTTCCATTGAGTTTTCCGGGAGAGGCGATGTAAATATAGATGATTTGACCTACAACTATTCTCCCCCCGTACAAGTGCCAGAGCCTTCAGCCCTTATACTATTTCTGATCGGCTTCCTGGGTTTAATGGCTCCTCGTTTAAAAATAGCAATTAATTTAATTGCTATTTGCTTTAACCGGAGATTGTTATGACTTTCAAGTTTGGGAGTGCGTTTCGAAAAAAATGTAAAAGATTATTTTTTGTGGGTGTCGGCTTTTCTATAATAATTTGTAATTCAGCAAGTGCTGTTCTTATAAATTTTGATGAGCTCGATCAAAATCATTATATTGATGCCAATGGTGAACTTACTTATCTAAGCAATGAATATGAAGCACAGGGCTTACTATTAAATTATGCCTATTTAGTTAAATGGTTTGAGGGTGTACCGCCTGTGTCGCTGACAAATTATATTGCGGGTCCGGGTTTTGGGCTTGAGTTTGTTGGAGATTTACCAACTACAGTTAGTTTTTATTTGGGATCACATTCGAAAACTGCTGTGGTAATTGATGCACTAGGTCCCAATTACTCTAAAAGCATAGTTTCCTCTGGAGAAATACACGGCATGACTGATGATCAGGGAACGCCGTATATTCCAAACCAGGTCTTTTCTTTCACTTCTTCAACGGGAATTTCCGCAATCAGTTTCTCCGGTCAAGGAGATGCATATATTGATGATCTTTCTTACACTTACGCATCTGTTCCCGAGCCATCAATAATAGCGTTGCTCGGTATAGGTTTAGCTGGTTTGATTATACGTCGTTCAAGTGCCAGAAGATTTTTATCAAACTGAATGCTTAATAAAAAATCCCCGCATAACAGGCGGGGATTTTAATTGTTTTAATAATTATTTGATTTTATCAAAGAGCATGTTTATTTAATTGCTCAATTAATTTTTGATGTACCCCGCCAAATCCGCCATTGCTCATGATGACTATGTGCGTATTTTTTTCGCACAGAGAAATCGCGCAGTGAATTAAGTCATCCAAATTACGTAGAAGCTTGGCGGGAACGGGGCTCTTGTTGACGACTTCATCCATTGCCCAATCGACGTTTGCGGGTTGGTACCAAAGCACGTCATCTGCATCTGTACAACTTTGGTTAAGAGCATTTTTATGCACGCCCATACGCATGGTATTTGAGCGCGGTTCAATGATGGCGATAATTTTTTCATCGCCAACTTTTGCACGCAAGCCGGCGAGTGTAGTTTTAATCGCGGTGGGATGATGTGCAAAGTCGTCGTACACTTTTACGGTATGTATATCTGCCAAAACTTCCATACGGCGTTTTACGCCCGCAAATTGCTCCAATGCTTTTGCGCTTTGTTCTGGTGTCACACCCACGTGACGCGCTGCAATAATCGCAGCCAATCCGTTGTTCACATTATGCAAACCAGTTTGTGCCCAGTTAACGCGTGCGATTTCTGTTTCGTTATGAAGTACCGCAAATTCGCTGCCGTCATTCGCAATTAATTTTGCTTGCCATTCGCTTGCATTATCATCCGTTGCTAATCCAAATTGTTGTTGTGGCGTCCAGCAACCTTGGGCGATAACTTCTGCGAGCGCTTTATCATTTGTTGGCGAAATAAGTAAACCGTTATTGGGAACGGTGCGAACCAAATGATGAAATTGTTTTTGAATGGCGGCAAGGTCTGGAAAAATATCAGCGTGATCAAATTCCAGATTATTTAAAATAACCGTGCGCGCATTGTAGTGAACAAACTTGGAGCGCTTATCAAAAAATGCGCTGTCGTATTCGTCAGCTTCCACCACAAAAAAAGGTGTATCACCCAAGCGTGCGGAAGTAGGAAAGTTTTTTGTTACGCCGCCAATTAGATAACCTGGTGCCATACCGGCGTATTCCAAAATCCACGCGAGCATTGAGCTTGTAGTTGTTTTTCCGTGAGTGCCTGCAACGGCTAATACCCATTTGCCTTGTAATACATGATCGCGCAGCCATTGCGGGCCGGAGGTGTAAGCGATGCCTTGGTTGAGCACATATTCCACAGCGGGGTTGCCGCGGCTCATGGCGTTGCCAATGATGACCAAATCGGGAGCAGGTTGCAGATGTACAGTATCGAAGCCCTGCATAAGCTCTATGCCGGCTTGTTCGAGCTGTGTGCTCATGGGTGGATAAACATTGGCGTCGCTGCCGGTAACGCGATGGCCCAATGCTTTAGCAAGTTGCGCGAGACTGCCCATGAATGTGCCGCACACGCCGAGAATATGAATATGCATGGATAAGCTCGTATCGTTTTTAATGCGGCGAGCTTACCATGAAGTGACTTATGACAGAAATTCAGTTGCACCTTTTGATGTCAATTTTATCAAGCCGCTGCTTCTGTTGTGAGGTAACGCGCGCGTTTTGTGGCTTTCATTAGCGTTAAATCAGCGATAAATAAACCGTCCACACAATTGCCAAATTCCGAGTCCACGCTGAATGCGAGTAGTTGATAACCACCTTCCTCATATAGCGCTGCGTATTGTTTAAACAATACGGGAATTTTGTGATCTTGCATGGTGAATTTTTTTTGCAATAACTCAAAACCTTGTTTTCGATCCAAGCCGGAAAATTGTTGCTGCAAATAAATTAATTCATCTTCGTCGGTTTCGTGGGGATGTTTAGCATCCGCCAATGTTTCAGATACGCCAGCGGGGCAATAATAACGTTCGTAATAATAAACCAAAGCATCGCGTAAATTTTTTGGATATTGTGCACTCATACTCACGGGACCGAGCACGTAGCGAATTTCCGGGTGATGTTGCAAATAAGCGCCCAAACCTTGCCATAAATAATCGAGACTCGCTTTGCCCCAATAATGTGGATGCACAAAACTGCGGCCCAATTCCAATGCTTGTACAAGCAACGGCAATGCGGGTTGTTGATACTCAAATAAATCTGCAGTGTATAAACCTTTCACGCCTTTTTTCTGCAAAATTTTATTCACTTCGCCCAAGCGATATGCGCCGGCGATGGTGAGTTTATCTTCATCCCACAATACTAGGTGACGATAATAGTGATCGTATTTATCTAAATCGCGACGGCTGCCAGTGCCTTCGCCAACGCGACGAAATGTGTGTTCACGCAAGCGACCAATTTCACGCAATACAGTTGGGTGATCTTCGTAGTTACATAAAAATATTTTGTGATTGTCGCTAGTCTTTCCAAGTAGTTGTGCAGTCTTTAATTCCTTTTTGATAGCACTACTGTCTTCCGGGTGCGCTATGGTTTTTTCGGTAACAAAAATTGCTTTCTTACCTTTGCCAATTTTATAAAGATGTTTTTTAAGACGCTTTATTAAGGCTTTATCGGCAAGTTGATTCGATTCCAAGGTGTGATGCGGAATAGCTTCGCCTACACGGAATTTAATTTCAGCGGAACGCTTATTAAACATTTCATGCGCAAGTAGCGCTGTTGCGAGCGGTTTGAAAATAATAGATGTTGTGTAGAACAGCAGCGAGTTTTTTGCGGAAACAAAAATCGGCAGAATCGGTGCTTTGGCTTTACGTGCAAAATGTAAAAAGCCAGCTTGCCACTTGCCATCGCGAATTCCCTGCGGGCTTGCCCGGGAAACTTCGCCAGCGGGAAAAATAATAATGGCTTGCTCATCGGTTAAGGCTTGCAGAATATTTTTGTAACTTTGTTTGTAAGCGCCGCGTGTGAGATTATCGAGCGGTAGCAATAATTCATGCAGTGGTTCGAATGCCATCAACATATCGTTGGCAACGATTTTTACATCGCGTCGTACTTCGCTTACTAAACGTAAAAGCGCCAGGCCATCGAGCGAACCTATGGGGTGATTGGCAATAATAATTACGCGACCGTGGGACGGAATATTATCGCGGTCGCGCTGGGAAATTGTGTAGCTGAAATTAAAGTAATCGAAAATGCGATCAATAAAATCGATGCCGGTAACGCCCTGATGTTCATGCAAAAAACTATTAATTTCTTGCTCGCGCGTTAGCCGGCGTAATATCGATAAGGTTGAGTTGCGAATGATGGGCGTTTGATCTGCAAAGCCGGGAAATTTATCGGTAACGGATTGTTCGATGTTGAGCATGAGTCATACCTTGTAGGCTTTGATTTCCTACAAGGCTATGACTAAAAAATGACAGTGAGATGATGAAACGGTTACAGATTTGTTGCGTGATGTGTAGGCTTGAAATTATTACAGCCGATTAAAAATTCCAGTCAGCCTGAAACCAATATTTAGTGGTGTCCGAGGCAAGATTTTGCGTTCCGATGCGCTCTATCAATCCTTTATTATCAAATACGGCATATTTCGCTAGATAAACCACGGCACCAATTTTTTTGCTGACGCTCAGATCCCATTCGCTTCCGTAATTAATACTGCCAATGTCAGATTTGAAGTCGTGATGCTGAACTAAAAATTGCGTATTCCAATAGGTGCTGGCCAAGCTGAGATTTAAATCAGTTAAACCATTAACCGGTGTAGTGCCGAAACGGTCAGTCCAGCCCTTAAATGAATGAAGCGTAGCCAGCGGCGTGGCGAAACCTTTTTTGCCGTCATCTGATCCCAATACTTCATAGCTGGCGCTTGGTTGGAATACACCGATTTTGGTTCCCACTTCCACGAACTTATAGTCTGCAGAATAATCGATGGGATTATCGTAGGCACTTTTTTGGGTGGCAAAAACCAGCGCATAGGTAAATTTCGGGTTAGCTGTACTGGCCCAGCGAAATCCGTAGGTATTGTTGGAAATAGCAGCGCGATTATTGCCTGCATCGGCAACCAAATAAGGGTCGGATAAGTTGTTAATCAAATAAGCAAAAGCACTTAGTTTCCCAGCTTTAAAGCCCGAATAACCCACGTTGAACAAATTGGTATCTTGTTTGTAATCGCCCTGAATCGGCACGTCATTACCTGCGCCGCGATTAACGTTGGTGATATGAGCTGCGAAAATGGTTGTGTCTTGCAAGCTTTGGTCGGTGATGCTCACTCCATCGTAAGTTTGTTCGTTCTGACGCCAAGCAGAATTGCCGATAAAACGGGCGTTATCCAAAATAATGCGCTGGCGGCCATATTTGATTACATCTTTATTTACCGTATAGGAAATGTAAGATTGATTAAGATCAGTACCTTTGCGATCACCAATAATCGCTGTGCCGGGATTTTCCGGGTCTTTAGCCCAAGTACGATAATCCTGATCGATAACAGCAGATATATTGTCTACTTCAATTGTTCCAGCAAAACCGTTCCACGCACCTGATTGATAGGTCAGGCGCGATCTAATGACGAGTGCGTCTGAATCTTTAAGTCCATCCCACTCTACGTTTTCATAGCGCGTGCGGAAGTTAAGCTTGATGCTGCTACCCGTCTGCAAAGCTTCGCTGAGCGTTTCTGCACTGCAGGCCATGCTGGACGCCAGGAAAGTCAGGCTCGCGCAAACAAGTGGGATTGTTTTAAGTTTCATTGTTAATCCTTGTGCCGTTTAATCAACGACTATGACTATGTTTATTAGTAATGATGAGCCGCACTTTTGATGGAGTGGACGACTTACTGACGCAGCAACAATTGCTCTTCCTGTTTGCTAACGTAATCGCTGTAGGGCTCTTTGATGTGATTGAGCTTCCCTGAGTTTAGATCAAATTCGGCGTGGTGTAGCAGCACCGTATCCAGCAAGGTTCCGCTGACCAGAATTTCATTTTTAGCCGGCGTGAGGTTGTTGTTGTGTTGTAGAAGAAATTCTTTCACCAACGCACTTCCTGCTGATTGCTGAGGCTGCGCCGCTAAAGGCTGGATAGCAGCCGCCAAATGCAGGCGAGGGCTGGGGTTGCGCGCGGCCATATTGATAAGGATCTGTGCGCAGCACACGGCGCGAAAACTACATTCGTGAAACTCTTCGCCGGAAAAATCAATTAACAAAGTATCGCCTGAGAGCAATTGGCGATTGCCGTTATAAAGGCTTAGCAAACCTTGCAGCTGCTTTTCAAAGCGGCGAACTACGCCGTTGAAACCTTCGCTATTAAGTTGCTGGTGCAATTTAGTGAGATTGATGAGGTTCAAACTTAAGCGCACTGAAACCTGAGTTGGCGGTGGCGGCGGTAATGGCTCGGGTTCTACAGGCTCTGCAATCGTGGGGATTTTATCCACAACAGCGGTGACGATCTCGTTGGCACTGGGCATTTTATCGCGCAACGCAGACCACCAGCGGCGATGAATCGACCACCAAATAATTAACAGCGAAATAGTCACTGCGGCTGCCCAGCAGACTAAAAAGAATTCGTCGTAAGCGGTGCGACGAGGAACTTCGAGTGCAACTTCCAAATAGCCTGCAACATTGTTGTGTAAGGCCACGGGTGCTGTGAATGTATAACGCTTACCTTGTGCGGGCTGATTGGGGCGATAGCCGCTCTGTACCAATAATTTGTTGTCCACGTTGCGCAGCGTTGCGCCGATCACATTTGGGTACTGACCCACTTCTTGCAGAATTGCTTGCAGGCTTACCATGTCTTGGTTGAGTGTGGCATCTACTGCCTGGCGGGCTGTGCTGGTTGCTAAAATCTGGCCGTAGCGTTCAATGTTGGCTTGTTGATTTCTATCGGCGTTGTACAAATAAAATATCGCACCCATTAATCCCAATACTAATAAAAGTACGCTGCACAAACTGAGTTGGGGATAGGTGCGGTAGTTGTTGAGCAGTGACATGTATCTCTCAATATAAATGTTATAGGGATCATTCCATGATGCGCAGGCTTTCGCGGTGAAGCCGATGCGACAAAGCGCACATTCTAGCCTAATTGCCCCGCTTACTGTAGGTGTTTGGCCGCAAATGAGCAGTAGCTGTTTCGCTTTGCGCAGCACAGTTTACGCATGATTGCTCTAGGTGCTTGTGCGGGAGTTAGGCTAGAATGCCGCCCCTAAAATGAATTGTGCCAGTTAAATTATCAGCCGATAAATGCATGACTGCGGAGTAACCAGTGAATACTATTTTATTGATTAATGCTTCTGGCGTGGATAAGCCGGGCGTTACCCGCGCTATCAGCAAAGTGCTCGCGGCGCACAATGCCAACGTATTGGATATCGGTCAGGCCGTTATTCACGACATGCTCGCGCTCGGCATTCTGGTGGATATTCAATTAACTGGCGATACGCGTGCACAACTTGAACACGACATTGAACAATGCACTGCACCGTTGGGAATTCAGGTTCGCTTCCAAACCATCAGTCACGATAACTATGCGCATTGGGTTGAGCAGCAAGGCAAAACTCGTCACATAGTCACTCTGCTCGCACGTCAGGTTTCTGCAGCGCAAATTGCGGAACTTACTGCAATCACTTCTAAACATGGTTTGAATATCGATAGCATCAGCCGCCTTTCCGGGCGTGTGGGTTTGGATGTGTTGCAAGGTGATGTCGAAAATACCAGCAGCGCCTGTGTTGAGTTTTCAGTGCGTGGCACACCGGAAAATATCGCTGCTTTACGTTCAGACTTTATGGATTTATCAGCGCGTTTAAATATTGATATCGCTTTCCAGCGCGATACGGTTTATCGCCGCAATCGCCGTTTAGTTTGCTTCGATATGGATTCAACTTTGATCGATGCAGAAGTTATTGATGAATTAGCAAAAGCAGCAGGCGTTGGTGAACAAGTTTCAGAAATCACCGAAGCCGCCATGCGTGGCGAATTGGATTTCAAACAAAGTTTCGCTGCGCGTATGGCATTACTCAAAGGTTTGGATGAATCGGTTCTTGCAGGAATCGCCGCAAATTTGCGTTTGAATGAAGGTGCGGAAAAATTAATTTCATCGCTTAAAAAATTGGGGTACAAAACCGCAATTTTATCGGGCGGATTTAATTATTTCGGTCGCTTTTTACAAAACAAACTCGGTATAGATTACGTCTACGCGAATGAACTGGATATTGTCGACGGCAAAGTAACCGGTGAAGTGAAAGGTACGGTGGTTGACGGCCAACGCAAAGCAGAATTGCTAGCCATGCTGGCACAGCAAGAGGGAATTGCGCTTGAGCAAGTTATTGCTGTAGGCGATGGTGCTAATGATTTGCCTATGCTGAATGTTGCCGGTTTAGGCGTAGCCTTTCGTGCGAAACCTTTGGTAAAAGCGTCAGCTGAACATTCTATTTCGACTTTAGGTTTAGACGGGATTTTGTATTTATTGGGTTTCCGCGAACGCGATAAATTACTTTGATGATTTCTCAATCAAAAAAAATGAGCGCACAAGGCGCTCATTTTTTTTGAACTTTAAAAATTAAACTTATTAAGGTTTAACTTCACGTTCAACTTCGATTTGATCGATTTGAACACGACGGTTTGGTTGTAAACATTCAATCAGTTTTTGACGGTTTTTGTCGTTACATTGAACAACTGGGTCTTTCTCGCCTTTACCTTCAGTCACCAAACGGCCTTCTTCAATGCCTTTATCAACCATATAGGTTTTTACAGCAGCAGCGCGGCGTTCAGATAATTGTTGGTTGTACTCTTCAGAACCTAAACGGTCGGTGTAGCCAACAATATTCACTTGTTTAGGAGCAGTGCTGCCTTTAAGTGTGCTGGTTAATTTTTCCAATTCAGGTTGCGCACCATTTACGTCAGAGCTGTCAAAATTAAATAACTCAGTTGCAGAAATGGTAACTTTTTCAAAGCGCGGTGCTGGTGGAGGCGTTACAACAGGAGCTGGCGTTGCAGCAACTGGCATTGGTTTCTTGTGGGAACCGAAACGGTAAACAACGCCTACTGAATACAGATCAACATTATTGTGATCGGTAATCGCATTGCTCACTCTGTAACGCTCAGCTTCAATACGTGCGGCCCAGTTGTCGTTAAATTTGTATTCCAAACCTACGCCTGCTTTTCCGAACATATCGCGGTCACTCAATTTTCCGCCAATTCCGGCAGCGCCACCTGAACCGGTGAAAGTATCTTGCGTTAACGCGTAGTTAACACCAAGGCGTGCAAAGGCAGAGAATTTTTCAGTGAAAGGTAAGTAACCTACAACGTCAACATTCACACCTCTAACTTGTTGGTTAGTTTTTACCAAGCCACTCGGAATAGTGATGTGATTAAATTGGAATTCGCCCAAATCGAAATATCCACCTTCAACCGCAAGATAACGATTAAATTGGTAACCAGCGAAAAGTTTACCGCCGCCATCGATTGTGTTGTGGTCTAAATAAGTATTTGGAAGAGTAATCACGTCATCAGCAATTTTTTGCTCGTTCAGACGCGCTCTCGATTGGCCCAAGTTACCACCAATGTACCAACCTGATTCGTCAGCTGTTGGTTCAGCAGCAAATGCGAGTGGTGTAGCAACAGTTGTTAAAGCCAATATGCTTAGTAGTGCAGATGATTTTTTAAATTTCATAGTGTGTCTCCTCAAGAATTATGTGCTTATACGAACAGATTTTTTGTTACGAATAAACAACTTATAAAGAGATTTGCGATTTAAAAATTAAATTCGCGAATCTTGCATGCATATTACTCACCAGCAATGCATGCTTCTGTTCGTTGACGCACTTAAGTGCTGCGAAATTTAAAGTTAACGAGAAAGTAAATTTTACGATTTCACTTCAATTTATTGATTGAAATATAAAATATTTTTGAAATTTAAATAGTCTGTTGATGTAAGCGACTTAAGCCTAGTTTCAGTATTAGTTGATTTTGATTGGAAGGAGCTTGATTGGAAAGGGATTGATTGGAAAGGGATTGATTGTGTAAAGAGGGTGCTAAAAAATGTAATGGATTATTAAGATAAAAATGGCCGATTAGATTTGCCAATCGGCCATTTTTAAATTCTATTTTAATTAAAGATTTAAAAATCAAGATTCCATATTAAAATCGTAACTCAAGCTCTGTGTTGGTTCTTGCAAATAATGGCCTTGAATATAGTGAGCGCCAGCTTGCCAGAGCGTAGATAAAACGCTCGCGTTTTCAACGAAAGGAACAATCGTTACTTTGTTTTCGGCGTGCAATTTTTCAATGAGTTCGATCAATGCCGCAGAGCTTTCATTTTTGTGTTGGATGTCGCTAGTGAAAGATCCATCAATTTTAATCATACCGACCGGAACATGTTTAAGTGCATTGAACGGATTTAATGAACAGCCGAAATTCGTAATCGACATTTGGGTTTTTAATTTTTGCAAACCTTCAGCAAAACCTTTAGCTGCATTTAAATGATTGGTGATATCAACTTCATTGGCCTGAAAGGTAATAGCATCCGGTGTCAATTTCGCAGCTTTAAACGCAACGCCAAGCCAGGGCAAAAGTGTTTCATCACAAATTGATTGACGGCCCAAATTAACAATTAATTTGGTTTTGTTACCTTTACTGCGATGTTGCGACAGCATTTTTATGGATTCTAAAATTACCCAGCGATCTATCTTTGCACTCAAATTAATTTTGCTGGCCGATTCAAGAAAATCATCCGGCTCAACTTCTGCACCTGATTCGGTAATCAAGCGTAAATAAACTTCGTAATATTCTTCTTCGGAACCGCGCAAACTAATAATCGGTTGAAACAGTAAACGAAATTTATCATTGTCGAGTGCATGCTGTAATTCTGTGGCGATATCGCGCGTTTTATCCACAACTACAACTTCAGGTTCAAACAAACTCGCGTTATTGCCTTGCGCTGAGCTTACTTTTTCCATCGCTGACTTTGCTTGTTCGATAACCGTGCCTGCATTGGTAGATGTTTCGTTAACAATGGAAACACCAATGCTGCAGCTTAATTGCAGGGTTTTGTTATCAATTTCAATAATATGATTTTCAAGCAGCTTACATAATTGCACTGCACGATTTACCGCAGCATCCGCTTTAATATTTTGAATTAATAAAGTGAATGCGGTGTCGGCAAAGCGCGCGAGAATATCGGTGGTATTAACTTTTTCGCGAAAGAGCGCGGCGACATCACTCAAGACCAAATCTGATGCGGCAACACCAAATGCGGAAGAAACACGTTCGTTAAAGCCATCCAGTTCGATGTAAAGCAAGCTTAGAGATTGCTGGTCGCTGATATGATCAATCGTGTGTTCCAGCGTTTGAATCATGTGCTGGCGATTGTAGAGACCAGTTACTAAATCTTGCGATTTAATTTGGTTTATTTGCGCTTGTAATTCTTCGCTATTATTGGTGGCTTCATAGCGTTGCGCACGCGCTAAAAATTGAATGCAAGGTTCTTCGTCATAGGTAACGTGAGATACATCCAAATTAATTGCGGTAGGTGTTCCGTCTTGCATCAAGCCGCGAAACGCGAGTTGACTTGAACCGACGTCTTCACCTTTTAAGGTAAATTCTTTCAGGAAATTTTTCAGTTTATTTTGTTCTTCTTCGGCCACCATATCCATGATAGGAAGCGCTTCAATTTCATCGCGATTTTCAAAGCCGAATAATTCGGCGAAAGATTCGTTCGCGTAAAGATAAAGTCCATCTTGCACGTAGGCGATTGCATCGCGCGATGAATCTAATAATTGCTGGCTGCGACGTTCAGCTTCGCGAAACCGGCGATCTGCCGAGCGGCGCGCTTGACGATCCAAACGGTTAGTCATTTCACGCTGGATAACAAGCAATAAGTGTTGGTCATCGTCGAGATTAACCACATCAACCGCACCCATTTTCATACCTTCGACTTCCGCAAAAGGCTCTTCGTCTTCGTGTAACAAAATCACGGGAACGTCTTTATTTAAGCGGCGGATATGTTTGAGCGCAACTTGTGGGCTCGGGTTGGTTGTGTTGTCGTTACCAATTAGTAAATCCCAGGTTTGTTCTTGCAACAATTTGACGAGCGCTTCCTCGCTGTCGACATGTTGTGCGCGGCTGGGTCGTCCGGCATTGTGCAACATACTGATTAACCGCTCCGCTTCTGCGCGCGAGTTATTGAGAATAATAAGGCGAATAGTATCTATGGAAGTCATATGTGTGCTTTCCGCACCGATCCTTAACCGTTGAGTTCGGTATCTATGCCAAATATCGGCAACAAGTTGCTGTAAAGCCGAAATGAATTGTTGGGAGTTTTCGCTATCTTACTTAAATACGTTATTAGCTCAAGCTTTGTGTCGATTTATGCGACTTGGTTAACCTTGCCGTTAAATTGCAGCTTTTTTTAATGTTTCGCGTGGAGTGTACGGCAAGCATGGATGTGAGCGGCAAAAAATAATTATATTTAAATGCTGATTATTCGCTCGCGTCGCTTAGGAATCCCAAATTGAATCGAAGTCATCACTCTTACCCGCTTCTTTCTGTTTTGGGCTCGCGAGCGCACGACAGGTAAATTGACTGAACACGCCGGTCGCAAATAATCGACGCGTGAGCTGGATATTATGTTGTTCACCCTCGGGATTGGTTGCAACACGTTGATAGATTCGTGCTTTGCTATATTCACGAAACGAAACCGCGTTGGTGATAAGTGTTGCTGGTTGATTAATCGCCTTTAACGGTGGAATTTCGAGCGCACGCAAATATTCGGATGAATCGCCTGTCTTATGAATAATCGCCAAGCCAACCGGTTTAGCATTTGCTGCCAGAATTTGAATGCCGAGTTGGGTTGCGCCTTTGGTTTGATTCGCCCAACGCACCACGCCCAAACTCCAGCGGTTGCGTATTGGGTCGCGCAGGCCAAGTAATTCGCCCGCTTTAACTTGGTTGGGAATTTCATTGCGCCATTCAATACAGTAGCCGCCGGGGCTGGTATCTATTAAAGGTACCTGATAAACCGGGTAGGCATCTTTGAATTCATCTTCTTCCTGTTTTTTAATCGCGCGTTCGATATTGCTGGTGGCGATTTTGGTGCCTGCGAGCGCTGTTCCTGAAATATCAAAAGCATCGTCCCAAGGATCATTTTTGGATTTTTTTTGTTCGCCAGCTTTCAAGGTAACGCCACGTTTTTGAAAAATGGAGCCCGAACTTTCCAAAGATTGAACGCTCGCGGTGCGGTTCAAAAAATGCGTGAAATTCATTTGCCCGGAAAGATGGTAATGAATAGTGGTTAAGCCGACTGCGACATCCAAAGTGCCATGACTTTGTTGACGCTCGAAGTTTCGCTGCGCTAATAAATTCCATGCTTGAATAAGGTGTAGCGTTAAAGACGAGGTTAATTTCAATTCGTTGCGCAAGCCCGAACCTTCACCGGAATCGGTATTGGTGACGGTATTAACCTCGTTCAGCTTTTTGCAAATTTGTGAGGTATTAACTTCCAGTAACAAACTATTTTTATCATCCGCAAAGCGCGAACGATACATGGGCGGACGATTGGTATTAAGCGCTACGGCAAACAAATTATCGTGGTTGCCGGTTTGTGGATCTTGTAACTGCGCCAAAGCGCTCAGTTCATTCAGCGCTTCAAAAGTGGAAAAAATTTCATCCTGTCGCAACTGATTTGGGCGTGCGCAGGCCAACAGTAGCGCACGAACATAGGCGAGGGTAATAGTGTTGCAATGCTGTAGATATGGGTAATCATCGGTCACCGGCGTTTCGGTGATGTCGAAATGCAACGCCAGTTGATAGAGCGAATGCAGCTCGGTCCACAATTGGCCGGAAATAGGTACGTAAAGCTGGTAATAGCGCAACAGTAAAAGGCTTATCCCAGTGATAGCGCGATGAACCGCCAACGCCAGTAACTCAGTGTTAGCGTTGGCTTGATTACTAAGATCGCGGATGGCTACCAGATAGCCGTTAATCATATGTTTTTGCAGCGCTTGCGCGATGGTCGCAGTTTTTACAGCGGGGTCTGGCAATATCAACGGCTGGTTGAGAAAACTTTGGGTTAAACCCTCAATCGATTGCAACGTGGTGTTGCGTAAAATCTCTAAAATCGCAATGCGATTGGCCGCTGAAGTTTGATAGCGGCCTACATCTGGCAGCGCCTGATACAGCAACCCACTTACAAATTGCACTTGGGTTAACGGTAGTGATCGAACCCAGGCTTTAACACTGGTTTCCCGGCTACCATCGCAAAAACTGAGTTGCGCCAAATCCTGCACGGGCACATTGAGTTGTTCGAGAAGGTGTTTTTGGGATTGAAGTCTGGTCATCGCCCTGGGACTGTCGCTTTGATGATCTAAGGTGTTATTACACTATAGCTCAATAATTTAGCTCGGCTTCGCTTTATAGTCTAAAGGCGATCTAACAGAATATTCGTAAACACCGCGCCTATTTATTTTATAAAGACTAGGTCGAACGACCGAGATGGCTATTCAGTTGGCTATCCAGTTCTACAAGTCTCTCTGGCGTGCCCACATCGCTCCATGCGCCTCGATGAACTTCAGCACTAATTCGCTGCTTGGCAATGCCATAGCGCAAGGCATCAACAAGCGGAAATTTTCGGCGTTTCTGAGGGTAGGTCGTGATCAGGCGCGGGTGAATCACGCTTAATCCTGCGAAGGTAAACTTTTCGAGTTGAGGGTTATCTTCAAGTTGACCGACAGCATTGGGCGAAAAATCGCCGTTGGGATGAAACTCGGGATTCGGCACCAAAACCAGATGCGCATCTTCATCCACCTTTAAGAGATGGTTTGCAAGAGCAATAAGCGGGTAGTCAGTCCATACATCGCCATTGACCAGAATAAAAGGTTCATCGCCTAATAAAGGCAGAGCATGCAATAAAGCACCGGCAGTTTCGAGCGGCTCAGGCTCTTCGGAATAGCGAATAGTTAAACTAAACCTTTCGCCATTACCCGCAAACTCGCGAATTTTTTCACCGAGATAGGCGAGGTTAATAATCACTTCTTGTATGCCTGCGCTGGCGAGCGCTTCCAGATGATATTGCAGCAGCGGTTTCCCGCCCACTTGCAGCATGGGTTTTGGAAGTGTATCCGTCAGCGGGCGCATACGTTGGCCGAGACCGGCGGCCAATATCATGGCTTTGCGGATCATTTCAGTTCACCTGCAGTTAGATAATCGCTATACCAGGAATGTTGTTCGGCGAGCGGCAAAAGTTTTTCGCGAAACCAATCTGCAAAAGGTTGAAGCGCGGGATAGGCTTGTGCAACTTCAAGTGTATAGCGAATTGCCAAGGGTAAATCCTTTAAGTAGTGAGGCTTGTTGTCGCGCAGATTAAGGCGCGCAAAAATTCCCAGTACCTTAATATGACGTTGCAGTCCCATCCAATCAAACCAGCGCAAATAGGTCTGCTCATCAATAGTTGCAGGCAGTAAACCTTTGTTGATGGCTGTTTTGCGATAATCCAACGCTAAATCTTTCACCAGCGCTGCAGGCCAACGGATATAACAATCACGTAGCAGCGATACCAAATCATAAGTACAAGCGCCCCAAAGCGCGCCCTGGAAATCTATTACGCCCAGCGTGTTATCGCTGCAGATAATTAAATTGCGGGAATGGAAATCGCGGTGCACCAAGGTTTGCGGTTGCTCAAGCGCGGAGTTTTCCAAGTCGGTAAACAGCTTGTCGAGCAGTGTATTTTCGGCATCCGATAGGCCATAGCCCAGTAAGTTGCCGACAAACCATTCGCTGAAAATCTGCAATTCTCGTCGTAGCAACGCAAGATCGTAGCGCGGAATGAGCGTTGGCTCGTCGACGCATTTTTGCAAACTCACCAGCGTCTCGAACGTTTGTTGGTAGCGTGTTGCGACCGTCTCAGGTGTTAGATGGCGATATAAAAGCTCATCGCCAAAATCTGTCACTAATAAAAAACCTGAGGCGTCATCTGCAGCCAATACGCTGGGGGTGTTGACTTTATGCGCACTCAGATAACGAGCGAGATTAATAAACTGAAGGCTATCTTCAGTTTGCGGCGGTGCATCAACTGCCAGCCATTGCGATGGAGTACTAAAGCGAAAGTAGCGACGAAAACCGGCATCGCTAGCGATGGGTTTAAGTTGAATGGATTTGGGCGCACGTGCAAGTTGTTGTGCAACCCACAGGCTAAGTTGCTGTTCGCGCACGGCGAGTGTCTCGGTAGGCGACATTCAGGCTCCGGTAAGGACGTGGAGTGTAAGTTGGGCGCGATTCTAGCATCGGCACGCAGGCTAAATCTCCCGCTAAAATCCGCTCAGGATGATTTTGGTGTTACAAGTCGTGCTGATTACAAAGGATTAATGGCGAATTAATTCCCTGCCAAGGCTGATTGCAGTAGAATCGCGGCAATTTTTACGTGATCTATTTTGTGTGATCTCAAGTACGCTTATGTGAGGATGCGCGGCATCCTTCTCCAAAGAGATAGCTGTTGATGGCTTTGACTCCCAAATTTCCTGTGAAGCAACTAATAATAGCCATGCACGCCGCCGGTTTTGCCGCCGCAGCGCCGGTGATGAGTTTGCTTTATGTCCCCTCTGCGGTTGCCGATGAGCAACCTGTAAGTACCAAAAAACTTGAAAAAGAATTTGAAGATAGTCGTCATCTCGATTGGGTGCCGATTGAAAATCTTACCGAAGAACAGAAGAAAAGCATTCCCAATAGCTGCTGCAAAGGTGCCTATGTTGCGCCTTTGCGAACTGATAGCGATGTGGCTCTTGATCCCAAGCAGGCGCCGATTCGCGCCCATGCCGATGAGCAGACCAGCGAAGGCAATGCGCGCGCGGTCTTTAAAGGCAATGTGTCTATTACTCAAGGTAATCGTTCGATTACTACTGATACCGCAGCTTTCGATAACGACACTGAAATGGCCAAGCTCACCGGCGGTATTCAGTTGCGTGACCCTGAGGTTATGATTCGCGCCGAGTCTGGCGATATCAATGTCGATAGCGGCGATGCGACTTTTAATAACGCGCGCTTCGTTCTCTATGAGAGCCGCATCCACGGTGTGGCATCACAGCTCAAGAAATTTGGCGATAACGTTGTTAATTTGCAGCAAAGTGTTATCAGCAGCTGTGAGCCGGGGGATAGCGCCTGGTCAATCCATGGTTCGGAAATTTCTTTGCATCCCGATGAGCATTACGGCACCGCCGACAATATGCGCATTAACATCGGCGATGTACCGGTGCTTTATCTTCCCTATATTCGTTTCCCCGTGGGCAATGATCGTTTGACGGGTTTTTTAACGCCCACACCTGGTTACAGTAAGCGCAACGGTACCGAACTGGCCGTTCCTTTTTACTGGAATATTGCACCCGATACCGACGCTACACTTACGCCGCACTATTTATCCAACCGTGGTTTTATGTTGGATACGGAATTGCGCCATTTATCGCCATACTTTAAAACCACGCTGGATAGCAGCGCGATTAGCAATGATCGAGGTGGTTACAGTAGTTATCTGGAGGGCCAAATTGCCGACGGTGCCCTAACCGAAGAACAAGCTTATCCCTATCGAGGTCGTGATCGTTGGTATGCGAAGTTAGATCAAACTGGCGGTGTTGGTCAGGACTGGAGCACTCTTGTCAGCTATGCAGACTTGAGTGATAAAGATTACCTGCGCGACTTGTATAACGGCTCGATTGATTCGAATCGTCAAGCTTATATTCGCCAAATGGCATCGGCTGATTATCGTTCCGAGCATTGGTTTACCGGCGTTAAAGTCGATGAATATCGCTTGCTAACAACAACGCAATTGCCGTATCGCGAATTGCCGCGTATACACGCCGATGGTAGTTACCAAATTAACGATTGGGTGCTAAAGCTCAATAATGAATACGTTAACTTTGTACAAAACCGGTTTTACCAGGATTCTTTCGGCACGCCGGCTGAGTACGATACTGCCTATTTAAATACCATTTATGGTGAGCGCTTCAATACCAATTATAGTTTGACTTGGGACAAGTCCTACACGTGGGGTTTTGTAAAACCGAGTGTTGCGGTTAAAGGGCTTTCCTATCAGTTGGATAGTTATAACCTGAACGCTGGTGCTGATTCATCGCCGCGTTTTGTAACGCCGCAAGCTAGTGTTGATGCAGGTTTATTCTTCGAGCGTGATACCACTATATTTGGTAGCAGTTTCCTGCAAACTTTGGAGCCAAGAGCATTCTATTTTTATAGTGCTTATAGAGACCAATCGGCACTGTACAACCTTACTCAAAAAAATAGTCTGGTTAATTTCGATACCGGCGATCTAACTTTCAATTACAACCAATTATTCCGCACCACGCGCTTTGCTGGTGGTGACCGTCTGGATGATGCGAATCAAATATCGCTTGCAGTAACAACTGCTTTTTCATCTAAAGAAACAGGTATAGAACGTTTGCGGGTCAGCGTCGGTCAAATTTTTTATGCACATGATCGCGAAGTGACGGTTTACGACAAATCCCTACTAGCTAGCGATTCTGCCATTGCAGAAGAAAACACGCGCTCATCTTCAGATTTGGTAGCGCAATTGTCCGGTCAAGTTAACGATAGAGTCCTGCTAAGTGCAGACGCCGCCTACGATCAACGCAATAATCGATTAGACAGCGGTAACCTGGGTTTCCATTACATAGATAACTCCTATCGCATTTTTAACATGACCTATCGCTATACCCTGAATCCTGTTATTGCCAGTCCAAACCAGCCATTGCCGCAACAAATCGGGTCAATGAATCAGTTGGATACATCGATAATCCTGCCGATTAATAGCCGCTGGAGCATTATTGCGCGAAATAACCATGATTATACCTACGGCGTGGAACTAGATACCTATGCCGGGCTCGAATACAACGATTGTTGCTACCGGGTTAGGGTCATGGGGCGTCGTTGGTTGCGAGTCGACTACACAACTCCACAATTCTTATCCAATTTAACTAACGATGATTATGAACCGGGAATTATGTTCGAACTGGAGCTTAAAGGTTTGGGCAGTATGGATAAAAAAATCAGCACATTGCTGGAAAAAACCATAACCGGTTTTAAAGAGCGCGACAAAAATTTACGCTAAACAACAAGTGAAAATATTATGCAAATACGATTGACTAAAAAATACTGTAGCCTTTTCATCGCCGCTCTTTTAATGGTAGGGCCACAGGCAATGGCAGCAACTAATAATTCTATTGGGCTTGATAGAGTTGTCGCTATTGTGGACGAAGATGTAGTGCTTGAAAGCGAATTAAATGATCGTACCAAAGCGGTATTACAACGTTTGCAGGGCCAGTACTCGCAGTTGCCAGAAGAAGATGTATTGCGCAAGCAAGTGCTTGAGCAATTAATCGTAGAGCGCATTGAAATAGGTTTGGCAAAGCGTTACGAAATCAAAGTTGAAGAAGTTGAAATCGATCAAGCGATTGAACGTATTCGCGACAAAAATAAAATGACGGCAGATGATTTTGCTGCAGATTTAAAACGCCAAGGTTTAAACATTGCTGGCCTACGCAACCAAATTCGCGATGAGTTAACCATTAACCATTTACAACAAGGGGTTGTTAGTAGTCGCATTAAAGTTTCTCCACAAGAAGTTGATAACTTTCTCGCTTCAAGTGATGGCAAGTTTGCGACCTCGCCTGATTATCATATCGGCCATATTTTGATTGCCGTTTCCAGCACAGCAGATGCAGAAACTATTGCGGCCGCTGACAAAAAAGCCAAAGATATTTATCAAAAATTGCAAGGCGGAGCTGACTTTGCGCAATTGGCGATTGCCAATTCAAATGATCAGGCTGCATTACAAGGTGGCGATATTGGTTTTCGCAAGCTGGCGCAATTGCCAGAGTTGTTCGGCACACAATTGGCGACTTTGAAGACGGGTGAAGTTACTCAGCCGTTCCGCAGCGGCGCCGGCTTTCATATTCTTAAAAATATTGAGCAACGTGGTGGCGGTGCACAATTAATTGAGCAAACTCATGCACGCCATATTCTGGTAAAAACCTCAGAGATTATGGATGACAACCAGGCACGTGAAAAATTATTGGGCTTGAAAGATCGCATTGAAAAAGGTGAAGACTTTGCAAAACTCGCAAAAGCAAATTCGGAAGATACTGGCTCCATGTTGAGCGGTGGCGATTTGGGTTGGTCTACGCCGGGAATGTTTGTGGCTGCGTTTGAAGAGAATCTCGCGAACACGCCAATTGGTAAAATCAGCCGCCCTTTCAAGAGCCAATTTGGCTGGCATATTTTGCAAGTTCTCGAACGCCGCAAAGAAGATATGAGCGAGCAAATGAAACGTAATCAAGCGCAAAACGTAATTCGCTCGCGTCGTTTTGATGAAGAGTTTCAATTGTGGTTAACACAAATTCGCGAAGAAGCGTTTGTGGAAATTAAACTTAAGTAAATTTTATTTAATATCAAAACGCGGCTAGACAAGTTTTATTAACAGACATAAGTTTGTTTAATGAATGACTTTGTTTAAGCCGCGTTTTGATTTTGTAGCCGTTCAAAATAATTGGAATAATCATGACCGCATGTTTTCGTATCGCGTTAACGCCCGGTGAACCTGCAGGCATAGGCCCTGATCTTGTGGTGACTTTGGCGCAAAGTGCGCAGCCGCATGAAATCGTTGCAATCGCTGATCCCGAGATATTGCAAGCGCGTGCGCAATTGTTAGGTTTGCCGCTACGTATTCGTCTGGTTGATCTTGCGGATGCTCCAAGACCTTCTGTCGCAGGTGAATTAGCGGTATTAGCTGTTCCTGTAAGTGATTCGGTGACGCCAGGCAAATTAAATGTTGCCAATGCAGGATATATTTTGGAAACGCTCGACGCCGCGATTGAGGGCTGCGTAAATAAATCCTTCGCCGCATTCGTAACTGGCCCCATTCACAAAAGCGTTATTAACGACGCCGGAATTGCATTCAGTGGTCACACCGAATATCTCGCTGAAAAAACTGCCACTGAAAAAGTGGTCATGATGCTCGCAACCAAAGGTTTACGCGTTGCATTGGCGACTACGCATTTGCCATTGAAAGATGTTGCCGCTGCCATTAATGAAAAAGAGTTAGCACAAGTCATCACTATTTTGCATCGCGATTTGCAGGTGCAATTTGGTATAGCGCAACCGAAAATTTATGTATGCGGACTAAATCCTCACGCTGGCGAGGGCGGGCATTTAGGTCGCGAGGAAATAGAAATCATCGAGCCGACTTTGGATAAATTGCGCGCGCAAGGTATAAATTTAATTGGTCCGCTTCCAGCGGATACTTTATTTACCCCAAAATATTTAGATCACGCCGATGCTGTTTTAGCCATGTACCATGATCAAGGTTTGCCAGTATTAAAATACAAAGGTTTTGGTCAAGCGGTGAATATAACCTTGGGGCTACCGATTATTCGCACGTCTGTAGATCACGGTACCGCATTAGATTTAGCGGGCACAGGTAAAGCTGATTTAGGTAGCCTGCGCACTGCATTGAGTTACGCATTAGATATGGTTGAGGCGCGCCAACGGGCGCAATTAGTATGAATAAAAAGTTTTCGAATGAAACATCCCAAAACCATCAAGGCCAGCATAAAGCGCGCAAGCGTTTCGGGCAGAATTTTTTAATTGATCATGGAATTATTCGCGACATAGTGCGCGCAGTTCATCCACGTAAAGATGATTGCATTGTAGAGATTGGGCCAGGTAAGGGCGCTATTACTCAGTTGCTGGCAGATAGCTGCGATAATTTAAGTTTGATTGAATTGGATCGCGATTTGGTTCCCTGGTTAAAAGTAAAATTTGAACATCATCCTAATTTCCAATTATTCCAGGCAGATGCTTTGCAATTTGATTTTGCGCAATTGGTAAAACAAGATCGCCCGATTAGAATCGTTGGAAATTTGCCTTACAATATTTCTACGCCGCTGATTTTTCACTTGCTCTCCTATTCAACGCAAGTGCGCGATATGCATTTTATGTTGCAAAAAGAAGTAGTAAAACGCATGGCTGCCCACGCGGGCGATAGTGCTTACGGTCGTTTAGGAATAATGGTGCAATATTATTGTGAAGTGGAAAATTTGTTTGAAGTGCCGCCCACATCTTTTGATCCCGCCCCAAAGGTGGATTCGGCCATAGTGCGTTTGGTGCCGTACAAAGAATTACCGTACAAAGCGACTAATATTAAAACCTTGGAAAATCTTGTTAATGTCGCGTTCCAACAACGTCGCAAAACTTTGCGTAACGCGCTTAAGCAGCTGCTTGCTCCCGATATAATCGAACAGCTGCCTATAGATACTTCTGCGCGGGCTGAGGAAATTAGTTTGGCGGAATATGTAGCCACCAGTAATTTATTAGATTCGCTTTCAGCGCAATCTTCATCAATAGAAAGTAGCTTATAAGATGCAAAATAAAATTTTTGTTAGTGTAAAAACCACTTATATTGCTGATCAAACGTTGCCAAAAAAACGTTATGTTTATTCATACACCATTACTATTGCGAATCAAGGTGATCAGGCAGCGCAATTAATTAGCCGACACTGGCTGATTCGCGATGCACAAAATAATTTGCAAGAAGTGCAGGGAACGGGTGTGATTGGTGAGCAACCTTTCATAGATCCGGGAGAAAGTTTTACTTACACCAGCGGTGTGGTCCTTGAGACTGAAACAGGTATTATGGAAGGCACTTATCAAATGCGTGCGGACAATGGCGATAATTTTGACGCTGAAATTCCTGCATTTGCACTCGTACCGCCACACGCAGTACATTAAGCGGTATTCGCAACAGTGCGTTCCATATGGCTTAAACTAAACCAAATAAGTAAATAAGCATTTTCATTTTTACTTTTTTTTAGAAAAATTCCGCACTCAAAAAGGTTTCCATTGTTATGGCCACATACGCAATTGGTGATGTTCAAGGATGCTTCGAATCGCTCCAATGTTTATTGGAAAAAATTGCATTCAATCCTGATCTGGATACCTTGTGGCTCGTAGGTGATTTAATAAATCGCGGGCCAGATTCTTTAGCAACCCTGCGTTATTTATATTCAATTCGTCACTCTGTTGAATTTGTTTTGGGTAATCATGATCTGCACTTTTTAGCGGTTGCATTTGGAACGCGCAAATTGGGCGATAACGATACGCTCAATGCGTTATTAACTGCGCCCGACAGGCAAGAGCTAATTGATTGGCTAATTCAAGGCAAATTAATTCATACCAATGAATCTCTGGGTTTCACCATGGTTCATGCTGGTATTCCTCCTATTTGGTCTTTACACCAGGCACAAGCACATGCACGTGAAGTTGAAGCCGTATTGCAAAGCCGATATGCGCGCGATTTTTTCGCCAATATGTATAGCAATCAACCTAATAAATGGAAAAATAAATTAATTGGTGTAGAGCGTTTGCGATTAATTACTAATTATTTTACTCGTATGCGTTTTTGCACAGAAGACGGTATGTTGGAGCTTGAGACAAAAGAAAGTTCCGGTTCAGCACCGCTTGGGTTTTCCCCATGGTTTTCGTTCCCGCAGCGAAAAACTTTTAACGATAAAATTATTTTTGGCCATTGGGCTGCGCTCGAAGGAAAAACAAATACTCCTAATATATACGCTTTAGATACAGGTTGTGTGTGGGGTGGGTCACTTACCGCATTACGTTTGGAGGACGAACAATTATTCAGTTGTTTTTGTGAGGCCTGATTCAATTTTTTAAAAATCCATTCATTTTACGTTCAGTAAAAACTGTTAACCTGCCCCCGCATTCAAATGTAGCAGATGTGTTTTCTGTTGCAGTTTGTGTCGTTTATTTATCTAAGGAAATTTTTATGAAATTAAAATTACTCGTAGCTGCTTTTGGTGTTGTTGCATCAGGTTTTGCATTGGCTGATTCATATCAAGCAGAAGTTAACGGGCAAGCCACTCGTTTCGACACTGATGGGATTAGCAGTAAGTATGAATCCTACGCTGTTGGCGGTAGCTATTATTTCAATCCAGTAAAAACTGAGAACTCGCCTTTATCGGAAGCAGCCTATTTAGGCAAGAATAGCAATTTCTTTGGTGCGTATTCCTACACCGAAGGAACTGCATATACCCCAAAAACTAATACTTATGGTGCCGGGGTCGAAGTTTATATTCCTGAAAGTTTCCTGTACGTTAAAGCTGGTGTATCACGCAATTCCTATGAAGGGAATAAAGACAGCGATTGGTTTACGACAGTAGGTATAACTCCTATAGATGGGTTGTTGATAACCACTTCTTACCAGCATGACGCAGGTTATGACGCTAACATCTCAGCAAAATATGTTACCGATATTGGTAATGGTCAGTTCATTAACGTAGAAGCAACTGTGGCAGATACTGATCACGCAGGCACTTATAAAGCTATCGGTGGTGATTATTTTATTGATAGGACTTTTAGTGTCGGCGCCGTTATTGGTGATGATGATAATGGCAGTTCTTACACTGTTCGCACGCGTAAATTCTTCTCAGAGCAATTCAGCGGAGAATTAGCTTATTCGGACACTGACTACGGTAATGCGGTAACGATAGGCGCATCCGTTAGGTTTTAATAAATCGCAGTAACAAAAAAGGCCAGCATAATTGCTGGCTTTTTTATTTTTTATTTTCTCATGGTTAAACGTTATTTATAAATAATCCGCGACAACAACTTTATTTCTGCCTTGATTTTTAGCTTCGTACAACGCTTTATCTGCATTGTTGAATAGCTGTTCCAGTGTTTCATTTGCATCGAGTGTTGCCACTCCAAAACTGGCGGTCACATGAATGTTATCTGTAAATGAAAAGTTGGCGATAATTTCACGGGTTTTTTCGGCGATTAGGCTTGCTTGTTCAATTTTTGTATCTATGCACACGAGAACAAATTCTTCTCCGCCCCAGCGTGCGAATATATCGTTAGTACGAATATGTTGTTTCACTATATTTGAAAGGGTGGATAAAACATTGTCACCTAGTGCATGTCCATGTTCGTCATTAATTTTTTTGAAATGATCGATATCTATTAAAATAAGTGATAAAGGCTTTTTCTGGCTGCGCCATTCCCACAAGTCAATACGTATAGCTTCTTCAATACCTTCGCGATTGAATGCGCCTGTTAGCGAATCTGTTTTGCTTTTTTCTTCCAGCTGTTTTCCACGAATGTCGAGAAGCGAATTAATTTCAAGCAATTCCGATTCACGTTTTTTCTGCGTGCGAACTTGACTGTTTAGCGATGCAATTCGGTAACCTAAAAGATTGCAAAGATACCGAGCCAAGCGATCATGATAATGAGATACCACTTTTCAGTTGGTAATCGTTGGCCGATCAATTCAACTTTTTTTAGTTGAAAGTTATGTTCGCCGAGCGGTTCTTTCGAGCCGGTCTGCACTTCGATCATAATAATGTTGTCAAATTGTGGTGCTCTTAGTTCTGGTGGAATGTTGTATTCAATTAACCACCAATCGGCAACGAAAAAATCTTTCAGCGAAAACTCAAGAACCTGGTTTTTAAGTAGGTCTGTAGAAAATTCAAGTTGATTGTATTTAGTACTGGCTTCTACGCCGGGGGAGCTGTAAAGCGGATCGGAATTACGAAGATAAATTCTTAAGGTTTTATTGGGGCCTTTGTAATCCAGCCAAAGACGAATTTTGTTGTAGTGACTCAAATCCACGCCGTGTTCGCGTTTGGGATCAAAGAATATTTCGAAGCCACAATATGGATAGTTAAATTTATTTTTTAGGGTGCAACGCCATTGGAAGTTTTGCGGGCTTATCATTTCAGCGTGACTGTTACCGCCGCTACGTCCGTCATCGTAGACTTCAATGAAGTAACCATCTCGGGGAGTGATCGTAATTGAGGCTTGCAGGATTTTTTGTTCGGCAACTATGGCGATTATTGTCAAAAATACCAGTGCAATGAGTATTATTTCCAAACGCCATTTTTCTAGCATGGGTAAACCTATGTAGTGAGTGGGCTTGCTCAATACTAGCTAAAAAACCTGAAAACACAACTTAGTGAGGGAGTTGATGCGGTTATTGCGATGGAAGTAGTGGAAGAAGCTTCAGCTTATTTTAAAAGCTGAAGCTTAAAGGCTTAAAGGCTTAAAGCTTCAGTTTGGGATTAAAAGTCTAGGTCTGAAATATCGTCGTAACCGAGTTGGTCTTTAATGCGTTTGCGTTCCAGTCGGTCTTCTAATTTGCGGCGCATTTCCAGCGTATGTTGGCTAGCTTCCTTCCCTGTCAATTTGGGTGCTACGTCTTCTTCTGCTTCGATACTTGCATCGCCAATTAAATCCGAATCTTGAGAATGGTCTACATCAACTGACATGTGAATGCTCCAGGGCTTGTGTGGATAATTTTGACCCGCGCTATTTACCATAGGCTAAATTAAAAAAAAAGAAAAATATTAAAAAGTGCCCTAGTTTTTTTCTTTTAGTACTTCTTGGGATTAATCCTGAAAAAATCCATCATTCCAGCACTATAATGGCCGGAATATTTTGCGAGGTTTGAGCTGTGGCAGATGAGTCAATAGCAAGGCAAGCGAGCGTTCAAAAAACATTGATTGGTTGGCGCGAATGGGTCGCATTACCGGACTTGGCAATTCCTCAAATCAAAGCCAAAGTTGATACGGGGGCTAAAACCAGTGCGTTGCATGCATTTTATGTGAAGCGATTTGAGCGTGATGGTGTTTCCTGGGTGAAGTTTGGCGTGCATCCGTTGCAAGCTTCCGTCGGCCAAGTTATTGAGTGTGAAGCGCGCGTGAAAGATGTTCGCCGCGTAACTGATTCCGGTGGTCATGCCGAGATGCGTCCGGTGATTGAAACCAGTCTGCTTGTGCAGGGAGAAGTGCGTGTTATCGAACTGACATTAACTGATCGCGAAAATATGATGTTCCGTATGTTGCTTGGTCGCAATGCGCTCAAAAGGCGTTTTGTGGTTGATAGCGGCAAATCTTTTTTATTGGGTGGCAATAAAAACCGCCCAGTATCTGTTTGAGTCTACTCGTTGAGTTTTCTCACCTTTTGAGTCCTTTATGAAAATAGCTATTTTGTCGCGCAACCGTCATCTCTATTCCACTAAACGTTTGGTGGAAGCCAGTGTTGCTCGTGGGCACGAGGTGCGTGTTATCGACATCCTTAAATGTTATATGGACATCAGTTCGTCCAACCCCGCCATATGGTATATGGGGGAAGAGTTGCAAGGTTTTGATGCGGTAATTCCACGTATAGGTGCGTCGGTAACTCACTACGGTTTGGCAGTAATTCGTCAGTTTGAAATGATGGGCGTTTATTGCCTGACCGAATCCGTAGCTTTGGGGCGTTCACGCGATAAGCTTCGCGCGCTGCAATTATTGTCGCGCAAAGGAATTGGATTACCGAAAACCAGTTTTGCTTACAACGTTCACGATACTAAAGAGTTGATCAAGCTCGTCGGCGGCGCGCCGCTGGTGCTTAAGCTATGCGAAGGTACCCAGGGTCGCGGGATTGTATTAGCAGAAACCTCAAAGGCAGCGGAGAGTGTTATCGAAGCCTTTCGTGAGTTGCGCGCGGAATTTTTGGTGCAAGAATTTATTCAGGAAGCTAATGGTAGCGATGTTCGCTGTTTTGTAGTTGGCAATAAAATTGTGGCGTCTATGCAGCGCACAGCTCAGGAAGGTGAGTTTCGCTCAAACTTGCATCGTGGTGGCAGTGCAAAAATGACCAAGCTAACACCTGAAGAGCGTACTACTGCCATCAAAGCTGCGCATACCATGGGGTTGCAGGTTGCCGGTGTGGATTTGTTGCGATCAAGCCGAGGGCCATTGGTGATGGAGGTAAACTCTTCACCGGGCTTGGAAGGTATCGAAGCAACTACCAAGAAAAATATTGCCGATATGATTATCGAATTTATCGAAGAAAATGCGCGCCCAAATAACAATAAGACTAAAGGTAAAGGTTAATTCCCTTCGCACGATTAACTGATTACGGCAAGCGCCTATATGGGAGCTTGTCGAATCAGCAATCAGAACACCAGTAATCATAATAATATCCAGCACTGTAGCTACCTGGCGACGAAGAAAATTGCCAAGTCAGTACCTATACACAGTTTCAAACTTCACGTTAGCGTCTACACCGAATATATCTGTAAACATTACCTATGCAACATTTGGTGTCTCGTACTCTCGCAACTCAAAGGCTTTATCGACAGTATTAACCGATAAAAATTCTGCCTATTTATATTGCTGCTACTGGTTGAGTAATACGATTTTTCAGAAGAACAGTGTGGCCTTTTTTCAATGAGGATAACGAAAGTTGGCCGCCAGTTTTGGTAGTGACTTTCACGTTTTGAGAAACATTGAATACTTTTGAGCTGCCGTCATTAGTGGTAACAGTAACGGTGCTTTTCGCAGCATCTACACTGGTAACAACGCCGGGAACTTCTTTGTACGAAACGTAGGCTTCAGCGCTTACAAAAGAAGACAAGCTAACTAAAGATACAACAGCAACTAATTTAGAAATTACAGACTTTGACATGATAAATCCCTCAGAAATTGATTTGAACCAGAATGTTTAACGCTACTTACGGAAACATTATAGGCAGGGATTTTTCATAAATGTTACTTAATGTTACGATTTTTAAGATTGATTTTCGCTAAATTTATTACTTATCTGAATATAAGCGTCTAAATTATTCCATTTTTATCTATTTATGGCATTAAAATCAGTTAAAAGTTTGGCTTGTCGTCTAAACGTTACTTTATGTAATTGTTTTTTTTGATGACTTTGTTTTGTTGGTAACACTTATGGAGTGAGCGTTGGATGACTATAAGAAAACCTCTCAAATCCGCGCAGCGTACGGCACGTTTTTAGGTATGGATTGATAGGCCGGCGACATCAATATGCGAAAGATTCAAGAGCGGACTCGGGACGATAATGGCTGCATCACGCCCCGAGTTTGTAATTTTCCAGCGGAATAACGGTGCCATCAAAGCAGAAGCGACCACCGTGGAAGTGGCTTTCAAATTGTTTGGGTGACATAGGTTTTGCGTACAAAAATCCCTGCGCTTGATCGCAGCCACGTTGCCGCAACCACTCAGCTTGGTGCTCAGTTTCCACACCTTCAGCAACGACTCGCAATTGCATGCTGTGGGCTAATGCAATGATCGTTTTGGTGATGGCCGCATCGTTCATGTCATCGTGAATATCGTTCACAAAACTGCGGTCAATTTTTAATTTCTGGATAGGAAAACGCTGCAAATAAGCGAGCGATGAGTACCCCGTACCGAAGTCATCTATCGCGAGATACATGCCCATTTGATTGAGCTGATTGAGCTGATTAATGGTTTCGCCCGCGTGTTCCATGGCGCAACTTTCGGTAATTTCTAATTCCAGATATTCCGGTAGCAACTGTGTCTCACGCAAAATTGCTTCTACTTTGCCGGGGAAATTCTTTTGACGGAACTGCCGTGGCGATAAATTCACTGCAACTTTGCCGACTTTTTTGCCTGCATCCAACCACAGTTTTTGCTGTCGACACGCTTCGCGTAGCACCCATTCACCAATCGGCACAATTAGACCTGTCTCTTCAGCGAGTGGAATAAAGTGTGCGGGCGAAACCAGACCGCGATCTGGATGTTGCCAGCGAACCAGAGCTTCAACGCCCATCAATTCGCCAGTTTTCAAATCAATTTGCGGTTGGTAATGCAGAGTGAATTGATGTAAATCCAGCGCGCGGCGCAAATCATTTTCCAGCAACAAATAATTAACTGCCGTGGCATTCATGCCTTTGGTGTAGAACTGGCAATTATTTTTGCCGGCTTCTTTCGCCTTATACATAGCGATGTCGGCGTGCTTGAGTAGTTCGTCGGTATCAGAACCATCTTCAGGAAAAATGCTTACGCCAATGCTGACTGTCGAGGTAATTTCGTGACCGCTAACTTCCATGGGTCTCGCAAGTGTAACGAGTAATTTATTCGCCACGAACATCACATCTTCCAGGTCATGCACGCCCTCCAATACAACCACAAATTCATCGCCGCCCAGGCGCGCAACTGTGTCCATATCGCGCACGCCTTCCATCAAGCGGGTGGAGATGGCTTTCAACATTAGATCACCAGCGTCGTGACCGAGGCTGTCGTTAATGTTTTTAAAACGGTCGATATCCAACAGCATAAGGACAACTTTTGAGTTGCCGCGGCGCGCTCGCGCAAGCCCGTGATAAATACGGTCGTAAAATAATGAGCGGTTAGGCAGGCCAGTGAGCGAATCGTGAAAGGCCATGTAATTCAGGCGCGATTGCTGTTCACGCAAGGCATTTTCAGCCAGCTTGCGTTCGGAGATATCGGTGCCGATAGTACACACGCCGAAGACGCGATTTTCTTTGGAGCGCAGCGGAAACTTCACCATCAAATAGGTGTGCATGCTGCCGTCTTTGTGCATTAAGTCGAGTTCGACTTCGTAAGTTTGCTGCTTGGTTTTTGCAGCTGTATCTATATCGCAAATAGATTGCGCAACATCTTTTGGGTAAACGTCGAAAACGTTTTTGCCTACAAATCCGGTCTCGTCAATGTTGGCCATTTGCTTGAAATGTTCGCTCGCCAAAACCACATTGCCGTCGAGATCTTTAACCGAAATGAGCGCGGGTGAAAAACGTAAAATCGCATTGAGATAAGTTTCGCTGGCCCACAAAGCTTGCTCCGCCAAACGAAAACGCTCAGCTTGCTCTTCGTGATGCCACATATCTATAACCTGGCGAACCAGTAGCGAGCTAAATGTCCACACCGATTCCAATTCACCAACGGTTTTTATAAGCGCGGTCAAACCCTGCTCGGCTTCCATATAAAACACGGCAATGGTTTTATTGTTTTCGAGAATAGGATGAAGATAGCAGGCGTTGCAGCCTTTTTTGGTAAACATGGCGCCAAGAGCTTGAATTTGGTCGGCATCCAGTGCTTTGGATTTTCCGGAATCGAAAACCTGATGAATATGTTGATGTGGCAAATAGTTGAGGCGATTAAGCGACGTGCTAACGCCGCTAACCAGTAAATCGGATTCTTGTTGGGAGGCGATGGCTTCAACGTAAAGATGGCTGTCGCGCTCCACTACAAGTACGGCGCGGCTAATAGTCGGTTTGCTCACCACCAATTTCACCAAACGTTCGGCGATTTCTTTGTGGTTTAAGTTCGCAAAAATTTGTTGGAATTTTTTTATCAATTCCACTGTATTGTTTTTATTTTGCATAGCTGCCCACTAGGGATGATTTCTGAGCTGTGGCTTGCCAACAGACTCATATCACTTAATACATAAATAGTGATAACCGCGAGCATCGAATCTACCAATAGGTAATTGTGCTACTCAAAAAAAATAGCTCATTGGAGAGCTTTTTGGCGGTTTAGCTACCTTGCAAATTCAGTTAAGGCGAAATCCAGCGGCCTTATTGCATAATCCTTCTGTTTTGCAGCGGTTTGGGAGCTTAAAACTCAATGGCTGCATATAGCTTTTCCTCATCATAAACAAAAACCATAAGTATGTCTGTAATAAAAATGGAAGTTGGGTTATTCGGTTACACCCGGTTATTCAAGCTATCTGTTAGGAGTAATCACACTTAATTTTCTGCATAAAAAACAATCTGCGTGCCATTTTTTAAATCTTACCTATACTTGAGAGGCATCCTGCGCTGGTACTTTTAAGCGTGAGATCACCATAAACATCTAATAACGTTAATAAAGGTTTTGGAGGCGCCATGAGGCGTAAGGTACCCTTTCTGGGTGAAGAGCATATTGCGCGAGCCAGCGATGATGAAGCGCAGGCGAAGAAAGCGCGTGGGCATTTAATTGATGATGTGCTCAGTACCCAAAAGCAACCCAGCACTTGGGATGATCTTGTTAAGCACGACTATCCTGATCCCTCTGGCGCACCGCCAAAGGTGATGCGCGCGCATGCGCCTCCACCCAAGCCAAAGCCTAAAAAAGTACCTGTCACACTCGGTTCAAGTATTAAAAAAGCCATTATCGAAGGTAGTTATTCCGATAATAGTTTGAGTAGCATCAATTGGTTGCCGATCAATAGCGGTCATGGTTTGCGGATTAATATTTTCGGAAATCTCGATC
Organism: Gammaproteobacteria bacterium; assembly: GCA_004172865.1. Taxonomy (GTDB): domain Bacteria; phylum Pseudomonadota; class Gammaproteobacteria; order Pseudomonadales; family Cellvibrionaceae; genus Cellvibrio. The sequence continues at coordinate 48,039 of SEBV01000006.1, read as the reverse complement.
AGAATATGCGCAAAGAGTGGCGTAAATTATTGGATGAAACTGCTGCGAGTAGTGTGGGCCAATTTGAGTTTAATTTAACCGAAGCGCCCAGCTTGACCCTGACGGGTCTGGGGATGTTGCTGCTATTTAAAGAGCAAAAAGGCTCAGAGCGCGGCGACATTAAATTGTGTCATTGCAATAAAGAAGTCTGGCAAATGCTGCAGTGGTCGGGAATGGACAAATATTTCACGATTCAGGGCAGTCCTGGAGAAATGTAGTACGCAAAAAAATGCCTGACTCATATTTTATGAGTCAGGCATTTTTTTGGCCGAAACAATTACACCGTTTTTAATACATCAATCAAGCTGTGCATTTGCTCCGGCGTACCAATGGTAATGCGTAAAAATTCATTGATACGCGGCGCATTAAAATAGCGCACCAAAATTTTGTGCTCGCGAAGATATTGCGCAAGCTCCGCCGCATTTTTGTGTCTCGGTTTCGCAAACACAAAATTCGCTTGCGATGGCAACACATGAAAATCAAGCGCTTCAAGCTCTGTCACTGTCCATTCACGGGTAGCGATTATTTTATCGCGACAGCTTTTAAAGTAAGCATCATCTTCAAATGCAGCCACAGTTGCAACTTCTGCGAGACGATCAAGCGGGTAGGAATTAAATGAATTCTTTACGCGATCCAGTGCTGTAATTAAATCTTTATTGCCCACCGCAAAACCAACGCGTAACCCAGCCAGCGAGCGGGATTTCGACAAGGTTTGCACCACTAGCAAATTGGGATATTTATCAATCAAGCCAATAGCCGTTTCGCCACCAAAATCGATGTAGGCTTCATCTACGACTACCACGGTTTCTGTATTGGTTTTCAGCAGCGTTTCAATATCCGCTAATGGTTTTCCAATCGCAGTTGGCGCATTTGGATTTGGGAAAATAATTCCGCCATTGTTGGCTGTATAATCACTGAGATTGATCGTGAAATCATCGCGCAGTGCAAGGGTGTTGAAATTTATTCCAAATAATTTGCAGTAAACAGGATAAAAACTGTAGCTAATGTCCGGGAACAGCAAAGGTTTTTCCTGCTGGAAAAATGCCATAAATGCCAGCGCCAACACTTCATCGCTACCGTTGCCTACAAATACTTGTTCAGCATTTATGCTGTGATATTCCGCGATAGTGTTTTTGAGTTTTTTGGAGTTTGGATCAGGGTAAAGTCGCAAGCGATCAATAGCGTCATGAGTCATCAACTTGATAACTTCAGGCGAAGGCGGGTAAGGGCTTTCGTTGGTATTGAGCTTGATCAAGCCATCAATTTGCGGTTGTTCGCCGGGAACATAGGGTTCCAGCTCGCGCACCACCTGACTCCAAAACTTCGACATTGCGAATCGTCTCCTGAAAACGTGGAAAAGTCGCGAGTATAACGTTTAACACTGTCGTGGCGAAACGCTTGGGGATACAAAAAAGTAAAGGAGCCACCATTGGCTCCTTTATGGATTATATATAGCTATCGACGTACTTAAAGTTTAAGGCTGGAATCCCAATGTTCGGCGATTTTTCCGTTTTCGATGCGGAACATATCGAACCAGGTAGTGGTGTAAGTTTTGGTCGCATCATCAGGATCTTTAAGCTCACTTACAAACGTCAGCGTCACTAAATCGCACTCTGCAGTGATAGTTACTAAAGGTCTGGTGATTTTGTTTTCGATGGCTTGCGGTTTTTTGAATTTGGAAAAAAATGCGATAAATGCATCGCGCCCGCTGCCCACATTCGGGTTGTGTTGAATGTAGCTTTCTGTCAAATATTTCGGCGCTAATTCCATATGACCAGCTTCGAGTACTTCGCGCCAAAAATCGTAAACCAGCTTTTTATTGGCAGCGAGTTTTGGGTCGGTGCTTGCCAGCAAGGGCTTATGATCTTTTACTGCGGTAACTGCGTGTTGCGCATGGCTTGCGAGTGGAAAACTTAATAAAGCGCTGAGAAATAAAAACGTGGAGATTTTTTTCATCACTGAATCCTTAATGTAATTTTTTCTGTTTACGTCTTAATATTTGCGGAACAAGTATGGCGTAACTCAGGTGTGAGTAACAGCTTAAATTAAGCTGTTAGCTCACTTAAAGATTTTCCATCACAGCAAAAAAAATCGCGCAATTCTTTAGTAGAACATTAGTAGCCTACGGTAAAGCGTGTTTGGCTGTGCGATGGATTTTCGAGTTCATCGATTAATGCAACAGCGTAGTCCTGATTTGAGATGCGACTTTCGCCTTTTTCGTCCAACAATAATTGTTCTGTGCCTAATCGAAATTTACCAGTGCGTTCGCCAGGTTCGATAAACGCAGAAGGCGACAGGTAAGTCCAGTCGAGATTTTTTTCACCGCGCAAAATATTCAAAAATTCGCGTGCTGCAAGCGCAGTTGCCTTCCATTCGGCGGGAAAATCTGGCGTATCTACTACTTGCACACCAGGTGCAACTTCCAGGCTACCTGCTCCGCCAACGACTAACAAGCGAGGAACACCTGAAGCTTTAACGGCGTCTACCAAGGCATGCAAATTCAGGCCCTCGTGGTGTAACGATATAATGGCCGCATCGTGACCAGCTAACGCAGCGCTTACTGCCTTGCTGTCGTTGATTTGTAGTTGTTGTGCTTTCACGTTTTCCGCAGGTGCAACTTTTGCTGTATCGCGCACAAGTGCTGTCACTTGATGTTTACGTGCAACCGCTTCGGTAAGAATGTATTGGCCAATAAAACCGGTAGCACCGATCAATGCAACTTTCATAATGACTCTCCAAATATGTTAGGAAGATTAACTGACGATTCAGTGAGGCCAGTATGACTATGGAGGATTGTCCTGATAAGTCACTATAAATATAAATCTGCGTTCACTCTAAATGGACAATGCTGCTTGCTTGCAAACAGTGTTGGAGGGTTATTCGTTTTCAGCGGCGCGCTTTAATTCGGCAATATCTATTTTTTTCATTTGCAGGATCGCGTTCATCGCGCGTTGGGATTTTTCGTAATTCACATCGCTAACTAATTCGTTAACCAATGCTGGAACGATTTGCCACGAGAGGCCGTACTTATCTTTTAGCCAACCGCATTGCTGAGCAGTTTCATCGCCACCTTCCGATAATTTATCCCAATAGTGATCAACTTCTTCCTGGGTTTCGCAATTCACTTCGAGCGAAATCGCTTCGTTAAATTTAAAATTGGGGCCACCATTCAGTGCGGTAAACACTTGTCCATTTAATTCAAAAGAAATAGTCATAACTGCACCAGCAGGCTTTTTATGAAACTCAAAACCAGCCTCGCCGTAATGAACGACTTTTACAATTCGTGAATCCTCAAAAATGGAAAGATAAAAATTCACCGCTGCTTCTGCATTATCGTCAAACCATAAACAGGGATTAATTTTTTGAGTGATGGCCATAAATTTCTCCACGTAAATTGTTTTGAATAAATTAAAAGGCTGACAATTTATTGCGCGATGCTCGCATCTTTCGCCTGCGCAAAAGCAATGCTGTTGCCATCGGGATCTTTAATCATTACCAGTTTTACTTTTTCAGTATCAACTTCTTTACCAGGGTCTATACCGAGTTTTTTCAACGATTCTATTTGTGCTGCAATGTCTGCAACGGCCAAAGTCACCGAACCAACACCTATGCGATCCGTAGTTTGATAAACCTGCAGCCAGCCGCCGCGCTCAAAGTGCCATTCGGCAACTTCAGGCATAGGCACTGAATCCGCCGGGCGCTCGAATAACGCCTGGTACCATTTGCTCGATGCTCTTAGGTCTTTAACGGCAAGGCTTGCAAGCGCATTTTGAATATTCATCACCGCAGCTCCTTATGTATGGATTAATCAAAATTACGCGCGCGCTGTGGGCAGGTCTGTGCGCTAACGCATAGAGGTCTGAGTGGATGCATTGTGCGTTCAAGCTTGCTAATCTTTACACGAATGCTCTCTTTAAATGGACAATAGGCGTCATGGCAAATCTTTTCGATATCAACCTCAATCGCCTCGTCGTGTTTGTAGCGGTGGTTGAAACAGGTTCTATTACGGCGGCGGCCAAGCGGTTGGGGCTGGCAAAAACCATGGTGAGCGCACACATGCAAAAATTGGAGGCGGAAATTGGCAGCAGTTTGCTGATTCGCACCACACGGCGCTTGCATCTCACCGAGGCGGGCACCTTATTTTACGAGGCCTGCCAAAAAATCTTGCAGGACACTGAAGCGGCCATATCCCTCGCTAGCAGTAACACCACGCAATTGCGCGGTAAATTAAGAGTGTCAACTTCCATCGATTACGGCATAACGGTGATTGGCCCATTGGCGGCGGAACTCACTCGCGCTAATCCCGAGTTGAAGATAGAAATTGTGTCCAGCGATCATCGCGTGGATATGGTTGCAGAGGGCGTCGATGTTTCCATTCGCATCGGTCGCCTCGCAGATTCGAGCCATAAGGCGGCGCTAATTGCTTATTTTGAAGAGTGGGTCGTCGCGCCTCCGGAGTTATTCCCGCATGGACTGCCCAAGTCACCGAAAGAGTTGGAAGCCTATCCATTTGTTGGTCTTTCAGTTCTGCCGAACTTTCTGCATTGGACGTTTGCGCGGCCAGATCATGCTTCTGAGTCTGTGCGATTCAATGCGAGCATCGTTTCCAATACATCCTCCACAGTAAAATCAGCGGTCATGGCTGGAGCAGGATTTATGATTTGCCCCGACTTTTCAGTAAGGGAAGATATTGCCGCCGGGCGGCTGATTCGTTTGGTGCCCGAATGGTCGCTAATGGGGGGCGGGATTTACGCGGTATTTCCCGCAAGTGCGCAGCCATCGCATAAGGTCAGTGTGTTAATTGCGGCCTTAAAAGCCCGCGCGGATGCTCTGAATATTCCTGCGATAAACACTACGCTTTAATTGCATGATGTTTGCTTTATTAAAAATAGCGTTATAGTTGGGCGACAATTCTCGGTAGCTTGATAAGGGAGCTGATCATGACGACTAATCATCCGCAACTTATTATGTTTGATCTCGATGGTACGCTTTACACCGGCAATCAGGTAATTCCCGGCGCGGTTTTGGCCATCGCACAATTGCGCATACAAGGTTTTCAGCTGCGTTTTATTACGAATACCACCACTAAATCCCAAGCAGAATTAGTAGCGCAAATGCGCGGTTTTAATTTTGAATTGAATGATGACGAACTTATCAGTGCGCCGGTTGCCGCCGCACTTGAACTTAAAAATCTACAACAGCAACGCAATAAACCGCTGCGTATTTGGCCCGTCGTTGCCGACGCTATCAAAAGTGATTTCAACGAATTCGAGTGGGATGAAGAATCTCCCGATGCAGTTGTGCTCGGTGATATTGGCAACCGGTGGGATTTGACGTTAATTAACCGTTTGTTCAATGTAATCCACGGCGGTGCAGAATTAATTGCGCTACATAAAAATCGTTTCTGGCAAACTGATAAAGGTTTAAAAGCAGATATAGGTTTTTTTGTGGCGGGTCTCGAATATGTATGCAGCAAACCAGCACGTGTTATGGGTAAGCCCAATCCGGATTTTTTTCAGCGAGTTTTGGATTCTGCCAATGCGAGAGCACAAGATTCCATTATGGTTGGCGATGATGTAGATAGCGATGTTAATGGTGCGCAATTGTTCGGCATTCGCGGCTGCCTTGTTAAAACTGGAAAATTTCGGCAAAACTATTTTGAACAGTCCGGTGTTAAGCCATTTATGGTGTCTGACTCAGTGGTTGAGTTTGTGGAAGATCTATCAGTATTAAAAGATTCAAAATAAAAAAATTTAAGTTGAACGATTAATCAAGAATTTCTGTCTTATATATCCCCGCTTTAAATTGGTGCGCCCCATGCTCGTAAATAGGGATAATTACCGATTTGTAGAATGCTATGCCCAGCACCGTAAGTATCCAATTCCATTCTCATGTAAAAACCTGACCAAATAAGTATGTTTTTCACTCGCTTCAAAAAAATATTAGGCTGTTCTTCACGTTCTTAGTACAAAAATATATTTATATGCTAAGTGGCACGGAATAAGCATTGTCCCCTCGGCTTAAATTCATTCTGAATTTATCGTCATTCTTTACTGTCGTGCCCTCATAAATTTTTTTAGAAATTTCGTGGGTTTATATCTACCTAAATTTTTTCGTCAATAACCTGATTTAGCGAATGCTCCTGCGACATCTCGCTGCGGTCGCGTGCGCGCTACTTTTATGTTTCTGATACCGGCGTCGTTGTAAACGCTTTTATTTTTTAAGTGAAAACTTGAGGAGAAATACTGATGATAGAAAAATCGAGAGAAAAGTCATATTTGGCTACAGCAATTCATGCAATTGTTTGCTCGGGAGTTTTAATGGCGGTGTCGCCACTCGTTCATGCCGAGGCGCCGGCGGATGCCGTGGGCGCTGAAGAAATTGTCGTAACGGGTTCTCGGATTAAAAGGCCTGAGCTTTCATCTAACAGTCCAATCTCGGTTATCGATTCGCAAGCACTTAAGCTGGCAAACACAACAAATCCTGAAGAATTTTTACGTAGCGATCCACGCTTTGTAGCCGCAATTGGCTCCAATACTAATAATGGAAATGATGGCGCCTCAACCGTAGATTTGCGTAATTTGGGCGAAGAAAGAACGCTCGTTCTTGTCGATGGAAAACGCTTTACCCCTTACGACTATCAAGGTTTTGTTGATCTTTCTATGATCCCCACTGCGCTGCTTGAGCGTGTTGAAGTTATCACCGGCGGAGCCTCTGCGGTGTACGGCTCAGACGCGGTAGGCGGCGTTGTAAACTTTATTATGAAAAAGAATTTTGAAGGCGTTGAATTTGATTATTCTCGCTCATCTACCTTTGAAAATGACGGCAAAGGTAGCGATATGAGCCTCACCTTTGGGGGCAATATAAATGATGGTCGCGGCAATATTGTGGCGAGTATGTCTTACTCGAAAAAAGCGGCGGTCTATCAAGGCGCGCGTAAATTTTCCGAGTTCCAGTTAGATAATTTATTGGAAGAAGGCGGTAGTACTACTCATCCTAACGGTACTATTTATACGTCTGAAAATGTTCCTGCATTCGGTGTTGGGGTTGATGACCCTTTGCAGTTTGACGACAACGGAAAATTAACCAGCGACGTTAAATCATTTAACTTTAACCCGTACAATTTATTTCAAACTCCGCAGGAAAAATATACGGCAACCGTATTAGCAAATTACAAAATTACCGATGAAGTGGAATTTTTTTCACGCATTTCATTTGCTAATAATCGTGTAGATACCGTTATAGCGCCAACGGGCACTTTTTTCTACAACTACCAACTCAATACCGACAACCCTTATTTATCTGCCGAAGATCAAGCTGTATTAGCGGGGCTGGATGCAATTGAGCCGGGAGCTGCACAAAACGACGGCTTAGTGGATATTCAATTTGGTCGACGCTTAACTGAACTGGGAAATCGTGAATCAAAATATCAAAATACCACCATGCAATTTGAAGCAGGTTTGCGCGGTAATTTTGGCAACAATATTGATTGGGAAATTTTTGTTGAAGATGGCAGAACATCGCGCACGCAAAACTTTCTTAATGACGCAAGCTTGAGTGCAACGCAACAAGCGATGCTTGCCGTTACAGACCCTGACACTGGCGAAATTGTTTGCCAGGATCCTAGCGGTGGTTGTGTGCCGGTGGATTATTATGGCCCTGGAAAAATTACCGACGAAATGGCCAATTTTATTCGTTTGAATTTGAATGAAACCAATGAAACCACACAAACTATTTATGGTGGTTCTGTGTCCGGCGATACGCCGTTAACAATTCCATTTGCGAGCCACGCTATAGGTTTCGCCGTAGGTGCGGAATATCGCGAGGAAGCGGCAGAGAACCATCCTGATCAAAATTACGCTACCGGCAATACCATAGGTTATGGCGCAAGCTCACCGGTTAACGCCAGTATTAAAGTGACTGAATATTTTGCTGAAACACGCATTCCTATTATTGAAAATGCTGCCTTCGCAAAAGCGATTACACTCGAAGCGGCTGTGCGCGGTTCTGATTACACCAACACAGTTAGCAATGCGGGCAAAGTCACTAATGACTTTAACAGCACCAGTTATAAGTTTGGTGGTGAGTGGGCAATTAACAATGAGTTTAGATTACGTTCACTTTTCCAACACGCCGTTAGAGCGCCTAACATGCGCGAAATTGGTTTGCCGAAAACTTCCAGCATTGGCGACTTGAGCGATGACTATTGTTCTGACCCTGAAGCAGCGAGCGATCCAACTTTAGTTGCCACCTGTCAGGGAACCGGTGTGCCAGTCGGTAAAGTAGGCGCGTTCAACAGTATTATTGCGGGCCAGGTTAACAATTACATCGGCGGCAACACAGCATTAACACCTGAAAAAGCCGACACAGTGACTTTTGGTTTTATTTATAACTCCAGCGCAATTCCGCTTTCACTATCGGTAGATTATTACGATATCGAAATTAAAAATGCGATTGTGCAATTGTCTGAGCAAAGTATTGTTGATGCATGTTATCTCAACGAAAAAGATGCAAGCGGCACTTTCTGTTCGCTGATTCATCGCAATCCAATCACCGGTTCATTAAATGGTGGTACTGAAACAGGTGTGGATGCATCGGTTATCAATGCGGGACGCGTGCAAACAAAAGGTGTTGATGTCACGGCATCTTACAATCTTGATTTGGAAAAATACGGCGCGTTATCTTTTCAGTTGGATGTTGTTAACACCATCGAAAGTGTAAAAAAAGATGCACCTGCATTGGATGAATATGATTGCGTTGGTTTGGTAGGTAAAACCTGTACGCGACCAGATCCAAAAGTTCGCTTTATTCAATCAACTACCTGGGCAAAAGGGCCCATGACGTTGAAATTAAGTTGGCAACACATCGGCGAGCTTAAACAGGATGCTTTAGTACTCGGCAGTGCGACAACTGAAGATTATGCTGCGCCAGTTATTTCCGCTTACGATTATTTCAATTTATACGCGAGCTATGAATTGATGGAGAACATTACTCTGCGCGCGGGTATTACTAACCTGTTAGATAAGAAGCCGCCAATTGTAGGTAATGAATATGGTGGCACCGCAGAAAACAGCGGCAACACTTATCCCGCGACTTACGATACTCTCGGTCGTAGTGGATTCCTTGGTGTAAATATGCATTTTTAAAATTTGGAGATTTGATAAAGCTCGCATGCTGGAACCCGTGTGCGAGCTTTAAAATTCATCTGTTTTTAGAGATGCTAATGTCGATTTTTTAACTCCGCATAAAATTTTAATTTTTTGACGTTGCGCATCATTAAATAGGTTAATCTATTTAGCATGTAAATTTCAGTTCGTTTTTTCAGGCAGATCTGTCGTTTAAATTCTATTTACTATTTAAGAATAATTGTGAAGCCAACTATGTCATCCACAAATACGTCATCTACAGATATTTCGCTTACATCATCCACCGATTTTTTAGGTCATCCTAAAGGGCTTTATATTTGTTTCGCTACCGAAATGTGGGAGCGTTTTTCCTTTTACGGAATGAAATATTTATTGCTCCTTTACCTCACAAAATATCATTTGTTTAGCGATGGAGAGGGGCTGGATGTATTGGGCGCTTACGCCGGTTTGGTTTATACCTTGCCCGTCATTGGCGGTTTAATTGCAGATCGTTATTTAGGGACCCGTAAAGCAGTTTTATTTGGTGGAATACTTTTGGCGATTGGCCACTCTTTAATGGCAATAGAAGGTCATCAAGCTATTTATTACGCGGCTAATACTGTTCTCACGGAAAATTTACGTCTGGCCGATGGCCGCCTGCTTGCAGCAGGTACGCAATTAACAGAAGCCATAACCACGCGCGACACTCATGCACTTAATATTTTTTACGTAGCGCTTTCATTTATTGTTGTCGGTGTTGGTTTTTTAAAACCGAATATTTCAGTAATTGTTGGAAAACTTTATCCTGAAAATGATCCTCGACGCGATTCCGGTTTTACTATTTTCTATATGGGTATTAATTTAGGATCATTAATATCCACCTTAATCTGCGGGTGGCTCGGCGAAACCTATGGCTGGAATTATGGCTTTGGTTTGGCGGGCATCGGCATGGTTGTTGGATTGATTACTTTCATCTACGGACAAAAACAATTAAAGCCATTCAGCGCAGAACCAGACAGTGAGTTGTTGAAACGACCCGTGTTGGGATTTCTAAAGTTCGAGCATTTGTTTTATTTAGGGACTTTGCCAGCTATGGCAATTATTTGGTTGTTAGTGCAACACGAACCGGTTGTACATATCACGCAAAATATATTTTTACTCGCCGGTATTTTGGGCATTCTGGCATTTTCCATGTTGCACCATAATCCGCTGCAACATCGCAGCCGTGTTATTGGTATTTCGCTGCTTACATTGTTCCTCGGTGTGTGTGCGATTCTCTCAGAAAATCATTACCTCAATGTTTCCGAAAATATTTCAGAAGTATTTGTCTATGCAGTTCTGCTCGCGATAGTCGGCTTCGTGGTGTACGGCTATTTATTTCATTATTCCGTAGAGTTTTCTCGTACGCTCGTGTTGATGATTTTAATTGTGTCTACGATTGTATTTTGGGCGCTGTTTGAACAGTCTGCAGGTTCAATGACATTGTTTGCAGACCGAAGTTTAGACCGTGAAGTGTTGGGTAAAACAATTGTTGCGAGTCAATTTGCCTCATTAAATCCCGCATTTATCATGACGCTATCAATTCCTATCGCGATATTGTGGCCATGGTTAGCGAAACGAAATTTAAATCCGAGTACACCGGTGAAATTTGCACTGGGAATTATTCAGGCCGGTATGGGTTTTGGTGCTTTGGTAATAGGTGCGCATTTTCCTAACGAAGCTGGCAAAGTCGCTGCAATCTGGATGGTACTCGCATACTTTTTCCACAGCACCGGCGAATTATTTTTATCGCCTATTGGTTTATCGGCAGTCACTAAATTATCTATTCCACGCGTAGTTAGCGTAAGCATGGGCACCTGGTTCGTCGCCACAGCATTGTCTGAAACGCTTGCATTTAGATTGTCAAAATTAGCCGCTGTGGATACCAAAGTAGGCGGCAGTACAGCTGCTGAAATGTTGGCGAATTACACGTCTTTATTTAGTACCTTAACCTGGATGGGAATTATTGCTGGTTTAATTATGTTGGTGCTCGCTCCGTTTTTGAAAACGGCGATGCGCGGAATCAAATAAATTTTTAATGTTTCAAAAATATAGTGATGTAAGGTGCAGTTTTATGAAATCTATTTTATGTGCTAAAAAAATTCTCGTGCTAGCCGTCATTGCACCTTTGCTAATATCGGCATGCGATAAAAAGGAAAAAGTGAGCGAAAGCGGAAATGAAACAACATCAATTTCGGTTGCATCCACTCCAAGCATCTCTCCTGATGATTTTATCGCCGATGCTAATAAAAAATTAGACGCAGCAACACTTGAAAATAATAGTGCGCAATGGGTTTATGAAACTTATATCAATGATGACAGCGGATTGCTGGCTGCTAAATCCAACGAACGTTTCCTTACGCTACAAAAAGAATTATTAGCCGAAGCCCGCGACTATCAAACTTTACCGATGAGCGCGGCCACCGCAAAAGCATTTACTAATTTAACCAAAGGCAAAGAATTACTACCGCCGGATAATGCCGCCGATATTGCCGAGCTAGCTAATCTGGGCACAAAAATGTCGGGCATTTATGGTTCAGCAAAATATTGCAAAGGTGATAAAACTGAAAAAAATTGCCGCGATTTAACAGCCTTATCCGCAGTAATGTCTACCAGCCGAAATTACGATGAATTGCTCGATGCCTGGACCGGTTGGCATTCAATTTCGCCAGCCTATCGTAAAGATTATGAGCGCTATATTGCTTTGGCGAATTCTGGTGCTAAAGCTTATGGCTTTAACGATTTGGGAGCGTCGTGGCGCTCTGGTTACGATATGCCTGCGGCAGACTTTGAGTTAGAAGTAGAACGTCTGTGGAATCAGGTTGAACCTTTGTATAAATCATTGCAATGCAAAGTGCGCAGCGATTTATCCAAGCATTATGGTGCAGATAAAGTGCCGCTCGATAAACCCATCCCCGCGCATTTGCTCGGTGATATGTGGAGTCAGCAATGGAGTGATATTTACGATTTGGTTGAGCCTTATCCCGGTGCGGGCAAATTAGATATTACTGGTGCCTTGGTTAAACAAAAGAAAGACGCTGTGCAAATTGCAAAAATTGCCGAGAACTTTTTTGTATCGCTCGGCCTGCAAAAGCTGCCAGATAGTTTTTGGCAAAAATCAATGCTAACTAAACCGCGCGACCGTGAAGTTGAATGTCATGCAAGCGCCTGGTCTATGGATGCAAAAAATGATGTTCGCATTAAAGAATGTATTCAACCCAATGAAACCGAGTTTCTAACGATTCATCACGAACTTGGCCATGTTTATTATTTTCTCGCCTACAACAATTTGCCATTTTTATTTCAGAATGGTGCGCATGATGGTTTCCATGAGGCGATTGGCGATACGATTATGCTTTCCATTACACCTGATTATTTGACCAAAGTTGGTTTGCTAGATAAAACAGCAGCGAGTAATGAGCACGCGGTAATTAATCAACAAATGCGAATGGCATTGGATAAAATTGCGTTTTTACCTTTCGGAAAATTAATTGATCAATGGCGTTGGAAAGTTTATTCCGGGGAAATTAAACCGGAAGATTACAATAAATCCTGGTGGCAATTGCGCACGCAATATCAAGGTATAGCTGCACCGGTTGCGCGTAGTGAAAGTGATTTTGATGCGGGAGCGAAATATCACATCGCCGCTAACGTACCCTACACACGTTATTTTTTAGCGCACATTCTGCAATTTCAATTTCACAAAGCTTTATGTGATGCCGCTGGCTTTAAAGGGCCGCTATATCAATGTTCTATTTACGACAACAAAGCCGCAGGCGAAAAACTTCAAACATTGTTGGCCGCAGGCGCAAGCCAACCTTGGCAAGATACACTTGAGGCCGCCATAGGCACTCGCAAAATGGATGCTTCCGCTATATTGGAATATTTTGCGCCTTTATCTGCGTGGCTGAATGAGCAGAACAAACATCAAGCTTGCGGTTGGTAGGTAAGTTTGCCGAACCATTTTCTAAATTGTCATAATTCCTTTATATACTTTGGAGATACTTATGACAATTTGGGAAAGGTTTAACGCCTATGATTTATACCAATCATAAAAAGCTGATTATTCTCGATGCAGATGGCACAACGGTTGATGCCTACAGCGCGATTGAAAAAACATTTTCGCAACACGGCATGAATTTGGGCGATGAAGAAAGTTTTCAAAAGCGCCATCACATCTTTAAATACCTCGGTGGTATTAAACAGTTTCCCGCTAACCTCCGCAAAAATATTACCAAGCATAATCGCCAGCAAATCGTTGATACTTTAACTCAGGTTTATCGCGAAGAAGCGATTTTGTATCCTGGTATAGCAGATTTTATTCGCACTTTAATTGCAGCGCCGAATGTCATTGTTGGTTTAGTCACGCGTAACATTACCAATGAGCCATTAGAGACTTTGCGGCAATTATTTAATCGTCACCATATTAATATTGAGGAATTGGATTTTCTAATTCATGTTCCGCTAGAAGAAAAGAAGACACAACATTTTCGCGCGGTGCGTGAACATTTTGGAGTTAACCCGGCGCGTGCAGGTGTGTGCGGGGATGAAAATAAAGATTATGTTGCGGCGATTAACACCGGAATGCATCCGTATATGGTGTCTTATGGTTTTGAAAACTATTTACGGTTAACCAATAAATTTGAAATACCGGAAGATATTATTTCGCGAACTCCCCAAGACTTCTGTGAACGAGTGTTGGATGGGCTTGAAATTTATCCACAATAATTATTCTGCGGGCAACGCAATTTTAAAAACAACGTGCGGAGCCTGATAGTGATAACTGAGTTGCCCGCCGTGGCCGTTAATAATCTCATGTGAAATATAAAGCCCAAGCCCTAAGCCTGTGCGGCCGCGTGTGGATGAAGAATTTTTGAATGGCGAAAATAAACGTACAACGACTTCAGGTTCGATTTCGTTGGCTTCATTGCTAACGTTGATAATTAATTTATCGTCTTCAGTTGTCAGTGAAATGAAAATCGAAGAATTTGCAACGCAATGATGACGCGCATTGCTGAGCAGGTTCCCCACCGCCTGTGCAAGGCGATCCGGGTCAAGGCGCCACATAAACGATTCGGGCATATCAATCTGATAATCACTTCCGGGGTAACCCAGTCGTGCTTCGCTGATTAAATCGCGAATAATCACCGCAACATCCACTTCAGCGACATTAAGTACCAAACCAATTCCAGTTCCGATACGACTCATATCAAGCACTTGCTCAACTAAACGCTGCATGCGGCTACTGGAATTGCGAATAACCGAACCCATTTTGCTGGCGCCGCTACCTTGCTCCAGAAAAGACGCTGCAAGATTAATATTGTTGAGCGGATCGCGCAGGTCGTGGCCGAGAATTGCCATTAACTGGGTGCGAGCACGATCTGTTTCGGCGTGGCGCCGATTACTCGTGCGCAGCAATGCGCTTAAAAGTTCACGCGCAGAATCCAGCTGCATATTGTCCCAAGGTGTGGTGGTATCGCGAACGACTTCCTTCCACTCATCGAATGAACCACGTGGTGTTAAACGTGGGCCGAGCGGGCCCGCCTGAATTTCTTTTTCAGGTTTACCGCCCCAGCTAATGGTTTCAATTTGCTCCAGACGGAACGCAAGAATCCAGCCGGTAGTGATGGGGTCAAACCGCAGCGCTAATAATCCTACCCATTTGCCAATAACGTCTTGCAATGCTGCTGGCCATTCTGCGCGCGCTTGCCACAAGACCAGATCATCGCCATCGGTAGGCAGTGCCGCTAAAATATCTGATGCTACAGTGTTCTGGAAATCACCAAATACGAGCAGTTTGCCATGTTGTGCTATGACCAGAGCATCCGCACCCAAGGTGGCCTTGAGCGCTTGGGCGTGAATTCCCAGCGCGCGCAACATATCGTCTTCATCAATCAGCGTTTCCATCAGTGCCGTGCGAACGCTGTTAGCGGCGCGCGTGGCTTCTGCACGCTCATGTTCCTGAATGCTGGAAACCGTTGCAGCGATGATTTGTGCGAGTACATCGCAGGCCATACGAATAGAGTAGGGAACCTGCAGGCTGGACATATGGTGACAGGCAAGCATGCCCCACAGGCGTCCGTTGATAATAATCGAAACACTCATGGACGCGCCCACACCCATATTGCGGAGGTATTCAACGTGAATGGGCGACACGCTGCGCAACACGCAAAAGCTCATATCCAAGGGAGGATGGTCGGGATCGCCTATGAGTGGAACTGGCTCATAGAGAACATCGACAATAGTACGCAGAGTATTGAGCGTGTAAAGACGACGCGCTTGTGAGGGAATATCGCTGGCGGGATAGCGTCGCCCAAGGTAAACGTCCAGATCTTCTCTGCGTTGTTCTGCCACTACGTCACCACTATCATCGTGGCGAAAAATGTAAGCCATAACGCGATCGAAACCGGTAAGTTTTTGAACTTCTTCAACGGCGATTTGCAACAAGGAGTTAACAGACTTCTGACGTTTCAGACGATCGATAGCGCGATGTGCTTTGAGGGCAAAACTGGCAACCTCATCGGACGGTAATTCGCGGCGTTCGAATTCAATAATAATACGGTAAAGATGAGCGTGAATCACAACATCAAACAGCGTATTTTGACGGCGAGTTTCTAAGGCAATCGGCGATGCTTCCCCGTTTTCTATAGAGAGACGAATATCTTCAATCGCACTGTGAATTTCAGCATCAAGGCCAAGAGAATTAGCTGCTGAATTGAGGACAGGTTCAAATCCCAGAACCGAGAAAAAATTGGCACTCCACCCAGTAATATTCAAGACTTCATTAAGCACCAACATGGCACCGTGAGGTTGAATTGAACCGGGGATATGAATTGGCTCACTGGCACAATTTTCAAGAGTTGGTGCTAAGGCTTGCGGATGAACCATACTTTTTATACTCGTACAGGGAGCTGCTGTAATAACGCATCAAATGCATCCACTGCACCAGCGCAAGCGCTTTCGATGTCCTCAGGGGTAGTCACTGCTACAGCAATTGCCTGTAGAAAAGCTGGCCAGCGCCCAGGTTGTTTACTCAGTAAATACTGTAATTTATGAGGTGCGAGTCTAACCGATAAGCGCTTGTAGAGGAATTCCCCTCCCAGCTGAGAACCTTCAATAACGTAGGCAATTCCCCATCGGTATGCCGCGTTATCTCGTTGTGGCCAGCTTATCGGTTGAGATAACTGGTTGGTCGGCGGTCTGTGATCGTCGCCTAAGTCTTGCAGGATTGAATCACTGTAACAGATAAAATCAAAAGCCTTCGCGTTTTGTGGGCCATCACTGAAACTGCGCAACCAGTGTTCGAGTGGTATAAGCCAAATAGCAAGAATTTGCAGGTGCTCAATATAGTCGGCCCATGCAGCTTCCGGCTTTGCCAACGGCATGGCGGCATCGAGAATGCTGTGTCTGTCTTTCGTGCTTGAACGCAATGCAGACAAAACCGGGCTAGGCTCGCGAACGGGTTTTGGTGATGATATTGAAGTGATAACGTAATCCCGTAATGATATTTAACTATTTGATTAACATGACTAAAGTTGCTCGTTATCTAAACATCATATTATGGCAAAAGCAATAAATAGCCTTGGAATAACGTGCTTGATGAGCAGGTTGATTGCGGTTTTAACAGAGTTATTCATGCGCTCTTACACACAGAGCTTGGATATAAAATTCCTGATAAATCGGGCTGATGCGTTTAGGTAGGTATCAGCCCGATTTAAGTTTTATTAACCTTTCTCACTGCCAATATATTTGTAGATACCCGCTCCAAGTACCGCTCCAATAATCGGCGCTACCCAAAACAACCATAATTGGGAGATTGCCCAATCACCCACAAACACGGCAACAGCTGTACTGCGCGCCGGGTTAACCGATGTGTTGGTTACGGGAATACTGATTAAATGAATTAGCGTGAGGCACAACCCAATCGCGATTGGCGCAAGATTTTGTGGTGCGCGCTTATCCGTAGCACCCATGATGACAATCAAAAACATCATGGTCATAACAACTTCGCTGATAAGCGCCGCATGCATCGAATAACCACCGGGGGAATGCGCACCAAAGCCATTGGAAGCAAAACCTGCTGAGACGTCGAAGCCTGCTTTGCCGCTCGCAATCGCAAAGAGCACTGCGCCAGCAATTACGCCGCCAACAACTTGCGCAATAATGTAGGGTAATAATTGTTTTGCAGGAAAACGACCGCCAGCCCAAAGCCCGATGGAAACTGCCGGGTTCAAGTGGCAACCGGAGATATGGCCGATAGCAAATGCCATCGTTAAGACTGTCAAACCAAACGCGAGTGAAACCCCGAGTAAACCAATTCCAACCCCGGGAAAAGCTGCTGCTAATACCGCACTGCCGCACCCGCCAAGCACTAACCAAAATGTTCCAAACGATTCCGCTACGTACTTTTTCATAAAAAGCCCCTGTATAACTGTCGCTGATTTGGTAAATCCGTGTGTGTAAGCAATGACAGGATTTTCAATCGTGCCAGTGAAAACCGCTCGACTATAAGGGGATTTTAAAAATCTGGCTAGCGCGGTATAAAGTCAGTAGACCTGACTAACGCGGCTTAAAATTAAACACGCGATAGGTCAGTAAACAGGCGGCGCACGCGAGACCTACAATTAACGCCATCCAAAAGCCGGCCGCGCCCATAGGTGCATGTAGCCAATTTTTAAAGGTTAAAACATAACCGAGTGGCAGGCACACACACCAGAATGAAAACAACATAATGAACATCGGGATTTTCGTATCTTTGTAACCGCGCAGTACATTAATCATGGTGACTTGGGTTACGTCGGCAATTTGAAAAATTGCACCCAATGCAAAAAGTTGGATGGCGATGGCTTTTACATCACTCTCCCGTGTGTAGAGCGCGGCGATCCAATCGCTGCCAAAAAATAAAATAGGTGCATTAACACAGGCAATTCCCAGCCCTAAAAAAATCGCACTGCGTGCTAGTAATCGCGCTTTGAAATGTTCTTCCGCGCCTACTAAAAAACTAACGCGCAAGGTAATTGCCATGCCCAAGCTGAGTGGCACCATAAAAAATAATGAAATTGCGTTGAGAACAATTTGGTGACCTGCAATTACCGTGGGGCCAAGTGGCGATAAAAATAATGCAATCATGCAGAACATACTGACCTCTACAAACATGGCAAAACCAATCGGTAAACCCAGATGCAGGATGTGTTTAATCTCAGCCCAATCAGGTTTTACCCAATCGCCAATCAAATGAAATTTTTTGTAGTCTGCGCTGCGATTTAAATAAATTAATAAAGCGATTACGGCAATCCAATTGGATGCAGCTGTCGCCCAACCGCAACCAACGCCGCCCATAGGCGCAACATGCCATTCGCCGATTGAAAAGCCGAAAATAAATAGATAATTAAACGGAACATTTATTATTGTGCTGACCAGCGAAAACGCCATAACGATGCGCGTATGGCCCATGCCATCGGTAAGGCCGCGCAATGAATTGAGCAAGAGAACTGCTGGAATTCCCCAAGCGAGCGCATCTAAATACCCTTGGGCGATATCGGTTGTTTCGGCATCCAATCCCAGCAACACAAAAATGGGCCGCACATGAGTAAGAATAGCGGCCATGACTATCGACCCCATAAAAGCGATGTACAACCCCTGCCAGGTGATTGGCATTATGCGCGAGAAATTTTCTGCGCCGCGATGCCCCGAAACAAGCGGTTGTAGAGCGCTCAACAAGCCAATAAAAAACAGCAGCACCGGCCCCCAAATTCCAGTACCTATACCAACGGCCGCTAAATCCCGCGCGCTGGCATGACCCGCCATCATAGTATCGACAACACCGTTAGCCATTTGCGCCAGCTGCGCCACCATAATCGGCAAGCCAAGTACCGCGAGTATTTTCCATTCGCGCAGGGTTTGAGTGATGATGCTGGGAGATGAGGTTTGAGCAGCTGAAGTCACAAGTATTACCGAATCGTATTGCAGAGGAACAACTTAAATGGTGGATCGGCAATATATAGGAATAGTGTGAAAAGGGAAGGCTTGCGGGTTATCTGAAATCTGCGAGGGATTAAAGCCAGCGGCGCACTGCGCCGCAATTATAGAGTGATCGAACTAGTTGGTTTTATCCGCGTGATCGGCGTGATCATCTTTTCCGCGGCGTTCCGGGCGGCAGGATAACTCGGTCGATTCCGCATTTGGCGGTGGCAAAGCACAAGTACCGCTAACCGCTTCGTTATTGCGTCCGTTAAATTGACAAGTCGTTTTCTCAGTCAGGCCTTTGCAAGCATCAATAGCAGCTTGTGGCGGCGCATGAGGTTTGCCTTGCGGTGGGCGACGCGTGTCAGATTCGTCCGCAGCGTAGGCAGCATAAACACTCAATGAAGCAGCGCAGGTCATGGCAGTCAATAAACGGGACAGGCTTCTGGTCATAAAAATTCCTCTGATCTTTGATGTAATAGTTGATGCACATTGGGCTAATTGCATCATGCAAGGATTGACTGGCACATAACTTCCAAGTTCAGTCCGAGCAATCACCTTCATACTTTTTGCTTAATTGAAAATTGTGGCGCCTAAGAACGTGTTGGCGACTATTTACCCTATCCACATGAGCATATATTTGTTGAGTGACATAGTTTCAACAGGATTTCTTTCACATATGATTGATGGAGACGCGCTATGAACAAAAAACACTTTTTTCGAAATTTTTTATCGATTGTCGTTGTCGGTTTTTCACTAAATGCACATGCAGTAATTATTGACGGCACTTTCAAAGGGACTGTTTTTTCGGTAGGCGATAATGGCGACTTCAATAATCCCTATTATGAGAATTTTTTTAGTGACGATTTGCTAGGCGGAAGTCTATCCGGCAGTTTTTGGTACGACACAGATTTAGCGCCTGCAAACATGGGAACTACAGGGCAGTGGCGTTTCACGGAAAATACTAATTGGCTTGGAGTAACATTCAATGTCGATGGAAAAACATTAAACCCTGCGGATATTCCTGCAGGTTTTACGCAAAGTGATGTGTGGGAAATGCATAATATTGCAGATGTTAATGGATATACCGGCATACACGATTTTAATCAGGAATATTTTGGTATTCGTAAAGATGTTGCGGCCACCAATGGAAGTTATTCTATTTATCAGCTTGGAGGAATATCATTTTTAGACACAATTATTCCCTACGTTAATGGAAACAGTTTGATTCAGGATTTTACTTGGCATGACGATGGAAAAGTTTATGAAAATTGGGATGATAATCCTGCCTTAGCGCTTTACTTTTATTCCAATGATTCACCTGATAATTTAATTTATGCGTCTGTAGCAGGTCGCATTTCCGAAATAACCGCTGGTCCACGCAATGTCGAAGTACCGGAGCCATCCGCTATTATATTGTTGGGGTTAGGTTTTATGGCCTTAAGTCTTCGTCAGAGAAAATTTCTTAAATAGTTGGAACTTTTAAATAGAAAATCAAGGATGATTTTCATGTTTTCCCTTTCTCGCTCACATCATAATGATTTTTTCATTTATTTTTTATTTATCGCAGTTTTAAATTGCAGATTTACAATCTCCTGCACATAATCCCTGTCCGCATTTAAGATGATGTAAATAATGGCTGAGTTGCTACCTTATCAATACGCGTTGATCGCTTTAATATTCGTATGGAGCGGATTTGTGCGCTCCGGTTTGGGTTTTGGCGGTGCCGTTATGTCATTGCCATTTTTATTATTGGTGGATAATCGTCCACTAGTTTACTTGCCAATTATCGCCGTACATTTATTATTTTTTTCGTCAATCACAGTTTGGAAAAATTACAGAAAACATCGCACCGAGAAATTAGCGGGCATTAGTTTGAATGCGGATTCGGGAACAATTGATTGGGCTTATTTAAAAAAGACCATGAAAGTGATGATTGTTCCAAAGTTGATCGGCGTTGCCGGTTTGCTAACTATTCCTGCAAGCGTGATGACGGGAATTATTTTTACAATCGTATCCGTATATTCCGTGACTTACATTTTGAATAAACCGTTCAAAAGTAATAGTCCCTTATTGGACAATTTATTTTTGGTGCTGGGTGCTTACATTAGCGGAACTTCATTAATTGGTGCGCCGTTAATCATCTCTGTTTACGCAACTCATGTTGCCAAATATCAATTGCGCGATACTTTATTCGTGCTCTGGTTTATTTTAGTCGTTATAAAAATGACGGCGTTTTTAATCGCAGGTATTGATCTGCAATTAGCGCAACATATCTGGTTGTTGCCTTGCGCAACTGTCGGCCATTTAATTGGTTTGCGCTTTCATCAAAAAATTGTCGATGGCGACCCAAAGGTTTTTTACCGTGTTCTTGGTATCAGTTTATTGAGCGTGAGCATTATGGGCATTGTCTCCTTATTCATTAAATAGGGTTGCTTTGGCGATCCTGTTCTACACTCAAGCAAAGTCGTTCGTGAAGGTGTAGTAATGAGTCAAGAAAAGCCACTCTTTGGCGGAGTAGAAGCCGGTGGGACCAAATTTATTTGCGTGCTGGCTGATTCGCGCGGGTTTATTAAAGCTCGTGTGGATATTCCTACGGATACCGCTGAAATTACCTTGGCCGCAGTAAAAGATTTTTTTATTGCAAGTGCCCCCGAATTTGGTCAATTAGCATCAATCGGTATCGTTTCTTTCGGTCCACTCGATTTAAACCGACGTTCTCCCACCTACGGTTACCTCACCAAATCACCACGGCCAGGTTGGTCGAATATAAATCTGGTTGGATATTTTAAAGACGCGCTCAATGTGTTGGTTGAAGTCGAAACCGACGTAAATAGCTCGGCGCTCGGTGAGTTCAGCGAAGGCGCCGCGGTCGATTGCGAAAACTTTGTTTATGTCACCGTGGGCACCGGAGTTGGTGCCGGTATATTTGCGGGCGGAAAACTTATGCAAGGAATCAGTCACCCCGAAGTGGGCCACATGATGATTCCACAAGCGCCGGAAGATTCCGAATTCGCAGGTAGCTGTCCTTTTCACCATAATTGTTTGGAAGGTCTTGCATCTGGCACAGCGATTCACAAACGTTGGCAAACCCATCCCAAAAATTTACCGCCGGAACATCCTGCATGGGATTTGGAATCCCATTACCTCGCCGTCATGTGCGTAAATTTGACCTGGATGTATGCGCCCGAAAAAATTATTTTCGGTGGCGGCGTTATGAAACGTGATTTTCTGTACCCAAAAATTCGCGCGAACCTGAAAAAAATGCTCAACGGCTACGCACATGATGTTGCATTGAAAGATATGGACCGTTACATCATCCCCACTGCCTTAGGTGGCGATGCGGGCATAACAGGAGCTTTAGCTTTAGCGAGACGCGCTTATTTGGAAGCTAGAAATTAGTTTTTTT
The DNA here is from genome assembly GCA_004172865.1 of Gammaproteobacteria bacterium. Lineage (GTDB taxonomy): Bacteria > Pseudomonadota > Gammaproteobacteria > Pseudomonadales > Cellvibrionaceae > Cellvibrio. The sequence goes on along the minus strand of SEBV01000006.1, from coordinate 25,464 downwards.
GAAATTTAGAGTTAGCAGATATTAATTTTTAACTTTTCCCGTTGCGTTTGTAATTTCTATTTATATTTTCATTTAAAAATTAATTAGATAAAAACCGCATTAGTATCATGCCCGCATTGAATGCGGGATTCAAAAAATTCAGCGCTTTCTTCCGCCCAAAATCGAACCTAAAACTCCGCGCAAAATTTGACGGCCAACTTCAGATGCAATTGTACGTGCAACAGTTTTTGCGGCGATTTGTGCAATTCCATCGCGCTTGCCGCCACGTGGGCCGGTGGTGCCGAAAAGAATATCGCTGATGGCGCTGCCTGTGCTGCCAACGCTCGGTGCTGAACTAGTTGCTGAAGCTTTTGGTTGAGGGATAGGTTCAGGTGCATCGGCTTTTGCTTGTTTTAATTTTTCAAATGCAGATTCGCGATCCAAAACTTCTTCGTAAACACCATAAACTAAAGATCCATTAATAGCCGCATTACGTTCATCGCTGCGCAATGGGCCGATGCGAGAGCTGGGCGGCAAAATGAGTGCGCGTTCTACTATGCATGGTGTTCCTTTGGCATCGAGGCAGGAGACCAATGCTTCGCCAACGCCTAATTCCATAATCGCAGTCTCAACATTAAATGCCGGGTTTGCGCGCATAGTTTCTGCAGCAGTTTTCACGGCTTTTTGATCGCGCGGCGTAAATGCACGCAATGCATGTTGAATGCGATTACCTAACTGCCCAAGCACTGCATCGGGAATATCCAATGGATTTTGCGTTACAAAATAAATACCCACGCCTTTGGAGCGAATCAATCGAACAACTTGTTCGATTTTTTCTAAAAGTGCAGCCGGTGCATCGTTAAACAATAAATGCGCTTCATCAAAAAAGAAAACTAATTTCGGCTTTTCCAAATCGCCGGCTTCAGGAAGATTCTCAAAAAGCTCTGCTAACATCCATAGCAAAAATGCAGCGTAAAGTTTAGGTGAGCCGTAAAGTTTATCCGCAGCGAGGATATTAATAATGCCGCGTCCTTTCGAATCGGTTTGAATTAAGTCCATAATGTTGAGCATGGGCTCGCCGAAAAATTTATCGCCGCCTTGTTCTTCCAGCGTTAACAACCCACGTTGAATTGCGCCCAAACTTGCGGATGACACATTGCCATATTCCGTTGTCATTTCACGTGCATGTTCGCCCACAAACTGCACCATAGCTTTTAAATCTTTAAGGTCGAGCAATAACAAACCATTGTCATCGGCAACTTTGAAAACAATATGGAGTACGCCGGCTTGCACTTCATTTAAGTTCAGTAGACGAGCTAACAATAACGGCCCCATGTCAGAAATGGTGGCGCGCAGTGGATGGCCCTGAGTACCAAAAACGTCCCACAAGGCGATTTCAAATTTTTGCGGTTCCCAATCGGTAATTTCTAATAAATCCAGGCGTGTTTGTAGCTTTGCACTAGCTTCGCCTATGGCGCCCAATCCGGTTAAATCGCCTTTAACATCCGCCATAAATACCGGCACACCCTCGGCCGCAAAACATTCCGCTAACTTTTGCAAGCTTACGGTTTTGCCTGTGCCAGTAGCGCCAGCAATTAAGCCGTGGCGGTTGGCGAATTGGGATAAAAGCGCAATATCTTGTTTGCCCGCGCGAGCAAAGACTAGAGCCGATGACATAGAATTCTCCGTTTGATTTGGTCCCTTTATACCAAGCTCTTACCCAAATAAATACCCTGTAGGTCGCCATCCCGGTTTTAAATGCGCTGATTTAGGCGATGAAATCAGGGTTATATTTCCCACATGATTTATGAGTTTTTGTGCGCGATCTACGTCAGAAGCTAATAACCTATGCAGCGCCTGTGTATAATCTCGGCCCTTCAAAGCCACTCAATTTTTGGATGCCGCCATGTTTGAAACTCTGCCCTTATTACCTGCCGACCCGATCCTCGGTTTAAGTATTGCCTACGCAAAAGACACCAATCCTCTCAAAGTTGATTTGGGTGTAGGTGTTTATAAAAACGATGCGGGTGTTACGCCCATTATGGCGGCAGTGGCGGCGGCAGAAAAAGTGCGGATTCAGCAGGAAACCAGCAAGGCTTATACGCCGCCTGCAGGTTATCCCGGTGCCAACGAGGCTTGTACGAAATTGGTTTTTGGTGCGGGTCATCCTGCAGTAGAAACGAATCGTGTGCGCACTATTCAAACTCCTGGTGGTTGCGGCGCTTTACGTGTTGCGGCGGAATTAATTCAACGTGCAAAACGCGGCGCAAGTTTATGGGTGAGCACACCGACCTGGGCAAACCATATTCCGTTGCTCGGCAGCGCGGGCCTTACGCTTAAAGAATATCCTTACTACGATTACGAAACTCACAGCATTAATTTTGCAGCCATGTTGGAAACGCTTAAACAAATTCCACGCGGTGATTTGGTTTTATTACACGCTTGCTGTCACAACCCGAGCGGTGCCGATTTATCGCGCGAACAATGGAATCAAATCGCAGATTTGTGCGAAGCCAATGGATTAATTCCATTTGTGGATATGGCTTACCAAGGTTTTGGTGAAGGTTTAGAGGAAGATACTTACGGCTTACGTTTGTTGTCGAGCCGTTTGCCAGAAGTCATTATCGCCATTTCATTTTCCAAAAATTTCGGTTTGTATCGCGAACGTGCCGGTGCATTAAGTTTTGTGTTTGCAAATGAAGCGCAAGCCAACGCAGGCAACTCGCAATTACTGAGCGTGACTCGCGCGTTATATTCCATGCCGCCCGCACACGGCGCTGCCTTGATCGATATTATTTTACACAGCGATGAATTAACAAAAGTCTGGAGCGATGAATTAACGCTTATGCGCGAACGCATCGCCGGTTTGCGTGTAAACCTTGTTAAATCCTTAAACCAACTACAAACGCAGCGCGATTTTAGTTTTATTGCCAATGAACGTGGCATGTTTTCATTTTTGGGTTTAAGTGTCGAACAAGTTCATAAGCTGAAAAATGACTACAGCATTTACATGACCGACACCAGCCGCATTAGTGTTGCGGGTTTAACCGCTGAAAAATTGGATTACGTAAGTAGCGCTATTGTTAGCGTGCTATAAAAAAAGAGCCTCTTCGGAGGCTTTTTTTACTTAAATTTTACGATTTATTTAAAGGGTTTCGTTGGAAAATTTGTAGTAGGCTGAGGTTTTTGGAATTTACTCAATAAATTTATAGTTAGAAAATTACGTGTGATTCGCTGTAGTGGCATCTCTATGTAGACAGAAATAATCATTGGAATAACTATTGCGAATCCTGTAAGCAGTAACCACAATGGCTCAAGCACATTCTGCTGTAATCCCAATAGTTTTCCTCCGTAATGCAGTATCAGCAAGTGAATCAAATAAATTGAAAAGCTTGCCTGTCCAATTTTCCGCATCACCGGATTTGCGAATAAAAAATTTGTCCAGGCAGACGAAATAGATAACAAATAAATGGCCATCGCGTACGCAAAAGCTAACGGCATATAATCATAAAAACCTGGTGCATTACGAAACATTAGAAATGGAAAGGCAAGCATGAACATTGCACCCACTTGCAACAGATTGAGCGCTAACTTATCTGTAGCATTGGTCCATGCGCGACGTGGCACCATGCCAGCGATAGTACCAGCTAAAAAGAAATGTAATTTATTAGGTACTGTTAATTGCGGCCAGTAGCGTTGCGTGAGCATGAACGCGACACAAACGAAAATAAGTAAAGGTAACGCATAAGGCAGCTTCAATTTATAGGCTAGCCCCCACCATACAAAAATAAAGAATACGTAATACTGTACTTCAAGAGGAATCGACCAAAAAATTCCTACACTGCCACTAAACAAAATATGGCGAGTAATGGTGGTTACGCCTTCCATAGGTAAGGGGAAACTATCCGGAACGACTTTAGTCAGGATTATACAAGCCAGAATGACAAGCCAGTAGATTGGCGCAATTCTCGAAAATCTTGCAATGCCATATTTAACTAGCGATTGAGCATCCCATGCGGATTCTGCATAGAGATAGCCCATTAAGAATCCACTCAAGACAAAAAATATACCGACACCCATGGAGCCGACTAAGATAAGTCCCCAAGGTAATGGCAAGTGAGCCATGATGACAAATAAACAAGCAACTGCTCGTAGGCCATCCAGATTTGGTAATTTGTCTTTATTGGGATGCATAGCTGCCAATGGATGGTTACTAACGCTCGATCGCAAATTTTGCATAAATTTTATCACCAAAGCAGATGTATGATTTTTATAGAAGGATGTGCGATCCTAAAATAAAAGCTTAAACCTTGTATGTCTGTAGCAATTCCTTTAATGATTATTGCTAATAACTTTTAGTGAACAGCAAATAGTGGTCCAAAAAATTTTAAGCGCTACAGTATCGATCATACAATAAGGCAGGCTGGGGTCACATCTAAATATGAACACTAATATTGCTAGTACGATATTAGTGCGTGGGCTTTTCAAATCATGTCTACAAAAGTGCAATCAACTTATGTTTTTGTTGATGCTATCGGTTTCTACTCAGCAAATATCGAAATTTGCGCGGGCTGGAATACCCACGTGAACTTAGGTAATGATTAGGTGATATTTTGTAATTCTATCCCCGTAAATTAGCATCCTTATGCAATCCTAACGTGAGATCTGTTAGCCTAAAATGATGAAACCAATTGTTATCACACCTAAAGAATCGCGAAACAAAACCTCCCATTGGTTAGGCGGTGCGATTTGGCTTGTCGGTTGGCTCGCGATTTATTTGCTAGATACCCATCTGGATTTTAGTAATTTAGCGATGTTACTGGTGCTTACGTCCGCGCTGGCTGCGGTGTGCTTGCCGTGGCGAATATCCATAGTGCTTGCCATTATTTTTGTGTTGGCGTTTGACTGGTTTTTTATACCTCCGCGCGGAACTTTCACGGTAGATTTTCAGCAGCACACTGTTATGTTATTGGTGATGTTGGTCGTTAATATTATTGTGGTAAGTTTAATGGCCGTTAAACGCGCGCAATCCGAACGTGCAGAGCGACATGCAATTGAAGCGGATAGGTTACGAGCCTGGAGTGATCGTCTGCTTGAATCCATTGCGCCTCATGAGCATGTGGATGAATTAAAAAATTTATTGGAGCAATTAAGTTCTCGCCAAGTTGCAGTTCTGGTTTTAAAAAACTCCTTACCACCTCAAGACGATATTCAACAAGTGTGGTTGTTGGGTGATGCTGGAATAGAGCAGCGTCATGCGCTTTGGTATTGCACGCGCAACAATCAGCAATTGGGGCGAGATACTGGCCGTTACGAAATGTTTTCAGATGTTTATTTGCCGCTTCGTGCACGAGGTCATGCGTTAGGTGCGGTGCTGATTGGTAATTTTTCCGAACATGAATTTTCTACGCGTGTGCATCTGCAAGCGATTTGCGATCAATTCGGCAACGCACTTGAACGTTACCGATTGCAACAGCAAGAAATAAACGCGCGCGAACATGCGCAATCACAATTGATTCGCAACAATTTACTCGCTGCAATTTCCCACGATTACCGCACTCCCTTAGCAACAATTATGGGAGCGGCATCATCGTTGACTGAACAAGCGGATAAATTGGATTCAAATCAGCAGCATCAACTTTCGCAACGAATTTTTGATGAAGCTGAACGCTTAAATAGCATCACTCACAATATTTTACAGCTCGCGCGTTTGGATGCGGATAAACGCATTAATTGCGATTGGCAATCTGCCGAAGAAATCACCGGCGACTTATTGCGCCGTTGGCGTGGCCGAAAATCAGGCGAGCGTTTGCAGATCGAGTTACATCCTGATCTACCATTGGTTTGGTGCGACTCAGTATTAATCGCTCAGCTGTTAGAAAATTTAATCGATAACGCACTCAAATACAGTCCGGCAGATAGCGCGGTAAAAGTGGTAGCGAATGTTGGTGAGAATCATTTTTTATTTTCGGTAAGCGATAGCGGACAGGGAATAGATATAAGCTTGCATGAAAAAATATTCGAACCTTTTCAGCGTGGTTCGTTTAGTAAAATACAAACGCCGGGTGCAGGCGTGGGTTTAGCTTTATGTCGTGCAATTGCATCGGCACATAACGGCAAACTGAGTGTTGAGTGCCCGCCGGAAGGTGGATCAAAGTTTGTGTTGAGTTTGCCTTTGCGTGAATTACCTACACAACAATCTTCGGAAGTTAAATCGTGAGCCGCAACATATTATTAGTTGAAGATGACCGCGAATTACGCGCAACCTTGCGCGATGCGTTGTTATTGGAAGGCTATAAATTAATTACCGCCGCAAGCCTATCGGAAGGTAATGCGATTGTTGCTAATGCGCGCATTGCCGGTAATGAGTTGAATCTTATTTTATTAGATTTAGGTTTGCCTGATGGTGATGGCGAAACCTTACTCGCGCAATTGCGTAAACAATTTAATATTCCGGTGATCGTAATTTCCGCACGCGAACAGGAGGGCCAAAAAATTCGGCTATTAGATTTGGGTGCAGACGATTATTTAGTAAAACCATTTGGTATTGGCGAATTGCTAGCACGTATTCGTGTTGCACTGCGCCATAAAGGAATACCGACCAATGTGGCAATCACTCAATATAATCGCGCCGGTGTCTTTATAGATTTAGCGGCGCATTCAGTGACACGTTATGGGGAACAAGTTCATCTAACACCTACAGAATTTAATTTATTAGCTCGGCTAGTTCGCAGCGCAGGGAAAGTGGTAACGCATCGACATTTACTTAGCGATGTATGGGGCGCAGAATTTATCGAACACACGCATTATTTACGTTTATACATGGCGCAGTTGCGCGCAAAGCTGGAAGTGAATTCTGCTGATCCGAGTTTATTGTTAACGGAGCCGGGCATTGGTTATCGTTTAGCTGATGATTGAAAATTACTGATTTCATGTTCTCGTTCCTCAAGCTCCAGCTTGGGAATGCATATTAAATTTTCTATACACTCCCAAACTGGAGCTTGGGTGCGAGAAGATTTCCTACTCATCAGCTAATTAATCCTAACACAATCCTAACACCCCACCTGCCACACTAACTCTGACATTAACCTCAGAGGAGTTTTGGCATGACTGCCCAAAGTTTATCAACGCAGGCCGATATTGGTAATCAATCCATTAAATCTCAAAGCGCGGCGGCAATTACGCTTGCGGCTTTGGGTGTTGTTTACGGGGATATTGGTACGAGTCCGCTTTATACCTTTCAGGAAATTTTTCGCCCGGTGACAGGAGTTACTTTGGATGCGGCGAATATCACCGGCGCAGTGTCCGCGATTTTTTGGGCGCTGATGTTGGTGGTGACTTTTAAATATGTGTTATTAATTTTACGTGCAGATAATCGCGGTGAAGGTGGGGTTTTGGCGTTGAGTGCGTTGGCTGCTCAGTCGACAGAAAAATTTCCGCGTTTGCGTCCCTGGTTATTATTGTTAGGTTTATTTGGCGCGACACTTTTTTATGGCGATAGTGTAATCACGCCAGCAATTTCTGTGTTGGGCGCGATGGAAGGTTTGAGTGTGGTAACGCCGACGCTCACGCCGTTTGTTGTGCCAATTACGCTCGGTGTTTTGGTGGGATTATTCTTAGTGCAACGCAAAGGTACGGGCACAGTTGGAAAAATATTTGGCCCCTTGATGATTTTATGGTTTTCGATTCTTGCGATTTCTGGTGCTGTGCACGTTGTGCGTGAACCGCAAATTCTTGCGGCCTTGAATCCGCTTTGTGCAATTCGATTTTTAATTGATCGTGGTTGGTTAGTGTTCGCAGTTTTTGGTGCAGTTGTACTCGCACTTACCGGTGTTGAAGCACTTTATGCGGATATGGGTCACTTTGGTCGCAAACCTATTCAATGGGCTTGGGTGGGAATGGTAATGCCCGCACTTGCATTAAATTATTTAGGGCAGGGCGCTTTGTTGTTACGAGATTCCAGTGCTGTTTCAAATCCATTTTACAATTTATTTTCTACAGAATTTTTGTGGCCTGCGGTAATTATTGCAACTGTTGCGGCTATTATCGCATCGCAAGCGGTTATCTCCGGCGCTTATTCGATGACGCGTCAGGCTATCCAGTTAGGTTTTTTACCGCGCATGTCTGTGCAACATACATCTGCAAATGAAGCGGGGCAAATTTATTTGCCGGCGGTGAATTGGGTTTTATTGATTGGTGTTGTTGCAGCAGTATTGATATTTAAAACCTCTGCCGGTTTGGCAGGCGCTTATGGTATTGCAGTGACATTGACCATGATGATTACTACCATGCTTACTTTTTTCGTTATGATTTTTCGGTGGAAATTACCTAAAGCAATTGCAACTATGTTGATAGGATTTTTATTGTTGGTGGATTTGGCATTTGTGGGCGGATGCATGATCAAGTTTTTTGACGGCGGCTGGTTCCCATTGGTGTTGGGCGGTCTATTATTTTTAGTTATGGCAACCTGGCGTCGCGGTCGCGATATTGTGTTAGCGAGTATTCGCAAAGAAGGCGTGGATCTACAAGCATTTATCGCTACGCTTAATCCTGCTGAAATTCAACAATCTACGCGAGTAGCGGTTTATCCCGTTGCAGATCCGTCGACTGTTCCGCAAGCATTGCTACACAATTTAAAACATAACCAAGTGTTGCATGAGCGAAATGTAATTTTAACCGTACGTTTTTCTGATGTGCCTTGGGTGGATGAAAGTGAACGAGTTGAGCTGGAAAATTTGCATAAAAATTTCTGGCAAGTGACTTTGCATTTTGGTTTTATGGAAGTGCCAGATGTACCCAAAGCATTAAAGTTATGCGAGGCTTTCGGTTTGAATATTCCGCTATTTCAAACCAGTTATTTTTTAAGCCGCGAAACTATTGTGGCTACGCCGGGAAGTGGCATGGGAAAATGGCGAGAGAACTTATTTGCGACTATGAGCCGTAACGCTGGCGGAGTAGTTGAGTTTTTTCGATTGCCCGATAATGCGGTAGTGGAATTGGGAACGCGGGTGCAGATTTAAATTTGCGTAGCTACTTATTCCGTTCGCACCTCAAACGCGAGGTGCGAACGGAATATTAAAATTAATCACGATTAGTTTTAATGCTTTTTAAATGATTACTATCTTTCTTTTCATTTGAATTTAGATCAACAGCATTTCTATCAACAGCATCGACAACTTCCGGTTCTTGTTCCGCAAAAGTTTCGTAGGAATGTTCCATTTTTAGTACGGCTTTTTGTAGCAACATTGAATTTGGGTAGGTAATCATATTACCGTCTTCGCGACGCAAAATAATATGGAACATACTGATTTCTTCGATCACACCGCTGATATCTTCATCTTTATCTGCAATTTTAATTAAATCGCCGATGCGATAGGGGAATCCGAAAAAGATAATCATGCTGGCGGTAACGTTGCTCAGTATCGACCACTGCGCAAATAAGCCAACGCCGACAACGGCAAAAATGGATGATAAGAAAACAGAGACTTCGCTGTAGCCGAGTCCAAGTAGTAAACACACAACGACGATGCAACAAAATACCATGCCGATATTCATCAGCTTGGTAATGTAGGGTACGCGTGAATCGCCAAATGCTTTACGCACGCTAACATCGTGCGCAATTTTATTGAGCAATTTTGTTGCTAAATAAAAGCACACAATACTAATGCCAACAAACACCAGTTTGGTAGCCATGCTTTCGCTCATGATTTTTTCGTCGATAGAATATAGGGATAACACGGAAAATCTTCTCGCTAAATTAATGAATGCTAATGCTTGAGGATAGAAATAATTGCTAATTGATCAAGATGAAAGCCGCTGCCATACTCAAGCGGTGAGGCACAAATCGAGTGCGCAGTATAAAACCTTTAATCTGAATATGTTGTGAATTTATGTCGAAGCTTACCTGCATTGCCCACCGCGGCGGCCCTTTAATGAATAATCAACCACTGCCGGAAAACAGCTTAGCCGCCATAGCGCGCGCGCTTGATGCCGGTGTTGATGCAGTTGAAATTGATATCTACCAAATTGAAGGCGAGTTGCTTGTAACTCATGATCGCCGATTAGGCCGAGTTGTGTCGGGGCAAGGAATTATTACGGATTTGCCTTTAGCCTACTTGCGTGAACAAAAGCTGGAAAATGGCGAGCCATTACCAACCTTGCGCGACGTGTTGGAGTTAGTGGGGGATCGCGCGTTGCTGAATATCGAAATCAAAGGTGCTAATTGTGTGCCGACGTTGAAATCGCAGCTGGAAGCTTTTGTGCATGATCACCAATTGGGTTTTGAACATTACGTAGTTTCCAGTTTCGATCATCAGCAGTTATTTCAATCCTTACAAACCATCCCTCAAGTTAAACGCGCCGCGCTGATTGAAGGTATTCCGCTAGATTACGCGCAATGTTGCGAGCCGCTAAAAGCCTACGCGTTTAATACCCATTTGAGTTTTGTTACGCCGGAATTATTGGAAGACGCGCGCAAACGCGGCCTGAAAAACTGGATTTACACGGTGAATCAAGAGGACGACTGGGCTTGGCTGCAAGGCTTGGGTGTGAATGGCGTATTTACCGACAGACCAGATCGCTTACAGATCTTTACTTCAAGCAATTGATTTATAAGACTTTTCTGATAATCATACAAAAAGCCGCTGGAAATGCTTGGTCTGGCGGCTTTTTTTTGTTATCGTTTTGTTAGCGCAACCATTTTTGGTGGTGCTATTAATTAAAATAAGATGTTATTTTTCAATATAAGTACTCAAATCTAGGGAAATTAAATCAATATTCAGTTTTTTACTAACAAAAATCTCTGGGTATTTTTTTATATTTAAAATGATAGCGCAAACAAATTGTAAATTTGATGTTATCAAAAAATAAAAATTTTTGGAGTTTATGAGATGAAATCAATAAAAATATTCAACCACAAGTTACTTTCTGTCTGTATTGCCGCATTAACACTATCGAGTATTGGTCAGCAGGTTTACGCCGCTGACCCGGGCAAGACTGAGTCGGGAGAAGAAGTTACCGAAATCATGGTTACTGGCTCGCGCATTATTTCGAGCGGTTTTACCCAGCCGACGCCAACGACCTCACTAACCGTAGAAGATATTGAAAAGTCCGGGCAGCCGAACATTTTTAACGCTATTGCGCAGTTGCCATCCTTACAAGGCAGCACTGGTCGCGCGACTGGCGTAGGTAGTACGAGCAGCGGTAGTCAGGGCCTAAGTTCATTTAGTTTGCGTGGCTTGGGCACGATTCGCACCTTGACCTTGCTAGATGGTCAACGCGTAGTTGGCGCTAACGTAACCGGCGTGCCGGACATCAGCCAATTCCCGCAATTGTTGATCAAAAATGTGGAAGTGGTTACCGGCGGAGCGTCTGCATCTTATGGTTCTGATGCAATCGGTGGTGTGGTCAACTTTATCACTGATAAAAAATTCAAAGGCTTCAAGGCCAATATCGAAGGCGGCCAAACCACTTATCACGATGACAAAAATATCACTGGCCAAATGGCGTGGGGCGATAGTTTTCTTGAAGATAAATTGCATGTATCGCTGAGCGGCGAATACGGCAAAGAAAACGGCATTCCCTCGGCAGGTTTCGGTATAGGACCAGGCCCGAATGGCCGTACTTGGTACAACTCGCCCGCGTTTCAGGTTCGTCCGATTGGCGATACGACTGACGGCAAGCCGCGCATGATCTTGATCGATAATGCCCAGCAATTCCAATATGCCAAATACGGTTTGATCACTTCCGGCCCATTACAAGGCACGGCATTTGGCGATAACGGTGTGCCTTATCAATTTCAATATGGCTCAAATGGCGTGCCGACTGGAACAGGCGCGGTCACTGGTTGTATTACGCCTTTCTGCTCCGGCGGTGATTTGAATGGCTTGGTGGGTAACGGTACCAGTTTGGCTTCCGAGCTTGAGCGTTCAGTGGGCTACGGTCGAGTCAGTTATGATTTGGGTGATGACCATGAGATCTATGCAACTTTCAACAAAGCAAAAGTAGTCTCAATGAATACGCCAAACCCAGGCGCGGCAAAAAATGCGAACCTGACGATTCAGTGTGAAAATCCCTTTGTGCCGGATTCGATTCGTGTGCAGTGCGCGGCCAATAACATCACCAGTTTTCAATACGGCACCAGCAATGCGGTATTTCCTGAGTTTATTAATGTGCATCCAACCCGTGAGCAAGAGCGTTTGGTGGTGGGAGCGGATGGTAAATTCGGCGGGTTTGGAACTACCTGGTCATACGATACTTATTATGAGCACGGCAGAAATACTACAGACATTCGCGTTCACGATATCTCCCTGACGCCACGTTACAACAAAGCCATCGACGCGATTGCAGGCCCAAATAACACAGTTATTTGCCGCGATCCGGTAGCGCGAGCGGCAGGTTGCGTACCTTTAAATATTATCGGTAATGTACCTGCAGACCCGGCGGCGATTGCTTATGTCTTGCCGGAAAACGGGCCTTATCAACACTCGCCACAAACCCAGGATGTGTTCAGCTTTAACATTACCGGCGAGCCGTTTTCGTCATGGGCGGGCCCGGTTGCTATAGCGACAGGTCTGGAATATCGCAAAGAGTGGTACAAAGTTAGCGCCGATCCTTACGGTAATGGCGTGCGCGACGGCAGCCCGAATACCGAAGATTATCCGGCTGATCCTGTGCTCAATACAGCAGTGGGCAACAACTGGTACGCGGGTAATTATCACAACGCCGAAGGTAGCTTTAAGGTTAAGGAAGGATACTTAGAGCTTAACATTCCGATCCTCAATTCCGATTCCTGGGGCGATGCCAATATCAACGTTGCGGGCCGTCGCACCAACTACAGCACTTTTGGCGATGTAGATACCTGGAAAATCGGCAGCAGTTGGAAGACGGGCATCGATGGTATCCGCATACGCGCAGTAACCTCGCGCGATGTGCGAGCGCCGAACTTGAGTGAATTGTATGCCGCGGAAATCGTGACTAATAACGTGGTCAACTACAACAACACGACCATCACGGTGCTGCAGCGGACTATCGGTAATACAGATTTGCGCCCGGAAGTGTCACGCAATAATGAGATTGGTATTGTCTTATCCGAGCCAAGTTGGGCACCCGGTTTTAGCGCATCGATTGATTACTTCGATATCAAAGTAAACGATGTTGTTTCATCGCTTTCTGCACAGCAAGAAGTGGATCTTTGTGTTGCGGGCAATCAGGAACTTTGCAGTGCGATGCTGCTGACCAGTACGCTTCCTAACACCAATTTTGTACGCGTTCAGGCGTTCAACTTGGCGTCTATGGAAAACCGTGGCTACGACATTGAAGCGTCTTATCGCATGCCGTTAACGGATGTCGGTTTGCCCGGTTCCTTCACCGTGCGTGCACTGGCGACTCACACCATTAGTTTCCTGACTGATCCCGGTGTGGTCGGCACAATTCCGAGCGAAGCAGCGGGCGTCAACCAAGGCAGTACGCCTTATTGGAAATTGCTGGGCACGCAAAGTTGGGATACCGACACTTTCAGCCTCACACTTACCGAGCGTTGGATTAGCGATGGTGTTTACAGCAGGGAATTTATTGAATGTCAGACTGATTGCCCGGTTGCGACCAACGTGCACCCAACAATCGATGACAACCACATGGATGGCGCTTTGTACGTAGATTTAGGCGGTAGCTATAAATTTGCCGAACATATGACGGCCTATTTCAAAGTCGATAATGTGTTCAATAAAGATCCCGTTCCATCGCCACAAACTAACGTGACTTATGGCGCGAATCCTTTGCTCTATGATGTGTTAGGTCGTATGTATCGCGTGGGTTTACGTTTGGATTTTTAATCTTTCAGATAAGCTGATGTAAATCGCGGCCACGCATACATTTATGTGTGGCCGCTTTTTTCCTTATCATTTTTTGTTTTAAGTTCGCAGCTTTGATAACTGCATCTACACTTTACTGACTAAGGTTTGGTGAAGGAGTGCAACCGTGACAGCGCGTCGAAAAGTATTGATCATTGATGATGATAAAGCCTGGCAAGCATTTTTAGCCGCAGCCTTTCAAGACGACTACGACGTTTTGGCCGCGTTGGATGGCGATATTGGTTTGAAACTCGCGCAGGAATGGTTGCCAGATACCATTTTACTTGATATCGAAATGCCCGTTAAAAATGGCTATCAAGTCTGCACCGCCTTGAAAACCGACCTGAAATTACGCGATATTCCCGTCATTTTTGTCTCCTCTGCGTCCCGCCTGCAAGAAAAAATCATCGCCTTTAAATTGGGGGCGGATGATTACATCGTTAAACCCTGCGAATCTGAATTACTGCGCGCCAAAATTGCTCGCAGCGAAATCCTTTATCGCGAAAAAAGAGAGCTGGGCGAAAAGGCTACTGGCGCAGAAGTGCTCGCCTTCGAAGCCATGAGCAGCAGCGCTGACCTTGGGCGTTCGGTACGCTTTGCTGAACGTACTTATGCGTTACACAGTTTCGATAAGCTGGCCGAAGGTTTATTCCAAACCATGGAAGAATTTGGTCTGGATACGTCGGTAATGTTTATCACCCAATCTGGCCCGCAATTTTACGTGCAGAATAAATATGAAATGTCGCCGCTGGAGCGCGATATGTTTCAGGCGATTCACCATGAAGGGCGTTTTTGCGATTTCGGCAATCGCACGTTTTGCAATTTCGAGCGGGTTTCGCTGCTCATCAAAAATATGCCGGAAGCAAATCCCGAACGTTATGGCCGTATTAAAGATACTGTGCCCTGGATTCTGGGGGTGGTGGATGGAAAAGTAGGCGCGCTGGATGTACAAAATACCGTGCTCGTTCAGCAGGATCATGTCGCCACCAGCATTCACCAATTACACGATCTTCTAAGTAACAGCGCGCAACAGATGGAGGATTCCAAAGAGTCTTTAGCTGCTACGACTAAAGACGATGTGCATAATAATTTGATAACTGCGCTGGCATTATTGACGAGCCTCGATGCTGAACAGACGCGGGTAAAGGCAATTGTAGATAGCTATTTGGGAGCATCGCAAACCGCAGAATCTGCCGCAGCAGCATCCAGCGATATAGATTTTTTCTAAATTATCAGACAAACGGCGTTAAACGCCAACCATAAGGCCAAAAAGCCGAAATTTTCATTTGGCATCGGACAATTTTTTTGTTATGGTGCTGTTAGCGCAATCATTGACGATTGCGCTATTGTGTTGGTTAAGTGTTTTTTAAAACACCGTCATGCGGAGTCATACGCTCTGCACATTGCAGGTCAGGATATTTGCGATGATTAACGAGTACAGAAGTAAGGATTACGGCGGCTCGTTTTTTTACATCTACTGGTTGCGCAAACAACGTGAACAGTTAATGACTAAAAGCACTTGAAGAATCAGCGCGGGCAAGAAATGATGCGCCAGTATTAACGAATTTACGGTGATGGCAAAATGCGGTCATCTGGTTTAGACGAGAGTCTAAAGCCAAAGAGTCCCTTCGGGGTTGCACGCTTGGCGGGCCGTAAGGCTCGCTTTTTTTTGCCTGAAATTTAGGTAAAGAGAAAATGAAAAGAAGAAAGGACAGTATTGAAAGGGAGTGAGGACGAAAAGGAGCTAGCGTGAATAGGAACTAAGATAAAAGGAACGAAGATAAATAGGAGTGAAGGTGAAGAGGAACGAGTTTGAAAAGAATGAAGGATCGAATAGAGAAAAGCGATTACGAAACGCATTACAAAAAAACACTCTGGCATTTCTGCCAAAGTGCTTAGTGTTCATCGGTTAGCTTGCTACCAACTCAGCAAAAACTTCTTTCGCAGCTAATAAGGTATTTTGAATATCTTCATCGGTATGCGCACCAGACATAAATCCAGCTTCATAAGATGCAGGTGCAAGATAAATCCCGCGCTTTAACATGCCGTGGAAAAATTTATTAAAGCGCGGAATATCGCACGCCATGACTTGTTTGAAATTGGTGATTTTTGGCTCGCTGGTGAAGAAAAATCCAAACATGCTGCCAACGTGATTGGTCGTGAACGGAATACCCGCTTCATCGGCCAGTTTTTGCAAGCCTTCAGCCAACTGCGTAGTGCGAGCGCTAAGCTTTTTATAAAATTCCGGCTCCGCTAAAAGCTCCAGCGTTTTCAAACCAGCAGCCATTGCAACCGGGTTGCCAGACAAAGTGCCTGCCTGATAGACCGGACCAGAAGGCGCGATCATTTGCATTACATCGCGGCGACCACCAAATGCTCCAACGGGCATACCGCCGCCGATAACTTTTCCAAGAGTAATGATATCCGCTTTAACATTGTAATGACCTTGCGCGCCTGTGTGGCCGACGCGAAAACCTGTCATCACTTCATCAAAAATTAAAAGCGCGCCGGATTGATCGCACACGTCGCGCAGCGTTTCCAAAAATCCTGCAACTGGTGGAACACAATTCATGTTACCCACAACCGGTTCAACAATAATGCAGGCAACCGTATCACCCTGTTCTGCAAAATAATCGCGCACTTGTTGTGAGTCGTTGTAATCAAGCGTAACTGTATGCGCGGCCAAAACAGCAGGCACGCCCGGTGAACTTGGAACACCCATAGTGAGCGCGCCTGAGCCAGCTTTAATTAATAAAGAATCCGAGTGGCCGTGGTAGCAACCTTCAAATTTAATAATTTTATCGCGCTGGGTAAATGCACGCGCTAAACGAATCGCGCTCATAGTCGCTTCGGTACCTGAGCTTACGAAACGCACCATATCCATATTGGGAATTAAATTGCATAGCGTTTCGGCGAGCGTAGTTTCGCGCTGCGTCGGCGCACCAAAACTTAAACCGAATTTTGCAGTTTCGATAACGGTGTTAATCACGTCTGGATGCGCGTGACCAAGCACCATTGGTCCCCAGGATTGCACGTAATCAATATAGCGCTTGCCGTCAGCGTCCCACGCGTAAGCACCTTGCGCGCGCTCAAAAAATATCGGCGTACCGCCTACAGCGCGAAATGCGCGCACGGGTGAATTAACACCGCCGGGAATAAAATGTTGTGCTTCTGCAAATAATTCTTCGGAACGAGTCATGTTAAATCCTAAAAATAAACTTCATTTGTATAATTCGTTAAATAATTTTGCTTGCGCTTCAATATCATCCGCTGCAAATAAATTGTGGCAAACTGCAATTAAATCTGCGCCTGCGGTTAAAACACTTTTGGCATTTTCTGTCGTGATTCCGCCAATCGCAACAATCGTCGTATGCGGAAATTTCGCTCGCGCTTGCGTTAACAAATTGAGCGGAGCGGGGCGCGCATCAGGTTTTGTGTTGGATGAAAAAAATCTACCGAAAGCAATGTAATTGGCGCTGTCTTTAATTGCTTGCTGTGCCAGTGCAAGTGAGTCGTGACAGGTCACACCGATGACAGCGTTACTGCCGAGAATAATGCGGGCGGCAACGGGATTTATATCACTTTGTCCTAAATGAACTCCATGGGCACCAATTTCTTGCGCAAGACTAACATCATCATTGATTAATAATTTAGCATTGTGTTGCACACAAAGCCTCAGCAAGGTTTTTGTTTCTGAAAATCGGCGTGAATGATCCGTAGATTTATCACGATATTGAATCCACTTACAGCCGCCTTTCAGTGCCGCGGTTACACCCGAAAATAATTTTTCGTCGGGCATAAGTGTTGAGTCGGTAATTGCGTATAAATTGGTGTGAATATTAGTCATAGATTTAAAAGGGTTTCACGACAACAAGAATCACAATTCCAACTAACAACAACACTGGAAGTTCGTTAAAGACACGGAAAAACTTATGGCTCTTGGTACATTTATCATCGCGCAATTGTTTGAAATAAATAATGCACATGTGGTGGTAAATCGCTACTGCGGCAACCAGCGTTAATTTGCACCAATACCAAATTGATTGCGGATAATAATCCCAACCTAAATAACTCATCCAACCGCCAAAAATAAAAACAGCAATCATGGATGGATTTGCAATACCACGCAGTAATTTGCGCTCCATAATTTTAAATCGCTCACGACTAATTTCATCTTCACTCATGGTGTGATAAACGAACAAACGCGGCAAATAAAACAGGGCGGCAAACCAGGTGATAACCGCAATGATATGAAAGGCTTTGATCCAAAGAAATATCATAATAAAAGGAACATCATAATAGTCGTGTTGAAGTTTGTAATAGTTGTCGATGAGCTCGCCTCTAAACGGTTTATGCGAGCTATTAGTCGATAGGTCGAGCAGTGTATCAGCTGCATTCTTATTGTCATCGGGATAATTCGCCGAATATCCGTATGAGTGTTGTACTCAGTCTATACAGTCCAATATCGTCACAAATCGGTTTTGATGTTGACCAGGGAATGTTCTTCTCGGTCAACGGTCATATTTTTGCTTTAGATTTGCGGTCAAGACTCTTATCATAGGGCGCTGTTTTTGAGCGCCTGAGATGGCTCACCTGTTTAGTAAATGAAGAATGAACACGTAAATTAAGGGGTTGCATGTGATTAAGGTAGGCATAGTTGGCGGTACAGGTTACACCGGAGTTGAATTGCTGCGGTTGTTGGTCAATCACCCAAACGCTGAAGTGGCTGTGATTACGTCGCGCGCAGAAGCGGGCGTTAAAGTTGCTGATATGTATCCCAGTCTGCGCGGTCACATCGATTTGGCGTTTACTGAGCCAGATGTTGCTGTTTTGGGCGAGCTGGATGTAGTGTTTTTCGCCACCCCGCATGGTGTTGCGCAGAATATGATGCCCGCGTTGATGGCGACCAAAACCCGTATTATCGATCTTTCTGCCGACTTCAGAATCCGCGATGTTCCGCTCTGGGAAAAATGGTACAACCAGCCGCATGGCGCTCCCCAATTGGTTGAGCAAGCGGTCTATGGCTTGCCAGAAGTGAATCGCGAAACTATCAAAACCGCCAAGCTTATCGCTTGCCCAGGCTGTTACCCTACGGCAACACAGCTTGGCTTTATTCCTTTGCTGGAAAATAATTTGGTCGATCCAGGTCGCTTAATTGCGAATGCCGCCAGCGGTGCGAGCGGTGCCGGGCGTCAGGGTAAAATCGACAATTTGCTGACCGAAATTACCGATAGCTTTAAAGCCTATGGCGCTTCAGGTCATCGTCACTTGCCAGAAATCGAGCAAGGTTTACGCGATATACAACCAGCAGGATCTGCGCCGGTTGGCTTAACTTTCGTACCGCACTTGCTGCCGATTATTCGCGGTATTCACGCCACTTTGTATGCAACCGCGTTGGATGCTAACAATTTGCCAGACCTGCAAGCGCTTTACGAAAAACGTTACGCCAACGAGCCATTTGTGGATGTTTTGCCCGCAGGCGTATTGCCGCAAACACGTACAGTAAAAGGCTCCAATGTGTGCCGGATCTCGGTCTTGCGTCCGCAAAATCGCGATACTGTGGTGGTGTTATCGGTAATCGATAACCTGACAAAAGGTGCATCCGGTCAGGCGATTCAGAACATGAATATCATGTTCGGCTTTAAGGAAACTGCGGGGCTGAATGTAGTCGCACTTTTACCTTAAGATAAGTTCGAGTTTGGAAACGGGGGCGATTTATCGCCCCTGATCTTTTTAAATAAGATAGGTTTTCTAATAAGGCAGATAAACGTGGCGGTTAAAGGCAGCAAATTCACGCCCATGCGGGTAATTCCTCATAATCCCGGTGCTCGTGCATTACGCACGGCCGCGTTTGTTCTCGCATTTATAGTGTGTATGCCTGCGAGTTATTTTCTCGGTATTTATGTCGCAGGTTTACAGCAAGCTAAGGATGCAGGCCAGCGCGATCAGGTACAACAAAAAGTATCTGCTGATCTCACTCAACAATTGACGGAATTAAAAACTAACATCGAGGTTGATCGTCAATCCATGGAGGATTTGCGTCAGCTGGTGATGACTCAAAAAGCGCAAATAAATGCCTCTGAACGCGATCTTCGCGTGTACAAAGATTTGCTAGCGCCGGGCGCCAAGACGAATCCATTAGGTATTAGCTTTGGCGTATTGACGGCAACTCCGCTAAAGGAGACTGGGCACTTTAATTACAGTCTAACTGTACAAAAACTTGCGACCAAAGATTCCGATTTCACCGGATTTCTGGAATTCAGAATTATCGGCCAGCAAGCGGGTAAAAGTTTGCAGCTGTCGCTTTATCAAGTATCCAGCCAGGTATCTGCGCCTAGCATTCCTGTCAGCTTCAAATACTTTCAAACCTTCGAGGGCGACCTCACGTTGCCCGCTGATTTTGTGCCGCAAACCATTGAGTTGGTAGTAAAAGGCCCGGAAAACAAAACGCCGCCTTTGGTATCAGCTGAATTGGACTGGCCTGTTTCCGCATTCAAACCTAAATAGAGATTATTTCGATGCTTATCTCCAAGAAGAAAAAGACATTTGTGAATCATCACTCCCTGTTATGTGCCGCCACTAAAGTTGTTGGCGACATTTATTTCAGTGGCGATTTTTATCTGGAAGGCGCTTTGAAGGGCAACATCCACGCTGAAGACGGTAAGCCCGGTAAGTTGATTTTAACGGAGACAGCGTCTGTAGAAGGCGAAATTCACGCCTCTAACGTCATCATTAATGGTCATGTTCGCGGGGCTATTTATTCAAGCAAACATCTCGAATTGGCTGCAAAGGCAGTAGTAGAAGGAAATATTCACTACCAATCCATCGAGATGGTGAAAGGTGCTCAGCTAAAAGGCCAGATGCATTCGACCGCAAAGCCAATTTTGAGCTTGGAAAAGCCTGTTGATGGCGATGTAATTGATATTCCGGTTGACGCCGTTAATAGTTGACTAAAATACTCGGGTAAAGGGATAATTGCCTGCGCAGTAACCGTCTTTTGGAGTTGTACATGGCCACCGCAGAAATTTTTGTTCCCCAAGTTGTTTACGTCACTGATAGCGCTTTAGCCAAGGTCAGAAGCTTGGTTGAGGAAGAGGATAATCCCGATCTTAAGTTGCGCGTTTACGTAACCGGCGGCGGTTGTTCAGGCTTCCAATACGGTTTTACGTTCGATGAAGCTGTCGCAGAAGATGATTCAATTGTGGAAAAAGATGGCGTAAAAGTAGTGGTAGACGCTATGAGTTATCCCTATTTGGTAGGCGCTAAAGTGGATTACGAAGAGGGCCTGCAGGGTTCAAAGTTTGTGATTCAAAATCCTAATGCGTCTAGCACTTGCGGTTGCGGTTCTTCCTTTTCTATGTAAGTTTTTCTCTCTAAGTTTTCTATCGGGTGGATATCGCTTAAGCGAAATAAACTCCACCCAAAATCACCTCACGACTGGCACCAGTCACCGCGCTCAAATTGCCATGTTGGCGCAACATGGTTTGCCGCGCGAGCCACGCAAAAGCCATGGCTTCAATCCATTCCGGCGCTATTCCCAATTCAGCTGTGCTGGCAAGTTTCGCTAGCGGAAGCAGATGTGCCAATTCCATCATAAGCCGCGTGTTATAGGCACCGCCGCCACATACGAAGACTTCACAGGCTGTGCTGGTAAGCTGATTAATATCTTTCGCAATAGATTGCGCAGTTAAAGCGAGCAATGTGGCTTGAATATCTTCAGGTGACCGCGCTTTTTGAGCTATTTCAGCGTGCAGCCAATCTAGATTAAAAGCTTCTCGTCCGGTACTTTTAGGTGCCAGCTGAGTGAAAAAGGGATGTGCAAGTAGACGATCCAACAATTCTAAATCTAGAGTTCCTGATGCTGCCCAATCACCGTTGGCATCATAAGCTTTGCCAAGATATTTTAACGTCCATGTGTCCATCAGAACATTACCTGGGCCAGTATCAAAACCAAGAGTGTCGCCAGATTTTGGCAGCCAGGTAATATTCGCCATTCCTCCAATATTAACGACAACTCTATCCAAGGTTTGGCTATGAAATATTGCCTGATGAAATGCCGGTACCAATGGAGCGCCTTGACCGCCCGCCGCCATATCGCGACGGCGAAAATCTGCAACTGTGGTGATTCCCGTATACTCGGCAATGATATTGGGATCGCCTATCTGCAACGTAAATGGAAATTCCAGCGAACCCGGCGGACGATGGCGAATGGTTTGTCCATGGCTGCCAACGGCTTTTATTTGCTTTTGATTTAAATTGAGTTTGGTGAGAAGCTGATTAATGCTTTCGGCAAAAAGCTTTCCTAATTGCACATCAAGCTGACCTGATCGATCAATTTCATTATCGGCGGGAGTAGATAAGGCGTGAATTTGTTGGCGAATATCAGCTGAGAGCGGCAGCGAATGGCTGCCAATTAGACGAGTTTTATTATCTGAAAAATCAACGACAACTAAATCAACTGCATCGGCACTGGTGCCAGACATAAGCCCAAGATAATACTCGGACTTATTCATTAGTTAGATTTGGTTTGGCTCTCACCCAAAGCTAAATGACTATTGCGTTCAAAGTCTTCCAGCTGGGCAACCAGTGTTTGTGTTGTTGAGTTGAAGCGATCTTTTTCGTTAGCGGCTATGCCAACTGATTTTGGAAGATCAACAGTAACAGGGTTGCGAACCTGGCCGTTTACATGGAATTCATAGTGAAGATGAGGTCCAGACGCCAAACCAGTCATACCCACATAACCAATAACTTGACCTTGGCTAACACGGGTACCAGTAGTAACGCCTTTACCAAATTTACTCATATGGCCGTATAGAGTTTCATAACCTTGGCCATGTTGAATAACGATACAGTTACCAAAACCACCTTGACGACCAGCAAAAGTAATTTTGCCGTCACCCGTTGAGCGAATAGGGGTGCCAGTTGCAGCAGCGTAATCTGTGCCTTTATGCGCGCGAATAGTGTTCAGTACAGGATGCAAACGACCTAAGCTAAATCCTGAACTAATACGGGCAAATTCAACGGGCATACGCAAAAACGCTTTATTTAAACCTTTGCCATCTGGAGCATAGTAGCGAGTGGTGCCGTCTTTACTGGTGTAACGTACTGCGCGATAAGTTTTCCCGGCATTGGTAAATTCAGCTGAAAGGATTACGCCGGTGCCAATTTTTTTGTTGTTCAAGTATTGCTCTTCGAACATTACTTTGAATTGGTCGCCTTTTTGGATGTCTTGTGCGAAGTCGACGTCATAACCAAAAATATCAGCAAGCTGCATGGTTAAATTGATTGGAAGACCTGCTTGTTTACCTGCCAAAAACAATGAGCTGTTAATGGTTCCCTGACGGAAGCTACGTTTAATTTCAGGTTTTAAGGAGATTTGTTCACTAGTGAAGCCGGTATCGTTGCGGGTAAATTTGAGTGAATCCAGATTATTTTTATAGTATTTAAGTTCTTGCAGCTTGCCTTGATTATCAACCACAAATTCAAACTTCTGTCCCGGCGAAATACTTCTTAAATCTTTTGCGTTTTTGCTTCCATCAAACAGTTCATAAATATCGCGATCATTCAGGCCCATGCGAGCAAATACGCTGGATAGGTTGTCGCCCGATTTAATCGTAAGTTCTTGTAGCGCTGGCTCTGTAGATTTTACTTCTACAGGTGTAGATGTATCAGTAATCGCAAACGAAGAGATTAACTCGGGCAATGCAAACACATCTATTTCGGATTCTTTGGTAGCTTTTGCTGGAAAAATTTGCGCGTCGGCTGATGGCAATTGACTAACAGTATTAACAATTACAGCGTCATTATCAGTAGCAGGAACTGAAGATTTTGCAGGGTTCAACGCCAACATAACCAGCAGGCTTGCCATTAACGCTCCTGCTGCCACCAAGTGGCCGCGAGGAACTTGCTCTAAGGCAACGCAAAGCGCTTTCTTTGAGGATGTAATTAGTGGGTGCATAGGAGAAACAAGCTCGCCGTTATGTTAGTTACCGAACATATATTTATAGCAGAAAAAATTTCTAAAGACATCTTTAAAATTCACTTTTTGTAACTTGTCTATGTATAGGTTGTGATTTCCGCACAACATCCGGTATCGTAATCAGCTTTTTTAGTTCTAAGCGTTATTTTCTTGAGGTTTATTGGTGATTTATGGCGACAATTGACACAAATTTCTTAAAAGAGTTGCAAGACCGCGGCTTAATTGCACAAACAACAGGTGGCGATGCTTTGGTTGAGCACCTTAATTCTGCGAGTCGCACTCTTTATTGTGGTTTCGATCCAACCGCCGATAGTCTCCATATTGGAAGCCTCGTCCCTCTATTAATGTTAAAACGCTTTCAGCTTGCAGGTCATAAACCTATTGCATTGGTTGGCGGTGCTACAGGATTGATCGGTGATCCTAGCTTTAAAGCGCAGGAGCGTAAGCTCAATACGTCAGATGTGGTTGCAAGTTGGGTTGATAAACTGAGGGCTCAGGTATCGCGTTTCATAGATTTTGACGCTGGCTTGGCTTCAGCTGAGGTTGTAAATAATCTCGATTGGGTTGGCAAGCTTGATGTGCTCAGTTTCCTGCGCGATGTAGGTAAGCACTTCTCCATCAATAACATGATCAATAAAGAGTCCGTGAAACAGCGTATCGAGCGTGAAGGTGAGGGCATTTCGTTTACTGAATTCACCTACATGTTGTTGCAGTCCTATGATTTCGCCGAGTTGTATCAACGTAACCAATGCACTTTGCAAATTGGCGGTAGTGATCAATGGGGTAATATTACCGGCGGTATCGATTTAACTCGCCGTATGCATGGCGGTCATGTTTTTGGCTTAACTATGCCGCTTGTGACCAAATCTGACGGCACAAAATTCGGCAAAACCGAAAGCGGCACCGTTTGGTTGGATTCATCTAAAACATCACCTTATGCGTTTTACCAATTCTGGCTAAATACGGCTGATGCAGATGTGTACAAATTCTTACGTTACTTCACTTTTTTAAGTGTTGCTCAAATTGCTGAGATAGAGGCTGAGGATGTTGCTCGCGCAGCTAAACCTGAAGCTCAGCGTATTCTTGCTGAAGAGATGACTCGTTTGGTTCACGGTGATTCAGGTTTGTCGGCTGCGCAACGTATTACGCAGGCGTTATTCAATGATGATCTTGCCGGATTGAGTGAATCTGATTTTGAGCAATTGCAGCAGGATGGTCTTCCTTCATCTAAATTGCTTCGCTCTGATATTGGCGAAACGCCTTTAACTCAGATTCTTGCGGATGTTGAAATGGCTGCATCAGGCAAGCAAGTAAAGGATGCGTTGGTTCGCAATGCAGTTTTTATCAATGGTGAAGCAAAGTCTGTTGATGACAATATGCAATCCGCAAATTCTTTCTCATCTGAAAAAGCTTTTTTCAAGCGTTTCTATTTAGTGAAATTGGGTAAGAAAAAATATCACTTGTTTGATGTTGCGTAAAAAGTATTCGTTCTGATTGACGAATATTCTATCTCGCAAATAAAGTAAAAATCCGTTCAAAAAAAGCTTGCAATGAATTGTTGGGGTGCCTATAGTTCGCGCCCTCGCCGAGCAGGCGGTTTTGATCCCCGGATCGAAACGCAAAGTTAGCGAGATTTGTAAAAACCGAATGAAAATA
>SEBV01000059.1 GCA_004172865.1 Gammaproteobacteria bacterium | reverse complement strand
TGGGAAGCACCTGGGTGCCGGATGCCGACAAGAAAGACAATGTGTACATCGCGAAGTAAACCGACACTAAATCACCGGCAGGTTTTTTCGCTTGATGTGACTGATTTCGAAAACCCTTGTTCGGGGTGGTGGCGAATCAATGGCCTTTTGCAAGGTTTGCAGCATTTGCCCGATGGTGATGAGTCGCATGCCGGCTGCTTTTTGTTTCCATGCAGGAAAGATGCTGGCTACGCCATAGAAAGGCAACAGGAGTGCCGGCCAGAAATGTCCTGGTCCCAACACATACCACGGACGAATAAACGTGCAACGAAGTCCCTTTGACAGCAGGTAAGCTTCGCCTTCTTTCCTGATGGCCTGGTATTCTTTCATCAGGTTGTTTTCAATCATGGCCACACTTACATAAATAAAATGTGCTGCATTGGCGTAAGCTGCGGCATCGGCCGATGTCTTTACGCTGCGCAGATCAACCTGGCGGAACTTTTCTTTTTTCCGTGGCGATGGATGGTGAACGCCAAGCAACTGTATGACTGTAGCGCCTTTGGGAATCCATTGTTGAAAGCTGGTTGCATCAAACGGATCGGCGATGATGGCCCGAACGCCTTGCGGCAGTTTGTGTTCGCTGCCTTTTCGTACAAGGGCTGTTATGTCGTAGCCGGCTGTTACTAATTGTTTGATCAGTCGTTTGCCGATGTAGCCTGTGCCGCCGGTGATGAAGATTGGTGTCATAGAATTTTGGTACGACAAACTACACAATTTTTGGCAGCATGCAACCGTCCCCGGTTTATTTGCCGGCAACAAGCTACGCAACAGAAAAGGAAAGAAGCGGAGAGAAGGAAAATGATTATGAAGCAATGGAAATAGCCGCGTATCTGTCAAGCGCAATCCACCCTTTTTGGACCTAGGAAGATTACGTAGGCGGTTCGTAGTTTTTCTAAGAGAAAGCTGTTGATTTAGCCTGGTAAGCGGCCATTTACCGTTGGGAAACGGGTAAAATCCATTGGGAAATGGTCAAAACCCATTGGAAAACACCTTTTTCCCGTTGGGAAATGGCCAAAATCTAATGGGAAATCACCAAAACCCAACGGGAAATGTTCGTTTCCTGACGGAAAATCTGCATTTCCCAATGGGAAACGATGAAAACCTAACGGGAAACAGTCATTTTCCAACAGGAAACAGGCATTCCCGTTGGAAAATAACCGCAACCCAGTGGGTTTATAGCAAAAAACGGGAAGCCGGAGCAAGGCGTGAAGCGAGAAGCCAAAAACAGTCCGGGTAAAAGTTGATCTGAGAAGAGAGATAGGGGCAAGGAGTGAGTTAACGGTTAAGCGCTTGCCGATGTACCGGCAGTCCGTGTTCCGTCTGCCCTGGTAAGTTATTCAATTGATGATTAAAGAACAAATGCTGAATGATTGTTCGTCAGCCGGTATATTGGCAAGCGCCTGTTAGCAGTAGCCGTTATTCGTCACCATGAATGTTGCTCCTAATCCATTTATCACCTACAAAATTTCTCTCTGCCGCTTCACCATAGTCAAGGTTAAAAACATCATTGAGCGTAGGGTCACTCAATGCCATTTGCTCAAGAGCAACGATTTTGATGTCTTCTGGCAATTGGTCGCCCGTCAGGAATTGCCAATCTCCGTCTTCGTCATGAACTACCCGAAGGATTGGTTTCTTTTCTTCTATCCATTGTCTGGTTGTAAAGACGGCGAGATTTTTTTCTTCTCTAAATTTAAAGTCGGCATTTGTGTCAAGTAGTGGTTGGCGATATAGAAATTCTTCTTCAAATTCAGCGTTCCACGGATAATTATTGTTTCGGTCTGTCCATACGAGCTGCAATGCTGGAAAATCTGACGTTTCATTGAACCAAATGGCATAACCAAAATAGTCTTTCAAACTTCTTGGGTCAACTTTGATGAATTGCGCAATTCCATTTTCAAAAAAGTCATCATAGTCCCTACCAATTTGCAGCCTATGTCCATCTTTCACCAATTCTCCACCAATGTTTAAAATTGAATGCAAAGTTTTAGTTGTCAGTCCGAAGCTGATAAGTTCAGGATGATTGTAGTTTCTCCAAAGTCCAACCGTGTACGCAAATGAAGGCAAATACTCTGTCGCTTCAATTAACATTACAGTCCAACCATATTCTTTGATGTCTTCAATGAGTTTTTCGTCGTTCATGGATGTGTCGTCTTGCGGAGAGTTCATAAGGTTACTGCTAACAGCTAATATACGCACCTTCTTGCTTCAAAGCTCCCTCATAATCAATCCCTGATTGAGCAAGAAGATGTTCCATAGGCGATTGTGTCCGCAAGAGGGATGGCAGCGAAAAGCCTGGTGAAGCTTTGTGTGTTAGCCTTGTACCCGACTTGCATCCGCCAATGGGCGGACCGACGGCATTCAGACCTTCTGCGTGGCTTCGCCGCCTTACCCCGGAAAAGAACAACAGAAAACAGAACGCCGAACACAGGCAACCTGTACGCAAATAACCCCAAGCTCCAAACACCAAACCCCAAACTTTCCTCCCTTCGCAACGAATACCAAAACATGTTATCTTACGACCTAAATCTGTTCACCTGAGAGAAGGCCTTTTTATAAAAAAGAACAAAGCCCGCTGGGAGAAAATTCAGCAGGGCGGCGCCACCGATGC
>SEBV01000058.1 GCA_004172865.1 Gammaproteobacteria bacterium | reverse complement strand
AAAACCAAGACTTGGTCTTTGGTTAAAATTGAAGAACGTGCTTCTGAAGTCTAATCGGCTCCAGATTATATTGAAAGTTTCGGAGACGGACGATGATTCAAACAGAAAGCTACTTAGATGTTGCTGACAATAGCGGCGCTCGCCGTGTCATGTGCATCAAGGTTCTTGGCGGTTCTCACCGTCGCTATGCGGCAGTGGGTGACATCATCAAAGTTACCGTTAAGGAAGCAATTCCTCGCGGTAAGGTGAAGAAAGGCCAAGTCATGAAGGCAGTTGTTGTTCGCACAAAGAAAGGTGTGCGTCGCCAAGACGGTTCATTGATCAAGTTTGACGATAATGCTGCCGTACTGCTGAATAACCAGGATGCTCCGATTGGTACACGTATTTTCGGACCAGTAACTCGTGAGTTACGTGGCGAGAAATTCATGAAAATCATTTCTTTGGCTCCTGAAGTACTTTAAGTACTCCAGTCCTAAGAATAGAGGGCAGACAAATGCTTAAAATTAAACGTGATGACGAAGTGATTGTTATCGCAGGGCGTGACAAGGGCAAGCGCGGTAAAGTAGTTCGCGTGTTAGCTGAACGTGTCATCGTTTCCGGCATTAACATTGTTAAAAAGCACCAAAAACCTAACCCACAAGCTGGCGTAGCCGGTGGGGTTATTGAGAAAGAAGCATCGATTCATACATCGAATGTTGCTATCTACAATTCGAAAACCAAGCAGGCAGATCGTGTTGGGTTCAAAATACTCGAAAATGGCGACAAAGTACGCGTTTTTAAATCCAATGGCGAAGCCCTAGAGGCGTAATTAGACATGGCTAGGCTTAAAGAACTATACAACAAAGAACTCGCCCCAAAACTGAAAGAAGAATTGGGATTAGCGAATGTTATGGAAGTGCCACGCATTACCAAAATCACCCTGAACATGGGTGTAGGTGAGGCTGTAGGTGATAAGAAAGTGCTTGATAATGCGGTAGGCGATTTGACCAAAATTGGTGGTCAGAAAGTGGTTGTCACGGCGGCGCGCAAGTCAATTGCGGGCTTCAAAATTCGTGAAGACTGGCCAATCGGTTGCAAAGTAACTCTGCGTAAGAATCGTATGTATGAGTTCCTGGATCGTCTAGTAACGATTGCTATTCCACGTATCCGTGACTTCCGTGGTATTAGTCCAAAGCAATTTGATGGTCGTGGTAATTTTTCAATGGGTGTGACTGAACAAATCATTTTCCCTGAGATTGATTACGACAAGGTTGATAAAATCCGTGGTTTGGACATTTGTATTACTACAACTGCCCGCACCGACGAAGAAGGCCGCGCTTTATTAAAAGCCTTCAACTTCCCATTCAAAGGCTAAGGGTAAATCATGGCTAAGAAATCTATGATTGCACGTGAAGTAAAGCGTGCAAATACCGTAAAAAAATTCGCTGCTAAACGCGCTGAATTGAAAGCTACCATTGTTAGCCCTTCTTCTACAGAAGAGCAAGTTTGGGAAGCTCAAGTCAAGTTGCAACAACAGCCGCGTGATGCCAGTGCCAGCCGTAAACGTAATCGTTGCCGCTTGACCGGTCGTCCACATGGTGTTTACCGCAAATTTGGTTTGTGCCGTCACAAGTTGCGCGAAGCCGCAATGCGTGGTGACGTCCCAGGTCTTGTTAAAGCAAGCTGGTAAGCCTCGGCTTAATTTTAGGAGCAGAATCAGATGAGTATGCAAGATCCTTTAGCAGATTTTCTTACCCGCATTCGCAATGCGCAAAGTGTAGGTAAAACGTCTGTATTGATTCCTTCATCAAAATTGAAGGTTAATGTTGCGCAAGTGCTCTTGAATGAGGGTTACATTGCCGGTTTTTCAGTGAGTGAAGGCGTTAAGCAAGAGCTAACTGTTGAATTGAAGTATTTTGAAGGAAAGCCAGTTATTGCTGAGATCGACCGCGTAAGCCGTCCTGGTCTTCGGAACTATGCTGGAAAAGAAGCTATACCTACCGTCCGTGCTGGATTGGGTATTGCTATCGTTTCTACCAGTAAAGGTGTAATGACTGATCGTGCTGCACGCGCCGCTGGCGTGGGTGGCGAAGTTCTTTGCACAGTATTCTAACGGGAAGTCGTCATGTCACGAGTTGCAAAAAGTCCGGTTGAAGTACCGGCCGCTGTAAGCATCACCCTGGCGGGTCAGTTGCTTACCATAAAAGGCGGTAAGGGTACGTTGGCACTCAACGTCCATGCGAACGTAGAAGTTAAACACGAAAACAACGTGTTAACTTTTGCTCCGCGCGACGGTGCCAAGCAGTCAAGCGCGTTGGCAGGCACTACACGTGCTCTAGTCAACAATATGGTATTCGGCGTTAATACAGGTTGGGAAAAGAAACTGACTTTGGTTGGCGTTGGTTACCGTGTTAAAGCTGAAGGTAACACTGTAAACCTGTCTTTGGGTTTGTCTCATCCTGTAAATTACGCTCTGCCTGCAGGCGTAACGGTTGAGACCCCAAGTCAGACTGAAATAGTACTAAAAGGCGCTGACAAGCAATTGCTTGGACAAGTAGCTGCCGAGATTCGTTCGTTCCGTGAGCCAGAACCCTATAAAGGTAAAGGTGTACGTTATTCGGATGAAGTAGTACTCCGTAAAGAAGCTAAGAAGAAGTAAGGGCTAGGTTATGAGCGATAAGAAGCTATCTCGTCTTCGCCGCGCACGCCGTGCCCGAGCAAAGATTCGCGAATTGG
>SEBV01000028.1 GCA_004172865.1 Gammaproteobacteria bacterium | reverse complement strand
GGGCAGACCCATCCCCCGGCCCCTTCCCGAGGGGAAGGGGGGCAGGCCTCTCCGCGCCCCCGCTCCTCAGGAGCGGGGAGCTGGCAGGCTCCGGGCGGCCGGTGGCCGTGGCGCAGGCGGCGCCAGGGCACAAAAAAGCCGGGAGATCCCGTTCTTGCAGAACGCAGGCTCCCGGCTTCCGAGTAATGGGTTATTGCCTTTAGAGGGCCGCCTTCAGCTTGTTGCTTTTGCCCGGCTTCAGCTGTACGTCTTCCAGGGTCTTCTGTGTATAATCGCGGTGGGCGATGGTGATCTTTTTCGTGCCGGGCTCGAGGTCTTTGAGGATGCACTTGCCGTGGGCGTCGGTAATGCCTTTGACGCCGGTGCCTTCGATGCGCACCTCGGCGGCGGCGAGGGGCTGCGCGTCGGGGCCGGCCACGTTGATGGTGAGGGAGGTGCCTGATGTGGCGGCGTCGACGATGATGCGCATCTTTTTATACTGGCTCACGAAGGCCGGATCGGTCTTGCTGTATTGTTTCACCAGCTTGTCGAGGGTGAGCTTGAGGATGGCGTTTGCCTGGGCGTCGAGCTCCTCCACGCGGTCGGAGGCATCGCTGCGGTGCACGATCACCTTGCGGGGTGCGGGGGCGCCTTTTTCGTAAGCGGTGATGGCGGCATCGGCGTCGTCGAGTAAAGCGGTGCTGACGCCATAGTCGGCCAGGCGGGCGCCTTCGGTGCGTACGCCTTTTACCACGCGGCGGCAGGTGAGGATGAAGTCCTGGTCTTTGAGGCGCTGCAGGTCGCGCTCCGAATACTTCATTTCACCGGCGAGCTCGGGCCGGCCGTGGTCGTTGGCAAAGGAGAAGGCGGCGCCGGCCAGGGTGGCCACGTCGGCGGCTGCGGCTGCCTTTTGCAGCTTTTTGGCCTCGGTGACGCCACCCGACTGGGCCTTTTCCTCCTCGGCGGCCAGTTTGAGCTCCGTGACGGTTCGCTGGAAGCGCTCCGTGCCCGACTGGAAGGCCGGGATGCGGGCGATGAGCGCCCGGTTGGCGTCGAAAAGCAGGATCATGCCGTCAAACATGTTGAGGCGTGCGATGTTGTTCTTTTTCATGATGATCGTTTTACGTGTTATGAATGAAGAAAACTTCCCTTGTTTGCGGACGTCCTTGCCAGCCGCCTGGACCGACGTCGGGGCCGTGATGATGGCCGCCACCGGCACTACCCGTTGACGCCCCTTCCCTGCCGCCTGACGGATCCCCTCCCTTCGCCTGACGCACCCATCTGGGCCGTTTGACGCAGGGCTCACTGTCGCTTGACGGACCCCTCGCTGCCGCTTGACGCAACCCACAGTGCCGATTGACGGACCTTCCCTCCCGCCTGACGGGCCATTCGCGGGGCCTGACGCAGCTGCCCCGGCGCTTGACGGCCCCCTGCACACCCGTTGACGGGTCTTCCCGGGCCTTTGACGCACCGGCCCAGGGCCCTGACGCACCATCCGACAGTCCTGACGCACGGTAAACCGTTCGTTCCGGCTTTGTACTAACTAATTAAACCCTTGAGAATGAACTTCGAAGGCGCGCGGACCGCGTTACCGCGCGGCTCGCCACGCCCTGCTGTACGGAAACCGAAGCTAGCTCCACCGTTTGTGGATTCCATGAGGATTTACCCCGTTTTTGCTGGGAAAATCATCAGGATTTCCTGGTGAGATCCTCAGGAATTTCTGGTGAAAACACCGGGAGGGTGCGTAGAAATACGTATTGACATTCTAACAAAAGCGATTAAGCTTAATTAGTATAAATATTGTGGATTCATCCAAAATCTGCATTTTATTGTATTTTCCGAAATCACATGTTTCATGACTGAACAAACAACTAATGACGCAAATCGGCTTATTTTCCGAGAATTCATATGAACGGCCTTTAAAACTAGGACACACTTCAATCCATTACAAGGAGGTAGGATCTATCTTAAATCGCACTACCGGGTTTATGGATAGCTATGACTATTCCTTAAACCCTTACTCCGGATGTGCTTTCGGATGCTCCTACTGCTACGCTGCGTTTTTCGCACGCGATAACGAACAAAAGGAAAGGTGGGGATATTGGGTCAACGTGAAGGAGAATGCACTTGCACTCATTAGAAAATTACGGTCGAAACCATTAACTGGAAAGACGATCTACATGAGCAGCGTGACAGATCCTTACCAACCAATAGAGCGAAAACTGGAATTAACGCGTGGAATTCTCAAAGAATTACTTGAATATCACCAGCCACGAATTGTCATTCAGACCCGAAGCCCTCTGGTCACACGAGACATTGATCTTCTTAGGCGATTCGAAGCCATCCAAGTCAATATGACCATTACAACGGATAGTGAAACAGTTCGCAAAACCTTCGAGCCGCATTGTCCAAGTAATAAAATGCGCTTGCAAGCAATTTGTGAGGTTTTTGGTGCGGGAATAGAATCGTGTATTACAATGACTCCTTTATTACCCATCGAAAACCCACATTCTTTTGTTCAAGCTCTGCTAAATACTGGAATAAAAAAGTTTATTGTTCAACCTTTTCATGCAGATCGTGGAAAATTCACAGCTGGCACGCGAGAAGAAGCAAAAAAACTAATTCAGGACATGGGGTGGGACCAACAGCGATACAAACAAGTTGAAGCCATTTTCAAAGAATACATCCCGGATATTGGAATCGGCAAAGAAGGATTTAAACCAATCTAACATGCAGAAACAAACCTTTACCAACTGGCTGCTCCAGCAGCAACCTACTCTCGAAAATGTAATTCACAATGCGGCATTAGCTTTCTACGAGAAACACAAGAGTACAGATAATTTTCGCTATGACCTTCAAAAGGCACAACAGGAAGCCTATCACTTAACTGAAGGTAAAGACCTGTGCTATGATCGCTATACAACCCCACTTACCTACTCACTTTGGTACCAGGCAAGGAGAATAAATGTTTTCCTTACTCAGTTTGCAGACAAGATTATGGAAGCTTGTGACACACAGACTCCCATTGAAATATTTGACCTTGGCGCAGGGACAGGTTGCGTGCAAATTTGCTTCGGCCTAGGATTAATCGCTTACATGCGGAATGCCAATAAAATGCCGATGTTGCGAATTATCAATGTAGACTCGAGCCCGTTTATGCTTGACTACCTTCGCTCCTATTTGTGGCCGGAAATGATAAAGCACTATCCGGAACTGCAGAACGTTCCTGTCGAATATCATGTTTACTCCTGGAGCAACCGACAAGAAGTGGGCATTTCGAATCCTTGGATCTGCGCTAGCTATCTGTTTGATTCAACCGATAATAAGGAATACTTAGAAAGCAATTTTAACGAGCTCATAGCCACATTTGCACCATCCAAAGTATTACTCCTCACCTCAGCTCAGGAAAACAAACGGCGATTGATGCTTAGTTTATCTGGAAACCTTCAAAAAAACAACTATAAGCTTAACAATACAAAGACTACTGGCGACTTGTTCCAAGGCACACTTCCCTCGCTGACCACTTTTCGGGAAAAACTCAGAACAGAATACGGATTACGGGCCTCAACGTATCCAGTAAGTTGGCGAGATCACTCCTTTGATGCTATTGCTTTGGAAAAATTGCAATCAGGAATGATGTTCAATTTGAGGGATCTACCCGATACATTTGACATATTCAACCCTCCTTTACGGGTCCGTCGAAATGTTGAACTAAATGAACTTCAGGAAAAAGCAGCTCGCTTTGAGACAAATCCTACAGTAATCGTGGGCCCGGCAGGCTGCGGCAAAAGTGTAGTTATCACAGAGAAAATCATCAATGTTCTCGAACACTTTCAGTGGCAAAAGCCGCTTACTATTCTTGTAACCACTTTCAACAAGTCACTTATTAAGCAATTGAGGGCTTGGCTTGTTGACCTACTTTGCTCTAAAGGGAGATCCTATACAATTCATGAATATCGGGACCCTTCAGACGGCACAGGAATTATTAAAATAAGGGGCGACCAAGAATCCGAAATCAAGCTAGTACATTTTGAAATGCTACCTAAGCTTGTTGGGCGTATTGTGATGCGCCCATTTGACGAATCACTACATATAAATAAACTGACCCAAATAATTGCTGATGTTCGACAAGAACTTGATCTAAACCCTAAAGCATACACAAAAGTGATGGATGCGGCCTTCCTCATGGAAGAATACCATCGTGTCATTTTCGGGCTTCAGTGCAAGTTGGGTCTTGGAGAAGAGCACTATCAGAACCTCGAAAGAAGTGGTCGCGGCAATAACCCGAAGCTTGATAGCGGAATGGGCCGAAAAGCAGTTTGGAAGGCGTTACACAAATATGCTCTTTGGATGCATCGAAACGAAAAGGCAGGGCACTCGTTCATTGCACGCCGGCAACTGTTCTACAACAAACTGAAGGAAGGCCAAGTCCATGAAAAGTTCGACTATATTTTCGTGGATGAATTTCAAGATTGCACGCCAGCAGATTTTGAGATTATGTCTATGCTGGTGAAGGAAGTAAACAACCTTCACATCGCTGGCGATTTGGCACAAGCAGTTCATATTGGGAAAGCTGGAAGTATTCCAAGGGACGACGAGATGAACCGACGCACTTTCCATCGTTTGAAAGGATCGTATCGCTTGCCTTTCCGCGTTTGCGAAGCTCTTCAACCTTTATCTTCCTACGTTTCTGGTAATCGGGAAGAACGAAGCGGGACGGAAGCAATAACTCCCTATAAAGGAGCACCACCGGGCGCACGTCCGATTATCGTTTTCGCTAGCGATACAGATGCCTTATCCAAAAAGATAATTTCAATCAGGGAACGATACCGTTGCTTCGACGTTGACCTGGCAACAATCCTTGAAAGAGATAATATCCTTTGCAATAATATTCGCGCCAATGGGATACTAGTTGAAACGTCTACTATTTTGAAGTTGAAAGGCCTCGAGAAAAACCTGGTTGTTTGGTCATTACAGGCTCCAGTGGAATTCGAAAAAGAGATTTTCGAATTCGCCTACACAATTACTACCCGAACCAACTGTTTACTGATTATCGCAGGGACTTCGGACACTAATCCTGCTTACCGCCCCGTGCTAAATTATCTAAATGAAGAGCGCCTTATTTTTTGGGATCATGAAAGTGAACGAGCATTCAGAGAAGAGAAAACAAGAGCTTTAGAGGTCGAGCAGGAAGAAGTGTCATAATCCAAAACTTCATTGTTGTAAAAACTATGTCTGATGGACCGCTTTTGCAAAGGCCAGGAGGCTGCTAATTTGCTAGAAGCCGGAAGCTAATTATCTGAATGTCAGATAAGTATCACTGCATGGTTGATTTATTCTCTAGAGATTATTCCACCTATCCCGCATGCAACGACACTTTATAATTCATCAAAGAAATCCTGGTCGATATCCTTCAATTCATAGCGCTTCTTCACCTGCACGCCTATATTGAATTGAATAGCGAAGTCGGCCAGTTTGGGACCGTCAATCAGGATAATTTTGTTTTGCGGATTCATCGTAGCTGCGCGGAGTGCATCGTCGGTGAAACGGGAGGTGGTGATGAACACGCCTTTGTTGGTACCCCGCAAACTGAGGGAACCGATGAAGTCGCGGATCTCTTTTGACTGCACTTTGTTGTCGTTCCATTTCTTGGCCTGGACGTAGATCCGGTCGATACCGAGCTTGTCCTGGTAGATGATGCCATCGATGCCGAAGTCGCCGGATTGGCCCACGACTTCGATCGCGTTTTCCTCAATCATGCCATAACCCATACCCTGCAGCAGGAGCAGGACGAACTTCTCGAATTGTGCCGGCGTTTTCTGCTTCAACGTTTCCAGCAGGTCGGCAGCGATGGATGCGTGCACGCGGGCGAGGCTTTCGCCAATCAGTTCTTCCGGCGTCTCACTTACCGCCGGCTTCTCTTCGGTTTCGGGTGTGGCTTCCGTCTTTCCGAAGGAGCCTGTCCATTCTTTATACGCATCGAACTGCTCGAGGTAGGCCAGGTTGATGTAGTCGATGTTTTGCTTCAGGATGGCCGAACCCGCCTCCGTGATCTGGTACACGCCGCGCTTGGCGGCTTTAAGCAAACCGGCTTTCTTCAGGTACGTAACGGCCCAAGTAACGCGGTTCTTGAAAAGGGGTTGCTGTCCGCTCGGTACCATGATGGCCAGGTGTGCATCGGAGAGCTGGAAGTGCTTCCCGAGTTGGGCAATGAGCTCCTGCGCCGGGTTGCGGCGCCCCGTCGCGGAGGGCGGCGAGGGCGGGGTACATGATCTTTTGGAAGTCGGGGATTTGCTCTTTCATCGAGTTGGATTAGCGGTGGAACAAGTCCACGTATTGTTTGAAGATAAAGAAACGGTTGCGTTTGAAACCAGTAGTTTCCTTCAGGATGCCGACCTTCTGAAAGTCGTCAATCAGCTTATAGGCAGAAGCCGGTGACATGTCTAATACACTTGCGACATGTGCGGCTGTTACTACAGGTTGGGTAAAGAGGTAGTCAAGCAATTTTTTTGCGGTGGGTACTTTACGGCCCAGTTGAATGATGCGGCTACCCTCGCAATCGCGGCGCAATTCCATCACTTGTTGCAAACTGCTGGACGCCATGGCGCAGGTTTGGCTTACTGCCTCTAAAAAGAACCGGATCCACTGGGTAAGATCATTGTTCCGGCGGACGTTGGTCAGGTTGTCATAATACAGTCCTTTGTGTTTCTCAAAAAAGTCGGAGAGGTACAGGATCGGTTTTTCAATGATGCGGTTCTGGATCAGGTAGAGCGTGATCATCAGGCGGCCGATACGGCCATTACCATCCAGGAAGGGGTGGATCGTTTCGAACTGGTAATGCGCCAGCGCAATGCGCACCAGGTGAGGTACCTGGATGTCGTCGTTATGAAGGAAATTTTCAAGATCACCCATGAGACGCCCTACGTCATGGTGTGGGGGTGGAATGAACACAGCATCGTTGAGGGAAGCGCCCCCGATCCAGTTTTGGGAGCTTCGAAACTCCCCGGGCAGTTTATGCTCGCCCCGGACGCCGTCCAGCAGGATCGCATGGGTTTCGCGCAGGAGGCGCGAAGACAGGGGCAGCGTATCGAGCCGGTCGATGGCATAATTCAAAGCCTTGATGTAGTTGTTGACCTCCTGCCAGTCGTCGCGATGCTCCGGGGCCACGTCGGCCTGGCCCACGAGGGCTTCCTCGATATTGGTTTGGGTACCCTCGATGCGGCTGCTCTCGGTGGCTTCCTTGACCACGTGCATCCGGATAAAGAGGTCTATATCAGGCACAAAACGGGAGAAACTGTTGAGTGCGCCCAGTTGAAGGGTGGCCCGCTCCAATAAGGTATTAATACCGGGATCGGACCAGGTGAGCGGCGCGTTGATCGGCTCGGGAATGAAGGCCCGGTAGCCGGTGGGCTGCTTGACGATCGTTCCAGCTTTAAAGGACTCCAGGTTCATTTTGGTAGCGTATATTATACTTTAGGGGGTTAAAGTTAAATATGCGATGCTGTATTTTAGTTTAGCGACGCTAACTTAAATACTAGAAGGCCTATTTAAAGTTAGCCCTCACCCATCACTACAGGTTCCTGGCTCAGCCGTTGGTGAAAGTAGTATTTTGTGCCCCTTCCGTATAAGCCAACCCACATGAAAGAAGCAGACATCGAGCAGGCATTTATCGGCAAGCTCACCGACCTGAAATATACCTGGCGCGCTGACATCCGGGATCGTGCCGTCCTCGAAGCAAACTTTCGCCAGAAGTTCCAGGAATTGAACCGCGTCACGCTCAGCGACGCCGAATTCAACCGCCTGCGCGACGAGATC
Organism: Gammaproteobacteria bacterium; assembly: GCA_004172865.1. Taxonomy (GTDB): domain Bacteria; phylum Pseudomonadota; class Gammaproteobacteria; order Pseudomonadales; family Cellvibrionaceae; genus Cellvibrio. The sequence continues at coordinate 4,371 of SEBV01000028.1, read as the reverse complement.
GTCAACCCTGATGTGTTTACCACTGCCAAACTGCTGCGCCAGCGCAACACCTTCATCCGCGAAGACGGCACGCCCCTGCAATACACGCTCGTGAATATCAAGGACTGGTGCAAGAACGACTTTGAGGTTGTTAGCCAGCTGCGTATGAACACCCACAACAGCCATCACCGATACGACGTGCTGCTGCTGATGAACGGCATCCCCGTATTGCAGGCAGAACTCAAGACGCTTGAAGTGAGCCCCCGCCGCGCCATGCAGCAGATCGTGGACTACAAGGCCGACCCCGGCAATGGCTATACCAACTCGCTGCTTTGCTTCGTGCAACTGTTCGTGGTGAGCAACCGTACGAATACGTATTACTTCGCCAACAACCGCGCGCAGCATTTCAACTTCAGCGCCGACGAGCAATTCCTGCCCGTGTACCAGCTGGCCGCCGAAGACAATAAGAAGATCACCCACCTCGACGACTTTGCGGAGAAGTTCCTCTCCAAGTGCACCCTCGCGCAAATGATCAGCCGATACATGGTACTGGTGGAAAGCGAGCAGAAGCTGCTGGTGATGCGTCCCTACCAGATCTATGCCGTGAAAGAGATCGTGCGCTGCATCGAGGAGAACCGCGGCAACGGCTACATCTGGCACACCACGGGCAGCGGCAAGACCCTAATCAAGACGAACATTGCAAAAAGATTCCCATTGGAACCTTGCAGATAATTTTGAAGCCACTAATTCATATGCAGTACGGTTCAGTAAGTACGATTGTCCAGTGTTCAGATTACGAAGGCTGATTTGAACTTGACTATTCCAAACCTCAATGTGATAGAAGTGCATTGGAAGTTTTGGAATTTTATCGAAAAACTTAAACAAGGGCTTTCTCCTGTCCAGGTGAAGTACGGTAGATCCTACGGAACAACTGTCTTTGAACTCTCCATTCACTAACAAGTTTCCGGAAGCAATTTCTTTGCAACGCACTTCTCCAAGCACAGGCATCACTTCACTTGCTATCTGAGAAAGTGCAAATTCGAATTCCACCAATGTTGGAACAGTCATAGTCTACATTTCATTTTCGGGAACTGGTGGATTGTGCTTGATAGTCGAAAGATCGATGGCCAATACTTGTTCTACTTCATTAAGAAACCAATTCCATCGGTCGATCATGCTATCCATTGTCCAGTTTTTGCTGTATTTACCAGCTTCGAAATCATCGACTAACTTTTGAGAAATACGAAACGCAGTTACTTTTTTGTCAGAATCAGAGTGTTTCCCCTTACCCTTATAAACATCGATTTTTACAGGGAAGGAGTTGTTACTCGCTTCAATATTCTTTTTGCCACTTAAAAGGGTGAGATTACCACCGGAGTTGATCCATTTCGGAACTTCATCGTTGGAAAAAAAATGCTCCCATCCACGTATGTCGGTGAACTTTCGAGGCAAGATATGTTCGACATGTAAGTCTCGGTCTTTGATATCAATCCACTGAGGCATACTATTATCCGTTTGATTATACTCAATCATGACCAATAATGGCTTGCACCAGGAGGCGTAGTAGATATCGGAATCGAGCTGGCTAATTGCCCGTGGTATAACACCATCAGATGCAAGTTTGTCATTGATTTGCTTCTCAATAAAACTCATTGGTTCTTTGTCTTTAACCCATTTGATTAGGTTAAATGAAATTTGCTTAATTCGTGTCATTGTAAAGCCGGCAATCCAATTCAAATAATAATATCGGCGCAAAGCTTTTACGAGACGTTCATAATCAGGATACTTAGTGTGTAGAGCTGCCAGAAGGATAGATTTCCAGTATACAGTCCACTTCAAATACCAAAACGAATAGATTGTTTTATCATGCAGGTCGACAATGGAATTTTTGTGATGCTCAGCGAACTTCTTAAAATCGGCTATTACCTCATTAGGATCCTTTGTAGCGAAAGCAGTCTGCAATTCATCGTACAAGGACTTTCTGGGATTGCTTGCCAATAAGTAATATTCATAAATCACGAACAAATCATTCATTGATAAGTACGAATCCTTGACAATATTCTCGGTAGCACGCCAATCTGCGATAAACTGATCAGCTCTTAACTTCAATGTAGCCTCGTCTTCTGCATACTTTCTATAGACCTTTTCAAGCAGAAAACTTTTGATAAGGTCTGAATTTGTTAGATCCAGGCCACGATCATTTAACACTTGAAATAGCTTTATTGCAAAGTTGACTGAACTGCAATCGATTCGGATTATGCGCACCTTATTAAAAACGTAATTCAGAAATTCACCAGCGGTCGCTTCATCCAAATCCCTTAACAATTGACAAAACAGAGCTGATGTATTTGCAAACTTGAATTTAGGCTCCTCGTCCTTCGCAAGCTGGCTTTTCGTAGGCTCTTTGCACTTAGTTGTGTCACCTTTGATTACTACCGACTCAAAATCGCTTTGATGAGAAGCATGTGTAACAAGCTTAAGTCGATTGAATTTGCCATTGAAAAATATCGAGTTAGACAGAATGTTCGAATCTACCGCAAAGGGGTCATCAGCATCTTTATTGATCTCGGGAAACACATCACGATAGCAGCAAAACAGAATAAGCAGGGTTGTCAAGCGCTGCTGTCCGTCTACAACGTCGAGGTAGTTACTGGACTCTTGAGGTTTTGCCGTGATTACTGAACCTAGGAAGTAGTTAGGTTCATCATTTTGAAAAGCATCCCAGAGGTCTTCCCAAAGTTTGTCAACTTGTTCACTTCCCCACTTGTAGGGTCGCTGATAAATGGGGATCTGATACAACGAATCAGTATTCCCAAAAAGCTCCTTTATTGTTAGACTTAATGGTTTAAAAATTTCAGACATGTTAGATAAGTATTACTTTGAATTGTAGGTATGTTAAATACTGCTGCGCTTCATGAGTTGTGAAGTCATTGTATTCTAGTTCTTTCCCATTGACGGAAATATTTGCCCATGAAATCAAAAGCTTGCAGGGGTAATGGTCACCATTATAGTCCACGGCCCACCTCCTACACCCTCTGCGCTTTGGAATTCCATCTCTACAGATTTTCTCAATCGCTTTTAAAACATGCGATTTTGCAATATTCGGCGGAATCTTCACTTTAGTTTTTTGATTGCTCAATTGCCGACCTAACTTCATTTTCTGGAACGCCCTCTCGCTTGAACGAGAGCAAACGAAGGTTGTTCTGAAGCTTCAGTTGAAACAGTATTTCTTTTGTTGCATCGGCAACAGCAAACTTAACCAGCAGGTAGGTAACCAATACTTGAACAACGAATGCTGTCACAAGAATTGGTATGGTGATCGAGTTCATAAACAGTTGGTATTGGGGTAACGAAAGGATGGCCAAGATAGCTTAATCTGCAATAGGAGCAGAAACACCTATTTGTTTTTAAACATCACGATCAAATTCTTCCGGTATAAACGCAATACAGGTGGCATTGACACATGTAGGCATTTCGTTTGGATTAGTTAATAATTAAGTGCAGGTGGTTGGTATGGCTTCGGGAGAACTTCGGCAAGATAAAAACTATGCTTCATCTGAACAATCGTAGAAATACGGCAATTTCTGGCCAATTATTTTAGCAACAGGTACATTCCGATCAACTAAGTAAAAAAAGCCTGACCAAACGGCCAGGCTTCCTTATCATCCAATTGTTTTGTTACTACTTCTTAAACACAAAACTGCCACTCCCCTGCTTCATCGTCAGCTCCCCCTTCGCCGGGTCGAACTCAAACTTCAACCCCTGGGCCGCCGACACAAACGTATTCCCTCCCTCATAAGCCAGCTCCAGCGGCTCCTGGCCTTCGCCCTGGGCTTTTAAAGTCGTACCCGTGCGGGTGATGCTGAGCTTGACGGGGATCTGTGCTGAAGAATAGGTTCCGACAAACTGATCGAGCTGCGTGGCGGAGAGGGCCTTCTTGCCGGCGTCGCCCCAGCTGTTGTTGGCGGGGTCGGCGTCTACGTAGAGGCCGCCATCGAGCTTTACCGCCATGATCTTCTTCGTACCGGGCAGGGGCACGGTGGCGAGCTTGCCGTTCTTCGCCCACACGTTGGCGGTGCAGTGCACCGTGGCGCTGCTGCCGTCGGCGTAGGTAACGAGCACGTCGAAGGGAATGTAGAAGCCCCCCACATTGCGAACCGTCAGCGTGCTGCCGCTCTTGCCGGCCACTAGCTTGTCTACGGCGATGTCCATATAGGAAGACGTGAAGAACCAGTTGTTCCAGAACCAGGTCAGGTCTTTGCCCGACAGGTTGGAGAAGCTGTTGAACATATCCCAGGGCAGGGGGTGCTTGCCGTTCCAGCGCTGCATGAAGCCGTGGAGGCTTTTGCGGAACACGTCGTCGCCGAGGAGGTCTTTGAGGGCCAGGTAGGC
>SEBV01000057.1 GCA_004172865.1 Gammaproteobacteria bacterium | reverse complement strand
TATCTGCCATTTATTCTTTCAAAGATTGGCGGCATGGGTAACGTATATGATTATACGTACCCGGTTGCTTTTGGCGATTCCTTTGGTGAGATCGTTAAAAGGGTCCGGTTCGATTTCGACCTTACCCGGGCAGAGCTTCACCGTGAGCGGTTTGTAAATGTTTTCCAGGCATGGTGTAAAAAGAATGGGTTGCAATCAAGGGTACAATCCTATGGCCGTGGTTATCATCCATTGGAAGGAAGTTTTGATATGGATATTCCGGAAGGAGAAACCTGGGTGAAATACGGTGTGGGAAAAGGTTTGTCTGAAACGGATTACCGGGTGGGCCGGGCGTATTCCATGGCCAATAAATATGTTTCGTCGGCAGCGCACCTGCAGGGCAAGCGAACGGTCAGTTGCGAGGAGCTTACCAACACCGATATGGTATTCAACGCTACGTTGCAAATGCTGAAGCTTGGGTCTGATCAAAGCATTATTTCAGGCATAACACATTCGGTGTATCACGGCTTTAATTATTCTCCTCCTGAAGCCGCGTTTCCCGGGTGGATACGGTATGGCAATTTCATGAACGAAAGGAATACCTACTGGCCTTATTTCAAATTTCTTAATTTATACAGGGCAAGAGTATCCGCTTTATTGCAGCAGGGCGATATGTATGCAGATATAGCAATACTGCCGCCTGTTTACGATATGTGGTCGAAGCTGGGTGCACAAATGGAGCCGTTTCCATCTATTATGTATCCGGAGTGGTTGCACCAGGTTTGGGAAGCTGTACATCAAAACGGGATGGGTTGCGATTACATCTCGGACAATGTCATCTGCGATGCGCAAATGAGCGATGGCAAAATGCAATATGGGCCACGACAGTACCATTCCATCATTATCGTTTCTGTCGAAAGCCTGGCACCTGCAACGGCAGAAAAATTATTGGCGTTTGTACAGTCTGGAGGTAAAGTCATTTGTATTGAACATGTACCGGGCAAATCACTGGGGTTAAACGACTTTGAAAAGAACGATAACCTGGTAAAAGCACTGGTGGCCAAAATGAAAGCTTTACCGGGTAGATTCATAATGCTTGCCAGGCCTGCAGGCGATTTTTATCATTGGTTCAGAAACATAGCAAAGGAATACGCCATTTCGCCGTACGTAGAGATAGAAAAAGGAAATTCATTTATTTCCCAGGTTCGCTACCAGGCCGGTGAAACCGAAATACTGGTTCTCAATAATTGCAGCTACGATAATTCCTACCAGATTACTGTTCGTCCGCAGGCATCCCTGGTAAAAGGCAGGAAGGCCTGGATATGGGATGCTGTTACCGGGGAGCAATACAGTATTCCCGAACCCTCTCAAATTCCGTTGACACTAACACAGGCTGATTTAAAAATTATTGTGTTTAGTAATAATGCTGGCGCAAAAAACGCTTCCGTTTATACCGAGGTGCCGCCGGTAACTAACAACAATAAGGCCTTGCAAGGCAACTGGCGGGTTGTTCTGAAACACATGAATGGAACAACCAAATCAGAAACCTGGAAGGAGTTGAAGGACCTGAAAGACATGCCCGATCATGTAGCCTTTAGCGGCGCCGTACACTATAAACAAGTGTACTCACATCGCTCGTCGTCCAAACTTTCATTTATTGACCTTGGCCTGGTGCATGGCACATCGCAGCTTTTTATAAACGGGCAAAGCGCCGGTGTTAACTGGTTTGGAAGGCACCTGTATAAAGTGAATCAGTTGTTAGTTCAGGGGGATAATGAGATCGAAATTGTTGTTACCACTGTGATGGGCAATTATATGAAGACACTTACCGGTAACCCGGTTGCACAATATTGGACCAATGAAAAAAGGAAAAACCAGCCTTTGCAATCGATGGGCTTAGTGGGTCCTGTCAACATTTTATAACCGTAAATTTTATAACGTGAAAGCTGCAGTATTTTTCTTTGTTATTCTTTTTTCGTTGCAGTCATTGCCCCTTGAGGCCAAAGATTACCAGGTCACCGCGTTCGGTGCAAAAGGTGATGGCATTACATTAAACACTGCTATCATACAAAAAGCAATTGATTTTATTACTACGAATGGAGGTGGCCGGTTGATCTTCAGCAACGGTAGTTTTATGACGGGAAGTATTTACCTGAAATCGAACGTGACCTTGCACATCGAAGAGGGTGCCGTTATCCTGGGTTCAACCAATACGTTCGATTACATCAAAGACAAGTATATCGGGTGGATGTCTATGATCTTCGCGATCGGGCAAAACAATATTGGCATCACCGGCAAAGGAACAATTGACGGCCGTGGTTTTATCAATGCCAACACGATGGTTAGCTACATTCACAAAGGACTGGTTGAAGATGTTTTGAAATACGACCGTCCAAATGAAACCAACCGGCCACAGAATATTTATTTCAGGGAGTGCACAAACGTTACCATCAAAGGTATTACGCTTAAAGACCCGGCCAGTTGGAATCAAACATACGACCAGTGCAAGAACCTGCTTGTGGATAGTATAAAGGTTGATTCCAAATCATACTGGAACAACGATGGTATTGATATTGTTGATTGTGACAGCGTGATGATAAAGAATTCATTTTTTGATGCGGCGGATGATATAATCTGCTTCAAATCACACGATGCCACCAAGGTCTGTCAAAATGTAATTGTTGACAATTGTACCGGCAGGTCCAGCGCAAATGGATTAAAATTTGGGACCGTGTCCAGAGGCGGGTTCAGAAACTT
>SEBV01000056.1 GCA_004172865.1 Gammaproteobacteria bacterium | reverse complement strand
CCGCCCTTAGCGCCACGTGTGTTCTGCTACCCATTCTTCCACTTTATGATGGTGACGGTTGTGCCTTCGCCTGCTTTGCTTTTAATGTCAAATTCGCTTACCAAACGTTTGGTGCCAGGTAGTCCCAAACCCAGGCTTTTCCCGGTAGAAAAACCGTCCTTCATAGCTTGTGCAATGTCTTTTATACCCGGGCCCTGGTCCTGAAAAATAAGGCGGATGCCATTGTCCCTGCCCTGGCTAATGACTTCAATGGTAGCCACGCCGCCGCCAGCATACTTAAGCATATTACGAACAAGCTCAGAAGCAGCGGTGATGAGTTTTGTTTGGTTTACCAAGCTCATTCCAATCTTCACCGCGTATTCTTTGACCCGGTTGCGGAAGGGAACGACGTCCTGCTCTTTTTCAATCGTCATCTTGTCTCTATTCAGGACTAATTTCATCTTCTTCTAGTTCTTCATCTTCGTACGAACCAATTTTTGTTGTGAGTAATTCCATACCTTTTTCCACGTTCAGCGCCGTGTGCACGCCTTTGAGTTCAAGTCCTAGTTCAATGAGGGTGATGGCTACGGCTGGCTGCATGCCAACAACAACAGTTTCGGCATCCATGATTTTAGACATGCTCCCAATATTGCCTAGGATGCGCCCCATGAAAGAATCCACGATAGAAAGCGCAGAGATGTCGATCAGCACGCCTCTTGCACCAGTTTTGCTAACCATTTGCACCAGGTCGGTTTCAAGATTAGTGGCAAGGCGATCGTACAGATCGATTTGTATAGTGACCAATAAGAATTTCCCCATGCGGAGAATTGGAATCCGATCCATAGGCTAGAAAGCGTGTTTATTTTGAACTTTTTTGACTTCGAGTTTCAGCAGGCCGTAAGCATGACGCAATGCGCTTGCCAGCGAGGCTTTGGTAACAATGTTAGACAGGTCAATTCCGAGATGAACGACTGTTTGTGCAATCTCCGGACGGATGCCACTAATAATGCATTCGGCGCCCATCAGGCGGGTAGCTGCTACCGTTTTAATTAAGTGTTGCGCCACCAGCGAATCAACCGCCGGCACGCCGGAAATATCGAGGATAGCAATGGTGCTTCCGCTTTCTACAATCTCCTGGAGTAAACTTTCCATGACTACTTGAGTGCGGGCACTGTCCAGCGTACCAATAATGGGCAGGGCCAATATGCCGTCCCAAACACGAATCACGGGAGTTGAGATTTCCGTGATTTCATCAGTCTGTCGCAGGATCACTTCTTCACGGCCTTTGATGAATGTTTCAAAGGTGATGATGCCCATATTGTCCATCAGCCGGTTTATTTTCAGTACAGCGTCTATCAAAGCGATGGGATCATCTTTCAACTCCGTTTGCAATGTGCGCAGGAGCGCCTCTTTCAAACTGAATACATACACGCCGGTTTCGCGGGGCGAAAATCCCTGGCGGGCACGCGACATAGAAATCCCGGAGAGAATTTCATACACGGGCTCAAAATCCGATGACTGATCGTCGCCCATGTTTTTCTCGCTGAGAACATTCAATAAGTTATTTAGCAGCTCGTCCGACTGCTCCCGTAAATCATCATTACTCATGAGATCTTCCCGTAAGCCGGCATCGGCCAGTTGGTTGGTCATCCAATTTTCCAGTATTTGTTTTTTCTTCTTTTGAAGTAATTTGGCAATATCTATTTTCATTACTATTTGTTGAGGAATAAAAGTAGTTGAAATCAGTATGGATGAACAATTTATTTCCAAGCCACTCGCCAGGTAACTCCGTAAAACTGTGCTGTAAGATTCTTCTTCGCAAGCAAAGAATGACGAAGCATTCCAATATGAATAACATATTTCTATAGTCCTTCAAATTATTTGACGTTTTGTACTGCATCGAAGGATGTCAATACTGACAGCAAATGAATAAGTGTTCTTTAAAATCAATTGTCACTTCTCCTCCACCGGTTCAATAAATATTTGTCGGAAATTCGGGTATTGCAACCGGATAGCTTCTTTGATGTTTTTGAAACCTTTCGCAACATCTGCTGAGGAAACGCCATCATGAAGTTGAAGCCGCAAAATCAGCAACAGTTCTTCCGGTCCGAGCACAGTTGAAAGATGCTGGTGAACTTTTTCAACAACCGGATTTGATTCTGCCATCTGCACCACCTTTTCTAGTACGCTTGGTGTAGCCGTCTCGCCCATTAACAAACTTCGGCTTTCCCTTGTGAGCACCGCGGAAACTGCCGTCAATAAAAGACCAATCAGGATAGAGGCAATTCCATCGAAATAAGGATTGTTGAAACGATGCCCGAGGTACACACCCCCAAAGGCAATGACGAGGCCTAATACATCGGCGGCGTCTTCAAACAACACCACAAACGACGAAGGATCCCTGCTTTTTCTCACAGCTTTCCAAAACGGTGTATCGCCCCGGTGCTTATTGAATGTTTTCAATGCTATAATGAACGATATACCGTCAAACACAATGGCAGCGCCGAGTACAATGTAGTTCCAGGAGGGATTGCGAATAAGTTCGGGATGCTGCAAATGCGTGATGCCTTCGTAGAAAGAGATGCCGCCGCCCACGCCAAAAATTAAGATGGACACGATAAACGACCAGAAGTAAAGCTCTTTGCCGTAGCCGAATGGCCGGCTTTCATCTGCTTTCTTTTTACTCTTTTTCAGGCCCAATAGCAAGAGAACTTCATTCAGTGAGTCCACTACCGAATGAATACCCTCGGAAATCATGGCCGAACTGCCCGTAACAGCCGCTGCAACAAATTTGGTGACGGCAATCAGCAGGTTGGCGAACAACGCACTGTAGATTGCCACTTTTGACGATGCCATGCA
>SEBV01000055.1 GCA_004172865.1 Gammaproteobacteria bacterium | reverse complement strand
GCCTCATCAAGCACTTCGTCTACAATATCAAAATCAGGTGGCGTTGTAAACCAGAATTTTGTTCCTACCGGCATTTCAATATCTATTTCCAAAGCGTTTTCTACATAGTCGATTTTTATGGGTGTTCTTAAAACAGTTTCACCACCAATTGTTCTTTCGGTAATGAATGGATAAGTAAAGCCGAGTTCTTCAAAAACGTTGAAATCCTGGTCGTTTTTCTTTTCTTCTTTTCCAAGATATTTCAAATACATCTCAACTGCCGGGGTATGGTCAATGGTAAAAATCTTTGTTCCCGTACTCTTTGTAACAGTTCTTGTAATGCCCATAGGTTTCCAGCCTGTGATAGCCATTCCAAATAAGGATACCTTATCGCCGTCTAATAACAATGCAATCATTCCGGCATCTAGCTTCTTCGACTGTTCTATCGCCGGTTTCTTCCCATAAAATGTTGTAATACTTACGATCCAACTCCATAAGCAGGATCGCAGCTTCGCCTTCACTTTGGCAATCATTGATAAACTCCCCTGATGAAGTGGCGCCAACGATATCAATATCTTGCTCAGCAAGTATTTTACAAACTGCTTTGCGGTCTTGTTTGATGGAAATGAAAACGATAGCCAATGTTGGAGCAAATCCATCTTGCATGCTAGTTTGCAAAGCTGTTTGTATTTCTTCTGTTGAACTGCCCCTTATTGATTTTGATTTCATAAATTATTTTTATTTGTACAGTGCCATATCAACAGGCACCCCAATTTTGTGCTTCGTCTTCATTCTAAATGATATTCATCCTGTAAATATTTAAGCAGTATTAAACCCCTGTCGTATGCTTTACGCAATAGTGTATCTATGCTGTGTTCTTTCCAGATAGCCAGCATGTTGAGTGTACTGCCGCCTGCAACGAAAATGATGTTGCAATCAGCTAGCTGCTCTTCAAATGTTTGCTGGCTTGAATCAAACTCGAAGTAGTTTTTTAAGACGCTGGAGCGGATGTTCAGCTTAGCTTTTTTTTCGTACCAGCAAATGAATTCATAGGGATCGTCGTGCACCGCTGTTGGAATAAAGCAAACTTTTGGTTTGGCTTTTTTTACCAGGGCCACTACGTACCTGATGTAGGTACCATTGAAGTCAGCGCCACAGGCAAAAATTGCTTTTTCCACACTTGCTGTAGAGGTATCTGTTTGTTTGTAAAGTTTTGACCGAAAGCTTCTTGGTGAAACTGAAATACCAGCAATAGAAAGATGGCTGAATTCATATAAAGAGTAATATTTTAAATATCCGCCACTACCCATCTTCAATGTTTTGCTCTCCTGCGTAATATGCCACCCGAAGCTTCGCGGATGGTGGAGGCAAAAACAAATGCCTTTGGATCTGTTTCATGCACTAGTGATTGCAACCGCCGCATTTCAAGTCGTGTAACTACAGTAAAAATGATGTCGCAATCACTGCTGGTTTCAAACTGTCCTGGCAAAAAACCCCTTTCTCCTTTGTAAACGGTGATTCCTCTTCCTAATTCATTTACTAACCTGTGCTTGAGCAAATCGCTTTCGGCTGAAATAATGGTAACACCGGTGTACGCTTCGATTCCTTCCACCACGTAGTCAATTGTTTTCGAGGCGGTGAAATAAGTTAGGATGGAGTACATGGCAGTCATAATACCTAACTGGAGGGCCGCAATAACAAAAATGAAAATGTTAATTCCAAGAATCAACTCCGTGACTGTAAAAGGTGTTTTTTTAAACGCTTTTAATGCCAGCACTTCTATTCCATCTAGAGCACACCCAGCCCGCATGCAAAGGCCGATGCCGGTTCCGATAAAAAAACCGCCAAAAATCGAGATCAAGATGCGATCAGGAGTTAGGATTGGTGGATAAGGTATCAACCACAAACAAACAGATAGCAAAACCACGCATAAAAGCGTTTTTATTGCGAAAGATTTACTCACGCTGAAGTAACCTATAGCTATCAGGGGTAGGTTGGCAAGAATGATTAATAATGCGAGGTTCCAATGAAAAAGCTCGTGAAGTAAAAGCGAGATACCGGTTACGCCGCCGTCGAAAAAGTGGTTAGGAACCAATAGACTTTTGAGTGCAAAACCGGTGATCAATACACCTATCACCATGAAGAAAACATCATGTAAGGATGCAAAAGACTTTTTACTAAATACAGCTTTTCGCTGGCTGTTTTTCCATTGCATGCGAACCTGCTTCAGATAAGCAGCTTTTTGTTTTGCCCTTTCCCTTTTAGCGGTGTTTGTAAAGTATTGGTGATTTTCCAGAAAAGCGAGTTGGCGCTGCTCCCAGTCAGAACGGTCAGCTACGATACCATGTGCCAAGAACTCGTTGTATAAATTTTCTGACTCTTTAAAAAAGTTTGGGGATCCTAAATAATATAAATCCGCATCGCACAAAATTTGCCCGCTGATGGAGTTTGGAGTCTGCGGTAATTTGGTTGCCATGATGAGTTTACAGATATCGTCCACTGCATCCGGTGGGTAGCCGACTTGGGCCAGCTCTTCCCTTGCAACATCGCAGGAACGTTTCTCATGATTATCATATCCTCGTACAAATCCTATATCGTGGAAAAGTGCGGCAGTCAATAGAAGGAGTCGCTCCTGTTCCGTTAATCCTTCCTCTTTACCAATTCGGTCAGCGACTTCAACAACAAATTGGGTATGCTGTACGCTGTGATAACACAGGTCTTTCGGAAGACGATGCAAAATTTCTGAAGCGGAGTGATAGGCTTTTTGGTAATGCGCTTCGCTAAGAATCTTTTTCGAAGAGATCGAACTCATACTACAGAACCGTTTTGGCTAGGGAAAAGGTAAGCGAATAATATCACAACTTCCTTAAATATATTGGGCCGTTGTTTTAGCAACAAAGGATTTGTGGATCAACGTTGGACTTATCAAAGATTACTTTATCCTGTAACAGAACCCAAGATTGAGGCAATGACGGCGTTAGAAATGCGGAAATAAAAAAAGCAGTCGTTTTGACTCTGAATGACTAAATAAGATACATAACGTAACTGCCCGTTTTCGGAGTTTAACCTTTTCTAAAATCGTATGGTTACGTTCTTTTTTAAAAGGGAAAACAAGGGGTTTAATAAAGAACCCGTTGCACTATCCCTGTCATCAAGCCCTATCGCTTCAAAGGTTGCGCTCCCGCAGAGCCAATGTCCTATTACTCACTTTTACTTTGCGTATTTCTAAGCATTTTTGATATGCCCGAAAAACAAAAAAGCCCGCAAACAGAGAGTTTGCGGGCTTTTCACTTCATTTGATCAACTGATTGGTGGAGA
>SEBV01000027.1 GCA_004172865.1 Gammaproteobacteria bacterium | reverse complement strand
TTATTGCCGATATTCCACGATCGCTTTTGTATCCACAAAATGAAATCGATTTAAACCCAAATGCGCCTAAACAAAAGAGCAGTATGTTGGAAAGAGTGTTTTGGGATAAGTAGGCTCGCGTGACTACAAATAAATAACCTTCCTGGATTTCAGGAAGGTTATTTATTTAATAAACGCTTCATTTAAAGGTTAAAATCATCTACTTGTCGAAAAATTAAGACAAATGCAACTTTTTGTTAAGAAAAGTGGTCTATCTAACCTTTCCTCACATAAATTCGCTCACTTTAAATTTTAACAGGAGTATTATGAGAAAATTACTAATGATGGTTATGGGGCTGTTCCTCCTATCGGTACAGCTTCTGGCACAAAACCGGGTAGTTACCGGTAAAATTACTGATGCACAGGGCATCCCACTCGCGGGTGCAACGGTTCAAATTAAAAATACTTCCATTGGGACAGTAACAAATTCCGATGGGACATTCTCAATAACCGTATCTGGCAATAATCCCGTCTTGGTTTTTTCAGGCGCCAATGTTACCAGCCAGGAGATTTCGGTAGGAAATCGAAATACGATTGATGTGAGATTACAGCCGGGTAACGACAACCTGCAGGAAGTTGTGGTAGTTGGTTATAGTACTACGACAAGGCAGGCATTTACAGGAACGGCAAAGTCAGTATCCGGTGAACAATTGAACAACAAAGCTGTGGCTAACGTGTCGCAGGCGTTAGCAGGTGAGGTTGCAGGCGTAAGAGTCATCAACACTTCGGGCCAACCAGGCACTTCTGCAACAATCCGCATTCGTGGTATTGGCTCTGTAAATGGCAACCGCTCACCTCTTTATGTAGTTGATGGTGTACCTTATTCTGGTGCAATTAATTCTATCAATCCCAATGATGTTGCCACCTTAACGGTGTTAAAAGATGCAGCAGCCACATCAATTTACGGTTCCCGCGGAGCTAATGGTGTCATTGTCATTACCACTAAAACTGGCCGTAGCACTCGATCTTTTATTGAAGTTGATGGAAGATATGGCACGAACAAATCAATTTTACCGCGGTATAGCGTTATCGAATCTCCAGAGGAATACATTGCATTAAGCTGGGAGGCATTGTATAATGAAGGTGTTGCACGAGCCAATGCTGATCCTACAGCTTTTGCCAATACGCGTTTGTTTTCGGCGAACGGAATCGATCCGAGAAATAATATTTGGAACGTTACAACTGGTGCCGAATTAATAGATCCGGCTACAAGAACTGTGCGGCCAGGCGTAACGCGTAAGTATAATCCAGAAAACTGGGAAGATTATGCGTTTCAACCATCCAACAGAGCAGAAGCAAATATTAGAATTGGGGGCGGTGATGCCAGAACCAACTACTATACTTCTTTTGGCTACTTAGAGGATAAAGGATACGTTATTAAATCAGATTTTAGACGCTTGAATGCCCGCATTAATCTGAACCATGAAGTGAAGCCGTGGCTGAGTACCATTTTCAATATCAACTACGCTAATGCCAAAACCAATAACAACGGGCAGGCAGCAAACTCAAATAGCGTATTCTGGTTTTCTGATAACATTCCTCCTATCTATCCTTTGTTTCTTCGTGATGCGAGCGGAAACCTTGTACCAGATCCTATTTTCGGAGGAAATCAATTTGACTACGGTTCCACAGGCAGAAAATTCGGTTCGTTAACCAATGCCATAGCCGATGCTACCTACAACACAATTACAAACACACGAAATGAATTGACCGGTAATACATCGATCAATTTCAAGTTCACGAAAGAACTTTCTTTAGAAAACCGATTAGGCGTTCAATATTATGCACAAAACTTCTGGAGCTTAACAAACAAGTTTTACGGTTCGGCTGCTACACAGAACGGTTCCATTGGACAAACACGCGACGATTTATTGAACCTGAACCTGCTGAACCTTTTGCGTTATTCCAAGCGTTTTGGTGCACACAATATCGAGGCATTGGCCGCACACGAGGCAACAAAATATAAATATACAAGAGCCTCTGCTTCTGGTTATAACTTAGTTGATAACCAAACGCTGGAGCTGAGTAATGCTATCGTTATCAATCCAACTTCTACATCGTATGCTAACACAAACCGATTAGAAAGCTATTTCGGCCAGGTAAATTATGACTACGAGAGCACTTATTATGTTTCGGGTACTTTAAGAAGAGATGGTTCTTCCCGTTTTACTGCAGGTAACGCCTGGGGTACATTTGGTTCAGTAGGCCTGGGATGGGTTATGAGCAAAATGAATTTCCTGCGGAATGTGAAATTCATTGATTACCTGAAATTAAAAGCCAGCTATGGCATATTAGGAGATCAGGATGGATTAGGTCTTTATCCAGGCTCCGACCGTTATGATATTAATAATCTTAATAACAACCCTTCCTTTACGTTTGTAACAAAAGGTAACCCTGATCTGACCTGGGAAACTTCTAAAATGTTCCAAACGGGAGTAGAATTTAGATTAGGATCTTATCTATCCGGTTCGGTAGATTATTATGTGAAAAATACGGATAACTTAATCTTCGACAGAAGAGTAGGACCATCCAACGGATACGCGTTAATTACCGTAAATGACGGACAATTGCGTAACCAGGGAATTGAGTTTGAATTGACAGGGCATCTTTTGAAAAAACGCGACTATTTCCTTGATCTAAGTGTTAATGGTGAGCATTTTACAAACAAGATCACCCGCATGCCAATCGATCCTTCAACCAGCAAGGAGAAAATAATCGACGTACAAGGCAACTATGGTTGGGCAACAGGGCACTCTATTTTTGATTTTTACACCCGCAACTTTGTTGGTGTTGATCCTGCTGATGGTACCAGCACCTGGACAGTTTATTACGATGATGCAAATGGAAACAAAGCATTCGATGCCGGCGAGCAGGTTGCTAATTTGGAGCAATTCTACAGCGATAATCCAAACAAGAGAGGAGCACTTTTAACAAGTACAACAAAAAACTATGCGCAGGCTACCCTTTACTATGTTGGTAAATCATCGTTGCCAAAAGTTAGAGGTGCTTTCAATTTAAATGGAGGCTTTAAAGGTATTGAGCTTGATGTTCAGTTGTTATACAGCTTTGGTGGATATGCTTACGATGGAGCTTACGCAGGTTTAATGGCGAACGGGTTGATTGGTGGAAATAACTGGAGTACCGACATCAAAAACAGATGGCAAAAGCCAGGTGATATTACCGATGTTCCTCGTCTTTCGAATAACTACGATGCGAACGTAGCTTCCGCATCTACAAGATTTATTACCAAAGCGACTTACCTGGCATTGAATAACATCCGAATTGGTTATAACCTTCCATCTACCATTCTTCAAAAGATAAAAGGTGTTCAGTCAGCCTCTTTATTCGTTTCTGCTGACAACTTGTGGTTGATGTCGGAAAGAAATGGTTTCAATCCATCGACAGCAGAGACAGGCGGATCAGACACTTATCGTTATTCGCCTCTTTCTACCATAACAGTCGGTATTAAAGCAAGATTCTAAACAATTTAAAATGAAATTCATGCAAGTAAAATATTTAGTTTCCTTTGCTGTTGTAGGCTCATTGATGCTTACAAGCTGTAAAAAAGACTTCTTAGAAACCAAGCCTACACAATTTACCACCCCTGAGCAATTAGGGGATGCTGCCAAGCAAGATCCAAAGGTGTTGAATGGCTTGGTAAGTGGATTATATACAACGATGTTTACAGTAGGCGTCGGAGGAACAACGGGGCATGATGACTTTGGCCAGAAGGGTATTGACATCTATACTGATATGCTCCAATCAGATATGGTATTAGGTGCCTTAAATTATGGCTGGTATTCAAACGTTGCCCGGTATCAAGCCACTGTTGACTTTACAAGAAACGAGAACTACATCCCGTGGCGATATTACTATCGTCAAATCTTCGGTGCAAATTCTATCATCGATGTATTGGGTGGTTCAGATGTAGTTCCGGCTGAGACTGCAAATAAATACACAATGGGCCAGGCTAAAATAATGCGTGCCTATGGGTATTTTTATCTCACGCAGCTCTATGCAAAAGAGTATGGTGATGGCAGTGCAAAAATCCTCCCTTTGTATAAAACGGCTAACAGTCAGTTCTTAAATCAACCAAAAAGCACGGCTAAAGATGTGTTTGATTTGATGGTAAAAGATTTAACCGATGCCATTTCACTCTTGGATAATTTCACAAGGAGTACTAAAGATCAAGCCGATAAAAACGTCGCAAAAGGCTTATTAGCTTATGTACTGGCAGCGAGAGGAACTCCGGCTGACCTGGCACAAGTCGTAACGCTTACGCAGGACATTATGACGGCGTATCCAAAAACAACTGCATTGCAGGCTGTTTACAATGGAACCAACGGTAGCAGTTCTGGCTTTAATAGCGTCACCACACCAAGTTGGCTTTGGGGTGTAGATATCACTCTTGCACAAGGACTTGATCTTATTTCATGGTGGGGCCAGGTAGATCAATTTACATATAGTTATGCCTGGGCTGGTGATCCTAAAACGATTGACCGTGGGTTATACGATGCAATTAGGGCGGATGATATCCGCAAGGGTCAATTTGCGAGCCCAACTGCCACCAATTTCAAACTGCAGCCAATCAATAAGTTTTTTGCGCCAGCCCGCACGCAAGGTGGCCAAAGACAAATTACAACTGATTTGGTTTATATGCGTTCAGATGAATTTTATTTATTGAATGCTGAAGCAAAAGCCCGCCTTGGACAAGATCCAGCTGCTAAAACAGTGCTTTCTTCTTATTTGGCAGATAGAATCACTGACCTTAGTTACTTAGCGCCATTGACGGGTCAAGCACTTTTGGATGAGATTTATCTGCAAACCCGCATCGAATTATGGGGCGAAGGCAAATCTTATTTAGCGATGAAGAGAAACAAAAGAACTGTGACAAGAGGATCAAACCATTTGTTTGATGCAGGTAATTCTTTCCTTTACAGCGATCCAAAGTTGACCTTTTCGATTCCTCAGGCAGAGGTTTTAAACAACCCAAATCTGAACAAATAACGATAGTGGTTAAACTGCTTTTCTTAAAAAGGGCTGCCTTGGCAGCCCTTTTTGTTTGCCTGCAGTTGTGGGCATTTCTTTCAATCGAGATTAGCTGGATATAAATGCAAATCCAAATCATGCTTCCAAAAACTTGCTGATGATTGTCCAAAAGAAGGAACAATGAAGGTTTTTCTAATTACCACTTTACAACCAAAGTACAATTACTGCACTATTTCTTAGCCAAAGAACGCTGGGATGATTGAATAAGTAGAGAGCAGGATCTAGCGTGGATATTAATCGATTTGTCTGTGAACCAGAAGAGATTTAAGTTGAAATGATACACAGGAATAAGTTAGCTGAGACCTGCAAATGTTCATCACCGAAGTACTGAAAGGATAATTTATCACATTTGCCTGATTGTTTAGAACCGGTGCAACGCTATTGTACCTCAAGCTGCAACGATGCATTAACGATTTGGCCATCCTGATCAAACCCTTGCAATACAATCAAATACTTTCCTTTGTTGTCGCCGGTGTAAAAGCTAATTTCTTTTTGCTGAACATCCGGCATCCACAACAAGGTATTCCGGAGATCAGGCAGCCGGCTGTTACGCAATGTTTCAGATGAATAGTTGGGAGAATAAAATTCACGCTGTAATTGCAGCCCATCGTAATTGATGATGACACTATTGGGATCAAGTTCTAAACCTTTGTAAGCACCGCTATAGCTTTTAAAGCCGGCCAGCCCATGAAAAAATTTGTTACCCAAAACATAGTTTCTGTTGATCACATCGAGTTGTTTAATCTGCAACGGATCAATAGAAAAAACCTTGTTTGCATTTTTTAGAGGAATTCCATCAACCATTACCAAAATATCATCGGAGTACAACTCACGATTGGTTTCGTTAAAAAGCTTCAAGCGCAACGAACCTCCGCTTCCTTTCACGCCTACGCTGATTTCCCGTACATATTCCCGCAGCACTTCTTCCATTGAATTAAAGCGAACGTATTCATCCAGATTATATTGATAAAGTGGTTGGCCGTAAAATGGAAAAGTATCCGATATAGCAGGTCTAAAAAAACGGATAATGCTGTCCGTAGAAAATACATATTGCGTCTGAACGCTTAGGCTACGGTTTTCCAAAGAAGTCTGCTGAGAGGGGTCTAGAGCCAATAGCGGGTTTGAAAGAGTATTGGCCGGCTCCGCAAAAGGACTATTGATTGTTATCTTATAAAATGAATCGTTTTGTGAGGCGACTTGTGCAATTATTTCACCTTCACCATAATAGTCCTTTACATGAAAGTGCAGATGACCGGTACTGTCACTTATTGAGGTATAAAGCTGTTGTACAGTATTTGGTATAGACAAAAAGACCTGTACGTTTTTGACTGTTTCATTGGTGCGTGTATCCGTCACCACTCCGGTTATAATCTGGCTAAACTGTTCACGCTGAAAAGCAGGAGGAGTGGGCTGCCGGAGCACTTTTTCCCATTTAAACCGCCGCCATCCATGGGTTAGCATCAGGTAATCAGATGCTTGCTTGAGTTCTGCACTTGGGGCCGAAAGATAATAGGCCGGCTCTTCTACCAAGCCATGTAATTCAGAGGTTAACCATAAATATTCGTCGATCCTGGCCTCATGCTCGCTATTTAAGCCGTCCAACTGGTAGATAGATAGAGACATATTCTGGTTTCCCTTTGCTGACGAAAGAAGTGACAGGTCAACTTTTTCTCTTGTTCCATATCTTTCTTTGGAAAGACGAAGACGAGTTTCATCAGTAGATTTCGGCTGCACAAAGAACAAACGTTCGCAAACGGGATTTTTGTTTTGATCAAAGATGGTCAACTGAGAGATCCCCGCGCCAAGCCGGTTTTTATCCAGCAGAAAGACAGTGGTACCATCATTGACAGCACTCATTTGTACTGCGTTTACAACCTGTCTGGTTTGTGCCAGGAGATAGATGGGTGAACCTGAATGGAGCGTTGTCTGAACAGTGATTTTTAGCCTGTTCTCTGCTGTTTCATCTACGTGCATGGTATAACCATTTTCAAGGCTCCTGGGTACAAGGGTAGAAACAGTTTGTCCGTCATTGAGTTTGAAAACGACTTTATAAGCTTCTCCGTTTTGCGGTGTAAGATTAAAATGTCCCATGCCGAATTTAAACGGAAGGAAGGATGAAAGTGTATCATTCTTTTTGTTCAAAAGATAGCCTTCGCCCTTGACGCCTTTGCCAAACTGGTCGGTTAGATGGAACGCGACTTTTGAAGAGAGGCTATTGATCAGATTACCTCCCTCCGGAAACAATTGCAACATGTAGGCCGCTTTTGTTTTTTCGGCTGGTTGCTCCGGGCTTTTCAGGGTATTTACAATCGTCAACGATTTTTCAAAAAAATGGTCAGCACCGAGGTTTTTCATCCAGTTTGTGTAACATTTGATCGTGTAGTAGCCAGTTGATAGGGTAAATGGTAACTGGAAAGAACCATTTCCGCCCCCTTCGCCTAGCGCAATTTTTGCCCGTAAAACAGGTGCGTTTGTTCTATCCAGTAATTCAACATAAGCCACTTTATCCGTCGGTGAAAGCGTATGAAAAACACCATCGACCACATAAATTTTAAACCAAACAGTTTCTCCCGCTACGTAGAATGTTTTGTCCGTATGCAGAAAAATTTTTTCTGGTAATTGTGTTTTTGTATAAGCTGTCAGTCTCTCTTGCACATCTGATAAATCAGTCTGTCCGAAGGAGAATTGCGCCCATAAAAGAAAGAAAAGACAAATGAAAGATCGCTTCATTAGTTTAGTAGGTTTTCACACAAGGTTTACCAATAACTGGGCATGTTCAGGTCACCGCCTCTTTTTGTGCAGTCCACACAACTAGCCGGTGCCATGGCGTAATATTCCACCCCGTTAAAATTATCGAGGTTAAAAGGCAAATAACCCGGAACCCATATTCGGATTGAATCTGGCTCATTAAGGACTTTTTCCATGGGGCAGTATTGGCTGAACCGCCAGTTGTTCGCTTCCTGGGCTGTTATAAAAATTCTTTTTTCTGTAAAACTAGAAGCTGTTAAAAAGCCAAGCACGCCTTCGTCGGGATTGGAAATGCATTTGATATTGCCTTTCAGCTCAGAGGGCTGCGGGTCAAAAATAGAACCAATGGACTCTGTGTTCTTTTTCATCAGATTAAAATATTCATAGGCTTCCCTCGTAAGGGTCTGCTGTTTTAATAAAATACTATAACGAACGCCTAATTTCTCTGATCCAAAAGGAATAAATTGTACGGGGGCTTCGCTCACAACATCAGACTGTAACTGTACGGTAGAACCAACATTGATTGTATTGGATTTGGCATATTTCCAACACCGGCTATTGTAGGCAGATATGGTAGGAACAATCGTAGTACCACTAAGCCAGCGGTAAAAAGCTGTGTAATACGATCGAATCTCCCAGGTTTCATCGAAATCCCATTTATAATAACGGGTATTGTTACTGGCATCGTGGCTGTTGGCGTAGATAATCAGTTTTTCATTTTCAATTTTCCACGTAACCGCATCAATGGCCGGCGTTTGCCTGGCTACAATGTAATCGGAAAGATATTCTTTGTTGTCAGCCGTCCGAATCCGCAAGCGGTACTCTTCTCCAAAAGTCAGTGGCAATTGTGCAAGTGTGTACTGACCGTTGCCTGTTTCGTTTAATGCATAGTTACCGCCATTCTTGCCTTCTACTGTAAGGGCGGCCCGCAGTACTGGTTTAATCGTTGCAGCATCATTTACCTTCACCGTTCTTGACAAGGTAATGGTGGTCATTCCCTGCCCTGCGTTGAGTGTGCCTTCTACCACCAGCAGTGATACATCTGTTTCCCGCAGGGGCAGTTCATACTCGTCGCGGCAACTTGCCAACAGGAAAAGAAAGAATAGACAAATGAATAGTTTCCTCATTAGAACTTGATATTAAAGTTGACAAACGGGATCGCACTGCCGAAAATGGATAATTTATATCCCTTAACCAAGCCATTTTCAGATATATAATACACTGAATAGGGGTTTCTCCGGCCTGTAAGGTTATATACACCAATCGTCCACGAATTATGCGTTCGCTGGTTTACTTTATGGTTGCCATCTATGTTCATTGAAAAATCAGTTCGGAAATAATCCGGTATCCGGTAAGAGTTTCGGTCGGCATAAAGTACCCGTTGCGACCCTGCATAATAAAACCGGCCAATCGGCAGGGTGATTGGCCGACCTGTGCTATAGGTCATATTCATGGAGATGCTGAAACGATGATTGATTTTAAAATTCCCGACGGCCGTTACATCGTGCGGTTTGTCGTAATTAGCCGGATACCATTTTCCTCCATTCACAGGAAAAGCAGTAGACGGGTCGTCTATTTGCAATAAGATACGGGAATAGGTATAGCTTATCCAGCCATTTAGCTTACCGCTAGTCTTTTTTAGCATCAGTTCTGCTCCGTAAGCTTTGCCCTTTGTATTGATTACATCGGTTTCAATGTGATGATTCAATACCAGTTCGGCACCTGGTTTATAGTCCAGGTAGTCTTTGATCTTTTTATAGTAGAACTCCACCGAAGTTTCAATGGTATTCGCTTTTAGATTTTTATAAAACCCAATGGAAACCTGGTTGCCTTGCTGCGGCCTGATATTGGGATCGCTTAACTTCCAGATATCGGTTGGTGCAATGGCGGCTGTGTTGGACAGCATGTGGATGTACTGGCGCTGCGAGTTAAATCCTGCTTTAATGGAAAAGCTTTGCGAGAAAGCATAGCGGGCCGAAAAGCGGTATTCAGCTCCGTGATAAGTATTAATGACTTCACCCGCCTTATATGTCCTTCTCTCAACAACAGTGGCTTCATCTTTGGGTACTCCGGGAGCATAATAATTAATCGTTTTCCCTCCCAGATAGTGAAAGAAAGAATACCGTATCCCACCGCTCAAACTAAACTTGGAGGTTATTGTGTACCGGTCTGAAAGATAGAGAGCAGATTCCAGGGCCTGCTCTGCCGGAATGATGTTCGGCTGCACCAGCGATTCCTTGCCTCTGGATTGTAAAGAACCAGGGCGAAGATTGTATCGAATAGCGTTCATGCCAAACTCCAGCGTATGGTTTGAATTAACCACATAAGAAAAATCGGAACGAAGGTTTAGCTGATTAATGTCGAAAGCAAGGGTATAAGCATTCACCTTGTTCTTGGTACTGTGAACATCATATTCATACCTGTCGCTTCCTACAGAAAAAGAAGCAAGCAGTTGATTGGTAAAATGATGTTTCCAGCGCAGGTTGAAGTTCAAGTTCCGGTAGCCATAAGTTGTGTCACTTGCCAGGTTAAAACGGTCGTTGCTGCTGTAACCGGTAAACGACAGGTCGTTCGTTGCGTTGATGCGATGATTGATAATTACGTTCGCATCGTAAAAAGAAGCCTTGGAATTTTCATAAGACTCAGGTAACAATTTCAGCAACCAGTTGGCATACGTAGAACGGCCGGCGAGAATAAAGGAAGTCTTGTCTTTTACCAAGGGCCCTTCTACATTAAACCGGCTGGTTACTACACCAATTCCGGCAGAACCGGTAATGGCTTTTTTGTTCCCTTCTCTCAGCCCGATATCAAGCACCGATGATAAACGTCCGCCAAACTTTGCAGGAATGCTGCTTTTGTACAATTCAACATCTTTAACAATCTCCGGATTAAAGGCTGAAAACATGCCGAAAAAGTGCGCTGGGTTATAAACGGTAGCACCATTCATTAACACCAGGTTTTGGTCAGCGGATCCGCCTCTCACATTAAGCCCTGTACTGGCTTCGCCAACCGTTTTTACACCCGGAAGGGTTAAAACAGCTCGCAGTATATCGGCCTCGCCAAAAACAGTCGGCACCTTTTTAATGGCTTCTATCGTCAGGCGTTCTATTCCGAGCTGAACACGATTGACATTGGCAACCTTTTGGGCTGAGACAACCACTTCTTTTAAAAGAGCAACATGCTCTTCCAATTCAACATTCAATGTCCCGTCGTTGTAAACGTCCACATTGTACAGTTTATCCTTCATGCCGAGGCTTTGTACATGTAAACGGTGCCTGCCTGCCGATAAATTAAGAGTGTAATAGCCATCCTGGTCAGTAATCACATTTCTGTCAAGACTATCAACAAATACTGAAGCGTTAATAACGGGCTCACCTGATTTGGCCTGTCGTACATAACCGCGTACCACTACATTGCCTTCTTTGAACGTATTTGTTTTTAAGCCTACTTCATAAATTTTGGTATCTGTAGCAATAGCCTTTCTGGTTTGAGAATTAATCTTGTTTGTAACAAATGCCTGCGTGTTATCGGTCTTGGGTGAAGCGGCGGACGGTTTAAAAAAATCCTTCGGCAGCGAAGGAATAAGGGAGGTCTTCCTGGTAATAAATACCCTGTTTTGTGCATCTACTGCAAATTGCAGGTCGGTGCCTGTAAAAGCCTGCCTGAGTATATCTGTCAAAGGCTGTTGGTTAACGGTAAGGTTAACAAAAACGCTGTCCAGTTGCGAGCGGTCGTAGTAAAAGAAATAAGGCGTCTTTGCCTCAATCTGTTGAAAGAAACGAACACCCGGGAGATGGACAAACCTGCCCGAAATGAGTACCGGCGTTTGCGCTTGTCCGGCAGAGGCTAGAAAAGAAAACAAAAAAAGAAGAAACCAGTTTCTCATATTAGCGGCTTATCTGATGATAGTACTCAAGAATCTTTATTAAAAAATTTTCCGGATCAGATTTAAAGTTTATTCCTGAAACTTTCATCCACTCATCGAGTTCCTTTATTTGATCGCTGAGAAGTGATCGAATCGCTTTTTCATTTCTAATCGGGTAAAACTGCCCATCTTTAAAAACAAAGTAGGACGAGGTGCCAATGAATCTTCTTTCCAATGTATTTGAAAGAATGGTTTCCTGTATAGATTTGGTACGCTTGGCATACAGAGAAGTGTTGCCTTTACTAAGCTCCTCATAGATACCTGCTTTTAATCCTGACGCATCATTGGCAGCCATGCGAACAAAACGGCGATTCTCCAACGTAAAAGACTGGATACGCGGAGTAAACAAGGTTACGCCTGTAAAACCATTCGAGTGAAGTAAAATCACTTCATCTGCTACAAGATCGTACTTGAGAAAAAGATTGTGGTATGGTACCTCTTGCAAGATGATGCTACCTCTTTGCCATTCGCCGGTACCATAATAAGCAGTACCTACAATAGAATACGAATAGGGAACATGCTCCCGGCCGTTGTATAAATCTTCTATATTCCCTTTTGTGAGGTTGCGGTCAATAGTTGATGCTAAATGCAAGGAGTCAATTTGGGAAAAAGAAAGCTGCCCTATTCCAATAAATAACAGTAAGAGCGAATATTTTCTCATAAGCAAAAAGGTGGGCAACCAGAAAGTCAGCCATTTGCAATATACTTATTCGCCAAGAGTTGGCAAAAGGAATCATTTAGCAGGTTCATTGTTGTTTCTGAAAGGCAAAATAGTGCGTATTCTGTGCTTTGTATCCCGCTACCAAGAGGTTCAGTTTAGAGCAGCAATTTAAAATCCACAGTCATTACTGATAAAGATGATCCCCTCTTTATTTTAGTAGCGCACCAATAGAGATCGTTTGCCTTATTAGTTTTTCTTTCGACGGTGAACCGAAGCAACTACAAGCAATAGAACTTTTTCAAAGTATGTGAACCGTCAATGCGTTAACAACGAAGATTACCTTATATACTTTCGAAGCACATTCACTAACTCGTCCCCGTGCAAATCCTGCGCAATAATATTTCCCTGCTGATCGATGAGAAAATTAGCTGGAATGGCTTGCACGCCATAAAGTGCCGCGGCTTCGTTGCTCCAGAACTTTAAATCACTGGCATGCGTCCAGGTAAGGCCATCCTGCTGAATGGCTTTTTGCCAGGCATCTTTTTCCTGGTCAAGC
>SEBV01000054.1 GCA_004172865.1 Gammaproteobacteria bacterium | reverse complement strand
CTATAATATTATTGTACAATCGTATTCACCTTTGGGCGGGTTCGATGAAATCTATAAGCTGTAATTATGAAACTTTACCTGATTTGTTTTTTGATCCTGGGTGGCGTTCTATTTTTCACACCTGAAAAAAAGTACCCTTCACGTCCCGCTTATCATGCAGGGTTTGACATTAATGCATACCTGGAACTGCATTCCTTTAACAGTACATCGTTAAAACCATCAATAGCGCTAAAGAATAAAACAATCATTGATACTTCCGGAATATTGGGAGTGTTGAAAGTCAGGCCGGTTTGGGTAACAGGCCTGGAAAGTAATGGGGATGGCTATGCCTTGAACAGCCAAGCGCCGTCTAATCAATTAGGGAAAAGATCAAGCGTAAAGATTTTAAATAATTCGACTCTCGTTTTTGAAGAGTTAGTGATTGGAGGTGCTGGCGATAATACGCATATTGGTCATGGCGGCAACACCGCAGGGCTTTGGGATGAAACGCATGGCTGGCAAATTCAAATGGCTAACCTTGCCGATAGTGGGGTTATTTCAAATCCTGTAAGCTTAATTCAAGTATCGCAGGGTGGTTCGACAATTGCAAATTGGGGTATCGGCAGTTACTATCCTGCCTATGATGCAAATTATTTTGCCAGAGACTTGCTCAAACAGCGACTTGACACAGGCTTAGCCCAAATAGTAAGAGGGAATGGTGGTGTTCATCCTCCAATTTACATGCCTTGGACGCATGGAATAAATGATATTATTGCAGGCACTCCTGTAGCTACGTGGAAAGCGGGCACTATTGAATTGATCAACTGGATCAGAACAACCTACCCCTTAAATAAGGTGGTTGTAATAATGGTTAAGATACCTCCATCCGTAGGAGGCGCTTATGTTGCCTACAATTCAGCAATTGAACAAATATGTTCAGAGCTTCCTAATGTTCATTATGTAGAAGTTGCTGACTTAACAATGAGAGAGCCGAACCATTTTGATGATCCGGCTTTTAGAATGATTTTCAATCGTATTGTTCAAAAGCTTATTGATAACGGTCATCCATTATAAAACGAACTGGCGCTATTGCCAGCGTGGCTCGTTGCCACCAATAATAGGAACCGCACCCTGTTTTTACAGGGTGCTTTTTAAAACAAGATCATGAAATACATTTTACTCATACTGCTTTTTGCTTCCTGCGCTCAACGGATCCGTGTGGCTGTTGTTTATGCGGATGGAAGTAAGATTTACAAGGCCATCGGGAAAAACCGTGTGTACCTGCCAGCCGATAGCTGTGCAAAAGGTTACGCCATTGAAAAAGGTGGCAAACGATTATAGGCGTTATTTTCAGTTGAATAGAGATTGATGAACGACCCCTGTTTCTACAGGGGTTCTTTTATTGCAGTTAAGTGATTGGTAATTACATTCGTGCGAAATTCGCACAGCGCAGTTTTAGGACGATTCGTTTTAAAAGTTAGGACGGTTCGTTTTTGCGCTTATAACTGGACTTTGGTTCACAACCATTCATCACTTCTTTTCTTCATCAGTTGTTGTTTTTAATCGTTCAGTAGAAATTCACCCTAGCAGGCTGACGACATCTGCTAGATTTACGTATCAAAAACTTCTGCCATGAAACGTTGCATGCTCCTTCCTTTTGCAGTGGTGGCATTGACCACTTCACAAGCACAAATCACCTTAACACAACTGCCCGGCGGCGGCAATAAAAAAGCAATGGTGGGTGAACGCATCGGGCTCACTGATGTTATTATTCATTATGATCGTCCCGGAGTGAAAGGCCGCGAAGGAAAGATCTGGGGACAGTTGGTACCTACCGGCTTTGTTGATTTGGGCTTTGGCAATGCAAAAGCGGCTCCCTGGCGTGCAGGTTCAAACGAAAACACCACCATAGAATTTTCGAACGACGTAACCGTTGAGGAACAACCACTCAAAAAAGGAAAGTATGGGTTCTTCATCGCTTACGACTCTACTGAATCAACGCTGATCTTTTCCAACAATGCTACTTCGTGGGGAGGTTATTATTACGATCCCAGGGAAGATGCATTACGTATAAAAGTCAAACCAGTCAAAACGGCTAACAGCGTTGAATGGTTACGCTACGAGTTTATGAACCAATCCGAGAACGCGGCAACCATCGCTTTGGAGTGGGAAAAGCTGATGATTCCTTTTAAAGTGGAAACAAACTATATCAAAGATCAAATTGCATCATTCCAAAACGAATTAAGAACGCAGCGCGGATTTTACTGGCTGGCCTGGGATCAGGCAGCGCAATGGTGCCTGCAACACAATGCAAATCTTGAGCAGGCATTGCTGTGGTCCGATTCCGCTTCTGGCCCGTCATTTGGCGGTGCAGCTTTGTTTCAGCCAAAGGCAACCAAGGCGCAGATCCTCCAAAAGCTTGGTCGAAACGACGAGGCAATGGCGATCATGAAAGAAGCATTGCCATTAGCCAACATGCAGGAAATTCACGGTTACGGCCGTTCGCTGCTAGCCCAGAAAAAACCAAAAGAAGCGTTGGAAGTTTTCCAGATGAATTACCAGAAAAACCCTGGCAAGTTTACAGCGCTGGTGGGTTTAACAAGAGGTTACTCTGCAAACGGCAACTATAAAAATGCGTTGAAGTATGCGGAGCAGGCCTTGCCTTTAGCGCCTGATAGCAACAATAAAAATGCGTTGGTTGGAATGATTGATAAGTTGAAGAAGGGGCAGGATGTGAATTGACGGCCTCCCTAAATCATTCCGAAGGTGGTCTTGGCTAAGCTCAGACACTTGCTTTTCCATGATACTGTAAAGACTCAATCAGGATTTGATTGGGTCTTTACTTTTTATGGACCATGAGCCTGTGCTGCTATTAAACTTTCCTTGCATCGCACTCTTGTACGCCTTGTAATTCTACTGAGCAGAGACAAACCCACCCCAAGTCATTTATGTAAAAGCCCCTCCAAGGAGGGGATGGCGTCCGAAAACAAAGTTTTTCCCAATTAAATTTTGCGCATGCTGATGAAGGCAAACTCTAACGATAGCTGTTGCAAGTTTGGCCTAAAATCGCATCCCTCCTTGGAGGGCGACCTAACGTGAGATTCTAATTGAGGAAACCGGGGTGGGTCAACTAAATTCTTACCGCAATCTTTTTTTCTGCGAGATAATTTTTCAAATCAGGAATCTCAATTTCCTTAAAGTGAAACACAGAAGCCGCTAATGCTGCATCTGCATGCGCCGTAAGAAACACGTCGGCAAAATGTTCCATTGTTCCGCCGCCACCGGATGCAATAACGGGAATTGGAAGGGACTCGGACAGTTGCTTGGTAATGTCGATGGCAAAACCAGCTTTTGTTCCGTCGTGGTTCATGGACGTGAGCAGGATTTCACCAGCGCCTAATTCAACCGCTCTTTTTGCCCACTCAACACATTTTGTGTCTGTCTTTGTTCGTCCGCCGTGCAGGTAAACATACCATTCTCCGTCTTCTTCCTTTTTGGTATCAATTGCAAGCACCACACACTGGCTACCGGCGGTGTTGGCAATGTCAGTAATCACAGA
>SEBV01000020.1 GCA_004172865.1 Gammaproteobacteria bacterium | reverse complement strand
AGATTCGGTTTTGGACTTTATGTAAATTAGCGTTAAACCTCGCCTGCTGGCTGGCGACTTATTTATCCTGTTATTTCCTGAGCACGCCTGTTTCCAATCACTTGAGAAGAGCAATAATTATGAAAAGCCTCCAGCACTATTTTTCCATCCTTTTATTAACCTGCCTTGCCAATTACGCGTCGGCAGCGGACGAGCACGCCGACGCTTGGCAAAACGCCCAAGGTTGGTGGAACGCTACAGATATTCCCGCTTTCGATACCGCCAAAATTGCTACTCAATTGCCGCTGATCAAAGTGCAGGGCAATAAATTTGTGGACGATAAAGGCAAGGTGTTTGTCTTCCGTGGCGTGAATATTTCTGACCCGGATAAGTTGGTTAAAGATGGTCATTTCACTCGCAAACATTTTGAAGTGATCAAAAGCTGGGGCGCGAATGTTGTGCGCATTCCGGTACATCCATCGGCCTGGCAAAAACGCGGCAAGAAAGGTTATTTGCCATTGCTGGACCAAGCCGTTCAATGGGCAAACGAACTCGGCATGTATGTCATTGTGGATTGGCATTCAATCGGCAATTTAAAATCTGAAATGTTTCAAACACCGAGTTACTACACTACCAAGCCAGAAACTTTCGATTTCTTCCGCACAGTGGCCGCGCGTTACAAATTCGTAAACGCCGTCGCCATGTATGAAATTTTTAATGAGCCGACCGTTTACGGTGGCCAGCTCGGTGTATTAAGTTGGGCCGATTGGAAAGCAATTAACGAAGAAGCCATCACCATTATTCAAGCGAGCAATCCCAACGCGATTTCGTTGGTTGCAGGTTTTAACTGGGCTTACGATTTAACACCAATCGCCACCGCGCCTATCGAAAAAGAAAATGTCGCTTATGTAAGTCATCCTTATCCCATGAAAGTAAAAGCGCCGTTTGAAAAAAATTGGGATCACGACTGGGGTTTTGTTGCGGATAAATATCCCGTAATCACCACC
The DNA here is from genome assembly GCA_004172865.1 of Gammaproteobacteria bacterium. GTDB lineage: Bacteria > Pseudomonadota > Gammaproteobacteria > Pseudomonadales > Cellvibrionaceae > Cellvibrio. The sequence continues at coordinate 104,019 of SEBV01000020.1, read as the reverse complement.
GAAATTGGCTACCAATTGGCAACGGATAAAGGCGCACATATTCCAGTAATTGACGATGGTAGTTACGGCCCGCGCATTACTAACTATTTAGGTGCCAAAGGTATTAGCTGGGTGGCCTGGGTATTCGACCCGGATTGGGCACCGCAAATGATTGCCGATTGGGATTACACACCCACCATGCAAGGCAAACATTTTCGTGAAGTGATGCTGAAGGAAAATAAAAAGTAAGCCCCTGCAAAAAAGTATCTACAAATAAGCACCCACAAAAGAGAAGTAAATCTGGAAAACCAAGGCGCGGAACTGATATCCGCGCCCGCTCAATCAGGGCGATGCAATGACATTATACGCCCTGATTTTTAGCGGCCACCGCGCGCCTGGCGTCGATCACCATCCAGTAAAACATCGCCAAACCGGCAGCTGAAAGCACGGCACCAACCCAACCCGTCGATGCATAACCAAAGCCGGCATCAATCGCAACGCCACCCAAAAATGCACCGGCCGCATTAGCAAAATTAAATGCGGAATGGTTCATGGCCGCCGCCATGGTCTGCGCTTTACCAGCCACATCCATCAAGCGGATTTGTACCGCCGGGCCGATCACTACGACTGTGCCCACACAAAATACGGCAAAACAGGCGAGCGGCAGATGCGATGCCGTCAGCGCGAAAAATGCACAGACCACAATTGACCAGATTAGGCAGCGCTTGATGGTACCCAGCAAATCCCTATCCGCCATGCGCGAACCAAAGACATTCCCCGCTACCATGCCTGCGCCAAATAACGCCAGCACAAAGGGCACGCCCATTTCAGTTAATCCGGCCAAGCTCATCAACGTCGGTTTGACGTAGGAAAAAATTGAAAACAGACCACCAAAACCAATCGCGCCGATACCCAGCGTGAGCCATACCTGGCGATTGGTAAACATCGATAACTCGTGGGAGATTCGACCCCCCTCTTGCGGAGGCTCTTTAGGTACAAACTTCACAATGCACAGCGCCGATGCCAGCGCGATCAGACCCACCAGCACAAATGCCGAGCGCCAACCCAGCCACTGGCCGAGCGCAGTGGCAATGGGTACACCAGCGAGGGTGGCGACCGATAAGCCCAACATTACATAAGCCACCGCGCGGGTGCGCATCTGCGCGGGTGCCATGGAAGCTGCGACCAGCGAGGCAATCCCGAAAAAAGTGCCGTGCGGAAATCCACTCAGCAAGCGCAGTACCAGCAGCGCGCCGTAGTTGGGCGCAAATGCACTGGCGATATTGGCAACCGCGTAAAGTCCCATCAAGATCACCAACATACGGGTACGCGAGCGGCCAGTGCTTAAAATTGCCAGCAAGGGCGCGCCTACAACAACGCCAAGGGCGTAGGCGCTAATCGCGTGACCAGCTTGGGGAATACTGATGGAGAGTGAGGACGATATTTCGGGCAACAGGCCCATAGAAATGAATTCGCCAACACCTATCGCAAAACTACCTAAACCTATGGCCAAAAGTGCGATATAAAATGCTGGAGAGGGCGCTTCGTGTGATAACACTGACGATGACAAACGGTGAACCTCAAACGGCGAGGGCGATCCAGAGCAGATAACCAGTGATGCCATTATAGGGAGTTGCTACCCGCGCGCAATGTAAAATAAGACTATAAGTATAGGTAGAATCACTCATACGGCGCATCGGCACCTTTAGCCGCTAGCATAAATAACATTGTGCCACGCCGTCTGGCGACTCCTTTCAGCGCGCGCGCCTATGGTATGATGCGCGCCACTTTTCAGCTCTCTCCCGCCTTTTTTAGCGATAGAGTTCGGCCCTTCAGTCTCCCGTTTGATGCCATTGCTCCAGGAGACGCCGCTGCACCCTTTTCAAACTTTAGGAGTTGTCCCATGAGCAAAACGTCCTTAGACAAAAGCAAGATCAAGTTTTTATTATTGGAAGGCGTGCACCAGTCTGCGGTGCAGGTTCTTAACGATCAGGGTTACACCAATATTGAATACTTAAAAACCGCGCTGGATGAAGAGACATTAATCGAGAAAATTCAGGACGCGCATTTCGTGGGCCTGCGTTCACGCACGCAATTGACTCGCCGCGTATTTGAAAATGCACCTAAATTGATTGCCGCTGGTTGCTTCTGCATCGGCACCAATCAAGTCGATTTGAAAGCGGCGCAGGAACATGGCGTCGCGGTTTTTAACGCGCCCTACTCCAACACCCGTTCGGTAGCCGAATTGGTAATCGCTGAAGCGATTTTATTGCTGCGCAACGTGCCGCAAAAAAACGCGATCTGTCATCGCGGCGGTTGGGATAAATCAGCCGTCGGTTCTTTTGAAATTCGCGGTAAAACCTTAGGCTTGATCGGTTACGGTTCTATCGGTAGCCAAACGTCTGTACTCGCCGAATCACTCGGTATGCACGTGCAGTTTTACGACACCATCACCAAATTACCACTCGGCAATGCGCACCAAATTCGCGAGTTGGATGAATTGCTAGCTACATCAGATATCGTCAGCCTGCACGTGCCGGAAACTCACGCTACCCAAGACATGATTGGCGCACGTGAAATTGGTTTGATGAAGAAAGGTGCGATTTTAATTAACGCATCGCGCGGTACAGTTGTTGATATAGACGCGCTCGCAGCGGCAATAAAATCCGGCGCACTTTCTGGTGCTGCAATTGACGTATTCCCGGAAGAACCCAAAGCAAATGACGATGAATTTGTAAGCCCATTGCGCGGTTTGGACAACGTGATTTTGACTCCGCACATCGGCGGTTCCACCATGGAAGCGCAAGCGAATATCGGTATCGAAGTTGCGGAAAAATTAATTAAATATTCCGACAATGGTACCACCATCAGCTCAGTTAACTTCCCTGAAGTTGCTTTGCCCGGTCACCCGGACGCGCACCGTTTGCTGCACGTACACGCCAACGTTCCCGGCGTGTTGTCAAAAATTAACAATATCTTTTCTGACCGCCATATCAACATTGCATCGCAATATTTGCAAACCAATGACAAGGTTGGTTATGTAGTAGTAGATATCAACTCACCTTACGATGAAGTTGCGCTTGAGCAATTGAAAAACATTGAAGGCACTATTCGCTGCCGCGTTTTGTTTTAATAGTTTGTAAGCAATAAAAAAGCCGCTGGTAGCAATACCAGCGGCTTTTTTATTTCTGAAAATTTTTATTCAGTAACTACTTTTTTCTCGCGATAGGCTTTCCAGGCTTCGTAAACAATTGGCAAAACGGATACAACCAGAATCGCCAAAATCAAGAGGGTGAAATTCTTACGAACGCTTGGAATATTACCGAAGAAATATCCGGCGTATAAAAATATGCCTACCCATGCAAGCGCACCAATAACATTGTAGGCGATAAATTTCGGGTATTTCATGCCGCTCATACCTGCGACAAAAGGTGCGAAAGTGCGAATGATGGGAATAAAGCGCGTCATGATAATGGCTACACCACCGTGCTTTTCGTAAAAGTTGTGCGCTTTATTTAAATAATCCTGACGGAAAATTTTTGAATTGGGATTACGAAATAATTGTTTGCCGAAAAATCTGCCAATCGTGTAATTAACGATGTTACCGAGAATTGCAGCGCTGATGACTACGAGCGCCATCACATTAACATCCAACGCGGTACCAACCACCAAAGCGCCGGTTGCAAACAGAAGTGAATCGCCTGGTAAAAATGGCGTAACCACCAAACCGGTTTCGCAAAAAATAATTAAAAATAGAATACCGTAAATCCACAGGCCATACTGATTGAACAGCTCGGAGAGATGTACATCGATATGTAAAATAAAATCTATAACAAAATGAATAATTTCCACAGAAAAATCCTTAACTGATTAATTAAAAAAATAATGTTTGATGGCCATAAAAACCGGTTTTCGGTAATCGTCGCTTTCGTTAACTAGCTGATGGCCTGCATCATCTACGTATAAAATTTTCGCGCCGGGTAATTTTTTTTCCATCAGCGGAATGTTGTAGCGCCAATCCACCGTCATATCGCCCGTGCCCTGAACGATTAATAATGAGTTTTGCAATGGCGGCAATTGTAAAAACAATTTATGCCAGGCTTTCATTGCTCCCAGCCAACGCAAGGAAAGATATTTTGCCTGTAGCGAATCTTTTTGCTGAATAAATTCAAGAAACTCCAGGTCATGTGAATTCTGGCTAAAATTTCGTGTAAGGCGATTCACAAAACGATGTATTAACAAATATACATGTTGGCCCATGTAATAACCGCGCCACGCACGCGGCAACACTAAAGGGCTGCACAAAGCAATTTTTTTAAATTGATCTGCGGTATTATCTGACGATTTATAACGCCACAAATAATTTAACAAAATCGCACAGCCTGTGCTTTGCCCCAGCGCATATAAGGGCTGCGGCATTATAGCCGCACTTGCGCGCAGAATTTCGGCGAGCACATCACCATATTGATCAAACGAATCAATTACTGCGGGCTCACCGCTACTTAAGCCGTGGCCGGGCAAATCAAACGCGAGCACGGCGAGTTGGTTCTCAAGCGCAAAGCGAATTGCGTGGCCAAAAATACCGACGTGATCATAATAGCCATGCACAATCACCAATGTTCCCACCGCGTTTTCTGGCAGCCAATAATGCGTCGCGATACGAAAACCAACCGCTTCCACAACCCCAAACCCATGGGCAAGCTGTGCAAATTGCTCCGCAAAATTAATACCATAATGATTGAGATAGGTTTGCACGGGTGATGCTTTTGGCCAGGCACAGTCTTTTTCCGGAGAAAACGTCAACGCCGGAATGTCCTGTGAAAGCCTGTGCAAATCTTGCTGAGTCAGGGTCATAAATCTCGCAGTCTGGTAAGCATCGCTCGAATATTTTCTGGATATGTTCAGAAAAAGCTCAATCTAATCTGAAATTAACGCGGGAAAGCGCCTTTGTTGATGCGATCTTAACTGTGCCAAATGACAGGGTCATTAGTACAGATTTATTTTATTCGCGAGGCCATTTAGTCACTATAAACATAAGATAATTTTACCCTTATCTAAGTGTTGATATTTACACGCCAATTGACGACAGCGAAGATCGTCTCAACTATAATCAGCAAACACAATAATTAGCAGCCTTGGAATTCTGCAATGGAATTTCATAAGAGCGGCAAATAAATCAACCGAGTAATCCATGAAAGACCATATTTTTAACATCCACGATGTCGTATTACTCATGACAGCGGCTGAGTGTATTTTGCTCGCTATTTTCCAGGCCGTGTTGCCTGCAAAAAATAAAGCATCCAGTATTTTGCTCACGGTATTTTTATTATCGGTCGCGGTGAGTGCGACTTGTGTGCTTATGTTGTGGAATAACGATGTTCATTTTGTCGAATTATTTGACCACACATTATTGCCTTACTTTTTAACCAGCTCATTACTATTTAAAGGCTCCGCACTTTATTTATATGTGCGCGCGATTACGCAAGAATCTTTCGCGCTGGATTCAAAAAAACTGGGGCATTTAATTCCAATTGGGATTGGAATTTTGTGGCTCTACGTTTTCAAAATAGATACGCATTCGCTGGTGTGGTTTCGCGATACTAATGTTGAATTGCCAAACAAACTTGAAGTGGATATTTTATGGGCTGCTATTAAAATCGTGCCCCTGGCTTATGCCATTGCCGCTGTCTTTAAAGTGCGTAAATACGTTCAACAATTGGAAAACCAATACTCGCATTTTTCGCCAACTGAACCTGGCTGGTTAAGTGTTTTAAGCTACGGATTTTTAGGTAGCTGGCTGCTAACAGTATTGGTACATGTGATTGCGGAATTCGCAGACCCTTCAATTGCCGATACTTTTGGCATAACCGATAACTACGTGGGTTTTATTTTAATAAACGCCTTGTTCACTTACAGCGTGGTTTATGCGCATCAATTACTGGTTACCAAACCGGAAGTTGTGAAAGAGGAAAAGGCCGATGAAAAGGTCACCGCCAGCGCCATTCAAAAAGTGCAAACAGGAATGGAAGAGCAAAAGTTATATTTAAAACACAATTTAAATATTGAAGAATTTTCCAAGCGCATTGATTTACCGATTAAAGAAGTTTCTGCGGTTATCAATAAACATTACGGCACCAACTTTTTTGAATTTATGAATAAATATCGTGTTGAAGAAGCTAAACGTTTGCTGTTGGATGCTGGCAGCGCTGATATGACCGTGTTGGATATTTTGTTGCAGGCGGGCTTTAACAGTAAATCGGCATTCCATAGATTTTTTAATCGCTTGGTGGGTGTATCGCCAACGGAATTTCGCAAACGCGCGCAGCAAGGTTCGTCTTAAACTATTTAAAAAATTAACGCCAATAAAAAACCCGACGCTTTGCAGCATCGGGTTTTTTATTGAGTGCAATTTGCGATAAGTATCAGGGAATAAAACCATTCACGATTGGTTGGAAGGCCGTCATCTTATCTTGCAAGGTACTGTTGCCTATGCCCTGAGTTTTGAACTTGGTGCCGAATTGCGCCTGATCATTGTGCAACGCCATGTAATTGAGAATCACAGTTTCAACCAGCAAATTCACGTTGTTAGCGGCAGGGCTGGATGCAGTTTCCACATCGCCAGAGGCGCGCATATAGCCAAGTTGTTGATGAACCCGCTGCGCAGCGGTAATCGTGGTTGGATCTGCGCTAGTGCCGCCAATCAGAATCGGGCGGCTGCCCGGATTGTAAACGAGGAAGAACGCCGAGCCGGTTTGTTGGTCATCGCCAGTCCACACACCTTTACCGCGGCCCGCCATGGAGCTGTCGACCATGCCGTTACTGAACACAGAGCCATCGCTGAACACATAAATCATTACCGGTTTACCAAGGCGCGCGGCGTATTCAAGGCACGCACCAATGCAATTACCGGCGCGTTCATCGCGGGTTTCACCGGTGGAACGGTCGCCGGTGTGATAATCGAAACCACCCATAGTAATTGTGCCCGCGCCTGCGTAGCCGTTGATGACCAGTTTCATCACCGATGCGGCTTTGCGGTATTCGCCGTTGGAAGCGAATTCGGCATCGCTAAATATGCCGGTTGAGCCAACGATGTTGGGATCTTTTACAACGGAAATATCGTCCGGGTTACCGAAACGGTCAGCGATATCTGCGCTTTTTACATAGCCGCAGCGCACCATTTCTTTGAGGTCGAGATCCCGTTGCGGTGTGCCAGTGCCGGGATTCACGCTCGCCAGTTTTGCATCGCTAATGCGGTACATGGATTCCATGACCGAGACTATGTCTTGCTGCTCCATCAATTTGGTGAGATCGCCTACGTCTACCAAGCCCGAAACATCGTTTGGGTTGTCGATTTTAGTGGGGCGAACTTCGAGGTTAATCATGGACGATGGCGACATGGAATTGCCGCCGGAATCGCTATTTACCGAACCGATCAAGGTTAACAAGGAGCCATCGGCCCCGGCTTTATTGATGCCGTACATGGGGTTGTGCGGGTTGTTGCCGGTGTCGTTTTCCGAGCGCGCGGCAATCACGGCACCGTTGGTCATGCCTTGGGTCATAGCGGCGGCGCGGGTTTTGATACCGCGTAAAAGTGCGCTATCCGCATGGAAGGCCAGCCCTAAACTTGTATCGTACAAAAGTGCATTCGGCGCTTGCGATGCGTTGGGAGCCATATCCGCCGGTAAACCTTGTTTGCTGTAACCGGCGGTGCTGAGGAAATCCAATTGCCCGCCTTTTTGGCCGATGACAACGTTAGAGCCGGCGATATTCGCACCCCCAGCCAAATCGAAACAGATAAAGGGAATCTTGCCTGCGCCGGAGGAATGGATGCCGCATGCAGTGCGCTTATCCACAATATCCTGCGAGAGAGCGGCTAGCGCCGAAGGCGCGAACAGACTGAACATGGAACCGCCCACAACGGTAGCGGTTCCAGCCATAAAGCCTTGAGAAATTAACTCGCGGCGAGTCATGGGACGACTGTGATCGTTCAGCAGCAGCGGCGCATCTGGATGTAGTGGAGCTTTGTTTCTTGCCATGATTTTCTTACCGTATGTAAGTTGCTATAAGGATGTTGTTGCGTTACTGCAACAACATCACCGCGCTGCCGAGAGCGGCTGAACAGGCTGCTTTAGCCGTGGTGAGGGTGCGGGTTGGCCCACAACTTCCACCACAACTAGTCATTCTGGTAATCAATTGATTTAGCTCAGCACGCAGCACCGCAGGGTCAGCTTGGGTACTGAGCGCAATCGTCGGTTTGCCACCGCTTTGAACAATTTCATGGGCCAACAAATGCTTCATTAAAGGCTCAATGATTTGGCTGCGGCCCGTGGTATCAAAGGCTGTACCTGCTGCTGCTGCGAATGGGAAGCCGGGGAAATAAGCATCGCGCAATGCATTTGGCGCACTCGAATCCGTCACTAAGGCATTGCAATAAGCCACGGCTAATTGCGTGATACCCATCTGCTGCGCGGCGAGGAAACCATCCAGATTCGCAAGGGTTGGCAATTGCTGCTGCACTTTGAGATAGGTGGTATTCACCGCTGTAGTGTTTTGCGGAACGCCCGTTAATGCCGACAATGTTGCGTTGACTTCTGCAAAGCGATGCAAGCCAATTAGCGGTTGCCCGGCAACATCAGCCGCAGGCGCTGCGGTTTGAATCGCCGGCACAGGACGGGAATAAGTCTTGCTGCCAATTCTGTCGAAGGTGAGGAAGAACTGGTCGGTGTCCGAACCATTTTTGGCGGCGATTACGGTGCCCAATGAGGAAAGATATTGGCGACCTTTGGTATCACCAGCCGCATCCATTTTGTTGGAGTTGAGCGTGGTATTGAGGTTCGCAAATACTTGCCCAACCGAAGCTTCTTCACCATTCACGCCGATACGAATGCCTTTTAGGGAGATATCTGTATCAATGGTTTTGCCATCCAGATTGGTAAAGAAAGGGTTGGCGAATAGGTAGCCGTAATCGTCCAGTTGCTGCACTTCAAATACCAGATAGCTACCGGAGTACTTTGTGGCATCGGCATCCAGCAATTCGGAGACGTTAAACAGCAAAAGATATTTAGCACCTACACCGACTTTGTAGTTGGCTGCGATATCCGCCGCGCTCATGGCGCGTTTGTGAATACCGAGGAAGCGCACATTACCGCTCCAGTTGGATTCCGCTGTATTGCCGGTCACTTCGTTACCAACCACTAAAGCGAAGTTGCTATCCCAATCTTTCAAGGTCGCAGTCTTATCGGCATCTAGGTCTTTGGTGTCTTCGCCGTTTACGTAAATTTTGCGCCCATTGGTTGCATCAAAGGTTACGACTACGTGTTGCAAGGTTGCTTGCAAACGCTTGTCGGCATCTTTGGTGTGGAATACCTGACCTTTGGTAGCAAGGCCATTTGCATCACTTTTGCTGGTGCGATTCAGGAAGTCATAGTTGTATTCGTATTGGCCGAGCGTGAAGTTACGCAAGGTGTCGCTACCGGAATAACTTACGATGCGAGCTGGATTATTGTCGTTGCCGCCCTGAGTTACGTTGTCGGGAATAATCCAGGCTTCGATGCTGTATTCGCCGGAAGCGTTGAGCAAATCGAAGAATTTACGGCTGCTGGCGACGGTTGCCTGAGCGCGGCCTGCATCGCGGATTTTCACACCCCATGCACTGCTCCAGGCTACGTTGCCGATCAGGGTTAAGTCCGCAGCAGGTGCCACACCGCTGGTGTCATAGGCGGTAGTGCCTTTGCCGGTTTTGAATTCGTATTTGGCGATCAGGTTGGTGTCAACACGGCCACCGCTGCTCAATACAAATGCATCACTTAAGCCTACGGCTTTACTCACAACCAATGCGGGGTCGATGGTGACTGGCGTCAAGCTGTCTGAAAATGCCTGAATTGCGGCCAACATGTCTTTGGAATTTGCGGTGCAATCGCCCCAACAGTTGTGGAAGTCCGTACCTAAACGCAATACGAAACGCGAGTCTTTCGGGCTATCCAAACGGATTTTGGTTTTTGCAGCTTCGTAGGCAATAGCCAAGTTAGCAGCGTAATTTGGATCACTTTCTTTCTTTCCATTTGATTGAGCAAAATATGGCTGTTGTTTAGTAAGCGCACTTTCAGAATGGCAACGTGAGCAATATTGAGTAAGGAGCGGGTAAACAGTTGTTTCAAAACTTCCTGGAGTTTTAGGAAAGGCCTTAGCACTTCCGATATCTTTTACCGCTGGCGCCTTGAGCACTACGGCGTTGGTGGTGGTGCCCGCTTCGCCCGCCCACTTGGTGATCCACGTAGTAATAGTATCCCCGCAGGCAACCGCATCTTTTAACCAGCAGTGATGGCCTTTGGAAACTTTTTCGACAATATGAGATTCGGATGGGTTCGCGAGCGAGACTAAGCCGTTGCTGATCACCGCGTCGTAAGCGAGATTGATATCATCACCACGGGCAAACATGGGTGATTGTTTGGCTGAAGTATCGCTATGGCAACCGCCGCAACGATCTTCCGGCGCGATGTTGACCCAAAGTTCGTTCTGGAATTTGGTGACATCGCCACTCGCCGCTGGCTTGGAACCTTTATATGTAAAAGGACCCGTGCTGCCACCGCCGGTGCTGGTATCAGGATTGGTTGTGGTAGGTGTACTGCTACCAGAGCCGCAGCCAACCAGCAGCGCTAATAAAGGCGCCGCCAACCACAGGCGCAATGAGCTGTTCATAGTTACCAACGCAGGTTGCAAATTAGTTATTTTATTCACGTTATAGACCCTCACTGCAGTATTCAGCAGCGTCTATAAACACCTGCTTGAGTTTGTAGCCGCTGCTGGCAAAACTCGTCGTAATAGCGTCGATTTTGTTGCGATCAGCAGCATTGGCGGGTTTGCGTAAACAAACGTGTTTGAACACCTTTTCTACCTGGCAGGCAGCGAACGCTTTACTATGGGATAACTCCATACCCATGCTGCTGGCGCCTGTGCCCTTGCCGCTCAAACCTGTATCCCAACCGAGATTACTGTTGATGCCTTCGCGCCAATAGTTCTGCCAGTCATCGTTAGTGGTGACATAACCGTAAGGGAAAGTGGTGCTGTTTTGCAGATACTTTTTCTCAACACGACTGCCGGTAGTGAGGTCGTTCACACCTGCAGCGTTGTAGTGGATGCTGCCGTTGACCGCATCCGGGTCGGCAGTTTCATCGAACTCAAAATCATAATAGGCGAAGGCTTTCGCCAGTGGGTCCATGCCGCTGTGACAGCCGATGCAGTTATTGAGGAACACGCGGCTATCGCCACCGGGGCTGCGGCTCACGTCTTGACGGATAAAATCGGGAACGCGGGTAGTGTCGTGAACTTGTTCGAGGTCACGACACATATGGTTGATCAACGTGAAGCGGAACATGGCGCGATTGGTGCCCGCTCGGAAGAATGCGCGGGCGGCAGCGCGGCTGGTCATCACACCCGCAACAGCTTCGGCAGGCAAACCATTAACAGAAGACTGTTTTACCTTTACCAGATTGTCTTTCAAACCCAAGCCCTGGGTTTCAATCGCTTCATAGTGGTTGTTATTGCTGTTGCTATAAGCCGGTAAGCCGAGGCCAGATTTACCAACGTAAACAACATCGTCATACAACACCGTGCGGAAATCTGCATCGTCGCGGGTTAAACCCACTACGGTCGCTACATAATCATTCAAGGGTGCAAATACGGTTTGTTCGCGATTGGTCCATGGCGTCGCCATGTTTTTAAGAACGACGCTATAGAAGGCGTCATTATTCATCGCTAACTTTACCGCTTCGCCGGTTTGACCATTTTCGATGAGAGTGGTCATTTGCAGCAAAACTGCTTCACTCGGCGGCACGCCAGCAACGCGGTTATGAATTTGTAAGGCCTGCTCACGCGAACCCGCAAATGCGCTATTGGCGCATAAGGCAGCGGCTATTAAGAGCGCGCTCAGGCAAGGGCGACGCAGTGCAGCACCGAAATGTGCAAGGCGTTTGGCCAAAAATGGGGTGTGAAATAATCTGATCACGGTGGCTCCGTAAAAGCTGGATCTAGGTGTTGAGGGATGAACAAGAGTCTAGCAGCGAATAAAATTACAGCACTGCAACTTCATTATAGGTTGCAAAACGAACTAAACCTGTGGTGTGCTGTCGTGCATTGCTGTCAACCTTGTCACATAAATAGAAACTCTTTTAAGCGACACTAAGAAAAGGCTATAAGGGTTTGAATTTTATGCAATTTGGCCTCACTAGCCGCAATGGCATTGGGCTCAGGGAGATTGCTCCACCACTCAGATGATTCGTGATTAAGTCGAGAGATTAAGCCGCCAAGTTCGCTGACAATGGCAAATCTGCTTAAAAATCGCAGCGGCTGTAAAGGATGGTCTATTCTTCCAATAGTTTTGCTGCCCCGCAGCCAGCTCCGCATTTTTAGCGTCCGACAATCAGGGTACCCAGCTATGAGACATTCTCCTCTTGCGTGTTTGCGCACATCGTTATGGATGTTGACCGGCGTATTAACGCTGGCCTCCTGCGGTGGGGGTGGGGGTTCCGGTAGCAGCCAAAAACCCGATCCGGTGATTGTGGATTTCCCTATCGCTTATATAGAACGCACAGTGCCCACGGTTGACCCGGAAGAGCCAGACGAACCGATTTATCCCATTATCGACATCCTCAAACCCACCGCCTTTTACCCCGGCGCACGCATCATCGTAAAAGACCGCGCCAGCGCGTTGGCCACAGCGGTTGATATCACCAAAGATATCTTTAAAGACGACCCCAATTACGACGCAACCAAAATCGCCAAAGGCTATGACGTAAAAGATTTGTCCGTCAGCCCCGACGGTACAAAACTGCTATTTGCCGCGCATGCCCCGGTCGATCCCAAATTAGATATGGACGACCCGCTACAAACCAAATGGCACATTTACGAATACAACCTAAAAACCAAATCCGTTCCGCGCGCGATCATTACGTCTAAAATCGTCGCCGACCAAGGTCAGGACTTAAGCCCAAGTTATCTGCCGGATGGCCGAATCCTGTTCAGTTCAACCCGCCAAATCCGCAGCAAAGCCATTTTGCTGGATGACGGCAAACCGCAATTCTCAGCCTATGAAGAAGGCAACGATACCGAGGCTTTTAACCTGCATGTGATGAAAGACGATGGCACGGGCATCGAGCAAATCACCTATAACCAAAGCCACGATTTACAGCCCTCAGTGCTACAAAACGGCAAAATTCTCTACACTCACTGGGATCAAATCGGCCAACACGACAACCTGAGTTTTTACACCGCCAATACCGACGGCAGCCAGGTTGAGCGCCATTACGGCTATTTGAGCATGAACGTTAAACCGGTCAACAATACCGATCCAATTAACCGCTTGCTGCGCCCACAAGAAATGTTGGATGGCCGCATAGCTGCAATCCTCAAACCCGATGGCGCCTTGCTGGGCGGCGACATGGTAGTTGTGGATACCAAACACTTCTTCGAAAACACCCTGCAAATTCCAGCAGGCGGCGGTACAACCGCTACCGCACAAAACCCGATTTCAATTCTGCCCGTGAGTATCAAAACCGGTCTTACGGATGTTTCTGTTCACGGCCGTTTTTCGGCGCTATCGCCGCTTTATGACGGAACTAATCGTTTATTAGTGAGCTGGTCACAATGCCGTTTAAATGAAGTCGCGACCAAGAAAATTGTGGCCTGCAGCGATAAATTGGTGGTAGATGGTCAAGTCACGACCGGTTATGAAGAAGCAGCTCCTTTATATGGCCTGTGGATTTACAACATCACCGACCAATCGCAATTGCCGGTTGTACTCGCCGAAGAAGGCAAAATGTTCACCGAACCGGTAACGCTGGAAGCGCGTCCTGCCAGCACTTATAAAGCGCCCACAACAGATGCGACCCTCGCCAATGAAAGCGTCGGCCTATTACATATTCGCAGCGTTTACGATATGGACGGCAAATTCAGCCCATTCGGTGTCAACACCTTTAGCAGTATTAGCGAAATCGCCCAAGCCGCTCCAGATGCACGCCCTGCGCGTTTCGTCCGCCTAATCAAAGCCGTATCCATTCCCGATGACGATACCAAAGACAACCTTGGCGATGACACTTATGGTGAGCTGTTTAACCAGTTTGTCGGCCTGCGCGAAATCATCGCCTACGCACCAGTCGAGCCCGATGGTTCAGTGCTGGTAAAAGTGCCGGCGGATTTGGCTTTCACACTGGAAGTTCTGGATAAAGACGGCAAGCGCATCAGCTCCAATCACAATAATTGGCTGCAAGTTCGCCCCGGCGAAACGCGCGAATGCAATGGCTGTCACGCGGTGAATAATTTGACCTCGGGTCACGGCAGAATCGATGCTGAATTAGCGCCCGTTAATACAGGTGCCCCCACAGCAGCGCAATTCACCGGAACCAAACGTGTGGATAAATTGGGTGCGCCCATAGCCGTGACTATGGGCGAAACCATGGCGCAATTGGCCTACAGAAGTTACTTCCAATTATTCGACGGCACTGCCCTCGTTACCTTGCAACGCAAACCAACTGTGGATTTGGTGTTCGATGACGAATGGACCGAACCCGTTGCCAACAAAACACCTAGCTTCCAATATCGCTACAAAGATTTAACGCCCACTGAAGAAGATCACGCGCCCACTTCGTCGGCCTGTACCGAAGCAGATGGCTGGACCAGCGTTTGCCGTGTCACGATTAATTACGAACAACATATTCAACCTATTTGGGATCTTGAGCGCCCGTTATTTGATGCAGACAAAAAAGCCGTTTTGGATGCTGATGGAAAGCAAATTAATAATCGCTGCACCAGTTGTCACTCTGCATCTATCACCGATGCTGGCGGCAATACTCTGGCGCAAGTTCCTGGTGGATATCTTGAATTGGTTGGCACAAAACAGGCTGCAGGCGACGAAATGCTCTCCTATACTCAACTGCTAACAGGCTCCACCGAGCAATATCTGGACGAAAATGGCAACCTGCAATCGCTAATTCCAGTTTGCTCATTAGCCGCCAATACCAACGGAATTCCTGTGTGTACTGTGCCACCGCTGGATATTGATGGCTTGCCAACCTGTGTTGGCGTTGCGGTCTGTCAATATGAACAAGATCCCATCACCGGTGCATTATTGTTAGATACCAGTGGTAGACTCATCCCGCTGACGCGAGCAGTTCCGGTTGCCGCTACCATGAGCCGTGGCGGCGCACGTGCCAGTGCGAAGTTTTTTAATAAATTTACCAATGCGGCTGCCAACACAACGTTCAATCACGTTGGGCTGCTCAATAAAAGCGAACAAAAATTACTGTCAGAATGGTTAGATTTGGGTGGACGCTATTACCAAAATCCTTTTGACTCGATTGTAAAATAACTCGGTGATCATTTACTCGTGCAGACAAAAATAGAAAAAAATGTGCAGTATGTTTTAAGAAAAATTGCGCAGCTTTGCAGTTGTGCAATTATTCTGTGGAGCCTCAATGCATCCGCCGATGGCTTTTGGGATTTCGATTTATTTAAAAAAGATGAACCACTCGTCGTTACCGTAAATGATGCATTTATTAATGTGCACAATGGCGCGGGTGGCGGTTATCCAATATTCCACGTTGTAGAGCGCGGTGAAAAAATTACGCTGCTAAAAATGCATACTGAGTGGATCAAAATCCAAACCGAGCGCGGCATAACCGGTTGGATTAATCGCAGCGATATATCGCAAACACTCAGCCCCGATGGCAACAAACCTGATTTTCCCGATCCAACCAAAGCTGACTATCTTGTAGACCGTTTTGAATTCGGCGCAGGCTTTGGTGACTTCGATGGTGCTAAAGCATTTGATTTAAATTTAGGTTATCGCTTCACCAAAAATTTATCCGCAGAAGTTCGTTTTGCGCAGAATACAGGTGAATATTCTGATAGCAGAATTGTTGCCCTGGGAATAAATCACCAACCATTTCCGGATTGGTATGTATCACCTTATTTTGGCATAGCCGCCGGAGAAATCACTACGTCTCCCAGCACTACGCTCGTGCAATCTGAAGATCGCAAAGACAAAGTATTTCAAGCCAACCTGGGCGCCTACGTTCACATTACTGGCCGTTTTTTTCTGCGCGCCGAATTGACGAATGACTACATACTCACCAGCCGTAATACCAATGAAGAGGTTAAAGAATGGAAAGTCGGATTCAGCGTATTTTTCTAATTGGCGCGCTGCTGATAGCTACTGCGACAGCTTCATTGGCAGCCCGTGCCGATGAACCAAAAGCTGACGACAATGATGAATTGGGAAAAATTATTACGCCCGATTTAAAACGTCGTACGATCAAAGAATCAGATCTTGATACTGAAAATTTTGAAGTGGGTTTGTACTACGGTTTATTGACCATTGAAGATTTCGGTACTAACGAAGTTCAAGGCGTTAGCTTTGCTTACCACATCACCGAACGTTTTTTTACTGAAGCGGCATTTGGTCTAAGCAAGCTCCAAAAAACCAGCTATGAATTATTGAGCGGCGGCGTGCAATTACTTACCGATGATCAACGCGATTTAACTTATTACAATCTCGCAGTAGGTTACAACGTATTGCCGGGGCAAGTTTACGTCACCAAAAAATTTCATTTCGATACCAATATTTATTTTCTAGCCGGTGCGGGTAACACGCATTTTGCCGACAAAAATTATTTCACTTACAACTTCGGCGCAGGCTTACGTTTTTATTCAACCGATTGGCTTTCGATAGATTTAAGTATGCGTGAGTATGCATTTACTCACGAATTATTCGGAACCAAGAAAGACACCAATAATTTGGAAGGTCGCTTGGGCGTTTCGCTTTTCTTTTAATATTTTTATATCAACATTTTTGAGGCTGTTATGTTGCTGAAATCCATTTTCCAAAAAACCTTATGCAGTTTTATCGGCGTGTTTGCTATTACTACTGCAGTTTATGCAGCTGAAGCTGCACCTGACTTTACCCTTAAAAGCTCAACTGGCGATAACGTTCGCCTCGCCGAGCAACGCGGTCAAGTTGTGATGTTAAATTTCTGGGCATCATGGTGCGGCCCATGCCGTCAGGAAATGCCTTTATTAGATGGCATCAGCAAAAAATACGGCAAGATGGGTTTTGTGTTGTACGGCATTAATGTTGATCAGGACACTGCCGATGCTGAAAAGATTTTGCAAAAAATCAAAATTAATTATTCGGTATTGTTCGACCCCGAATCAAAATTGAGCAGCCTTTATAAAGTTGATGCAATGCCCACCAGCGTATTCATCGATAAAAAAGGCAACCTTCGCTACATAGATCGCGGATATTCGCCTGGCGATGAAGCAAAATATGTTGCGCAAATTCAGGAGCTAATTCGCGAATGAAAAAACGCGCGGTGGGTACATTGCTGCTATGCACGCTCTTAAGTTCCGCATGCAGCAATATCAAACCATGGGTGAAACCCTATGAGCGCCAGAACATTGCCGACGCGATTATGAATTTTAGTCGCGATCCGGTTTCTGATGCTTATCTCTCGCACGTGCACGATGCACGTGAGGGAGCAAAAGGTGCTGACGGCGGTGCAGGAGGCGGTTGTGGTTGTAACTAATTGCGTGAAAAAAATAGCCATGAAATCGCAAATTTTAATCGCACTGCTTTTTTCATTCTGGACACTTGCAGTGACCGCAGCGGTCTTGCCCGACGAACGTGTTGATGTTATGGAACACCAATACGATGGCGGCGGCATTACCGTAACCGGCCCATCCATTTTAGTGCGCAAAAATATCGGCAGTTCGGTTTCAGTTTCTGCAAATTATTATGTGGATATGGTGAGCAGTGCATCGATTGATGTATTGGCATCGGCGAGCCGCTACAGCGAAGAGCGCAAACAGAAATCGGTCGGCGTGGATTATATGCATGACCGCACAACATTTAGTGCGGGTTATACCACTAGTGACGAAAATGACTATCAAGCAAAAACTTACAACTTCGGCGTTAGCCAAACATTTTTTGGCGATTTAACAACGTTAAATTTTGGCGTTAGTTTTGGGCAAGATGTGGTTGGTCGAAATATAAAAGGTGTGCCCGATCCTGATTTTCATTTGGATAAGGAGCGCCGCATTTACACCTTAAATATTTCACAAATTATCACGCGTAATTTAATTACCGAATTAAGTTTGGAAACTGATACTGAGGCCTGCCAACATCTTCAGGAAGGCGAAACTTGTTTAAATAATCCTTATCGCGATTACAGTTACATTGATAGTATTTCCGGTTTACGAAATGCCGCGAAAGAAAAATATCCGCTGACGCACAACAGCGATGCGGTTAGTTTGCGCGGAATGTATCACCTGCCATTTTCAGCAGCGATTCGCGGCGATATAAGACGCTACACCGACAGCTGGGGCGTCACTGCCAACAACGCTGAGTTGCGCTACATTCACGATTTCAAAAAAGATTTTTTACTCGAAGTGAAATATCGTGTTTACAGCCAAACTGAAGCGGATTTTTACAGCGATTTATTTCCCTACAAAGATTCGCAAAATTTTATGGCGCGCGATAAAGAGCTGAGTCCATTTTCATCCAAAACTATCGGCATAGGTCTGACCTACAAATTCCCATGGATCATTCCCGGCTTTGAAAAAAGCACGGCCAATTTTTATTGGGATCACATGAAAATTAATTACGATGATTTCCGCGATTACAAGAATTTTGCAAAAGCCGAAATAGATACGCCTTATAAAGTAGGTGAAGAACCGCTTTACAGCTTGGACGCCGATGTATTCCGCTTTTACCTTTCTTTCTGGTTTTAATCACCCCCACGCTCTGGCAAATTCACCGGCCAGAGCGTAGGCTTCCCACCCAGGCCAATGCGCCCTTTCTATTCTCTTCTTCGATTACCGGAATTTTCTATGAAAGCCATAAGCCTTTTTTTGGGAGTAATTAGCATGGGACTTATCTCAGCCACGGCATCGGCAGATTGCGTGTCGCACTTGCAAGGTGAATACCGCAAATTGCATTCGAAAGATTCCGTAGACTTGTGCAAGCTCGTTGAAAACAAAGTTACCCTCGTAATCAATACCGCCAGCCACTGCGGCTTCACACCGCAGTTCGAAGGTTTGGAAGCGCTCAATAAGCAGTACAAAGATAAAGGTTTGGTATTGGTTGGTTTTGCCAGCGATGATTTCAACCAGGAAGATAATGATGAAAGTAACGCAGCAGGTATCTGCTTTGTGAATTTCGGTGTGACCTTCACCATGCTCGCGCCCACTCACGTACGCGGTGACGAGGCTAATGACCTTTTCAAATATTTGGGCAAAGAATCAGGCGCGCCAAAATGGAATTTCAACAAATACCTGTTGGGTAAAGATGGAAAGGTGATTCAACACTACGGCAGCATGACTGGCCCGGACTCAGCATCACTTAAAAAAGCTATTGATCTTGCTTTGGCTAAATAACGATTCTAAAAATATCTACTTCAAACTACGCCGGAAAACATGACGCACGTGTTTTTTGGCTGCTTCCACTACCAATCTTCATTGTCTCTTAATCGAAAAATCCCTTCTAAACTTGGCGCTTCGATGTAATCGAGTATCAATGACGCATTTTTCTTCTTTTAGTACGGTGAACAGTGTTTCTATAGATAAAAATTAACTAAGAAATGCGCCATAAATCAGTTGTAATCGTTTACATTTTATTGGATTATGTACGAAATCAGACCTAAATCACATTTATAATCCTAGCTGTAACCGGTTTACTGATAAAAATAAGAGTTCAAAACGTGAAAGAAAGAGTTTAAAAAAGCGCTCCTGAGAATCCATTTTAAATTCAAAACTGAATAAATTTTTATATAAATCAAAGCGATAAAAATATTTTCGAAATGAAAGTCGCATTTCGTTGCGCAAAAAATATAACTAAAAAGAAAGTTTTAAAGACACAAAAACTCATTATCAAAATCACCGCGCAAAAAATCCTCTTTCATAGGGTTGGATTAATTCGCTCCGAACTTTTGATATTTTACTAAAGAATAAAATTTAACTAATAAAATTGAAGATTTCAGGCGCGCTTGATCAGGCGTCAGTTAGTTCGTAAGTCCAGCAACAATGATTCAACACAATAAACACAAAAAAAATATAACGAGGAAGATCCGTATGATCAAAAAAAATAAAAAGAAGGCTTTAGTTCTCGCTATTAGCAGTGCGCTTTGGGGCACGGCTGTATATGCGCAAGAACAAACGCCTACCACCGCCGATGAAACTACAGTCGATGAAGTTATCGTCAAAGGTGTGCGTGCATCCCAAGCTAAAGCCATCGATATTAAGCGTACAAACGTCAATGTCGTTGACTCCATTGTGGCGGAGGACATCGGCAAGCTACCCGACGCCACCATCACCGACTCATTGCAACGCGTAACCGGCGTGCAAATTAAGCGCGAAGCCAACGAGGGTACATCGTTGAATGTGCGTGGTATGCCGCAAGTGATGACCGCATTGAATGGTGAGCAATTTATCAGCCCCTGGAATATCGCAAGCGTGGGCGCTAACTATGGCGATATTCCGGCTGGTCTTATCAACGGCGTAGATGTGTACAAATCCCAATCGGCCAGCACTTTGGCAGGTGGTATTTCCGGTATGGTTGACTTGAAAACCATTTCCCCATTGTCATTAAAAAGCGGCTGGACTGGCAGCTTGAAACTTGAAGGTGCTGAAGGCGACCTCACCAGAAAAGAACATAAAGGTATCAGCGCGGAAGATGGCAGCATTGCTCCTTCAGCAGATGGTCATCGTTCTCCCGACTCTGCAATTAACCTGTTTCTTGGGCACAATTTTGATGGCGCTGCTGCGTTTACCTTATCTGCATTTCATTCAAACTCTTATGCCGCAAACTATGGTGTAAGTTCGGACATAAACTTGGCATTTTTGGATCAAAAAAATGGTAATCCTAGCGATCCATTAGATTTGGATGGCAATGGTGACAAGACCAACGATTGGTATTTAATGCAGAGCTCTTACGGCGCCACAAGCAGTTTTATGGAACGCAAGCGTGACGGTGGAGCCTTCAGTATCGAATTTCCTATTGGCGATACCCTCAAATTTAAAGGCGATGTTTTCTATACCAAGATGGACCAGCGCGAACGTGGCGTACAGGTAACGTTTGCTACGGCTGAAAGTACGACAGCGCGGGATCAGCCGCTACTTGATGATCCTGATACTGCCGAAAACGAAGGTACAGCAAGTACCCTGTTTGGTGTGTTCGATACTCTCCAAAAAGACGGCACTACCGTAGGGCCGGGTCATAGCTTCACCTTTACCGATCTCAACGGGGTTAGCCAAACGCGTACTTTGCACTCAGTTCCTATAGCGCATATCAAGTCAGATCAATACTTGAGTAGCACCTTCTCGAATAGCAATCAGACTGAAGCACTAAACACCAACTTTCAATTGAATTACGACAGCGGCGAAAATTTAACGGGCAGCGTACGTTACGTGTATGCCAAAGCTGCACGCAATCAGCGTAACTCTACCTTCCAGCAAGGCTTACCAGCCTGGGTTGTTGATACCAAAACCCAAAATATTCCTGAGTACGATTTTACCGTTGATTACACCGGTGACGTACCGTCCTACACATTCCCTGATGGTGACAAAGGTCTTGCAGATCCTGCAAAGCTAATGGCCTATCAACCTTACGCTAGCGGCGAAGATTCAGAAGCATCGCTAAACGTTCTTCGTATCGATGCCAAATACGCCTTCGATAACAATGATTATTTAGAGTCAGTTGAGGGTGGATTCCGTTTAGCTGTGCATGATGGCGACGATCAGCACTTTAACTACATGACGCCAACCGGACGTTATAGCTGGTGGGATCCGCAAATTACCGCGTCAAAACAAGGTACTTTGCTACCTGGAAATCGTGTCTGGCAGCGTTGGGCAGGGTTTAGATATTTTGACTACAGCAAAGAAAATGAAACTGAGCGTAAAAATGGTTTGGTCAATCCAAACTTTAGTAATGTGCCTGCGAATAATCCGTGGCTGAAAACCTTCTATGACTTTGGGCCGATTAAAGGTTTTGAAAAAGGTGTGGCGTCCATAGATCCAAAGTTACTGGATAATCCATTAACTTTTATGAAGACTTTCTACCCGGAAGTAAAAACTTTTACCGACCCCGCTTTCTCTTACAAGGTGCGCGAAACCACGGCATCGGGCTTCACCCAGTTTAATTTTGGCAACGATGACACCGGCCTGTTTGGAATTCCGTTTAAAGGTAACCTTGGTGTAAAAATCATCGAAACCGACCGCGAAATTACCAAAACCATCGTTCCAGACACGTTAGATAACGATAACTCGGTTGGCGACAGCTTTAACCGCGTTGCTTTTGTGACTGAGACGGAGACTTTCAATCGTTCATTTACCGATGTACTTCCGTCTGCAAACCTGAATTTATTCCCCACCGATGATGTGATCGTACGGCTTGGTGTTGCTAAAACCATGACGACCAACGATCTCAACAACATAGGCTCGGATCTAACCTATTGGACCACCGATTGCCCGATTACCGAATTAGGTAATGACGGCAAGCGCCATGCAAAATTGGACGAAAACGGCAAAGAAGTTACTGTTCAATGTGTTGCTGGCGGTTCGGACCAAGGTAATGTCGATATCAAACCCTGGCGCGCAACTGTCTATAACACCGCGGTTGAATGGTACTTTGATAAGAACTCCATCCTGGGTGTCGGCGTATTCATGATTGATGCTGATTCGGCGGTACAAAGCTTCCAGGAACAACGCCATTTTGTGGATTTGGATGGCGTAGACCGCGGCAACATTGCCAATGTTTGGGCTACCAAAAATACTGGGGCTTCCAAGCTCTATGGTCTGGAAACAGGCTACAAACAACCTTTCACTTTTTTACCCGGTTTCTTAAGTTCAACCGGTATGGAAATTAACTACACCTATTCACAAAGCGAATCGACTGACAAAGATCTGTACGGAAATGCCTTGCCTCTGCAATCAAATTCCAAGCATCAATCCAACTTCATTTTGTGGTACGACAAATCAGGTGTGAACGTTCGTTTAGCCTACAACTACCGTAGTAAAGAATATCTGAGCCGAGCTGGAGTTGCCTACAACGGAGCAATCCTGGACATGGGCAAGTGGGCTGAACCCACTGGATATCTCGATCTGCAGGTGAGTTATTGGGTCAACGAACACCTAAGTATGTATGTAAGCGGCACCAACCTGACAGCTCAAGACAGAAAAAGTTATAGCCAATTTACTGAGCAGTTTGATGCCTTATATGTGCAGGAAAGAAAGTACACCGCTGGTGTGACCTTGTCTTTCTAATGTCGATTCCTGGCGGCCTGATTTGCGCGGGTAACCCGAATCAAGGCTGTAAATGAAAATAATAGTTATGTGGAGTTATGTATGAAGTTAAAAACAAACTATCTGGCGATTGCCGCCAGTATGTTCATTCTCGTTGGCTGCGGCGGCGGCCCCTCTTTAGGTGATAAAGACGCAAGCCGCGATGACCTTGTGCCCGTGCCAGTTGATCCATCACAAACCGACGTTGCAAGACCTGATGCTACTTTGCCGGTAATTACCACCAAAGATGGCGTCATCTACGACGTTAATAAAAAGCCAATTTTGTTGCGCGGGATCAACTTGCAATACGGGCAAGGCACGAGTGAACAGCTTGATGGTGTCACTGCGATATCCGCAACGGGTTCAAACGTTGTTAAGTTGTTGATTAACGCAAGTACCACTGATATTCAACTTGAAAAAGCCTTGGTTAAGTCAGTCGAGAGAGGCTTGGTAAGCATAGTTACGCTCAGTGATTCATCCTTACGTTGCAGTGAAGACATCACCAAAATGAACGATGCAGTTAATAATTTGTGGCTGAAAAAATGGCTGACAATTTTGGCTGAAGACCGTTTCCAAGCCAGCTTGATGATCAACATTGCCGACGGCTGGGGCCCAAAGGGAACCTACTTTGGCGATTACAAAGCTGAGTATGAAACCTACATCAAACGTTTCCGCAAAGCAGGCTTCAAGGTTCCATTAGTCATAGATGCACCTAACTGCGGGCAAAACTTCCGCGGCTTTATGTTGCAACGCGGCGAAGCTTTCCAAACTATTGATGTGGAAAAGAACGTTATTTTGTCGGTGCAGGCAGAAGGTGATAACTGGAACACCAGTGACAAAGTTGTATTTGCAACTTCGCAAATGGACGATACCGGCATCCCCTATATCGTCAGCTCTGTGACGGGTTCTGGCGTTGGCGGCAAGTCTGCGGTAGATCATATTGACCTTATGCAAAAAGCGACCGGCGACCATGCGCTTCAGTTGGAATTACCCTGGGTGAGCGGCACCGATGGTGCTGCCTATACAGCCAAACTTGCCAAGGCTACTAATTTAAAAGGGGGTGCTGTAGTCAGTGTTAATGCTTACATCGATGCCGATTATCTTGAGCTGGTCAAAGTTAGTAGCGGTAGCGCTCCAACCGGCAAAACAACGATTGCTCTCTACATCAAAGATGAAGCTGGCAATCGCTTACACTTGAAGAGCGTCACAGCCAAAGATTTGCGTGCTAAAACCTGGAACTTAATCATGGAAGTAGCGCCAGGAGATACCGACCAAATCGATGTGTCACAGTTAATGAATGGCGCTACCTCATTCGATTTGTCTAAAGTCACCGAAGTGGGTATTCAAATACTAGCCAACGGTAAACCCGCTGATGTGAAAGGCAAAATCAAGTTCGACGACCTCAAGGTATTTGAAGGCGTGCCGCCTGTCTATATTGCTAGTTTCGATACTTCAAATGATGAGTGGATAAAAGCGTTTGGATCCGTTGATGTAGGACAATCCAACGGTTCATTGAGCCTTAAACCAACTGGTAGTGACTTTGCTATCCAATTAGCCGGTTGGAATGGTCCAGCTATCAGTGGAATCCCATTCGCCAAAACACTTAACGCAACCTATCGGATTTATGTGCCAGCGGAATATCAAGGCAAAAACCTATGGGGCAAAATTTTTGGTCAGTTTGGCTCAGGCTGGACTTGGACTGAAATGCCCTTCGACACAAGTGCTTTGATTCCCGGCCAATGGAACGATGTGAAGGCAACAATTGCGTTTAATACCGCAATATCGGCAGCTGATATAGGTACAGCCCAAGCATTCGGTTTACAAATTGGCGGTTTTGCGGGCGATGAGCCACCGATGTTAGTCGATTCAATCACTATCTCCGATCCAAGTGCCAAGAAGCTGAAACCTATAGTCGCGACCCAATACAAATACAGCTTTAGCGATACTGAAGGTTTTGTAAAAGTTGAGGAAGACACTGTTAATGGTTACTGGTTAGGCGCTTCAAAAGTTTCCGTAACCGCTGCCAACGGCGAGTTGTTAGTTACTCCCACCGCAGGCACTGGTAGTTACACAGTTACGGAAACAAGAGACATCTACAACAACAACGACATTAACCTGAGCGGCCCTGTAACTATCAAAACCAAGGTATTTGTACCCGCGAGTTACGTTGGTACCGATTTAACCATGCACATTTATATGCAGGATGGTACCTGGGGTGGCTGGTTCCAAACGCCGGAAAAAACGGTTGAGTCACTGGTTCCCGGCCAATGGAATGAAGTTGATTTTGCAATCGATTCTTTCGGTAGTGGGTTCAACACTAAATTGGTTCCGCATTCTTTTGGTATTCAATTTAGCGGAATAGCTGGTTTGAATGGCGGAACTATCAAACTTAAAGATATTGAATTCATAGGCACCAGCTATATTGATGATTCAACACCTACGCTGTTGATTGATTTTGCAGCACAAACCGATGTTGATAAATTGGTATTTGATTTTGCAACCGGTTCGATCACCGAGTCTTCATTAGTGAACGCGAAATCCTGGGGTTATAAGGTCAAACCCTTTGGCTGGTTGGCAACATCCTGGCGCGGCAATGCTGAACCTGCACTTGACCTTTCAGTGTCAGAAAACGTTACTGATCCAAAAATTATCAGCTTGGTGTTAACTCAACGTGGAAACGAAATTATTAACGGTGAGAATGGAATAATGGCCACTTCAATTTTGGCAACCTTCCCTCCTGCCAAGACAACGAAGTAGCTGGGTTATAGAAGTATCATTCATTGAATCAAATCCCCGCCCTAGCGCGGGGATTTTTTGTTTTAGGCTACATTCTTCGTTTATTACTTAGGCAAAGTCTCAAACTTTAAAATAATCTTATAAATATATTGTAATCGGTTACATATTTTGGCACCATACGTATTCCAGCTTCTTGATTTAACTGTTTTTCAAGAAGTAATCGGTTACTTTTAAACTGCTTTAAAAGTGGCTGATTCGCACCCTAACCGGTGCGCGTACTGGTGTTAGCCCGCTGTTGTTTTTTTATTGCCCCGGCTTGCCGGGGTTTTTTTATGCCGTTAATTTATCGACGATTTCAATTTAAGCTTCATCTGGGTATAGTTCCTGCATTATCGATTCAAATCCCCGCTTAAGGAAAACTCATGTCAGCACAGCTCCAAGCCCAAGCCCAACGTCTCGAAAACTGGATTAAAAATGATGCAATTCCCCTCTGGCTTAGCCGCGGGCTAAATCCCGAAAACGGTGTTAACTACGAACGCCTGTTAGCCAGCGGCGAGATAGATTTTGAATCGAGCGTGCGCGTACGCGTACAGGCGCGGCAGGCATTTTTCTTTGTGTCGGCGGCAGATCGCGGTTGGTGCGATTCAGGCGCGGCAGTGGCGCAGCGCTTATTGGCGTACGTTCAGACTCATGCGGCGCACCCTACTTCTGGCGGCGGCTACACGCATTTGCTCAACAATGCTTATCAGGTTGTGGATACCAAACAAGACCTCTACGACCACGCCTTTTTCCTCTTGGCTAACGCCTGGGTTTACCGTGTGACTGGCGATAAATCTGCCATCGCCGAAGCCGAAAAATTAGTTGCGCATCTGGATGCAAAATTTGGCTCCGCCGTTGGCGGCTGGATCGAAGGTGATTACAAATACGCGTGCCGCCGCCAAAACCCGCACATGCACCTCTTTGAAGCTTTCCTGGCCCTGTTCGATGCCACCGGCGATGCAAAATGGCTGGCCCGAGTTGGCGAATTATTCGCCCTCTTTCAAACTCGTTTCTTCGACGCCGAAAAACAAGTGCTGTTCGAATTCTTCAATGAGGATTGGACACTTTGCGCTGATGTCAAAGGCGAAGTGGTCGAGCCAGGCCATATGATGGAATGGGTGTGGTTGCTGGATTGGTATAGTCGCCGCAGTGGTCGCCCGGTTGCGCACTATACTCGTGCCCTCTACCAAAAAGGTCTGCAAATTGGGATGGATAAATCCGGTTTGTTATTCGATGCGGTTGCGCCCGATGGCCGCGTTATCGACCCGAAAAAACGCTGCTGGGGAATTACCGAACTGATCAAAGCCAGCCTCGTACAAATCCGCGAAGGCCACCCGGATGCCGAAGCTATCGCCATCAAAGGCGTAGATGACTTATTTACATACTACCTCTGCGCCAGCACACCGGGTTCTTATGTAGATCAGCGCGGTGCGAACGATGAAATCGTTGTAGATGTTGCACCTGCGAGCACGCTTTACCATTTGATCGTGGCGGCGTTTGAATTGATTGATCACTGCAATGATATTTATACCAAGTAAATTCTACTGAAATAAAAAAAGGGGCTTTCGCCCCTTTTTTTTATTGATCCGATTATTGATCCAATGCCCGCGCTTTACTGCGCGACTACCTTCACCGGCGACGTACTCTTACGAATAATAAACTCCGTCGGCAGCACGCATTCTGTTTGGCTGAGCGGTTCGCCTTCAATAATCCGCAACAACATATCCATGGCCATTTTGCCCATCTCTTCAGCGGGCTGGGAAATGGTGGTCAAACTTGGATCGCAGTATTTTGCGTAGGCGATATCGTCAAAACCGGTCACCGACATATCGTCTGGAATGCGAATGCCTTGGGCCTTGAGCGTTTGCATAGCGCCGATAGCCATTTCATCGTTCATGGAGAACACGGCGGTCGGGCGATTTTTCATATTGCAGAATTGGAAAGCCGCGTTCAAACCCGACCACATGGTGAAGTCGCCTTCGGCGATCAAGTCGCGGTCGTATTCGATACCGGCATTGCGAATAGCGTCTTTGTAACCCTCAAGGCGATCAACCGTGTGCGGATTGTCTTTGAGGCCAGAGATGACGCCGATGCGTCTGTGGCCTAGGGAAATCAAATAATCCACCATGGTTTTGGCGGCAGCGCGGTTATCGATACGAATCGCCGGGCCGGTGGTGTATTCACAGCCGCAAGCGTTTACGCAGGGAATATCCGACGGAATATTGTTTTGGCTTTTTTCCGAACTGGGGCGCAGCTGGATAATGCCATCCGCCAAACGGGTTTCCACGCGGCGAATATATTCCAGCTCGCGCTCTGGCGTACCGCGCGTATCGCCGAGTAAAACTGCATAACCTTTCTGTTGGGCACGATCTTCAAGGGCGCGAATAAACAGGGAGTAAAACGGGTTGGCGATATCCGGAACTAAAACGACTACGGCATAGGAGCGCGCGGAACGGAAATTTCGCGCCAGCATATTGGGCTTGTAACCCACTTGCGCTATGGCGGCATGGACTTTTTCCAGGCTTTCGTTAGAGACCTTTTCAGGCATGCTGAGCGCGCGCGATACAGTGGCTACAGAAACACCGGCTAGGCGGGCAACATCGCGGATACTGGACATAAGCAGTCTCTTTGGAGGGGTGAATTATAGTTGTGGGCGCAGTGTAACACTAAGCGATTATAGTCATGTAAAGACATACTGTGTGCCAAGAATATTTACTATAGGACATTGAATTTGACTGGCAAATTTACCTGTAACCGATTACATTACGCAGCTGGCAATTCTTAGCTAAACTTTAGGCTCGTTACACACTTTGGGTGGCACTAATTGGCACATGAATTGATAAAAATGTAACCGATTTACTTGTATGAGTTATGCTCATCCCATACCATTTGGTAACAACGACCATAACCGGGCTGGGTGAACATAATATCGCCGGACAGCTCTGAAATATAACAATCCCCAGCGGGAAACCATAATAAGCGGAACCTGAAATGAATCTCCCTTTGCTCGACATTATCATCATTATTGCATTCATCCTTTCTACCGTATGTGTTGGTTTCTGGGTATCTGCGCGCGCGTCAAAAGACATTAATAGCTATTTCCTAGGCGGCAACAAACTTAAGTGGTACATGCTGGGCCTTTCCAATGCGTCGGGTATGTTCGATATTTCCGGCACTATGTGGCTGGTGTATTTGTTGTTCGTGTACGGTCTGTCGAGTGTTTACATTCCTTGGTTGTGGCCTACGTTTAACCAGATTTTTCTGATGATTTTCCTCGCCACCTGGTTGCGTCGCTCCGGTGTAATGACGGGTGCCGAATGGATTATCTTCCGCTTTGGCGATGACCGCGGTGCACGGCTTTCCAACATTATTGTGGTGGCCTTCGCGCTGGTTGGCGTTATCGGCTTTCTGGCTTACGGTTTTATCGGGATTGGTAAGTTCTCTTCAGTGTTCTTCCCGTGGAAGCTTTCTGAAGATCCGCACATGAACGACGTTTATTACGGCTTGGGCATGACTGCGATTACCACCTTGTACATCATCAAAGGCGGTATGTTTTCGGTGGTATTCACCGAAGTATTCCAATTTATTGTGACGACTATCGCCAGCGTTGGCGTAGGCATTATTGCGATGCACAGCGTATCGCCGGAAATGATCGCCGCCATGGTGCCGAGCGGTTGGGACAGCATTGCCGTGCACTGGAATCTCAATGTAGATTGGTCTGGTCGCCTAGACGCCGCCAACACCAAAATCGCGGCGGATGGCTATTCACTATTCGGCATCTTCTTTATGTTGATGTTGTTCAAAGGTCTGCTGTTGAGCCTCGCAGGCCCCGCGCCAAATTACGATATGCAACGCGTGCTCTCCACCCAATCGCCACGTGACGCCGCCAAAATGAGCGGATTTGTGACCGTTGTACTCATGTTTCCACGCTATATGTTGATTGCCGGTTTAACCGTGTTGGCACTGGCGTTTTTTATGAATGATTTGCGTGCGATGGGCCCGAATGTAGATTTCGAACAAATCCTTCCCTTCGTATTGAAAAACTATATTCCCAGCGGCTTACTCGGTCTGTTGATTGCCGGTTTGCTCGCGGCCTTTATGTCCAACTTTGCGGCTACTGTGAACGCAGCGCCGGCTTATGTTGTCAACGATATCTACAAGCGCTACATAAACCCTAACGCTCACCCCAAGCGCTATGTTCACTTGAGTTACGTGGTGTCGCTGGTGTTTATCGTGATCGGTGTTGCGCTTGGCTTCTTTATTCCGAGTGTAAACACGGTGATTCAGTGGATTGTGAGCGGACTTTACGGCGGCTACACCGCATCCAACGTGCTGAAATGGTACTGGTGGCGTTTTAATGCTTACGGATATTTCTGGGGTATGGCGTTGGGCATTGTGGTTGCAGTATCGCTGGCCGTTCCAGATGCAAATACCGCTGTGGCGCACGCGCTCAGCATATTTGGCTTACAGCTGGAAGAAGTTAAATTTATTTACGCATTCCCATGGCTGTTCGTGTTCTGTCTGGCGACGTGTGTGGTGACATCGCTGTTAACACCGGCGACTGATATGGCGATCCTGAAAAAATTCTATTTGAAAGTACGGCCTTGGGGCTTCTGGGCACCGGTATATGATGCTTGCAAACAGGAATATCCCAATTTGCAAAACAACCCCAATTTTGTGCGCGATATGGTCAACGTGGTCGTCGGAATTGTGTGGCAAACCAGCCTGGTAGCCGCGCCGATTTTCCTGGTGATCCATTACACCGCCGAGTTTGCCGCATGCATGGGCGTAGCGGCACTTTGTACGCTGTTTTTATGGAAAAACTGGTACGTGCATTTGCAGGATTATCCCACCGATTTGCCACCAGAATTGTTAGTGGGAACGACGGATGAGCACCTGTTAAAAAAATCCTAAGGGTATTTTGATAATCATCTCTGTGTGTAATTAAAAATATTACACACAGAGAAATTTTTCAGCCGATATGTAATCGATTACGCGTCAAATTGTTTTCGGGTATTGCGATTGCATATTGTGAAACTAAACAGTGAGCAGATAATCAGCTCGCAGCATTTCGTAAAAATGAAAACGTTTTTTAACAGGTTTTCATATTGAATTTCAGGTAACGAAAAATGACGCAATTTAAGCAATCGGTAAAAAATTTAATCGCGCAGCACGAACAATTGGTGACGAAAAAAAATTCGCCCAAGTCGCAAGGTAACGGCGTTTACACCACTTACGAAAATCCTATTCTCACTGCCGAACACGCTCCCATATTTTGGCGTTACGATTTAAATGAAGCGACCAATCCTTTTTTATTAGAGCGCCAGGGCGTGAACGCCGCATTTAATTCCGGCGCGCTTTATTGGAATGGAAAATATTTATTAGCCGTGCGGGTTGAAGGTGTAGATCGCAAATCTTTTTTTGCAATTGCTGAAAGCCCAAATGGTATCGATAACTTCCGTTTTTGGGATTATCCAATCACCTTGCCAGAAACTGATCGCCCCGACACCAACGTTTACGACATGCGTTTAACCGCTCACGCCGACGGTTGGATTTACGGATTATTTTGCACCGAGCGCAAAGATTTAACGCGCCCTGAAGATACGTCTGCCGCAGAAGCACAATGCGGAATTGCTCGCACTAAAGATTTAATTGTGTGGGAACGTTTGCCGGATTTAATTACTTACTCAGGTCAACAACGCAACGTAGTCTTGCACCCGGAATTTATCGACGGCAAATACGGTTTGTTCACACGCCCGCAAGACGGTTTTATTAGTGTTGGCGGCGGCGGCGGAATTGGCTGGGGTTTAGTTGAGGATATGACGCGCGCTGAAGTGAAGTCAGAAGTGATTGTTGACGGCAAGGCTTATCACACCATTAAAGAAGTTAAAAATGGTCAAGGCCCAGCGCCAATTAAAACTGCAGAAGGCTGGCTGAATTTAGCGCACGGTGTTCGCAATACTGCTGCCGGTTTACGTTACACCTTATATATGTTTTTAACAGAATTGGAGCGCCCATGGGTTGTATCGCACAGCCCCGCCGGACATTTTATTGCGCCCCATGGCAGTGAACGTGTCGGCGATGTTTCCAACGTTGCATTTTCAAATGGTTGGATTGTGAATGAGAATAATGACGTGTTTATTTATTACGCTTCATCGGACACGCGCATGCATGTTGCAACATCCACCGTTGAAAAATTAATTGATTACTGCAAAAACACACCAGAAGATGGTTTACGTTCTGCAGCATCGGTTGAAGTGCGCAATGAATTAATCAGCGCGAATTTAAAAATATTAAAGGATTTGGTGTAATCATAATGAATGCCGCAAGTTTGCCAGGTCACTTGTCAGAATTACCTGCAGAGTTTCACAATGAATTAATTGCCATCGCCGATTGGTGGTTAACTCATACCATCGATAATGAGTTCGGCGGTTTTTATGGCGAAATAAGTGCTGACAATATACCGACCAAAAATGCCAGCAAAGGCATTATTTTAAACTCGCGCATTCTGTGGTTTTTTAGTGAAGCTGCATCACCAGAAAATAATTTACCCGAACAAAAACGCGCTGAATATTTGAAAGCGGCACTGCGTGCTTATGAGTACATCGTTAATTTCTTTTTCGATAAAACTTATGGCGGTGTTTATTGGGAGTTGGATGCACAAGGCAACCCCATCAACACCAAGAAACAGGTTTATGCACAAGCATTTACGATTTATGCGCTCACGGCCTATTACAAGTTGACGCAAGATAAGCAAGCCCTCGCTCATGCGTTGGATTGTTTTGAGTTGATCGAATCAAAAACAGTTGATCGCGAGCGTGAGGGTTATCTCGAAGCTTTTACGCAAACCTGGGGCCATATAGATGATTTGCGTTTGAGTGAAAAAGATTTAAATTTTCCCAAATCACAAAATACCCATTTGCATATATTGGAAGCTTATACCACGCTCAATCAAATTCATGCCACCGATGAAATTCGTAATGCCTTACGCTACAGCATTGAGTTGTTTGATAAATACATGATCGACAAGCAAAGCTTTCATCTACGTATGTTTATGGACACCGACTGGAAAGACTTTTCGCCAGGCTATACTTACGGTCACGATATAGAAGCAAGCTGGTTAATTGCAAAAGCACTTGAATCTTTAGGCGATGAAAATTACACCAAAGCATTAATGCCAACGCTGGTAAAAATTACTGAAGTGACTTTAGCTGAAGGCGTTGGTGTGCACGGCCAAGTGATAGATGCTTACGATTTTGCAACAAAAACACAAACGCCCGATATCGTTTGGTGGGTGCAAGCAGAATCATTAGTAGGCTTTCTTTTTGCTTACCGCGAATCCAATGATTCCAAATATTTAATTGCTGCTGAGAATATTTGGAAATTTATTAAAAATTATCAAATTGATAAAAAAAATGGCGAATGGTTATGGCTAGCGAGTTTGAATATATCGCCAGCCGAACCTTATTACAAAGTGGGCTTCTGGAAATGCCCATACCATAATGGCCGTGCCATGATGGAAGCAACGCGCTATTTAACGAATAAGCACTAATCCCTGAATTAAAATTTACGACGCCAGTATCTGGGCTAGACAAAAACCTGATCGTGATCTTTTATTAGTCATGGAAGATGCACAACAAAAAGATTATTAAAAATAATTCATTAAAAATTACATAACTATTTGCACGAGGAGAACCTATGAAAAAATTTATTCGTTTGTGTTCAGCCGCTTTGATATTGGGTGTTGCAAGCTTCAGTTTTGCTGCAGATAAACCAAAAGCAGAGGCCGTTAATAAAGCTGATTTTATTACCACAAATGGTACTCACTTTTCTCTTAAAGGAAAAACTTACTACGTCGTTGGCTCAAACATGTGGTACGGCGGTTACTTAGGTTCTGCTAGCAAAGTGGGCGACCGTGCACGCTTGGCAAAAGAATTGGATAACCTGAAAGCTATCGGCATTAATAATTTACGTGTACTCGCTGTTTCAGAAAAAAGTGAATTAAATAGCGCGGTTCACCCGGCGACAACGAATGGCTTTGATCAATACGATGAAGAACTCTTAGCAGGCCTCGATTATCTAGTTGCAGAAATGGCCAAGCGCGATATGAGCGTGGTTATTTATCTCAATAATTTTTGGCAATGGTCTGGCGGCATGACGCAATACATGGGCTGGATTGACGGCAAGCCCGTACAAGACCCCAATGTCACTAACGATTGGGAAGGCTTTATGGCGAAATCTGCCAGCTTCTACCAAAGTAAAAAAGCGCAAACTGAATGGCGTAAAACCATTAAGAAAATTGTTACTCGCGTAAATACGGTAACGGGAAAATCTTATATTAATGATCCAACAATTTTGTCCTGGCAATTAGCCAATGAACCGCGCGCAGGTAATTCAAAAACCAATGACAAAGAAAAAGCTATCTACGTTAAATGGGTAAATGACACCGCAAAATATATTCACGAGCTTGATGCAAACCATATGGTAAGCACTGGCAGTGAAGGCTTAATGGGTTCCAATAACGACGAAAAACTTTATACCGATGCACACGCGTCACCCTATATTAATTATTTAACTTACCACATGTGGATAAGGAACTGGAGTTGGTTCGATCAGAAAAAACCTGAAGAAACCTGGGATGCTGGTTTAGCAAAAGGTACAGCTTATTTAAATGTTCACATCGACATCGCTAAAAAATTAAATAAACCAATCGTGTTGGAAGAATTTGGTTTGGATCGCGATATGGGCGCTTACGATGTTAAGTCCACCACGCATTATCGCGATAAATTTTATCGCATTGTGTTCGACACTTTGTACCAACGCGTAAAAGCTGGCGATGCAATATCAGGTTATAACTTCTGGGCGTGGAATGGTTCCGGTCGCACTAGCCGCGAAAATTATTGGTGGCAAACAGGCGACGATTTTATGGGCGACCCACCGCAAGAACAGCAAGGTATGTATGGTGTGTTTGATTCGGATATCAGCACGATTTTAATCATTAAAGAATATGCCGATAAAATGCACGCGTTAGAAAAATAATTTTCACGCTCGCGTAAAAAACTGCAATTTTCATTGCAGTTTTTTTTCAATCAAATCAAATTATATGATTAGTAATATTCATAATTTTATTTTTAGTTTTTAAATCAAATCGAGGAAATAATAATGACACTTCACCAGAAATTTGGGCGGCTATTTATCGCCTGCTTAACTATTTTTACCCTGTCTTTTGGTCAAGCTGCATTTGCACAAAAATTCGATCAAGTCGGTAAAACACCGCAATTGGGTTGGAATAGTTGGAATACGTTTGGCTGTGAAATTGACGAGCACATGATTAAAGAAATGGCCGACGTTATGGTCGCCAACGGCATGAAAGACGCGGGTTATGAATACATCAATATCGATGACTGCTGGCATGGCGAACGCGATGCGAAAGGTTTTATCCAGGCCGATAAAAAACATTTTCCATCGGGCATAAAAGCAGTTGCTGATTATGTGCACTCCAAAGGCTTAAAAATCGGAATTTATTCCGATGCCGGTGGCAAGACCTGCGCATTCCGCCCCGGTAGTCGCGGTCACGAATATCAAGATGCCATCAGCTACGCAAGCTGGGGAATTGATTACGTAAAATACGATTGGTGTGATACCAAAGATATAAATCCCAAAGCCGCCTACACCACCATGCGCGACGCAATTAGAAGCGCAGGCCGCCCAATGTTATTCAGTATTTGCGAATGGGGCGATAACAAACCTTGGGAGTGGGCCACCGATATCGGCCATTCATGGCGCACTACTGGCGACATAGATCCCTGCTGGAATTGCGAACACAGCCACGGCTCATGGTCATCATGGGGCGTATTGCGCATTCTCGATAAACAAGAAGGCTTGCGCAAATACGCTGGCCCCGGCCACTGGAACGACATGGACATGATGGAAGTGGGCAACGGCATGACTGAAGCGGAAGATCGCTCACATTTTTCATTATGGGCAATACTCGCATCGCCATTAATTGCGGGCAACGATTTACGCAAAATGTCAGACACCACGCGCAAAATTTTAACGAACAAAGAAATATTAGCGATTAACCAAGATGTGTTAGGTATTCAAGCACTGAAATGGATTGACGACGGCGATGTGGAAATTTTTATCAAACCATTGGATAAAGGCGATTACGCTGTATTGTTTTTGAATCGCGCTGACTACGAAAAAACTTACGTGCACGATTGGGCGTTCAACGAAATGAAAGATGACATCAGCAAACACCAAATCGATTTCACTAAGGAATTTTTCAGCTTCAAAAACGCATGGACTGGCGCAATTGGCGATACCAAATCCAAATTGAATTTAACAATTCCCGCACATGACGTTGTGGTGTTGCGTTTAACACCGAAGAAATAGTTTTTATAGAAATAAAAAGCCCGCCATGTGCGGGCTTTTTATTTGAGAGAAAATCACTTCGTAGGTTCTCTCGTTCCCTAGCCGGGCGCCCCAAGCTCCCGCTTGGGAGTGCATACCAAATCTCAAAGAATATGCGTTACCAAGCTAGAGCTTGGGAACGAGGTATTCCCTGCTAAATATGCATATCGCGAAAAAGGATTAATCTTTTTTATTTAGAAAAATATTCAAGGCCGCATACTGCAAAAGCATAATCGTTTTACCGTCCACGATTTCACCAGAATTAATCATTGCCAGTGATTCATCGATACCTATTTCCAATACATCAATATCTTCGCCTTCATTCTCCATTCCACCACCATCACTCACTTTTGAATTAGCATCGTATTCAGCTACAAAAAAATATAATTTTTCGGTAACAGAACCAGGACTCATGTAAGCATCAAAAATTTTTCGCACTTGCGAAACGCGATAACCCGTCTCCTCTTCCACTTCCAGTTTAATGCGATCTTCCGGGCTGGCTTCATCCAGCAAACCTGCAGGAGCCTCAATGAGCAAATCGTCCCAACCGTTTACAAACGCAGGGAAACGAAACTGACGAACCAAAATCACGGTGTGCTGCGCAAGGTTGTACAACAAAATCGTCGCGCCATTACCGCGGTCATAAGTCTCACGGCTTTGGCGCTGCCAGCTCCCGTCATTACGCAAAAAATCGAAAGTCGTTTTTTTTAGCAGATACCAATCATCCGACAGGACTTCAATCGATTGCACACGAACCCGATTTGAAACACTCATAGCAATATTCCCGAATGGCAAAATAGTCATCACACAGAACCTCTGTGTAGCTTGTAAATTAGCCTATCGTGCAATATCATGCACAGTCAAGAATTATCGTGCAAACAAATTCATCTCAAGAGCACCAAATGCTAACAACACATCGCAAACAACTGATTTTGGATACTCTAAAACGCGACGGCCAAGTCATCGCAAAAACCATGAGCCAACAATTTGGACTGTCCGAAGACACTATTCGACGCGACTTACGCGAACTTGCCGAACAGGGATTATTGCAACGCGTACACGGTGGCGCGCTGCCAGCATCACCATCGGTTGTAGATTTGGCAGGCCGAAAACTTTTAGCGACAGATGCAAAAACAGCAATTGCCAAAGCTGCAGCCACCTTGATTCAACCCAAACAAATCATCATTCTAGACGGCGGTACCACTACGCAAGAATTGGTAAAACATTTACCACTGGATTTCGAATTAACCGTAGTCACACACAGCCCAACCATCGCAGTGGCATTGATCGATCATCGCAACATTGACGTCATCATGCTCGGCGGAAAATTATTCAAGCATTCCATGGTGAATATCGGCGCCGCCGCCATGGAGGCCATCAGCCACATACGCGCCGATATCTATTTCATGGGCGTAACTGGCATTCACGCTGAGCTAGGTTTAAGTACTGGCGATTTGGAAGAAGCTCATATAAAACGCGCCCTCTGCGCTGCAGCCGCTGAAACAATCGTGATGGCTTCTGCCGATAAAATTAATGCTGCATCGCGTTATGTGATTGGCCCGACTAGTGATGTAAGTACATTGGTTACCGAGGCTAGTGTGGATGAGAGTATTTTGAAATCGTTTGAGAGTTTAGGTGTGAGTGTTATGAATGCGAAATAATTGGATTAAAAATTTCACGGGTATATATTTAAGTCCATAGATTAAAAACGCTAGTGAATTCCACTAATAACCTAGCATTAAAAATTAGATGTCATGTCAATAATTCTGAAAACCAAACATCAGACTAAAGGAACTACTATGAAAACTTTCGCACTTGGTATTTTTATACTTTCATCTTACGCCGCTACTACATTTGCAGCAGAACCGCAGCCAGCGTGTGAAGCTAAGCGAAAAAATATCGAATCGCAAATTGTAGATGCAACAGCCAGGGGCGTAAAAATAGAAATCGCCGGATTACAAAAAGCGTTGGAAGAAAATAGAGCTTCTTGTACCGACAAATCATTGGCCGACGAACGTGACAATAAAATACAAAACGCTCAACAGAAAGTTACAGATAGGGAAAAAGAGTTAAGTGAAGCACAAAGTAAAGGCGACATGAAAAAAATCACAACTAAAAAATTGAAACTCGAAGAGGCCCGAGCTGAATTAACTGAAGCGGAAAAACCACTTCTTCGCTAAACAATAGATTTAAAGCTATAAAAATATTTTGCTTACGCTTGTTAATATTAAGGAGTGACCTTATGTCAATTGAGGTTTTATTTATCCATAGCGCAGGCTCGCAATCAGGCGGACAAGGAAGCTCGTCACTCTTAAAGCATCTTCGTGATGGATTAGGCACAGCCTATAACATTATCAGCCCCAAAATGCCTGCGCCCACCAAACCGTCCTATGAGCGTTGGAAACAAGAATTAGATAAGCAATTCTCAAAAAACAATTCGGTTCCGATTCTTATCGGCCACTCGCTAGGCGGATCGGTGCTACTTAAGTATTTATCTGAACAAAAACGTGAAATTCAAATTGCTGGATTATTTATTATCGCAGCACCATACTGGGGTAGTGAAGGTTGGAAGGTAGAAGAGTTTATTTTGAGAAACAACTATGCAAAATATCTTCCAGCTGAAACTAAACTTTATCTTTATCAAAGTTGTGACGATGAAGTAGTGTCTATTGATCACCTAAGATTTTATTCAACAGCTATTCCCAATTCGATAGTACGAAAACTTGATGGTGGTGGTCATACATTTAAAGATGGTTTGACTGAGTTGGTGCAAGATATAAAAAATTTAAATATTTAATTTTTAGCCCTAATGGAACAATTTTTAATCCATAACAAGAGCACAATTAATCAATTATCTATTTTTTCAAAAATATTCAAAGCAATTGCTTTCCCCAAAGCTATTTCTTCCAAAACAAAATAACAACCACACACAACCATCCCGCTACCGCTAAAAACTTCCAAACTTTATCTGGATGACGCTCCATTAGCGGTTGCTGCCGCTGGGTTAGCCACTCTGGGTTGGGGCGTTTTAAATCCTGATACCATTCGGATAAAACTTCGTAGCGTGCGCTGGGGTAAATGCTTAAAGCTTTTTCCAAGGCTTTATCTAACCAATAGGGAACCAGCGGATTGTATTGCATTGCGGAGATGTATTTTAATTTTTGAAAGCTATGTAAATCCGTAGCATTTGCGAAGTTAGCGCCATATGGAGATTTTCGCGTTAGCATTTCATATAACAGCATTGCCAAAGAAAACTGATCTGAAGCTGGGCCAACTTTTCCACCATATCTGTATTCCGGTGCTGAATAATCTGCAGTGCCTAAAATAATTTCACGCGTGAACGGCGCTATAACTTCTTCAACACCTGCAACCCAGCATGAACCGAAATCTACAATAATTGGACCTTTAGCGCTTATCACGATGTTGTCGGGCTTTAAATCCTGGTGTAGCGTGTCTTTGCGATGAAAAACGCGAATGCCGCGGATAAGTTGTTCAATTAATTCTACGGCGTCGACAATCGCTAAAATTCCGCGTTCTTTTAATAATTGTGCGAGCGTTGGCCCACTAATATATTCGGTTAAATAATACAGACACGAACGCGACTCAGGTGCGGGAATTACGCGCGCAACTTGTGGGCCGTTTATGCGAGCGCCTATCCAGGACTCCATAACAAAACGTTCAATATAAGCCGGGTCGTCTTGAAAATTTATGGAGGGTGTTTTCATTACTAATGGAACACCCTTTTCATTTTCAACCAAATAAATTTGGCTACGTGTAGATTCATGCATAATTTTTTTAACATGCAATCCATCAATTATTTGGCCGGGCGATAACAAAGGTGGAAATGGTAGGCGTGATAAAACTTGTATAGCATCGCTCTGAGTAGCGCTACCGGTTTGTTCAATAGCAACGGCTTGAATACTCAGATTGTCATCGCTGTTATGTTGAAGCGCGAGGGCAATTGCTTTGTTAACCAGCAAATCCAAATCGCTACGATTATTTTTAATTAAGGCTTTAAATTCTGCAGCCGGAATAAATTCGTGGATACCATCGCAACTTAATATGAATATATCGCCCGCTTCAACTTCGAGCGTGTGCATATCTACTTCCAAATAGGGATCTGCACCCACGGCACGACTTAAGTAATTTGTGTTGCGATCAAGTCTTTGTGTGTGATCGCGCGTTACGCATTCCAGATCCGCTCCGCGCAAACGATAAACACGTGTATCACCCACATGAAAAATAAATGCAGTTGAACCTTTTAAAATTAGCGCTGAAAAAGTAGTGAGATAACCTTCGCCATAAATTGAATTTTGGCTGCGACCAAATAAACTTGAATTGAGCGATTGAATAACACGCATAGCGGATTGTTGCGTGCGCCAAGTGTCGGGCGTTGCGTAATAATCGGTGAGAAAACCTGCAATCGCAGTTTGACTCGCTTCACGCGCCGCCATGCTGCTACTCACACCATCTGCAATTGCAATCGCGATGCCTTTGTTAGTGAGCGCGTTCCCTTCGGGAATGCGAGCGCCAACCGTATCCTGATTTTCGAATTTTTTTCCTGCTTCGCTTCGCTGCGCGAAACGAACGCTTAATGTGGATTGCAGATGATCCATAAATTAACATTCATTAAATTATTATTGGTGCAGTGTAATAGAAAAGCCCGCACAAAGCGGGCTGATCATAACGCAATTACTTACAAAAAATTATGCTACTTCAATACGTTGTAAGGTTCCATCTTCATTAACTTCAACCGTATGGCCTTTTGGCTCTTTCAAAAATTGAATGAATACAAATGCCAGAGCCGCTGCGCCTGCAAGCACATAAAAGAAGGTATGAATATTTACAAAAGTATTGATGGTTAAAAATGCCAAGCCACCGACGTTACCATAAGCGCCTGCCATGCCGGATATTTGGCCTGTCATACGACGTTTAATAAGCGGCACTACCGCAAACACCGAACCACAACCTGCCTGCACGAACAGCGAACATATAAATACTGCAGCGAAGGCTAATGCAAGCGGCCAACTGCCGTTAATTTGCGATAACAATACATAACCTATCGCGATGCCGCCAAAAATAATTGACATGGAAAAACGACGGCCCAATTTATCGCTCACCCAACCACCACCGGGGCGTGCGACTAAATTCATAAACGCGAATGAACCGCCGAGCATCGCTGCTTGTGAAATACTTAAGCCTTTAAAGGTATCCATAAAAAATGCGGGCAATACAGAAACTACTGCCAGTTCAGAACCAAAGCATGCGAGGTAAGCCCAACTTAAAATGGCCACTTGTTTGAATTCATATTTATCGTGTTCGGCTACACCATTTTTAAGCATGTCTTTATTGACGCGATAAATTTGGCTAAATTGAAAAATAAATAGTGCAGTTAGTACGAGGTACAAAATATTGGTGGTGGTTTCGCTCAATAATTTTAAATTTGCTGGAGACATTTTCCATGCAAGTACAGCAAGAATTAAATACATGGGCACATTTAACAATACATAAAACCAAAAATCTTTTTTGTTACTAACTTCCAACCCGCCCGATTTTTTTGGTTTGAAATAAGTTGAGCCTTTAGGTGTGTTGCGCGCAAAAATATAAAATACAACGCCATAGATTGCCGCCAGAATTCCCGCAGCCGTCATAGCGTAACGCCAACCGTCGATCCCACCGAAAACATGTATCGCTAAGAACGGAAGTGTAAAACCTGCAGCGGCTGCGCCAAAATTTCCCCAGCCGCCGTAAATTCCTTCTGCTAGACCAACTTGACGTGCGGGAAACCATTCACTGACTAAACGAATGCCGATAACAAAACCCGCGCCTACAAAACCTAAACAGAAACGAAATAAAGCTAGTTGTTCAAAGGTTTTTGCGAAGGCAAATGCGATTAATACAATCGACGAGAGAATTAATAAACCGCTGTAAATATTACGTGGACCAAATTTATCAACCAAGCTGCCAACAACAATTCGCGCGGGAATGGTGAGCGCAACGTTCAGCGTTAAAAGCGCTGCCCATTGCTGCGGTGTCATTTGCACGGATTGCATGATCAGAGGTTTAAGTGGTGGAAGACTAAACCACATCACGAAGGTCATGAAGAATGCGAACCAGGTGAGGTGTAAGGTGGCTACCGATTTGTTGGAGAAATCCAACAGATTTAATTTTTGAGTGCTCATAGCGTTTTATCCAACTGGTGAAGACACACGAATGTCTACTCTGCTTAATGTGCAAAGAGTTTGTACCAGTGAGATTTTGCAATGCCTGTGCCAAGCCATTTTTTGGGCTTAAAATGCAAGAAAAACCTATAAATGTAAAATTATGGTGCGTTATTTTTTAATTTAATGCTCTAAATAAATTCCATGCACTCACTGGCATGTGTTTTTATGGTGCATTTTTATTCGAAGCTTTCAGTAAAAATTAAACCCAATGCATTCATCATTTTCTGACATCGCATTGGGTTTAGATTTATCAATTAATAATGAAAATACGATTAGGGATTATGTTTTATCGATCTGGTATCCGTACCTTTTAATTTATCAAATGAGCGCAAGGTTCCTATACCGAGCATTCCCATAATTAGTGGATAGAGCGCGGCATTATCTGGCACTGGTGGTGTTTCAATTCCTGGAATCCAGCACAATAGCGGATACAAAATAAATTGATAGAGAAGCGCAAGAGCGCCAACCCAACCGATGGCGGGCCGCCAGCCAGCCACAAACCAACTTGCGCTCGCCGCTTCCACTTTATTGACTTCAGCTTGCGCGTTATTTTGATCGGCGATTAATTTATTTTCTAAATAATCAAATTCACGATTCGCTTTAAGAAATTCGTTTTGTTTTTCAAGGCGTTCTTCGTCAGACGTAAATAGTTTATCGACGGTATCGCCTATTGCTTTTACGGTGTCGCCACCGTTAAATAAAGTAGTTAAAAAGCTCATGCTACAGCTCCTAATGCGCGGTTAACCCATCCTAATAAAAATTTGCTTTGCTCTCTATTTTTGTTGCAGATACTCGCGTAGTAACCAATTTTTATTAGCGTAAATTTCAGCATAAAATCTTTTTCGGCTTGCTGATTAATCACGCCGAGTGACGCGCTGCCAATAACACCATCAGCAGGATCAATCTCCAACATGTTTTGCACCAGGCGGCTCGTGGTGCGTACGCCCATATTCACAGCAGTATCAAAAATATTTTCGGCAATAAGCTGGGAAGTAATATCGTCGCCGCGCACACGATCCCAATAGTCGCGTTTATAAATATCGCGAGCTTGTTGTTCGGTGAGATTGCGGATATCGAGCGTGGGGTAAGCGGCTTGGGAAATACCAAATTTCGTAGCGCCGCCTCTATCGTTAGGGACATCAGTAAACTTTGCCCCGCCTTCTTTTGCCAATGTTTTCACAATGGCATCAATAAAATTAGCCATGACTAAATCCCTCTAACAATTAAACAGTTTGATTAAAAACGAATCAGCCAAGATTGTTTTATTCATCGTGTGGCGTCAATAGCATTTTTATAAATACGAAGTTTTTGGCGTGTAAATTTCTAGTTATGGCATTAGTTCACAAAAGCAAAACGATTTATTTCACTGGAACGAAAAAAATAATTTATTGATGCGGAGAGAAAATTAAATGCGGAAATAAAAAAGCGCAGGAAAAACCTGCGCATCAAATTGGTCGTAAAGACCACGTACTGGAGGAAGAAACCTGGATTGAACCTGCACTATTTAGCGCAGGTATT
This sequence comes from Gammaproteobacteria bacterium, assembly GCA_004172865.1. Classification (GTDB taxonomy): domain Bacteria; phylum Pseudomonadota; class Gammaproteobacteria; order Pseudomonadales; family Cellvibrionaceae; genus Cellvibrio. The sequence goes on along the minus strand of SEBV01000020.1, from coordinate 59,785 downwards.
TTAATTAATTCTTAACGTTAAACCTCAGGCTTCAATTTTATTGAAGTTCGAATCGAACATTATCGAAAGAAACGTTCATTGCGCCTGAAGGCTCGATAACAAAAATATTGGTGATGGATGCAGCATTGGCTATGCCAGGGCCGCAACATGTATTTGAGTTACCTCTGGCAATCAAGTCTGCAATGCCGATAGTGTAAGTTGTCCAAGTGCCATCTGCCCCTACCGGAACTTCAACATCGCTCACGTTGGGCCAGCCGCTATCAAACTTAATATAAAGTTTGGAACCTGCAGCTTTGGAATTCACTTTTACATCAAATACTAATTTACCGTTTGATGGCCAAGAGCTTATGTTCGCGGGCCCTGCAGCAACGTTAAAGAACGCATTGCCATCCGCACCAGTTTTAGCAACGTTAAAGACTTTGCCGCGACCTGTTTCGGTAACTTCCGAAGCGGTAATCTGACCGCTTGGGTTGTAAGTTTGTATCTGCAAGCCGGTGGCAATAACATCGTCATACATTGTAAATAATGGTGGTGCCGCAAATGCTGGTACTTCCAAACGCACGTTATCAAAAGATACGTCCATAGCGCCCGTAGGCTCTATTACGAATAAATTGGTAATCACTGAAAGATTTGCTGCGCCTGCGCAACATGGATTTGAATTACCTTTTGCAATCAAGTCAGCCACTTTTATGCGGTACTCAGCCCACACGCCATCCGCAGATAAAGTCACTTCTGTATCACTTACGTTTGGCCAGCCACTGTCTGTCTTAACCAGCAACTTGGAACCGGCAGCTTTGCTATTCACTTTGACATCAAACACTAATTCGCCGTTGGTGGCCCAACTGCTTAAATTGGCAGGGCCAGCAGTAACATTAAAAAACACGTTGCCGTCGGCACCAGTTTTGACAACATTAAAGACTTTGCCACGACCTGTTTCAGTAGCTTCCGAAGCGGTAATCTGGCCGCTAGGGTTGTAACTTTGCACCTGCAAGCCAGTGCCGGCAGCATCTTCAAATATTTTAAACAAAGGTGGTTTGGCAAAGGTATCAACTACTGGAGCAGCATGACCTTCGATATGAATATTGTCGAAAGAAACATTGATTGCTGCTGATGAATCTATAACAAATATATTTGAAATGGAGGCGAGACTTGCCTTACCGGCCGCGAGCGAATTGCCTTTTGCGATGAGGTCAGCAAGTGTGATGCGATATTCGCCCCACACACCATCCGCAGGTAAAGTCACTTCGGTATCGCTTACGTTTGGCCAACCGCTGTCTAATTTCACCAGGAGTTGTGCACCAGCGGCTTTGCTATTAACTTTGACATCGAACACTAATTCGCTATCTGCAGACCAATTTCTCAAGTCGGTTGGGTCGCCTGCGATTTTGAAATACACATTGCCGTTAGCGCCGGTTTTGGCAACATTCAATACTTTGCCGTGACCTGTTTCATCAACTTCGGAATAGGAAATGACGCCGTCTGGATTGTAACTATCGAACGCTAAACCAGCCGCTAATTTGTTGTCGTACAGGGTAAATAACGGTGGGCCGGGAAGTTCAATTTTCCCGATTGCAGGACGCACTTTACCTGGGTTAACCACTACATTTTCAGCGCTTGCACCACAGCCTTTTCCGGTTTGCGGCGATACACTACATTCATAAACTCTTACGTAATCCACCTGCATTTTTTGCGGGAAAACTGATTCATCAATGCCTTTATTATTGGCACCACCAGCCCATGCGCCACCTACTGCAAGATTCAACAACAAATGGTAGGCAGATTTTTCGTCGAAGGGCGCACCATCAGGAGCGTTCGTTAAAATGCCATCCACCATATATTGTGAATACCAGCCAGCTTTGCGTTGAGTAGCGTAATTAACACCATCCACATACCAACGAATTTCGCCCTCTTCCCATTCCAACGCATAGGTGTGGAAGTCATCAGCGGGGTTTACGCTATTTGGCAATGTATAAGGATCACCAGATGAAACATTTCCTGGCCAGGTTTTACCGTAGTGCAATGTTCCATAAACACGCGTATCAGGTGCTTGAAGCACGCCATCAACAGTCGTACGCGTTCCCAAATTTACGGCTTCCATAATGTCGATTTCACCGCTGGATGCCCAAACGCCGTAGGGTGAATCAGTTGGGAGCATCCAAATAGCTGGCCAGGTACCCTGACCTTGCGGCAATTTCGCGCGAATTTCAAAGCGACCAAAGGTCCACTCTTGCAAGTTTTTAGTTCTTAAGCGAGCCGAGGTATAAGGCAGCGTTTTAGTTGCAGAACCTGTACCTTCGGATGAATCAGGGCCCGTAAAATCTTCTTTCACTGCAACAATATTTAATACACCGTCTTTAACAAATGCATTTTTTTCTTGCTCGGTGTAACACTGTTGTTCATTGTTACCGCCGCCCCAGCAATTTTTCTCGAATGACCATTTGGTTGCATCGATAGCAGTACCGTTAAATTCGTCGCTCCACACTAATGCCCATTTTGTCGCGGCAGAAGAACTGGAAGAGGCGACACTTGAAGAACTTGTTGCAGCAACACTACTGGAACTCGTTGCCGCAGAAGAACTGCTATTTGATTTTCCATCGCCGCCACCACAAGCCATCATGGTTAAGGCAATAGCGTTTATTAAGATAAGTTTTTTCATCGTATGGATCTCCGCTTTTTTTATTACATTATTATTTTCAGGCGCGAATAAATCCGCGCCTGAATTATTTTTTAAAAATATTACTGACAACTTACAACGGGTGTAGCACTTGCTTCTATGCGTATATGATGCAGGCTTAGATTAAGTTCGCCTGCAGTACTAAGCGTGAAAGGTGACAACAACATATCTAGTTTTACTTTTTTGAAGCAATTCAAGCTCAATGAAACTGTTTGCCATTGCCCTGGATTTGCAGCTTGCAAAATATCGGTAATAGATTTTTCAGCGCCGCAATCTGCACCGCAGCTCAACGAAAGTTTTACATCCGCGGTAGGTTTTTTATCAACTTTTACATCAAACACCAGCGCCGATTTCTCTGGCAATGAAGAAGAATCAACGCGCTCTTTGGCAATAAAACCAGCGCTTGCTTGCGCTTTGCCAGACCATTGCAATTGCACAGAATCTTCCTGTACCAAACGATCAACTGCGCGGTAATTAACTGCACCCAAAGTCACTACACTTGCGGTCACAACTTTAGTGTTATTGAGATTATCCGTTAAGGTTAATTGCCACGGATCAATGCTACGGCTTTTAAATACTTCCAAAGTTTCAGATGATTTTTTTGCAGTTTGTGCCGATTCAGATAAATCGTCAGCCAACGTATTTTTATCGGCGTACGTTAAACCATAACCGTAAGCAAACAGTGGTGCATAATTTTCCTGACCAACATTCAACGGAGTTTGATCTGGCGATGAAGGCCAAGAGAAAGATAACTTTCCTGTGAAATCAAAACGCGCTTTATTTTTTGCATCGCCTTGCGCTTTAAATTTCTGCAGCAGTTTTAATTCTTTGTCGGAGGCGTAATCCAATTTATTAATATCGCCTTGCATTTCGGCGTAAGGATTTTCACCGAACACAACCACAGCAACATCCGGTTTTTGCGTGTAATCACCGCTCTCGTTCAAGGTCACTTTACTGCCGTTAGCTTTTGCTGCGTCGGCGATGCCTTTGTAAATAGACGTTGCACCCGGGAAATCGCTATTTACATTGCCAGTGCCTTGCCACGAAATACTCCAGCCACCCGCTTGCTTGCCGATGTTATCCGCACCATCTCCCGCGATTAAAATTTTGCTGCCCGCTTTAATCGGTAACAAATTATTTTTATTTTTTAGCAACACCAGCGATTCTCTCACCGCTTGACGTGCAATAGCGCGATGCTCAGCTGAACCCAATAATTCATTTTTACCGGACAAGGCATGCTTGGATGGCGCACCCGCTTCAAACAAACCGGCGCGAATTTTTACACGCAAAATTCTGCGCACGGCATCGTCTAAACGCGATTGCGAAATTACACCGTTTTTAACTTGCGCTACGGAATTTTCGTACAGCAATTTCCAGTCATCGGGCACCATAATAATATCGACGCCCGCATTGAATGCCGGTGCGCAATTATTTTTAGTGCAACCAGAAACAAATTCATGTCCGTTCCAATCGCCAACGACCAAACCATCGAAACCCATGCGATTTTTTAAAATATCGGTTAATAAATAGTGATGACCGTGCATGCGGTCGCCTTGCCAACTATTGAAAGAAGCCATTATGGTTTGCACGCCCGCTTCAATTGCGGTGACATAACCTTGCGCGTGAATTTTTACCAATTCTTCTTCGCTAATATCGGTATTACCGCGATCAATTCCGCCTTTGGTTCCACCATCGCCGAGAAAGTGTTTTGCGGTACCTATTACATGATTCGCTGATAAAAAGTCCGGCGTATTTGCGGTGCCCTGTAAACCTTCAACCATTTTCCCCGCGTAGGATTTTACGAGTTCAGGGTTTTCAGAATAGGATTCGTAAGTGCGGCCCCAGCGATCATCACGCACAACCGCAACAGTTGGCGCAAAGCTCCAACCAATTCCGGTTACCGCAATTTCACTTGCCGTTGCAGCGCCGATTTTTTTCATCAGCTCGGGGTTGTGTGTCGCGCCCAACGCAATGTTGTGCGGATAGAGCGTTGCACCTACGACGTTGTTGTGGCCGTGTACTGCATCCGTGCCCCACATAATAGGAATGGCGACGCCGTTTTCAGCTGGCTCCATTGACGCTTTATAAAAGCCATCTGCCAATGCAACCCAATCTTCAGCTTTGGATAATTTGTTGTTATTTGGAAATGCCCCGCCGCCATTTAAGACAGAACCTATGTGATATTTTTTAATATCCGCAAGACTTATGCTGCGAATTTCCGGTTGAATAGTTTGCCCGACTTTTTGCTCGATGGTCATTTTCGCGATAAGGGCATCAATCTTTTTTTCGACCGCAGGATCTTTTGCCACTTTGCTAACCGGCTGCGGCCAAAGTGAAGGATTATGTTTGACGCCTTCTGTAGCACTTACCTTAACAGGCACTGCTGTATTGGTTTTCGCTGCTGGATACTCGCAAGCTTCCAACAAAAATGCGCATGCCGTAAGGCCCGCCAAAAGCTGCAAATGTCGTTTCAAAAAATGCGTCATAAAAGTTTCACCAAAGATCGGCCGGTCAAATAGGATGTATGCGAAAAAAGCCCCCAAAAAAGGGGGCTACAAGGAGAGCTAACAAGAATGAAAAGGGTTGGCTGGCTAAAAAAGCGCACGCCGGCACATACTTGCTAACACCAAAATACGGCCTGACCCGTACTTAGGTTCGGTTTTTTAAGGCCTGATTTTGATTAGGGTTTAAGATGGCCTTAAAGAAAATTCTTAGTAACGCTGTTCACTGCTGATAATAATTATGGGTTGATGATGGCCCAGAGGAATGGTCTCAGTCGTCCCACTTTCGTTGTTATTACAACGTGGGCCTGTTCACTTTTAACGAATCAAAAGCGATTCAGGTTTGTTACTTGGAATTTTTTCGAACGCTTAGTGTTTACAGAGGCATGAAGAAGCGATTCAAGTTATCCCTATAAGGCGTTTTAATTTGGCGGCTATGAATAAATAGTCGGCGAGTAAATCCCGACGTATTTGCAGATCAGAAAAATTTGATGAAGCGGTAATTTTTGAGAACCAGAAGAGGACAATTTTTTGTCCTCTTCTGGTTCTCAGGATAATTTCGTAGGAAATTATATTTCGGTAGGACAATAGTGTTTAAGGAAGTCACCGTGCATAGGAAGCTTGGTAATTATATTTTGAATTGACGCTCTGTAACCATTGAGGAAACGACGCAATTCATCGTCGCCCATCAGATTGGCTACTGGATGATATTGTTTTGGAACAATCCCCTGCCCAATCATTACCTGAGTCCAGGAATCAACCCTAAACAGTTCTTCAGCGCCTATGAAGATGCGTCCAGTCTCAAGAAATAAATCCAATCTACTGCTCAAAGAATCTGGAATTGGCATGGTGCGGCAGTGCCGCCAAAACGCGGTATCAGTACGTCTGGTTGCATGAAAATGCAACACAACAAAATCGCGTACTAACTCAATTTCGGCCTTCGCTTGTTTGTTGAACTCGTCGACAAGTACCTGTTCGATACCGTTAATTGGAAATAACCGCATAAGACGAATCAGGTTTGAGCTGATTAGGAAAATAGTTGTCGATTCCAATGGCTCAATAAAGCCGCCAGCCAGTCCAATCGCAATACAATTTTTATTCCAGCCTTTCAAGCGACGCCCGGTTCGAAACTTGATAACTTTAGGATCGAAGAATGCTTCGCCTTCAAGATTATCGAGCAAGGTCTGCTTGGCATTGTCGTCAGATTGATAACGGCTGCTATACACCAGACCAGTGCCAACACGATTTTGCAAAGGAATCTTCCATTGCCAGCCATGATCCAGCGCTATAGCGCGCGTCAGGGGAATTGGCGGCGCTACCGCCGTTTCTTGCGTAGCGACAGCGCTGTCACAGGGTAGCCAATTCGACCAATCTTCATAACCTGTATGTAATGCCTGCTCGCTTAATACACTACGAAAACCGGTGCAGTCGATAAATAAATCACCTTCAATTATCTGGCCGGATTTTAATTGCAGAGACTCTATAAAACCCGTGTCAATATTCAAATTTACTTTTTCGATCATACCCTCGATACGTTTGGCGCCGAGCTTTTCGCTAAATTTACGCAAAAACTTTCCGTATGCGGTGGCGTCCATGTGATAGGCATAATTGATCCAAGGGTCTTTGGAAATTGCAAACTTACCTTCTTTGGCCGCCTGCAACTCCAGACAGTAATCACCAAAAGGAGCATCTATACCTTGTTCCAAGCCTTTCAACCAAAAATGTTGAAACTCGCCCGCCCAACATTCCTTTCCAGTTTTGCCAAAAGAGTGAATATATTTGTCACCACGTTCTAACCAATTTTCAAAACTTATGCCCAATTTTATGCTGCCATTCACGGCCTTCATAAACTCTTGTTCATCAATTCCCAGCAAATGGTGAAAACTCAGCATGGTAGGAATAGTCGCTTCACCGACGCCAATAGTTCCTATTTCATCGGATTCAATGAGGGTCACTTCTAACTGCGTCCCCAACGATTTGGTGAGCGTTGCCGCTGCCATCCAGCCTGCTGTACCGCCGCCGGCAATAACAACCCGATTTATAGTTTGCTTATTCACACTTATGCCCTACTCAACATTATTAGATTTGCGGTTTGTTTTAAATCTTTTTGGCGAGCGATTATAGGGTAAGTGCTGAAGAGATCTTGGTTTGGCAGCATCAAAAAATACTATGGCGAAAGCGATGGTGGATTATGTGGATCAACTATCACTATTAACGCAGCCTCTTTCTCTAAAAAATAACTGTGACAGCTACCAACTTTTTCAAATTCAAATATCTCATTATCTAAATTCAAAAAACGAAGTGAGCGTGAGTCGGCCCGTAGCCGGACTGGGATCAAAATTATAATCTTTGCCAATTTTTCCTGAGTGAAGACTTGTTCCTCTGTACATCAACAAACGATTAAATACTGCATCGACAGACGCTATTTCTTCAAATTGATCGGTAGAACCGTTTATGTAGCCTTGCGGATATTTATCTTCGTTGGGAAATGTTTCTTCTATCTTAGCCATATAACTTGAATGACGTTGCTCATCAATATATTCAAAGTTTGTTGGCTTATGGCGATACAGGGAGGTCCCCATATTAGGAATTGTTTGTAGATAATGTACAACGGCTAAACCTTTGCGCGACGGAGAATCGAAATGAGGAATACGTTGCAACAAATCCAGATTATTCGCGGGAGTTGTTACTATTGAAAATTTGGAAACAGCACTTTTGATTTGTCGTACTTCCAACTGAAAAAATTTCTCCATAAAGAAGCCAAGATTTTTAACAATGGAAAATGTATATTCTTGCGGAACATGCATGCGTACGCCAGGATAAAAAGAATCGGCGCGCGCAAAATTATTTTCCTGTATCGCACGCTCCTTTAAAGCTGAAGCGCCTTTAAGATAGTTATCAACGAGCAGAATTTCCTGCTGTTCATCACCAGTTCTAAAACAGTCGATATTTGCATCTTCGCAAAGCTCATACACAATCGGTTCCATACAACTCTCTATATCTTGTTCAACATTTTTGCATCTGTGTGCAAAATTTTTTATTACATCGGCGCAGCTGCCTTACAATACTTATTGATAAATTGTTGATGCGTTGGCATTGCCGCTACTTTTTCACCTACGCTATCTTTCAAATATCCTAAGAAGTTTTTCAGCTCCATTTCACCCATCACATCTGCAATAGGGTGATATGCGCCCGGCATAATACCTTGTCCCATCATTACCTGAACCCAGGAATCATTGAGGAATAATTCTTTCTCTTCCAGTGCAATTGCTGCCGTATCTTTAAATAGCTGCACGCGATGCGCCAAAGCCTCGGGTATCTCCATATTTTTAACGTAGCGCCAAAATTCTGAGTCATCTCTTTGCGTTGCGTGATAATGCAAAATAACAAAATTGCGTGCGCGATCAGTTTCTTCAGCTGACTGCTTATTAAATTCATCCACATTCGACATTGAAATTTCATTTTGCGGAAAATATCTCATCAAGCGATAAATTGCAGACATGGCTAAATGAATCGAGGTAGATTCAAGTGGCTCAATAAAACTTGCGGTAAGCCCAACCGCAATACAGTTTTTATTCCATGCTTTCGTTCGACGGCCCGTTTTATATTTAATCACGCGCGGTTCGGTAACAGGGCGGCCTTCCAGGTTTTTCATCAGCGTAGCCATTGCTTCGTCATCTGAAACGTGGCGGCTTGAATAAACCATACCATTTCCCGCTCTGTGCTGAAGCGGAATACGCCATTGCCATCCAAAGTCGTGCGCTATTGATTGGGTGTAAGGTCTGGGTGCGCGCACTAATTCAGTTTGCAGCGCAATTGCAGAGTCACAGGGAAGATAATGACCATAGGGCTCCCAGGACGTATTTAAAGCCCCGTCGATAAGCATTGCTCTGAAGCCGGTGCAATCCAGAAATAAATCGCCTTCTATTTCCCGTCCATCTTTCAATAACAAGGATTTAATAAAACCATTTTCGGGAGAAACTATAACTTTTTCAATTAATCCTTCGACATGTTTGGCGCCGTGTTTTATGGAAAAGTTTTTTAAAAAATCTGCGTATAAAGTTGCATCTAAATGATAGGCATAATTAACGCCGTCTTCTTCGCCACTGCATTTTTCCAAACGCGCAGCTTTGGATTCAGGACAGTAATCGCCAAAGGGAACCTTGATACCGTACTTTTTTCCCGCCAGCCAAAAATGCTGAAATTGGCAGGCCCAACAATCTTTTCCCGTAAGCCCAAAAGAGTGAAAGTATTTATCGCCTTTGTTAGCCCAGTTACTAAATTCAATCCCTAACTTAAAGGTTCCTTGAACATGCGCCATGAGCTCGCGCTCATTAATGCCCAACAGTTTATGAAATACGCGCAGGGTGGGTATGGTTGCCTCGCCCACGCCAATTCGCCCAATTTCTGGCGATTCAATCAGAGTAACATCGAGATTTTTTCCGAGTATTTTGGAGATTGCTGCTGCAGCTAACCAACCTGAAGTACCACCGCCTGCGATGACGATTTTACGAATAGAATTCACTGCTGTGTGTTCGGCCATTTCTCAGCTCACATTAATCAATTTGAAGTAGGCAAACCTACTTCACTTTTGCATTTTTGATATTAATCAAATCCTGTAGGTTACTCACAGAATCAGCAACATTATACGCAAGCGATAAGAAACCAGCTTTGTGTAACTCAACCACTGCATCATTTTCTAACGCAAATAATTTTTCAAGATGCACGGTATAGCCAGCGTCAAACTTAATCGTGCGGCCATTTTCCAAATCAAGTTCAATAATGACCCGCTCAAGGAGGTCATGTTTTAAAAAGGCTTCAACCATAGGCTCAAGTGCTTCTGAACCTTGATGACGCGCTGACAATATATCTCTTATTTCATTTAAGCTATCGGAGGCAATGCCGTCAGTATTGAATAGTGTAGGTGCGATGTTTTGCTGGATTCTCGAATCATTTAGGTCGGCATAAATAGCCAGTATTTGTTCTTCATCTCGTTGTTGAAGTCCAATCAGAAAAGGACCTTGTCTTACTGCGAGAGGAATGTAACGAGCGCGCCATATTGAGTTTTCATTAAGGAATAGATTCTCATGTTCCTCAAATCCTAATAAGGCTACTGGCAAAAAGCGATCAGTTTCGGAATTTTTGCGAAATAGAATGGGATATTCGCGTTGAGCCTTGGCAAATTCATTGGGCAGCAGCATGACTGCGCCTACCTGGTGCCCATATTCAGAGCCATATTTTTCTACGTAGCCAAGATTTTTATGTTGTTCAAAGTTTAGTGGCTGAAAATCTTTCATTTTATGTTCCGTTTTTCTTGTGTGGCCTAAAAAAATGCCGCTCAAAGAGCGGCATTTTTTGTTACTAACATCTATTACAGTTTATTAGAAATTGTAACGCGCAGAAATCGCGTAACGAGGCTGTAATATATCTAGGTATCTAACTTGCGTTGAAGTACGGCCAAAAGTTTTCTTGTCCATACCCAACACGTTAGTACCTTCCACGGCTACTGTGAGGTCTTCAGTGATTTTGTAACCTACGTTAAAGTCAACTTGGCCATAGGCTTTAGTAAACTCAGGCTCACCACCACCAGCGTTCGCGTTATCGAGGAACTTGTCGCGCCAGTTGTAGGCAATACGTGCTTGCCAGCTGTTTTTCTCGTAGATACCAACGATGTTCGCTGAATCGCTCAAGCCTGCCAACGCAAATTGACCTTCACCTGGTTCAGCATTGAAGTCATAACCAATGCTGCCATTAACGATGGTGTAGTTAGCTTGAATACCGAAACCGCTATCGCCAAAGAAGTGTTGACCTGCGAATTCCCAGCCATTCAAGTTAGCATCTTTAGAGTTAACAGGTACGGTAGTGATATTCGTTACACCTGGATCACCCGGCACAGCCGTGATATCTACACCGTTACTGTACTTCAAGTAACCAGCGTCGGTGTTTGAAGCAAGGCCTCCCGCACCGCACAATGTTTTATCCGCCCCTGTATTTGTACAACCGCCGGCGGTGCTCATCCTAGCAACCTGTTCAAACAAGTTTCGATCAGTTACTGGGATGTTTGCTGCCGTCAACGCAGCTGCAGCTGCTTTTGCACGCGGACCATTACTTGGATCCAATGTAGCAGAGTAAGTAACATTATTCTCTTCAGTACCGATGAAGTTAGGAACGCGCTTATCGAAGTAACCAACGGAGACATAATCAGTATCGTTAAAGTAGTATTCAACCGAAAAATCTAAGTTGTGCGATTCGATCGGCTTCAGCTTATAGTTACCGTCGGAACTGGTACCCAATAAACCGCCAGACAACAAGGGACCCGCTCTTGATGCATTACCAGCAGCGCCCATTTGAAGATCATTGTAGTTTGCGCGAGCAATAGTTGTACTGGTTGATGCACGCGCAATCAATTGATCACTCACATGGAGGGTTAAGTCCACATTTGGAAGCACATTGTTGTAATGGGTAGAGCTAAGAGTGTAAGGAACATCGCCAACTCCTCCAATAGCTTCATTGTTGAAGTCTCTATCGGCCGTCCATGTCAACACTCTTGGGGAAACACGTGAATAAGAGTCTACGTCGGTCATTTCATAACGAAGACCAGCAGAAATGTCCAGCTCCTTACCAGCCAATTCACCTTGAAGATTGCTTTCGATGTAGATAGCTTGGATATCTTCATTGAGCTTTCGGTCAAGGCTGTCGAGTGGGTTAGCGGCATATAAAAGTTTGCTACCGTCAGCTTTTGCTGGAGCAGCATCAAACATCGCCTGAGCCACAGCCTTAAAGTTTGTGACGCGGATACCGGTAATGTTTGAAGTAGCCTGAGCGCCATTGTGACCTGCGCTAGCAAAGAACTCTTTAGCGGCTGGTGACAAGTTAGAGTTATAACCGTCAAAATAACTATTGTAATTAATTAGCTCGAACCAATCCGGATTGATATCACCTGGGAAGTTAACGCTCCAACCACCCTTCATTGCCGCATTGCCAATGTCAGATTGTTTCTGAATCGCTTCAGTTTGCAATGAGTCGAAACCAAAGTTAATAGAGCTCGAATCCGAAAACTTATAGGTACCAGAAAGTTTAGCTTCTTTAACGTCTGACCAGGCACGAGCATTAACCAACTGGCTAATGGTTGAACCCACATCGCTTTTCTGGATGGTGCCGTTGTTTAAGACACTCGCAATAAGAGGCAGATCACCGCTCATATCCAAACCTTGACCAATCAAGGTGTTCACACCTATACCTAAGGTTATGTTTGAACCTGGAGCATCATAAGGCTTTGCGCTTGATTTGGAATGGTGAATGTCAAGATCTAAGCTCAATTCATCGTTAACTTCAAAAGCTACGTTTAAGCCCAGATCTTCCAATTTGTTATCAGCTGAACGCAGACCGTTTTTCAAAGCGATGTCGCGAGGGGAATATTTTCCAACGCCAGTAACTGGATCCACACTGTAGTTCGACTGCCACATGTAAAGAGGAGTCGAGCTCACCTTGCTGCCATCCCAGTAAGCGCCATTAGTTGCCCAGCCACCGTCAGAATAGTACAAAGAGTAAATATCTTCTTGCGATTGGACTTTGGTTTCCGTTCTCAAGTAATCAAGCGTTGCCGTGATTTTATCGGTAGGCTTGTATTGCAATGTCAACAAACCGTTGTCGCGCTTACGCTCGGTATCGGTGTGGAAAAAGTGCGCTTCTTGAGTACGAGTAGCCAAGTCACCAGACATAGCAACATCTGGATCAAGCTTGGTTGGCTCGTTAACTATCACAGCGCCTGGAGAATAATTGCCGCTGAATATGCCGCCGCCAGAGTAATGTTGTAACACATCGCCCCAACTAGGACCGGAAAAACCAGAACGACCGCTGGTACGTTCCTGGTGAGTCAAAGACAATGACGCACCAAAGGTTTCATTAGACCAACTAACAAAACCGGAGAACTCTGGAGTAACTTCATCGCCGATGTCGTTAGATTCATCATATAAAGCTTTGCCACCGATGGAACCTTTAAAACCTTCGTGGTCGAATGGTTTAGCGGTTGAAAGGTTTACTGTTGCACCAATACCACCAGTAGGAACACTTGCCTTACCAGTCTTATAAACTTGCACACCTGAAACAGATTCAGATGCAATGTTGCTCATATCGAAAGAACGAGTGCTATCAACGCCACCGCCTTCACCAATTGAAGCTGATGCCAACTGACGACCATTGAGCGTAACCAAGTTATATGCTGGGCCAAAGCCACGAGAAGTGAGTTTCGCACCTTCGCCGTCGGTACGATCAATAGAAATACCAGAGATACGTTGTAATGATTCCGCTAAGTTGGCATCTGGCATTTTACCGATGTCTTCTGAGGAAATAGCATCAACGACACCCGCTGCGTCACGTTTAATATCTACAGCACGCTGTAACGATGCTTTGATACCCGTTACTACGATTTCTTCTGCATCATCTTGTGCGAACGCAAGACCGCTGAAACCGACTGCCGAAGCAATCGCACTGACGATAATTTTCTTTTTAAAATTTACTGTTTTTTGCATGGAGTAATTCCTCGAACCGTTATTGTTATCGTAACTGCTAGCAGAACCGCGTTTTTAGTGTAGACGCAATTCCTTTAAACCAGTTACCACACTGGTCTTATCATTTTGGGACAGACATATTGAATTTGTCCGCACGCTATAGTCACAACTTCGAGAAATACCATCGTCCCACTATCGGCTTTTTTACAAACATGGGAGGTTCACTTAAAATTAGCTCATGTGGGAATATAAAAAACGATATAAATCAATTATTTATAAAATATTACTAATAGGATAATAAGAAGTCATCCGAAATTTTATATGTATTCGTTGAGGTTCTAATAACCGCATAATCATGTATCAGAACCTTTAGTGACGAGATACCTAGATTTTAAGTGCATGGCAACTATAGTCATAACAGCAAAATGAACTAATAAATATGTAAATAAAGATAGTGGTGTGAATAAAAACTTACGTTTTTCACCGTAGGCAATCTAGGTGGATCGGGTTTTTACACTTCTCAAAATGCACTTATTTTTGTTCAGCATCATTATAATGGGTATTTTTTTACCCAAAAAAACACTCAATAACTACTTTTTACATAAAAATTATTGCCTAAAAACCATGCTCATGCGACAGTTGACAGCGCTGTCGTTTCTTTAAGTCATAGATTTAAATTAATGGCATTGTGTTCGGTTAAGTGCTTTAAAAAATAAATTGCTTATTCTCGGTAATTCAAATTACTAATTAAGAATTTTTACCGGTTGATAATTCCTTGTCGACCTTTAAAAATCGCTCCACTTCCAATGGAGCGGGAAGCATCGCTTTCAAGCGGTGCTTTTTGTTGTACCGGAAATATAACTTCATAATGATTTAAAGGAGAACTCCATGTACAAAACAGTTAGCTTTAAGAAGAAAATTCTTGCGACACTTATAGCGTCGTCCACTCTAGGCCTAAGCGGTCATACATTTGCTCAAGATAGTGCAGAAGAAATCGTAGTTACCGGTATCAAAGCGTCTTTGACTGCTGCTATGGATATCAAACGCGATTCAGTGGGTGTGGTTGACGCAATCAATGCCGAAGACATCGGTAAAATGCCAGATAGTAATTTGGCTGAATCGCTACAACGTATTACTGGTGTTTCCATTAGCCGTAATAATGGTGAAGGCTCACAAGTAACCGTTCGCGGTATCGATCCTAGCTTAAACATGATTACCCTGAACGGCCGTGTTATGCCTGCTGTAAGCCAAGGCAATACTGGCGATAATGCATCACGCGCGTATGACTTTTCTAACCTTGCGTCTGAATCCATCAGCGGTGTAGATGTATACAAAACAGGTAAAGCAGACGTTGCTGCTGGCGGTTTAGGCGCAAGCATTAACATCAAAACCCTTCGTCCATTAGAAGCTGGTAACAAGGCAACTTTTGGTGCTAAAGCCGTTCAAGATGAATCTGTGCGTTATGGCTCTGGCGATAAATACACGCCTGAAGTTTCAGGTTTGTACAGCTGGGTAAATGAAGATGCAAACTTTGGTGTTGCATTGAACGCAGCGCACCAAGTACGCGACAGCTCTCGCTCAAACGTATTTATTAACAACTGGCAATTGAGAACTGCTGGGGCAGCAACTGCTGGCACAAGCGATGGCGTACTCCCGTCCACGGCGACAGTACACAACGCACCAGCAGCAGGTCAGTTGTATAACTTACCAACTGATTTACGCTATCAGTTAGAAGACATTACCCGTACACGTGACAATGCTCAATTGACCTTGCAGTTCAAGCCAATTGACTCATTAACAGGTACTATTGATTACACTTATTCTGAGAATAAAATTACGTCGTCACGTGCCCAGCAATCTACTTGGTACAACATTAACAAAATCTCTGACATCACCTTTGATGATGGTGTTGTTAAATCACCATTAATTTACAAAGAAACTTATACTGCTGCTGATGGTAAAGACGTTTCTTTTGCAAATGAAGCATTTGATACCAAAACTGCTAACAACTCTTTCGGCGTTAACTTCGCGTGGGAAGCAACCGATGCACTTAAGCTTACATTGGACTATCACAAATCAAGTGCTGAAAGCTTGACTAATGATGCGCAAGCAGGCTTGAACGCTAACGTTGTAACTTCAGAATATGCAGATTTCCGCAAAGATGTTCCTGTTATGGGTATCACAATCGATGACTCGCTCAGAGGCAACAACAATGGCGTCCTTGACGGCGGTGATGTGAGCGGCGCGATGGGTACCATTAGCATGGGCCGTCAAAGAACTGAAATCGAAGAACTGCAGTTGAAAGGTTCTTATGCCCTAGGCGACCTTGGTTTCTTTAAGGAAACTGTTATTGATTTTGGTATCGCTGATCGTAAAAACTCTAACTTGTCCATTGCTGGTGATGGCGGCAATCGCATCACTATGGGCAACTGGGGCGGTATAAATCCAGCCGCATTCGGTGCAGATTTTGCTGGTTATTTCACCGCACGTGACTTTGGCGATTCATTCCCAGATGCTTCCAGCACTGCGAATGATGCGAATTTCTTGCACGCGGGATTGACTTCAGATCTTTCACAAATTGCCAAAAAAATGGAATACATGAACGCACAAGCCTTAACGGCCAGAAAAGTTCAAGATCCAGCCTTTCCATCAGATCCAACAAAAACTATTTGGGTCGATTCGGCAGGTAAAGCAACTCAAGTTAACCCAGATAACTTCAATAGCTTCCCTAACGGCAAATTTGGATTTAACGGTATCATCGGCACCAATCGCTTAGTAGAAGAAGACGTATCTTCAATTTACGGTCAATTCAAAGGTGAGTTTGATGTTGCGGGTATGCCTGCTCATGCGTTGTTAGGTGTTCGTTATGAAAAAACCGATGTGACATCAACTGGTAGCGTTAAGCCACCTGTTGCCTTGCAATGGGATTCTGATAACGACTGGACTACATTATCTTCAAGCTTGGGAACTGTACCTGTTGTAGTAAATGCTAGTTATCACAACCTGTTGCCAAATTTAGACTTGGATGTAAGTCCAACAGATGACCTGAAAGTTCGTTTATCTTATAGCGAAACGATAGGCCGTGCGTCTTACCAGAACCTAAGCCCACTTTCCAGCCTCAGTAGTGTTTATAGTAAAACTGCATCTCAAGGCAACCCCGCTTTGAAGCCAATGACGTCACAAAACGTAGATGTCTCGGTTGAGTGGTATTACGATGATCACAGCTATGTATCTATTGGCTTGTTTAACAAGAAAGTATCTGACTTTATTGGTACTGAAGTTATCAGCACTAACCAATATGGCTTGAGAGATGTTAGAAGCGGTCCACGTTTCCTAGCTGCACAAGCTGCGTTGCCTGATAACTTGAAGAATGATGAAGCCGCATTATGGACTCAAATTCTTAAGAATATGGGCGTAGCCGCTCCTGCGCCAGGCACTGATAAGATTTATGCTGATGCAAATGATCCTTTGATGCAATGGGCAACTACTCAACCAACCAACAACAAAGATGCAACTGTTCATGGTGCAGAGTTTGGTATTCAGCACTTCTTCGGTGAAAGTGGTTTTGGTTTCCAAGCCAACTACACTGCTGTAAATTCTGATGCAGAATTTGACAATACTCTGAATTCAGTGGCAACTCAGTTCGCGCTAATTGGTGTAAGTAACTCTGCAAACATAGTTGGTATTTACGAGAAAAATGGTTTCCAAGCTCGTGTTGCCTACAACTGGCGCGATGCGTTTTTGAACAGTGCTAACCAAGCTGGCAATAACGAACCATCGTATACCAAAGCCTTTGGCACTGTGGATCTTTCGTTCGGTTATGAGCTTAACGACAATGTAACTTTCACCTTGGAAGGTTTGAATATCCTTGGTGAAAACTCGTTGAACTATGGTCGTTCAGAAACTCAGATAAACAGCTACGAAGACTTGTCTGCACGTTATAGCCTTGGAGTACGTTACACATTCTAATTATGCAGAATGTTGTAGTGCTATTGTAATAAAAAGCCGCTGTTTACAGCGGCTTTTTATTTTCAGCTGTAGCCGTGTGCCTACATATCAATGACTTAAAACATATTCCTCTGCTACATCCATGTGCTCATGGCATAGGTTTTAAACTACGCTTAATAATATGACAAAAATTTTGATATTATTCCCCCGATATTAAAAGGGTTTACATTAAGGTTTCAATTTCGCATCTCACTAGGAAATAAAATGCCACCACATGCATTGCTCAATAATATTGTCCATAAAGATTTAAAAATCATTACACAACGCTCTGCACTTTATGGTGATGATGTAGCAGGGTCATTAATTTTTCCTGAAGAGTTTACGGCGGTGCAACGTGAGTATCCTATTTTTTTTCAAAAAGATTCTTTAACTAATGAGTTTCAAGCCATCGCGCTTTTTGGTTTTCAAGACAATGAAAATTTATTTTTAAATGACTCAGGCTGGACAGCAAACTACATTCCTGCCGTGATAGAACGCGAACCTTTTTTAATTGGTTTCCAATCGTCGTCGGACCCTGAACAAGCTCCAACTCCGATGATTCATATCGACATGAATAGCCCGCGAATTAGTAAAACCGATATGGGAGAAGCAGTATTTCAGCAATATGGCGGTAATAGCGCCTACATTGATCGCATTGGCAAAATACTCATGTTGATTCACGAAGGGATTGCGGTGAGTCAAGCTATGTTTAAAACATTTTCATCACTCGATTTAATTGAATCGTTTGCATTAAATATTACATTCAATAATGGCAGCGAATATAAATCAAACGTCTATTACACTATCAATCAAGAAAAATTATTCAGCCTGGATGATGCAGTGGTGGGACAGCTACACAAAGCGGGCTTATTGCATTATGCCTACATGGTGTTGGCATCCACTAATAATATTAAAACGCTGATCGAACGTAAAAATAGCAGCCTTAATAAAGGCTAATTGGATCCAAAATCACGCAAGTTATTCCGCTTTATATTGAAGAGAGCGAAAATGCTGGAAGTAAAAGAAGTTTTTAATTGTCATCCAGATGCTCTTCCTAGCGAAGTGCTGGCAGCCAATGAGCCGGTCATATTCAGAGGCCTACTTCGCTCATGGCCGCTCGTAAAAGCTGGCTTATCGTCTGCAGCAGAAGCGAATCAATATCTTAAAAGTTTTTACAAGGATAGGACTATAGGTGCCTATTTTGGCGCGCCAGAAATTGCGGGGAAATTATTTTATAACGAAGATATGTCGGCAATGAATTTTGAAAATCATTTTTTAAAATTGGATGCTGTACTAGACAAAATTACCGCTCATAGTGAAGATCTAAATCCGCCAACTATTTACGTTGGCTCTACTACCTTAGACATTTGTCTTCCCGGTTTACGAGCTGCCAATGATTTAGCAATACCTCACGACAATCCCTTAGTAAGTATTTGGATTAGCAATAAAACACGAATTCCCTCCCATTACGATGCCCCCGATAATATAGCCTGCGTCGCTGTAGGGAAAAGACGCTTCACATTATTTCCACCCCATCAAATAGCAAATCTATACCCTGGCCCGCTAGATCTTACTCCCGCCGGACAAGTAATCAGTTTGGTGGACTTTAAAAACCCGGACTTTGAAAAATTTCCACGTTTTCGGCAAGCGCTTGAGCACGGAATGGTGGCTGAACTGGAGGCGGGCGACGCATTATTCTTACCAAGTATGTGGTGGCATCAAGTTGAATCACTCGCTAATTTTAACGTGCTAATTAATTATTGGTGGCGCTCAGTACCAGATTATCGCGGACAAGCCGTGGCCGTGTTAAAACATGCATTGCTGAGCATCCGGGACTTACCTGATAAAGAAAAAGACGCATGGAAACATATTTTTGATCATTATGTTTTTGGTAACGCAAAGCAATCTATAGAAAACATTCCTGAACATGCGCAAGGCTTTTTAGGGCCAATTGACGATATAAGCTCCCGGCAATTAAGAGCTTGGTTAATTAACCAACTCAACAAATAGCATTTCACGCTCACCATTAACGCTATGCCAATAGCACCTTAGAAGGGCATTATGTTGCATAAAAACTCTGTAAAACGTGTTGTCATTGCCGGCGGCGGAACCGCTGGATGGATGGCCGCTGCCGCACTTTCTAAAGTATTAGGCAAACACATTGACATTACGTTAATTGAATCAGATGCGATAGGTACTGTAGGCGTGGGCGAGGCGACTATTCCCACCCTCCTCAGTTTCCATCATTTGCTGGGTATCAATGAACCAGAATTTCTACGCGCAACAAACGGCACATTTAAATTAGGAATAAGTTTTGAAAACTGGGAAACTCGTGGCAAAAACTACATTCACTCCTTCGGAAAAACCGGGCGCGAATTTTGGGCAGGTGAATTTCAGCATTTTTGGCTGCGCGGGCTTGGGCTCGGCATTGACGTACCTTTCGGTGATTATTGTTTGGAATTACAAGCCGCAAAAGCCGGAAAGTTTGCTATTTCTAAAAATCCCTGGACCAACTATGCCTATCATATGGATGCGACTGCCTACGCAAAGTATCTGCGTAGTTTCAGTGAAGGCTATGGTGTAAAACGCATTGAAGGCATGATCGAACAAGTGAAACTTAATCATGACTCAGGTTTTATTGAGGCAATAATACTAAAAGATGGGCGAGTGATTGAGGGCGATTTATTTATCGATTGCTCTGGCTTTAAAGGATTACTGATTGAACAAGCCATGCATACAGGTTTTGAAGATTGGTCTCATTGGCTACCCACTGATAGCGCCGTCGCAGTGCAAACTGAATCGGTTACCCCACCGCTACCTTACACTCGTGCTATTGCGCACGAAAGCGGTTGGCAATGGCGAATTCCCCTGCAACACCGAGTGGGGAATGGTTTGGTATATTGCAGCCGCTATCAAAGTGATGAGAACGCGCAGCAAACCTTACTCAGCAACATTGAAGGTAATACGCTCACGGAACCTAGGCTTATTAAATACCGATCAGGTCGTCGGTTAAAAAGTTGGAATAAAAACTGTGTAGCTTTAGGGCTCGCAACGGGTTTTATTGAACCCTTAGAGTCAACCAGCATTCACTTAGTCAGTTCTGGCTTAATTCGATTGATGCGACTATTTCCTTTAGGCGGCATTCGCCAGGTAGAGATTGATGAGTACAATCGTCAAGCGAATTTAGAAATTGAAAATGTGCGCGATTTTATTATTCTTCACTACTGCGCCACGAAAAGGACTGACAGTCTCTTTTGGCGTCATTGCCGCACTATGAGCATTCCTGATTCACTGGCTCACCGAATTAATCTGTTTCGAGAAACTGGTAGAATTTTTGTTGGCGCAGATGAGCTCTTTAGAGTTGATTCCTGGACTCAAGTGATGATTGGACAAGGGATAATACCTGAGCAATATCACCCGGCAGTACACGAAATGAGCGACATAGAATTAACCCAATTTTTGACCAAAGAGCGAAACCTTATAGCAGAAATGGTTGCCAAATTGCCTAGCCATCAAGATTTTATAAATGCTTATTTAAGGCAAAAATAAAACCTCTCTGGTGTGGAACGGGAAATCATAAATGCACTACTAATAAAAACAAAAAACCTCAACCACTTCGCAGCGGTTGAGGTTTTTTAGTTTATAACCTTAGTGAATTTTATTTACCAAACTACTTGCACCCACACGGTATCACTTGCACCTACTGCTTGTCCGATGGTGTAGAAATACTTCACCAGGGCACCGGAGGGAATTCCGGTTGCGGTGTAGGTATTGGTGTTATCGGCGTTGTGAGTCATGCGGATATTTTGTTGTGCACCATTGTTGATGGTGTAGTGAATATCCGCCCAAGGGGCTGCGTTTGCGTAAAATTTCACGCTGGTTGTGCTCAATACCTGGTAACCATTTCCAGTAGCAGGTGTTGAACTGGCGGCGCTGCTGGCGACTGAGCTTTTGCTTGAGCTGGAAGCTGAGCTTTTACTTGAAGCAGAACTTGCCACCGAACTCTTGCTGGAGCTGACTGCGCTTGAAGTGCCAGTGAAAGTAAATTGCGCCCACGCGGTGTCAGTGACTGAACCTGAAAGTGCGCCAATCGTGAAGAAATATTTCACTAAGGCGCCCGCTGGAATGCCCGTTACCGTGTAGGTATTGGTGTTATCCGCGTTGTGAGTCATGCGGATATTTTGTTGCCCACCCCCATTGATGGTGTAGTGAATATCCACCCAGGACGCATTGTTTGCATAAAACTGAACGCTGGTGCTGCTAACAATCGTGTAACCATTTCCGGTCGCTGCGGTTGATGATGAACTGCTGCTCACCGAACTCGATTTGCTGCTCGATGCTGAACTGGCAACCGAACTTGCAACGCTGGTGCTTGATGCCGAACTGCTTGTGCCGGTGCAAGTCGTTGTACCGGGATTAGCATCTACCGCATCGCCCGTTTTCTTCACACGGAAACTGTTAGCTGGAACCGCGAGCTTCATGCCGTCCGAGAAACTTACGTATTGCGCGGTGCAACCAAAGTTGTAGGCGAGATAAGTTTTAACACCGGCTTTATCAAAGGCCACTGCAGAGGGGCTGTTCGCCGTTAGCGCACCAGTTCCCGTTGCCAATGCACCCAATTGCTTCAAGGTATAAATCCATTGATAGGTGTGAGCTTTGGTTTCGCCCTCTTCCGGCGTGTAGTTAAAACCGTAGCTTTGCATATCGTTCACCGCCGCTTGGCCGTTGCTCATTGACCAAATATTCCACCACACATCGCGCCATTGGCCGTCTGGTAAACCAGATGGTTTGCCGTTGCTGGATTCCGTCATCCCCAAAGTCACGTAGTTATTCAGATAGTCAGCGTGTTGACCAATGTGCAGCACCAATGGGCTCAATGGCAGACCTTGAATGCCGAGAATGTGCGCGTATGCGCCGCTGAACCAGGTTCCGAATACATGGCCATTGCCCCAGATAATCGAGGTGGTCATTTTTGGATAGGCACTATCGAAGTTATCGTAGTCGCCGCCTAAACCACGGTAGCGGTCGTAGTTATTCCAGTATTCCCAATAAGCGGCGGTTGAAGACGCGTGCAAATACATACCGCGCTCGGTGATAGAGGTATTGCCGGTGATTTGGCCATACAACACCATTGCGCCGTAAGCGTTGGCTGCTTCTGAAGTTGATTCGTTATTGTTACCCAACACGAAGTTTTCGTGGCCAGATGCCCACGAGAATCCATAAGCCGGATCAAAGTAACGCAGGTAGGGGAACATGGCATCATCGCGACCAGCGGCGTAATCGCGAATCAGCAATTCCACCATGGGGCCGTATTTAGCCGATCCACACCAGCTTGCGTCCACACGGCAGATTTCTGCTGCTGCACGTACAAAATAGCCGTAATGGAAATGGTGATCGTTGAGTTGTTGTTGTGCGCCGAAGGATTCATCGAAGCCAAGCAAGGTGTTCCAGTTGCTGTCGTAGGCAAAGTATTTAACCGTGTCCAAACCGCCATTGGTGTTAGCGCGGAACCAATCCTGCAACTCGCCTTTCAACCAATTTACCAACTGGTCAGCTTCGGTTGTCATACCGATTGAGCGTGCAATCGCCGCCAACTCCGCCACTTTGCCGTAGTTTTTACCGGCCCAGTAAGTGTCGTTTGCAGTGTTCCAGTTAGCAGAACCCTGGTTGATAAACTCGGTAACGAGAGCTTTTAGTTGCGTGAGATTGTAATCGCCAATGCCCGCTGGCAAGGTTGGCAATACGCCTACGTAAGGAATGGTGTAGCTAAAACCGTTAGTGGCCGCGAACTTGGTAACGCCGCGCGCGCTGCGGATTTTGTAGCTGGTTACTGCTTGCGATGAGTTTTTCCAATGCAAAGGCAGCAGGCCAACCATAGTGGTTACAGCAGCACCGTTGAATTGATATTGGTGGCTTACGGTAACTTTGTTAGCGTTTCTATCCACCGCGTAATTGATGTTCACTTTGTCCACACGTTGAGTCGCGTATTGGGCGAAAGCGGAAATCATTGCGCTGTCAGGTGTGCCTGCAACTTGGGGTAGTAACGTAATGGTTACGCGTTTGCTGGCGTTAGTTATACCAATCGCTGCGCTGTTTACATTGCTAAAGGTAGTTGCATCGTGACCGGTGATCAGGAAATTGTTACGGTCGCCCGCTACCTCCGTCCATACACCTATGCTATTTCCGCTTTGGTAAAAGACTCCTTTTTCACCGCTATCCGCCGCTTTAGTGCGGATAACGATGCTGCCCTGCAAGGCTGTGAAATATGCATAAGGTGAACCGTGAACAAAGGTGGCTTCCATTACTGGCGTAGTGCCGCTGTTCCACTGCACGGTTACTGAGCCATCGCTGTAATCTTTGAGATAAGCTTCGAGGTTGCTGTAAGCCGTATTCCCGACGGCGATGCCATCAAAGACTTCGCTAAAAGGATCGGGAATTGAGTAAGTTGTTTGGGTTGCGCTGGTGCGCAAGCCGCCGGGAATCCCAAGAATCCGTGCGCCGCGATCAGTGATCCGTGCAGTCATTGGATCGGGAGTGATGTAAGCTGCGCCTGTGCTATCGCCGACTTTCATCTCACCCATAAACGAAATCGAACCCCACCAACGGTGAGTCATAGTAGGTTTGCTGGTTGCCGGAGCCACTTTTTGTGGATAAATCGGGGTAGGTGTACCTATAGGATTACAGCTGCTAACGCCGGGCTGAACCACGCCCGCACTGAAAATCCAGTTGCCGTGATCGACGGCGCATTTATAGCCCGCAGGATTAGCGCTATCGCTAATATTACCCGCGCCGTAGTTGGTTAAAGCGGCGTGGCCGCATGACGCTATGCTGAGTGAGCCCAGCAAAAATAAAACGTTTTTTATCTTTATCATTTTAGGAATCATAGTGGAGTGCCCTCATTATTGTTAGACGACTAGCACCCAGCGCTTTAATGTTCCTCTCTCGCTCCTTCTAAAACTCCTCCTGGGTCGTAACTCGACGTAAAACACTGGATGCATTCGGCCACACTAAGCATGGGGTGCAAGAGCATCGTCCCAGATTGATAAATACCTGCAACATGGGAGGTTTCACTTTTAAAATTGGGGATCGGCACACAGGATTGGCTACTTAAATACCCAAATGCCTTTCAGGAAGGTTACTTTCAGAAAACCAGCTGGCACCAAAAATCCATCCACGGATTGCAGGATTTTTTTACATAGCCGCATGGCAAATAAATGAAGAAAGAAGTTTTATAAAAAATTACACACTAAAACGGCCACAGATTTTCCGGCAAGCCATGCTTTCTCAAAATCGCCGCAATATCCATAGTCACCGCCACGCCCGCATGAACCATTACACCACCCCAAATTGATCGGGAGCGCAGCGCAAGAATCCCTAAAAATAGCCCAAACAAAATCGCACCTGTTGCCTCCAACCACAGTTTAGGAAAATGGATCATAAGATAGGGCACGCACATAACCCAGACTGCATTGGCACCTAAAGCGGGTCGCAGCGAATTTAAAATAAATCCGCGAAAGAAAAATTCCAGACAGACAAATTGAGTGAGATATAAAAATTCCCACGCCAATAAATCCGCCCAGCTGCGGCTGGTCAGCGAATAAAACGGATAGTGATTAACGAAATCCTTGCCAAGACTAACCAGATAAATAAATACCAAAATCGGGCTGAGCAACAATAAATAACCGCGCCAATGTTGCGGCGCCTGATTCAGCTGCCATCCAAAATCCCGCACCCGTGCTTTTAAACCATAGCGAATAACCAGCGCAGGAATCAGCACATAACCAATCGTCTGCACGCTCGTCCACCACACATAACCCATCAGCTCCCAAATGCCGGCATCTATCAATTTTTGAATATAGTAATTGGTCGCCAAACCTTGCCAGCCAGCAATCACCTGCAAAAGATCTTGCAAGTTATTGGAAAATTTTCCGTAATGCATAAACAGTAAACACACTGAAACGCAGGCAAGCACGACAAATACGCGTCGCAATGCTTGGGGTTTACTTAAGGTATAGGACGGCGACTCAGCATCGATTTCATCGAGCGCGGTAAGAATATCTTTTGGGTGGAGTTTTGCGAGCATTGTTTTCTCTTTTGTATTTTATTGTTCGATTATCTTAATGTTTATTAACAGCTTAATCGCCGCTCTTTTTTAAACAGAAAAATATTAAATTTTCTTAAACACACGAATCAATAATTGCGCATAAGTATCGAGTTGCAGCGCGTTGATTTTTGATAAATAAAATTTTGACACTAAGGCGCTAGAGGAAGCCGGCAAGAGTACATCCAATTTTTTATCTTTTATATCTTCCTTCACCACAAACTCCGGTAAAAGCGCAATGCCCAATCCCTGTTTCGCCGCCTCCTTTAAGGCGATAGTGTTACCCAAAATCATACGATCCTGAATATGGTCGATGGATAAATCATGCTGAGCCAGCAGCGTCGACCAAGTTCGGCGTTTGGAATTCTCGCGCATCAACACCGTGTGATTACAAATATCTTTGATCGTCTTGAGTGTGCCGCAGCGTTCTTTGTAACTTTTACTGACGACCAAAAATATTTTTGAAGTATACAGTGGTTCTGAATCCATATTGACGTGCGAGCGAATTGCCATATCCCACTTTGACGTTGCCAAGTCCACATTTTCGTCGCTGGTGTGCAAATCAATATGCAACTTGGGCGCAAGCACTTTTAATGCAGCCATAGCTTTCGGCATTAATAAACTACCAAAATCAAGTGGCGTACTGATTTTTAATATGCCTTTACCTTCACCATGATTCAGCTGATCCAACACCAAACCTAAACGATTTGCGCAATATGCATATTCATTCACCAATAAATCGCCAGCGTTAGTTAATTTGAGTTGGCCGCCGGATTGGCGCAGCACTAAAGTACAATTCAACTTTTCTTCCAAGGCCTTGATTTGATAACTCATAGCAGCTTGGGTGATATTCATTCGCTGGGCAGCGCTGGTAAAACTTTTCGTTTCAGCCAAGGCCGCCAAATAAGGCAGGTGAGTAATAACGTAGGGCGTTAATTTCATTATTTAATCAACATAAATGTTTTTGATGTTTAAAATAGAAAAAATTAGTTTTATTAATGCTACCAGCGGCCCGATAATAAGTCGATTGTTACAAAGCCTGAAGAGCATCACAAATGAAAATCGATCACTCCGCCATTTACACTCCCGACCTTGAAAGATCCAAAACATTTTACTGCCACTACTTTGGTTTTGTCGCAGGCGAGAAATATATCAATAGGCTCAAACAATTCGAATCCTATTTTCTGCAAGCCGATGGTGACACACGCTTGGAATTAATGACTCGCCCGGGACTAGCTTATGCCGATAAAACCAATGTAGCGGGATTTGCACATATCGCACTCAGTGTCGGCTCAGAGGAAAATGTTATTTCACTGACACAACTGCTTGCGGATGATGGCTACACAGTAGCCTCAGCACCAAGAAGAACTGGCGACGGTTATTTTGAAAGTAGCATTCAAGATCCCGATGGAAATCTTGTGGAGATCACAGTATGAATCAATTAAAAATATTGGCAGCAAATAATAAGTCGACATTTATTTTCGATATGGATGGCACGCTGCTTAACGAACAACATGAACTTTCAGAGTTAACGATTCGTGTACTCAATGAATTACGAGCACGAGGCGCAAATCTGGTCATCGCCACGGGCAGACATCTCAATGATATTCGGTGTTATATAGACCAACTTGGCGGTGGAATTGCAGCCATCACTTGTAACGGCGCCAATATTCATAACCAGCATGGCGAACTAATTTACAGTCAGGGGCTTTCACTCGACATCAATAAATTGCTGATACCACTCGGCAATAATTTCAACGTTCATATTAATACTTACACCGACACCGAATGGCTAATAAATGCAGCCTGCCCCGCGGTTTTAGATGCCCATATAAAATCGCAATTCTTTTATCGCATTGTTGATTAGCAAGAAATGCTCGTCACACACGCATTGAAAATTTTATTTTACGGGGAAGAACCAGAGCTGCTGAAATTAAAAGCGCAAATTGGATCGGATATTTCTAATTCGTTGAACGTAACATTTTCGGATGAAAACCATTTGGAGATTATGCAAAAAAATATCTCCAAAGGCGACGCACTAAAAATCCTACTTGCAAAGCTCAACCTGCCACTAAACCAAACCATGGCGTTTGGCGATAGCATGAACGATGTAGAATTATTCAGAACCGCCGCGCATCCGATCATGATGGAGAACGCTGGTAAATCTTTGCAAACACTTTTCCCGAATGCATTGCGCGCACAAACCAATGATCGCAATGGGGTAGCAAATTTTTTACTGGATTATGTTTTGTAACGAAAGCGGAAATTTATTTAAACGGCAAATAGGTTTTGGCATCCTGCATATAAAGTTCTACCGATGGTTTTTCGGAAGCAAGGAAGTGATCTATCGCCTGTTGAAATTCTGCGCGCGCTAACCAGTGATTTGAATAAGTGGTAACAGGTTCAAAGCCGCGCGCAATTTTATGTTCGCCTTGTGCTCCGCCATCAAAACGTTGCAAATTATTTTTTATCGCGTAATCGATTCCCTGGTAATAGCAAGTTTCGAAATGCAAAAAATCATATTCTGCAACACAACCCCAATAGCGCCCGTAAATGGTTTTACTATCTTTAAAAAATAATGCAGCGGCTATGGGTTGTGTTTCATGTTGGGCGATAATCATTAAACAATTATTCGCAAAATTTTCGCGCAATACATTAAAAAAAGCTTCTGTTAAATAACCGGTATGACCGCTCCTTTTTAAATAGGTATTGCAATAGAATTGATAAAATAATTGCCAATCTCCTGAACTGATTTCTTCTGCAGTTTTAGCAACAAATGTAATTCCCTGTTCTGCAACAGCACGTCGCTCTTTATTGATGTTTTTGCGTTTGCGAGAATTCATTGCGCCGACAAAATCATCCCAGCTTTTATAATCGCGATTAAACCAATGAAATTGCGTGGCTATACGCTGGGATATTTTTAGGGATTCTAATTCTCTAGATAATTCCTGCGTTGGAAATAAACAATGCCAACTTGAAGCATTTAATTTTTCCGCCTGATTTTTTATTGCCTTCACAATCTGCGGCAAGAATTCACTATGTTGATTCGCATTTTTTAAAAGTAAACGCGCACCGGTGCACGGTGTGAAAGGAATCGCATTAATTAATTTCGGGTAATAATCCATTCCATAACGTTTGTAAGCATCCGCCCAACTCCAATCGAAAACATATTCGCCGTATGAGTGGCTCTTAATGTACAACGGCATTGCCGCAAATAATTCATCACCCTCATGTATTACTAAATGCTGCGGCAACCAACCTGTGCCTTTACCCACGCTCCCACTCACTTCCAACGCGTGCAGAAATTCGTAGCGCACAAAAGGATAATCATCGGAACACAAAGCGTTCCATTGAGCAGCGTTGATTTGTGCGATGTGGGATATAAAGGTAATTTGCATGGGGCGATTCTAAAGCAGTCGCTCGCTAATTAGCAGCGAAGATTACCTGGTCAAAAACCCTGATAAGTTGCAAACACCGTCAAGGCTGGTCATTCCTAGCTCGGGTACAGTAGAATCGACGCTCCTTAGGTTTCCCTGGATTTTCAATGCCAACCGCAGAACCCGACCCTGAATCCCAGAGTCATATGTTTTCTAGATACATAGCTTCATTATGTATAGTTCCATTAATTCACTGTCTTGAGTTGAGGTGGTAACGGTGGAATGGATTTTTGATCCTACGGCCTGGCTCGGCTTTTTTACCCTCATAGTGCTGGAGATTGTTCTCGGCATAGATAACCTTATTTTCGTGGCCGTGCTTGCCAACAAACTACCTAAACACCAGCGCGACCGCGCGCGCGTGCTGGGTTTAAGCATGGCGCTGTTGCTTCGCCTTGGCTTATTGGCCGGTATTTCCTGGCTGGTGACGCTGACCGCACCGCTCGTTAATATCTTTAATCAGGACTTCTCGGGTCGCGATGTCATCCTGATCATCGGCGGGCTCTTTCTACTCTTTAAAGCCACCATCGAACTTCACGAACGCGTTGAAGGTAAAGTGAATACGCCACGCTCTACCCGTGTGCATGCAGCGTTTTGGGCAGTCATCGCGCAGATTATTGTGCTGGATGCGATTTTCTCATTGGATGCCGTAATTACCGCCGTCGGTATTGTTAACCAGCTCTCCATCATGATGCTGGCAGTGATTATCGCCATGGTGATGATGATTATCGCCAGTAAAGCGCTTACCGAGTTCGTGAATAAACACCCGACGGTGGTGATGCTCTGCCTGGGATTCCTGTTGATGATCGGCTTTAGTCTGGTCGCTGAGGGAGCTGGTTTACATATCCCGAAAGGCTATCTTTACGGCGCTATCGCCTTCTCAGTCTTGATTGAATTCTTCAACCAGCTTGCGCGCTCGAACCGCACTCGCCATTTAATCGGCGAGCGCCCGTTGCGTGACCGCACCGCCGAAGCTGTGCTCAAGTTGCTCGGTGGCCGCAGCGATGCCGATGAAGTGGGCCACGATATTGTCGGCATAGCAGACCCTAAAGGTGAAGAGTTGGCGTTTGAAAATAGTGAGCGCCAAATGATTCGCTCGGTGCTGCAACTTTCTGACCGCTCAGTGCAATCGCTAATGACGCCGCGCCCGGATATTATTTGGGTGGACGTTAATGCAACGCCGGAAGAATTGTTAAACGTGTTAAAAACTACGCCGCAAACTCGCCTACTAGTAGCACGTGATGAATTGGATAATTTACACGGCGTAGTTCAAAGCCGCGATTTATTGACCGCTGCACTGAGCAATCAACCGTTAAATTTGGCCGCGCTCGCAGTTGAACCATTGGCTGTGCCAGAAAGCACAAGCGCGCTCAATGTATTGGAAATGTTGCGTCAGCAAGCGGTACCGCTGGCAATTGTTATCGACGAATACGGCAGCATTAAAGGTGTGGTTACCACCAGCGACTTGCTCGGCGCTATTGCCGGTGAATTAGCTGACGTTAACGACGTACCTTTAATTGTTGAACAGGAAGATGGCAAAAGTTGGTTACTGGACGGCAGTTTATCCCTCGAACAATTGGATGAATTGCTCGGCATAAAACTTGAGCGTGAAGATGGCGATTATTTTACCCTCGCAGGTTTGGTCTTGGAACAGCTGCAACATATTCCAACGGTGGGCGAAACTATTTCCATGTCTGGTTTTGAATTTGAAATTACGCAGATGGAAGGCCGCAGAATTTTGCAGGTAATGGTACGCGGAACGCCGCGTCATCATCACTTGCACGATGATGAATCCCATTAACATTTTTAGCTGTATCTGTTAAATAAAAAAAAAGTCGCGAGACGGTTTTTTTATTTTGGGCAGGTTTATTTTTTTTAATAAGAAAATTTATTGGGATTTTGTTTTCTTTTTTGCCAGCGGTGCAACACCGGGCAGGATAGCTTTTCGCGGGCCGCGTTTTTGGTCTTCATAAGCATCCAGAAAATCAAAAATAATATTCACCGGCATTTTGTTTGAGTTACTTAGAGCAACCATACCAATTTGCAATTCCGGGTTAAAAACCATTTGCGATTGGAAACCTAAAACGTATCCGCCGTGGTGCAGGAAATTTTTATCGCCGCGATAATCAAACACTCGCCAGCCAATTCCGTAGTGCGTATCGGTCACGCCTTCCTGCGCGCCGTAGTGTGATTGTGCTGCGGTATTTTTAGTGACTTTATCGTGAACGGCATTGAGTACGGCGGGCGATAGTACATCTGGGTTGTGGCCCATTTGTGCGAGCACCCAGCGTGCCATATCCGTAATACTTGCGTTGGCTCCAGCAGCGGGATACATCCGATAATAATTTTCAGTAATAACTTCGGTGTACCAACCTTTACGTGTAGCCACGTGTGGCAGCGCGAAATTGTTGTGCGCTTTTAACCCTGCCATACCAAACGAAGCGGTTTGCATACCGAGCGGATTAAATAATTTTTCCTGCACATATTGTTCGTAAGGCTTGCCCGTTTTTTTGCGCACCATGCTATCGAACAAACTAAAACTTACGTTTTGGTAGGCGTAACATTTTCCGGGCGGACACACAAAATTTACCGCTTTTAATTTTTCAACCACAGTGTCAAACGGCAAGCCATCTTCAATGTAGTTATCACCGGAATGCGTTGGCAAACCCGACGATTGCGACAAAATATTGCGCAACGTTAATTGGTTGCCGTAACGCGGATTACTAAACTCTACATTGGGCAATACCGATACCACCGGCGTATCCCAATTAACTAAACCATCGTTAACCAAAACACCTGCTGTGGTTCCTGCAATCGTTTTTGAGCAGGATGCTAAACGAAAAGCTGTATCGGTATTAATAAAATCTTTGCCGCCAGCTTTTTTAACGCCGTAGGCTTGCAAGACTTTTACTTTACCGTCGGCGATAACCGCTATTGCAATACCGGGAACGCGCGGAACAATTTTTGTTTCAACATAATTTTTAAAATCGCGAATATAAGCTTCGCGTGCTTCGCTCATGGGCAGGGGTATATTTTTTACGGCAGGCGTAACAACTGTAGAATTTGCAGAAGCAGAAACAACAGCAGGATCTAAAGGTGCAGGTTGCGCGCCGGGGCCTTCGCGTTCTTCCGTTAAACTATTTGCTAATTTTTCTTCATCGTCACCCAGCGCTTTGGTTTGCGCTGCAGCACCAACAATAAGTGGCGCTACTGGTGTCTTAACAACTTCATCACTTTTAAAATTTCCAGCTGAGCTTGATGATATCGTCGTAGTTTTTTCATCGGCGTTTGCAAGCGCAAATAAAACTGGCGCGGCTTTAGCCGTGTTATTGCCAAGTTCGGGTGAACTTACAACATCATTTGATTTAGTTGGTGCGATGGAATTTCTTGGCGATGCAACAGGAGTCGATTTTTTTTCTACAACTACGGGTGTTTTCTTGGCGGTAGTTTTTGCTTCCGGTTTTGCTGCAGCGGTTTTTTTTGTCGCCGCAGGTTTAGCAGCAGTTTTTGTTGTAGATTTTTTTACCGAAGGTTTTTCTGCCGCAGCTTTGTTGGTAGTGGTTTTTTCGGAATTAGCTTTTTCTGAATTAGATTTGGCAATTTTCGTATCGGCTTTTTCAACTGCTTGTTTTTTGCTAACAGATTTACGCGCTGGCGGCGGTGTTCCTGCCGCATCGTCCACCGAGCGAATAACCGGCTCTGGTGCTTTGTAAGGCGATGCCGCAGCGGGTGCGCTACTGGCAGCCGCGCGCTCAACTTGAATGTTAACGGGATAGGATATTTGTTTGTCAGTTTGGCCGTAAGCCTGGCCCACCGACAATAGCAAACCTAGCGCCATAGTCTGGGCTATGCATTGCACAGAAAAATGGGTTGATAATTTCTTGGTAAAAATTTTTTTCAATATTGTCATAACGTCTATGCGCAACCATCGGCAGAGAACGCTGAATAAATTCGCAAAAATTTACGCCGCATTTTGTTCATCGCAACTTTTTGATTGCAATCTTTCATTGCAATTTTTTTCAGCGCAACAAACAAAAACGCGGCGTAAATATTTTTAAAGCTACAGCGTTTTTATATATTCAATTAAGTCCCAACGCTCCTGCTCGGTAAGTTTGTCCTTGTCGTCTTTACCCGTGCCGTATTCGTGGCCGGTGTTGCGATTACCCATGGGCTCTACAATAAACCTGTGCTTGTCTTTAGGGTCATTTTTATTACAACCATCGGTGGTAAAACCTACATTCACCGGATCAAATTCACGATTGCCCACACAGAACTCCGTAGGACGCTCTTCAGCTGGTTGTAACAGGCTCCACAGGTTTGGCACTGATCCATTATGTAAGTAAGGTGCCGTCGCCCAAATACCATTTAATGAACGTGCTTTATAAGACAACAGTGACTGGTAGGGAGTCGCGGTGGTATCGGGTTTGTAATTACCGGATTTTACACTGGCTTTAATCTCATTATCAAAGAAGGATTTACCCAGCATATAAGCCCAGTCAGCAAAGCGACGCACAACCCACTTGTCGGCGTCCGGCGTTGCTACTGCGCCTTTGGTGGCCGCAGTCAGCACTTGAACCACGGGCGCTCGTTTTTGCACGACCAGCGAACCTACATCGGTGTCTTGATATACAGATTCAAAATTGCCCGCGTAACCAGTGTAATTCACGCTGTTCAACGCCATGGTTGGGTCAGTGCCGACGATATCAATATGGGACATGTTTGCCACTACCAAACGATCCCAATTATCGCGCTCGACTACTTGATGACAAGACGCACAGTATTCGTTGTAAACAACCTCACCGCGGCTCGCGCTCTCTTTGTTGACTTCACCGAGGATTTTTTCAGGCCACTGAGGCGATTGCAGGCTATTCAAATGCGATTCAATGCGCGACAAGTTGGTTAAATCAATTGAGGATTTGAAGTCGACGGTGTGCTTCTTGGCTTTCTCGCCGGTAATCAGTGCGGACAAGCTGAAGCGCGACTCTTGCGCCTTCCAATCCAGAATACCGAACACGCCGATAACCTCGCCGGTGTTGCGCCCCAGCGGCCCTACACCGGCGTTGGACGCCAGCGCGTTCCATTGCACGTAATCAGAGTGAGTAATGTCCCACAGGAACGGATAGCTCACGGGCGCATCGGCTTCGTTGAAGATAGCGTTGCGTACGCGCAATTGATCGCGTTGGCTCAAGCCGGGGAATTTGCCTTCGCTAGATGCGAGGCGATCAATGATCAACGCAAATTGCACATCGCCAATAATGGTTTCATTGATTCCTTCAAGCACCGCATTGACTTGCTCAGGGGTGAGCAGACGGCGATCATCCGGCGTGGTGATTTGCAGCAACGCAAGCCGCAGTTGTGACTTGTTAATCATATGCTCAAGCACGCGATTATAAATGCGGCCAAAAGCATCAAGGCGCGCGTAGCCATAATCCAGGTGACTATGATTTACCGTGTTGTAAAGCCTGACGGTGTCACTCCATTTTTTCAGGTCTTTCAAAACGTCGTCGGCTGATGAATAAGTGTTTTTATGATCGAGAACGGCTTTTACGAAACGCTCACGTTTTTGCACATCAGTGCGAGTCTGCTCCAAACTTTTTTCCAATGCGGTGAGAAAGCCCACCATGTCTGCCATCGCAGGCCCGCCGTCAATACGAATGGCGCGGCCTTTATAATTGACCTGACCGGTGTGACAGGCTGCGCAGGTGTAACCCACATAGTCCTGTCCTTGATAACTTTCTTTAACAAAACCAACGGCCAAACCATCGGGGTTAAAGAAGGTTGGTTTTTGCGGCAGGTAGCGGTATTTATCCATGTTCAAGTTGGCGCGGAACAACTCATTGGAATCAACTTGTTCGAGTACGAGGAAAAAATCGTAGGGAATTAAACCTGAGCCTTGGGTCGTGTTGTAAAACCATAAGCTATCGGATTCGCTCCAACCCTGATCCAGATATTCAGGCGTCGCGTAACTTTCACCCTGTTCGCCGCTGTTAATCGCCACGGCGCCGCGCTGGGGATCATCATCCCACCGCTGGTAAGCTTTACCGACGATAAAAATGATCATCACGAGACCCGCGAGCAAAAGTGTCGTTATTGTAAAAGCGCGCGAATGACGGCGGATGAAACGAAACAACCCAGCGATAGCGTTGATAAGAAACATGAAAGGCTCCTGAGAAAAAATCCTGTTTACAAAGAACTCGATTATTAAATGTGCTTTCTTATTTAAAGAACTCTTGGACTAAGAATCCCTGAATTTAAAAAATCCTTGAACCTCAATAATTAACTCCCGAGGTGCGAGCGGAATGCTCAGCATAATAACAGTTGCGCCCACGCAATCCAGAGATTCGCGGCTTTCGCCACGTTTTATTGTAACTGCCCGCACAAGCAGCATTTAAATGCGCAGGTTTGCATCAATAGCGCGCTATTAGCCGGTAAAACTGCGTCCATTGGTTGCATCTATGTAATCATCCTATTAGTGTAGCCGCTGTTAATTTTTTTACTGGCGACGAATGCCTTAAGTCACTTCCGCCACACTTTTAACTTCATTGAGGAATATCCCATGAAAAAACTCTCATTCATTGTTATCGCCATAGCCGCCGTCACCAGTAGTTGTACCTGGGTAAAAGTTAGTGAAAAAGGTAGCAGCGTTGCTGTCGCCAATGCAGTTAATGTGCGCGGCTGTGAAAATCTCAGTGAAGTTACCGTGAGCGTAACCAGTAAAGTTGGGTTTGTTAAACGCGATGCCGACAAAGTGGCAACTGAACTTGCAAACCTCGCTCGCAATGAAGCGGTTGGCTTGAAAGGCGATACCATTGTGCCGAGTTCGAACATTGAGAACGGCAAGCAAAGCTTCAACGTTTATCAATGCAATAAAAAATAATTCCCCAACTGCCACTGCGGTAAAAGTAATCCCATAAAATTCCGCCAGCAACACTGGGTGTTGCTGGCGCAGGTTCAACAGATAGAAATCTGTGCGGTCATCAAATTGTTTGCTATGGTTAATTTAATCCCGTCGTTTAACTGTCATATTGGTGCCATATTCTGCTGTTGATTTGCTTTAAACATTGAGGTTTATTGTGTCCAGCGCCTATCTCAACCGCGAGCTTAGCTTGCTCGAATTTAATAAACGTGTCCTCTATCAGGCCTACAATAAGGCATTACCGCTGATGGAGCGTTTGCGTTTCCTGTGTATATTTTCTACCAATCTCGATGAATTTTTTGAAGTTCGTGTAGGCGGCCTGGTTGAACGACTTGAGCTGCCCACCAAAAGTCCACTCGGGCCCGATGGTCTCACCGAAATTCAAACGCTGGAACAAATATCCACGCGCGCGCATTTATTGGTGAAAGAACAGTACAAAATTTTAAACACCGAAATATTGCCAAGTTTGCGTGAAGCCGGCGTGCGCGTTTTGCGTCGCGATGAATGGTCGCCCGAGCAAATTCAATATCTAAAAAATTATTTTATTTCTGACGTTTTGCCGGTACTCAGCCCAATAGGTTTGGACCCTGCGCATCCATTTCCGCGCATCCTAAATAAAAGTTTGAATTTTATTGTGAAGCTCGATGGCAAAGATGCATTTGGTCGCAATTCGGGCCGCGCCATTGTGCAGGTGCCGCGCTCACTGTCACACATCATTGAGTTACCGATTGAAATCGCCACTCAGTGCCGCGAGTTTGTTTTTATCTCGTCCATCATTCATTTTTTCATGGCGGAAATATTTGTCGGCATGACGGTGATTGATAGCTATCAATTCCGGCTCACGCGCAACTCGGATATTTTTCTCGACGAAGAGGAAACCGAAGATCTGTTACGTGCAGTACAAGGTGAACTTGCTTACCGCCAATATGGCGATGAAGTGCGTCTGGAAATTTCTGATACTTGCCCAACCGAATTGGTCGATTTCTTATTGCAGCGCTGCGAAATTAAAGAGCGCGATCTCTACAACATTAACGGCCCGGTTAATTTAAATCGCTACAGTGATTTATTTGAGTTGATCAAAAATACCGAATTATATTTTCGGCCGTTTGTACAAGCCATGCCGAAATTGCCAAGACGTACCAACAGCTATTTTGAAGTCTTGCAGAAACAAGATATTTTATTGCATCACCCCTTCGATTCATTCCAAGGCGTTGTGGATTTTTTACGCGAAGCTGCTGCAGACCCGCACGTACTCGCGATAAAGCAAACGCTCTACCGTACCGGATCAAATTCACCTATTGTTGATGCCTTGGTTGCCGCTGCAAAAGCGGGTAAAGAAGTTACCGCAATTGTTGAGTTGCGTGCGCGTTTCGATGAAGAGCAAAATGTTGCCCTTGCTGAACGTTTACAACGTTTTGGTATTCACGTTATTTACGGTGTTGTCGGCTTTAAAACCCATGCGAAGATGTTATTAATCGCGCGCCGCGAAGAAGGAAAATTACATTACTACGTCCATCTAGGCACCGGAAATTATCATCCCAAAACCAGTAAGCTTTATACCGATTATGGTTTGATAACGTCAGACAAAGAAATTGGTGATGATGTTTATCGCATTTTCTTGCAATTAAGCAGTATGGGTAAAGCGTCCAAAATGGAAGCGCTTTTGTACGCGCCTTTCACTTTGCACCGCGGCATTGTTAAACGCATTCGCATTGAAAAAGAAAATGCCGAACATGGAAGACCATCGCGCATTATTGCCAAGATGAATGCGCTCTACGATGAAGAACTTGTTAACGAACTTTATGCAGCATCCAAAGCGGGTGTGCAGATTGATTTAATTATTCGCGGTGTTTGTCAGCTTCGCCCAGGTATCGAAGGTCTCTCGGAAAATATTCGCGTGCGTTCAATTGTCGGCAGGTTTCTTGAGCATCATCGCGTATTTTATTTTGAGAACAACAACAATCCCGAGTTATTATGTTCGAGTGCGGATTGGATGACACGCAATATGTTCCACCGCGTAGAAACCTGTTTCCCCATTAAGCATAAGCGTATTAAAGATCGTATCATTGAAGATTTAA
Source organism: Gammaproteobacteria bacterium (assembly GCA_004172865.1). Classification (GTDB taxonomy): domain Bacteria; phylum Pseudomonadota; class Gammaproteobacteria; order Pseudomonadales; family Cellvibrionaceae; genus Cellvibrio. The sequence continues at coordinate 21,584 of SEBV01000020.1, read as the reverse complement.
ATCTTTATCTTTCTGATAATACTCACGCATGGATTTTAAATGCGGACGGAACCTATCAACTGTCGTCCCCACTGGAAGACGAAATTGAAATTGATGCGCAAAGTATTTTGTTAGATCGCTGGACATCGCGACACTAATTAATCATCTATAAGTAATACGACCAAAATAAAAAGGCCGATCATAGATCGGCCTTTTTACTTCTGTCGATTTAACCTCGCTCCCAAACTTCTTCCTGCTTCGGAGTGTGTATCTTTGCACTCCCAAGCAGGAGCTTGGGAACGAGAACATTTTATTAACTGCAATAAAATTTTTACACCAATTCTAACTCGTAGCCAATATCATCCAAATGACGCGTTTCAGTCTCCAGATCTGCATTGGTTAATGGATGTTGCTCCAACCAAGTATTCGAAATTTTTAGTTTCAATTTCTTTTTTGCTGCGCTCAACTTAATCGACGGCAAACCTTCGATTTTTTTCCCGCGATGAAAAATAACCGCAATACGCAACAAAATTGCCAAATGAATTAAATCAAAATTTCCCGGCGGAAAATGTTTTAGCGGAAACCGTTTCCGATGCGCCAAGACCAATGCTGACAAATGCGTTTGTTCTACGCGCGAACAACCCGCCAAATCTACGTGCTGCACAACATAGGCGCTGTGTTTGTGATAATCGTTGTGCGCAATATCCAAACCCACGGAATATAAACGCGCAGCCCAGCCCAATAATTTGCTGGCTTCCTGATTATTTAAATCCCAATCATCCGCCACTTGTTCCAGCAGATCCAACGCAGTTTTTTCTACCGCCTTAGCTTTTTCCAAATTGACGTGAAATCGTGATGCTAAAGCATCGACACTCCCTTGACGTATATCGTGATTTTCTAAACGACCTTTTAAATCGAATAATAAACCTTCACGCAACGCCCAGTCTGCAGCCATCACTTCAGTGAGTTGCAAACTTTCAAATAAAGCGATCAATACAATAACGCCGCCTAAAAATACCGGCTGGCGATCATCTGATAATCCAGGAATTTTTAAATCTGTGCTGCCGTGGTGAACGTAGAGCCGAACAATTTTTTCCAAATCCATTAAGCGGATTACGCCATTGCTCCAGCCGGCCGCCGTGCAAACTTTTGCTACAGCTTTGATGGTCCCGGATGCTCCAAGCACTTCATTCCAACCTTGATGGACAAATTCTTCTGACACCGGCGCAAGTTCTTGCATACACGCAATTAAGGCTTTGGCGGTATTTCTATCGTTAACTTTGCCATCCAAAAAAAATCGTTTGGTGATGGCAACACAACCCATGTTTAAACTTTCTTTAATCAGTGGCGACATGCCTTCGCCAACAATTATTTCAGTACTGCCGCCACCGATATCCATCACCAGTCGCTTGCCTTCTTTAGGCGCAATGCAATGCGCGACACCCAAATAAATTAACCGCGCCTCTTCGTCACCAGAAATAATTTCAACGGGATGACCGAGGCGCTGTTGTGCATCTGCTAAAAACTGACTGGAATCGCTAATACTTCGGAGCGTTTTGGTGCCGACAATTCGCACGCTGCGCGAGGGATGTTCACGTAATCGCTCACCAAATTTTTCGAGACAATTGAGTGCGCGAATACGCGCTTCTTCGCTGAGCGAGCCATCACTGCCTAAACCCCAACCCATGCGCACAGGGTCGCGCAAACGATCAAGAACCACTAATTGGTCGTTGTCCCATTTGGCGATAATCATGTGAAAACTGTTTGAGCCTAAATCAATAGCGGCAATGTGACTGGAATTGGAGCGATCAAGGCGAGAAAGATTAAACATCGACTTTTACACCTGATAATAAATTTGCCCGACTAGAGTCGGGCAAACGATTGAATATTAATTGAGGGCCGATTGCGCTGGCTGCTCAGCTTCATCTGCGCCCGCTTCTGCTTGCTGTTGCGCCTGTATTACGGCTTGTGCAAATACTGCATCAAAATTAATGGGTGCGAGCATTAATGGCGGGAAGCCTCCGCGCGTTAATAAACTATCAATAGTTTCGCGTGCGTAAGGGAAAAGAATTTGTGGGCACAAAGTATTTATAGCATGGCTCAGTTGTATACCGTCCAATCCACTAATTACAAATAAGCCGCCTTGTTTTACTTCAACTAAAAATACAACTTTATTGTCGATGCGCGCGGTGATCGTCAACAATAAAAGTACTTCAAACAAACCTTCTTCAACGGGCGTAACCTGGATATTTAAATCCTGTTGCACATTAGGTTTCCAGGATTTTGTAAATGCTTCCAAACCGCTAGGCGTTTCAAAAGAAATATCTTTCAAATAAATTTTTTGAATGGCAAATCCAGCTTGCGGTAATTGTGCTTCCTGCGCCGTTGCTGCCTGGTTATTTTCATCACTCATAATAAATCTCGTCTTTGCACTTTAGTTATTTTGTAAAAGCCCATCGAGCTTGCCTTGTTTGTCCAGTGCCCATAGATCTGTAAAGCCACCGACGTGGAATTCACCAATCCAAATTTGGGGCACTGTTCGCTGTCCGCTTTTCTGCATCATTTCACTGCGCAGTTGGGGATTTTGATCGACTCGAATTTCTTCAACACTCACGCCTTTTTGTGCCAACAATTTTTTTGCATTGACGCAATAAGGGCAAATAGCAGTTGTGTACATCAAAACGCGAGCCATAGAAACCTCTATTTCTGTTTACCTTTTACCAGCGGCAAATTTTGATTTTGCCATTCGCTGATACCACCCGAAAGCCTACGAACATCATAACCTTGTTTCGCTAACTGACGACCTGCAGTACCAGCGTACTGACCGATTTTATCCACTATGATAATGGTCTTGGTTTTGTATTTTTCAAGCGTTGCTATATCGGCGTTGATACGATCATAGGGAATATTGATTGAATCAACTAAATGTCCGACTTTAAATTCTGCGCTGGGACGTATATCGAGAATTATTGCCTTTTCGCTGTTCACCAAACTGGTCAATTCGTTATTTGAAACAGGTACGCCACTTTTTATGCGTTCACGTAAGCTGTAGGCGACAATGAGCACGGCTAACAAACTTGTCAGCATCCACTCCTGGATTAGAAACTGAATAAAATTCACAACATCTACCCTATATAAAAATGAACGTTCACCTGTGTGAGGTGCAAATCAGGCGCCCATTATACACAGACGGATGATTTCTGGTGTGACTCCTTCCCTGTTAAGTTTTCCAAAAAAAATGCCCGCATAAGCGGGCATTTTTTCAAACAATTACAAATTACTTCTTAGCGTAAAGTGTCCAAAGTTTAGCAACACGTGCCAAATTAGATTTATCAGAAACTGATTGGAAAGCTTTGATTGCTTCGGCTTTCTTACCAATATTCAAATTAGCTACACCTAAACGAACATAAGATTCATCGATAGAGGTTAAGCCACCTTTAGCAATTGCACTTTGAATAGAAGAAATTGCTTTGTCGTTAAGACCATGGCCTAAGTAAGCAGCACCAATTTTAGCAAGTGGTTCACCAGTTGGTTTCGAAGCAGCCTCTTTAGCAGTTGCATCTATACTTGCCAAGTCTTGTGCAGCATCTGCTTTCGCACGAGCAAGCAACTTGTTGGTACGCTCTGATGCAGGAACTACACCTGCGCTAATACCAGCTTCAAGAGCTGCTTTAGCATCGCCAGAATCCAATAAGGACAATGATAGTTCTGCCAACTCGTTATATTCTTCAGCAGTCAAAGAGCCTACCGTCTTTTTCAAACGGAAGTATTCAATTTTTTCTCTATCAGAGAAAGTAACTTCGTTACGAGTAATTTTGAGCATGTCATTCCAGTATTCTGGAGATGGATAAAGCTCAAGAAGTTTACCCAAGACATCCGCATAGGCAGCGTTATTACCCAGTTTTGAATAGCTATAGCCGAGCATTTGTAACCAGTTTTTATCAACAGGTTTTTTAGCGGCTTCAGCTTGCTTAATTAATTTCTGCGCGTATTCAGCAGCATTTTTGTAGTCACCTTTTTTGAAATAAGCTTGTGTTAAGCCCAAGGTAACATCTGGTGTTGCTGGATTTGTTTTCAAATATCGTTCATAGGTTTCTATACCTTTCGCATAGTCGCCTTGAGATAAATACAATTCAGCAAGAGTGATAGTTCTCTGATTAATTTGATCAGCAGGAACTTGATTTGCAGCAAGCATAGTTTCATAAACTTTTGCCACGCCAGCATAATCTTTCAGCTGCATTAAACATGCACTTTTAAATTCGTTAGTAACTGCTTCTTCATAGGCACTTTTGCCAGGAACAGGAACTACTTTTTCATTAATTACGGCTAAAGCTTCCTTCCACTTTTTTTCCGCCATTAATTTTTGCGCATCGCCTAAAGGCTTCATTTTTGCACTAAGTTGTTGTGGCTTTTCAGCAGCCATAGCAACAGGTGAAAGAACTGCTGTAACAGTAGTTAAACCGGTAGTTAATGCCACAACAAATGAAACTGATTTAGCTATTCCAAATAAATTTTTCTTTACACACATAACTATGTTTACCAATACGTTTACTGATTACAGCAATTAAAAGTCCAATGAAAAAAACGCTGGGAATTACTCCAGCGCTTCATTACCCAATATACCAATATTCTTTACACCGAGACGCTGCGCGGTTGCCAATACTTTCGCCACTGAATCATATTTAGCCAGTTTGTTAGGCTTCAAATGAATCTCTGGACGAGGCTCAGCATGCGCTGCTGATCGCAAATAACCCTGAAGTTGTTCACCAGTTGTTACTTGTTCAGCGTTCCAATAAATTGATCCATCGAAATCTACAACGATATCAATAACTGGCGGAGGTACATCCGGTGGAGGATTGTTAGTCACCGGCATGTCTAACTTTACCGCGTGAGTTTGCGGAGGAAGCGACATAATTAACATTACAATGAGCACGAGCATCAAGTCGATCAATGGTGTGGTGTTCATCTCCACCATCATATCGCCTTCCGCTCCACTACCAACATTCATACCCATGATGAACTACCTTTTATTGTGGAACCACAAACTCAATTATGTTCAGGAGCAGTAATGAAACCAACACGAACAATACCTGCTTTTTGACAGTAAGCTACAACACGGCCAACTGGTTCATAACGAGAATTTCTATCTCCACGAATATGCACCTCAGGTTGCGGTTTAATTGGAGCTTTTTCTCTCAAGTTTGCTAACAATTGCTCTTTAGTAACTAAAGTGTTGTTCCAGTAAGTTTCACCATCCACATCCACTGAAATTACAATATTTTCAGGTTTGGATTGAGTTGGAATATTTGAAACGTTCGGAAGATCAACTTTTACAGTCTTTAAAACTACCGGTACGGCAATGAGGAACACTATGAGCAAAACCAACATAACGTCCACGAGAGGTGTGGTGTTAATCGTTGAGTTCAGCTCCGAACCTTCGCCGTCGGAAATATTCATCGCCATTTTTTAATACCTCGTGCTGCAAGTTTTTACGTATGCCTGACCAAAATCGATTACAGATTTTGACTCAGGCATCGGCCTTAACCTTTAATGTAAAATTACTTGTCGCCGCCACTCACACCCAAGATCAGGTATGCGTGAACGTCAGCACCAAAAGCATTCAACGCTTCGCTAGCAACTTTGTTACGACGTACTAACCAGTTGTAAAGGAATACAGCAGGAACCGCTACACCCAAACCGATTGCAGTCATGATCAAAGCTTCACCCACTGGGCCAGCTACTTTGTCGATTGATGGTTGGCCAGATTGAGCAATAGCGATCAGGGCGTGGTAAATACCCCAAACGGTACCGAACAAACCTACGAACGGAGAAGTAGAAGCTACAGTTGCCAATACCGCCATACCAGTTTGCAAGTCATTGGTGATGTTTGATACAGCGCGCTGGATTGAAATGCTCAACCAAGTTTCAATATCGATTCTGTCAGTTGACTTGCCATCGTATTGCTTGGCAGCTTTCAAACCATCTTCACCGATAGCACGGAAAGCACTGTCAGCTTTAAGGTTGTTAACACCTTCTTGAAGAGTTTTAGCATCCCACACTTTACGTGCATCAGTCGCTTGGCTGAACAACTTAGATTGCACCATCAATTTGATAGCTGCAATGTACCAAGTAGAAGCTGACATAAGGATCATTAATACCAATACAGTTTTGGTAACAGCATCGCCTTCATGCCAAAGTTTACCCATACCGTATGGAGTTTCTTTTTGAATTGAACTGTCGTTTGCGGCATCAATTGCGCTAGATGCATCAGCAGCTGGCGCTGGAGCAGCTTCGGCTTCGGGAGCTGGTGCTGGAGCAGCTTCTGGTGCAGGAGCAGCGTCAGCTGCTGGAGCAGAAGAATCTTGAGCGAAAGCTGAGCTAACAACGAAATATTGGCCACCCAAAGCCAACGCCAAAATTAAAACAGATGAAAGTTTTTTTAACATTTTTTCAAACCCTGCAGTTAACGTAAATTTAAAAGATCTATTTTTTGTGAAATCAAACAATGTAGAAATGAAGTCGCGAATTATTTTGCGTCTTCAATTCTCCATGTGAATTTTATCGCGTGCCAACATGCCACTGGTTTATCACCGTTCATACATGGAATAAATTTCCACGAACGAATTGCATGTTTCTTAGCAGCTTCATCCAAGCGCTCAGAGCCGCTGGTGGATGACACTTGCGCATCAGACACTTTCCCATCTTCTCCAATATACAGATTTAAACCTGTAGTACCCGCTTCGCCTAAGCGAATCGAAGCTGCTGGATATTCTGGCTTACTTAACCCTTTAGGACCCACTTTTGCCTTGCTCTGATTAACCGGAGCCTCAACTTTCTTTTCCGTTTTTTGCACAGCAACAATAGCTGCTGGAGCAGGTGCATCTGGAACAAAGTCAAGCGATGGTGGGGGTACGAAATCTGGTGGTGGTGGTTTTACATCTGGCGGAGGTGGAGGTGGAAGTTCCTCTTTCTCAATTTTTTCCTCTTTTACATCTGCCTTGATAATTTCAATAGCATTTTTGATGACTTCGCGATCTAGACCAGCGGCCAGACCCCATATAAGTAGCACATGGAAAACGACTACGATAATCAAACCCGTAGAGCGCTGACCTGCACTTTTTTTAGCGTGATATGACATAACTTAGCTGCCACCTTCTGAATTTCACCTGCAAAAAATGACATCGCAGTACAAGCAAATCCAATATCTGGCAGTTGTATCCACAATCTCACGGAGTTGTTTCTAAAGCATCTGTCGCTTCAGTTGTAGCAGTATAGCTACATTCATCGGCTAAAAGGTTTTATTAACAAACTCTGACAATTTTTTAGGTTATTTTTGATTTATAACACAAACAGACAAGCTGCTCCCCTAAAAAACGGGCCTATAGTAGCCGCTCTTAAAGACCATTAAAAGCGCTATTTCAGCCTATTCCAGCGTTTAACCTTAAATATATGTCGCCAAAAACTACAAATATTTAATAGTTAAAACTTACTACTATAACTAGTGATCGATTTCGATCAGTTAGATATATAGATTCTCACCATTTATCTTAATAAATTCCTAAAACTGAAACAGCAATTAGGGATGATATAAAAAGAGGGTGAAACACATTCTATTATTGGGGCCATTGCAATATAAATTTCGCACCGCCAAGCGATGATTGGGTACATTTCACTGTTCCCAAATGCCAATCCATTATGCGTTTGACTAATGCTAGCCCCAAACCAAATCCGCTTCTGTTAGTTACCTCACTATAGATGCGAACAAACGATTCGAAAATTTGAGTTTGCATTTCCTGTGCAACACCTGGGCCATCATCATCAATTTCAATTACAAAATAATTCGATTGGATTTTGGTGGTAATTTGAATGGTCGTTTTTGCATAGCCAAGTGCGTTATGAATTAAATTCTGAATTGCCGTTTGCATTAATGACCACTCACAAACGACAACTCGGCCTTGGGTTTCGTCAAACACATTGATCATGATATGAGTTTGTTCGTGGTTCAATGCGCGATTAATTATGTCCTGGATTAAATCGTTGATGTGACCTTCACGTTGATTTAACTGCTGCGATTGTTGTTCGAAGCTGGCGTAAGCTAAAAACGAATTTATTAGCGACTCCATATCCAGAATATCGTTATTGATATTGGTAAGCTGACGGTGCATTGGCGCTGGCAAATTTTCATCTTGTGTAATTGCCAACGCAAATTTCATTCGCGCTAAAGGTGTTCTTAATTCATGGGAGACGGCCAATGTCATTTCTTTTTGCGAACGCATCATTTCATTTAAGCGCTCTGCCATGGCATTAAATATTTTGGCAAATGGATAGAGCACTGAACGCGTTGAAATATTAATAATATTTTGCTGCCCATCTTTGCCTAGCTGCTGCGCGTGTGAAGCCAAACGCGCAAGATCGCGCGTAAGCGGCCATACCCACAAGAATACCGTGCCGGCGATTGCTGAATAGAATAAAAGAATAAAACCAGTATAAAATCCGTTGCGAGCTTCAGGCTCGATAGGGGCGCTGAGCATCAATACATCGTCGGAATTTTTTACTCGTTTGTAAAAATAATGTGTTTGATCATCGTTGATACTTACAACGTCACCTTGCTTAATTTTTTCGGCGATACCGGTTTTTGAAAAATTTAAAATTGAGACGAGTTCAGTTTTATACCGTGAGTTGCTGGTAATTTTTTGTAGCAGATTTTTTTTTTCAGTATCTTGTGAGCCATCCAACGACATTTCAATAATAGACATTAAATCTGTAACTGCAGGATCAACGGCTAGTGGCGGATTAACTTCATCCCAAAATTTATTTAAAACTAACCCGAGCAAAATTATCGATAAAACGATAATAAGATAGAGCGAAATAAATGCACGATTCATTCACTCAACTCCACGCATTGGCGACGAAAAGGTAGCCTTTTCCCCAAATGGTTTTAATGCGTGTTGGATTTTCCGTATTATCCTGCAATTTTTTTCGAAGCTGGGAAATCCGAACATCAATCGTACGATCCAAACCGTCGTATTCGCGATTATAAATTTGATTAAAAAGATATTCGCGACCTATTACTTGGCCCGCATGTTTTGCCAAAGCGACTAGCAAATCAAACTCATGACTGGATAAATTTATGTCTTGCTCATTCAACTGCACTTTGCGCGCAGTAGGCTGAATAACCAGCTGATCAAAAATCAAATTTTCTTGCTCTGTATTTTCCTGTTGATAATAACGACGCATCAGTGCGCGTACACGCGCCAATAAGACTCTTGGTTCTGCTGGTTTAATAACGTAATCGTCCGCACCAAATTCCAAACCTAACACTTGATCAACGCTCTCGTTGCGTGCTGTAAGCATAAGAATGGGGCCGCGATAAATGCTGCGCAATTCCTGGCAGATTGTCAGGCCGTCTTTACCGGGCAACATTAAATCCAATATCACTAATGCGGGATTCAATTGTTGGCATTGCCGTAACACGCGATTACCATTGCTTTCGATAGTCACTATAAATTCGTTATTTTCGAGATAATCTTTTACCAGGTCGGCAAGGCGGCGATCATCTTCCACTAATAAAATGTGATTTTTCATCTTAACCTCGCTAAAAAAAACTCCACGGATTCCGCCGTGCGCGTTGATATTTTTTTTGTGCATTAATGACCTGAAAAGTTTCTTGTCCTAACAGGTTTTGATTATCCATGTCACGCAATTCAAAAATAGTTGTTGCTGCAATCGAGCGGGTAAATTCTGTTTTACCAAACGACATATTTTTCCAACACTCGATGGGTGTTTTGTTATCGCTTTGGAATAGACACAATGAATAATTTGTGTTGTTCTGCGCTTTCCATTCGGCGACAAGCACATCTTCACAATGAGATTCCGTTTCCGATAAAACACAAATGTTGGGTTTCATTTCCAACTGGATTGGAGCCTTTAGATCTTTCGCATTACTCGCCTGACTCAGAAAAAAACCGCAGATTATTAGCGTTATTATAAGAAGAGATTTTCCATTAAAAATGGTACACCCCCCCAGCAAATGCCGTGACTACATTATCGTCCGTGACCAGCGGGCTGTTTGAAATCGCGCAGCTAAGGTGACGATAACTGGTGAAAAAACGTAAGCTCCAGTGCTGGTCGATTTGGTAGCTCCAATCAAACCGCAACAATCCCGTCACGCCACTGCCAGGACTGTAAGGTAAATTGCCCAAGGTTTCGCTTTCATCAAATCCATAAAAATAATTTAAGGTAGATGCATCTTGCCAATTCGCGCCCACCGTTAATTTCACATCATTTTTGCCTAAATTGATGCTCTTACTCAGGGCAAACCGTGCTTCGCTGCCATCGTAATAGTCGGTTACTTCTTTGAGTAACTGCACTTGCAGATCCAAACCATAAACTGATTGGTTGTATTCCAAACCTGCCAAAGCCGCCATATGTCGCGTGTGCAAACGGCGCTTGTCGATGGTGTGGCTCACCAGCTCGACTGTGGGTCCGACTTTTGTACTGCTGGCGAATCCAGCGGTATCTATAAAACTGTTAAAACCGGATTTGTTAAAAAAAACCTGATCGTAGCTGGGCGTTAATAACAGACTTAACTGCTGCGTATCATTTTGGAAAAAGGTGTAGCCAATATCCAGATTCTGAATGAAAAATCGTTCGCCTTGGTAATTAACCTGAGGAATAAGGTATAGCGGCGTATTTTCATTATCCATAACAGGATTGGTGCGAGTACCAGCGCCAATGGCCACGCCAATTTGCCAACCGGAATCATCGCTTGAAGATGATTGTGCCAGCACACTTGCATTGAGTGTGAAGCAACTAATCAAGAGGAGGAGTTTTAACAAAGAGGATGGTTTAGCAAACATAATGGTCTGGCCCTTTAACGCATAACACACTAGTTATACTGCCAAACCTCGGCTAAATCTGTAATCTTTTGTGACACATGCCGATGTGCGACGCGGTCTTGGCTATTAAAAGATTACAGATATTTCTGAAAAATCGACGGATTAAAAACGATAGTCCACATTCACACTAGCGAAGTTGGGTTTGTTGCTGACCTCTTCACTAATATTTTTGTATTCAATATTGATATTAAAATGCTCATTGATTACGAATCCAACACCCAAACCGTAGGAATAGCCTGACGCAGACCCATCTACACTACGCACCAGAGCACCATTGGAATCCAGGGTTTTGCCAGTAGTCGCGAGATGCGTATAACCAAGTAAAGCATAAAGCTTGGCTTCGTCGTTAACCAATTCGGGGCGGTAATAAATGCTCTGATAAGAGCCAAGTTCGCGCTCAAGACTTCCACTTTGCACCACGCCAGATGCATCGACATAACTTGTACTGGTGCCGGTGGTTTTGCCGCTACCTAAACGCAACTCGATACCGAGCGCATTGTTATATTTGTAGCCGCCCAGAACTTCCACCGCGCGAATTCGGCTGACGTTATCGATACCATCTTGATAATCTTTGAGACTGGAACCACCGAGGCCGAGGAAGAAGCCATTGTTGTTATCGGCCAATACCGGTAAAGCGATTAGACTTAGCGCAAGTACGCATAATTTTTTCATGAGAAATCCTGAAGTGAATTGCTGATTATTAAATTTTCACCATCATAGCTGAGCACTGCCCATAAAAAAAGCATCGGTATGAGCCGATGCTTTGCGTGTCGTCACAATATTCATTAACGATGTTTGATTTTCTCGCCCGCTTTTAAGCCAGAAACAATTTCAATATTGATGCCATCTGAAAGACCGGTTTTCACTTGACGCTTTTCAAATTTTTGCGGCGCAGTTTCTACTTCAACAAAATTTACTTTATCTTCTATCAGTAAATTTCCTTCATTGATTGCAACTACATTTTCTTTCTTATCCAAAACAATATCCGCATTCGCGCTGTAATTTGAGCGCAGGAATAAATCTTTATTTAATTTAACCGCTGCTCGAATTGTGAATTTGATAGTGCCCTGATCGGTGACGCCTTTGGGAGAAATATACTCCAGGCTTGCAGTGAAAGGCTTACCTTCCAATGCGCCAATATTAAGAACCAGCTCCATACCGTTGCGCAATTTTCCAACTTCAGATTCATCCACCAAACCTTCAAAAATCATATCGTTCATATCTGCAAGAGTTGCCACCGAAGTAGCCGCACCGAACGAACTCGATTCAACAATAAATGCACCTTCACGGTTTGGAATATTTAACACCATGCCGGAAATAGTGGCGGTAACCATATTGGAAATTTTTCGCGCGTCTTTGGATGCACCTGATCTCATAAGCGATAAGTAATCTTGCGTGCTCACAACAGATTCCTTTTGCAAGTTGTACGTCATTTGTGATTTATTGAAATCTGATTCTGAAATTAATTTCTGCGCGTACAATTTTTTCTGGCGATCAAACTCCAGCTTTGCATTCAGCAAATTAATATTGGCTGATTCCAATTGTGACTCAGCCTGGCTTACTTGCATCATATTTGGACGCAAAGCAATTTTAGCAATAAGGTCACCTTGTTTAACGGTTTGCCCAGCTTCCACGTATAGGGTTTCGATAACGCCGGATACTTGCGATTTAACATCGATCTCTCTGCGTGGAATTACTTTTCCGGTAGCCACAGTTTTACGGGTAATCGTTAAGGTACCCACAGTATCTGATGTGTATACTTCTGGTTTGGCTTGCGATTTCTTATAAAGAAATACGGCAGTGCCAATAAACAAAAATAAAACTAACACCAACAAACCATAACTTAATATTTTTTTCATTTATTTGATTCCATTTGATAAAAAACTATTCATCTTGCAATGCAGTAATTGGATTTACCATTGCTGCTTTAGACGCTGGCAATAAAGACGCTATTAGTCCGGCAACGATTAAAACGCTTAATGCAACTACACCCGTATGTAAATCCATAGAGAGATCTTTGAACATATCATTGCCACTCATTGATAATGCTTTATTAACAATTTCTAAAAATAAAACACCAAACACCAAACCGAGATACCCAGCGAATACCGTAATAACTAAAGACTCTTGCACAATCATTGCCACAATATTTAACGGCGTAGCGCCCAATGCTTTGCGCAAACCAATTTCGCGAGTGCGCTCTTTTACAACAATAAGCATGATATTACTGACACCAACGGCGCCAGCCATAATAGTTCCAATAGCGACTATCCAGCTGAACACACTTATACCTGTAAATAATCCAAACACCTGATCAAATATTTTCTGCATGTTAAATTTTCCAAACACAGCAGAATCTTTGGGATTTACATCATGATGCTCAACCAATAAATTAATCGCATCGTCTTGCAATTTGTAAGCATCAACGCCCGGTTTGGGAACGATTAAAATACTGCCAATAGAAGACTGCTGATTATAGGAATAACGCAATGACGCATTAGGCATGTAAAGTTTTTCGGTGTCCGAGCCGTCTGAGCCAACATTACTGCTTTTAAAAATTCCTATAACTTGAAAATTTATTCCGGCTACATTGATAAAAGCACCAATAGCACTATCGCCATTTTTAAATAAAAGTTCTTTTACTTTTTGCCCGATGATGACAACCTTTCTGCGCTCTGTTTCATCCGCAGTATTAATGCCGCGCCCTTCAATCATTTCTATTTGATGAAGCGATTCCAAACCTTGATAAGAACCTTCAATCGAATAACTGCCGCTAAAATTTTTGTAGGTTGTATACGCAGGCGTTCCGCTCCAGCGACCAACACTATTCTGCGGATAAATTTTTTCGATGGTATTTAATTTGGATTTTAAATAATCCACGTCGTTATCGCGCAACTGCACCCAACGCCCCAGCGGAGTGCCGCGATAAGCAAGTTGTGTGGGATTTTGAATCCAGATAAAAATCGCGTTGGGCATTTTTTTCAAGTTGGACGTCGCACCGTTTTCCAAACCACGGCCAGCGCCAATCAGCAAACTCAACATAAAAATGCCCCAGAAAACACCGAATGCTGTTAAGGCGGTACGCAATTTATGTTGGCGCAATGAAAACCAAATTTCCTGCCATTTATCAATATCAAAGAACATGATTAATCCTGCCTCATGGCTTCAATTGGCGATATGCGTGCAGCGCGCGCGGCGGGAACAAAACCTGCAGCCGCACCAACTGACACCAGAATAACAATCGCTGTAGTGGCAACATGGAAATCTATTTCAGGATTTTTAAAGAAAAACATTTTTGCTCCTGAGTGCTCAAGTCCATAAGAAACTAATTCCAGTAAGCCAACACCCAATACCATGCCGAGGTAACCCGCAATGGTGGTCACCAAAATTGATTCAATTAATAAGGTGCTCACGATACTTGCTGGTGTCGCGCCCAACGCTTTACGAATACCAATTTCACGCGTGCGCTCTTTCACAGTAATAATCATGATATTGCTCACGCCGACAATACCTGCCATTAACGTTCCTATACCAACGAACCAGATCAATGCGTTAATGCCAAAAAAAACTTTATTTAATCCTTCCAAATTTTTTGCGCGATTGAATGACGAAATGCCGCGATTGTCATCGGGAGAAACACGGTGACGATCTTTCAATAACTTCAAAATCTTTTCTTCTAATGCAGCACCATCAACACCAGCTTTAGGACGTACAAATAAGCTGTCAACATAAGCATCGTAACGAAACACGGTTTTGTAAGTTGTCAATGGAATGTAAATTTTATTGCCTGCCATTCCCATATTGTCGTCGTCATCGAATACGGCAATCACCTTAAAATAAATATTGTTTAACTTAATATCTTTTCCCAGTGAATTTTCAGCACCACCAAACAAACGATCCGCAACCGGCTTTCCGATAACAGCAGATTTTCGTGTTTCCTGATGATCTATTTCGTTCAGCGTGCGACCGGCAAGAAAAAGTAATTTTTCTTTAATGGCAAAATATTGTTCGCCCACACCGACAACTTGAAAGGCTCCCGAATTTTTTTCGTAAATGGTTTGAACATTGCCTGTGGTATTTTCAATTGCCATAAACGCAATTTCAGGATAAGTGTTTTTAATGATTTGTGTATCAGCTAGCGTTATCTTTACGGTTGAGCCAATCTTCGTTCCGGCGTAAGCGATTTTGGTTACGCCGCCGTTAAAAGTAATAGTGTCTGTTGCTATATTGCCAAAGCCTTGTTCCGCGCCATTGCGCATACCCTGCCCGGAACCGAGCATCAGGATCAACATAAAAATACCCCAAAAAACTCCGAAGCCCGTGATGATCGTGCGGAGTTTGTTTTGGCGTAAGCTGTAATAAATTTCTTGTAAGCCGTCTAACATAATGGTTAACCCAGAATTTCTTCTTCATCGCTATCGGCATTATTATTCGCGGTATGCGCTTCCTGCTTGCCCGACACAATCAAACCATCTTTCAACACAATTTGGCGTTGGGTTTGATCGGCAATATCTTGTTCGTGGGTCACAATAACAATGGTATTTCCCAGCCCATGAATTTCTTTGATGAGCGCCATCACATCTTGCGTGGTTTGGCTATCCAAAGCACCGGTTGGTTCGTCTGCTAAAATAACTTTGGGTTTTGTAACCAGCGCACGCGCAATTGCAACGCGCTGTTTTTGTCCGCCGGATAATTCGTTAGGCATAAATTTCGCGCGGTGATCCAACCCCACCATTTCCAAATATTGAGCAGCGCGATAATTGCGTTCCTTGCGACTCACACCTTGATAATACAAAGGCAAAGCTACATTTTCCGTAGCGTTTTTAAAGGGTAATAAATTGAAAGATTGAAATACAAAGCCGAGTAATTCGTTGCGTAAATGCGCTGCGGTTTTTTCTTTTAGATTTTTTATTTCGTGGCCCGCTAAAAAATAATCGCCCTCGTCGTGATTATCCAAAATGCCTAGAATATTGAGCAACGTTGATTTGCCCGAGCCGGATGAACCCATAATCGACACCAATTCGCCTTCGCGAATATGCAAATCTATCCCCTTGAGTACATGCAGTGGTTGCTCTCCCGAGTGATAGTATTTGTGGATGTTGTGAAGCTTAATCATGGATTCTCCCGTCCTGTCGTTATATGTCTCGGTACGCATTCTTGTTATGCATTTTGCCCAACAAGCTTAATCACTATTTAAAATCTGGCTGACTTTATTTACCTAGATTAACAAATTCGTGACAAGTGTCAGTCATAAGATTCCCATAGTCGATGCTTTTATGACTAGTTTGACGTAATTGTGTGAACTTTGGATTCAGGCCAGCTGAACTTTAATTTATTCGTCCTGCAGGGCGACTATCGGGTTTACGGATGCTGCTTTTATTGCAGGTATCAATGCTGCCAATACACCCGCGGTTATCAACACCAGGAGTGCGATAACCGCGGTATTGATATCGACAAAAGGTTGAGCGAAGCGATTGTCGGCTTGGCCCATTTTAATAAAAATCACTTTTATAAGTTCCAATAAAAGAACGCCTGCCGCTAAACCGGCATAACCCGCAATTACCGTAATAAATAATGCTTCCTGCATAATCATCGCACTAATTTTTACCGGCGTGGCGCCTAGAGCTTTGCGCAAACCAATTTCACGCGTGCGCTCTTTTACAATCACCAACATAATATTACCGATTCCTATAGCACCGGCGATGATAGTGCCAATAGCAACTATCCAACTAAACCCGATAATACCGTTTACCAAATTTTTATCTTGTTTGTAGTCTTCATCATTATCGTATGCAGCAATGATCCCTTTATCGTCAGGGTGAATTTTTTTCCGTTGCTTTAATAAATTTTTCACTTCATTCACGACGGATTTTCCGCCGTAGCCATCCTGTGGTTGATAAAGCAAATAACTAAAAGCTTCTTTGCTATTGAACGCTGCTCGCAAGGTATCATTGGGAATATAAATACTGGAAGATTGAAACGGATTGTCCTGCTCGGTGGATTTATAAATACCGATGACTTTAAAATAGACGCCCTGAACATAAATAGTTTTTCCTAACGCATCCGATTCATTTTTAAAAAGTACATCGCGCACGCGAGTTCCTATCACAGCGACTTTTCGTAATTCACGTTCATCATTTTCATTGATGTACCTTCCTTCAATGACACGGAGCGTCATTAATTGTTGCCAATTAGCGTGTGTGCCTCTCAAGGTGAAAGAGCCGCTTTCATTTTCATGAACAATTAATTGACCATTTATTTCGTTAACGCCATCAACCATTTTTACTTTTGACGTTTTTTGGCGAAGTGCGTTTACATCATCTTGATTAATATTAACGTAACGGCCTTTACCTAAACCTTGATAAGGCAATTGCGTTGCACTTGCGGACCAAACCCAAATAATATTCTTTATTCCGCCATATTGTGAATCAATATTATTTCCAAAGCCGGTGCCAAACCCCAACAATATCACCAACATGAAAATTCCCCAAAAAACACCAAACGCTGTTAATGAGGTACGCAATTTTTGTCGGCGTAAACTATTTAAAATTTCTTGCCATTTATCCCAATCAATCATAAAAATCCTTTAATCAGCGCGCATGGCTTCAATGGGCATAATACGCGCAGCACGCAGTGCGGGAACCAGCCCAGCAATGACGCCCGCTACGATCAATAATAAAAGTGCGCTAATAGCAATGCTTAAATCGACTTCCGGTTTTTGAAAATAAGCCAACTCCATATTTAAACGGATCAGCGTTGCAGAAACCACTTCTAAAATAACCACACCAAGAATTAAACCGATGTAACCCGCCACACTCGTAACCAACACAGATTCAAATAACAAACCCAGCACAATGGAATTTGGATTTGCACCGAGCGCTTTGCGAATACCTATTTCGCGTGTGCGTTCTTTAACGGTGATAATCATAATATTACTTACACCTACAACACCTGCAAGCAAAGTGCCTATACCTACGATCCATATAAAAGCAGTTACGCCATTAAAAATAGATTTTATTTCTACGGCTTGTCGGGCCATATTATTTATTTCCATCGCGCGAACATCATCTGGCGCAATATTGTGACGTTGTTTTAAGAGCGCGACGATTTTATCTTCCAGTTCAAAACCATCTACATTTGCTTTAGGCCGAACCACAATCAGCGATACTTTTTCACCACCACCAAACGTTTTCTTAAAGGTGCTCACGGGAATATAAATGCGTTCAGACATCACACCTCTATTTCCTTTATCGTAAAATAAACCTACAACACTAAATGCAATGCCGTTAATTTGTATTTGTTTTCCGATGGGATTATCAGTAGAGGAAAATAATTTTTCACTAACGCGCGTACCTATCACCACAACCTTGCGATTGTCTTCGGTGTCGTAAGGATTCAAACGGCGACCGTCATTAAATTTCACTTTTTCTTTGATATTAAAATACTGATCGCCAACACCTAAAATATTAAAACTTCCGCTGCTCAAGCCGTAAGTTACTAGGGTATCGGGATTGACAAAACTGCCGAGCGAATTTTCGCTGGAAATATAACGCACATCGGGAAGCTGTTGACGAATCGCAGCCATATCGGACTCGGTAAATTCAACCTCACGGCCGACACCAAAACCTTTATAGGGCACAGAAGTAATATTGGGGAAAATCCAAATACAATCGTTCATGTCATTAAACCGACCTTCCGACATTCCTTTCTGCATACCACGCCCGGCACCCAGGAGCAGCACTAACATCAAAATGCCCCAGAAAACCCCGAACGCTGTTAAGGCAGTACGAAGTTTGTTTTGGCGAAGGGTAAAGAGAATTTCTTGTAAACCATCCATTGTTACTTCTCGTTAATACAAATTTTATCGTTCTAATGGGAGGATATTGTGTATGACACAGGTTGATGCGTTTTGGATGCGGCTTAAATAACTATTTTTTCCAATATCTTTATTTGCCGATACTAACAAAAAAGCGCAGCCGTTGCTGGCTGCGCTTTTTAGGTAACTCACTAACAGGCTAAATTAATCAGCTTTTTGATTTCGGTTCACTCCGTTGATCAAGGCTTTGATGGCGGCGGCGATGATGTTGCTATCTTTACCGACACCGAATACGGATTTGTTGTTGCCGACTTTTATTTCTACGTAACAAACGGCGGCTACATCTGAACCTTCGCCGACTGAATGTTCGGAATAATCCACTACGCTGATTTGCACATCGTTGTATTGGCTTAACGCATGAGCAGCAGCATCAATGGGGCCGTTACCGGTTCCGCTGATTTCGACCGTTTTATTTTCGTGTTGTGCGTAAATAATAATGTCGACTTGATGTTGGCTATCATCGTAATTTTTTAATTTCGAACTTTGGTAAGTGATGGGTGAATTAACCTCAAAATATTCTTGTTCAAATATTTTGACGATATCTGCACTCTTAACTTCTTTTCCCGTGGTGTCGCTAACTTTTTGCACCACACCGCTGAATTCAATTTGCAACTTACGGGGCAGATGCAAACCAGCTTGTTGCTGCAATAAAAAGCTTACGCCGCCTTTGCCTGATTGCGCATTCACACGCACGACGGCATCGTAACTGCGATTTAAATCAGCAGGGTCGATTGGCAAATAAGGAACTTCCCACAGCGCATCTTTTTTCTGCACTGCAAAACCTTTTTTGATGGCATCCTGATGCGAACCTGAAAACGCGGTGTAAACCAATTCGCCCGCATAAGGATGACGCGGATGCACCGGCAACTGCGTGCATTCTTCGTGTAGTTTTCTTACTTGGTCGATATCGGAAAAATCCAAACCAGGATGAATACCTTGCGAATATAAATTCAATGCAAGCGTAACAAGATCCACATTACCGGTGCGTTCGCCATTGCCAAACAAGCAACCTTCAACACGATCCGCTCCTGCCATTACCGCTAATTCTGCAGCGGCAACTGCGGTGCCGCGATCATTGTGCGGATGCACGCTGATAATAATAGAATCGCGTTTATTAATATTTCTGTGTATCCATTCAATTTGGTCTGCGTAAGTATTTGGTGTATTCATTTCTACGGTTGCAGGCAAATTCAAAATTAATTTTTTCTGCGGCGTTGGTTGCCAAATATCTACAACAGCATCGCTAACATCTTTTACAAAATCAATTTCAGTGCTGGAAAAAACTTCGGGTGAATATTGAAAAGTCCAATCCACTTCCGGTGCAGTTTCCGTTAATTGTTTACACCACTTGGTACCTTGAATGGCAATATTTTTTACGCCGTCTTTATCAGTGTTATACACAATTTTTCTAAAGGCTGGCGCCAGTGGATTATACATATGCAAAATCGCGCGTTTAGCCCCGCGTACGCTCTGCACGGTTTTTTCAATTAAATCGAAACGCGCTTGTACCAATACTTCAATCGTCACGTCGTCGGGAATATGATTTTCTTCAATCAGCAAGCGCGTAAAATTGAAATCAATTTCGCTTGCAGAGGGGAACCCAATTTCAATTTCTTTAAAACCAATCGCTACCAATTCTTTGAACATACGCAGCTTGGTTGCAACCGACATAGGATCAATGAGCGCCTGATTACCATCGCGTAAATCTGTGCTCATCCAAATCGGTGGCTTCACAATAAAATTATTGGGCCATTGGCGGTCGGGCAAGCTGACACCGACAAAGCGTTGATATTTACTGGATGGATTGCTGATCATGGCTAACTCCGAATTTGTAGCGCTAAAAAGTAGTTGATGGCACCTGGCTGAGATTGCTGAAAATATCCGAGAGGGTAAAACGGATTGACTCTGTTTTGGTTTAGGCTGGTGCGCCTAGACGCTACATCGTCTCGCAATAAGCTTGTGGCTCAACTCAAAACCCCGGCTTAGTGTAGAGCGCAGGGGTTTCCATCAGGTTAAACAAAGTATACGTAGAATCTGCGGCAGATGATTGCCAAAGTTGTTCTAATTCTCTATATTTAAGCAATAATATTGCTTAATAATATTAATTATAAGCATTAATTTAAGTTAATAAGAGATTTTGCGCTATGGAAATGGATCGTTATAATCGTTTAATTCTGGAGCAGCTACAGAAAAATGGCCGCATCACTAACCAGGAACTAGCGGATGCAATTAGCCTTTCGCCATCCCCCTGTCTGCGACGGGTGCGGCAATTGGAGGAAGCCGGGTTGATTGACGGCTACGTCGCGTTGCTAAACGCGAGAAAACTTGGGCTCACATTAATGGCATTTATCCAGATCAGTATGGATAAACACACACCCGAACGCTTCGATGCGTTCGAGAAAACCGTTGGCTCTTATCCTGAAGTGCTCGAATGTCATTTAATCACCGGGCAATCAGCCGACTACCTTTTAAAGGTCATCGTAAAAGATATGGATGCTTACCAACAATTTTTGCTGCAACAACTCACCCGCATTGAGGGCGTGAGCGGCGTGCATTCATCGTTTGTGTTGAAGTCGCCAATTAATGGTACGGCCTTGCCGGTTATTTAATTTTATTTTGAAAATATTTTCAATTTGCATACGTATTCAATCACTGCATACGTATGCGTTCAATTGTCATACTGCATGATTAAGCGTTATGGTTTATCCGCGTTTTATTTTTTAATTCCCAGAGTTAAAAAAATCTAATAACAATAATGTTGTTGTCTTTTTGAGTGGCGTTTTTTTCTCAAATTTATTTCTCAAATCTGTAAATATTTTTTTCGTTAACTA
>SEBV01000053.1 GCA_004172865.1 Gammaproteobacteria bacterium | reverse complement strand
TTCACTGGGGAAAGATGTTTGAGGCCGACAGTGCCCGGATACGAAAAATGTATTCGGATAGTGCTGTTGACAACTGGACCGCATCCCGCAACGCCATTTTAGAAAACAGGGCATGCAAGTCTGTTTTTGACAACCCTCTTTTGCAGCAATGGGGCCTGGATAAAGAAGGCGGCTTGCCTGCATGACGATATCGATCCAGGCGAAGTATAGGGTGTCGGTTTATTGTTTTCAACGACATGCGCAACTTATGGGAATGGCAGCATTGAAGCGGGGCAAAGTGGAACCGTCAAGCAAGTGGGATGAGCAATTATTTTTGGTTGAATTGTAGGCATTCGCTTCAATAATAGAATTTCCCTAACTGGTTCAACCGATGTTCTTCAACAGAAAAGAAAGCAGGGCAGAGAACAGCATCGCCGGTACAGTGACTTTGCCAGTACTTGCTTTTTCTTTCAACTTATTTTGGTGAGTAGTGAATCAAAAAGAAAGAACGCAACAACGTTGCGCTGTATTTTGCAATTGTTATGAGATTGAAACACCAACGATTAAGCAGGGAATTTGAGAAGTTTTTGTTCACGCATTCGGGCCAAGGGAAAAAACCCTTTCATTCAGTTTTTCACCATTTCACGGGCAGGGATAAAGGAAATCCCCATTCGCATCCCTGGAATTTCACAAGCTATGTCCTGGCCGGTGGCTATGTGGAAAGACAATATAACATCCATCCCGATGGCACCTGGAGCAGTGAAATTATTCACCGGCTGCCCGAGACTATACACAAGGTCACAACCAACACTATTCATGAGATCATCGAACTGCCGGAAGGTGAGTGTTGGACAGTTGTTGTTCCCACCAGCCCAACGTCGGTTCCATGGCATTTCTGGCGCTTTGATGAAAGCGGTGTTTATTGCCGTTTGCCCAAAAGCAGACACTTTAAGAAATACAAACCTTAGCAGCAAAAGCGTATACGCCGGATTTGGCAGAATACTTACCACGGTCCGTAATTACTAGTGTCCTCAAGAAGCCAGGCTTAGTTTCTCGTCGCAGATTTGTGGAAAGAATATTGGCAACTCTCCTTGTTGCATAATAGCGCCGTTGAAGTACCGTACTTCGTTTTCTCTTATTCATGCATCAAGGGAAGAATCATGCTTCGACCAACATTGCACCGAAGATGAGGATTAGTGGCAGGAAAGCTGACCAGACAATTATCGCCGCCTTCAGGTTAATCGATCAATAGAGAAATGTACTAGATCATTTTTTTAGCTGAAAGAAGCATCTATTATTCCGGAAAGGTGTTCGCTAAATGTTCGGTTACCCCTACCTGAATGCGGTTCTTACTTCCTGCTATATTAGGCAGAATCTGATACTACTTGGTACACAGCAAACCTTCTTCTTTATGACTACCTTTAGAAGAATGAACCCACCTGAGGAAGTCAAGAGGATAACTGTAAACAGCATGCTAAGCGAGGCTTGGCATGATTTGACACATGTGGAAAAAGGGCTGCGCAAAACAATTGTGGCTTTAGCCATTGCACCCGGAAAAATGATGCATAATTATTTAGATGGTGATCGTAAACGATACCAAAAGCCGTTTTCCTTGTTATTAATCTCAACCACCCTGTTTGCATTGGTACTTAATTTTTTTCATCAGCAGTATTTAATCCCCAATGCAACAGCGTTCAACGACAGACTTCAAAATAATGAGGTGTTGTTAGAAAAATATTATTCTTGGTTCCACATCGTCTTGTTACCGGCTTACGGATTAGTCTGTTTTCTGATTTTCAAAAGGATAAAATATAACTATGCAGAATGGCTCGTGATATGTTGCTATATGATCTCCTTTGTCTTAATACTAGTAATACCATTTCAGCTATTACTTAGCTATCTCCATTCGAATGTGCTATTAAACAAAAGCATCCAATTAATAATTACCGAAGCTTATACAATATATGCGCTCAACGCTTTCCTGAAAGATAAGATGAATTGGCTGCGCTACATATATATACTAATTGGAGTTGCTATCAATTTTTTCATTTTTCTGGCAGCGCTTCGTGGCATGGCTTATTTAATCACCATTTAGCCTGGCATTTAGTTTTACAGGCCAACAATGAAGATTATAGTGTTTCGAAATAAACGACAGCCACAGCAGTGGCTGTTGCACAACTCAATTCTAAATTTCTGTTTGCACCTCTTTAAATTCAGAAACAGGCAATTGTTTCTTGATTTACTACTTATGAACCGACTTTTGCTTACGTGCAGCGTCATGAGTAGCTACCACATAAAAAGGCATTTTGCAAGTGTTTTTCCTGTGTTTTCAGTGCTTTTGGGTCATCATGACATGTTCGGTATGTGTCCACAGTAATCGTACAAGGTAAGGGTAATGCAACAATAGTTATTTCATTTTGGACCCTGCGATAAGGTAGAAAACAGGCTGTCCATTTAGGGCAAGAATAGAGAGTTGATGTTTGAATAGCAAGAGCCTTTTTTGTGCCTGAAGGTAATCGCCCTCTTTTGTTCTTCCTGCATTGATCGTCACCTTGTCCAGCACCTTATCGCCAACGGATAAAATAAGCTGCATACGGTAGATTTTCAGTAAGGTAGTTATTGTTGAGCTTCGGGAAAATTAAAATCAGATTAGAAAACAGGGAGGAATACAAATTGCCATGTCTGTAAAAGGTGCCTGCCAACAACTTATTCCTTGACCAGGCCTTCGCAAAAGCAGCTTTATTGACTTGCCTTCTGCATACTGGATCCTTTAATCTATTTCGATCAACTAATTCACCTACTTATAACTATTTCCAGACCTGGCGATAACGCAAACAGCGCATTGGGATCAGTCGGAATCAGAAAACGATTCGAAGCCGGTAACATTCATGCTGGAGCCCACTTCCAGGTAAAACTCTGCCTCTGTGCTGGCTTGCACCAAACGTTCGCTGTGTTTTTGACGAAGGCATTGCAGCATAGCATCCAGGTAGCCGGGCTGTTTCAACCAGTTGGGTTCGATGGGTACGGCATCCACATCATCGCCTTTTATGACCATTTTAAGCAGCACCACTGCAAAGTAAAGGTTGCCCCAGGAAAATGAATCCCTCCGATAAAAAACCTTTCGTCAGGATGCTTTTTTGGCTGGCTTCAGGGACGCTTTCAGCTTGGCCATCAGATCTTCGGTCTGAGTCGTGTGTACCACCTTCATTGGTTTAAAGGCCTTTGTTTTGCCTTTGGCTTTTGCTTCGATGAGTTTAAGAAGCTTTGCTGAGTATTCATCTTTGAACTGCTCGGGTTTAAAAGGTTTGGTGAGCTGTGCGATCAGGGAGGTAGCCATCTTGAGCTCTTCAGGCTTCACACTTAGCGATGGCATCCGGAGACCGTCCACACCCCGGATCTCTTCTGCAAAGCGCAGGCGGTGCAGGACAATGGCTTCTTCGGAAGATTTTAGCAAACAAACCCATTCGCGGTTGTGAAAAACGAACAGGCCCAGGGCGCCCTTTTTTTCTTTTTTCAACGCTTCCCGGAGAAGTACATAGGCTCTGTCACCTCCTTTTTCCGGTGCGAGGTAATAAGGCTTTTCGTAGTACAGGGCATCAATCTGTTTTTCATCGACAAACTGCACGATCTCGATGTGGTCTTTTTTGGTGGGAACTGCTTTTTCAAAGTCTTCTTCAGAGACCATAACAAAGTCTCCGCCCAGGTCGTAAGCTTTCATGATGTCGCCAGCCTTGACTTCCTTGCCCGTGGTTTCACTTACTTTTTTGTACCGGATCCTGCCCTTGGAAGTTTTATCCAGGGAGACAAACGTTAGATTGCTTTCTTCCGTGGCGCTATAAAGGCCTACCGGTATATTCACCAGTCCAAATCCAATCGATCCTTTCCAAAGTGCTCGCATCGTTTTCGTTTTAGGTTTTACTGTTAATACGGTCCATGTAACTTTCCGGGGTTTACAAGAAACTACTATCCAATCCCTGTTCCCGATTACTGGTTTTTACCCTTGATATACACACCAGTTTTACACATTTTTGCGCACATCTATAGTAGTGCAGTCAGCTTTTTCAGCACGTCATTCAATTCAATGCCGGTGCCCAATACACCTGTAAACAAATCGCCTTCCTTTTGCAGGCGGTCTGCCATCGTTGCCATCGTGAACTGCTTTTGGCGCAGTCCTTTTTTTACCTCCTCCCAGTGCAGGGGCGCCGATAC
>SEBV01000052.1 GCA_004172865.1 Gammaproteobacteria bacterium | reverse complement strand
GCGTTTTCATAAGTTGTCCGGAAGCATTGCGAATAGTTACGCTAATCGTTCCGTTTTGGTTTTCCGGTGTCAATAAAAGGCTGATATCATTGGAAGCCGGGTTCGGAAGCACCTGGTAGCTGCCAAACGATTTGGTACTTACAGCCTGCACCTTAGAGTATACGATGTCACCGGCAAGGTTTGTGACTTTCAAACGATAGTACTGAATGCCTGCTTTCATTGCATCGGTATATTCTCCCGTCTGATTTCCTGGCTGGTCTTCTTTTTTGATGGGAGAGAAGTGCTGTCCATCGGTACTTTTTTCCAACGTTACTTGTGCCGATGGCTCGTCCGAGTCAATTGTCCATTTAATTTCGGCACTGTTATTTTTCTTTTTTGCTTCCAAGGAAATCGACCGTAATGGCAAAACACTGTTCACCAAAATTGTACTAGCAGACCCCAGAATCGTACTTTTCGCATCAAAAGAAATGCCTGTAGGAATTGCTGATAAGTTGTAGGTGATTACATCCTTACCATTGGTAGCGCCGGTTGCTGAGTTGTACAAGATGCCACCTTTGTCAATAATAACGACTGTAGTATCGAGCCCAGCGCCGGTAATTCGAATTGGAACTGGTACGTCGAATTTGCCTGAAGCCGCCACTGTCGGTGTTTGTGCCAACTTGATATAGATCTTTTTACCAACATTATACCAAGTAACCGCGAAGTTTGCGTAGCCTTTTTTATTCACCCAGTCACTGAAGAAATTTGTTAAATCAACCGGCGTGTAGGCTTGCATCGCCTTTTCTAATGAATCCACGTGGCCAAAGGCATACTTCACACCATTCATGGTCAGGTAGTCTCTTAAGCCATTATAAAAGCCAGCGTCTCCAACCCATGTTCGCAGCATAGAAATCAGCATTGCGCCTTTATCGTATGGCTGGGAAATAGTTGAAGTAGGAATAAAGATATTATTCGCTGTTGTAGTATCAGGCACATAAACAGTGCTGGTTGATTTTACGCGGCCTTTTAAAGCACTTCGTTGTGCGTCAAGTTCGGAAGGCCTTAACAATTCCGGATAAATGACCGATTGAAAATATTGTGCAAACCCTTCATTCAGCCAAACCTGGTGCCAGGAGTTTGTTGTCACCATATCGCCAAACCATTGGTGAGCCGCTTCGTGAGCAATCGTATAGCCATTGTCGCCATAGGCATCAGATGCCATAAATGTCATGGATTGCACCTCCAATGCTCCCCAGCCTGCTGTGCATTCGGCCAGGCCATATTTTTCACTTGCAAAGGGATAATTTACCTGGAGCAAACTGGAGAAAGCGGGGATAATATTTTTGAGATTATCCGCATAGCTCTTATAGGTTGCGTTGTTGTGTTCGGAGTAAAAGTAGTTCAGCACCGGATATGTTTTACCGCCCGTTGTGATGTTATACTGGTAGTTTACATAATCGGCCACCGCAAAGTTTACTCCATAGGTAGCAATCGGAATACGGGTCTTCCACGTTGTAATGATATTTGACCCGGAAACAACCTCGGTAACAGTTCCATTTCCGGCCACCTTATACGCACTAGGCGCTGTTACAATCAAGTCAACTGAATCGATTTTATCATAAAGCGATTCTTTGCACGGCCACCAGTTGTGCCCGGTAAACGCTTCGCCTAAAGTGAAAATACAATATTGACCATTGGTCCGCTGCTTAAAATTATAGCCGCTTGGAACGCCTGATAACGGCGCTGACACAGGATTTCCACTGTAAAAAACAGTAACCGAATCGAGTGTTCCAACTGCAGCTATTGCAGATGGTAAGGTAAGTGTAAGAACA
This sequence comes from Gammaproteobacteria bacterium, assembly GCA_004172865.1. Taxonomy (GTDB): domain Bacteria; phylum Pseudomonadota; class Gammaproteobacteria; order Pseudomonadales; family Cellvibrionaceae; genus Cellvibrio. The sequence goes on along the minus strand of SEBV01000052.1, from coordinate 1,509 downwards.
TCGGTCGTTGAATTTTGGCTTTTTCCGATGGAAGCACCATGATAAGTTGCCGATGAAACAGTCAGGTTGCTGGCATCAATGTCAAATTGAAGCGTACTGACATTAGCAACGGTCGTTTTAAAATAGGTCGTGACACTTCCATTGCTGATAGCACCCGAGCCTGAACCAGGGTTAACGGTGATTTTGATTTGATGATAAACAATGTCATAATTTGCCCCATTTGCAGCAAAAGGACGGGCATTGCCTAAGAAAGGAATAGCAAATAATACGCACAAGCAGAAATAAGAAAGAGTCAGCCTCATAGGTGGTACGTGTTTTAAAAGGATTTGGATTTAACCTGAACGATAAAGCTACTAATTAAAGCGAAGAGGAAGTAAATCAAAAGCAGTTACTAAAGTCTTCCCTTAGGGTTCACCATCGTTTTGGCGTGTAAAAATGAGAGTTTCTCCTTACTTATGCAAGTTGTCGTCCTATTTTTTCTTGAATTTGATGCGTTCTATTACAGAAAAAAAGAAAATTGCGTAACTACACGTTTCCTTCGCGTATATCTACCTATCCCATTTCTGTCTCCCAAATGAAATAACTGCGGGAAACTTTAGCATTGAACCCTACCGTAAATTCGTGCCCTTTATTAATTTCTAAAGAATTCTTCGTGAAACGAGTATTTAAGCCAGAAGAAGAAATGGATTTCTTGCCGATCATGCCCATTAATGAAAACGACGGTGATTTGAATGAGAAGATAGAGGTGCCGGGGGAAATTGCCTTGTTGCCATTGCGAAATACTGTGTTGTTTCCAGGCGTCGTGTTGCCCATTACTGTGGGACGTGACAAAAGCATCAAAGCCGTTAATGAATCTTATAAAGGAACAAAACTGATTGGTGTTGTTGCGCAAAAAGACAGCAATGTTGAAGACCCGGCAGGGAAGGATTTGGAAGAAATTGGAACGGTCGCCAGGATCATCAAACAAATTAAAATGCCTGATGGTGGCACAACAATCATTATACAAGGCAAAGCACGGTTTGCCATTCAATCAATTGTTTCTGAAGATCCTTTTTTTAAAGCCACAATAACTGGCATTGAAGAAGAAGAGGCACCGACTGATCCTGACTTCCAGGCTTATGTTGCCAATATTAAAGACGTTGCAACAGAAATCATTCAACTTTCTCCAAATATTCCCAGCGAAGCTTCCGTCATCCTGCGCAACATCGAAAATGCATCATTCCTCATTCATTTTGTTTCAAGCAATCTCACAATTGACATTAAGGAAAAGCAGCAGTTGCTTCAATTGAACAATTTACGAGAAAGAGCGGAGTTGCTCATGCAGTTCCTGCAAAAAGAATTACAGTTTGCAGAACTAAAAAACAAAGTCACCAACAAAACCCGCACGGAGATTGACAAGCAGCAACGGGAATATTTTCTGCAACAGCAACTCAAAAGCATCAAGGAAGAATTGGGTGGCGATCCCAACGAAAGAGAAGTAAAAGAGTTACAGAAAAGAGCCGAATCAAA
>SEBV01000229.1 GCA_004172865.1 Gammaproteobacteria bacterium | reverse complement strand
TCGAACAGGTAGCAGAAGCGTTTCAGTAATAATTTTTCTTTACACAATCAGCACGGGTATGCGTAATTGATGCCGCACGCCTTCAATGGTTTCGCCATAAAACCAATCCTTGATCCCGGTGTGACCGTGCGCCCCAATGATAAGCAAATCAGCGCCTGATTCTTTCACCAATCGTGCAATTTCTCTCGTGCGGTTTCGAAATCCTAGCCTTGTTTCAATCGTGATATTTTGTTGCCGAATTACCTCCGCATAACTCTCCAGTTTTTCCTTGTCTTTCTGCGTTTCAAAATCATCGCTTTGTTCCCTTAAAACCTTGGCTGACGCACTTTCCACAATGTGAATCAAGACAAGCGAAGCACCGGCATTTGCATGCGCAACGGCATGGGCCAGCAGTTTCTGGTCTCTTTCACTAAAGTCTAAGGCCACCGCCACCTTTGAATATTTCGGTACGGCGAAGTTTTGAAAGGCTGCAATGCCTTCTTTGTGCATTTGCACCGATAAGCGGGTAAAGAATGGCGGTTAACAACAAGCCAATAAAAAACAACCCGGCAAAAATGATGATTAGCTTCCAGAATAAACTGTCGCTTGTATGAAAAAAATCGGCGGCCTGCTCAAACACCATTCGCACGTTTAAATAAACAAGAATGGCTGTCACTGCCCACGCAAGTATTTGAACAATGGGCTTGATGGCGTATGGGCCCATCGTCTTTTTATCGCTTACAAAGTGGATCAGGGGAATAACCGCAAAGCCTAATTGCAGGCTTAGAACAACCTGGCTCAAAACCAACAAATCATCAATGTTGTTTTCGCCGTTGATTAAAATGACAACGACGGCCGGTATAATGGCAATCACTCTTGTGAGCAAGCGGCGCACCCAGGGATTGATGCGAATGCGCAGGTAACCTTCCATTACAATCTGTCCGGCTAAGGTTCCCGTAATAGTACTACTTTGGCCGGCAGCAATCAACGCAATGGCAAAAAGAGCCGGCGCCATTTTATTACCCAGAAAATCATTGAGAAGTTCGTGTGCCGTTCGTATTTCGGCTACATCAGATCGTCCGGCTTTAAAAAAGACAGTTGCTGCCAGCACAAGAATGGCCGCGTTGACGAAGAACGCTGCATTCAGCGCTACAAAACTGTCAATGAAATTAAGTTTCAGGGCACGACGAAT
>SEBV01000228.1 GCA_004172865.1 Gammaproteobacteria bacterium | reverse complement strand
TGGGTGAGGCAATGGCGAACGGTTACGTAATTCTTGGCGTAACTTCCAAACACGGGAATGTACTGCGCAATCTTATCGTCCAGTGAAAGCTTGCCTTCGTCAACCAGTTGAAGAATAAGAGTAGTGGTAAACCAGGCACTGGCGGCGCCAACAAACTCCTGGCTGCGCACATTCATATCGCCGAATGTTTTTTGATAAAGAACGGTGTCCTTGTTGGCAACCACTACAATCAGGTCATTGCCCAGCATACTCTTGCGGGCATCAATGGTGCTTTCAAGGTCGGCAAAACGGCCTTGTGCAAAGCCCGTCTGCAGAATTAGCAGGAAAGCCGCTACCAGACTGGCTTTGAGGCAGGTAAATTTGAATTTGTGTGACATCATTACAGGGGAAATTGTCTTGGACTGTGGTTTGATAATTGATGAAACGTAACCCAATAAAGATAATTGTATGAACTCGCAATGGCGTCAACGTATCTCAACTGGAAACAAAGCTGGATGCACAAATTGCCAAGCTGCCAAAGATCAGCGGAACAGAGCCCGCGCAGAACATCAGCCGCGAAGCAAACAACGCGGTGTTAAAAGCAAACGCTTTGCTGAAAGATTTCGGAGATGAATTTGTTACTCCCGAACACCTGTTATTAGCGCTGGTGCAAGGCAACGATGGCACCGCCAAGTTGCTGAAAGATTTTGGTTTAACCGAAAAAGGATTGACGGCTGCCATTAAAGATTTGCGAAAGGGCTCAACGGTGACTTCGCAAACGCAGGAAACACAGTTCAATGCCCTGAACAAATACGCAAAGAATTTAAATGAGCTTGCACGCCAGGGAAAGCTTGACCCGGTGATTGGCCGCGATGAAGAGATTCGCAGAACACTTCACATTCTATCTCGCCGCAGCAAGAACAATCCCATTTTGGTGGGTGAACCCGGTGTGGGTAAAACAGCCATTGCCGAAGGTTTGGCCATGCGCATTGTAAATGGTGATGTACCCGAAAACCTGAAATCAAAAATTATTTATGCGCTGGACATGGGACAACTCATTGCCGGTGCCAAATACAAAGGCGAGTTTGAAGAACGTTTGAAAGGCGTGGTAAAAGAAGTGGCAACCTCCGATGGCGAGATCATT
>SEBV01000051.1 GCA_004172865.1 Gammaproteobacteria bacterium | reverse complement strand
GTACGACCAATCCCATAAACATAAGTCAACGAGATAACGGCGTGTTTGTTATCTGGTATGTTTACACCAGCAATACGAGCCATTCAAATTACTCCAATAACACATAAATGTAGCGCTGACAGTATTAACCGCCATCATCGCTGCTCAAAAAGGCGCGCAGGATAGCGAGAAACACAGCACAAAGCAATAGCTAGACAATTTCTTATCTAACGACAGTCAGCGCCCCCTTTTGGTAATGCTTATTTATCACTTGGAAAACAAGAGGCAGGCATTCACTCTGTGAACACCTGCCTCAGTTTTGAAGCAAATACTATTAAGCATTAACCCTGACGCTGCTTGTGGCGCGGCTCAACTTGGCAAATAACACGTAAAACACCGTTGCGACGAACCATTTTGCAATTGCGACAAATCTTTTTAACAGAAGCACGAACTTTCATTATTCAACCTCAAAATCCAGGATTAACGCGCGTTGCCGCCGTAACCTTTTAAGTTTGACTTCTTCATCAACGATTCATATTGATGAGACATCAAGTGAGCCTGTACCTGAGACATAAAGTCCATAACCACCACCACTACGATCAGTAATGAAGTACCACCCAAATAGAAAGGTACTTTTGCGGCTACTTGTAAGAACTGAGGTAACAAGCACACTGCTGACATATAGATAGCGCCAACCACGGTTAGGCGAGTTAATACGCTATCAATATATTTTGCGGAATGCTCACCAGGACGAATCCCTGGAATGTAAGCACCCGATTTTTTCAAGTTATCTGCTACCTCTTTGGGATTGAACATCAATGCCGTGTAGAAGAAACAGAAGAACGTAATAAATGCAATAAACATCAAAATGTATAATGGCTGACCTGGACTAATCGCCAATGCGAAATCTTGTAAAACAGCTTTTACAGGACCTTCACCTTGACCAAACCATTGTGCAATTGACGCCGGGAATAACAAGATACTGCTGGCGAAAATCGCTGGAATTACACCTGACATGTTGATCTTCAAAGGTAAATGGCTTGATTGAGCACCATAACCTTGACGACCAGGCTGTCTTTTTGCGTAGTTCACAGTAATTCGACGTTGGCCACGCTCGATACGTACAACCAACCACACAACAGCAATAGCGATCACAGCTACAAATAACAACGCTAAATAATTCACATCACCTTGGCGCGCGCTTTCAAGCGAATGAACGATTGCGCTTGGCAAACCGGCAACGATACCTGCGAAGATCAACATGGATATACCATTGCCAATACCACGTTCGGTAACCTGCTCGCCCAACCACATCATGAACACAGCGCCTGTTACCAGCGACACCACAGAGGTAAAATAGTAAGCAAAGTTTGCTTCGCCACCATAAGCATAATTGGAAAAACTTGCTGCCATGGCAAAGGCTTGTACAGTCGCCAATACAACGGTGAAATATCGCGTATATTGGTTAATTTTTCTACGTCCAGCATCACCTTCTTTTTTCAACTGCTCAAGCGACGGGGTTACCGAGCTTAACAATTGCATAATGATGGATGCCGAAATGTAAGGCATGATGCCCAGGGCTAAAATACTCATCCGCTCAAGCGCACCACCAGAAAACATGTTGAACATGCCCAGGATAGTGTCTTTGTTTTGATTAAACAGGTTCGCGATTCGTTCTGGATCTAAACTTGGAATGGGTACGTGAGTACCAATCCGATAGACCAAAATAGCCAAAAAGAGAAAACGAAGGCGAGCCCAAAGCTCGCCTAAACCTTTTTGATTCGCTAACGGCATATTGTTGGTGATAGCCATGCGTCTCTTACTCTTCTACAGTACCGCCAGCAGCTTCAATAGCAGCCTTAGCACCTTTGGTTACGCCTAAACCTTTAACGGTTACAGCCTTTTTCAACTCACCAGAAGCGAAAATCTTAGCGCGTTTAATGACAGAGCTAATCAAATCGGCTTGCTTGAGAGTTTCCAAATCTACTACGGAGCCTTCTACCAGATTCAATTCAGACAAACGAATCTCAGCAGTAACACGGCCAATACGAGAAGAGAAACCATATTTTGGCAAACGAATTTGCAAAGGCATTTGACCGCCTTCAAAACCTGGCCTTACAGATCCGCCTGAACGTGATTTCAAACCTTTGTGACCACGGCCAGCAGTCTTACCAAGACCACTACCGATACCACGACCAACACGTTTTGCAGCCTTGATTCTACCCGGTGCAGGGCTAAGTGTATTAAGACGCATCTTACTCTCCCTCTACCTTCACAAGATAGTTAACTTTGTTGATCATACCGCGAACTGAAGGAGTATCTTCAACTTCAACGGTATGACGAATACGACGCAAGCCAAGACCTGCAACGCATGCTTTGTGAGACGCAAGGCGATGAGCAGTACTCTTCACCTGGGTCACTTTAATAGTTTTCTTAGACATGGTTAATCCACCGTCGTAAATCGAAAAATCGATTAGTTCAGAATGTCTTCAACACTTTTGCCGCGCTTGGCCGCAACAGCTTCTGGAGAGGTCATTGCTTTAAGGGCGTTAAAGGTTGCACGAACAACGTTCACTGGATTGGTAGAGCCGTAGCACTTAGCCAATACGTTCTGAACACCTGCGATCTCCAGTACAGAACGCATTGCGCCCCCGGCGATAACGCCAGTACCTTGAGAAGCTGGTTGCATATAAACCTTTGACGCTCCGTGAACACCTTTAATAGCGTATTGCAGAGTGTCGCCGTTCAGATCAACGTTAATCATGTTGCGACGTGCTGCTTCCATAGCTTTTTGAATTGCAATGGGCACTTCACGTGCTTTACCGCGGCCGAAACCTACCTTGCCATTACCATCACCAACTACTGTCAATGCGGTAAATTGGAAGATACGACCACCTTTTACAGTTTTAGCAACGCGATTGACTTGAACAAGCTTCTCTTGCAAGCCTTCGTTGTTGTCTTCTTCTTTCTTAGAGTAAGCCATATCTTAACCTTTAGAATTCCAATCCGCCTTCACGGGCAGCATCAGCCAAGGCCTTAACACGGCCGTGGTATCTGAAACCGCTACGGTCGAAAGCAACTTGTGTGATACCCGCAGCTTTAGCACGCTCAGCAATCAGTAAACCAACTGCTTTGGCGGCGTCAGCATTGCCAGTTTTGCCACTACGTAAATCTTTATCAAGAGTAGAAGCGCTAGCCAATACTTTTGAACCATCACCAGCAATTACTTGCGCGTAAATGTGGCGTGGAGTGCGATGGATAGACAAACGAGTTGCTCCCAATTCGCGAATCTTTGCTCGGGCACGGCGTGCGCGGCGAAGACGAGATAGCTTCTTATCGCTCATAACCTAGCCCTTACTTCTTCTTAGCTTCTTTACGGAGTACTACTTCATCCG
>SEBV01000005.1 GCA_004172865.1 Gammaproteobacteria bacterium | reverse complement strand
GAATAAATCTGATGCACAGCTCAGCAATAATTGAATGTTACAACTAGACTCAATATGAGGATGAACCGGCTCAATTTGGGCTGGTCACTATAAATAAGAAGAGAGAGGTCACTATGTCTTTACTGTTAGCATTGGTCGCGATCTGGGTATTGATTGCCATACTGGCCTTGCGTCAAGTTTCACTCGCCGTGTCGTCCGCAGTGGTGGTGATATTCTGGGTACTCTTGGGCACTTTGGTGCACAGCTTATTATCGCCCGTTGCATTGGGAATATTGGCGGTCGTGGTTTTGGTGCTGAATATTCCCGGTTTACGCCGCGCCGTCATCACCAAACCGGTCTTCGGTATTCTCAAGAAAACCATGCCCAGCATGAGCGTTACCGAGCGTGAAGCTTTGGAGGCGGGCACTACCTGGTGGGAAAAAGAACTTTTCAGCGGCAAACCCGACTGGAATGAATTCGCCCAAATCGGTTTGCCGCAGTTAACTGCCGAAGAACAATCCTTTTTAGACAACGAAGTAAGCGAGCTGTGCGGCATGCTCAATGAGTGGGAAATCTATAACACTCGCAAAGACCTTCCCCCCGAAGCCTGGCAATTCCTAAAAGACAAAGGTTTCTTTGGCCTGATTATTCCCAAATCATTTGGCGGTCGTGAATTCAGCCACTACGCGCAAAGCCGGGTGATGAGCAAAATCGCCAGCCGTTCCGGCACTGCAGCCGTTACCGCCATGGTGCCCAACTCGCTCGGCCCCGGCGAATTGCTGATGAATTACGGCACTGAAGCGCAAAAAAATCAGTGGCTTCCCGGTTTGGCAAACGGCACTGAAATTCCCTGCTTTGGATTAACCGGCCCGGAAGCGGGGTCGGATGCAGGTTCAATTCCCGATATAGGTGTGGTTTGCAAAGGTATCCACGACGGGCAGGAAGTTCTCGGTCTGCGCCTTACTTTTAGCAAACGCTGGATTACCCTTGCACCTGTAGCGACTGTAGTCGGTCTCGCATTTAAACTGCACGATCCTGAAGGTCTATTGGGCGATCCCAACAAAAAAGAATACGGTATTACCTGCGCGTTAATTCCTGCTAATCATCCCGGTATGGAGATCGGCAAGCGTCATAATCCCGGTTCGCCATTTATGAACGGCCCTGTGTTTGGGAACGATATGTTTATCCCTATCGACTGGATTATTGGGGGTGCAGCCATGGCCGGTAAAGGCTGGCGCATGCTGATTGAATGTTTGGGTGCGGGCCGTGGTGTGTCCTTGCCATCGCTTTCTACCGCTAGCGGCGAAATTAATTATCGCTTGGTGGGCGCTTACGCGCGTATTCGCCGTCAATTCAATACCGAAATCGGTAAGTTCGAAGGCGTACAGGAAGCCACCGCCGATATCGCCGGTACCGCTTACACGCTCGAAGCTTTCCGCCAATTAGTGACCAAAGGTTTGGAAACGGGTTCGCCATCGGTAATGACCGCCATGGCCAAATATCACGCAACCGAGTTAATGCGTAAGTCTGTTGAGCACGCGATGGACGTAGTGGGTGGCCGCGCCATTCAGCAGGGGCCACGCAACTTCCTCGTCTATTCCTATCACAGTGTACCTGTAGCGATTACCGTAGAAGGTGCAAATATTTTAACGCGCTCGCTCATGATTTTTGGTCAAGGTGCTATGCGTTGTCACCCTTATTTGTTTAATGAAATGCAAGCGATGCAAGATGAAGATCAGGCGCGCGGTATTAAAACATTCGATAAATTATTTACGTCGCATCTCGGCCATGTATTCGGCAATCTTGTGCGCACCGGTTTGCTTGGCCTCACGCGCGGACATTTCAGTAGCGTGCCCGCCAATGCCGATGATTTTAGTGCGCGCTGGTATCAACGTATAAATTTATTGAGCGCGTCTTTTGCGAGTATTTCAGATATTGCGTTAGCAGTCTTGGGCGGGAATTTAAAACGCCGCGAATTATTGTCTGCACGTTTGGGCGATATTCACAGCCAACTTTTTATTGCTTGTTCAATTCTAAAATATCACTCAGCGCACCCACGCACCCACGCAGAAGATGTGCACGCAGAATTTGCAATCACGAGCGCATTGAATAAAGGCCAGCAAGCCTTGATTGAATTTTCGGATAATTTCCCCGTCGGTTGGGTAGCAAAACTGGTTCGCTATTTGACCTTGCCGTTCGGAAAAATTGTTTTAAAACCTACCGACGATTTAACTCGTGAGCTGGGCGATTTAATGCTGGAAGATAACCCGGTTCGACAACATCTTGCGCAATATGTGTTTGTCAGTCATGACCCGGAAGATGCAGCAGGTCGTGTCGAAAGCACTTACCAAATGTTGCTGGCACTTGGCCCATTATGGACAACCTGGTTGAAAAACCAAAATAAATTGCACGGTAAAAATATCGCCGAGAAGCTACAAGACGCGGTAAGCAAAAATATTATCCAGCCACAAGATGTAAATCGTTTGTTGGAATATGATGCGCGCCGCTTCGACTGTATTTTAACGGACGCATTTGATAAGTTGTAAATCAGCAACTCATCCATAGTTAACACGTAAAATAAAAATCCCCAGTGTGTTTGCACTGGGGACTTTTATTTTAGAGTAATAAATTTCTTGTTAAGAATTTGGCTGGTCTTCCTCAGCAATAACAACACAATTACGACCTAGCGCCTTTGCATTATACAATGCTTCATCTGCGCATTTAAAAGCCGTTTTAAACGTGCCGCCGAGTGGAATGGCAGCAACACCAAAGCTTGCTGTTACCGACATAGGATTGTCTTCTTCAAACACATTATTAAAAATAACCAGTCGTAACTTTTCGGCAAGGGCATAAGCCATTGCGACGGAAGTGTGAGTGCAAATCAATAAAAATTCCTCGCCGCCCCAGCGCCCAAATTTATCATTGCTGCGTGTGTTTTTTACAATGAGCTGACTGATGGTTTGTAAAACTCTGTCACCTGTATCGTGGCCTCGGCGGTCGTTAATGCGTTTGAAGTGATCGATATCCAGAATAATAATAACGGTGGGTGTGGTGTGCGTATCAATCGATTCAATAATCTGCTCTATACCGTGTCGATTAAATGCATTGGTTAAGGCATCTACTGTGGAAAGCTTACGAAATTTATCCGTTTCAGTTTGTAGTTGTGAATTGGTTTCGACCAGTTTTAATACTTTGTTGCGGTGCCGTTCAGTTGCTCGTTGCAATGCAGTTAAGCGCAGTGTTGCAAATAAAGTTCCCATGCAAACCCATACCCATATAATCGCCAAATACCAATGTTCCGTGGTTATCCACTCACCTACAAATTCAATTTTTTTGATATGCACATCGTGTTCGCTTGCCTTTAAATTTCCCTCGAAATCAATTGCAAAGGTAATTGCATTGCGAAAATCCGGATGGGTTTGGTCTCTGGGTAAGTTCATTTGTGAAAGCCACCAATCTGCAACCGTGAATTCGTTTAATTGAATGGTGAGCGGCTTTTCCAAATCTTGCACACGCAAGTTAATAAAATTAAATTTAGAGCTGTTGCTATTTTCTTGCGTTGAAAAACGAGGATCAAAATCTCGAATTGCCAAACGAATTTTTTTCGCATCGCCGTTGTAACTAACATCCAAATTTATCGCGTCGTATTGCTGCAAATTTACTCCCAGGTTGTTTTCCGCAGCCAGAATAAATACCAGATTACACGGAAGGTTTTCGTCGCCCGCATTAAATTTACAATGAAAGTGAAAATTATTGCGGTCAACCCAATAGGCGTTGCCCTTGTCAGCATCCATTAAAAAATAGTTAGCATCGGGTGAGTCACTGGGTATAAGTGACAGATTTTTTTGCGGCACTAACCCCTTGGCAGTTATGGCTGCCACCGTTAAAGCCACGGCTAGTAGAAGGAGTTTGGAGGAATAGTTCTTGTAGAACATGATGCATCACGCGTCAAAGTGTAAAAGTAGCTTGAACGACAAGATAGTCTGAACACGAAGACAATCTGGAAAATAAAATAATTGAAATAAAGGCAAGTTGACTATTTCGATTAGCTGAAGCGTTTAAAAGTTAAGATTTGATAAGGTAAAGCAAAGAGGGTAGCTATTTGACTAGCAATTATCGACCATAATTTAATATTGCGCCAATCACTCCCTTTAAAAATTGAATTGTTGCATGTGGTAAGCGCGACAAATGGATATCAACAAATTCGCTTGCGGCGAATCAATCTAAATAGTAATGCTATTTTGAAGTAAACAATCCAGCTTATTGATAACCCTAAGAAAAATTTCGGCAGTAGGATTCATTAGTAAGCTTTTTAAAAAAAATCAGTCATTTGTTTATTGCCAAATTATATATCACAGGCCTTTTGGAACTTTGCAAAGAATTAAACGGTCTAGCTAAGAGGCTTCCAATTATTTCAGCTGAGCTATGCTTTTAAGATAAGGAGTAAACGGCCCTATTCAATAAGTAGATAGTTAGTGGAAGAAAATAGCAATTCGATGCTGTGAACACGGGTGCTATGAATTGGTAAGCGACTTATTAACTGAAGGAGTATTTGCAATGAAAAGACTAGCCAACCAAATCGGTGTAGGAATTAATCTTGCGCGTACCGACGATTTAAAAGCTAAATTGATGAGCGAGATTTCCGAGTACGAACGCCAGCAGGATGCGTTAAAACTCAATGGCACTTACGTTAACTTCACCATGATCCAAACCTACAAAGAGCTAATTGCAGCTCGTAAAGAAATGCTCAGACGCCTGCCCACAACCTATTAAAATTTGTCCTGCAGCACTCAATCAGTCGCTATTTTTTAAATGGCGCTGAGCTTGGGCGCGTATGCATGTTTTTCATTTATAAGCAGATTTGGGTGTTGGTAGTTTCGTTGATAATTGTTATGCCATTCCACAACTTGTTCAAGTGGAATAGGTTGGCTGATTACATAACCTTGTAGCTGGTCACATCCCAAAGCTCGTAAACTTTCCAATTGATCATCATTTTCTGCACCCTCTGCAACCACCGTTAAATTCAACGCGTGTGCTATAGAAACAATGCCGCTAATAATATCGCGATCAACCTGGTTGTGTGGTAAGTCCGTTACAAATGAACGATCAATTTTTAGCGCGTTAAGTGGTAAATATTTTAGATAAGTTAACGAAGAATAACCCGTTCCAAAGTCATCGGCTGCAACGCGAATACCTAATTCGTGGCAGCGTAAAATAATTCTACGTGCACGCTCCATATCATCCAGCATTGCGGACTCGGTAATTTCCACGATAAGTGAATGGCAAACATTTGTTGTATTTTGATGAATTTTTTGCAGTTCTTGTAAAAACGACGGATGCAAAAAATGTCGTGCTGAAATATTAATATGTATATCGTGTGAAAATCCTAACGCCTTCCATTCTGCAATTTGCTGCGCTGATTTATGCAAAATCCAATTGCCAAAGCGAACTTCCAAATCACCACGGGCGGATTCTATCGCTTTAATAATTGGCAAGGCGCCAACCATACTTCCATCCGATTTTTTCCAGCGCACTAAACTTTCGAAACCGATTATTTGTTTGTTGCGCAAAGAAATAATGGGTTGATACCACAGACAAATTTCCTCTGCGTCCAACGCATTATCTATATCGATGGCAGAAATATCTTTTTCGCGATCAGAGATTGATGTGCGCGATGCGAAATGAAATCTATCGCCGCCTTCCGTTTTAGCGGAATACATTGCAGCATCTGCCTTGCGTAATAGCGTGCTAGGTGTAGATCCATCAGTAGGTGAAAAAGCTATGCCGATGCTTGCGGAAATTCGTCCGCGCTTACGGCCCTTGCCAAAATGAATGCGCAATGCCTGAATAAAACGCGTCGCTAAAATGGCGAGGCTGTGTTCATCGCACTCGGAAATAATTAAAAATTCATCGCCGCCCAAGCGGCCAATACAATCGCTTTTACGCACAACATCGCGCAAACGATTTGCTGCATCGCGCAAAATATTATCGCCAACTTCATGGCCCCATTGATCGTTCGCGGTTTTTAATCCATCGAGGTCAATAAAAAATAATGCAAAGCCGCGATTGTGACGCGCTAGTTGATCTGCCTTTTGATCAAGAAATTGCATGATGCCATGGCGATTATTGAGCTGCGTTAAAGGATCAATACTCACTAACGAGCGCAATTGGTTTTCAAGCCGCTCACGATGGCAAGCAACCGCAATTTGGCTGGCAATTCGTTCTGCGAGTACAAAAATTTGCGGTGCGATTTGTTCGGGTTTACTAAACCATGATGCTGCAAGCACACCAATGACTTGATCCGATGAAATTAATGGAATAACAAAATTGGAAACTAAACCGCCTTTTAACAAATCCTGCATAGCATCAGGATCGGTCGAATAGTTGCTGACATAAATACTGCTTTTGGTTTTGAGCGCACGGCCGGCTATACCTTCGTGAGCGGGAAAGCGCATGCCTTTATAAGGGTTCAAGCGTTCCTCTTGCGCGCCTTCAAATAATTGATATTCAAAAAATTCCCGGCGCTCATCCAATAGAATAAGTGCAACGCCATCAGCATTGAGTAGTTTGCAAACTGAACTCGCCGCTTTTTTAAAAAATATTTGGAAGTCTTGCTCTAGTGTCAGCGCCTCCATCGCTGCCAGTAGTGCAGGCACGGCAGTTTTTTCCGAGAAAAAAATCGTTCATAACATTGTCTTTATCAAGCGCAAATCAAACGCGGCTAGCTTAATTAGCAAAGACTTTGCCAAGGGATCTCGAAATTCAGTTTTAGGCAGCTAATTTTCAATTAATAACATAAATTTTGTGATGCACGCGCTATTTTCTAAAAAATGCGTCATTTTATGGAGATTAAATTTTAAAAATGCGCAGAAACGAAACAAAAACGAGCGCCGCAAATAGCGAATGCACCATCTCTGCTCAAAACAAAAAATGACTTATTTAATATGGGTAAGAATGCTTATTATCTTAATGAAGTTTTGCAGTTTATTGCGGTACCCGTAATTGCCCAACAAAATTACAAGGCTTATGGCGACTATCTAATTGTTCGACAATAACTTTTTCCCACGCGGTTACGCATGCGCCGGTTGAACCGGGCAGGCAAAAAATTAAGGTGCGATTGGCAAGGCCTGCAGTTGCACGAGATTGAATCGTGGATGTACCGATTTCTAAATATGAAACCTGACGAAATAATTCACCAAAGCCGACCACTGTTTTATCAAATAAAGGAGTGACCGCTTCAGTTGTGCTGTCGCGGCCCGCGAAGCCAGTACCGCCGGTAATTAATATTACTTGCGCTTGGTTATCGGCGATCCATTTTGAAATGACGGCGCGAATTTGGTAAATATCATCAACCACCAAATCGCGCGCATAAAGTTTGTGGTCAGCGGCGATCAACAAATCCTGTAATTTTTGGCCTGAGGTATCAGTTTCAAGATTGCGTGTGTCGGATACCGTAAGCACACAAATATTTAAGGGTTCAAATTCTTTTTGGGCTGACATAAAAATCCTGTAAAAATTTTATTGAAACGCTCATCTTATAATTGTATTGCGCGCGCAGCTGCGTTTGATCTTAACCGCCGGTCACATTCATAAATCGTAATACTTGTGGTTCATCTACCAAATCGAAATCGTGCTTTTCAGGTTTATTAATAATCGCTTTTAATAAAGCATCGCGTAATGCAAATTCGGGATTGCTGTGCTCGCGCATGGCAGAACGCAAATCGGCGCTTTTTTCCTGCCCTAAACACAATATTAATTTTCCAGTAGCAGTTATACGTATGCGATTGCAGCTGCCGCAAAAATTTTCAGAATGCGGAGATATAAAACCAATCCGCGATTCAAAACCTTCTGCTTGCCAGTAACGCGCTGGTCCGCCACTGGTTTGCTGAGTAGGTTGTAAGTTAAACCGCAAACCTATGCGCTCACGTAATTCCGCACTACTGATAAATTCTGCTGCGCGGCCATGATCATTAATTTTACCGAGCGGCATTTCTTCAATAAAACTGATGTCCAGGTTTTCATTAAGCGCAAAATTGACCAGATCAGCCGCCTCATCTGCATTGTAATGTTTAAGTGCAACGCAGTTGAGTTTCAATTGCTTAAAGCCAACCGCTTGCGCCGCTTTAATGCCTGCGAGCACAGGCTCTATATCGCCTACGCGTGTAAGTTGTTTAAAGCGCTCGGGCTTGAGGGTATCCAGGCTGATATTAATGCGATCAACGCCAGCATCTTTTAACGCTTTTGCGTGCTGGGCGAGATGGGTGCCATTGGTAGTGAGGCAAAGCTCTTTCAGCTCAGGGATTTTCTTCAGGCGCTGCATTAGCTCGATTACGCCGCCGCGAATCAGTGGTTCACCGCCGGTGATGCGCAACTTGGTCACACCCAGTTCGCACAGGGTTTTACCCAGCAGCACAAGTTCTTCTATAGACAGTACTTCTGCGCGCGGTAGGAATGTCATCTTCTCGGCCATACAGTAGACGCAACGTAAATCACAACGGTCAGTAATCGACAGGCGCGCATAAGTTATAGCGCGGCCAAAGCTATCGACGAGGGCAGGTGATTTAAGCGGTGCTAGGTGCATAGGCAATTGTCAGTTCGTAGAGCGCTTACTCTATAGAGCTATCAAGTAAGGCTCAAGTTCATGGCGATACAGTTGCTTCTATATTCTGAATGTCTGTTTAGGCAAGGCACTAATCAAGCCAAGGCCATACGGCTTGCTCAAAAAAGTATGCGCTAAAACAGTGATATTTTCAGTTTTTTGTTCGGTGTGATCAATAAATTTTATAAAACTTGAAAATCGAGCCTTATTTTTTTCCTGGTAATCGAGTCAAATTAAACCTAAAAACCAAAAATGCATTCATATGATTCACTATGCACCATCACAGTGATTTATTTAGGTGCAAAAATTGATTTTTTGAAAATCCATTTTTGCGATGTTATGGCGCGCACTTGCACCAATTAAAATCACAAAATGTATACCGGGTGTAAATACGCTCTGTCGAATTCAATCCGCTCAATTTGTTGTACCGCGATTAACTAATTGAAACTAAAGAAATTATTTTTTAGTTCTGTGATATTTTTTTATTTGGCATCGCGCTTGCAAAATCTCCTTCATACAAACTCCCAAAGCGAAATTCTAAGGGGCAATTATGAAGCACGTAAAAACTAACAGCAAAAACTTCATCGCTATTAATAGCGGCGTAGTTGATTCGCACAAACCGCGCGCTGCCACTACTGGCAAAGTGTGGTTAGTGGGAGCGGGTCCAGGTGATGCTGATCTCTTAACGGTGAAAGCCTTACGTGCAATTAATTCCGCCGATATTATTTTTTACGATCAATTGGTAAGCGAAGAAATCTGCGCGCTTTTTCCAAAAACGACGCCTGCGCTCTATGTTGGCAAAGTAAAAAATAACCACAGTATTCCGCAAGAAGATTTGAACCAACTTTTGGTTAACCAGGCGCAATTAGGTTTAAACGTTTGCCGCATTAAAGGTGGCGATCCTTTTGTGTTTGGTCGCGGCGGCGAAGAATTGTTAGAACTGCGCAAAGCAGGTGTTGACGCTGAAGTGGTTCCCGGTATTACTTCGGCATCTGGTTGCAGCACTTATGCAGATATTCCTTTGACTCATCGCGGCATCGCGCAAGGTTGCACGTTTGTAACCGGTCATGCTGAAAAAACTCTCGACGTAAATTGGAATGCACTCGCGCAACTAAATCACACTCTGGTTTTTTATATGGGTTTGACTAGCGCTTCTGAAATTTCCGAAAAATTATTAGCGGGCGGTTTGGCTGCGGATACTCCAGTAGCCATCATCGAAAACGGTTGCCGTAAAAATCAGCGCGATATTATTTCTGATCTCAAAAACTTCCCTGATGCAGTCCTGCGTGAGCAGGTGCAATCGCCGGCGTTAATTATTGTTGGTGACGTTGTGAATTTGAAAAGCCAGTTACAAGTAAGTGCGTGGATTAGTGAAGCTGAGCGCTTAACAGCTTAAGATTTTAGCGCAAACAAACTTTATCAAAGCAAATTTTAGTTACATCAAAAAGCGTTTAAAAACGTGAGGCAATTATGAAGAAGCGTATTGTTGTAGTCGGTAACGGCATGGTGGGTCACAAATTTATCGATAATTTGGTGAACCACTCTGATGCTGCGAATTATCAGGTCATTACTTTTTCGGAAGAGCCGCGTTTAGCTTATGACCGCGTGCAGTTGTCCAAATATTTTTCGGGATCAACTGCTGAAGATTTGATGCTGACTAGCGAAAGTTATTACGACGAAAAATCCGTAGAATTTATTCTGAAAGATAAAGTAGTAGATTTGGATTTTGAAAACAAAGAAGTGATCACCGCTTCTGGTCGTCGCGAAGGTTACGATAAATTAATTCTCGCTACAGGCTCATTTCCGTTTGTTCCGCCAATTCCCGGTAACAGCGGTGAACACTGCTTGGTGTATCGCACTATAGAGGATCTGGAAGCTATTACTAATTCTTCCAAGCAAAGTAAAGTTGGCGTTGTAGTTGGTGGTGGTTTGTTAGGTTTGGAAGCAGCTGCTGCCTTAAAAGCGGCTGGGCTTGAAACTCACGTTGTGGAATTTGCACCGCGCCTGATGGCAGTGCAATTAGATGAAGGCGGCGGGAAATTATTGCGTCGCAAAATTGAATCCATTGGCGTAAGGGTTCACACACAAAAAGCGACCACTGAAATTGTTGCTGGCACTGAAGCGCGCTATCGCATGAATTTTGCGGATGGTAGTCATTTAGAAACCGATATGATTTTATTTTCTGCCGGTATTCGTCCGCAGGATGAACTTGCACGCAAATGCGGAATTGAAGTGGGCGAGCGCGGTGGAATTGTCGTCAATAATAATTGCGTAACGTCTGTGCCAGACGTTTATTCGATTGGTGAATCAGCACTTTGGAATAATCGCATTTACGGTTTGGTAGCGCCTGGTTATCACATGGCGAAAGTTGCGGTGTCACATATTACCGGCGGTAGTGAAGAATTCACCGGTGCGGACATGAGCACCAAATTAAAATTATTAGGCGTTGATGTTGCTTCAGTTGGCGACGCCCACGGCACAACTCCAGGCTCATTAAGTTACACCTACAGCAACGACGTAGAAGAAGTTTATAAACGCATTATTGTTTCTGCGGATAATACAAAATTGTTGGGCGCGGTATTAGTAGGCGATGTAGAAGCTTACGGTGTGTTGCAACAAATGTGCGTAAACGGAATGGATCTACCAGATGATCCAAACGCGTTAATTTTGCCATCCGTTGATGGCGCTGGCTCCGCAATGGGCGTCGGTGCATTGCCAGATAGCGCACAAATTTGTTCATGTATGGATGTAAGTAAAGGTGCAATTTGCTGTGCAGTGCAAAACGGCGCGATCACCATGAGCGGCATCAAGGATGCGACCAAAGCATCAACATCGTGCGGCGGATGTACCGCCCTAGTAAAACAAGTTATGGAAGCTGAGTTGGTGAAACTCGGTGTAGAAGTGAGCAATCATATTTGCGAACACTTTCCACATTCACGAAAAGAATTGGCAGATATTGTTCGCATCAAAAAAATAAAGTCATTCGACGAATTACTCGATGGCCACGGTCACGGTTTAGGTTGCGATATTTGTAAACCTGCTGTCGCATCGATAATGGCATCTTTCTGGAACGAATATGTTTTGGATGAAAAACATATCGGCCTGCAAGACACCAACGATATTTTCCTCGGGAATATGCAAAAAGACGGCACCTATTCAATTGTGCCGCGCGTAGCCGGCGGCGAAATTACGCCAGAGAAATTAATTGTTCTCGGTCAAGTTGCGAAAGATTACAAACTCTACACAAAAATTACTGGCGGCCAACGTATCGATTTATTCGGTGCGCAATTACATCAGTTGCCCGAAATTTGGAAGATTTTAGTCGAGGCAGGTTTTGAAACCGGCCACGCTTACGGTAAATCTTTACGTACTGTTAAATCGTGCGTAGGTAGCACCTGGTGTCGTTACGGCGTACTTGATTCTGTGGGCATGGCAATCAGATTAGAAGATCGTTACAAAGGCGTTCGTGCACCGCACAAAATTAAATTTGGTGTGTCTGGTTGCACGCGTGAATGTGCTGAAGCGCAATCAAAAGATTTTGGTGTGATTGCAACTGAAAGTGGCTGGAATTTATTTGTGTGCGGTAACGGCGGTATGCGCCCACGTCATGCCGATTTATTTGCGCAAGGTTTGGATGATGCAACATTAATTAAATATATCGATCGCGTAATGATGTTCTACATTCGCACCGCTGATCGCTTACAACGCACATCTGTATGGTTAGAAAATATGGAAGGCGGTTTGGCGTATCTCAAAAAAGTTGTGATTGATGACAAACTTGGTATAGGCGAAGAGTTGGAAGTGCAGATGCAAGACAACATCAACCAATACCAATGCGAATGGAAAACCACAATCGAAAGCCCTGAACGTTTAAAACGTTTCAAACATTTTATTAACTCAGATGAGCGCGATGATAATTTAGCTTACGTGTTGGAGCGCGGACAAATTCGTCCCGCATTTAAAGACGAGCGCGCGAATAGTATTGAGTTGGTCGAATTGGTGGATTAGGTCCTCACTCACAGAGTGTTGCGGTGAGTGAAAAGAAAATTAAAGCGAGAAATATCATGAGTGAAAAAATCTGGATCAGCGTTTGCGAACACCACGACTTGTTGCCCGACACAGGTCTCTGTGCGCTCGTTAACAAGCAACAAGTTGCGCTGTTTAATTCGCGTCGCTTGAACGAAGTATTTGCAGTATCAAATTACGATCCCATTGGCGAAGCTAATGTGTTATCGCGTGGAATTTTAGGTTCAATTGGCGATGAAGTTGTAGTTGCGTCGCCATTGTACAAACAACATTTTAATTTGCGCACGGGCGAATGTTTGGAAAAGCCTGAGCACAACATTCGGGTTTATCCGGTTCGTATTGAAGATGGCTTAGTGCAAGTGCAGATTTAATTTTTGATTTATCGCTAGACTCCGTTCTTCTTCGACTGCTTCATGAGTCGTTTGTGGGCAGCCTATTATTAACAGACTGCCCTTTTTTATCGTGATAAATTTCATGCATCGAACATCCTTCGCTGGGAAATTGCCGCCCTATGAAACGCTGCGATTTGTAACCGACATTCATTGATAGCGAAGCGATTGCGTTGCCTCTGCTGCTAATCACGCTTATTAAGACGACAATCTTTATCTATATTTAGAAACAGCCTGCCAGATTTGGTATTTAACACACTTGCTAAGCCAATAATCACCGGATACTATGTAATCGGTTACGCGCAGTGCTATCCGGTTTTTTGAAATTTAATAATAATCATGGCGAGTCATTCCTCTTAACGCCAGCCTTTGAAAAACTGACTGCCGAATTATTGTGTTGGTTAAATAAAAAATAGAAATTCTGTTGTTCCTTCTTATTAAATTCTGCGCTTTGTTGCGTGGGCTTGTTATTGCCCGGAAATTTTAATTTTTTTAAAAAATAGGCAATTCAATCCCTGCGTTTTATAAAAAAGCAAATTTAATGTTGTGCGGCAACAGGCTCCTCCAACAATGAAAAAAGCAGTTGCCTCTCAATCAATGATGAGTAGCGGCTTATAAAAGGTAAGGCTATGAACAAATTAAAATTTAAAAAACTTAGTGTAACTCTCAGCACCGCCGCTATTGCGGGTATGCTTTTGGCTGCGAATGCATTTGCAGGCTGGAGCGTTAGTGGAACTAAAATTATTGATCCCAAAGGAAATAATTTTATTTTTCGCGGAATCAATCATGCGCATGTGTGGTACACCAGCAGAACTGAAAAAGCGTTAACTGATATAGCAGCAACGGGTGCTAACTCAGTGCGCGTTGTATTGGGCGATGGTGGTCAATGGACTCGCACTCCGGGTTCAGAAGTGGCAACCATTATCAGCCAATGTAAAGCAGCAAAATTAGTATGTGTGTTGGAAGTTCATGACTCTACCGGCTTCGGTGAGAGCAGTGCAGCCACTAATATTTCTAATGCTGCAAATTATTGGGCTTCTGCAGATATTAAAAATGCAATCATCGGGCAGGAAGATTATGTGATTGTAAATATCGCTAACGAGCCCTACGGGAATAATACATCGGCGGCGACTTACACATCTGAAACTTCAGCGGCAATTAAGACCATTCGTAATGCCGGCTTAACGCATTTAATTATGGTGGATGCTCCAGCTTGGGGTCAGGATTGGCAGAATATTATGCGCGATAATGCCGCCACTATTTTTGCGGCAGATTCGCTAGCTAATACGATGTTCTCTGTGCACATGTACGAAGTTTATAATTCTGCGAGTGTTATCCAAAATTATCTCACCACCTTTCAAGCAAAAGGTTATGCGTTAATTGTGGGTGAATTCGGTACAGAAAATAATGGCAACAATGTGGATGAAGCTTCCATTTTGCAAATTACCCAGTCGATGGGAATTGGTTACATGGGTTGGAGTTGGAGTGGAAATGGCAGTTGTTGTGTGCCTTTGGATATCGCTGTTAATTGGGACCCTGCAGCGCTAAGCACCTGGGGTAATTTTTTAATTAATAGTGCGAACGGTATTAAAGCAACGTCAAAATTGGCGACAATTTTTACTGGCACTAGTACTTCTTCATCAAGCGTAAAATCTTCCAGCTCATCCAGTGTGAAATCGAGTTCATCAAGTGTTGCGGTGAGTTCAAGTTCTTCCAGTATTAAATCCAGCTCTTCATCTTCTGTTGCGTTCAGCAGTTCTTCAATTGCTGGTGGCGAGCAATGCAATTGGTATGGCACTTTGTATCCAGTGTGCGCAACAACTAGCAGTGGCTGGGGTTATGAAAACGGAAAAAGTTGTATCGCTCGTTCAACCTGTGCCGCACAACCTGCCCCTTACGGTGTAGTTGGTAATTCAAGTGCAAGTTCGGTTGCCAGTTCCAGTGTGAAGACATCTTCAAGTGTTGCCGTATCTTCCAGTAGCAAAAGTTCAAGCAGTACTGCAACAACTTCATCAAGCAGTAAATCTTCAGTTGCATCAAGTTCAAGCTCCAGTGTTGCAGCGACTGGTTTAAGTTGCAGTTATGTCGTGACCAATTCCTGGGGAACAGGTTACACAGGTGCGGTGCGTGTGACTAATAACGGTACAAGTGCAATTTCTAGTTGGACTGCAAGCTGGCAATTCTCAGGTGCTAATCGTATTACCAGCACATGGAATGCGAATGTGAGTGGTAGCAATCCTTACTCCGCTAACAATTTAAATTGGAACGGGAGTATTGCGGTTGGCCAAACAGTTGAGTTTGGTTTCCAGGGGAATACCAATGGCGGTAGTATCGAAACTCCGGCGGTAAGTTGTAAATAACAAATCATGACGAGGCCTTTCGAGGTCTCGTTATAAATCTGTAACAATCCGGGATGTGCGAACGCACCATTGGCTTGTAACCGACCTTCTTTTTTGGCGCCTAATACGTTATTATCATGACGGATTCGTATGCTATCGTACATTTGAATTCCTTTTCCCATGCTTAAATATTATGGCGCCTAATAACTATAGGATCGCACCAGACCTTTTTATTTCACATCCCACAGATAATCATAAAAGTTATCCTCATAAAGAAAGGACGGTTATGAACGCTCAAAAACCAAAACTTACACTTTCTGCAAATCGCCAGTTATTCGGTGTTTGCGCTGGTATTGCTGAATTTTTCGGATGGAAACCTAGAACCATTCGAGTCGCCTGGTCATTGGCAACGCTATTTTCTTTGGGATCATTTTTTGTTGCTTACATCGTTTGTTACGCTGTTTTCCCAAAAGCGCCTTACAAATTTGATTTAAATGATTTCAAAAAAGTGTAGTGCCTGTTATTACTGTCAAACCATTGCGCAATAAAATGTAAGCAAGAATGACAACAGCAGAAGTAGTAGTAGCAGATTTATCAAACACGCAGCATTCCGCTGCGGTTTTATTTCTGCTAAATGAATATGCCAAAGATCCTATGGGTGGCGGTACAGAACTCACCGAATCTGTTAAACAACATTTAATTCCCGCACTTCAAGCTCGCCACGATGCTCATATCATCCTTATTTTTGTAGACCATAAACCTGCCGCTATCGCTAATTGTTTTGAAGGCTTTTCTACCTTTGCGGCAAAGCCCTTATTAAATATTCATGACTTCGCCGTTACTCCAGAATTTCGTGGGCGAGGTTTGACAAAAATCTTGATGAATAAAATTGAAGAGGTCGCACGCAGTTTAGATTGCTGCAAAATAACGCTTGAAGTCCTGGAAGGAAATAAACTTGCGCAAATGGCTTATAGCGCCAGCGGCTATGCAGGTTATGAATTAGATCCCATCATGGGCAGAGCTATGTTCTGGCAAAAGAAATTGTAATTCATGCACGTCTGATTTTTATTAGACCTTACGTAATAAGGGCGAAAATAATCCGTAGCGCCAATTTCTAATTGCCATTACCACAGTTACACCATTGCGTTGATCAAAGGGTAAAGCGACATCCTCATTATTTAATTCATCAAATTCTCGCGCTAATTTTTTAAGCTTCCGCTGAAATTCGCCATTACTTTGTGATGACAACATTCCGTTCAGCACTACCAGGCATTCATCGTCTTCTTTAAATTTGGTTTTAAAATATTCGGCAGCAATTTTCTCCTGAAAAAATTGCTGAATCGGTCCATTCTCTCGCCAGCTAAAATTGGGTGCTACCAATAACTTGATTTTATTTTTGGGCAACAATTCAATAATTTTTAATTTATCCAGACGTGCTAATTTTTGAATACAATCGTTTTCGGTGAGCCGGTAGAAAGTCACAATTTCTTGCAGTGTCCAGCGATTTAAAACCGATACGGTAATTAATAATAAAACCAGATCCTGAGTGATTTCCTTTTCTTGCTCAACACTCAAATGCTGCAAGCGCGGTTGTTGCTCATTCATCATTTGCACGAGATCAGAAATTTCCAGTTCCATTAACTGGCAGATTTGTTCAAGCCGCTGCAATGAAATCGTCTGCTCTGCAAACAGTCGTTTAACACTGGCTTCACTTAATTCAAGGCTTGGAGCGAGATCCTTATAGGTCAGACCGTGAGCTTTAAGGGTTTTTTTCAGCGTGAGGAGCAGCGAATTTATCTGAGCCATGGGCTTTTCTCAGGCGATTAAGAAGTGAAAGTATCAAATTTCGAGACTATTCGTGAACTTTAGCGCTACTTAATACAAAAAGGTAGTAAATATTAACGAGTATAGGCACTCTGCCCAACGTCATGAGGCCGTGCCCATGAGGCTGGCTGAACCAGCGCTTAATCGATAAGGAGAAATATTGCCATGCAAGACGTGTTTAAAATTAAAGGTTTTTTACCTTACATACTCGTGCTATTCGTAAATGCCTTTGTGGATTTGGGCCATAAAATCGTTATCCAAAACACTATTTTCAAAATGTACGATGGCCAGGCGCAAATTGTATTAACGGCGATAGTTAACGCGTTAATTTTAATTCCATTTATCTTGCTCTTCTCTCCATCCGGCTTTCTTGCCGACAAATATCCAAAACACAAAGTGATGCGTTACAGCGCATGGTTCGCATTGTTGGCTGTTTTGTTAATTACCTTCGCCTACTACCAAGGTTGGTTTTGGTTTGCATTCGCTATGACTTTGGTATTGGGAATTCAGGCGGCTATTTATTCTCCTGCAAAATATGGCTACATTCGCGAGTTAGTTGGCGATCAACATCTCGCGGGTGCGAATGCGATTGTTCAGGCCATTACGATTGTGGCAATTCTTGGCGGTACATTTGTTTTTTCAGCGTTATTTGAAAAATTTCTAACGTCTGTTGTACTAACCGACACTAACAGTATCGTTAATCACATCGCGCCTTTAGGCTGGATTTTGGTTGGCTTAACACTGCTTGAATTGTGGATGGCTTATCAATTACCTGCGAAGCGCGAACGCGATGACACTAAAGTATTTTCAGCATCCGGTTTTTTTAGCGGCGGTTATTTAAAACATAATTTAAAAACAATTTCTGGTAAGCGCGCTATCTGGCTGTCGATCATTGGGCTATCAATGTTTTGGGCAATCGCACAAGTTCTATTTGCATCATTTCCTGCCTTTGCTAAAGACGTTTTACATGAGCGAAATACTCTGGTCATTCAAGGCATCATCGCTTGCGCCGGTATCGGTATTATTCTTGGGTCATTAGTGGCGGGGAAAATTTCTAAAAATTATATTGAATTAGGTTTAATCCCGGTTGGCGCTTTAGGTTTCGCATTGTTGCTCGGTGTAATGCCAGTACTAGATTCGCGTTTTAGTATGGCCGCTACTTTCACTGTATTAGGTTTTTTAGGTGGATTATTTATTATTCCGTTGAATGCGCTAATTCAATATCACGCCAAAGAAGACGAGCTGGGCACCGTATTAGCAGGCAATAACTGGATGCAAAATATTGGCATGCTGAGTTTTTTAGGCGTGACTATTTTATTCGCATCTTTAGGCGTAACTAGCGCAAAGTTATTTTTTATCTTGATGTTAGTTGCATTGGCAGGCGCAATTTACACAGTTTATGAATTACCACATTCTTTAACACGCATCGTTTCAGGATTTTTAATTTCTGGGAAATATAAAATCGATATCGTTGGTTTCGATAACCTTCCTAAAATCGGAGGCGCATTATTATTAGGTAATCACATCAGCTGGATCGATTGGGCGATGATTCAAATCGCAAGCCCGCGTCCCGTTCGTTTTGTTATGTTGCGCAGCATTTATGAGCAATGGTATTTAAAACCTATCTTTACATTTTTTGGTGTTATTCCGATCAGCAGCGGTCAAAGCAAAGAGTCGTTAATAAAAATAAACGAATTATTAAAAGCCGGTGAGGTGGTTTGCTTATTCCCCGAAGGTGCAATTAGTCGCACGGGCTCTTTAGGTTTATTTCACGCCGGTTTTGAACGTGTTATTGAAGGCGTAGACGGCGCCATTATTCCTTTCTACTTGCACGGATTATGGGGCAGTCGTTTATCACGTGCTGGCAGTGAAAAGTTGCGCAATAACACATCGCGAGGCTTACGCAGAGAAGTTATTGTAACCTTCGGTAAAGCATTGCCGATGGACACGAAAGCCGAAGCCGTAAAACAAAAAATATTTGAATTATCTTTTGATGCATGGGAACACCAAACGCAAAAATTTGATCCGCTACCTTTGGCATGGATTCGTTCCGCTCAAGAACATTTGGGTGCTCCCTGCGTAATAGATACCAATGGTGTTGAGTTGAGCCACGGAAAAGTGATGGCTGCAACCGCGAGCTTTTCTCAAAAAATGCGAAAAATAGATAACGAAAAAAATGTCGCACTTTTACTACCTGCAAGTAGCGCAGCCATAATTGCCAACATGGCCGTTATGCTAAATGGCCAAACCGCTGTCAATTTAAATTTCACGACTAGCGTGTCTGCTATACAGGCTGGTGTAAATAACGCAGCCATCAAAACGGTTTACACTTCAGAAAAATTTATCGAAAAATTAAAATCGCGTGGGTTGGATGTAGATGCCATGCTGCACGGCTTGAACATTATCTACCTTGAATATTTGAAAGATGAAATCTCAAAACCATTAGTAGCAATCAGCTTTTTGCTAGCGCACATTTTGCCCGCCTATAACTTTTACCGTTTATTTGGTCGCGAGGTAAATATTAATGATCCCGCTGCAATTTTATTTTCCAGCGGCAGTGAAGGCGCACCCAAAGGTATTGTATTAAGTCACCGCAATTTCATGGCGAACATCAAACAAATTAGTGATGTATTAAAAACTCGCGATGATGATTTGGTCATGGGCAGTTTGCCTCCGTTCCATTCTTTTGGCTTAACCGTAACGACCTTATTGCCGCTTATTGAAGGCATCCCTGTTGTATGTCATCCCGACCCAACTGATGTAGTTGCAATTGCCAAAGCAATAGCGCGTCACAAAGTCACTATTATGTGTGGCACTGCAACTTTCCTGCGCCTCTACAGTAAAAATAAAAAAGTGCAGCCATTAATGTTGGATTCATTGCGTGTAGTGGTTGCAGGTGCAGAAAAATTATCGAGCGATATACGCGAAGAATTTCTTACCAAGTTCAAAAAAATTATTTATGAAGGTTACGGTGCAACTGAAACCACACCAGTAGCCAGCGTGAATATTCCCGATCAACTCGATATGAACGATTGGCATGTGCAAGTGGGCAGTAAAATTGGAACTGTAGGTTTACCGCTGCCTGGTTGCTCATTCCGAATTGTTGACCCTGCAACTATGCAAACTTTGGCGGTCAATGAAGACGGATTAATTTTAATTTCCGGAACCCAAGTAATGATGGGTTATTTAAATGATGAAGAAAAAACTAAATCCGTTATTGTCGAGTTAGATGGCCGCCGTTGGTACAAAACGGGCGATAAAGGTCATTTGGATGAAGACGGTTTCCTAACCATTGTGGATCGCTATTCTCGCTTCGCAAAATTGGGCGGTGAAATGATTAGCTTGGGCGCGGTGGAAAGCGAAATTAAAAAAGTCATTCTTGATCCTGATGTAGAGATGGTTGCAGTCAATATTCCCGATGAGAAAAAAGGCGAGCAAATTGTACTGCTAATCACTTTGGCGATTGATGCTAACGAATTACGTAAACGTTTATTAGCAATTAATTGTAACCCCATGATGATTCCTACTGTTGTGCACCAAGTATCCGCAATTCCAAAACTCGGCAGCGGTAAAACAGATTTTAGTGGTGCCAAAGCGGTTGCGTTAGAGTTGATTAATTCCGTTGAGTAAATCTGAATTTCCTTTGAGGATGACGTAATGAAAACCTTATTTAAAATATGTTCAGTTAGTTTTATTTTTTTAATGGTAATTTCGTTGGTGAGTTGCAGTAATCAAAAAGTCGGCAGAAAAAGTAGTGTTGTTGATTATTTGTATCCTTCAGAACGTGAAAAAATTATTGAGCCTTCAATTCCGCTGCTGAAATTGCCTATTAAGCTCGGTATCGCCTTTGTGCCCGAGCAGAGCAGTGCTACGCGTGGCTACAATATGTGGGCCGGTGATATGGATTTACGCAGTGGTTTAACTGAAGTTAAGAAAATGCAAATCCTTTCCAAGGTCGCCAGCTATTTTAAAAAATATTCTTTCGTGGGTGAGATTCAGGAGATTCCGTCCAACTACTTAACACCCGGCGGTAGCTTTACCAACCTCGAACAAATTAAAACCATGTATGGCGTGGATGTTATTGCATTAGTTTCCTATGATCAGGTGCAATTTACTGATGCGGGTTTGCTTTCAATTAGCTACTGGACAATTGTGGGTGCCTACATTGTGTCGGGCGAAAAAAATGATACTAATACTTTAATGGACACCGTTGTTTACGATATCGCAAGCAAAAAAATGTTATTCCGCGCTCCCGGTACCAGTATCGTTAAAGGCCGCTCAACGCCAGTTAACCAAAGCGAAGAATTACGTCTAGATAGTGTGAAAGGTTTCGATTTGGCAACTAAAACAATGATTGAAAATCTCGATATACAACTCGCCAGCTTTAGAGAAAAAGCCAAGCAAAATCCTGAACAAATTAAAATTGAAAAACCACAAGGTTATTCAGGTAGTGGAGGTGGTGCAATTGATTTTCTTGCGCTTGCAGGTTTGGCGTTAATCAGCTGTGCTTCTTTGACGTGTAGGAAGCAATCCTAAAAAGGAATTTTGCAATGAAATATTTATCCGTAAAACTACTACTATTTTCCTTTATCGTGATAGCTACCTTTGCTCAAGCTGATAAAACGACTGACAAACTATTGCCCTTTGAAGGTAAACACATTATAGATTTTCATGCGCATGTTGCAGGCTTGGGTTTTGGAAATTCCGGCTGTTTTATTAGTGATGAAATGCGCAACAACTTTCGCTTTAAGTTTTATTTAATGGCTATGGGAACATCGCTAAAAGAATTGGAGCGCGATGGAGATCAGGTAGTCTTTAAAAAAATCAGCGATGCTGTAGCGCAATCTAAAGTGGTGGATAAAACCGTCATACTCTCATTGGATGGCGTAATTAATAAAGATGGCGAGCTGGATAAAAATCTTACTCAAATTTATGTGCCCAATGAGTACGTATATACCCAAACCCAACGCTACCCTAATTTATTGTATGCAGCCAGTATCAATCCCTATCGCAAAGATGCAATTGAGCGATTGTTACAAGCTAAAGCGCAAGGCGCCGTTTTGGTGAAATGGATTCCGTCGATCATGCATATAGATCCCGCTGATCCGGCAATTATTTCTTTCTATAAAAAAATGGCTGAATTAAATATTCCGCTGCTCACGCACACCGGAATGGAAAAAGCATTTTCACACGCAAAAGATGAACTCGCAGATCCACGCCGTCTAGCCTTGCCTTTATCGCTCGGCGTAAATGTTATTGCTGCGCATATTGCCACTACTGGCGAATCCGATGGTGAAGAAAATTTCGAACGTATTCTTCCCATGTTCAAACAATACCCGAATCTATACGGCGACATTTCCAGCCTCACGCAAATTAATAAATTGGGTTACGTTAAAAAAGTCCTGGCGCACCCTGAATTGGAAGGTCGGCTTATTTATGGAACCGATTGGCCGCTGCAATTTTTTCCATTGATATCGCCTTGGTATCATTTGGATGAAATTAAAATTTCAGAAGCTTTTGCGATTAGCCGAATGAAAAACCAATGGGATAGGGATGTTGCGTTAAAAATTGGAATGGGTTTAAACAAAGATGTTTTTATGCAAGGGAATAAATTATTCGGGATTGCCGAATCGCCATAATAATTTATTTACATCAAATCACTTTCAACAACCCCTTAACATCACTCACGTGGCGGCGGCTGATAATCGGCCGCTGTTCGGTATCTGCCAAACGCACTTGATATTGCCCCTGGGCAGCGCGTTCTATAGCTTCAATATGTTTTACTGAAATTAACGCGTTGCGGTGAATACGAAGAAAGCGGCTGCCGAATTCTTCTTCAAGTTCTTTTAAGGTTTCGTCTAATAAGTTTTCGCCGTTGCGATGAAATACCGTGACGTATTTGTGGTCCGCTACAAAATAGCGGACGTCTTCCAATGGAATTAATTCGATACCGCGTCGAGTTTTTGCGCTTATGTGTGTGCGTGAATTTTTGGGTTCAGTGACAGGTGTTGTTTGCGCGGCGGCGCGTTGTACTTTGTTAAGTTTTTGCGCTTTGGATAAAGCTTCTTGTAGTTGTTCGGCTTTGATAGGTTTTAATAAATAACCTATAGCATTGGTGCCGAAAGCGTCGAGTGCGTATTGGTCGAAGGCGGTACAAAAAATAATGGCGGGCGGGCAATCCAGTTGGCTAATTTCGTGGGCGAGGGTGAGGCCATCTTTGCCGGGCATGCGCACGTCGAGTAAAACAATATCCGGGTCGTGTTGGTTAATCGCCGCCAGCGCTTCATCGGCGTTTTCGGCTTCGGCAATAATGTTGTGCTCTTCCAGCTTTTCAATCATGCGCACTAAACGCTGGCGGGCGAGAGGTTCATCGTCGACGATTAAGATTTCCATTATTGTGTTCTCTATTATATTCGCAATTATTCTTTCAATAGGTTCCCGATTATTCTTTCACTTTTTCATTTCGATAGCGGACAAAAAATATAAGTCGTGAAAATGCCTTGCTCTTCGCTGGAGGACAGGCGCGCACTATTGCCATAGTGTACTTGCAAACGATGGCGAATATTATCCAGCGCCATATGGTTATGGCGATCTTGTGATGGCGTTTGCGATTGCGGTGGAGCTTTTTTAACAAGTGGATAGGGGTTCGCAATCGCAATCATCAACTGGTTTTTAGCTTGGGATATTTTAATGCTGACCGATCCACCTTTCGGCATAGGTTCAATACCGTGGAAGATGGCATTTTCCACCAGCGGCTGAAGCATTAGGCTTGGAATTTTGAGATCATCGCTGAGCGTACCAATTTGCCAATCTACCGTGAGGCGTTTACCCAATCGCAATTGTTCGATCTCTAAATAGCGGCGGCATAAAGTAATTTCGCGTTCGATAGGAATCAGCGCTGGCTCCGCAAGACTCGCGCGAAATAGTTCTGCCAAATCTTCAATTACACGCTCAGCTGTGTCGGGATCTGAGCTGATTAAACTCGCGATGCTGTTCATCGAGTTAAACAAAAAGTGCGGGCGAATCCGCGATTGCAATGCCTGAATGCGCGCCTGCAATTCCGCTTGTTGTTGGTTGCGCAGTTGTTGTTGTAGATACAAATAACGCAGGGTAATGCCCGATAAAATCGCGGATGTCAGCAAATTATTAAACAACTGCCAGCCGTTAAAATTGAATTTCTGCGTACCCACAAACCAGCCATTGGCAAAAGCTTGCAGTAAAAATTGACCAGCTGCTGACATGATCAAGGTAATCAACAGCACCGCGCCGTAAGCCATCATTCCCGCTTGTACCGGCGTCCAGCTGCGCAACCAGGGGCGCAAATGGCAAATCGCAAAGGCGCTGATCAAACTAATCCACTGAATTTGAAAGGAATAAAGCGCGAGCGAATCCCAGCTGAAGAGTGGCAAGAAAGACGCATTGAGCGTAAGCAACACCGCGATAAGCTCGGCCACCAATACCAGCAACAACACCGATTGGGCGTTGCAAAGATTTGGCAGGAAATCACCCTTGGGCGTTTTATTATTGGTTTTAGTCACAGCTGCTTGGCTCCAGAGCCGTTCAATTAGGGCTATAATGCCCGACTTTTATTTTTCCACTTATCGCTTTGCAGAATGATCCGCGATCATTCGTTCAGAACAATTGACGGCACACTCTACAAGAACATCTACAGGAACATCTACATGAGTCAAAACGATCAGCCCATCAAACCCTGGGGCGGCCGCTTTACCGAAGCGACCGATGCCTTCGTCGAGCGCTTCACGGCATCCGTTGGTTTTGATTACCGCCTCTATCACCACGACATCAACGGCTCAATCGCGCACGCTACCATGCTCGCGAAAGTCGGTGTTTTGACTGATGCCGAACGCGACCAAATTATTACCGGGCTTGAAGAAATCCGCGCTGAGATTGTCGCGGGCAAATTTACCTGGTCGGTAAGCCTTGAGGATGTTCACATGAACATCGAACACGTGCTCACGCAACGCATCGGCATTACCGGTAAAAAGCTTCATACCGGACGCTCGCGCAACGATCAAGTCGCAACCGATATTCGCCTCTATTTGCGCGACGAAATCGATGCTATCGCTAAAGAACTCACGCGTCTGCAACAAGGCTTGCTAAGTGTAGCTGAGCGCGAGGCCGATACCATAATGCCCGGCTTCACCCATTTACAAACCGCGCAGCCCGTTACTTTCGGCCACCATTTATTGGCTTGGTTTGAAATGTTGCAACGCGACTATTCGCGTTTGCTCGACTGCCGCAAGCGCATGAATTATTTACCACTCGGTGCCGCCGCTTTGGCGGGAACCACTTATCCAATTGATCGCGCTTACACAGCACAGTTATTAGGTTTCGATGCACCCACCGAAAACTCACTCGACTCCGTGAGCGACCGCGACTTCGCGATTGAATTCAGCTCTTTCGCTGCGATTCTCATGATGCACATGTCGCGCTTCAGCGAAGAGTTAGTGTTGTGGACATCATCGCAATTTAGCTTTATCGATTTGCCGGATCGTTTCTGCACCGGCTCGTCCATCATGCCGCAAAAGAAAAACCCGGACGTTCCAGAATTAGTGCGCGGAAAAACCGGCCGCGTTTACGGTCATCTCACTGCCTTGCTAACCTTGATGAAGTCGCAGCCGTTGGCTTACAACAAAGACAATCAAGAAGACAAAGAACCCGTGTTCGATGCAATCGATACCGTAAAAGATTGCCTGCGCGCATTTGCCGATATGGTGCCCGCAATTTTGCCACGCAAAGAAAAAATGTACGAAGCTGCTAAGCGCGGTTTTTCTACCGCAACAGATTTGGCGGATTACCTCGTACGTCGCGGTGTGCCTTTCCGTGATGCCCATGAGATCGTAGGCAAATCTGTAGGCTACGGCGTGCAAACGGGGAAAGATTTATCCGAAATGAGTTTGGAAGAGTTGCAACAATTTTCCAAACATATCGAGCAAGATGTTTTTGCCGTGTTAACACTCGAAGGTTCAGTGGCAGCTCGTAATCACATTGGCGGCACTGCGCCTAATCAAGTGAAAGCGGCAGTTGAGCGCGCGAAAGTGAGTTTGGCTGCACGTGCATAAGTAAAATCGTTTTAAATAAAAAAGCCGCATGCTGGAAACAGTCTGCGGCTTTTTTATTGCCGTAATTTATTTTTTATTGGGAATTGGTTTTTAAACTAAGCGATATATTACCAGTGAATTAACAACACTCAAATAAGCACCAACAAAATCACAAATTTTTTCGAATTTATTGTTTTCACTAAAAGTTATTATACGAAGCAAAATCCCTTCAGTATCATTCACAACGCAGCTGGCTTAGTTGCTCTAATAATTTTCAAAACGGACTAAACATCATGATTAAAAGATCTTTACTTGCATTGGCCTTCGTGTGCTTGCCCATGCTCGCCAACGCAAATGTTATTTCTCTGGAATATACCGGGCACATCACTACGCTACTTGGCGATAGTCAGGGTTATTTAATTGGAGATGCGGTAGGTGGAAAATTAGCAATAGATTTGTCAAAAGCAACGTATGTAGCTTTGGATGTGCCCAATACCGCGAAATATCAAGCACCTTCATCTGGAGGGCTTATAGGTAATGCGGCTGGTGGAGATTCTCAAGGTTGGGACTTTGTAGATGTTTATAATGATTCGCACGTAAATTGGTTAGGCGAGCATGAAGATTTCTTCCAGATTTCAGACGCTCTTCCAAGCGCATTACCGGGCTCAGTTGACAATCTTCAAATTACATTGACTTTGAAAGGCTTTGATTGGCTGACAGATCTTACGTTAAGCAATGTGAATATTGATACCAACGATCTCAACACTTTGGGATGGTCATTCGGTGCATTTAATCAATTTGTAAGTGGCGTAGACTCAAGCGGAAATTATTTTTTCAATAGCAACGCAGCTATATTCTCTCTGGATTCACTAAAACTTATTTCAGCCGACGTACCTGAACCAAGTTCAATTGCACTGATATTTATTGGTGGCTTTGCGTTGTTCCTTCGCAGAAGACGTGCGTAAAATTTTAATTACATATTTGCCTGTTTACGTTGTATGTGAATAGTTTGAAAAAACCGCATTCTAAATAGATGCGGTTTTTTATTTAGCAGTTTTTTTATCGCTCCCAAGCTCCTGTTTGGGAGTGTTTATATATGATAGAAATTTATTGAATGTTGTAATCATAGAAACAGTTAAAGCATTAATTTACTTTAGCCTTTACCAAGCTGGAGCTTGGGAGCGAGAAAAAATTCTAGAAATAATTCATTCTTCTTTGAATTTTACTTCTACCAGTTTTCCGGTACGCAGATCTGCCATCATGCCAACGGAGCAGATGCCAATTACTGGTTTTGGAAATTCAGTCCCTGTGCACTCAGTCAAAATCCTAAATGCATAACCTACGCGATAAATTTGGTCTCCACACGTTGAACTCCAATTATTGGGAACTATAAACTCCAATTTTTTTAAGTAATTTAATCCCTGCTTTTCAAAAATATCATCGGATTTTAAAATATTCCCTATGATTTGTGTTTTACCTTCTGAGCTTATCGTGAATTCAAATACTGAATATCCTTGAATCTTTTTCCTAAATCCTTTTTCTGGGAATTCTGGCTTATATGTCTTTTTTGATTTATCTGAAAATTCAATTTTTCCGCATACACTCTTAATTTTGGGGCTTTCAGAAGCCATTTCAGTAGTTACATCCTTCCAGGCATTTACTGTAATTGTTTGATTGCTGGCATTTGACGTTATTGAAAATGAGCAGCTTAGTAAAAATAAATAAGATATGTATTTGTATGGCATAATTATGTCCGCTGAATTCTGAACTATGTAGAATGACTATTCTTATCTCTACATAGCTAAATTTTGAAAAAAATTTAAATTCTTCCCATTGATGAGGCAGGTAGCTTAAATATACTTGCTTTATCTTTGTCCCAAAATACAACTGCATATGTAGCAAATGATTCAAACCGTGTGTAACTCCCCGCTTCAGAATTCAAATCTGATCCGCTTATAATGGTTGCTACAACAGAATAGCCCGTCAACCAACCTTAATCTTTTCGATACTTAACGCAAGCATACTGTTTTTCAGCTGCTTGCAATAAATTCGAGAATAATGATAAAAATATTAAACCGATAATTTTCATAGGAAAATCCAGCACCGCAGGTGGGGTGTTTGAGTAATTGAAAATTATTTACTTAGCCAATTTGATTCCAGAATGGCTAAAGTTTTTAAGTCTTAAAAAGCCAAATTCGGTTGGAGGAATGCCATCCAAAACAACTGACACTCGCGTCCATGATCCACCAATTAATGTTTCTGAAAATGTTATATCTTTAGTTTTTGCTAGATTGTCTATAGGGGAGCCTTTCTCATCTACTTTACCCCACTCAAAAGTTCCTTTTAAACCGTTGATGCTGGATGAAAGTGTATTACCAAAGTTGAGTGTGATTTTAGAACCATTGGCATACGGCTTAATGTCTTCTAGGCTAACTGTTAGGACACCAAGATCGAATCTAATTGTGGAATAGCCTGTTTGGCCTGGAGTGAGATAAGCAAGTTTATCCATATTGTAGATAAACTCATTGATATTGATTGATCTCTCTAGGCTTTCATTGCTCGCCTTAAGAGCATTTATTTGTTCTTGCATTCTTAAAATACTAGCCTCACTGATTGCCAATTTTTTTTCTAGTTCATTTAATTTCTTATCGTCTTGGCAAGACACCATTAGTAAGCCTGCAATAACAATCACCAGAGGTAGTTTCATATTTACTTCCTATTTGTAATGATTAAAGTTGAACTCAGCCGTGGCTTTAAATTGTAATTTTTTTGGAATTTTTTTGAACAGAAAAAGCAAAATCAGAAATTTAAAAAGTGCTTGATACAGGCATAAAATTCTAGGTAATATTTGAAAAATTTTATACTTTTCAACACTAAAACCCAAATTTGATTCAGGTATAAGGATTAATAGTGGCTCGTTTGCCTTAATAAACCTTTCATCAATATTTAGAAAAACAACAGGGTATGAGGTCAAAGATTTGACAATCCATCGGGCTTGATTAAAGACTATTGCATCATTTAACGCCAATATAAATTACATCAAGTTACGCCGATTAATATTCCAAATAAAAAAGCCGCACCTTGGTAGGCACGGCTTTTTACTATTGCTACTATTTACATTTTAGAACTAAAACGGCTTATCGCCATTAACTGTAGCGCGGTGCATAATCCGGCGCTCTGGTAAATAATCGGCGACGGCATAATGTTGTGTAATTCGGTTGTCCCAAAATGCGATGTCGTTGACTTGCCAATTCCAGCGAATGGTAAATTCCGGGCGCGATACGTGCGCGAATAAAAACGCTAGTAGATGATCGCTCTCTGCATCGCTCAAACCGTTAATGCGCGTGGTGAAACCGTGATTAACAAACAAACCTTTTTTACCTGTCACCGGATGCGTGCGTACCACGGGATGATTCACTGGTGGATGTTTTGCAACGGCGCGCTCGTAACGTTCTTTCGTGTCGGGATCATTCGCCCAGCGCGATGGCGGAAATGATTTACTCACTGAATGCACAGCGGTTAAACCATCCAGCAATTTTTGAATCGGCGCGGAGAGTGCGTCATAAGCGGCAACCGTATTCGCCCACAAAGTATCACCGCCAACACTTGGCAATTGTTTCGCCGCTAAAATTCCGGCGAGCGGTGGTGTTTGGCTGAAGGTTACATCGGTGTGCCAGTTGTCATTGTCTGGCAGAAAACCTTCGTGCGTATCAATCACCATAATTTCTGGCAATTCTGGTAACACGGGATAAATCGGGTGGATATGTAAGTCACCAAAAAAACGCGCGAAGTCGCATTGCTGTTGTGGCGTTACCGGTTGATCGCGAAAAAATAAAATCTGATGTTCCAATAAACCTTGCTCGATAATTTTTAAATCACCGGCGCTAACAGGTTTGGTTAAATCAACACCGGTGACAATAGCGCCGGTTTTGGGAGTGATGCGTTTAAATAAAATGCTCATAAGAACCTTACAAAAAGAGTGTTGCTATGGAGATAAAACTTAGTGAATTTGGCCCTGCCAGGGCGCCAATTTTTTTTGCAAAATACGCAAACTTATTTCAATGGCATAAGCAACCAGCGCAATCATTAAAATCCCTGCGATCACCAAATCAGTCACCAAAAATTGCGAAGCAGATTGAATCATAAAACCAATTCCCTGCGTCGCTGCCACCAATTCTGCCGCGACCAATGTTGACCAACCGGCACCGAGGCCAATACGAATGCCGGTTAAAATATCCGGCAATGCGGATGGCAAAATCACATGGCGAATAATTTGCCAGCGCGTAGCACCGAGTGATTGCGCAACGCGAACCCTAATAGGATCGAGATGGCGAACACCCGCGGCAGTTGCGACTACAATCGGCGCAAACACCGCTAAATAAATTAGCAATATTTTTGAGAATTCGCCAATACCGAACCAAATAACAATTAACGGTAAATAGGCGAGCGGTGGAACCGGGCGATAAAATTCAATCAGCGGATCAAAAATAGCGCGTGCAACAGGATTAATACCAATCGCCAGACCAACCGGAATTGCAACAATACTGGCGATAATCACGGCGATAAAAATACGCGAAATACTGGCAAAGAAATGTTGCCATAAAGTTGCATCTGCGTAGCCGTTAATGGATACATCAATAAATTTTTGTACTACGGCGAGCGGGCTCGGTAAATAAAGCGCGTCGATAAAACCCAGTGAAGTTATTAAACTCCAAACGGCAATAATGACCACAATAGTCGCGGCGCTGATAAAAAGTCCGCTATTATTTTTACGGCCTGGCGAATTGGCCGCGCTATCAACTTCCTCCGCAATGACTTGCGGAGTGATCGCCTGAATTTTGTTATGGCTATCGGCGGAATTAAGAATATTCTCGTTCATTCGCTGTGTCTCGATTGGTAAAAAAATGACTGAGTACGTATTCGCGAACCTCAATAAATTTAGGATCGGATTTAATATGACGAGCACTTTCACCACTCGCAAAGCGCGCGCCGAAATCCAAACGTATGCGTTCAACAATTCGACCTGGGCGCGGTGTCATCAACAATAATTCCGATGCGAGAAAAACCGCCTCTTCAATATCGTGCGTGACCAACAAAACTTCTTTACCGGTTTTGTGCCAGACCTTAAGAATCAGCGCTTGCATTTGCTCGCGCGTGAAAGCATCGAGCGCGCCGAAAGGTTCATCCATTAATAACACTTGCGGATTCGCTGCGAGCGCACGCGCCAAACTCGCGCGCTGCTTCATCCCGCCGGAAAGCTCCCACACTTTGTGTTGTTCGAATCCAGCGAGATCAACCAGCGCAAGTACTTCTTTTGCGCGAGCTTCACGAGCAGCACGTGGAATTCCTTGCAGCTCTAAACCCAGCGCAACGTTTTCGATAATATTTAGCCAGGGTAAAAGTGCGTCTTGCTGAAATACCACACCGCGATCTGAGCCCGGGCCGGTAATTAATTTTTCATCGAGCGTAATGCTGCCGGTGTGTGGTTGATTAAAACCCGCAATAAAATTTAACAGCGAGGTTTTGCCACAGCCAGAGGGCCCAACAAAAACGACAAAATCACCGGCACTTACTTCCAAAGAAATATTATCCAGAATTTGCGTTTTGTAGCGGGCACCTACATTTTTTATACTGAGTCTGCTCACAATAATATTCTTCAGTTAATAAATTATTTAGTTGCGCCTAAAAATTTTGTGGTGGCGTAACTGCTGTAATCGGGCGCAACGCTATCCAGCTTGCCTTGTTCTTTTAAAAATTTTGCGGTGTCCGCAATTGCTTGTACGTAACGCTTGCTCAAAATATCTTGTTGCTGTTCAGCGGATGGATATTGGTTGCCAGATAAAAGCGTGGTGATATCCTGTGCTTTTGCGCCGGTTACGCGGCCAATTTTTTGCAGATTTTCCGGGCTATTTGCAAAAGGAGTTGGGTTGGCTTTATAGGCTTTAAAGAAATCAAAGGTGGTTTTTGAAAAGCTATTTAGAAATGCTGCATTTTTTTCGGCAAATTGATTGCGCACTACCCACACATCGTAAGTGGGTAAACCCCAGCTGGAAAGATCTGCAGAGCTCACTAATACCTTACCGGATTCTTTAATCGCACCCAGCGCAGGTTCCCACACGTAAGCGGCATCTATATCGCCACGTTTCCACGCCGCGGGAATTTCTGAACCGCGCAAATTAATAATTTTAATTTTGCTGCGATCAATGTTCCAGTGTTTGAGCGCAGCCAATAAACTGTAATGCGATGTTGAAACAAAAGGTACTGCAATCGTTTTGCCGATAAGATCAGTGGGCGAACTTATTCCTGTACCGTTGCGTACGATTAATGCTTCCGATGTACCTAATTCTGCGGCAATTAAAAAAGTAGTAATCGGTAATTTGCGCGCGCCTGCAGTCGCCACAATTGTTGAACCTACGTTGCCGATGTCAATATCGCCAGAAGCCAGCGCACGAATTACTTCTGCACCGTTGTCAAAACGACGCCACTCAATTTTTTGGCCGGAATTTTTTTCAAATAATCCATCTGCCAATGCGACCTTGGAAGGATCTATACCGGTTTGGTAACCAATTTTTACTGACTGAGCTAATACTGATTCTGCAATAAAGAGAAAGGATGCCGTCAGTACGATTGAAACTAAAGTTGTTGTTTTTTTAAAATTACGCATTCGATTTACCTACTCAATAATGTAATTCTCCCCGCGAAGGCAGGGAGAATTGATCGTGCGTTTAAGAAGTTTCTGTTTAGACTCTTAATGAAAAAATTTAATGCGAGACTTAGAAAGTCGCACTTACTTTTACAAACGCAGTGCGCGGTGCACCGGCCAATAAATTGTAAGCGTCGCCATTCGGGTCAACTGCCTCATTCGGGTTATCGCCGAATGCAAAATATTCTTTATCAAACAAATTATTTACGCCTGCTTGCAAGCTAATTTGTTTGGCAAGGCCAGTGGTATTCCATTGGTAACCCGCACCAATATCCACCAAGGTGTAACCATTAACAGATTGGTCATTGGTAAATGTGTAGTAACGTTTTGCCAAATAATTAGCACCAATGTGCGCAGACAAACTGCCGTTGTTGTAACCCAATTCAGTGTTGATAATTGTTTTGGGTGAATCCACAACTTGCTTGCCATTGGTTTTATAGGTTACGCCGTTGCTGGTGAAATCATCTTTGTATTCAGCATTGTTAAAGCTGAAAGAATTTGACCAGCTAAAGCTATTGGCGAATTTCCAATTTGCAGATAGTTCAACACCATTCGCCTCAACTTTACCTACGTTTGCAAGCACTGATGCATTGCCCGCAATCGCGGAGCCTTGTTGTAAGGCGAGCAAGCGATCTTTGAAGTCAATGTGATAAACCGCAGCAGTCACATCAAGATCGCTGGTGTGCAAACGCCAGCCAGCTTCTGTTGAAGTTGATTGCTCAGGGTTAATTTTATTTTTCACCGCATCGAAGCCCGCTTGAGTGGTATCAAAGGGTGAAGTACCGCCTTTTACCACGCCGCGATAAGCGCGAATATTTTGTGAAATATTCGCAAAATATTCGTTATTGTCATCCGCTTGGAAACTGAAACCCAGTGAAGGCAGAACACTTTTCTTGGCGGTCAATGAACCATTTAATTCGTTGCCTGCAGCTGTGTCTGCAAGTGTGCGAATTTTGGTTTCAGTTTTTGGCGATTTGAAGCCAACATTCACACTAACGCGATCAGAAACTTGAATAGTATCTTGCACATGGAATTGCAAAGTTTCGGTGGTGAATTTGTAATCCCAACGCGTAAAGAATGGATCTGATGGACGCTCATAAGCAGTTGATGGTCCATTATCTTGCGAGTAAAAACGCATTGCGTGGCCGAAGTCATTTTTCTCGTACCATACACCGGCATTAATTTTGTGATTGCCCAACGCGAAATTAATGCTGCTTAAAATACCTGAGCGATCAATATCAAATTCGAGCGTGCGCAAAGAAATCGGTGTGCCACCGGGAGATGCAAGATAAGGCGTCCACCAGGTACCAGTACCTTCCTGATCGTGGTGATAAACGGTAGTTTTCAATGACGTGGTTTCACTCAAATCATTTTCTAACGTTGCGCCAAATAACTTATCGGTACGTAAACCTGAACCATTGTAGTAAGCATCATCTTGTGATGTGATATTACCGACGGGAACACCTACTGCAACTTGCTTCGCCAAATTCCAATCGGACGCAAAATAATCCCAGTTGTAGCCGAGACGTGCTGCAGATGATTTGGATAAATCCATGTAGTCCGCATCGCTGCGGTCTGAATAGTTTGCAAAAATACTTAATTTTGCTGATTCAAAATCGTGAGTTAATTTTGAGTTGAATTGTTTTAAACGCTGCTCACCTTCACCTTTCCATTTGTCAGTGTTTTGATCGGTCACGCTGACATAAAGTTTTGTGCCATTGGCAAATTCACCACTATCAAAACGCGCAAAGGTTCTGCGTAAACTATTCTCACCGAGAGTTTGATCAATGCGAAAACTTTGCTCGTCGCTTGGGTCCAAGGTGTAAAACTCAATCGCACCGCCGAGGTTACTGGTAGATGCCGTACCTAAAGAGCCTGTACCTTGTGCAACCGCAACACGGCCAATATTTTCGGTAGAAATTGCGCGTGAGATATGCAGACCGTTGTAGTTGCGGTAACTCATATCACCGAGTGGAACGCCATCCAATGTGAAACCTAATTGGTTTTGGTTAAAGCCACGAATACTAATTCTTCCGCCCCACTCATATGCGCCCAAGCTATCTGCAGAATTAAAGTTTACGCCGGGCAATTTACTCAATATTTTAAGTGGGCTTGAACCTGGTGCTGCTTGCGCAATTTCTTCCTGAC
Source organism: Gammaproteobacteria bacterium (assembly GCA_004172865.1). Classification (GTDB taxonomy): domain Bacteria; phylum Pseudomonadota; class Gammaproteobacteria; order Pseudomonadales; family Cellvibrionaceae; genus Cellvibrio. The sequence continues at coordinate 185,046 of SEBV01000005.1, read as the reverse complement.
CGATTTCGGAAACCTGGCGAGTTTCGCCGTGGCCGAAAACAATCACTTCATCTACACCGGTTGCGTCTTCCGCAAATGCCGCGCTTGAGATAAGACTGCTGATAATTAAAACGAGAGGAGTTTTGGAAAATTTTGTGCTCATGATTAACCTTAAAAAACGTTTATAGTCGATAACGATTTTTAAGATATAAGAGAGGTTTTTTTCAGTCCAATTACATTTTCATCTGAGCTAATGCCTTTTTTTAAGCAGTAAAAACCATCAATTAATATTTGACGCCTTGTGTTTTAATATGAACATTTTATGTTTATTTATTAATCTAATTTTGCTTTTATTTAAACATTTTCGTAAATGAATGGCGGCTTTAGCAGCCATGCATTCTGAAAGAACTAAATTTATTCACGGATTAGCGTTTCAAAAGGCGCTTAAAATTTTGTAAAGGGTAGTATGAAAAGCGAAAGAATTTTGAGTTTTCGATGTACGTGGTTGATTATCAGCAACTGAAATTTTCGGGCTTTATCATCAAATTTCAATTAGGGTGCTTGCAGCATCAATATATATTTTAATCACGCGTTATGCGGCGGAGATTTTATTGAACCCAAATTACCTGTGGCTTGCCTTTGCAATTTTCTGCGAAATCATCGCTACCACCTCGCTTAAAGCATCAAACGGTTTGCAGAATTGGAAGCCTTCGGTGCTTGTGGTTGTCGGCTACATACTTGCGTTTTATTCACTCGGCCAAGCCTTACGCACAATTCCAATAGGCGTGGCCTACGCGATTTGGTGCGGCGTAGGTATAGTAATGGTATCAATTCTGGGCTATGTATTATTCAAGCAACGCTTGTCACCCATGGAGTGTTTCGGCATAGCGCTGATTGCTGTGGGCGTCGTGGTGTTACAAGTTTTTTCCAAACCGGTTGAGTGATTCTCGATTGGCTTATCCAAAAAACGATCAGGTTTTGCGTTTCAAATAAATGGCTGCCCAAGTAAACAGAATGAGTGTAACCACCACAAAATAGGGGATTTGCCATAGGAGAGCGTTGTGCAGCGCGGTGCCTGCGGGGTCGTCTTTCGTTGCCGCGAGCAGCCCCGAAAATGCCAAACTGAAAAGCCCGTAGCCGAGATTAAATACCAATCCTTTCACCGACAGCACGGTTGCGCGTTTTGCTGAATCTGCTTCCTGGTGCAACACGCGGCTGAGTGTGAAACTGAGAAAGCCCATGATCACCATTAAAAATACCGCGGGCAGTACACCATAAATTGGCCACATGGGAACCAAAAGCGCCAGACCAATTAAGCAGCAGGCGGCGGTAAACCCCAAATTAGCGAGCATGCTGTAACGTTCATTGAGCTGTTTGGCGATGGCGGGCACAAACCATGCGATCAAACCTGTGCCCGCGCCGATAAATCCGTAAGTCCACTCGGGTAAATCCACTAAACGAAAGTAACTGCTATTAATGGTCGCGAAGTTGCGTGTAATCGAATCAATCGCGACGCCGATTAACAGCACTACTAATAAAGTGCGATTGGTAAATACCCAGCGTGCGGTTTCGAGTGTAAGGCGAATAGTATTGCCTACTGTCGATTTCACGGCGGCGTGATCTTTATGCGGCACCGGCTCAACCATTCGCAACGCAAATAATAAACATACCAAGGCTTGCGCCAACACCAAAGCGACGGGCAGACGATGCACAATGTCCGCAGTGAGTTTTATATTTTCAGGCAATAGATAGTTAATGATTTTGGGATCGTAAAGCACACCGCCAATAACCATGGCAATCACAAAACCAGCGGAGCGCCAACGCATGGCATTCGCCAATAATTTATCCCAAGCACTTGCGCGGTTTTGTTCTGGTAATGAATCATAAGCGAGCGCTTCATCTGCACCGCTCGCGCAGGCTTCTGAAAGGCCCGAACAAATTCGGTTAAGTGTGCAGAGCGCGAGTAATAGAATTCCACCGTCGCGCGGTGCTACTAACAGGCATAGCATTTCTATAATCATTAATACTGATGCTGCGATTAATAATCGCCGCCGCCCAATGGTATCTGCCAGCGCACCTGAAGGAACTTCGAATAAAAAAATCGTTGCGGCCCAAATTAAGTTGAGCGCTACGAATTGATCCAGCGTTAAGCCTAAATCGAGGAATAAAATAGCTAACACAGGATAGTAAGCGCGGGCTGTAAAAAAGACCGAGAAGATAATAAAGCGATTAGCATTTTTGGATAAATCTTGCGTCATAAACTCGGCCTGATAATTTTTAAAGTGTTTTCCAGTTGAGCAGGTCTGCGTTAAAACGTATTGATGCCCTGACGCAAATATTTAATATCTTGAACTGGTGGAGAACCAAACATACGCGAATATTCTCTGCTAAATTGCGATGGGCTTTCATAACCGACTTGAAAGGAGGCCGTCGCAGCATCGGTCAATTGCGTTAGCATTATTTTTCGCGCTTCCAACAGTCGTAATTGCTTTTGATACTGAATCGGTGTCATAAAGGTCATAGCACGAAAATGCTGATGAAACGAAGCCGTACTCATTCCCGCAATTTTACAAAAGTCTGCGATGCGTAATGGTTTATCAAATTCTTTATTCATTAATTGCAGCACTTGCGAAATTCGCTGCATTTTACTGCCGGTGAGTGCGACGGCTCTAACGGTTTGGCCTTGCGCGCCGGTGAGCAAGCGATAATAAACTTCACGCAAAAATAATCCCGATAAACCGGCGATGTCTTGCGGTGTGTCCAGCAGTTGCAATAGTCGTGTGACGGAATCCAATAAAGATGAATCGATTTTTTCTACGAATAAACCGCGCGAAGTTTTTTCATCTCTGCGTAGAGAAAGCTCGGCGGATTTCATTACCTCGTAAATAACATCTGAATGTAATTCGATTTGAATACATAAATAAGGATGTGTTTTAGTCGCTTCGGTTACCAATCCTTTAGCGGGTAAATGCACGGATGAAACTAAATAATCGCCTTGAGCATAAGTAAATTGGTGCTCACTCAAAAAGACATCTTTCCTGCCCTGCAAAATAATACACAAGCTTGGTTTATAAACGAGATGCATGATCGGAAGGTCAGGCGTTGAGGATTTAATTAATCCAAGCGCTTGAATTTTGGTGTCGTGAGTTCCATCGCCATGTACATGGCGATGGAACAAATTCATCAAGGTTTCAAATTTAGCCGGGTCGATGGAGTGCGCTGTTTGTGCGATCTGTGTCATGGGAGAAAAGCCCAATAATTGCCTTTATTCATCATGGCATAAATATACCTAATAAGCTGCAATTTGTATTTTTAGGCAATAACTCTGTATTTTCAGGATAACCGAATTCGAGCGCGGGCGTCATTATGTGTTGGTGATATTTAAAACCCAATCATGGCTCAATAACGGAGATTCAAATGAAGACTTTAGAAAACAAAATCATCCTGGTAACCGGTGCAAGTAGCGGCATAGGTGAAGCAACCGCAAGATTATTGGCAGACCAGGGCGCAACCCTGGTGCTAGGTGCAAGGCGAACTGAAAAGCTGCAATTAATTGCAGATGAGCTACAAGCTAAAGGTGCCAAGGTGGTATTCAAGGCGCTGGACGTTACCCAAAAAGAGAGCGTTAATGCGTTTGTCGCTTATGCGCAGCAAACCTTTGGCCGTGTAGATGTGCTGATTAATAACGCCGGTGTTATGCCCTTGTCACCCATGAGCGCACTGAAAGTTGATGAGTGGGACAAAATGATCGACGTAAATATTCGCGGTGTGCTCCATGGCATTGCGGCGGTATTGCCGATTATGGAAGCGCAGGCGTCTGGCCATCTTATCAATGTTGCGTCCATTGGTGCGCACATGGTCATGCCAACCGGCGCGGTCTATTGCGCAACTAAATATGCAGTCTGGGCGATTTCAGACGGCTTGCGTCAGGAGTCAAAAAACTTGCGCGTAACCACGATATGCCCGGGCGTAGTTGAAACAGAATTGGGCACGGATATTACCGATCCTACCGCAGCGGGCGCACTCAAAGAGTTCCGCAAAATTTCGCTAACGGCAGATGCCATCGCACGCGGAATTTTATATGCACTTCAGCAACCTGAAGATGTTGACGTAAATGAAATTATTATTCGCCCAACTGCCAGCGCTTTTTAATTGGTATTAGGAAAAATATTGTTGCGTCTTTGTAAAAATTAATTGCTTTAGCAATACGCCTTAGCCTTATGGTTAAGGCGTGTTGCTACACATTGTTTGCATTACTAATCGATAAAATAATCTGAAATTTTGACATCAATACACCGAAGTGCCATAGGCAAAACTGATAAGTAAACCATTGCAAATTTAGACATGCGTAGCAAGACTACGCCGCTCAGTAGAGTACAAACATTTAAACAATAAAAATTGAGTGGTCGCTATGGATAATATTATAAAACGCATCGTTATAGTGGGTGGTGGAACTGCTGGCTGGCTAGTGGCCGGCGTCATCGCCGCCGAGCATCCCGCGGCAACGGGTGTAGAAGTTACTTTGATCGAATCGCCCGATATTACGGCGGTGGGAGTAGGCGAGGGAACCTGGCCAACTATGCGATCAACCTTGCAGAAAATGGGAATTTCCGAAACCGAGTTGGTGCGTGAATGTGACGTTGCTTTTAAGCAAGCATCCAAATTTGTAAAATGGACTACTGGAGAGGACGATGATGAATATTATCATCCTTTCACCTTGCCTGAGCGTTACACAGAAATAAATTTGGCGAACAGCTGGCAAACTTTTCGCGATAAAATTTCATTTGCAGATGCAGTTTCTTTTCAAAGTCATATTTGCCACAGGCACATGGGACCCAAGCAAATCACTACTCCAGAATTTGCGGGCGTTGCCAATTATGCCTATCATCTTGATGCCGCAAAATTCGCGACTTTTTTAGGAAAACATTGTCGCGAAAAATTAGGCGTGAAATATATTCGCGATAACGTCACTAAAGTTAACCCCGCAGAGAATGGCGATATTCTTTCACTCGCTACGCAAAACACTGGCGATATTGAGGGCGATTTATTTATTGATTGCACTGGGCTCGCATCGATTTTGCTCGGTAAACATTATCAAATTCCGTTTATCAGTACGCGCAATGTTCTCTTTAATGATGCCGCTTTTGCAGCGCAAGTTGCCTATCCTGATCCTGAATGCGATATTGCATCTAACACTATTTCTACTGCGCAAACTGCGGGTTGGATTTGGGACATAGGTTTGCCATCCCGTCGCGGTGTTGGACACGTTTATTCCAGCAGCCACATCTCCGATGAGCTTGCTGAAAAAGAATTGCGCGATTATTTTGCGAAAGATATTGGCCGCAAAAAAGCTGATGCGGTTGATTTGAAAAAAATTAAATTCAATCCAGGTCACCGTGAAGTTTTCTGGCACAAAAACTGTGTGGGCGTGGGCTTGTCTGCGGGGTTTGTTGAACCGCTGGAAGCATCCGCTATTATTTTGATTGAAATTTCTTCGAAGATTATCAGCGAGCAGTTGCCTGAAACTCGTAAAGCAATGGATGTTGTCGCGCGTCGCTTCAACGCCAAGTTGACCACTCATTGGAAAAACATAGTGGATTTCTTAAAGCTCCATTATGTACTTTCCAAGCGCACGGATTCGCAATATTGGATTGATCATCGCAATCCTGAAAGTGTTCCGCAGAGCCTGCAAGATCTGTTAGAAATATGGAGTTATCAAACACCCTGGTTTTATGATGAGCACTTGCGCGATGAAATGTTCCCTTCCGCAAGTTTTCAATACATTCTCTACGGTATGGGTTTTGAAACCAAAACTCGCTTGGCTCGAAAAAGTATTGCCGCTGAAATTCAGCAAAGCGAATATTCGTTTCAGGAAAATTCCAGAAAAACCAAAGAGTTTTTAAAGGGCTTGCCAACTCATCGTGATTTAATTAATAAAATTAAAGAATACGGTTTGCAAAAGATTTAAATTTTAAATTCCCCGAGACTTAATCTTCTCGGGGAATTTAAAGTTTTTAAAGTGATTAGTTAATTTCAGCTGTAATAGCACGTCCAATTTCCGCGAAAGCTGCATTGCATTCATCGAAACTTACTTTAGGCTCCGTGATGTAAATACTGGTGATAATAGGTTTTCGATTTGTAGGCCAAATAATCGCAACGTCATTAGTAGTTCCGTAACTACCAGCTCCGGTTTTATCACCTACAATCCATTCTTTTGGTAAACCCGCACGCAATTTGGCATCGCCTGTTTTATTAGCAACGAGCCAGGTTTTAAGTTGCTCTCGCGATTTTATTGTAAGGGTATTTCCTAATAAAAGTTTATTCACATTCCCTGCCATAGCGCTTGGCGAAGTGGTGTCGCGAATATCACCCGGTGTTGCTTCATTGAGTTCAGTCTCATAGCGATCAAGTTGCGACACAGAATCACCAAGAGTACGTGCAAACGCAGTAACGGCCGAAGGGCCATTCAGGCTTTTTAAAATAATATTTGCCGCGGTGTTGTCGCTGCGGGTAATTGCGGCTTCGCAAATTTCGGCAAAGGTCATACCCTCACTACCTGCATGTTTTTCAGTGATAGGCGAGTTGGCAACTAAATCATTTTTTTCAAAATAAACGCGGCGATTCAGATCCTCTTTACCTGCGTCTACTTTTGCAAGCACCGCGCCGCAAGCAATTAATTTAAATGTGCTGCACATAGGGAAGCGTTCGTTCGCGCGCTGCGCCCAATGCTTTCCGGTTTGTGTATCAAGAATAAAAACGCCCAAGCGGCCACCCAGTTTTTTCTCCAGTTCCGCTAATCTTTGTGTGAGCAAATCGTGCGGCTTTTTGTCTGCCTGCGCTAACACCGAATAACTGGTTGCGCTTAAGGCTATAGTTGAACCTAGTAATTTAGAAAAATGGCGGCGTGTTAAAAGCATTGATTTATTCTCTGGTTATTCGTGAGTGCATGCTGACCCGAATTTAATATGGTGGTTTGTACGCTAGCGCACGGCGCTTGAAATCCTGGCTCCATAAGATAGCTTAAAAGAAACCTATTTTATAACTGTTTTAATAAAGGAGAAAACGATGGACGTTATCATTAATTTAATTGTGTATTTGGTTGTATTCGGTTTAATTTGGTGGCTAGTATCTTTGCTGCCCTTGCCAGCTCCGGTCGCACAAATTGTTCGTATTTTATTTATTATTTTGTTGATTGTGATTTTGCTGTCCGCCTTCAATATTTTGCCTGGCGGCTACTTGCCTCATTTTCGACTCTAAAAGTCATTCCTCATTAATAGTCACTGTATCAATGGTGACTATGTTAATGCCCTAGTGAATTAGCACAACTAAAGCCGGCCTATGGGCCGGTTTTTTTATAATAAAAATTATTGGAATCCAGTGACTTAATGCCGTGATTTGTCCTTTCATCTATCTCATCATTAAATGCATGAGAATTTCTTCCTGAGAAATTACCCGTAAATCAATCTAAGCGATAGTAAGCATATGCATTTGCTGCAGGGCTAGAAAAATCCTGTAAAATTTTGGCGCCATAATGATCTGCAATGCATCCTTATTAATGTTAATCGCTAGACAATGTCATGGCGATTCGTGACACTTAGCTACTCGTAATTGTTCACGAATCCGTTTGTTAGTCGTGCTTTTGCAACTTAAGGAGATAGTTATGAAAGTCATTGAACGCTTGGGCGTGCTCACAGTTCTGTCCGCGCTTCTATTTACTCAATCTGCCGCCGCCTACGTGCTCAATTACACGAGCCAGCCGCTTCCGTTTATTGAGGGTTATATAGATGGTGGCGTAGACGAAAATGTGGGCTCGCCTGAACTCCCGCCACTCTCCTTTAACGTGTCGTTTAATAGTGCAGGTGCTTCGCCAACAGTGGCCTTGCTCTCTGGCGATGTAACGGTGGATATTCCGGATTATCCCATCACATTCAATAGCGTTCCCGCATCCAACGGCAGCCTCACATTACATCAAGACGGTTCAATCGCCGGTTGGGATTTCTCATTCGTCTTTGAACAACATATTCCGCAATCCGACGATCAACCTTACGATTCAAAATATTATGTTGAATCACATTACGGCGCTAACACGTGTAATTGCGACTCTTATAAAAATGAATGGGATTTATATATTCGTCGTCAGGATGATTGGCAATATATAAGCACGCTAGGGTTTTTGTACAGCGGCCCCAACTCACTCGATAACTGGATAATTGAAACGGTAGAAGTACCTGAACCAAGAAACTATGCGTTGATTTTTTTAGGACTTATAGCCATAGGGCTAACACGGATGCGTAATAAAACAGCGATTTAAAAATACAATAAAAGAAATATTTTTTAAATCGCGCGGTAACAATCTGCAAACAACTGTAAGGAGATAGAAATGAAATTGACTAGGCGTTTACATGCGCTGGCGTTTTTTTCTGGCGCGTTATTGTTTACCCAATCTGCATCCGCTTATGTAGACCTGACCTACCAGAGCAATCCATTGCATTTTAATCAGGGTTATTTGGGCGGCCAGCCTGACGATGATTTAGGATCAGATGATCCACCATATCCTTCGTTCTCTGTAAACTTTTTGGGCTTGGCTAATTCCACTGCATCGCAAGCTTTATCAGGTTCAGTGAATGTTAATTTTTCTGAATGGCCTTATCAGCTTGAAAATTTATCAGTTATCAACAGCAATTTAACCCTGGATTCGACGGGAAATCCCAGCACATGGCATTTCGAATTAGCCTTGACCCAATCGTCACCCGGCTACAGCATTGGCGAAGACACAGATCCAAATGATTACAAACTTCCAACTAAAACTACCTGGTGGTTCGAATCCACGCACGGAGCAAATACCTGCAATTGCGATTGGTACAAATACGAAGACGACCTCTACATAGAACGCGCCTATTATTCATGGGCCTACGCCAACACCATCGGCTTTCTCTACGGTGAATCAAACTCTCCAAGCAATTGGACGGTGAATAAGGTAGACGTGCCGGAACCAAGTGGATATTTATTAATGCTGATGGGATTGATTGCAGTTGGTGCTACGAGATTGAGGACGAGAAAAGTTAGCTAATTTTTATTAGATATCCTGAAAATTAAAAAACCGGCGAATGTGCCGGTTTTTTTATCCTTCCGCTAGATCAATTCTATTATCTTTTTCACGCGTAGCAATAAGTCTTTTGAATTAGAGAAAGCTGATATTCCTAAATAGTTTTCCATGTGGAGAGTAATAATTTCACCATCCATTTTTAAATCCCAATAACGTTGATCAAGCCCATCCACTTTCTCTAGCCAAATTCCATCCAATTCATTTTCAAGTGTAAAGGCGACCTTCTCGAACAAAATCCAATTTGGCTCTGGAGATATATGTAATTCATTTTCTTTATTCTGCATGGTAGCGAAGAGTTTTTTTCGGTTCATTATGTATCTCTGATTTACGTATCATACTCGCCACTATCCCATGGTTCAAAAAATGCCATGTAGTTTCCGGGTAATAATTCTACAGCCCATACATCATCTTTATTTTTTGGTTCGCGTACAATAAGTCCAATTTCGACATTATTATATTTAATCGAGAACGGCTTAACCTCAATTCTGCAATATTCGACCTCTCCAAGTTCACTCAGTCTAGAAAGATATTGTTGATCATACTCAGAATAAGAAGCCATAGATCCAAAACTATCAATTTTTGACTCAACTAAATTTCCAAGTAAATCAAACTTGAACAAAGCGATATATTGGCATCCTACATAACCACCGATTGCAGGCTCAAATGGAGTTGTTAGAAAAAATTGGAATTTATCTTTAGTTTTGCCAATGTGCTTAGCATGAAAATCATCATGATCAATTGCTATTAATTCGGGTCTGTCGGATTTCATAATCAATTCTCTTTTTTTGCATAACATTGCGACTTAATCTATGCAACACAGTACAAATGTTGTAGCTGCATTGGAACTAGTTATGAAGTTATTATTATTTCGTAGGCTCAATAACTTGAAATTTAGCTGAGTAGGTTGTATTCCAAAGTTGATCTTGCACGCTAGCGATTAATTCTCTTCTTAAACCATTTTGGAAAATAGCGTCGAGTATTTGCTTTGACAGAAACACCTTATGAGATTTTCCCGGATCAAGAGACAACTGATTGCCATTGTCCAGATGATAATTGGAAAGGCTTGAGTGCACCCAGCCCAAATGTTTGGGAATGCGTCCATATTTAAAAATATGAGATAAGCGGGCCACTATTCCGACCTTTGCATAAGGATAAAGAATTGAAATATTTGATAAATGAACTGCACTGGAAGATGGATTTTGGACGAAAATAAACACTCCGGCTTCATAATCGTCATGCACTTTTTCTAAGCCAAAAATCAATTTCACTTTTATTCTAGGAATTGCGCGCGTGACATTCCACAAGAAGACTAAGGTGGATAATAAAGCGCCATAAATTGCTAAATGATCAGTAAATTTCAAATTAAAAAACTCCATATTATTAGCTCGTATTTTCCGAAATTTCAGATAATAGTCCAAACTTTATAACTACGTCCAACCTAACCATGGCGCAAGCCTATCACATCCCTACTTACCAATAAAAATACACCAACTCACACCAATCAATATCTCAAAACAAAAAAAGGGCCAACAGATAAATCTGTCGGCCCTTTTTTATTTAACGCTTACTAATTACGGTAAAGCTTTCAAACTATTTGAAACGGGCACTGAGAATGGGCGGCCGTCTTTTACATCCCAGTTGATTGACCAGGTCATGATACCGCGGAAGGTTGGGTATGCGGCGCTGGGCACAACGGTGTTGCAATTTACCAATTGTGTTAAGCAAGTTAACGCTTTGTTGATGTCAGCTGGTGTTGCGTAACCGCTATTTGCAGAACGCGCGCCTGAAGGTAAACCTATGGCGACTTGATCTGGGCGCAGGCCGTTAAATCTTGTGCCGTCGGCTTTGGTGAAACCTTCAATTAACATGCGCGATGATGCAACCATAATATCTACTGAGCCTTCTGAAAATGTTCCGTAAGGCGTGTAGAGCGAACCGTTGTTGTATAGCTGCACGTGCAAAATATTTAATTCATTACGCAAGCTGTCAATAATCGGTAAATACGCGCCCCAAATTCCTGACGCTGCTACGAAGCCACCTTGAACATAGGGATGCTCGGGAGCCATAGACAAATATAAATTTGGGAAACTTGTTTTCAATTGTTTGATGGCAATTGGCAAGTTAGTAATGATAGGTGCACCTGAAGTTACACCCGCGCCACTTTCCAAATCTATATCGATTCCGTCGAAACCATATTCGTTAAGAATTGCTGCTGTGCTGCTTACAAAATTCGCAACGTTAGTAGAATTGTTCAACGTCACTGTGCCGTTTTGTCCGCCGAAAGAGAGAACAACTTTTTTACCTTGTGCGCGTTTTGCAGCTACGTCCGCAATGAAGGTCGCTTTGTTTAAGCTTGGGTCTAGTGTGAAAGATACATTGCCGTTGCCTGCGTCATCGGCGAAGGCGATAACAATTACGTCCCAGGTTGCGTCCACATTGGCTAAGCGAATTACGCCGCTGCCGTTATCAAAGTCATGCCAGTAACCAACGAGTGCGTGTTTTGGCAAACCATTGTTAACGGATGATGAGCTGCTTGATTTAGAACTTGTTACCGATGTTGCGCTGGATTTTGAACTTGAAGTAGATGCAACGCTGGATGAAGCTGCCGAACAACTGCGCACTAAATTCCACGCTTGAGTCCACGCCGAACCTGAGCCCGGTGCATAAGCCCACGCAGATGTTGATGAACACCAACCGCCCACGGTGCAGCTATATTCGCTACCAAGATTTTGTACAAGTTGGCCGATATTATAAGTTGTGCCCGCAACGTATTGCGGCGATGCACATGTGCCGCCTACGGAGCTAGTTGAACTGGCAACAGAGCTGGAAATTTTGCTCGATGATGAACTGGATTTAACGCTGCTTGCGACTGATGTGCTGCTCGCAACCGATGTGCTTGATGCTGATGACGTGGTGCCATCGCAAACACCTAACAAAGTCCATTCTTGATATTGCGCTGAGTGAGTCGCGGGGTCCTGGTTTTGTGTCCACCAATTGGCTTTGTAGGCTTTGCCTGCAGATTTAACTTGAGTGTTACCGCTGTATGCCGCGGCGCTGTTCCATTCCGGTAAACCAGTACAGCTTACGGCGAACGCGTGGCTTGCGAATAAAAGTGTACTAAATGTTGCGGATGCTAACAGCAGCGCTTTTTTAATCGATTGAAATTTCATTATTACTGTCCCCTCACTTTTTGTTTGGTTATGAATCGCAAGCCTTAATTAACGGCAGCGATTTTGGTTGACGAGCAAATTGCTAAAACTTTATTGCCTGCACATAGAACTTAAAGTCGAGGCAAAAAAATCCCCAGACCCCGCGCCTGAGCGCTGAGTAAAAGCTTCTGTGTAGGTAACGAAAAAACGACTATCGAAAGAAAAGATTTACTAAATTTGTTGACTGCAATCTGCCAATAGAAAATGTGGCAGTTGCTTATTGTTGTTATTCCGAACGCGTGACCAATGCAATGAGTGCTTGGTCAATATCAAATAATAGCCGTGAGATTCACATAAATCTCGAATGGCAACGTTGTCATTTATAGCATGGTCATTTGCACAAAGCAAAGCACCATTTTGCTATAAACAATTTATTTCAAAAAACTGTTAACAGGATTGGATTAGTGGGTAGTAATGAACACAAAACACAACTAAAAGTAACACGTGGATTTTTATACAACATACATGTGATTGGTGTGTGAATTAATAAGAGGCAAGGTTCAGTGCAATTGCATAAATCCGGTGCAATGGGTTTAAATTAAGTGATCTATATTTGCAAAAGCGCAATATATGAATTGGCGGGCTGACCCAATGATGAATTGGGCGAATGGAAAATTATCTATAGACATTACCGCGCACGCTACCCCGATACCAAACTTAGCTGCCAATTATTTCGCGCTTCTCTACAAAGTGACAAGTGCTATCGGTATTTTTTCGGCGTTCAATAAATTCGGCGGTTTTAATTGTAAAAATAAAAGATGTTTCTTTCTCGTTAGAGACTACTCGAATTTCGCCGCCGTGAGAGCGGGCAATTTCATGGATAATAAATAATCCTAATCCCAAACCTTCGCTGCCGTTACTGGCCGCACCGCGTACGAAAGGTTTGAATAATTCTTTAATGGTATCGCGCGATAAAACCGGCCCGCCATTGGTTACCGAAATTTTAAATAGACCTTCTCTACAATTTGCAGCAACACGAATAGGTTGATTTGCATCGCCATGTACCAGCGCATTTTTTAACAGATTTGACAGCAATTGCCCGATGCGACCTGAGTCGCACAAGAGCGCAATATTTGAATCAATGTCGGTGATAACTTCACGCTCAGAATGTTTGCTAATAAGTTCTGCTACAACATGTTCGAGCATACCGGTGATTGAATTTTCATGGCGCAAATCAATTGCGATGCCGCCGCCCATTCGGCCTTTAGTAAAATCTACAACATCATCAATTAATACAGAAATACGTTGGGCACTATTTTGAATCATTTGAACTTTGCTATTTATTTTAGGTTCAAGTTCAGGAATTGCATTCAGCATTTGCGTCGCTGTTAAAATTGCATTGAGTGGGTTGCGCAAGTCGTGCCCAAGTACCGCGATAAATTGCTCACGCAATTCTGCGGTTTCGCGCTCGTTCATTAATTCTTTATGGATTTCGGCGTGAATTATTTCGCTTTCAAGCTGCAACGAAATTAATTCACAAAACATATTCATGCTTGCGATAGTTGCGGTGTTAGAAAGTTTTGCAGGGAGAGGATCAAGCGCGCACAAGGTACCAAAATATTCGCCATCTTTGCGAGAAAGCGGAACGGATATGTAACTTTGGAAACCATAAATTCGGGGTGTGTGATGATTTCTGTATTTATCATCCTCATTTACGTGATCAATAATTACCGACTTATTGGTGTCTCTCACTTCTTCACACAAGGTGGTGGTTATATCCAAACCATCGCCGGGCTTCAAACCGAAGTTAAGTTGATCCAGCACTGCGCAAGTTGTCCATGAATCCTGGGTAACACGTGCAACGCACACAAATCTTAGACCGGTGATGGCGGCGACGGCTTCAAGAATTGTGGGAATGGCCCCTATGGATTGAATTGCGATTACATCTTTTGGGTTTTGCATGCTGGTTCCAATGGTGAAAATACATATTCCATTGTAGGTTGTGGGTAAATTTTGACTTCGTAGGTTACTACAAGTGGGTGGTTATAGGTATCAGCAATTGTAAAACTGATGTCTACTTTTCGGCGGGCACTCATGTATGCAATAAAAATATTTTGGTGCACTAGCCTTTGTTGATTTTAATTCTCAATAAGTAGAGCTGCTGGTGCTAATTCCATTTCTATTTTTATAATGTGAATTTGAATGGATAAATAACATTTATTTCTCTTTTTTTACCCGTCTATTTTTATCCAGAATAGCGATGATGATAAAGCTATAAGACAGCAAGCGAATTAAATAATAAATTGGCGATGCTTCTCTGAAATCAAAAAATGCACCGAGCATAACGCGGTTGGCTGCTTCCATTAAAAAGCAAATTGCAAAAAATAAGAAAAAACGGTCGTGCGTTGAGCGCCAAAAACGAATAAAAAATAAACCTATAATTAAATAAAGGGTAGCGGTGGCACCAATTGTCATTGCAATCATTTTATTTTCCTACTCGTCAAAAATTAATCCATACATAAAGAAACACAGCGCTAAAAAACCAACGGCTACACGAAACGGAAATAAATCTATATTGGGGAAAATAAGTTTGTCTGCGACTAACAACATATTATTGAGTGTGATTCCCAGAAAGCAAATTCCGGCCCAATAAAGCAAACGGTATTTACTTCTGAAATAACTGCGCAGCAGCAATAGGGCGCAAAGTAGCGAGGTAAGCGTACACAGCGTATAAATAATTGCGGCCATCTATTAATCCTTAAAAAACTTAAAAGCGTCGGCAAACTGCTGAACGCGTTGCTCTGCATTTGCTTTGGAATGAATCATGTTGGTTACTGCAATAAGATTGCGCGGATAATAAATTGCTAACTGATTAATCAATTCGCTTAATTCGGTAGATGCGGGTGAATAAATAAAACTATCGGGCGCTTGTGCTGATGGTGCACAAATTCCTGCCGCGTATAAACCTTTCAACATTGCAGCGGCTTGTTCTTTATTTAAATATAAACGTTGAGCGAGCGTAGTTTCAGTCCACAGATGTTCCGGTGCCTGCTGCAATAAAAGAATCGCTTCAAGCTGTGGTATAGACGCAATACTCTGAATAAAGCGTCGCAGTTCGCTGGAGATTGTTGATGAATTCATACGTGCGCGGTATTAATTAAGCGGATTAAAAATCGTGACGCGAAAATGAGTTGTGTTAATGGAAATCTGGTGTTAACGCTCACTGGATTGTAAAGGAATACACAATGAATTGAAAATCGCCGTGTTTGATAAAATACTGTGGCGATTATTTAGTAGGTTTCGCCGCGAATATATTGTTCGAGTTGTTGAATTAAATGTTTCTGTTCTTCCATGGTGCTTTCAAGTAGATCACGAATAGAAAGCATGCCAAATATCTTTCCATCAGCGACGACTGGTAAATGACGAATGCGCTTTTCGGTCATTAAGGTCATGCAAGCATCCATGGTTTCTTCTGGCGTAACCGTGATGGGATTCGGCGTCATTATTTCTTTGACAGCGGTGGATTTGGAGGCGCGACCCAAGAGCGCAACCTTGCGCATATAGTCGCGCTCACTGATTACGCCGAGCAATTCTTGATTTTCCGTAACAAGCAACGCGCCTACACTTTTTTCAGTCATTAATTCAATAGCGTCCCAAACCGTAGCATTGGGTTCAACGCTATGGGTGTCGGGGTCAATTTTTGAATTCAATATGTCTTTTACTTTTTTCATCAGATCACCATTATCCCTTCGCGCAAAATGGAATGCTTCATTGAAACAAGATGTGTAAAAGCGACAATATTTTTTATATCAAAAAATAAAGAGGTGCGCTGCGTTTAACGATTGAATCTTATCGAGCGTTGCGATAGCTACGATAAAGATGCATCGGAAGACGGAATAAGCTTCGCATCATAAACAATCCCATGAAACCTGATAACGCACCTGCTCCATAAGTGAGCATTGAAGTTTCCTTAGTATTTATTTCAAACAGAAGATGCAGTGAGACCCAACCTAACCAACTACTCAGTGCGACATAGAGAGTTAGAAAACTGATGCCGATAAGTACAAGCCAAATAGGATTGTGAGCACCAGAGCTAGATAAGTTTAATTCGTTAAAGCTTGTGTTGTGAGTAGTGGGATATAAACCGTTCATATGAACGCCCCTTATAGTAATTATTGTTTGATATTTTTATTGACCAATGTCTACGCTATTTGAATAAAAGTTGACTTGGCTAGACCGGAGTCTACCCATAAGAGCGAACTGGTTCAACAATACTCTTATACTCTTATGTTTGCTTAACAAAAATTATTAAAACCAAGTTGCTAATGTGACACTTGTATTAATAAAAAATTACAGCTCAAATCCGCACACTAGGTAAAGTTTACTTATTTTGATTTTTTGAACTGACCTTGATGTGGTTTAATTCGCAACACTTGCACCAAAAAATTCCCGCCGCCCGCGCTTTGCGCACTTTTTGATCAGCGTTTCGACGCATTTACGTGAGAGATTCCATGTACGACCAATACGATGCTTTAATTTTTGATATGGACGGCACGCTTGTCGATAGTGGCCAATTACATGAATTTGCCTGGAGCAAAACGCTGGAAAAATATGGCATCCCGGTGGATCGCCTCTTGATGCGTTCATTAGCTGGCGTGCCCACTAAAGGTACCATCGAAATTTTATTGGAAAAATTTAATGTCAGCGTGGATGCAACGCTGGATGAAATGAATGATTTCAAAGAAAAACTTGTGCACGAAAATATGCACAAATACGTTAAGCCAACGGCGTTAATTGAAATCGCCAAAAAATATCACGGCGTTAAACCTATGGCGATAGGCACGGGCGCTTACACGCAGGAAGCGACAACTATATTGCAATTGTGCGGCCTTGATTTCTACGTGACGGCAATCGTTGGTGCCGATCAAGTGCAAAACCCCAAGCCCGCGCCGGATACTTTTTTGCGCTGCGCGGAATTACTTGGAATCGCTCCGGAAAAATGCGTTGTATTTGAAGATTCCAAATTGGGATTACAAGCTGCCGAGTTGGCCGGTATGGCTGGAATAGACGTGCTGCTCGTACATGCCATAGAAAACGATTATTTTTTGTAGCCGAAAATTTCGGGTCTTCTGCTCATGAGTTATGAAAAATTTCCGTTTGAAATTTCCCTCGCGCAATGGTCGCTGAATAAATCTTTATTTAGTAAAGAAATCGATACGCTGGATTTCCCGCGTATCGCTCGCGAACGCTACAACATAGTCGCGGTGGAATACGTTAACCAATTTTTTATTGATAAAGCGGAAGATCAGGAATTTTTGCAGCAATTAAAAAATAATGCGCAGGCTGCAGGTGTTAAAAATTTGCTGATTATGATTGATCATGAAGGTGAATTAGCCGCTGCAGCCTCGCAAGCGCGCATTCAGTCTGTAGAAAATCACAAAAAATGGATTCGAGCAGCCGCGTTTTTAGAATGCGATGCGGTGCGCGTTAACTTGCACGGTTTTGTTAGCGAAGCAGAATGGTTGCAGGGTTCAACCGAAAGTTTACAAGCCCTTGGCGCCTATGCACAACAATTTAATCTAAAAGTGTTGGTAGAAAATCACGGCGGCCTTTCTGCAAAAATCGATTTATTGATTGCTGTTATTCGCGCAGTAAATTTACCGAACGTCGGCACCATGCCCGACTTTGGAAATTTTTGTATTCGCCGCGAAGTGCCTGGGGATTTATGGGAATCGCCTTGCGTCGAACATTACGATCCTTACCAAGGTGTGCAGGAAATGTTGCCTTATGCGGGAGCTATTAGCGCGAAGACTTACGATATAGAAGCAAACGGTGATGAACCGGATATTGATTTCAATCGCATGATGACGATGATTAAAAACTCTGATTATCAAGGTTACATAGGCGTTGAGTACGAGGGCAAAAAATTAAGTGAAGATGAAGGGATTTTGTTGAGTAAAAAATTACTGGAACGCTGGAAGTATTAGCGGAAGCATTGGCATTTCTCTTGGAATTCATTGGGCGGAAATATATAGTCGCGCAGCTTAATACAACGCCACTTTCAAATTTTTGCTTTGTAGTCTCATCACCATGGAATAGAAAATGAAGTTAATTCTCAGGGCTGTGTTTATCTTCTTTGCCTTTTTTTCACGTGCGCACGCTGAAAGTCTGGTGTTGCCTGCAGGCATTGTTCTTGAGCCAGATCCATCACTCGATATTAGCTACCAAATTTTGCAAAACTTTGATGAAAAAGAAAAAGTGATAGCAGGATGGGACGGCGAAAAACTCCAATATTCGATTTCAACCATAAAGTTACCGCCGGGCTGGCCTGACTACAAAAAGTATTTTCAGGGGTTAACGCGCGATTTGAGCGGGAGTGTTTCATCGCTCAAAGCTGGCCGTTCGGGAGGCTATAAAACAGTGTCGTCTTTGTCGGGCCACTACCTTGAAGTTCAATTCAAGTTCTCGGCAAAAGCAGAGTTTTCTACCCAGATCTATCACTTTATTACTGACGGTAAAAAGTCTGTCGTCGCCATCGCGACTTTGGTGGACAAAGGTGCACAAGATCGCATGCTGGAAGATACCAAGCTACTGTTTCAGTCGGCTTCCTGGTACACCGGTGCGCCGCTTCCAGACGTAGAAAAATCCGAAACTCCCTATGTTGGAACTTGGAAGTGGAGCGGGGCAGCGCCAAACGGTGCGCCTGCTGTTTCATTAGTTACGCTTAAAGATGACCTGACTTTCACCAGCAACCTGACGGTCGCGGGCAAGCTCGTATTTTCCAGTGTGGGATATTGGGCGGTTTCCGGTAAGCAACTTCTGTGGACCTACTCGCGCAGCCAACCGGAATTGCCGGAAGATAAGCGAAAAGATGAAGACGATATTGTTTCGCTAGACAATGGACACTTGATTCTTCACTCGAAACTCTCGGGCGAAAACCGGGAATTTATCAAACAATAGTCACTCATGCGGCCGCGCTTTTTTCTTGGTGTTGCCGTGTCTCTCAGCGTATATCGCGCAAATAACACAACACCTGCCCGCCGAAAGGTTTGTCCAGATAAGCCGCTGTATCCGGCTTTTGCTGGCTATGCGTAAACCCGAGCGCTACCATTTTTTTGCTGAATTTCGCGTGATGCCCGCGTCCGGGATCGACCAAAATAATTTCGCATTTTGCGGCGGCATGCTGTTGTAGAAAGTATGCGAGCAATTCAATTTGCTCGCTTTCGTATAAAAGATCGCTGCCGATAATCACGTCAAATTCGCCCAATGTGCTTTTTGCATCGGCCCAGCCAGTGCGAACGTAGGGGATTTGGTCGCTGCGATTGAGCTTTACATTTTCCGCTAAAAATTTCCCGGCTTCGGGATGGTAATCCGTAGCGGTGATGTTGGCGTGGCGATTGTTAAGCAAATGACTGGCGAGTGCGATGCCGCAGCCGACTTCCAAAATGCGTTTGCCGGCGATATCGAAATCTTTCATATGTTCCGCCAATACCTGGCCGGAAGCCCAAAGGATTCCGAATAGCGGCCAGCTGGCGGATGAGATTTCCAAATTTGCAGCTTCGCTGTGGTCGTCCGAAAATTCCTGATTATCGCGCAGGCTGCGTAAATGAATATCTACACCGCCGAACTCAATGGTTTGATAGCGAAAACGTAACGATGACATGCCGATAGCCCTTAAAAATGGGGCGCGGCAGGCAGCATGGAGCCTGATATGCAACGCGGTCTTTGAGATTACAGCTAGTTTGCGCTTTCAACTAATGAAATCGACCGGTGTTTATTTTTCCGAGTTTAGTTTTATCGATGAAAAATTCTGCTACCAAAAATCGCATTTATTTCCATCCCATATTGCAAGTGGAAACCTTAAGTAACACATCCATGTAAATTCTAAATTTATTTGACGGACAATTTAATACTTACTAGCATGTAAACGTTTACATATTATTGTTAACCGGTTACATATGAGAAAGTAACCGATTGCTTTATGTGAAAACGAAAAAGGAGTTTTCGATGATGGTACTTTTTCAAGCAGTAGAGGTGCTTGATTGCAATCGATTGAGCGTATGCAAAACGCTTATTTGGCTGGAAAACTCCCCACAATAATCTCTAATAACAGGTGTGATCTATGAATAACTATAAAACACGTACCACCGCTACTCTATTAGTGAAAAAGCTGCTTGGAGCTTCAATTGGCTTGGTTCTAGCTGGCGTTTCCGTCACCAGCAGTGCCGGTGAATTTGGCAATGGTGTCAACTTGCAACCTTCGTACTACAACAATGGCAACGTGAACATGGGTTGGTCTTTGATGAAATCCAAAGGCAACATCAAAAGCGTTCGCATTGAAATTGAACCCGGTAAAGAAACCCAGGGCAAAACCTGGATCGCCCAAGCTAAAAGCAACGGCTATGCGGTGATCGCCACTTACCACAAGTCTGCTGTTTTAGGCTCTGATTCAACCTCTGAGTTGGCAGCAGCAGGAACCTGGTGGAAAAATAATTACAACAATTTGGCCGCTGCGGGCAGTATTTTTGTGAACATCTCAAACGAATGGGGCAGCCATAACATTAGTGCGAACTCTTACGCTAGCGCTTACAACTCGGCGATTAGCAGCGTTCGCAGCAAATATAGCGGCCGCATTGTGATTGATATTCCAGGCTGGGGTCAGGAAACTGCTACCGCTGCGGCAGCGATCAAAGGCACCAACGGCACCAAGATCAATGACACTTATATAGTGCCTTCAATCCATGCTTATCCCGGTGCGTGGAACCAAGGCAAAAATGCGTGGTTGGCAAAATCTGATGTGGACGACCTGGGCTCTGCAGGCCGCGGTGTGTTGATCGGTGAGTTCGGCAACGGCGGATCTGGCAGTTCAGATTGGTCAGGCATTGTCGATTACGCAAAAGGCAAAGGTTACAACGTACTGGGTTGGGCGTGGAATGGCGACGGTGGATCTATGAATATGGTGACTCCATCATGGGCTAGCAATGCCACGGCGACGAGCTTTAGCACCAGTTCGTACTTCTCGGTGGTTTACAACAAGTTGTAAACAAGAGTGCTTTAAGGCATTGGGTTCAGCCCCCGTACATTGCCCGCCTTAAAGTAATTTCGCCCCGCCATTTACCTGTAGGTGGCGGGGCCTTTTCTCTCACCAGCCGAAGAAGAATTTATCATGTCAAAAATGCTAACTATTAGCGTCGCTCCTATATTGTTGCTGGCCGCATTTGGCATAGGTCGTTGGACAGCGCCTGATTCCGCAGCACCTATTACCAACTCTGGTTTTAGCCTGGCACCCTCGCTAACTGGCAAGACGTGCAATCTTGCATCGCTTCCACCTGTCGTTGTGAAAACGCCCGCGCCTTTTGAAGGCAAGACGGTGGACGAGTTAAACAAACGTTTTGCGGATAATAAAAACCGGATCCCCAGCGCTGCCACACAAGACGAACAGCAACATTTGTTGGAAGCGCTAGCGGCGATTGACCCGCAAGCGGCCATGGCGCAGGCACAGCAGTTAAAAGGTGACCGTCAAGCGCAAGCCGTATCAGCGGTGCTCGCGGCATGGGGTGAAAAAGATCCCGATGCGGCCTGGAATTGGGTGGGTTCAACTCGTCCCGACAACATTTATCAATACGACCAACTACTCGAAGTATTTGGCCGCAATAATCCCGAGACTGCAGCGCGTTATGCCATAAGTTTGGCGGGCACTCGCCCTGATCTTACGCAAGAAGTTTATCTGTCGGCGTTGATGGGAATTACCCACGCGGGCGGTTACGACACTGCGCGCCAGCTAGTGGAATCCGCGAATATCTCCACCGAAGATCGCACTACTTTGATGAACTATGTCGCCGGTGCCTGGGCGAGCTACGAACCCCAAGCCGCCATGCAATGGGTAATGGCGCAACCGGGCGAATTGCAATCCAGCGCCTTAGTTGGCTTGGGCGAGTCGTGGTCAAATGTAGACCCGCAAGCTGCAGCGAATTTTGCGAGCAAGTTGAATGGCCCGCAGCGTCAATTGTTACTCCAACAGTCCATTTCAAAGTGGTTGATGGACGATCCATCGGCGGCGACTAATTGGCTGGCGTCTGCAGAAAATCATCAAGATTATGATCAGGCGGTTCACAGCGTAGCAACTTTGCCGAATATGGTTCGGGACCAAACCCAAACGGCGTTGGCTTGGTCGGAACGCATCTACGACTCGAATTTACGCGTGAGTACTGTTCAGCAAATCTTGGCGGAGATGAAAGTGAAAGACCCCGCCGGAGCAACAAGTTATGCGCGTTCTGCGCCGAATTTAACCGCTGCACAACGCACCCAGCTGCTAAATAGTCTTGGCGATGGAAGTTAGTGAGTTGATCTCCTAAAAATCCTGGCGACATTTTCAGGGAAGATTTCGCGTCCATAATGTATGATGATAATTCAAATACAGTAGTCGACCTTCAGGTCTAAAAGAATTAGAGAATCATTATGGCGCACGACACTAACGCGAAATTAAGCGTTTCACAGGCAAGCTTTGGTCAATCATCTAGCGGTAGCCCGGTAGAATTATTTACGCTCACAAATGAAAACGGCTTGATTGTTAAAATCACCAATTTCGGTGGCGTTATCACTGAAATTCACGCACCAGACAAAAACGGCGTGTTTGCCGATATCAATCTTGGTTTCGATCACGTCGAACCTTACTACAAAGATGCTCCTTATTTCGGCGCGCTGATTGGCCGTTTTGGCAATCGCGTCGGCCACGGAAAATTTACGCTTGATGGTACAACTTACCAACTAGACACCAACAACGGCGCTAATCATTTGCACGGTGGTTTTGTTGGTTTTGATAAAGTCGTATGGGATGCAAGCACATTTGAAACAGATTATTCCGTTGGCATTACGCTTACTTATTTAAGTGTTGATGGCGATCAGGGTTATCCCGGAAATTTAAATACTACCGTGGTGTACGAGCTGACCAATAACAATGAATTGCTGGTGAAGTATCACGCAATTACTGATAAAGCGACGCCGATCAATTTGACGCAACACGCTTATTTTAATTTGGCGGGTAAGGGCGATATTTTAAGCCACGAAATAACGATTAACGCAGATCGCTTTACGGCAGTTGATCCCGCTGCAATTCCGACCGGAGAGTTACCTCTGGTTGAAAATACTCCATTTGATTTTCGCTCACCGCGTTTAATCGGTGAGAACATCAACGCCGACGACGAGCAAATACGAAATGGAAATGGCTACGACCACAATTTTGTATTGAACAAAACTCACGAAAAAGAATTGAGTTTAGCGGCGCGCGTGCTTGAATCTAATTCTGGCCGCGTGTTGGAAGTATTTACTCAGGAGCCGGGCGTGCAATTTTATAGCGGTAATTTTCTGGATGGTTCCTTAACCGGAAAAGGCTGGAACTACACGCGTCGCAGTGGCTTTTGTTTGGAGCCACAACATTTTCCTGACTCGCCTAATCAGCCGCATTTTCCCAACACCATTTTGCGACCCGGCGAAGAATACACTTCATTGATGAGTTACAAGTTTTCTGTGAAAATTTAATCAATATTATTTATGTAATGTGAAATGAAAAATCCCGATCATTTATAAAAAGTGACCGGGATTTTTTATACAGTGGAAAATTACTTTTTAATACCTTCAACGTTTAATTGTAATTTAACAACCTGAGATGCTGGACCTAAGTCCATTTTAACATTGAAGTCTTTCAATTTAATTTCTGTTTCACCTTTAAATCCCGCGCGGTAGCCACCCCATGGGTCTTTACCTTCACCAATTTTTTCTACGTCAATGGTAACGCTTTTAGTTACACCGTTTAGTGTTAAGTCACCGACAATATCAAACTCCTTTTTGTCACTGCCAAGCACAATTTTTTTGCTGACAAAAGTGGCGCTGGGGAATTTTTTAACATTCAAAAAATCTTCACTACGTAAATGCTTATCGCGCTCCGCATGGTTCGAGTTAACACTATTAGTATCAATAGTCACATTAACAGTGCTTGCTTCCGGTTTGGCAGGATCGTAAGAAAAATCGCCAGAAAAACTGTCGAAGCGGCCGGTTAATACACTATAACCTAAATGCTTAATTGAAAAATTAATCGAAGCATGCGCGTCTTTCGTATCTATAGTGTAGTTATCAGCTAAAGCTGGCAGTGCGAATAAACTTGCGCTGGATAGTGCGAGAGCGGCGAGTTGTTTTTTTGCAAACATAGTTATCTCCTAGTGGTTTAAAATATCGTGTTTAAAAATTGAGTACTTAATGAAACTTTGAGTTAACTTCAATCTGTTTTCTGTACGGGCTTTAACATTCTGACTAAAGTTTTATCGCGTTTTATAAAATGATGAAAAATTGCTGCAGCCGCATGAAGTACGACTAAACCTATTAAACTCCACGCAAGGTATTTGTGAATAAATCCGGCGCGATCAATATTGTCTGCTGAGAGTTGAAGTGTTGCCGGAATATTTATGATGCCAAAAAAGCTTGCGGCACTGCCTTCAGCAGTCGTTATAAAATATCCGCTAATACAAATGACAAATACAAACGCATAAAGTGCCATTTTTACGGCAGTGGCAGCGAGAAGATTGCTTTTACTAATCGTAGGGATATCATCTGGCGAGGCACTGCGCGAGCGCCACACTAATCGTAATAACATCAATACAAAAACCAATAATCCAATCGCGATATGAATTTCTGGACCGCGGTGATACCAGGGCGAGTAGTAATCCAGTCCACGCATATAAACGCCTAAACCAAATAAAAAAATAATTAAGGGAGCGCACACCCAATGAAAAATTATCGTCATCAAGCCGTAGCCAGCGCGAGAGTCTTTCAGCATGTGTTCCTCCAAAAATATGTTTATGCGTCAAAAAATATAACGATCAAAATGATGTGGCTGACCTTAACAGTATTTATTTTTATTTGCAGCCAGCGTATTTACGGAAGGGTATTTAGAAGAATTTTAAAAGTTTGATATTTTAAAAATAAATTTAAGAAACTTGTTTGATTACAAGGAGTTAGTCTGGTTAGATATTGGATGAGTGATTTTGCTTTTAATAACAGATCGAATTTTTGGTGCGAACCTATCTAAATCCCTGTTGTTATTTTTGTCGATCAGACCGACTCGTTTTCACAATAAAGTTTAGATGAGCGCATTGACAGGCCGCTTATTGCCGTTCGCATCAATGGCGACATAAACAAATTCGCCTTCAGTAACTTTAAGGACTTGATGAGTTTTAAAGTCTTTAATCCACACTTCAATACCAATGCGGATGGATGTATGCCCGATGGCACGCAGCACGGAATAGCAGCTGACTAATGAACCAACGGGAACTGGGTTTAAAAATTTCATACCGCTCACAGCCACAGTTGTCACACGGCCCTGCGCAATTTCGAGTGCCATAATTGCACCAGCAATATCCATTTGTGATAACAACCAGCCACCGAAAATATCGCCTTGCGGATTTGTGTCTGCAGGCATGGAGAGCGTTTGTAAGGTCAAAGTGCCGTGAGGTTTGGTAGTTTGAAATTGTGTTTCTTGAGAGGGAATATCTTTGGGTTCTTCAGGCTGCGTCATAGGTACACTCGTAATTCAATGTAGAGTGACCTAATTCCAGCACAAGAATCACGCTAGCGCCAGTAACTTTGGTTAGCGAAACTCTTGTGCGGATTATGCGGTGTAATAAAATTCTTAGAGTTCGTTACTGGGTTTGCCAATGGTTGCGAGAATTCCGCCATCCACATAAACAATTTGCCCGGTTACAAAATCGCTGGCCTTGGATGAAAGAAAAATTGTCGCACCTTGCAAATCATCTGGATCACCCCATTTGCCTGCGGGCGTGCGGCTGATAATAAAATCATTAAAAGGATTACCATCAACACGAATTGGCTCGGTTTGCGCCGTGGCAAAATAACCGGGGCCAATGCCATTCACTTGCACATTATATTTTGCCCATTCAGTTGCCATATTTTTTGTTAGCATTTTTAAGCCACCTTTTGCAGCAGCGTATGCACCAACAGAATTACGGCCCAGCTCACTCATCATCGAACAAATATTGATAATTTTTCCGCGGCGACGCTCAACCATTTTGCGCGCAACCGGGCGGGTCATTGTGAACACACCAGTTAAATCAATTTTAATAACTTCTTCAAAGTCAGCCAGCGACATTTCCAGTAATGGAGTGCGCTTAATGATGCCGGCGTTGTTAATTAAAATATCAATTGCGCCGTGATCTTTTTCAATTTGATCGACAGCAGCAATAACTTGCTCTTCATCAGTCACATTAAATTTGTAACCAAACGCTTTAAAGCCGCGTTCGCGATAAGTGTTAACAGCGTTATCAATTTTTTCTTGCGATGAATTGCCATTAATAATTAATGTTGCACCCGCACTCGCAAGACCAGATGCCATTGCCATACCCAGGCCGTGAGTTGCGCCTGTTACCACCGCAACTTTTCCGGTTAAATCAAATAGTGGATGAGTCATGGTTATCTAATCTCACTTGGCTTGTGAAAATCCATATCGGTGTAATCAAGGTTCTCACCAGCCATACCCCAAATAAATGTGTAGTTCGCAGTGCCTACACCGGAATGCATTGACCATGGTGGTGATACAACAGCTTGTTCATTGCCAACCCAAATATGACGTGTCTCTTCAGCGGGGCCCATAAAGTGGCACACAGCATGAGTGTCTGGAATATTAAAATAAAAATATGCCTCCATACGGCGACTGTGCGTATGCATCGGCATAGTGTTC
Organism: Gammaproteobacteria bacterium; assembly: GCA_004172865.1. Taxonomy (GTDB): domain Bacteria; phylum Pseudomonadota; class Gammaproteobacteria; order Pseudomonadales; family Cellvibrionaceae; genus Cellvibrio. Next base: position 158,066 of record SEBV01000005.1, on the reverse strand, counting down.
CAAATGCTGCCGGGATTTAATTCAGTCATTCCCATTTGCAATTGGCAGGTATCGAGAACAGTACTAATCATCAGTTGATAAATGTCGCGCTCGTTGCAGGTATCGCCTGCGCCCATGTGCAAGACTTTGCTATTTTCCTTGTTCACTTTTTTAGTGGGATAAGCGCAGTGAGCTGGTGTTGAATTCAAATAAAATTTTGCAGGATTTGTGCTGTCGTCACTGCTAAAAGAAACTTCTTTTACGCCGCGCCCAATATAAATCGCTTCTTTGGTGTTGATAGCGTATTCCTCGCCGTCAACCAGAACCTTGCCATTACCACCAATATTAATAGCGCCAAGTTCACGGCGATGTAAAAAGTAATCCGATTTTAATTGATCAATAGATTCCAATTTAACTGCGGTATTCACCGGCATGACGCCGCCAACCATAAGGCGTTCATAATGAGTGTAGGTAAATAATACTTCATCCGGTGCAAATACATTTTCAATTAAAAAATGTTTGCGTAATTTTTGCGTATCGTAATGTTTAAAGTCGTCGACATGGACGGCAAAACGTTCTTCAATTTTTCTCATTTCAGTAAACCTTTTTGATAAATGTAATTGTGGGTTATTAACTAACGAACAATTATTTTTTTAATAATTTGTAAACTTCCAGCCCGGCCAGAATAAAAGGCGTGTTGCCTTTGGCATCATTGGAGGTAATAGGTTCGGTCATGTAGTAATCATAACTACCGTCGCGGCCAAAACCTAAGCCCGCAACCAGACATTGACCATTCATGCTAATTCTTCCGTCCGCATGAACGCTTGCAAATTCATTGATTAATCCCTGATAACTTTTAAGTGTTGCGGCGCGGTAAGAATCTGGTAGATAACCTTTGTTAACCGCCTTCGCTAAAAAGTAAGTAAACATAGCGCTCGCTGTTGATTCACGATAATTGCCAATATCACCGGGGCGATCTGTAATTTGCCACCAGGTTCCGGTGGCTGCATCTTGATAACGTAAAACATCCGGTGCAATTTCGTTGGCAATATCAATTAAGGTTTTACGCAATTTTGTTTCGCTTGCTGGCAAATAATCTAAAACATCCACCAGCGCCATGGCGTACCAACCCATTCCGCGAGACCAATATTGCGGAGCGCGACCATTGGTTTTATCAGCCCACTCCGCTTTTTTCGATTCATCCCACGCGTGGAAATAAAGCCCGGTTTTGGGTTCGCGTAAATGATCGCGCGCGATAACAAATTCATGCACGGCTTCTTCAAAACTTTTGTGCTGCGTTGCGCCGGTTTCGTAAGCGGCTGCATATTGCGTTAGGAACGGAATGCCCATATAGACACCGTCTAACCACAATTGGTTTGGGTAAGTAATGCGATGCCAAAAAGCACCTTCAGATGTGCGTGGATGGCGTTTTAAATTTGCACGCAAAAAATCAGCAGCTATGCGATATTTTTTCTCTTTAGTGCGTTGCTCTAACAGAATAATCATCTCACCCGGTTTAGTGCGATCTATGCTGAACAAATCGGGATTGTATCCGTTAATTTTTCCTTCCGGTGTAATATAGCTACCTGGCACGCTAAAGAGCGCATCGGTATAGCGTGAGTCGGGCGCAATTTTATTGAGTTCTTGTAACGCATTAATTTGCATTCCCACGACATCGTATTCAAAGTTGGTGGCACGTTTGCGATATTCATCCCAACCATTTGAATGATAGTTCAGTGTTTTGCGCGCTAATTCGGAATCCGCTAAACCTTTACTCCAGGCTAATGCAGATTCGGCATCAACAGGTTTTGCTTTTGCTGCGGCGCTTAACGAAGATTCAATTTTTACACGCGGGGCTTTAGTAAGCTTTTCTATTTCGCGATCTAGATAAGCTTTAAATTCTGCTTCGGTTTTAATCGCATTTTTTTCCTGATCCCACACGGCTACAAAATAATAGTCCAGATCACCGCCACCGGTATCCATAATGGAAACATAAGAGCCAGCATCTTCAGTTTGTTTTTGGCGATCGCCTTTGCGGAAAATTACTGCCATACCCAAATAACTATCAGGGCCACTTAAGCTTTGTTTGCCCCAGCTTGCGGCGTAAGTCCACGCGCTGCCACTGATTTCGTCATTTCCTAAAAGCAGTTTAGTGTTGGGATGTTTAACAACGCCGATAGAAATATTGGGTAAATCTTTCGTTAACTGTGCACGCGGATCAATTTTTGAAGACGCTTGATTGTGACCGGTAATTTTGAGACGCGTGTGAACCAAACGGCTACCCGCATTCATCGACAAATCGGATGACACATCAAAGCTGTGACCATTAATTTTCCATTCATTGTATTTGATGTTGAAGTCAGAATAGAGCGCACCATTTTCTACGATAGTCGCGTTCCAGGTTTTTACATCGGATACCAAGTCAACGGATTTACCATTCCAAAAACCATAACCACCGGCACCGAGTGTTTTGCCAACTTCTAAAATGTCCTGACCCCAGGGTGCATCCTGGTGATAATCGCCGTAATTTTTTTGACCGATATTTTGCAAAACCATGTCATTAGTTTTTTTGCCAAAAATATCAAAGCCGTTACGCCAATCTAAATAAACGCGGTAGGCAACTTTATCGGATTCAACGCCGGGGCCTTCATAGCGAATAAAAGTTGAGTGATCGGTATATTGCGGCGGCGGTGTAAAATTTTGTACGTTTTTGAAGTTGGTAAAGTTTTCGTAAACTTTACCGTTCCATTGGCCACCTTCTTTAATGGAAATTTCTGCTTGTGTTTGTTTTTTAAGAACAGGCGCTTTAATGCCTGCATCGCTAATAATTTTTAAGTTGTGCGTCTTCGCACTGGCAAGATCAGTCGACACTAATAAAGTATCTGGTTTGCTGTCGTTATCGGTATCAATAATTTGGCTCGGTAGAATTTTACCGTCTTCCTGCGTGACGAGGTGTTTGGTTTTTTCATCGTCCAGCGCTAAACCTAAATCGTAAAACGAAAAGTAAAGTGGCTCTTGCTCGCGAACATAATTAACAGGATTAATAATTTCGATATTGGCAACTGTGTAGTTGCTTGCAGGCGTTGCTTTAACTGGTGCAGGCTTTTCTGTGTTGCAGGCAACTAGTAACCCGGTGCTCATCAGTGCCAGCATAAAAAAATAAAATGATTTTTTTTCTTTCTTTGGATGTTTCAAAGGATTCTACCTGTTGTCATTCAGTTGAAGTTGGCTGCAATGGCCCGAAACACTTTTGTGTTTTCTGTAATAAATGCGGGAAACAATAAAATTTCTTAAAAAATCTGTAGCTTTAACAAGTAAACAGGGATGCCGGTAAACCGGCATCCCTTTTGTACATACAACTTTTACATACAAACATATGGTGAAAATTAAAACTTATAATTTACGCCAAGGTTATATTGAGTACCGGTTTCGTGGTAGTAAGAATCACGTTGGTCTGCTGCATCTACCCATTGATCGTCCGACTCATTGGTCAAGTTCAATGCATCAAGTGTAACTTTGAAATGATCATTAATTTGATATGAGATTTGAGCGTCAACGTTAGTTGTTGCATTGGTACCGTTTTGATAGTTGCCATTTGCATCAGTAACTGCGTTAGTTAAATAACCTGCGCGATGCGCTACTGAAACACGTGCATGGAAAGCATCTTTCTCAAAGTAGATAGTTGCACTAGATGACGTTGGTGACAAGTTAATCAGTGATGCTGTTGATAGTACTGCGCCAGCGCTATTCACATAATCCATATCTGACGTTACATGAGTATATGATCCGGTGAAACCAAAATATTTACCGAAACCAGGCAAGAATGTGAACGGTTGTTGATAGCCAATTTCATAACCGTTCAGTGGGCCGCCTGGACCATTTACTGGAGCACTCACCGACCATTGTTGTGACTCATGGCAAGGCGTAGCTGTATTTAATCCGTAGTTTGCAGCACAAGCAACTGACGCTGCAGCTGATGCATCAGCTTCAGTATATCCACGAGAAGTAAAATACTCTGTTAAGGTTTTGCTTTCGCTAACAGTTTGTACTTGAGTAGAAAGTTCTTTTCTGAATAGCGCAAAACTAATGACGGATTCTTCTGCAAAATACCATTCAATACCAATGTCGTAATTTTTTGAAGCAGTAGGCTTCAACAATGGATTACCGCTTGTTACTGCACGGCTACTACCTGAAACGGTGATGTTGGTATCGCCAACCAAACTACCTAATCCTGGACGAGCAATACCCTCTGAGTAGCTAGCGCGGATTTGCAGTTCATCTATCGGCGACAATACTAAATTCACTGCAGGCAACACGTCGGAATAACTATTATCAAACGGCTTTTGTACGAATCCTGAAGTAGTGTTTACCCAGCCAGTTGAGGTTTGGTCAGTTGTAAAATGGCGTACACCAATATCGCCACGGAATGGCAAACCAAACAATTCTGTTTTGAAGTCAGCTTGTAAATACTCAGCCGTTGTATCTTCCTGCACGTCGAAGGTACTACCACGGTTGATAACCATTGGCTTGTTCCAGAGATCGGCAGAATTCATCACTAACGCACGGTCAGGTAGTAACCATGAGCCAAAATCTGATTTAAAGTTAATAATTTGTGTGGAGGCAAAATTAGCAGCAACGAAACACGTTGGTGCAGGATCACCTTTGTTTCCTGAGCAATTATTGTTTGCAGTAGTGCTGGTTTTGCTACCTAAACCTTCACCGCCGGAGAACGCAGTTTGGAAGGTATCCATTTCAAAGTTTTTAACACTCGCACCAGCTTTCAATGTAATTGAATCATTAAGATCGAATTCCAATCCGAAAGATCCGGTGTCATAAGTATTTACTGTGCCTTGAGGACGCTGACGTACACTACTCACCGACCAGTTCGCAGGAACATAAGCGGCGTCACCGAAAACTAATGAAGCATTTTCATGACCGTTGCGATAATCCCACGTGAGTTGCTGATTATCAGCTTGCATGATGATGGTATTTTGGATCGGGTTTTGGAAATCTGATTTAGATGTACCAACCATACCTTTTATGCGGAATGTATCACTAAAGTTATGTTTTGCGCTCAAGGTGTATTGAGAAAAATCTGTCGTCATTTCATCTTGACGGCTTTCTGACAATAATTTCACGCCTGTCAATTGCGCATAAACAAGAGAGTTTCCTTCAATTGCATAATCAACAACATTCACATTGGTGTTGGTACCATTCATTGAACCTTCAATGAATTTTTCTGTGCGAGTAGCTTTATATTTTGAAATTAATGCATCAAGACTAACTTCGGTGTCGTCGGTTGGTTTCCATTGTAATGATCCACTTAAACCATCACGAGTTAAATCAGTATTGTAAACGTCGTAACGTGGAATACGTGGATGGAACGCGGTCACAACGTCTGATGTAGCAGTTGTTGCAACACCTTTTACTTTGCCAAATTTTTCGGCAATTGCATTGCTCCAACGTACTGTACTGTTGCCTTGATCGAGGATGCTGCGCTCAGAGTGAGAGGCTGATAACAATGCGCCAATAGTTCCATCGGCAAAAATATCACTTACTAAAAAACCAACAGATGGATTTGTGTCTTTAGATAAATCGTTATAACCCACTTGAGCATTTGCGGTAAAAACCAAACCATCGCGATGATTAAATGGTTGGTCTGCTTTCATTTCAACCAACGCGCCCAATGAGCCTTCATCGAATTCTGCGGCGCCAGTTTTATGAACTGCCAAAGAACTGAATAAATCGGATGTAAATGTATTGAAGTCAAATCCGCGACCACGGTTATTGCCACCAGTAGCGTCTGTACCACCAGTAGTCGAAATACCTTCCATGCCATTAATAGTTACGCGAGTGAAGTTTGGGCCCAAGCCGCGCACAGAAATATTGCGACCTTCACCACCAGAGCGAGAAATAGCGACACCAGGAATACGTTGTAAAGATTCAGCAAGGTTATTGTCCGGAAATTCGGCGATGTCTGAAGCCATAATTGCGTCTACTGAACCAGCTGACTCACGCTTCGCATCAAGTGATTTGGCAACGCTTGCTCTAAAACCCGTTACCTGAATTTCTTCAATGGTATCATCTGCTGCTTGCGCAAAAGCACCTTGGACTTGCATGGTGGCGGGCACTGCAATCGCCATCGCCAGAACCAGCGGGTTAATTTTAAATTTATTCATTTGCTATCCCCATATTTATTGTTGGTAAATCACATTAGCGTTTGTGATATTTAATGCTTGCTACGTTTGACCCTAGCTAACAATCCTTCTTCGCCGTTGTTGGCACAGCGGCTGTTTTTTTCAGATATCTGAAATTATTGTGCGACCTAAATGATCTTTATTCACTCAGATTGAAAATGGTTTGCCATGAATGCTTACATCTTTTACAAAAAAATCATCCATGTGTTGGAGCACGCCGATATTTTCGGCTTGCTCAAATTGCGCGTTTATTAAATGTAAATTGCGAATTGGTGAGCGTTCGTAGCCGGCTACGTTGAAAACTTGTTTTGCGTTTTTGCAATGCAAATCGCGCACTTCGATATTTTTTACATAAGGTGTATTTTTGCCGCTGTCGCCTTCTTCGTAATTAAAATCAATGACGATAGCTGTTTGTACATCGCCAATTTTTATATTGCGAACGTAAACATTTTCGATAGTGCCACCGCGAACAGAATTGGTTTTGATGCGTATTCCACGTTCAAGATCGTGGCTACTCATTTCACAATTTTCTGCAAAAATATTGCGCGCGCCGCCAGAAATTTCGCTACCAATCACGACGCCCCCGTGACCGTTACGCATTTTGCAGCCGCGAATAACAATATTTTCGCTGGGAACATTTATGCGGCGACCATCGGCATTGCGGCCGGATTTAATCGCAATGCAATCATCACCAGTATCGAAATAACAATTTTCGATCACAACATTTTTGCAAGATTCCGGGTCGCAGCCATCTGAATTTGGGCCGAGGCTATCGCAAGTTACACCGCGAATAATCACGTTCTCGCTAAGCACCGGGTTTAATAACCAAAAGGGCGACTGGGTGATGGTGACGTCTTCAATTAAAATATTTTTGCAGCTATAAAATTGCACAAAGGGTGGACGAAATTGCGCGCCTTCAGCGTAAACGCGTTCGCTTACAGGGCGATTTGCTTCTGTATCAATTTCTAAAAGTTTGCGCGCCTTTGCTTGGGTGGCGATGCCAGGTTTTCCCCATTGCTCGCCACCTTTCCACGGCCACCAGGTAGTCTCGTTGGCTTGGCCATTCAGTTTGCCTTTGCCGGTGAGCGCAATATTTTCCTGTTGATAGGCGTAGACCAATGGCGAATATCCCATCAGTTCCATGCCTTCCCAACGTGTTAAAACGGCGGGCAAATAATCGTTAGGATTGGTGCTAAATAGCAGCGTGCAACCTTCTTCCAAATGCAAATTCACATTGGATAACAAATGAATTGGGCCGGTTAGAAAATTGCCTTTCGGCACGACGACTTTTCCGCCGCCACCTTGATGGCATCTCGCAATTGCGCTGGCGAAGACTTCAGTGTTGTTGTAAACGCCATCGCCTTTAGCGCCGAAATCAATGACTGAAAAAACTTGATCAGCAAATTTCGGCGCCTTGGTATTTCGAACAATTTCATCCGCGAGTGCCCATGCATTTTTAGAGGCGCGGTTAATGTTATTGCTGTGCTGGTCTTGCGATAGGGCGCATCCCGCCATACCCGCGGACATTAGGCCGAGAAAGCTACGACGCTTTAATTGACTAAAGGAATTCTTCAAAGCCAGCTCACTCGTGATCGTTATTAGTGGATGTGCCGCGTGCTTGTTATCAGCTGAAAGTTGATTGGGTATTCATCTACAACTGGCGTCTGGCTATCGGTGCCTGTCGCCTATTTATTGTCTGCTAAATGAAGCTAAAACCAATTTCACATATCAAGCTGTTTTTAATTGTGAAGAACGGAATAAATAAAAGCAACAACCTTCGATATAAAATTTTCTACCAAAATGAGTTTTTTTAGTCTGTTTTAACTAATATTTTTACTGTAAACGATTACATTTTGCTTGTTATAATTATGTAATCGGTTTCATATCTTCCATAAATAAAATATTTTCAAAAAAGGTGAAAATATTTTTACGAAAGATAAATCCTACAAATTGCGTTCTGAAGCGGGATTGATTGCGATAAAGCTTCTGACGGTGGGATAGATACCCTTAAAAACCCAATTTTGTTTTATGTAAACGTTTCACACCTCCCATTTCGCTGCGGAGGGTGAGTTGCGTGGCAAATATTTAGGGTGCTAGTCTAAAAATGGTATTGACCGAATACCATTGCCGATTTGGGCGCCGCAAGGCGCCTGTTTTTCTTCTGGCACCAGATTTTGAACAAATGCGTCGCTAAAAATCGTTTATACCGTAGTAACTATTAGGTGGGTCTGTGAGCAACATTCTTCGTTTGCATGAGTTGGATAATGTCGGCATTTGCAAAGTGGCGTTACCTGCAGGAACGCACCTAATTAATTCCGAGGTACGTTTAGCGACGGATGTTCCAGCGCTGCACAAAGTTGCCTTGCGCGATATCAATAATGGCGAAGCCATTTTGAAGTACGGCCAAACCATGGGGTTTGCCAATCAATTCATCGCCGCCGGTTCACATGTGCATGTTCACAATTGCGTGATGGGTGAAGCGGATAAAGATTACGGCTTTTGCAGTAAGGCAACGCCCACTCAATTTGTTCCTGAATCAGCTCGCGCTACCTTTCAAGGTTACAAGCGCGCCAATGGCAAAGTTGGCACTCGCAACTTTATTGGAATTCTCACCACCGTAAATTGCTCCGCGACTGTAGCGCGTGCGATTGCCCAACATTTTACGTTTTCCGGCGAATTAAAAAATTATCCCAATGTTGATGGCGTAGTCGCGCTCACGCATGAAACTGGCTGCGGTATGCGTTCCGACGGCGAAGGTTACGAAACATTGCGCCGCACTTTCGACGGTTATGCGCGTCATCCTAATTTCGGTGGTGTGATGATGGTCGGACTCGGTTGTGAAACCATGCAAGTAAGCCGTGTGTTGCAAGAAAGTGGATTGGCCGATAGCGATACTTTTTGTTCCTACACAATTCAGGATACCGGCGGAACGCGCGTGTCGATTGAAAAAGGCATAGCAACCTTGCGCGAGATGTTGCCGCTGGTAAATAAATATCAACGCGAAACCGTACCGGCAAGTGAACTCATGGTGGGTTTGCAATGCGGCGGTTCAGATGCGCTCTCTGGTGTGACCGCGAATCCTGCGCTTGGAATTGCAGGCGATATTTTAATTCGCCACGGCGGTACGGTGATTTTATCCGAGACGCCAGAAATTTACGGCGCAGAGCATTTACTCACGCAGCGCGCCGCCAACTCCGAGGTGGCCGAACAATTATTAGCACGCATTCGTTGGTGGGAAGAGTACACCGCGCGCAATGATTTTGAATTAAACAATAATCCCTCGCCTGGCAATAAAGCCGGTGGCTTAACGACCATCATGGAAAAATCTCTGGGCGCACAAGCTAAAAGCGGGTCGACTAATTTGAATGGCGTTTATTTATACGCAGAAGATATTAGGCAAAAAGGCTTGGTATTTATGGATAGCCCAGGCTATGACCCGGTATCTGCCACGGGCCAAGTCGCATCAGGCGCACAAATTATTTGTTTTACTACCGGGCGCGGGTCAGCGTTTGGCTGCAAGCCTGCACCATGCATTAAATTATCCAGCAATACGCCGCTCTACGAACGCATGAAAGAAGATATAGATATTAATTGCGGCGGCGTTTTGGATGGCGAAATAAGTCTGTATGAGTGCGGTGAAAAAATATTTCAGGATATTTTAAAAATTGCATCCGGCGAAGCAACGAAAAGTGAATTGCTAGGCTACGGTGACAATGAATTCACACCGTGGAAAATAGGCGCGACTGTTTAATTGAATGTTTGTAATCTCAAGTTGATTGAAATTCTTGGCGTGCCACAAATAATCTTTTTTATGAAAAATAATTTAGAAATCGGTCCCAGCTAAATTCCAAGATTTCTCTATCTTGGAGAATCTTGTGCTGAATTCACCGACATTCATCCCTGATTGTGGGCAATAACAGTTTTCAGTTTGCTGGTATACAATAGAATTCTAAGTCATCTGGTATACTAGTGCCCACCAGTATTGATCTAGAGTCCTACATAAGCCGAAAGTATGGTTTCTTATTTATGAAAATAGAACATTTTGCCATTAATGTTGCTGACCCTGTCGCTATGGCAAATTGGTATGTGAGTCATATGGGATTGGTGATTGTTAGAAAATCGGATGGCAATACCCTAACGCATTTTCTCGGTGATGACAGTGGTCAAGTGATGGTGGAAATTTATAATAATCCACCGGATCAAGTTCCCGATTACGCGAGCATGAATCCGCTGTTATTGCACCTTGCATTTGTGTGCGATAACCCTGAACAAAAACGTTCTGAGTTGGAAGCAGTTGGCGCAAGCTTTGCCGAAGAAGTTCGCACCAAAGATGGTTCACATTTAGTAATGATGCGTGACCCGTGGGGGCTGGCAATTCAGTTATGCAAACGCGGCGTGCCGATGTTGAAATAAAAAAGCCGCGTAAAAACGCGGCTTAGTAACAAATAATTCCCGGCCATTAAGCGCCAAGTTCTTTATCAAAAACTGATTTTTCAATCACTGCACCGCGATGGCGAATAATGATACCGGCGCAGCGAATGCCCTGGCGTGCGGCATCTTCAGCAGATGCATTTTGCAAGCGTGCTGCGAGGTAGCCAGCATTAAAGGTATCACCTGCACCGGTGGTATCAATAACATTCGCAACCGGTGGAACGGGAATATGAACTTGTGAGTTGGCGGTAATAATAACCGCATCTTCTGCGCCGCGTTTTAAAATTAATTCGCGCAAATTGCAATGAGCATAGCGTTGTTTGCTGCCTTCAATAGTGTCATCGCCCCATAGCAAAAGTTCATCGTCGAGTGTAAGCAATGCAATATCGGTGTGTTGCATAACTTGTAGCATAGCAGTTTGCGCTTGTTCTTTATCGTTCCACAGGCGAGGGCGGTAATTGCTGTCGAATGCGACTGTCACACCATGAGCGCGCAATTTTTGTAGCACGGCGAGTAAGTGTTGACGCGCTGTTTCGCCGATAATGGCAAGCGTAATCCCACTTAAATAAACACAATCGCATTCTTTAAGTTGTTCAAAGAGAAGATCGCAATTTTCTGCAGTAGAAAATAATTCACGGGCGGGGGCTTCTTTGCGCCAGTAAAAAAATTCGCGTTCGCCATCAGGTGTGTTGCGAATAATATACAAACCAGGTGAGCGACCAGGTAAACGCTGAATCATGCCGGTGCCAATATTTTCGTTTTCCATACGCTGCATAATTTTTTCTGAATAAGTGTCTTCACCCAGATTTGTTACGTAGGACGTTTGTAATCCAAGACGTGCCATATAAACAGAAGTGTTGTAAGTGTCGCCCGCAAACGACAGCGCCATAATATCGCGATCTTTTGTTTCAGGTGTGTCAATAGGAAATGGAGCAAGCTCCACCATGACTTCGCCAATCGCTGCTATATGTGCCATAAAAAATTCCGGTTGAAATATCAGTTGTTAAATTGATTATTATTTACATAAACTTGATTAAAATATATCACCGAAAAAATGCAATTCCCAGAATTATTTTTTATATTAAATTTTAAAAACTTTGTCGGAAATTTTTATGAATAGATTGAATCAAGCAAATATTGCATCACTTCCTTCAGATGTAATTTTGCCGCACTATGATCGCAGCAGTTTGCGTGCTGGTATTGTGCATTTGGGAATTGGTGCATTTCATCGCGCGCACCAAGCGTTTTATACTGAAGCTGTGCTCAATCAATTTTGTGGTGATTGGGGAATTATTGGTTGTAGTTTACGTTCCGCAACAGTGCGTGATCAATTAGCGCCGCAGGATGGTTTGTATACCTTGGTCGAGCGTTCCGGTGATGGTGAAAAATTACAATTAATCGGTGCTGTAATTCAAAATATAGTTGCACCGGAAAATCCCGCAGCATTGGTCAGCGTTATGGCGCAGCCCAATATTAAAATTGTTTCAATGACCGTAACCGAAAAAGGTTATTGCCATGATCCGGCCACTGGAAATTTAAATGGCTTTCATCCTGATATCCAACACGATCTTGAAAATCTCACGCAGCCAAAATCAGCGATTGGGTTTCTAGTTGCTGCGCTTAACGAACGTTACAAAGCAGGTACAAAAAGTTTTACGGTGTTAAGTTGCGATAACCTTCCGAATAATGGCGAAGTGCTTGAAAAAGTTGTTTTACAATTTGCAGAAAAAATATCTAAAGATTTAGCAGATTGGATTCGCAGCAATACACGTTTTCCATCCACTATGATTGATCGCATAGTTCCCGCTACTACCGATGATGATCGCCGCGATATTGAAGCTCGCCTTGGCGTGCGCGATGAAGGCGTTGTGATTGCCGAGCCTTTTTCGCAATGGGTTATTGAAGATAAATTTTCTGATGGCCGGCCGCAGTGGGAAAAAGCGGGCGCGCTTTTAGTTGACGATGTGCGCGTGTTTGAAAAAATTAAATTACGTTTATTAAATGGTGCGCATTCAACTATGGCCTATACCGGCTACCTGTCTGGTTTTGATTATATTAGCGAAGTCATGAGTGAACCTGCTTTCGTTAACATGATTAAACTTTATATGGCGCGCGAAGCAGGTGAAACGCTCAACACTCCTGATGGTTTTGATATAGAAGCTTACAAGCAGCAATTGCGTGATCGCTTTTCGAATAAAGCGCTTAAGCACCGCACCTGGCAAATCGCAATGGATGGTTCGCAAAAATTGCCGCAGCGGTTACTTGAAAGCTTGCGAGTGCAGCTTAAAAGTAACGGCCATATCGATATCATTTGTTTAGGTGTCGCCGCCTGGATTCGTTATGTGTCAGGAATCGATGAGAAGGGCAATGCCATAGAAGTGTCTGATCCACTCGCTTCAGAATTGCGCACGCTCAGCGATGTAAATGCAAGCAATGCGGAAGCAACCGTTCGTGCAATTGTTGGTTTGCCAAAAGTTTTTGGGCAGGATTTGATAAACGAAGAAAGATTCGTAGCAACGACCATAGGTTGGCTAGAAAAATTTTATTCGCAAGGCGTGTTGAAAACTATAAAAAATGAGTTTTCGTAAGTCTGGTATTTTATCAAAAAATCAGCACCTTTGTTAAAGGCGCTGATGGTCTTTGCGTCGTTATGGAATTAAGAGCGAACTATGGCAAAAATCCTAACAATTATATTTTTGTGTTGCCTGCAATTATCCTGTAACTCTGTTAATTCCGAACAATACAATTCAATTGTTAAAAAATCCTGCCGTAAAGCTCCGGCTTGCTTTGAAAAAATTCAAGCCGCTATTGATGCAGCGCCAGACAATTCTGCTGCACCATATCGAATACATATCAACGATGGAATTTATCGCGAAAAAGTCCTGCTAACAAAAAGCAATCTACAGCTGATCGGTGATGATGCTAAAAAAACGCGAATTGTGTTCAACGATTATGCTGGTAAAGAATTCGAACCCGGGAAAACCTTAAGCACACCCGGTAGCGCCACTTTCACTGTACGAGCGCAAGATATTTTCATCAGCAATCTTACGATTGAAAATGATTTTAATTTCTTGGTGAATGATGCCTTGGCAAATGACAATCCTAATCGTATTAGTGGCTCGCAAGCGGTTGCTTTATTTATAGATGCGCCGAGCGATAAAGTGTTGATTCGCGATTCAGCATTACTTGGCAATCAAGATACTCTATTTGTAAATTCTGGCCGCAGTTGGTTTGACCAAGTATTGGTGGCAGGAAATGTAGATTATATTTTTGGCAAAGGTAATGCAGTTTTCACCAATTCCGAAATAAAAACCTTAGCGCGTGGGAAGCTTAATAATCCGTACGGATTTATCACTGCGCCTTCAACAAATATTACGTCTGAATATGGCTTAACGTTTTTACATTGTCGTTTAACTCGCGCTGAATCTGTGCCGGATAATTCAACACCATTGGGTCGTCCCTGGCACCCCACTACGACATTTGCAGATGGGCGTTATGCCGACCCTGATGCAGTTGGTAAATCGGTTTTCATTAAAACCTGGATGGATTCGCACATAACTATAGATGGTTGGTACAGCATGGGCGGTACAGCTAAAGACGTTGGAAGAAAAAATTTCTTGCCGGAAGATGCGCGTTTTTTTGAATACAAAAGTACAGGTGCAGGAGCGATTGTTAATAATAAGCACCGCCAGTTGGATGCTGCAGACGCAGAAAAATATACGCTGGAAAAAATTTTAGGTGACTGGAAACCATCGAACAAAATATTTTAAAAAGAATCGCGTTTTAATTCTGGATAAAACGCGATTTCCTAACACTATCGTAAATAAATCAGACAAGAATCCACTTCATTCGCAGAACCCATAATAACGGGAACTCGTTGATGCAATGTAGTCGGCACTATATCCAAAATTCGCTCAGACTCATTAAATGCTTTACCACCCGCGTTCTCTACCAGCATCGCCATAGGATTAGCTTCGTAAAGTAAACGCAGTTTTGCCGGTTGTTTTGGATCACGAGAATCGGATGGATACATAAAAATCCCACCGCGAATTAATAAGCGGTGCACATCACCCACCATAGCGGCGTTCCAGCGCATATTAAAACGTTTCTTGCGAATACCTGTTTCGCCAGAAATTAAATCGCTAATATAATCTTTGAACCGCGAATTCCAAAAACGCTGGTTTGCCATATTGACTGCAAACTCTTGCGTATCTTTTGCGATAGCTAATTCCGGTACTGTTAACAAAAATTGGTTACTCTTTGAATCTAGCGTAAAGCAACGCGTTGGCCCGCCGGTAGTGATAACCAATAAAGTGGATGCTCCGTAAAGCACGTAACCCGCGCACACTTGCTGTTTGCCCTGTTGCTGAAATTGCAGTTCACTATTTGCGGGTACATCATTGCGCGCTTTATATATAGTAAAAATAGTTCCTATTTGCCCGTTGATGTCGATGTTTGATGAACCATCCAAAGGATCGAACGCAACCACATAAGCACCAGTCGGACTGCCAGCAACAACATCGTCTTCTTCTTCCGATGCTAGTGCGCGCACCTGTGGATTTTTTAAGAGCGCATCTTTAATAATTTGGTTGGCAATGACATCCAGTTTTTTTTGGGTTTCGCCTTGAACATTTTCATGTTGGGTGGAACCTAAAATGCCAGCGAGAGCGCCCTGGCTTACACTTATGGCGATATCTTTACTCGCATCCAATATGGTATTAATCAAACGCATTAATTCCGGATTAACACGATCTGCGCGCAAACTCGGTGTTAATTTTTGCATCAAGCTTTGCATAAAAACTACCTGTATTGATTAACGCAATTGAGATCGGCAAAAGATTGATGCAAGCGCGCTATCATGGCTTCTTCACTTTTGCGTAACCACACTCGTGGGTCGTAAAATTTTTTGTTAGGTTGATCGTCACCTTTGGGGTTACCGATTTGACCTTGTAAAAAATCACGATTGGTTTCGTAATAATCTTTTACGCCTTGCCAGCTGGCCCATTGCGTGTCGGTATCAATATTCATCTTGATAACACCATAACGAATGGCTTCTGCAATTTCTTCAGGTGCTGAACCTGAACCGCCATGAAATACAAAATCTAAACTGTTGTTACACAATCCAAATTTATCGCTCACATGTGCTTGTGAGTTTTGTAAAATTTTCGGCGTGAGTTTTACATTGCCAGGTTTGTATACACCATGAACATTACCGAATGAAGCCGCAATGGTGAATCTATCGCTAATTGCACTTAAGGTTTTGTAAGCGAGCGCAACATCTTCAGGTTGCGTATAAAGTGCGGAGCTATCAATGCCTGTATTGTCTACGCCATCTTCTTCGCCGCCTGTACAACCCAATTCAATTTCCAGAGTCATTCCCATTTTGCTCATGCGCGTTAAATACCGCGCGCAAATTTCAATATTTTCATGCAGAGGTTCTTCGGATAAATCAATCATGTGCGAGCTAAATAATGGCTTACCGGTACGCGCGAATTGTTCTTCACTTGCGTCGAGTAGTGCATCAATCCAAGGCAATAATTTTTTAGCGGCGTGATCCGTGTGCAAAATTACGGGAACACCATAAGCCGCTGCTACTGTGTGAACATATTGCGCAGAGGCAATCGCACCGAGAATTGAATTCTGGTGGCCTTCAAGTTTTAAACCCTTGCCAATAAAAAATGCAGAGCCGCTGTAAGACAACTGTACGATAACGGGTGAATTAATTTTATGAGCAGCTTCCAATATGGCGTTAATGGAATTGGAGCCTGCTGCATTAACGGCGGGATACGCGAAACCATTCTGTTTCGCGTACTTAAATAGTGTTTGTACTTGATCGCCAGTAACAACACCGGGAGTAACGAGATTGGTTAACGAGTTCATAATGAGTTCTACCTACAGTTGATTTAACGATTTTCATTTTTTTCACTGTATTAAGTCTCATACCATTGCCTGTTCGGAAACTTGTTCGCAAATCGCAAGAAAGTGTCCTGGGTCTAAACTGGCTCCGCCTACGAGCAGGCCGTCTATGTCTTTTTGTTTTAATAATTCTGTTGCGTTGGTTTTATTTACGCTGCCACCGTACACAATGCGCACGCGGTCAGCGATTGCTTCGTTGTACAGTTTGGTTAATTCTTCGCGAATAAAATGATGCACTTCCTGCACCATCTCTGGCGTCGCCGCTAAACCAGTTCCTATCGCCCATACCGGTTCGTAGGCAACGCAAATATCTTTATCGGTTAAATCGACCGTGTTTAATCCTTCACTCAGTTGCGTTAGCAAAATAGATTTGGTGATGTTGTCTGCGCGTTCCTGTTGCGTCTCACCAATACATAATACTGGTAGCAAACCGTGATTAAGTGCGGTCTGAACTTTCACCTGACAACCGATATTATTTTCCGCAAACATAGCGCGGCGTTCCGAGTGGCCGATGATGCAAAGTTCAACACCCGCTTCTTTCAACATTTGCGCGGAAGTCTCACCGGTGTATGCACCGGATTCATATCGGCTCACATTTTGGCTGCCAATTTTTAATTCGGAGTATTGCAAAAACGTGAGCATGTCACGCATGTAAATATAGGGCGGACAAATGGCAATATCGGTGGCGAAATGTTTTCCAATAAAAGGTGCCACCGAGGTGCAAATTAAATCTACACCGCCGTTCAATTTCCAATTCGCGATCACTATGGGTCTACGTACTTTCATTATGGTTTCCAGATGGAATAGTTCTTTAGCAAAGCAGGGCTGTTTTTATTTGCGTGTCAAAGAGGCACACAACATTTTGCAGAGGAGGATTTCTTGCTAGCAGATTGCTTTCACAATAATTCCATCCCCTAAATGGATCAAAGCGGTAGATCGAATTTATTGCCGGTTGATTGCAGTATGTTTTTTGTTTTAAAAAATAGTACACAGGTGCGCGCAGCCTTGCAATCGCAAGGAAGGATAAATTAACGCTGTATTGCAATTATTTGAGTATTTTTTTACAAATAACTTGATGAAAACGAAACACAAATTTTAATAAGTTTTGTGTAATCGTTTACAGTGTGTAACCGATATCGCCACACTAAAAAATATTAACGAGTCTTTGGAGTGATGAATGAAAGACGCTGAAATAAAAAAGGCTCCATTAGGAGCCTTTAGGGGGAAGTTTTAAAAACTTATAATCTGAAGCTGTTCAGCTCTTTTTGCAGCTCAGCACTTTCCTGACTGAGTTGGTTGCCGCTGTTGTTAACAATTTGCGCGTTCTCGGATACTTTTTCAGAGAGCGCGTGAATCGCTGTAACGTTTTTACTAACTTCATTGGCGACCGAACTTTGCTGATGCGATGCAGTAGCAATTTGGTGGTTCATGTCATTAATGACGCTGATGTTGGTGCGAATCTTATCAAGCGCGCCACCGACTTTTGATGCGGTTTCGATAGTATCGCGAGCTGCAGCTGTACTGGTGTTCATCGCTTGATGCGCTTCATCGGCAGCGCGTTGCAATTGCACAATAATAGATTCAATTTCTTCAGTAGATGAGCGAGTTTTTTGTGCAAGTGAACGCACTTCATCCGCAACTACCGCGAAGCCGCGACCTTGTTCACCAGCACGCGCTGCTTCGATGGCGGCGTTAAGTGCGAGCAAGTTTGTTTGTTCGGCGATGGTACGAATTACTTCCATTACTGAACCGATATTGACCGAATTATTTTTCAGAACCTGAATTTTTTGTGCAGTAGCTTCGATTTGTATCGTCAGGCGATTTACGTTTTCAAGCGAGCTATTAACAATGTCATTACCTTGCTCTGCCAGAATACTGGTAGCGTTAGTGCGCTCTGCAGTATCACCTGCGTGACGTGCAATTTCATTTGCTGATGCAGAAAGTTCTTCCACTGCAGTCGCAACCAATTCAATTTCGCGCAGCTGTTGCGATGTGGAATTCACGGTGCTTTCGGTCGCGTGCGACATAGTAGAAACATTGTGGCGAACTTTTTCGTTCACGTTTACTACGTTGCGAATAATTCCAGAGATATGCTCAAGTACGCGGTTAAAGTTATGCGCAAGTGCGGCAACTTCATCGCGGCTCTCGGTAGAAAGTCTTCTGCTTAAATCGCCGCCGCCATCAGCAATGCTGGCGAGTGAGCGAGTTACTTCAGCAACTGGATGCAACACAAGTTTTTGCATCAGTACATAAACCGCAATCAAACTGGCGATCAAAACACCCACTACAACAATGATGTTATTGATGGATTGCGTATGTAAACTTGCTTCCATATCACTTTTGGTAAAAATGACGCTGTAACTACCGATTTTGCTACCGTTGTACGTTATATCTACGCTTTCAGGCTTAATTTGATCTTCTCCGCGTGCGTCATCTTGTGCTTTGGCGAGTTCCTGCCCGCGATGATCAACCACAGTGATACCAGTGATGAGATCAGTATTAACCAAAGATTTTGCGATGGCTTGCACTTGGTCAAAGTCATAAGCAAACACAGCTTCTTTAATTGCCGAATTGGTCAATTCAATCATGGCTTGTTTGTCTGACTCAAAATTCGTTTGTAACTTACTGGATGCAACCTGATAGTTCACCACGGAAACTAAAACTGAAATAGCGATCATGGCAAAGGTCAGCCATGCCATTAATTTTGTTAGTAAAGATTTTTGTACCATTATATCCCCCGACATGCTTTTAACGTTTTTTCTGAATGTGTCACAGGTTAGCGGCCTGAGCCATCCAAGCTTTAGCGACTACCTGAGCTTAAATTATTACTTAATATTGGCCACTTCCAGGTTGCGTTTCCTGAGTATAGATGCGTATTTCTGATTGTGTGATAAATAGCGTAAAGAATCGTAGCCAATCGCTATAAGATCAAAAAGGAAGATAGGGGTTGATATTGAAGGGAGAGAAAATAGAGGGGATTGCCCTTGCGCAGGCGCGCAAGGGCGGAGAATTTAGTCTTCGTCGTTGCCGCCAGCCATGCCTAAATCTTTTAGTTTACGCGTCAAGGTATTGCGGCCCCAACCCAGTAAATTAGCGGCATCGCGCTTGCGTCCAGCGGTGTATTTAAGCGCCGTTTCGATCAGTGCGCGTTCAAATGTCGGTACGGCTTCGCTCAGTAGTTGATGTTGGCCTTTGGCAAGTGCTTGGTCAGCCCAATGGCGTAGAGCGCGCTCCCAATCGTCTGCGGGTGCGCTGCCTTCTTTGTGTTCGAGCAACTCAGGTGGTAAATCTTCCACATGAACTTCGCGGCCAGAGGCCATCACTGTAATCCAGCGACAGGTGTTTTCCAACTGGCGAACGTTGCCGGGCCATTGCAAACCGCAGAAATAATCTTCGGTTTCGGCCAACAATACTTTGGTATCTACATTCAATTCGGTGGCGGCTTTGTGTAAAAAGAAGCGCGCCAGTTTAGGAATATCTTCGCGGCGATTCGCCAATTTCGGAATGTGGATGCGAATAACGTTCAAGCGATGGAACAAGTCTTCGCGGAAACGGTTATCGGCTACTAAAGTTTCCAGATTTTGGTGAGTTGCGGCGATGATACGTACATCTACCTTCACTGGTGTATGACCGCCAACGCGATAGAACTCGCCATCCGCCAATACACGCAGTAAACGGGTTTGGGTTTCGGCGGGCATATCGCCGATTTCATCCAAAAATAATGAGCCGCCATTAGCTTGTTCAAAACGGCCCTGGCGTTGTGCTGCAGCACCAGTAAACGCGCCTTTTTCGTGGCCGAATAATTCGGATTCCATCAAATCTTTAGGAATTGCCGCCATGTTCAGTGCAATAAAGGGTTCATTGCGACGTGGGCTATGGCGATGCAGCGCGCGCGCTACCAATTCTTTACCCGTACCGGATTGGCCATTAATAAGTACAGTAATGTTGGATTGCGACAGGCGACCGATTGCGCGGAAAACCTCTTGCATCGCGGGAGCTTCACCAATGATTTCAGTATTTGCATCTATCTCAGCAGCAACTGGCTGTTCATTCTTTTGTTCTTGCGCGTGTGCGAGAGCGCGTTGGGTTACTGCAACGGCGTCATCCACATCGAAAGGTTTGGGCAGATATTCGAAGGCACCGCCTTGGTAGGCTGCGACTGCGCTGTCCAGATCCGAATGCGCCGTCATAATAATGATGGGGATATGCGGATGGGTATTGTGCAAGTTGCTCAACAGCACCAGGCCGTCGGTTCCGGGCATGCGAATATCGCTGATGATTGCATCAGGTGTATCGCGGTTGAGTTGGCTCAGCGCGCTATCGCCGGAATCAAAAACCCGTGTTTCTATGTTGGCCGACTGTAAGGCCTTTTCCAGCACCCAGCGTATTGAGCGATCATCGTCGATGATCCAGACCTTATTAGACTTCTGCATGTTAGGCTTCCATTGGTAAGTAAAGCGAGAAGCGGGTTTTGCCCGGTTCGCTATGGCACTCGATGAGGCCGTTATGTTGATGAATAAGGTGTTGCGAAATTGTTAAGCCCAGCCCGGTGCCTTCAGCGCGACCGGTAATCATGGGATAGAAAATGTTCTCAATCATGTCGGCGGGAATGCCGGGACCGTTATCGATAATGTCTATGCGACACACTAATGGATGGTGCTTGCGGCCAATAGTGTATTGGCGTTGGATCCGGGTGCGGATTTGGATGACGCCATTGGTCATACCTGCTTCCAGTAAGGCCTGCATGGCGTTGCGCATAATATTAAGGCACGCCTGAATCAGCAGTTCTTTATCGCCATTGATATTGGGAATACTGGGGTCGTAGTCACGAACGAGGTTAATGGCGTCGTTACTTTCGGCTTTGATAATGGAGGCAACACGCTCAAGCGCTTCGTGAATATTGAGTGCCGCCCATTTTGGCAGTTGGTTGGGGCCAAGCATGCGGTCGACCAAATTACGGAGGCGGTCAACTTCATCGATAATTATATTGGTGTATTCAGTCAAGCCCGAATGAGGCAGTTCGCGCGCTAATAATTGTGCTGCGCCGCGAATTCCGCCAAGCGGATTTTTGATCTCATGGGCCATACCGCGGATTAAATTTCGGGTGGTTTCGTGCGAAGAGGTCACCATTTCATCGCGGCTGATACGCAGCAAACGATCTATAGGTTGAACCTCAATAATCAGGCCTTCCTGATCGCCATAGGGAGTAACCGTGTAATCAACGGTGATGGTGCTGCCGTGCAGTAAACGCCATTCGGCGTGGCGCTTGGTGTAATGGTTAGCTTTGCTGGCGGCGAGTTTGAGCTGCTTTTCAGTTTCGTCGGTTTCAAAGAAAAAATAGGTAATAGGCTCGCCGCGATTGGTTTCGCAACTCATGGCGAGCAGGGCCTCGGCAGCCGGATTCATATGAATCAATAACAGGCTGCTGTCGACCAACACAATGGCCGTACTTAAGCTATCCAGCAGGGGTTTATATATCTCGCGTTCAGTCAAGTCGCTTCAAACTCCAAAATGCATTGGGAAGGTGCAGTTGCATTAATGCAAGAAGCAAACCAACTCTCGAAGGCTTGAAATTGGGGCGTTTACGCGGTCTATTCTAGTTTGGTTAAATTGAAAATGCTTGATTTTGGTGCGAGCTATTTTTTCGTGGGCAATGGCGTGGCCTTGGGTTTCACTATCGGGCGCATTACGACCAGAGTTATGGCATTAGACTGAGCCAGACTTTGGCCATTACTGCCCACGACGTCTACAGTGAGAATATGCTCGCCACGCGGGGGTTCAACGATAAGGTAAGAGAGTTCTTTAGTGGTTTGCAGAATGGCTCCATCAAGTTTGTAAGCGTATAAATCGCCATTTTCCAAGGACGTATTCGAGCTGATGTCAATCTTGACTGAACGCTCATCCGCCATCAGAGTTCTGCCATTTTCTGGTGCGAGTATTTGAATCTGATATTGCTGCGGACCGGGTAAATTGCCGGTATTCGCCTGCGAATAGTCGGGAACCGGCGTGGGAGCGGGAATGCTATTGATACTTTTTAGCTCTACAGGCTTCGCACTGGTATTCGCGGGAGGTTGATCGGTATAAGTGATGCGACCATTCTTATCGACCGTTTTATAAACTTCAGCGCTGGCGGAAATAGCATGTACGAGGCTTAGTAACAGGCTGGTAGCGATAAACAAATTACGTGTCATAGCGGTATCCCTGAATAATATAACCAAGAGATTACTCGCGATTGCCTAAAAGAAAAAGCCCTCACTGTCGCCAATGCGGGCTTCTTCATATCCAGCGGCCGGAAAACAGCCGCCAGCGGTGACTTACACGCTGTAGTAGAGTTCGAATTCTACTGGGTGCGGAGTCATGTTAACGCGTTGAATTTCTTCTTTCTTCAATGAAATGTAAGCATCAATGAAGTCTTTAGAGAATACGCCGCCTTTCAACAAGTACTCATTGTCCGCTTCCAAAGCAGCCAAAGCTTCTTCCAAAGATGAACATACTTGTGGAATTTCAGCTTCTTCTTCTGGCTCTAAGTCGTACAAGTCTTTAGTAGCCGCTTCGCCCGGATGAATCTTGTTCAAAACACCGTCAATACCAGCCATCAACAAGGCTGCGAAGCACAAGTATGGGTTAGCAGTTGGATCTGGGAAGCGAGTTTCAATACGTTTAGCCTTCTCACCAACGGTGTAAGGAATACGGATAGAAGCAGAACGGTTTTTAGCAGAGTAAGCCAACATTACTGGCGCTTCGAAGCCTGGAACCAAACGCTTGTAAGAGTTGGTAGAAGCGTTACAGAAAGCATTCAATGATTTAGCGTGCTTGATGATACCGCCGATGTAGAACAAAGCAGTTTCAGACAGGCCAGCGTAAGCGTCGCCTGCGAATTGGTTTTTGCCATTCAAAGAGAATGATTGGTGAACGTGCATACCTGAACCGTTATCGCCAATCAAAGGCTTAGGCATAAAGGTTGCCGTTTTGCCATATTGGTGTGCAACGTTGTGGATGCAGTACTTAAGGATCTGTACTTCGTCCGCTTTCTTAACCAAAGTGTTAGCGCCAACGCCGATTTCACATTGGCCAGCGTTTGCTACTTCATGGTGATGGATTTCAATTTCCAGGCCCATAGCTTCCATAGCGTTACACATAGCGCCGCGGATGTCGTGCAATGAATCAACTGGAGCAACTGGGAAATAACCGCCTTTTACGCGTGGAGCGTGGCCGTGTTTACCTTCAGTATCATCACCTGATTGCCAAGCAGCTTCTTCAGATTTGATTTTGTAGAAAGCGCCGCCCATGGTGCTAGAGAAATGAACGCTATCAAAGATAAAGAATTCTGGCTCTGGACCGAACAACGCTTTGTCGCCCAAACCAGTTGATTTCAAGTATTCTTCAGCGCGGAAGCCCAAAGAGCGTGGGTCGCGGTCGTAACCTTGCATGGTCGCTGGTTCAACGATGTTGCAACGCACGTTAATAGTTGCTTCGTCATAGAAAGGGTCCAATACAGCGGTAGAATCGTCTGGCAAAAGGATCATGTCTGAATCGTTAATGCCTTTCCAGCCGCCAATTGAAGAACCGTCGAACATCTTGCCGTCAACGAAAAAGCTATCGTTCACTACATGAGCTGGGAAAGTAGCATGCTGCTCTTTACCTTTAAAATCGGTGAAGCGCAGGTCAATCCAACGAGCTTCGTGTTCTTTAATCAGGTCTAAAGTCTTAGACATTGAATGCCTCCAAGGTGTTTATAGCTTTTTATTGAGCTAAGGTCAGTGAAATTTTCCCGCGTCCATCCTCCGCTCATCCATCCCTTTTTAGTGCACGGGCAAGCAGGCGAGATCAGGGTGATCGAAAAGGGGCAAAATATATGCCATCCACCAAAAATAGCAACAAGTCTTTAACAATAAGGCTTTGCAAAATGTGCCAAATATCGACAATGCACCAAAAAATATCAATTGATCGTGCATAGGCACTATTTTGGTGCTTTTGTAGGTGGTTAAGTTGATGCGTCTAGGTTGTGAGAGAAAAAATGCTCTTCACTGAGTTGAGGTTGGTCTGAGCGTTTTCGATCTCAATTGCCATTATTCAGATGGTCGGAATTCGATAGCCAAAATTGATTAAGTGTTTATTGAGGTTTGGAAATGGCTCCTGTAGAACGTCTTACCCTTGGGTGGCATTGAAGTTTTATGCGCCACCCGAATACTGTCAGCGTCACACTAAAAATATAAATAATCAGAACAGAAGGTTGTTGTATGAATCACGCAATGAATGTCACCGAAATTTTCTTAATCGCTATGGGAATTATTTTTACTGTTCCTTACCTCATCTGGCGTATAGGCCGCACCGACTATTGGGCGCCGCTCGTGGTGGTGCAAATTATTATGGGGATCGTGTTGGGCCCTGGTGTATTGGGCGCTATTTTTCCCGATTACTACAAATTTGTATTCGCGCAGCCTGTTATTCAATCGCTTAACGGTATCGCCTGGTGGGCGGTAATGATCTTTGTGATGATCGCCGGCATCGAGCTGGATTTGAAAAAAGCCTGGGCCTACAAGCGTGAAAGCGGAATCACCGCAGGTTTTGCGCTCGGTATGCCGCTGCTATTCGGCTGTGGTGCCGGTGTGTTTTTACTTTATTTCAGCAACGGCTGGATGGGCGAAAAGGCGCTGACCTGGCAATTTATCCTCGGTGTAGGTATGTCCTGTGCGGTAACGGCGCTGCCGATTTTGATCTTGCTGATGGAAAAGCTAAACATTCTGCGTCAGCCCATTGGCCAGCGCATCCTCCGTTATGCCAGTCTTGATGACATCGCCATTTGGGGAGTTTTGGCTCTGATTCTGCTGGACTGGGAGCGTGTAGGTCGTCAGGGAATGTTCCTGCTTGGCTTTGCAATTGCCGCTTATCTATTCCGCGCATTAATGGTCAAGCTAAAAGAAGATGACCGCTGGTACGTCACTTTTATTTGGTTGGCAGCCTGCGGATATTTCGCAGACTGGTCCGGCTTACACTTTATGGTGGGCGCGTTCCTCGCCGGCGCTGTTATGGATGCTGAATGGTTTAAACAGGAAGACATGGACAAGTTGCGTTACTTCGTCCTGATTATCGTGATGCCAGTGTTCTTCCTAAGCACCGGTTTGCGCACCAACTGGCAAGTGGGCGGTTCGACCGTATTTATCGCAGCCGGTGTGCTGTTGTTTGCTTCTGTTGCTGGCAAGCTGATAGGCATTCACGCCGCCGGTAAAATCCTCAAGTGGGAAAAAGGCGAAGCATCCATTATCGGATGGTTGCTACAAACTAAAGCACTGATCATGATCATTTTCGCCAACGTATTGCTGGATAAGCAAATCATCACCAGTGAAACCTTTACGGCGCTGTTGATCATGGCCGTATTGAGCACCATGCTGACAGTGCCAGTGGTTGCGCCGAAGTTGCAAAAAATGAAAGAGATTATTTTCCGCAATAAATAGCGTAAAACTAATAGGGCGTGTAATTGCACGCCCATTGTTGCCTCGCTTGTTTTATAATCGCCGCCTTTTCATTCAGGCTCGATCCCATGCACATCATTGTCAAAGTCTTCTCCGAAATCATCATCAAAAGCCCACCTGTACGTAAGCGTTTTATCAAGCAGCTACGCGATAACCTGCGCAAATTGTTTGGTAATCTTGAGTTGGGGATGAAGATTAATGTGCAAAACGACTGGGAAAAAATCGAAGTTACCGCGCCGGAAGCCGATGATTCGATCATCGCGCAAGTCTGCGAAGTGCTGGCACATACTCCCGGCATTGCCAATTTTTCAGTAATTAAGGCCTATCCCGTTGGCAATTTGGATGAGATTTTCAAAATAGTTCTTCCGCATTGGAAGGACGCGCTTGCGGGTAAAACCTTCTGCGTGCGGGCTCGCCGTCATGGTAATCACGAGTTTACGTCGACACAGCTTGAGCAATATGTTGGAGGCGGGTTGCTGCACAATTCCGAAGCCAAAGGCGTGGATTTACATAATCCAGACGTAGTAGTTTTTCTCGAAGTGAAATGGGAACGCCTATTTGTAATTGCGAATAAAACCCAGGGTTTGGGTGGCTTCCCGCTCGGTGCGCAAGAGCCGGTGTTGTCACTTATTTCTGGCGGATTCGATTCAACGGTTTCAACTTATCTTTGCATCAAGCGCGGATTGCGCGCGCATTACTGTTTCTTCAATCTTGGCGGTCGTGCGCACGAAATCGGTGTAAAAGAAGTCTCCTATTATTTGTGGAATAAATACGGTTCATCGCACCGCGTAAAATTCGTGACGGTTCCGTTCGAAGAAGTCGTGCAAGAAATTCTCGAAAAAGTTGATAACTCCTATATGGGGGTGACGCTCAAGCGCATGATGTTGCGCGCCGCCGAAGTTGTTGCAGAGTCGCTGGAAATTCCTGCATTGGTAACGGGCGAAAGCGTTGCACAAGTTTCCAGCCAAACTCTTATCAATTTGAACGTAATTGATCGCGCCGTCGACATGGTTGTGCTGCGCCCGCTCGCCACTATGGACAAGGGCGACATCATCGATATCTCCCGCAAAATCGGCACAGAAACCTTCGCCGCACAAATGCCAGAATATTGCGGCGTCATTTCAGTAAACCCAACTACGCGCGCAAAATTAAGTCGCGTTTTGCAAGAAGAGGCTAAATTCGATATGGCCGTTTTGGAGCGTGCCATCAACGAACGCCGCGCACAAAATATCGACGACATCGTTAACGAATTAGATGCAGATTTATCTGTGCCCGTCGTAGGCGGAATCACGGCAGGTCAAATTGTTATTGATATTCGCCATCCTGACGAAGAAGAAATTAATCCGCTAAAACTAGACTCTGTAACGATTTTAAAAATTCCGTTCTACGGATTAAATAATAAATTCCCCACACTTGAACAAAACGCACAATATTATTTATATTGCCAAAAAGGCGTAATGAGCCAATTGCACGCGGCGAATTTAAAAGATGCGGGACATTTAAACGTAGGCGTCTATCGCCCTGAACCTGTTAGCGCCTGCGCAATACGGACTGAATAATCAATGTCTAAACGGTTGGCAGAGTTTGATTATCTGCGCGGGTTGGCTATTGCATTAATTGTTTTAAGCCATTCGATTTTTTTGTGGCTGGATGGTTTTCCGCTATTGTTGGAAAATTTATTGCGCGGCGGCACGGGTTTATTTGTATTTATCTCAGGCTTCTTTTTCCACCGCGTATTTATGCCTCGCTTTAACTACGTGCCTTTTATTACGCGCAAAGCAGAATTAATTTTCGTACCTTTCATAATTATTTCAATGGTTGGATTGGGCTTTCGTATTGCCGGCTGGCTGTGGGGCGGCCATTCGTGGGAGGTGGCGCTATTAAATTGTTGGTACACAATCCGCAACGGGTTTGTGCTTTATCCGCACTGGTATATTCCTTTCATTATGCTTACCTTTATAGCGGCGCCCTTGCACATTGTATTTGCCCATCGGGGGTTAACAATTCAATTATTGGTAGTGGTGTTATTTTCAGTCATCGCTATTTTTATGCATCGCCCGGATTCCAATATAAATTTTTTCCAATCTCTACTTTATTTCACGCCATTTTATTTACTGGGAATTTTATTTTCGCTCTATTCAACTGTTTTACTCTTGTGGCGAGAATACCTATTAACAATTAGTTTGATCGTAGTGGTCGTAACCGTTTATCTACAGACTTACGTATTTGTTCATATCGGCAATTATCACAAGCACGCGTTTGATTATGCTGGTGTCGATCTTCAATTTATCCAGGTATTTTTCGGCTGTTTAGTCATGCTCGAATTATGTCGATTGATAAAACCTGGAATGGTTGCAAACCATTTATCTTTTCTAGCCGAATTGAGCTTCCCCATATTTTTTATTCACCCGCTATTTTCCATGGCGATTGAGAATATTCTAGAAATGCCTTTCGCTGCTGAGTGGGTGAAAATGCAAAGTACATTGGTTGCATTAAGCTCAACAGCGCTGATATTTGTTATTCAATGTTACGGTTCTGTTGCGGTTATTATGGTGGTGAGATACTTACTGGGTACTCGCAGTAAATGGGTTATTGGCTAATTTTTTGTAGGTTTTGGATAAAATTAATTCTACCTTAAGCCCAGTTTTCCACCTTCAATCCTTCCACCCGCAAAAACTCTTCCTCATTATTCGTCACCAAAACCCAATCTTTACTGCGCGCATGCGCTGCAATCCATAAATCATTATTGCCAATTATTTGTCCGGATTTTTGCAACTCTGCACGAATTTGTCCGTAATGCTTGGCGGTATTTTCCGTGAGGTCTTCAATATTCATTAGGTTGCAGAGTTCTTCTATAACTGCCAAAGCTCTTTCCTTGGATTGGCTTTTCTCTGCGCCGAAACGTAACTCTCCGACAGTAATTACGGACATAACTAATTCATTTGCCGAATGCTGAGCAAATCTTTCGCGCACTGAGGCTGGATTGTGTTTGGCTATGTAAATACAGATATTGGTATCGAGCAGGTAGCGTTTGGCCATAGTTATCTTCCTTAATCTCTATTTATTACAAGCTGTCCCGTTCTTGTGGTGGCGCGTCATCTCGTCCGTCTTGCATAAAATCAGCAGGGAGTTTGTTTAGAGCGTCAAAAATAGCTGCGCCATTGGGGCTGGTTGCGCGCAATACTATTTCATCGCCACGACGAAAAATCTCTACTTCATCGACATCGAAGCGAAACTCCTTGGGGAGCCGAACAGCTTGGCTATTACCGGACTGAAAAACGCGGGCGAGTGTCATGAGTTGATTCTCCAATGTATTCACATAAAGTATATACGTCTGTCCAAAATAAAAATAGGCTAAAAAATCACCAATTCCTTTTCGATAACCATATCCCTGTCACCGCGACATGGGTATAATGCGCGGCCTCAGATTTGCCGCAAAAATCTTGTGTAATGAAATTTTGCGGCGGTCGCGTCTAAATTGTTGGTGTAAATATTTGATTTACAAGCATTTTAGGCGCTAGCGTTTGGTTTTTACCAAACGGCGGGAGATTACCCCTGCACCCATTGCCTATTCATTCCCAAGAGAATCACCACTGTGACAGATACAGCTTCAGTTCGTAAATTACGTAACATCGCCATCATTGCCCACGTTGACCATGGTAAAACTACTCTGGTTGATAAACTGTTGACTCAGTCTGGCACCCTTAATCGCCGCAATGAAGGCGCTGATCTGATCATGGATTCCAACGATCAAGAGCGTGAGCGCGGTATTACCATCCTCGCGAAAAACACTGCGATCACCTGGAATGACTACCGCATCAACATCGTGGACACTCCCGGACACGCCGATTTCGGTGGTGAAGTAGAGCGTGTTCTTTCGATGGTTGACTCAGTATTGTTGTTGGTCGACGCCGTTGGTGGACCCATGCCACAAACTCGTTTCGTAACGCAAAAAGCGTTCGAACAAGGTTTGAACCCGATTGTTGTTATCAACAAAATTGACCGTCCAGGCGCACGTCCTGATTGGGTTGTTGACCAAGTATTTGAATTGTTTGACCGTTTGGGCGCGACCGACGAGCAGTTGGATTTCCCCATCATTTATGCATCTGCGTTGAACGGCGTTGCAGGTTTGTCGCCAGACGCTATGGCTGATGACATGACCCCTTTGTTCCAAATGATCGTCGATAAAGTAAAAGCACCAGCGGTAAATGCCGATGGCCCACTGCAAATGCAAATTTCTGCACTGGACTACAACAGCTACGTAGGTGTTATAGGAATTGGCCGTATTACTCGCGGTACTTTGTCTCCGAACCAACAAATCGTTGTTGTTCCGCACGAAGGCGAGCAACGTAGAGCTAAAATCCTGCAAGTAATGGGTTTCCATGGTCTTGAGCGTGTTGAAACTGATTTGGCAACGGCTGGCGATATCGTGTGTATCACTGGTGTTCAAGGTCTCGGTATTTCCGATACTTTGTGTGCGCCGGATTGCATCGAGCCAATGAAGCCATTGAGCGTTGATGAGCCAACCGTAAGCATGACTTTCCAGGTAAACGATTCTCCGTTTGCGGGCAAAGAAGGCAAGTATGTGACTACCCGTAATATCAAAGACCGTTTGGATCAAGAGTTGATTGCAAACGTGGCTTTGCGTGTTAAAGAAGGCGAGACTCCCGATAAATTTATCGTGTCGGGCCGCGGCGAATTGCATTTGTCAGTATTGATCGAAAATATGCGTCGTGAAGGTTACGAGATGGGCGTATCACGTCCAGAAGTAATTGTTAAAGAAGTTGATGGCGAAAAGCACGAACCGTTTGAGCAAGTGGTAATCGACGTTGAAGAGCAGCATCAAGGTAAAGTAATGGAAGAACTCGGTCTGCGTAAAGGCGAGTTGCACAACATGGAGCCGGATGGTAAAGGCCGCATCAAGTTGGAATTCTTGTGTCCATCACGCGGTTTGATTGGCTTCCGTGGTCAGTTCCTGACTATGACTTCTGGCTCGGGCATCATGACCAGTATTTTTGATCACTACGGCCCAGTTAAAGAAGGCGAAGTGGCTAAGCGTCAAAACGGCGTGTTGATCTCTATGGTGAAAGGTAAAACTCTCGCTTACGGTCTGCACCCATTGCAAGAACGTGGTCGTTTGTTCTACGGCGCGGGCGCTGAAGTGTATGAAGGCCAAGTTGTTGGTATTCACTCGCGCAGCAATGACTTGGTTGTTAACCCAACTAAAGCAAAACAACTTACCAACGTTCGTGCATCGGGTACTGATGATGCGTTGACCTTGTCTCCACCGATTCGCCACACGCTTGAACAAGCGTTGGAATTTATTGAAGACGACGAGTTGGTAGAAGTAACTCCGCTAAGCATTCGTGTACGCAAGAAATTGCTTACTGAAAACGAGCGCAAGCGTGGTAAGAAAGCGTAATAGTCGTTAGTATTAATTTATTAGCCACTGAAAAATCCCTCAAGTGAAAGCTTGGGGGATTTTTTTTGAATGAAAATTTTTGTCGCAGAGTTTTATATGAGTGAGATAAAAACGTTAGAAAGCAAAATTGTTTATCAGAATAAATGGATGCTAGTTCGCGAAGATAAAATTGCACGCCCCAGCGGTGCTGAAGGTATTTTTGGTGTTGTAGAAAAGCCGGACTTTGTAGTGATTATTCCTGTTGCCGGCAATGACATTTATTTAGTGGAGCAATATCGCTACCCAGTACAAGCGCGTTATTGGGAATTACCCCAAGGTAGTTGGGAAGAAAATACTGATGCAGATCCACTCGACGTTGCTATCGGAGAGTTACGCGAAGAAACAGGATTGATCGCGCAAAAAATGATTTATGTTGGCCATCAATATTTAGCTTACGGTTATTCAAATCAGGGTTATCACATTTATATCGCCACTGATTTTGATCAGCAAACCACGTCGCTTGATGCTGAAGAAGAGGGTCTTGTTTCCAAAAAATTTACGCTGGCTGCATTTGAAGAAATGATTAAAAGCGGAATCATTAAAGATGCTTCTACCGTAAACGCTTACAATCTTGCGAAGATGAAAGGGCTTATAAACTAATAATAGTTTTTGGTTAAGTGTATGGATTTTTTGTGGCTGTTTTGGTTTTTATTGTTGGGCGGCATCACCGGAATTTTTGCTGGCCTGTTTGGTATTGGCGGTGGCGGAATTATGGTGCCAGTGCTCACGTTTATTTTTGCGAAGCTCGCATTTCCTGCGGAACATATTGTACATATGGCGTTAGCGACCTCCATGGCGGCGATTGTGCCGACCGCAATTGCAAGTTTGCGCGCGCATCACAATCGTGACGCAGTCTTATGGAATGTCGTGCTAAAAATTACGCCGGGAATTTTACTCGGTACTTTCGCGGGAACATTTCTTGCGACTTATTTAGCGGCAAAACCGCTCGCGATTTTTTTCTCATGCTTTATGGCTATTGTTGCTTTGCAAATGGTGATAGACCGCAAAGCAAAACCATCGCGGCAATTACCTGGAGCATTGGCATTGACAGGCGTCGGTTCAGGTATAGGTGGAATTTCTGCATTGGTTGCGATTGGAGGCGGCACACTGACAGTTCCATTTCTCACTTGGTGTAACGTTGCTCTACCCGTTGCAATTGGAACTTCTGCAGCAGTGGGTTTACCTATCGCTTTTTCAGGTGCAGTTGGATATTTGATAAATGGTTGGTCGATAGAAAATTTACCTGTTCATAGCTTGGGCTTTATTTATTGGCCGGCAGTCATTGCAATGGCAACTGCAAGTTTTTTTACCGCGCCTTTAGGTGCGAAGCTTGCACACAGTTTGCCGTTAGCGCTGCTTAAAAAATTATTCGCGATTTTACTGATGAGTTTATCACTGCAAATGTTGCTAACAGTGTTGAGCCATTAAGCATGTCAATTAAAAATTCTATAGGTGCCGCGCTCAAGCAAAATTTAATTCCAGGATTGGTGCTGCAATTTTTCGCGTTGACGCTGGTGCTAATTTATTTTTTTGTACCTACATCACAGCCGATTTACGCGTGGTTTGGAGTTTTAAAACACCAATACGGGTTTGCCTATGCATTTGTTGCCACCGCGATTTTTGGCGGTTTAATTCCATTTTTATACTTGTTAGCCACAGGCCGCCTTAATCCTGCACGTAGTTATTTTGCATTGCTTATTTTTTATTTGATCTTTTGGGGCTTAAAAGGCATCGAGGTTGATTTTTTCTACCAATTGCAAGGCGGTTGGTTTGGCTACGAAAATAATGTTAAAACGATTGTTCTAAAAACTTGCGTTGATCAATTTATCTATAGCGCATTCTGGGCGGCGCCAAGTATTACGATTATTTATTTGTGGATGGAATACGGCTACAATTTTCGTGCGTGGATTAATGCAATGAATAAGAAATTTTTCAGTGTGAAAATCCCAACCGTTATTTTATCTAATTGGATGGTGTGGATTCCTGCGGTGTCGATTGTTTACAGCATGCCACAAGATTTACAAATCCCTTTGTTTAATCTTGTCTTGTGTTTCTGGGTGTTGTTGCTGGCAGTATTAAATAAAAAAGCGAACGCTTAATTATAACCCAGTGCTAACATCTGGCGATGCGAAGCCATAATGTTAGGAAATTTTCTGGCGCGCACACGAGATGTTGCTTTAAAGCTTCGTTGCGTTTTACTCACCAATTTATTCAACTCTTGAATGCCTTCTGGCCAATAATCGCTAGGTGCTGTTTCAACTGCTGCTTCCAACGTATTTGCCGTTAAAAAGTCTGTGCCCCACATCAACGCTAGATATGCCGTTTTTGCATTGTCTTGAGCACGATTTTTCTCGCTGATAATAATGCTTGTAGCAATCGGCAACGCCTGTTTAGGAATTTTTTTGCGCACATCAAATTGATCTGGGTCAGCGGGGTCAACCAAAAACGCGGCGATCACTTTACCGGGATATTCAGCTGCCACACTTGCTGCAGCCAAAGCGCCGAAACCTTCTGCAATTAATACAACGGGTTCATCAATCGCAATAAGTGACGCAATAATACTGTTATGCCATTTCACCCAGTCGGCAGTGTGCCAATCATGCAAGCGAATACGGCTGGTGCGCGGTATGGTTTTTTCCCAAAGGCTTTGCCAATGCGGAATTTCATTGTTGTGAACATCGGGCACAATCAACGCGCGATAACCGTTTAATGCACAGGCTAATTCGGTGGAATAATCTTTGTTGTTTGTCATAACAAGCTCCTACTTTTTGAGGTCTTGTCTGCAGATTAAGTCCATCTAGCTGAATTACGAATGAACAAAACTCTATTTAATAAACTAGATGAAAATTATGCGAAGCGCATTTGCTGGTAAAATTGCCAGCAAATCCTGGTTGGAGATACCCATGAGTAATGAATTAATTATTGAAGACGTAATTATTGGCGAAGGCAAAGCTGCTGTTAAAGGTGCCTTAATTACCGCACATTATCGCGGCTGTTTGGAGGATGGAACCCAATTCGATTCCTCATACGACAAAGGCCGCGTATTCGAAACTGTGATCGGTACCGGGCGTGTGATTAAAGGTTGGGATCAAGGAATTATCGGAATGAAAGTCGGCGGCAAACGTAAACTTTTTGTGCCTGCACATTTAGCTTACGGCGAACGCCAAGTCGGCCCAATTATTAAACCCAAT
The DNA here is from genome assembly GCA_004172865.1 of Gammaproteobacteria bacterium. Classification (GTDB taxonomy): domain Bacteria; phylum Pseudomonadota; class Gammaproteobacteria; order Pseudomonadales; family Cellvibrionaceae; genus Cellvibrio. The sequence goes on along the minus strand of SEBV01000005.1, from coordinate 123,418 downwards.
TCCAATTTAGTGTTTGAAATTGAATTGCTTGAAGTGCGTACACGCGATGAATAATTATATAAAAATAAGCCGGAGGTGCCGTCTACAATTTTATTTAATCTGTTCTTTGATAATACTAACCAACGCACCAATGTGATCTGCCCGATCATTGAGTGCGGAAATATAACGGTAATGTTCTCCGCCTGCATGCGTAAAGATTTCGTAGTTTTCCACTGCCAGCTCTTCGAGTGTCTCTAAACAATCTGCACTAAATGCTGGCGATATAATGGCTACATTTTTTACGCCGCTGGTCGCCAAATCTTTTAAGGTTTGATCGGTGTAAGGTTGCAACCATTCGGCATAGCCAAAACGCGATTGAAAGGTGGTGATGTAATCTTCTTTCGAAAAACCTAATTTTTCCGCAATTAATCGCGTAGTTTTTTGGCAAAAGCAAAAATAAGGATCGCCTAATTCCAAATTGCGTTTCGGCATGCCGTGATAGGACAACAATAATTTTTCGGGCTTGCCATGTTGTTTGAAATCTTCCTGAATACTATTAGCAAGTGCGTCAATAAATAATGGGTTATCACAATAGTTATTAATAAAATGTAACTCGGGAACAAAGCGCCAGGTTTGCAGTTCGCGCGTAACCGCATCAAAAGTAGAGCCTGTGGTTGCGGCGGCATATTGCGGGTAGAGCGGTAGTACAATAATTTTTCGCACGCCTGCTTCTTGAAATTCACGCAAAGCTTTTGGAATGGATGGATTGCCGTAACGCATGCCTAATTTTACTAACGCAAGGTCGCCGAGTTGCGTTTGAACAGCTGCTGTTTGGCGCTTGCTGATTGCTAATAACGGCGAGCCTTCCTGCGTCCAAACTGTTTTATATTTTGCGGCAGATTTTTTGGGACGCACGCGTAAAATTATGCCGTGCAAAATTAACATCCACACAATTTTTGGAATTTCGATGACACGCGCATCAGCCAAAAACTCTGCAAGATAGCGGCGTAATGCTGGAGCCGTTGGTGCATCGGGCGTGCCTAAATTGACCAAAAGTACGCCTGTGAGAGGAAGTTTGCCTTGATGGAATAATGGGTCAGTATTGCTAAGGGAAGAACGGTATTTATTTAACATGTATTTTCTCGCGAACCCGGCAGGGCTTAAGGTGGCGCAACTGTAACAGGGATATTTTTATCTGGCAAAACCCTTGTTGGTAAAGAAATTGGGCTAAGCTTTAAAGCAGACGACTTGGTGGAATATATTCACGAATGTCGTTCAATTTGTGTCTTGACAACAATTATCGTATTGGCCCCAAGGTTTGGCAGGCTCATTATGAACATCATTAAGCGCCTTGAGCGCATTCTATTGTGGAAAAAATTTAGCGTGCTTGGCGTGCTTTGCCTGGCGCTTGTTGCTATGCCCACCACCATGTACTGGAATGAAGTACACAAGGATTTGGTGTTTGCGCTCAATGAGCAGCAAGGCTTACCGCAAATCCAATTGGTGTTAAATATTATTCAGCGCACGCAACAGCATCGCGGACTTTCCGCGCGCCTGTTGCAAGATGATTCTATGGCTATAACTGCTGAACGCGCCAAAGCAGAAGAACTGGATTCTGCCATGTTGGCGTATAAAGCTTATCTGGAGAAGCAAACAACGATTTCTCACAATGATGAATTTGAATACACCGTAGATTACTGGCGGAATATTTCGCAAAAAGTATCCCGCAGAGAAATAAATTCCGCGGAAAGTTTTGAGCAACACACAACGCTTATTTACATGCAGTTGCAATATTTGCAAACCCTGGTGGATTATTATCAGCTCAGTTTAGACCCGCAAGCAGATGGCTATTTTTTAATTGAAGTAAGCCTAATGCAACTACCGGAAGTGGCAGAAATTCTAGCGCAGGTTCGCGGTTATAGTGTCGGCCTGCTCACCAGAGGCAACGCGACGGCTGATGAACGCACGCAATTAAAAGCGTTGTTATTGACTAGCGAAGCAAAAATGAAAGCGATGGATGTTAGCTTACGAAAAGCAGTCGTGGCGAAAGCTGAGCATCGCGATATTCTCTATACAAATTACGAAGCTACCAAATTGCAATATCAAAAAATTGTGGAGCTTACTCGTACCGAAATTTTAACAAAAGAAACGCTCAGTTATTCGTCTGATGATTTTTATTCCGCGTTCACGATTGGTTTAAATAGCTATTACAGTTATGTAAGTTTTGCTATCGAGCAATTAGATATTATTTTAAGTGAGCGGATCACATCTGCAAAAAATAATACCTTTGCCTTGCTGTTTTATGTTTTGTTCCTCACATTAATAGTGGCGATCTTGTGCACGTTGTTTGTGCGTAAATTACTTAAACAATTGGGTGGTGAGCCGCAGTACACGACTGAAGTTGTGCAGGCAATTACTCGTGGTGATTTGGCTTATGAAATAGAAACAGACCATCCCGAATCACTACTTGCGAATGTAAAACGCATGCAAGATAAATTAAAAGAAAATGATCGGCTCAAGAGCCAGTTTGTGGCAACGGTAAGTCACGAGTTGAGAACACCACTTACTGCTATTGGCGGTGCCTTGTCTTTATCGGTAAGTGGACAACTCGGCACTCTGCCAGAACCTGCATTTAAACTTTTGGATATTGCACAAAAAAATAGTATTCGCTTGGCAGAGTTAATCGACGACTTGTTGGATATTGATAAATTAGCGTTGGGAAAACTTGAATTAGATATACGCATTCAACCGCTCATGCCAATCATTGATGATGCTTGTCTCTCGATGACATCCTATGCTCAAAAATATGGTGTACACATTCATATCAGTAAACGTTTTGAATATTTACTTATTAATGTGGATGCACGACGTTTACGTCAGGTACTGATGAATTTATTATCAAACGCCGCAAAATTTTCCCACAAGGGCGATGAAGTTATTCTCAATATCAGCGTTCATTTCGATAAGGTGAGAATCGAAGTGATTGATCATGGCTGCGGTATTGTGGATGAATTTAAAGATAAAATTTTTCATCGGTTTTCCCAAGGTGACTCATCAGACTCGCGCTCAACGGGCGGGACAGGCTTGGGGCTAGCAATTGCTAAAGAGCTTGTTGTTGCGATGGATGGCGATATAGGCTTTACATCGGCAGTCGGTGTAGGTTCTTGCTTCTACATAGACCTGCCGTTGGAAGAGCCTAATAGTTAATCAAAAAATCCAATTTTAAAAAAATAACCTGAAATTATTTTTCAAGAAAATCACCGGAATCGATGACTTTAAAATTGCTGGTATCTTGTTTGTAAACATAAGCCCACGCATTGATACGTTCACCGCTACTTAAAATGGCATCCACTTTAAGACGCTCGTATTCATGAGGTTGCGGCGATTTTTTTGCGCAGCCTTCATAAACATCCAAATCGTGAAGTTGTGCTTCATTCTCCAGTAAATATACTTCACCCAAAGCCCAGTGTTCTGTTTCACTCAACACTAAGCCGGGGTAATAATCCACCATGTATAATTGCCCACGAATTCGTGCGGGCGATACAAAGTCTGCTCCGCGTAAATATTTTTTGTGGGTGTCGCTGTCATAAGCGTGGCGTAATGTTCCGTAAACAAATAAATAATCGATTTGTATATCTTGTTCGTTGTTTGAATCGTACATAGGTATTTTATGTCTCGTCACTTTTACTTGGAAGAATAGCTTGGGTATTTGTGGCAGCTGGCAATATGATCATTCACCATGCCTGTGGCTTGCATAAATGCGTAACAAATTGTTGTACCCACAAAATTAAATCCCTTTTGTTTTAACGCTTTACTCATCGCATCCGACTCGGGTGTAGAAGCGGCAATAGTACTGGTCGTTTTGTGCTTGTTTTGGAGCGGTTTGCCGCCCACAAAGTTCCATAGAAATTCGCTAAAGTCTTCGCCGTTTTTTTGCATGGCTAAATAAGCGTTGGCATTTTTAACAGCGCTATCAACCTTCAGGCGGTTGCGGATAATACCTTCATTTAATAACAGCTTTGCTTTTTTTACATCGGTGTAACGCGCAATTTTTTCGGGATTGAAATTATCAAAAGCTACGCGATAATTTTCGCGTTTACGCAACACAGTTATCCATGACAACCCCGCTTGTGCGCCTTCCAAAAGAAGAAATTCAAATAATTTTTGATTGTCGTATAACGGCTTGCCCCATTCCTTATCGTGGTATTCCACATAGAGCGGATCAGTTCCGCACCAGGGGCAGCGAGTCAATTCAGCTCTAGTACGTTCTGTCATAAGTTTTCGTCCGGGCAATTCTCGTCGTGTTGATGTTTTTCCATGAGCGCTAAAAAATGCTGCAAGCTTTTTGAGTCGTGCGTTTCAAATGCGTCGTCCAGCAAATTCAAACTATTGATACGATCCAGCCGAAAAGTTCGGTAATCGCTGCGCAATTGACACCAGGCGACCAGTGTCCAGACTTTGCCCCAAAAAATTAACCCGAGCGGTTCTATGGTGCGAGTGGACTCTTGTGCATCTGCGCGAGTATAAACAATGGTTACGCGTTGTCGCGCACGAATAGCTTCGCGAATGGGTTGGCTGTGAGCGGTGTAAAATTTTTGCACATCCTCCATATGCGGCACCAGCAGCGGCAAATTTTCATCGCTGTGGCGTAGATGGTCTGGCAATACCGAAAGGATTTTTTGCATGGCCTGTTTGGCATGCGCCGCCATATCGCTATCACCCCAGCTGCTTACCATTCTTGCGCCGAGGAGGAGTGCTTCCACTTCATGGCGATCAAACATTAGCGGTGGCAATTGGTAGCGGTGCGAAAGCCGATAACCAACGCCTGCTTCGCCTTCAACGGGCACGCCGGACAAACTTAGGGATTGTACATCGCGATAAACCGTGCGTTCCGAAACCTGCAAATGTTCACTCAACTGCTTGGCTGTCATTACCGTGCGCCGGTTGCGCAGCAAAGTCAGCAATTGAAAAAGTCGTTCGGCGCGCTGCATGAAATACCTGTTGATGGGGTTGTAGTTTCGAGGGCAGCCTGGAGCTGCAGGTTGTAGATTGTGCAAAGTTTACACGAGTGGCTGCCAATAAATGTCAGTAGGATCTTGGCGGCTCAAGTATTTATAGATCTGCATACAGAATGGGCCAAAAAGTCCGCCTATACAGATGCGCTCTGTGCTACCTTTAGAGCATTGCTTCGGCCGAAAATGGCTTGGGCGCTCTGTGTTTCAAGTGAAGTTTCATGCAAATAACAAGGTTAGTCTATGCATACTTTTTACCCTGAGATAAAACCCTACCAACGTCACTGCATCGCTGTCGAATTCCCCCATGAGCTTTATGTCGATGAATCGGGCAACCCCGATGGCATCCCTGTGCTATTTGTTCACGGTGGCCCCGGCGCAGGTTGTGGCAAATATGACCGTCGTTTTTTCGATCCTGAAGTCTACCGAATTGTATTGTTCGACCAACGTGGTTCTGGCCGTTCACGTCCCCATGCTGAGCTGCAAACCAACAGCACGCAAAAGCTGGTTGAGGATATTGAATTTATTCGCCAAACGCTCGGTATAGATAAGTGGGTATTGTTCGGCGGTTCCTGGGGCTCAACCTTAAGTTTGGTGTATGCAGAAACTTATCCTGAGCGCGTACTGGGACTGATTTTGCGGGGTATTTTTCTCTGCCGTCCGGTGGATTTATTGTGGTTTTATCAGGAGGGTGCGAGCCGTTTATTCCCTGATTATTGGGACGATTTTATCCAGCCGATTCCCGAAGAAGAGCGGCACGATTTGATGAATGCCTACTATCGTCATCTCATTAGCGATAACCAAATCCAGCAAATGACGGCTGCAAAAGCCTGGTCATTGTGGGAAGGTCGCACCGCAACCTTGCGCCCTAATCAGGAAGTGGTCGATTCATTTACGGAACCCCATCGCGCACTTTCGCTAGCGCGAATTGAAGCCCATTATTTTGTTAACAATGCGTTTCTCGAAGAGAATCAAATCTTGCGCGATGTTCACAAGCTTGTGAATATTCCCGGCGTAATTGTGCACGGTCGTTACGACGTAATTTGTCCGCTGGACAATGCCTACCTGTTGCATAAAGCCTGGCCAGGTTCTGAACTGAATATTATTCGCGAAGCAGGCCATGCCTCCCGTGAGGCAGGAATCGTAGATGCGTTAATTCGCGCAACTAATGAACTGGCAAAAGAACTCGGCGAGCGCCCGGATCAATCGGCCTAAGCTATGCTCGGTTTACTTCAACGTGTAAAACGCGCCGCTGTGGATGTTGATGACGAATGCGTTGGGAAAATTGATCAGGGAATTTTGCTGCTACTGGGTATTGAAAAAACCGATACCCAAGCCAGCGCCAATAAATTAATTGATAAGTTATTGGCCTATCGAATGTTTTCGGATGAGCATAAGAAAATGAATTGCAACGTGCAGCAGGTGAATGGCGGTATTTTAGTGGTATCGCAATTCACACTCGCTGCGGATACCAACAAAGGCTTGCGTCCAAGTTTTTCAAGTGCTGCACCGCCTACACAAGCTGAAGAGCTATACAATTATTTTGTCGCGCAACTTCGAGTAAAACATCCCAAAGTCGCAACCGGAATATTTGCGGCGGATATGCAAGTCAGTTTAGTCAATGATGGGCCCGTTACATTTATGTTGAAGATGGATTAATTAGAGTTTGAATTAATCTTTTTTTAATCTGCATTTAAAACCTGTTTAATTTCTTCCAGTAACTCATCCAGAAAACTTTCTGCTAAAACCAAATCATATTGGCGAATTGCGCCCTGAATTTTCCCGTGAGCGTCTTTGCCAATTGTTTGCGAGCTGTGTTGCGTAAATAATTTTTTACTATTGTTTACGTCGCCGCTATTCAAAGTAGTTTTTAAATGTTGCAGTTCCGCTTGCAGTATTTTAAGTTCGGATTTATTGCCCCAGTTGGACTTCTCTACATCTACAATAGCCGTTTCATTAACATTATTTTCTTCACTAATAAATTCCACGCGAGTAAATTTTTTCAGTGCTGAATAAATATCGCGGAATTGATAGGGTTTGCTAATAAATTCATGAAAACCTTCGCCCAAATAAAAAGTACGTTCATGCTCAAGGCTGGATGCAGACACCGCTACAACTGGTAGATCATTTTTATCAATCAGCTTGCGCAGCTCCCTTAGCATATCGCTTCCGCTTAATTCAGGCATGCGAATATCGGTAAAAATAATATCCGGTTTTTGTAACACAGCTTGCGCCAAACCGTCTGCGCCATTAATAGCAGATATTACGCTGCAACCCATATCCTGTAATAAATTTACCAATACATCGCGGCTCGCATTATCATCTTCAACAACTAATACTTTACAGTAAGAGTCTGATGTTAATTTGGCATGGGCAACTTGGGTTGTGCTATCCAATTGCGTGTTGTATTCAATTGTGAGTGGCAAGCGTAAATGCGCACGTGTGCCTTTGCCTTGCTCGCTATCAAGCGTTAGTTCTCCACCAAGATTTTCAGCAATATGTCTGGAAATTACTAAACCCAAACCGGTTCCGCCCAATTCCTCTCCAGATTTCCCTTGGCGAAATGCGGCGAATAATAACTGTAGCTCCTGAGCGGCAATACCTGGGCCTGTGTCAGTAATCGTAAAAAGAATGCCGGTAGCATCCATGTGGACTTGCAAACTTACACTACCTGTATGCGTGAACTTAATAGCGTTGCCTACTAAATTTAAAATAATCTGACCAATTTTTTGGCGATCACTTTTTACAATTGCGGTAGCGGGTAATTGAATGTCGTAATCAAGCACTAATCCTTTTGCGATAGCTTTAGTGCGCATAATCGAAACTATGTCGTTGAGTTCTTGCCGCAAATCAAAATAATCTTGGCGAAAATGTAGGGCGCCCGCTTCAATTTTTGAGAGGTCAAGAATATCGTTAATTAAATGCAAAAGTCGTTGCCCGGCATTTAATATTGAACTCATTCTTTCGTGTTGTTGCGCCGATAACTGAGTATCAGCCATAAACAATTGCGAATAACCTAATACTGCATTCAACGGCGTGCGAATTTCGTGACTCATATTGGCGAGGAAGCGGCTTTTGGCATGCGTTGCGTCTTCAGCTGTTTCTTTAGCTAATTGTAACGAAGCTTCCACTTGTTTTTGTTCGGAGATATCAATCATGACTTCGCCGAGATAAAGAGGTTGCGCTTTATCATCGCGAATAATAAAAAAAGTTCCTTTGGTGGGAAAGCGTGAGCCATCTGCACGCAAAGCTGCAAGTTCACCTTGCCAGTAACCATTTAATAAAACCGAGGGAAAAATATCCTCGCGCCACTGTGTGTGTAAATCCTGCGGAAAATATTTAAAAAAGTCATTGTGTGTAGGCGATTGGTAACTCAATAGCATTTTTTGAATGCTGGGGTTCATGTATAAAGTTTCCGCCTTAAGCGACATAATTGAAAAACCTTCGCTCGCATATTCCGCAAAGCGTTTGAATTTTTCCAATTCATTAATGAGCTGATGATGTTCGGTAATATCTCGCGCAATACTTAAAATGCCAATAGGTGTTTGGCTTTCATCGCGCACCGCCACTTTAATGGTATCCATTAATCGCATTTCATTGAGCGTGGGAATATGCATCCACAATTCTCGACGTACTGCGGTTTCACTATGCAGCACTTCAGTTTCGTAATCACGAATCACTGCCTCAAAAGCTTCCTCGGTGTAATCACTTGCAGTTTTACCTATAACATCTGCTTCGACACGATTAAATAAATTAGCAACAGTTTTATTAAAACTTAAATAGGCTCCTTCGGGAGATTTAAACCAAACGGGGTCTGGAATATTATCCAGCAAAGTTCGCATATGCGTTTCGCTGGCTTTTAACTGTTCTTGAGTAACTCGTTTTTCTGCGATTTCTTTTAGCAGCCACTCATTTGCTGCACGCAAGGCTTGAGTTTGATTGCTAATTTCCTGTTTAAGCTCAGCCTGGTTTTCAATAATAATTTGGTCTTGACGATAGAGTGCCTGTAAATAAGCGCTTAATAAAATAACCATAGCTAGGCCGATGGTCAATACAACGCATTGCTGCAGATTAGGAAGAAACCAAATGGAAATATTTTGCGGGCTAACCATTAACTGCCAGTCGGTATCCATTACCGAAATGGCCGGAACGACCCCTTTAAGCTTAGTTGATGCATTTATAAAGCTAACTTCTTTTTCGGTAATTTCGCGAAGATAGGTTTTATCCCATTTCCAATAACCTAATTCGCCTGACTGCGCGCGAACTGCAATTTTTATATCAAGATTTTGCAACTGGTTTTTAGAGATAGCTGAATTAATCAATGAGTTAACATTGAGTTCGCTCGTTACTAAATTTAATATTTTGCATTCCGGTTTTCTACCGCTGCTACAAGAAAAAATCGGCGCTGCCATATTGATAATAGGCGTATGCGATTCTTTATTGTTGATAGCGCCATTGCGTAAAAAAATATCGCTATGAATTGGATCAAGTTGCTTTTTAAAACGCAGAAGAAATGTTGTAGGAAAATTTCTATTCTCGTCAGATCGCCAATCAAATCCGTTAGCATTACGCTCCAGCGTGAAAGCAGATGCAAAGTTTATTTCCAGCGAGGGTCTACGTTGACTTTGCGTTGCTTCCGTAAGCGGTAGCCAGCTAAATGAATCCAGCCATAAATTTCGTTTGAGTAAGGGTTCGGTAAGATTGCGAAATTGATCTTGACTGGGAGGGTTTGTTAAAAAATATTCTTGCAGCGTGCTTAGGTCGCGTGTGACTAGATCAATATTCGCTTGGATATTAGTTTGTAAACTTTCGGTTTCATGTACAAGATTTTTGCGTTGAGTTTCGTGCTCATTGTGGCCAACGGCCGCCACCGTTAATAATACTAAACCGACGCCTGCACTAAAAATAAGAAATGCATTGGCCTGCGAATTTTCATAGAGACTTTGTTTGCGATAAATCCAAAGCAGCAGCGGCGTGATAATCAAAACACCAATAACATCGCCTATCCACCAGATTGCCCAATTTTGGAGTGCATTGGCAAGATCAATGACGCCAGTTTGCCACAAGGTAAAGTTGCCAAGTGTTGCTGATAATGTGCAACTCACCAAAACAATTAAGGTGAAGAGAATTGACGCTGTAGTTGAAAGACGAAAATCTCGCTGATAGTAAGTTCGTAAAAGTCTTGCCACCAATAATGCTTGTAAAACACTGGCGCACCCACCAACACTTGCGATTACCAAACTCTGCCAAGTATTGTCAAAGGGTGAAGATAATGAAATAACTTTGCTGGAAATAATGGCGCCTAATAATAAGCCGGGCAGGATTTTGCGTCCGAATGCCATACAAGCAAATACTGTAAGACCTGATGGTGGCCACAACAAGGTTGCGTTAGCCGTTAGTGAACCCCATTCAAATCCGATAGTAGCTAGCAGAAAATAGCTGATGCAAAATAAAATATTGAGCGTGATTTTATGATTAAAAAATTCCTTCACTACCTAGCCCTTATTATTTGAAAAAATAGCTATTGGAAGAAAATCTGGCTATTGCACGAGGTGGCTTAGCAGAGCTTCGTAACTCAGTGTTTCGGGTTTGTGATATAAAAATCCCTGACCCCATTTCACATTCATGTTCTTAAGTAAAGTAGCGACTTCTTCAGTCTCCACAAACTCCGCAATTACAACTTTTTTAAGTGAATGTGCCATTTCGACAATCGCTTTTACCATGGCGTAATGATTAGAGTCGCGATCCATATCGCGCACAAAAATCCCGTCAATCTTCAAAGTATCAAAAGATAATTTATGCAAATAGGCGTAAGAAGCAAAGCCACTACCAAAATCGTCCAGCGAAAAATAACAGCCTAATTTATGTAGCCGTTGCATAAATTCATTGGCAACATCGAGATTGGTAATGGCTTCAGTTTCGGTAATTTCGAAACTGATCATCTCTGGTGGAATCTTGTGCTTCTCAATCAGGTTAATAATATGGTCAGCGAAATGTGGTTCACGAATTGAAAGCGCAGAGAGATTCATAGATACAGAAGAAATTCCCTCGCGTAAATCCGCATGTTGCGCTAACAATTGCAGAACTTCTTCAATCATCCACTTATCGAGCTCTGGAATTAAATGCAATCGCTCGGCGGGGCCGATAAATTCACCAGGCGGAATTAATCGCTGCTGAGCGGGGTCCCACATACGAATTAGGGTTTCTATGCGTATTTTTTTATGTTCAGGATTGGGAAAGAAATTTTCAATGACTTGAAAGTGCGCGCGAAAATGTTTGTTGTGATTTGCATCCACTAAACGTTGCGCCCAATTAACATTTTCCTTGTCGTCGCTTGAGCGCTTGGTAGCTTCGTCATAGGTGCGAATTAAACCGCGACCTTCGCGCTTTGCGAGAAACAATACCTCGTCTGCCATCAGCATGACTTGATCAAAACTAACGATCTCGCGATTGAGAGGCAAGAGTGCTATGGATGCGGCCAGCCTGAATTCACGCTCTTCCCACACAAATTTAAAATTCTGTATTTGTTGCAAAATTAATTGGGCAAGACTGTTACTTTTATCGTTCGAGGTGTTTTGCGTAACTATCGCAAATTTATCGCTGCCGATACGTGCAAAAAAATCTTCGCGCGCAAGTATGCCGGAAATAGCATCGGAAAATTGTCGTAAAAGCTCATCGCCTGCAATGCAACCGCAACTCTCGTTAATAACACGAAAGCGGTCGATATCAATTAATAAAAATGACGCAGAAATATTTTCCATTTGCACTTGCGCGAGCAGGGTACAGACGTAAGCATCGAGTGAATTACGATTGTGCAAACGTGTAACAAAATCGTGCGTCGCTAAATAACTTAGGCGATCTTGCATGTAACGACGTTCATTAATTTCTTCGCGTAGTTGGCGATTGGCAATAGTGAGGTCTGCAGTGCGCTCACGCACTTTTTGCTCAAGCTCTTTATTGAGCGCTTGCAGCTCATTTAATAATGCTCGGCGCTCTAATTGATGACGCACGCGTGCGCGAACTTCGTCGGCATTTATGGGTTTGGAAATATAGTCGTAACCGCCCACCGAAAAACCAACGCTGATATCGTCGGTGCGAGCTGTGACAAAAATAATAGGAATTTTAGCGGTAGCAGGATTTGCCTTAAGCAGGTTGCAAACTTCAAAGCCATTCATGCCGGGCATCATGACATCGAGAAGGATTAAATCGGGATTTTGCTTTTGAGCTAATTCGAGTGCGCGCTCACCATTGGTAGCAACAATCAATTGGCATTCGAGATCTTCCAAAATTGCGCTGAGCACGTCCAGATTTTCGGGGGTATCGTCGACAAGCAGTATTCTCGAACTAGCAAGCATAACCAGCCTCATTCCATCGTTATAGTCTATTACCGCATATTGATAATAACAGAGGCTAGCTAATTTGCACTATCGAGTGAATCGGAAACGCTTAGAAATTCATTAGAAAAATTAACGTGTGTAATTTTTTATTAATCATGCGCAATTAGCATCATAAAAATAATTTTTTTATGACTTTTTGATAACTATTGCCAGTAAACCCAAGCCCGCGAGAATCAGACTTGCGGTGGAAAAATGTAAAGTCTGAATATAGTCGCTAACGATTTGATTAACTGTGGGATGGGCAAGCGCCGCCGCTGTAACAAACAATGCGCCCGCCAACCAATAGCGACGCGATGACTGCGCGCTACGTTTCTGTAATTGCTGTGCAGTTTTGTGCAGTTCTGGGGCTAGCTGCCCAACATTTTGTAGTTGTTGTAGGCTGTTAAAAATAAGCTGTGGAAGTTGCGGGAATTTTTCCATCCACTCAGGGCTGTAACGTTTGAGTTCGCCCCATAATGATTTTGGACTAAAGCGTTTTTTCAGCCAGCGCTCTAAAAATGGATGGGCGGTTGTCCATAAATCCAAATCCGGATAAAGCTGACGACCCAAACCTTCAATGTTGAGCAGAGTTTTTTGCAGCAGCACGAGTTGAGGTTGCACTTCCATATCAAAGCGACGTGCGGTACGAAATAAATTAATAAGCACGTGACCGAACGAAATGTCTTTCAGCGGCTTTTCAAAAATGGGTTCACATACAGTGCGAATTGCCGATTCGAATTCATCCACGCGAACGTAATCTGGAACCCAGCCACTTTGTACATGCAATTCTGCAACCTGGCGATAATCTCGGCGGAACATAGCTAATAAATTGCGCGCGAGATAATACTGATCTTCGCGTGTCAGCGAGCCGACGATTGCCATATCCACGGCAATATATTGTGGCAGTTGCGGATTTTCGCGCGATACAAAAATATTGCCGGGGTGCATATCTGCGTGGAAAAAATTATGGTCAAAAACTTGTGTGAAAAAAATCTCCACGCCGCGCTCTGCCAGTTTTTTCATGTCAGTATTTTGTGCATTCAGATCAGCAATATTGGTAACCGGAATTCCGTAGATGCGCTCCATAACCATGACGTTATTACGCGTGTATTCCCAGTAAATTTCGGGCACATAGAGCAGAGGTGAATTAGCAAAGTTGCGGCGCAATTGCGATGCGTTGGCCGCTTCTTTTTGTAAATTAAGTTCATCAAAAATAGTGTTGCGATAATCTGCAACAATTTCGACCGGTCGCAGGCGACGGCCATCAATACTGTATTTTTCAAACAGGTGTGCGAGCTGAAATAGCAGGGCAACGTCTTGCTCGATGATTGATGCAATGTTAGGGCGAATTGCTTTGATGACTACTGCTTTGCCGTTCTTTAAAGTCGCCGTATGGACCTGCGCTACAGATGCGGATGCCAGTGGAGCATGATCATAATCGTCAAAAATAGCATCTACAGATGCACCTAATGCGGTCTCAACTATTTTTCGAAACACGTCATTGGGAAAAGGTGCAACACGGTCTTGCAGGTAATTTAGTTCGACAACTATGTCGTCTGGTACCAAGTCCGGCCGTGTGGAAAGTAATTGGCCAAACTTTACAAAGATCGGGCCGAGTTGCTCGCAAGCGCGACGCAAGCGTTCACCACGATTAAGTTTTGATGATGGAAATAACCGGCACGGCAATAACAGCAATCTTGCACGCAGTGGCAAATGTTGTTTCGGAATAAGTTCATCTAATCGGTAATGCAAAAAGACGCGCAGAATAGTGATAAAACGAAAAAAAACGGTCACGAGTTATTATTCCTGTTAGGCGCTTCTGGTTGATTGTTATGGTGCTTTATGCGTTCGAGAATATTTGTGATGCGAGCCTGTATACGATCCGCCCCTAAAGTTAATTCATCGACTTGTGCATTAAAAAAATTAAATTCGGGTGCGCTGGGTAATACGCGTAATTCTTCGGTGAGAAATTCACTGGTGAGACGTTGAATATTGCTTACGCGATCTTTGGTCCAGGACATTTTACTGCGAATTAATTCTGCGCTTTGGTGGCCGACAATATCGCCGAAGATTTGGCTGAGCATTTCTTCCCAATCAATATCCAGGTTTTTTAAAATCTTTTGTAGCTCGCTAATAAAAGTTGTGCTGCCAAATAATTCCACACCGGTATCTTTTAAATTTAAACGATCACTTTTGATTAAGCTGACAAGCGCAGGCACTGTGCCCTGTAGTTGTGTAGTGACTTCACCCTCATAATTGCCGAGCAACATGATGCCGTCTTCACTCGGCGCCACAAAAAATTTAAATTCTGGAGTGGTGATATTTATCGCTAAAACTTGTGGTTCAAGTTTCGCCAAGGCGATGCGAGAGGATGGATCGTACGCGAGCGCCGAATTAATTATTTTTTCGGCGCTGGCAAATGCGGCGGTAATTAGCATTGGGTCCATAAATGTATCCTCAACCAATTAAGGTTTAATGCCTTTATGCAGCGCTACAATTCCGCCCGTCATATTATTAAATTCAATGTTCACAAAACCAGCTTCATTCATCATCCCCTTGAGAGTTTCCTGATCGGGATGCATGCGAATTGATTCTGCTAAATAACGATAACTATCGGCGTCGTTAGTCACGAGTTTGCCTATCAATGGCAATAGTTTAAATGAGTAAGTGTCGTAAACTTTTTCCAGCGCGGTGTGCTGCGGTTTTGAAAATTCCAGCACCAATAAACGACCGCCCGGTTTAAGCACGCGTAACATCGATCGCAATGCTAAATCTTTATCCGTCACATTGCGCAAACCAAAGGCGATGGTGATGCAATCAAAAGTATTGTCAGGGAAGGGAAGATATTGCGCGTCTGCCTGTGCGAATTGAATATTGCCTGCAACGCCGCGATCAATTAAACGGTCGCGCCCAACATTGAGCATGGAGGCGTTGATGTCCGCCAAAATAACCTGACCATCTTTGCCAACGCGTTTTGCAAATTGATAACTTAAATCGCCCGTGCCGCCAGCAATATCCAACACTTTATGGCCTGCGCGAACACCGGACGCTTCGATAGTAAAACGCTTCCACAAACGGTGAATTCCGCCCGACATCAAGTCGTTCATTAAGTCGTATTTGGCTGCTACTGAGTGAAACACATCGGCCACGCGTTCGGCCTTTTTATCAACCGCGACCTGTTCAAAGCCGAAATGTGTGGTTTTTTGATCGCTCATGACTGTGCTCGCTCGGCTGTGCGCCCTATTGCGGCGGCTGATGAGCGCACCGCGTGAAAAAGTGGTGGCCATTGTACAATGCTCCGCAGGCCTACCCAAATATAAAAGTACGCCTTGCATAAAAAGTACGCTCAACATAAAAAGTACAGCCGATTAAATGGCTCGGGAGATATGAATTAATGCGATTTTCGTTTGCGCGTGGGTGCGGTTTTGCTGCGTATCTGGGTTTAACATTGCAAGCCACGGCTCAAGACAATAGCTTGAAACCCTTCAGCACCGACGGCTGCTCTATGTGGATTGACGGCACACCCGCACATCCTTATTTGTGGCGGCACTGTTGCGTTGCGCACGATAAAGCCTACTGGATTGGCGGCTCGGCCCAGCAGCGCGCCGACGCCGATGGTGCGCTGCAAGCCTGCGTAACTAGCGCTATAGGTGCGGGTATGGGTGATTCTATGTATATGGGTGTAATTATGGGCGGCAGCCCCATTTGGTTGACGCCTTACCGCTGGGGTTACGGGTGGAATTATCTTGAGGAGGGAAAGCTGCGCGGCTATAAATTGCTAACGGATGAAGCGCAGGCACAGGTGGCGGAGCTACTGCCGCAAGCTGAACAAATCATCGCGCAAGATGCAGTCAAACATCCTGCGGAATCAACGGCATTAACGGGTAGATAAGCGATTGGATTTTTTTACATCGCTACAAGGATTGTTTTTAATTTAGGAGTTTTGCTCGCGGTGCAAACGAATGCGCGCACGCCATTCACCCAAGGCCGCCAGCGCGCCTTGAAATTCTCGCTCAATCAAATCCGCTTCATGTTCGGTGATAACACCATCGAGCAGAGATTCTGAAACTGCTTCCGCAACATCTCCAACTTGGCTCATCACTTTGCAAACAGTTTGCGATAAATCATCGCTGCTAATAAGCGATGGTTCCGGCACCAAAAATGCGGCCATATTGTGACGTGCAAGCAGCGCGTGCAGCGGCAAAGTTGCATCTTTAACGCCAGCGGCCTGACACAAACTAATAATGTTCGAAACTTCTTCAAATGACGGGTAATGCGATGCAATACCCGGCGCTAATTTATTGCGTAAAACATTCACAGACATGTTCAGATTTTGCGCGAGCGCTTCAATGCCGCCCGGATAGGCGCGTGCAACTTTATAGAGAGCGTCATGCTGGTTCATATCTGAGTAGCGGCGTGTCATGGTGATTATTCCTGATTATTACCGATGTGATGGCGACAGCCTGGTTTTATGCTGCGCCAACAGATTGCAAATGAAGTTGTGATTGTAGCGAATCTGCGAGGAATTTGTAGCACGGATTGCGCGGATATTTTTCAGCGAGTGAAAAACTCAAGAGGAGCCAATGAATAAAATCAAGTTGATAGTGTGCACATTGATTATGTGTATGAGCTTTGCGGGCGTTGCAGAAGCGAAAAGTCGCGGTGGATCTTTTAAATCCGGTTTTTCATCGCAAAAACGTAGCTCGCCAAAACCAGCGCCAACTTACACAGCGCCGGCGCCACAACCGCAGGCGAAAAAAACCGGATTCGGTTCTTTTGGGACCGCTGATCCAAAAGCGCAACAAAACACGGCGGCGGTTCCTCAATCGAAAATGAGTAATGACTTAAACAACACCGCAGCGCAATCCAATGCACAAAAAACTGCGGATGCGCGCAACAATTCGACTGAAAAAAATACCGCAAGTGAAAGCGGTTGGTTCAGAAGCGGCAACCAAAATAGCGTGCCACAAAAGCCGCAAGCTGCCGCACCAAACGGTGCGACAGAAAACTCGAACCGCGGTACTTTTTCCAATGGCAATAATGGCCAAAGAAGTAACGGCTTAATGTACGGGTTAATGGGATTTATGCTTGGTAATTCATTGGCACACCATGCAGGCGCATCGAATGTGCAGCATGAAAATCAAATTGCCAATGTAGATGCTAATCAAACAAATGATCAAATTCTCAACGGCGATAATTCAACAAATGCAAATGCAAATGAAATGGCAAATCAGCAGGAACAAAATATACCTGTTGTTGAAACGGAATCATTTTTTATGCAAGTAGTGCGTGTGGTGTTATGGATAGCATTAGTCAGCGGTGTTATTTGGGTGGTACGAAAAGTGATGAGCTTTCGTTCTCGCAATTTGAAAAAAGCAACACATTACAGCTTAGGGAGTTAATAGATGAGTTGGAAGAATGCAGTGAATTACACAAAAAACATTTGGGCTAAAGACATTGCGCAAAAACATGGTTTTAGCAACGGCGATCAAGATAAAGATTTGCCGCTTGGTGCGCGCATTGGCGGTTTTATCCGTATGCAAAAGTCGCCATTTATTCGCGCAATTTCTGAAGGTTCTTTAATTGATATGCCGACTGATGCGCAAAGCGTAATCAAAGCCATTAGCCGAGTGAAGTTGAATTTATCGGGCAGTTTGTATCGCTACTACTTGCAAACTGGCGACGTCAACGAAAAAGAAATTTTCTTGCAGGTTTACGTGAATCCGCAAGGGCAAGTGGAGGAGGCGATTTATTGCACGCAATTAACGCGCTTGATTCCTGAAACCGATGAAGATCAACAAATTTTTATGGGCTTGGCGGGTTACGGTCTAGGCGATAAAAATTACAGCTTATGGCGTTTTCAATTGGAAGAGTTGGGTTTCGTCGAATCAGATTTACAAGTTATTTTTGGTGTTGATGACACTATTGATTATGCCCGCGATGCGGGTGATACCGAACAGGAATTTTTGGAGCCGTTTACAGGTTCAGAAATACGGTTGGACGATGCCCTTGGTCAGAGTGGATTACAGCAAAAAATTTACTTTATGCCCTATAAGCGCAAAGTAAAAGAAAATGCGGAATATCTATTTATTACCACCGAGTTGCTTGAGAGCAAAAATGGCGATGCCAGCCAGCGTGAGATTCATGTGGATTTTATGGTGGGAATTCCGGTTGAGCTTGAGCGTGTTGTTATTCAATAGTCGGTAGGCGTTATAGAGTTATTATTTTTGTTAAACAAACATTATTTTTTTTGAGGAATAGATCATGAGTAATTTAAAAGGTTGGAATTTAACAGCACGTTTGATTAGCAAACATTTCGGCGTATTGGGCGATAAAATTTCAGGCGCTATAGCTAACTTTGACCCAGAAACTGCAACGGAAGCTGATCGCGATAATTTGGCAGATACCTTGCGCCAAACCGCGCAAAAATTAGCGGCAGCACGTAATTCTTTTGAGGCCGAACGCCAAGACGTAATCAAGTTGCGTGCACTCATCGAAAATGATGAGAAAGCGTTTGATGTACTAGCCGCGCGGTTGCAAGCAGGTTCGTTAACCGAATCTACAGTTAATTTATTTTGTGACGAGTTGGAATTAAACAAAGCGCGCTTGCCAGTTGAATTGCAAGAAGAAGCCGATGCTCAGGAATATGTGAATGAACTACAAAAAATTGTAGACGCACTATCGCAACAGCTGGCGGAATTTGACGCTCAAGCAAAGAAAGCTTTGCAATCGCTGGCTGCTGCAAAGGCACAACGCGATTTGCAAGAGTTACGTGCTGAGCGCCAGCAGCAGCTATCTGACCTGGGTGGATTAAAAACCAAATCTTCCGCGTTGGATGCATTAACTCGTCGTGCACAGAAAGTAAGTAACGAAGCTGAAGGTTTAAAAATTATTGCCGATATCAACCAAAAACCGCTTGACCAAAAAGCTGAAATTGATGCAATACGAAAATCCGTTTCAACCCCGGAAACCTCAGGTGAAACCGCATTGGAAAGATTGCGTTGTTTGTCCGGTAAAGTGGAGCTTGAAACGGTATAATTTATTAGAAAGCCGTAAATGATGTAAAAAACGGGCGTCTCTTCTAACGAAGAGCCGCTCTTTTATTTTTAATTCATGTTAAAAAAGGGATGTCTTATGAACGATATTTTTATTGACGGAAATAGAGCCAAAGTCGGTGCAGCCATTCGCTACATTGCAATTGGTATCGCGGTGCTTTTACTGATGCTGTGGATCAACCCATTTAATACAGTGCCAACCGGTATGCGTGGCGTTATCACCCAGTTCGGTGCGATTAAAGGCATTGAGCCAGAAGGCTTGGTGATTTTACCGCCCTGGCAAAAGCTCAGCGTTTTCAATGTACGTGCGGAGGAGGCCGCGATTGAAAATGCAGAAGGAAGTACGAGCGATACGCAACCGGTTAAGGTCAGTATGACAGTGCGTTACAGTATTGTGACTGACAGGGTTGCAGAAGTATTTGAAAAGTATTCGCGCAATGGCGATTTATCATCTTACGTACAAACTGCAACTCAGGAGATTTTTAAAGCGGTAACTGCAAAATACACTGCGCCAGATTTAATCAGCCAGCGCGCTCAGGTATCGGCAGACATTAATACAGCATTGAAACAAAAACTGAGTTTATACGGTGCCAATGTTATCAACATTGATATGCGTAACTTTTCGTTTTCAGAAACTTACATGGCAGCGATTAATCAAAAAGTTACACAAGAACAATTACGCCTCGTAGCGGAGAACAAGTTAAAAACGGTAGAAGCTGAGCAGAAACAAAAAGTTGCTATTGCTGAAGCAGAAGCATCTGCGACCCGTGCGCAAGCTGACGGTGAAGCCTATGCCAATTTAAAAATAGCCACTGCACAAGCGGAAGCTTTGAAGATTCAAAATGCGGCCTTGTCACAAAGCAAAGAGGTGTTGGAGTTGCGCCGTATTGAGGTTGAAAAAGTTAAAGCTGAACGTTGGAATGGTCAGTTACCGCAAAATGTTTATGCGGGTGCGCCAATTCCTTATTTTGATGTAAGCAAAGCACCGCACAATTAATTGTTTTATATCAAGATTATTTCCGGCTTTCTGTAGCCACTAAGCAGGCCGGAAATATATTTTCAGTTCGCCTCTCACCTATCTAGTATTCTGCTTAACTTACCCCTTATGATGCCTTCGATTTTGCGCAGTCTATATCGATAGGCCATGCCATCTTTCGCAAAGTCGACCTCTCTATCGCATAAAGGAATCCGATGTATGAAAACCAGTTTACACGCTGTGTTGCTGATGCTCGTCTGCTGCTTGTTTGCCTCCTGTAAAAAAGATGAAACTCCTAAAAATAAAACGTCACTTGAGCCCAAGTGGTCAACTCATCTTGCGGATTACCCCAAACGCTGGGTCGCAGCCGAAAAACCCATGTTTATTCGCTTCAGTCACCCCGTAGTGGCGGCGGATAAAGTCAATAAACCTGCCGAAGGTATTCTCGAACTCTCGCCAAACCTTCCCGTTAATATTCTATTTACGGCCGATAATGAATTGCGCATCACACCGGTTGATCGCATGCCGAACAATGCGACCATAAAAATTAAGTTACACGGCGATAAATTATTAGGCGTGGAGAAATCACTCAAACCCTTTGAGTTTGAAGTTCACACTATAAAGCAGGAATACGATTTAAAAGTTCACGGCTTGATTGCACAGGATAATGATCCGCTCAAAATGCAATTTGGCGGTGACCTACATACTACTGATACGGCAGAGCTGGATGCGGTTAAAAAAATCTTAAAAGCCACCATCAACGGGCAAAATGTAGAGCTGAATTGGAAGCAGTCTGACGATAGACAAAATAATACTTTCGATCTACAAAATATCGAGCGAAAAAAAGATGCTGGTGTATTGCATATTGAATGGGATGGTGCCGCTATTGGTTCTACCGATAAAGGTGCGCGCGATATTCCAATTCCCGCCATTACCGATTTCATCGTCACCGGTGTAGAAGTTGTACGCGAACCTTCTCTGTATGTGGAAGTTAATTTTTCCAACACGCTCAATCCATCACAAAATCTGCAAGGCTTGGTAACTATCGCTAAGAAAAATTTCCCGGTGAAAGTTGAAGGCGGCCATCTGCGAATTTATCCCACCGGCCTTGGTGCTGGCCCGCAAGAATTAGTGGTTAGTGCGGATATGAAAAGTCATGAGCAACAACGCTTGGGCACAGAATATCGCCAATCAATTATTCTGGTTATTGAAAAACCAAGCGTAGCGTTTACAGGTAAAGACACAACTATTTTGCCGCCCGCTGAACATTTGACCGTTCCATTCACGGCGGTAAATGTCGATTCGGTGCAAGTGGTTGCGTTTAAAGTATTCGCTAATAACATCGGTCATTTTTTACAAGAAAGTCCGCAGCTAAATCCTTCCTATGCTCCTACGCAAGAGGGACGCTATTTATGGCGTAAGGTTTACCGTTTGCCTGAAGTTGCAAACGATACTTCCAAAAGTTTCAATTTGGATTTAAGCGAATTGATGGCGCAGCATCCCGATGGTTTGGTGCGCATTGAATTACAAATTGATCGCAGTAATTCGATTTATCCTTGTGGTGGCGAGCGCCCGAAATCGCCCATTAGAAAAATGCCGCAGAATCGTGAGCATCAACAAGACAACCGCTATTCCTACGATGAAAATGATGAGTATGTTGCGGAAGAAGATTCCGACGATGATGTTCAGGAATTGCCAGCCTGGTACAAACAATATTATCAATCACAAGGTTACGTAAATTACAGCGAGCGCGAAAATCCCTGTAGCAATTCGTACTTTTCGCAGTCCTACTATTATGGTAATAGCAACGGTACCGAATCAGCCCGCACCTTTATGGTGTCGAATATTGGTTTAATGGCAAAGCGCGGTAGCGATAATTTATTGCATATCATTGCAACTGGTTTGAATGATGCGCAACCATTGTCCGGCGCTGAGATCAGCGTTTTTAATTATCAACAACAAGTTATCGGCAAAGGCACCACCGACAGCTACGGCATGTTGGATATTACTACCGACGGCACACCTTTCTATTTGCAAGCCGAAAAAGATAAACAAAAAGGTTATTTGCGCTTACCAAAAAATGAAGCCTTGCCTACCAATCAATTTGATGTAGGCGGTGAACATATTAAAGCCGGTTTGAAAGGATTTATCTATGGCGAGCGCGATGTGTGGCGTCCGGGTGATGATATTTATTTAACCTTTATCATGCAGGATAAAGACGAGCGTTTGCCTGCAGGCTATCCCGTTACCCTGGATTTTTTTGATCCACAGGGGAAAAAAGTATTTAGCCAAACCAACACAACACCGGTAAAAGATTTTTATCCCTTTACCTTAAAAACTGAAGAGAAAGCGCCAACCGGAAATTACCGTGCTGTAGTGCATGTGGGTAATCGCTTCTTTGATAAAATTATTAAAGTTGAAATGGTTACGCCGAATCGTTTAAAAATCGATTTGAATTTTGATAACCCGATTTTAAGCCTAAAAAGTATGCCGCAAAATGTGCATCTATTTAGTCAATGGCTGCACGGCGCAACGGCTAAAAATCTAAAGGCCGATTCGGAAGTAAAACTCTTCACCAAAAAAACCACTTTCTCTGGTTTTGATGCTTATGTTTTCGATGACCCATCCCGCACCTTTGAAAACTCAACGCAAAAAGTATTTGAAGGAACCTTGAATGCAGAAGGCAAAGCAGATTTCTCTATCAATGTAGAAAATAATAATCCGCCACCCGGCATGCTCACTGCCATGTTTAATACGCGCGTATTTGAAGAGAGCGGAAATTTCAGTACGGCGCTGCGTATGTATGACGTATCTCCTTACGACAATTGGGTTGGCGTACTTATGCCGAAAGGCGATGGTTACTACAATTCGTTGAGTCGCGATAATGATCACGAAGTTTTATTTCAAACCTTAAATGAAAAAGGTAAAGCCGCCGCCAATCGCAAATTGGTAGTGAGCGTGTACGCGATTAATTGGCGCTGGTGGTGGGATGAAGGCACGGATGACATAGCAGCTTATGTTGGCAATAACGGCCACACGGCAGTTGCCAAAGAAAGCTTGGTAAGCGATGCACAAGGTCGCGCGCATTGGACGTTACCAAAAAATAAATTCGATTGGGGCCGCCATTTAGTTCGTGTGTGTGATCTCGAATCTAATCATTGCTCAGGCCAGCTGGTTTATTTGGGTTGGAGTTCAAGCAACGAACGCGATCCTGAATCTGCTACACAATTAATGTTGAGTACGGATAAAGAAAAATATCAGGTGGGCGATACCGCGGTTGTGCGTTTGCCAAAAACCGTTCAAGGCCGTGTGTTAATGAGTATTGAAAATGGCAGCCATGTGATTGAAAAACGTTGGCTGGATTTAAAAGCAGATCAGCGCGAAGTACAAATTCCAATTACGCAAGCTATGGCTCCGAATGCTTATGTAAATATGGTGTTGCTGTTACCACACCAAGCGCGTAAATCCGATGCACCTATGCGTCTCTACGGCATAGTGCCTTTATTCGTGGAAGACCCTGCAACGCATTTAATTCCGCAAATTGAGTTGCCAGAAAAAGTTCGCCCTGAAAGTAAATTTTCGGTAAAAGTAAACGAAAAAAATGGTCACGCTATGACTTATACCTTAGCGATGGTCGATGAAGGTTTGCTTGGCTTAACAGGATTCACCGCGCCCGATCCACACAGCACTTTTTATCATCGTGAAGCGCTCGGTGTTTCTACCTGGGATATGTTTGATTCGGTGGTAGGCGCTTATGGTGCATCGCTCGAACGCATTCTCGCTATTGGTGGATCTGATGCTGCGCAAGAGGCCGAGAAAAAGCGCCGCGAACGCCGCTTCCCACCGATAGTAAAATTCCTCGGCGCATTTAATTTGGCTGCCGGTGAATCGCGCACGCACGAGATTACCTTACCTCCTTACATGGGCGCGGTACGCGTTATGGTAGTTGCGGGCGATACTGAAAAGGTTCCAGCTTACGGCAAAGTTGAAAAAACATTAAAAGTTACGCAACCATTAGTTCTCTACGCAACCTTGCCGCGTGTGCTTGGGCCGGGTGAAGAAGTTATGTTGCCAGTGAATGTTTTTGCGAGCGAGCCGACTATTAAAAATGTAGAAATTTCTGTCGAAGGCAATGAAATCTTTACCTTAATTGATAGCAAAGCGACTATGACATTTACTGAACCCGGTGATGCGATTAAAAGCCTGCGTTTAAAAGTAAATGATCGCATCGGCAAAGGACGTATAAAAGTAACGGCGAAGAGCGGCAATGAAATTGCGTCGCAAGAAATTTTTATCGATAGTCGTCCTGCGAATCCGCCAACGGTGGTATGGCAAAGTAAATTGCTGGCGCCCGGTGAAGAATGGCAAGTTCCATTTGAAGCCCAAGGAATGCCAGGTACAAATACCGCGAGTTTTGAAGTCAGCGTTTTACCCCCGTTGAATTTGGAAAAGCGTTTGAAATATTTAATTCAATATCCGCATGGTTGCGTAGAGCAAACAACCTCGTCGGTATTCCCGCAATTGCATTTGGCGAATTTAATGATTTTATCGACTGCGCAAAAAGCAGAAATTGATAAAAATATTGTGTCAGGGATTCAGCGTTTGAATGGCTTCCAAATGGCATCCGGCGGTTTAAGTTATTGGCCGGGTGGTGATTATATTAATGAGTGGGGCAATAATTATGCGGGCCACTTTTTAATAGAAGCCAAGCGCGCCGGTTACGCTGTGCCCAGCGCATTTTTAGATAACTGGATTAAATATCAACAAGAACGTGCTCGCGCTAACGACGATAAAAATGACTATGGCGATGAAGTCTCTGCGTATCGTCTATACACATTAGCATTGGCCGACAAAGCTGAACTCCCAGCCATGAATCGCCTGCGTGAAAAATTAATTCACTTAAAACCTGAAGAACAATTAAGCGCGCGCTGGTTATTAGGCTCGGCGTATTTACACATGGGTTTAAAAGATGCCAGCAAAGATATTATGGGCAACTTAACCAATGTAATTCCTGAGCATAAATACTCCAGCTATACCTACTCGTCTGATTTGCGCGACGAAAGTTTGTTGTTAACCACAATGATCAAAGCAGACAAAGCCGCGAGTGAAGATGCCTGGAAACTTGCAGAAAAAATCGCAACCGGTTTAGGCAGTGACGATTGGTATTCAACGCAATCGACTTCATGGGCATTGTTAGCCATGAGTGAATTTGTGAGCAAGCGCGGTGGCAGTAACGCCGATTTGAAATTCTCGGTGAAACAAAAACCGACCGACGCATGGCGACCAGAAAGTGTAAAACAATCTTTCTATAAAGAGGATATCGCTAATCCACACATACAAATTCGCAACGACGACACCAAAGGCAATCTGCGCGTGCTAGTGAGCAACCGCGGCATTCCCGCCGCGCTCGATGAGCAAGCAACCAGCAACGGCTTAAAAATGTCGGTGAATTTTTTAGGTATGGATAACAAGCCAATCGACGTACAAAAATTAGCGCAAGGTACGGATTTTGTCGCCGAGGTAAATATAACGGCAGACAATAATTTTCCCAGTTACAAACTGGAAGATATTGCACTCAGCATGGTAATGCCGAGCGGCTGGCAAATCCGCAACGAACGTTTGGAAGGCGCAGCCTTACCAAAAGGCATCGACTACATGGATATCCGCGATGACCGCGTACAAAGTTATTTCGGCCTATGGCGCGATCATTACTGGTACTACCGCTACAACGACAAAAACCAAACCAGCGTTACCGTACGCGTTATTTTAAATGCGAGTTACGCCGGCAAATTCTATTTACCAGCCTGGCAAGCCGCGCCCATGTACGATGAGAAAATTAATGTGCGTACAAAAGGGTTTTGGGTTGAGGTGATTGGCAAGTAATTTGTATTGTGTTTGCAGTAACTAACCACCCGTGATTCGTTTAGTTTTCAAATTAAACGAATCATGGTTTCACTAAATCTGTTTTTAAAACTTTAGATTTATCACTTGCAAAAAAACGCTATCCAAAAAGTAAACAAACTCTTAATCGCCACAACATTGCTTATGGCGATTATTTTTTTATACCTGCAATTCGCACCTCTTCCTTACGCGTTCAACAACAATCAATACGCTCGGGTTTTATTATCGAGCGATGGCGCTTTATTGGGGGCGCAGATTGCGACGGATCATCAGTGGCGGTTTGCACCAGTGGAATCTCTGCCAGAAAAATATAGTCAGTCGTTACTAGTTTTTGAAGATCAGTATTTTTATTCGCATCTCGGGATAGATATTTCTGCAATTGGTCGCGCGACTATTAGCAATATCAAGCGCGGTCATGTAGTGAGTGGTGGTAGCACTATCACCATGCAGCTTGCGCGTATGTTGCGGCAGGAATCAGTAGAAGATGCGCCGCCACGAAATTTGTTGAGCAAAATAATTGAAGCTTTTGTTGCGCTGCAGTTGGAATGGCGTTTATCTAAAAATGATATTTTGCGTGAGTACGCGAACCATGCGCCTTTTGGTGGAAATATTATTGGTTTGCATGCGGCATCCTGGCGATATTTCGGGCGTTCGCCAGAGCAATTGTCCTGGGCTGAATCGGCGCTGCTTGCGGTCTTGCCGAATTCTCCGTCGATGATGCATTTGGGTTTGCAACGTGAACGTTTGCAGCAAAAGCGCGATAGATTGCTGCACAAATTGCGCAATAAAAGTTTTATCAGCGATTTGGATTTGCAATTAGCATTGCTCGAACCTCTGCCAGAAAAGCCGCAGCCGTTACCGCAATTAGCGCCACATCTATTAACGCGCTTAATAAAAGAAAATCCCGACGTGCCTTTGTTGTATTCAACAATCAATCAGAATTTACAAAAACGTGTGAACGAAATTACTGATCGTCACAGTAAGCGCTTAGCGAGTGATGGTGTGAATAATCTCGCAGTGATTGTGATTAATCACGAGACATTTGAGACACTGGTTTATATCGGCAACCGCGCCTGGCTCAACGCAGTGCAGAGTTCGCCAGATGTCGATATCGTCAATCGCCCGCGTTCCACGGGTAGTATTTTAAAGCCGCTATTGTTTGCATCCATGTTGCAAGAAGGTGAAATTACGCCTGCGACTTTGGTTCCCGATGTGCCCACGCAATTCGGTAGTTTTACGCCGCAAAATTATGATCGCCAATTTCGCGGCGCTGTTCCCGCTCAACAAGCTCTGGCGCAGTCCTTAAATATTCCTTCTGTGTATATGTTGAAACAATACGGCGTTGTGCGTTTTCAGGAGCAATTAAAAAGTTTGGGTATGACAACTTTATTTCGCCCCGCAGATGATTACGGTTTGACACTGATTCTCGGCGGTGCAGAAGGAAGCTTATGGGAGATTTCTGGAATTTATGCGCGCATGATTGCAACAGCGCGCGATGGTAGCTTTTCCAAATTGCCAGAAAAAATTTCGCTGCTGCAAAGTGAAACAAAAAAGCCGCGCACAAAATTGCCGATGATTCGCCAAGGTTCTGCATGGTTAACTTTGCAGGCGATGATTGAAGTAGCGCGACCCGGCAACGATTCGCTATGGCGCGATTATCAAGGCAGCCAAAATATCGCATGGAAAACCGGAACAAGTTATGGCTTGCGCGATGCCTGGGCGATTGGGAGTAATAGTCGTTACACCGTGGGCGTATGGGCCGGTAATTCGGGTGGTGAGCCAGCGCCTGCGTTGACTGGATCGACCAGTGCCGCGCCCGTTATGTTTGATATATTTGATGTGTTAGGCTCAAGCAGTTGGCTGCAAAAGCCGGAACATGCTTTGAAGAAAGTGAGCGTATGTGCGGACGATGGCTACCTCGCTGGTGGGCAATGCGTGGCGGTTGATCAGGAAATTCCAGTCGATAGTCATTTTGAAAAAGTAACGCCCAATCATAAGCGCATTCATCTGGATGCACAAAAAACCTTGCGCGTGCATAGTAACTGCGAATCGGTCAATAATATGCGAGCGGCAGATTGGTTTGTACTGCCGCCTGCGCAGGAATATTTTTGGCGTCAGCGCCACAGCAATTATCAATCTCTACCTGCGTGGCGAAAAGATTGCATTGCACAGCTTGCCGAGGTGGACGATGATCAACCCATGGATATGTTGTATCCCCACGAAACCAGTCGTATTTATTTGCCGGTAGACTTAAATGGTTTGCGCACGCGCGCATTGCTACGCGCGGTGCATCGCAATAATGATGCAAAAATATTTTGGCATATTGACGACAAGTATTTAGGTGAAACAAAAGTGTTTCATGAGCAAAGTCTTGCGCTTGAGCCCGGCATGCACAAATTATTATTGCTGGACGAACAAGGTTATAAATTAGAGCGATGGTTCAAAGTGCTGGGCGATGATAATAAAAAAGAGGCGCGATAATTAAATGAAATTATTTTCAGTTTTACTCAGCACAGTTTTACTTTGTATGGGTTTGCTCTCAGGCTGCGCGACTATGAGCAAAGAAGAATGTAAACAGGCGGATTGGTATTTAAAAGGTGTAGAAGATGCGAATCAAGGTTATCCGCTTGATCGTGTTATTGAACACGGCAAAGCTTGTGCGCGCACAAATATAGTTCCGGATATGAAAGATTATCGCGAAGGCCACGCGAAAGGCGCGCGCATGTATTGCGTACCCGAGAAAGGTTACAGCGAAGGGCGCAAAGGTGCAGCTTACAATGGCATCTGTCCCATTGAAGCCGAAAGTAAATTTTTACGCGCTTATAAAGATGGTCAAGAGCTTTTTACGATTCAGCGCAATATGGATCGCATGGCGACTGAAATTAGCAGCAACAATTCGCAGATAGATAATTACTACAGTGAAATTAATCGTCTTAAATACGAGATAGTGAATAGTAATAGCGAGCAGGATCGCCGCTATAGAATGCGTCGCATTGATGAAATAGAAGATACGATCCACAATCTTGATATGAATTCTGCACGCGCCCAGCGCGAGTTTGAACTTTACCAAAATGATTACCGCGTAGTGGAAGATAAACACTATCGCCTGGGTTATTTAAAATAGAGAAATATTATGCCTAGTCTTAATGTACAAATTTTTATCAGCGCCGTACTTGGTTTAATTGTTGGTGGTTTGGTAACGCAGTTGGGTGATGATTCTGTTTTACGTGCGGATATTCTTTATAGCACGGGGTTGCTCGGCAGTATTTTTATCGATTTGTTAAAAATGGTGTTAATTCCACTAGTGTTTACCACAATTGTTGTGGGAGTTGCCAATCTGCAAGAACACAATCAAATTCATAAAGTATGGACGCGAACCCTTGCATTTTTTGTGTTGACCATGGGGCTGGCGATGACTGTTTCGTTGGTGGCGATGAATATTTTTCACGTTGGTGAAGGTATGCACCTATCCATGTTTCAAGACGCTATGGCGAACTATGAGCATAAAAAATTAACGCCTTCAGAATTTCTTGTGCAGTTTTTACATCATATTTTTCAAAATCCTTTTTCTGCACTAGCGAAAGGTGAAGTATTACCCGTGGTAGTTTTTGCAATGTTTTTAGGGGTTGCGTTAATTGTTAGCGGTGAGCGCTCCAAAAATATTCTCAATCTGTTTAAAGAATTTCTTGATTTAGTTATGCGTATGATTGGCTGGATAATGAAGCTAGCTCCCTTGGGAATTTTTGCACTGTTGTTAAAGTTAGTTGCCACACAAAATTCAGAATTGTTAACAACACTCATCGAATTCATTGTGTTAATTATTGGTACTACGCTTTTCCATGGCATAGTAGTTTTGCCATCGCTGTTATATATTTTTACAAAAAAATCACCACTATGGTTTTGGCGGGGCTCACGCGAAGCACTTGTTACCGCATTCGCAACTAGCTCCAGCACGGCAACCTTGCCAGTCACATTGCGTTGTGCAGAACAGCATTTACATGTACGAAAAGATATCGCAGGCTTTGTAGTTCCGCTTGGCGCAACCTTGAATATGGATGGCACTGCGCTTTACGAAGCGGCAGCAGCATTATTTGTAGCCAACCTCGCTGGAATCGATTTAAGTTTGGGGCAACAATTAATTGTATTTGTAACCGCGATGATTGCCTCCATGGGTGCCCCTGGAATTCCAAGTGCCGGTATGGTGACGATGATTTTAGTATTGCAGTCCGTAGGCTTGCCCGTTGAAGCCATCGCTATTTTATTGCCGATTGATCGCCTGTTGGATACAGTGCGTACCGCCGTCAATGTACAAGGCGATATGATTAGTAGTTTAGTGGTGCAAGAGTTGGTGTTAAAGACTGAAGAAAAATCAGCCTAGCTTGCCTATGGAACCAGAGAAAATGGGAGCATTTAGCTCCCATTTTTTATTGCGCAAAATTTATCGTTTTTTAAACGGAACATCAGTCGTTCACCCTCGTTCCCAAGCCGGGCGCCCCAAGCTCCGGCTTGGTAACGCATAGGAAGCTAATCATATCTATGCATGTTCAAGCTAGAGCTTGGGGCGCACGGCTAGTAAACGAAAAATATCTGCATTCCCAAGCTGAGCTTGGGAACGAGGTTACTGGCGTGAATTTATCAAAATATATTTTTAAGCTTCACGCTTTTTAAATGGAACATCGATTGTTAAATAAGTTGCAGATCTCCACACCCATTCCAGCGGGCCGTAGTGGAAACGTTTTAACCACCAGTGAGCAAATATGACTTGTAGTGTAAAAAATGTTGCACCTAATAATAATGCGTTGGTCTGGCTGATCTTGTCGTACATTCCCAAACCGTAGCCGTAGAAAAAAGGAACGCCGCAGAGGCTTTGGCTTACGTAAATAGTGAGGCTCATTCGGCCTGCGGGAGCTAACAAGCCGAGAATTTTTTGGCCGATTTGTTTTTGGTAGATGGCGATAAATGACAACACCAAAATAGTCATAAATGCGAGACAGAAATAACCGTTTACCAATTCATCCAAATAAAATTTAGCGATGCTACCTTCTGGCCATAACGATTTAGCGGGGCCATTAAAATATTGTTGCAGTGCGAAAAATATAATTGCGCCCACTATAGCGGCGATAAAAAGATTTCTACGTAAGCGCGTAAAAGCAGTTGGGCGAACCAGAAAACCAATTCTGCCCAATACCAAACCAATTAAAAATAATCCAAATAATTGAAAGCCACGGCTGCCGTCAAAAAAGAAAAACCATTTTGATAATGAGCCGGTAGTGAGATTGAATTGCAGCACTTGCGGCAGCGTTCCATTGGCCCACATTTCAAATGCATGTTCGTAAAGTATCCAGCTATATGGCTTGTCATTCGCGCCCGGCAAATTGTGCATGGCGGCCCAGTAGCGATACATAAGTTGCGGCGTCAGTAAAAATAAAACGCCCAGAGTCACTAACCATTTACTGGGAATTCTGTAGGCGAGTATGAGAAAAAATCCGTAGCCCGCTAATACTTGTAACACTTCGCCGGAATACACCATGCTGTTAAGTGTGCCTATGGCGAACAGAATGACAAGTCGCCATAAAAAGCGCGCGCGAAAATCTACGCCTTTTTGCGCTTGCTTATCCATAATAATAAAAAAGCTGATGCCAAATAGCATCGCAAAAATTGCGTAAGCTTTGCCCGCGAATAAAAAGAAAATAATATCGTGGACTGCGCTATCCACCGGATTTTTCCAATAGAGTTCAAACAGCTCAATGGAGTGAACCAGAAATAATCCCATTAGCGCAAAGCCGCGTAGGGAATCTACCAAAGTAATACGCTCTGGCGCGTTAGGGTGAACAAGTGTGGTCATGGTTGGCCCGTTTCTTTTTTATTAAAGGTAAATACTGGTGTGAAATAGCTAAATAAAAATATGAAATAACTAAGTGATAGCGTGGTGCAACAGGAGCGCGTCAGGTTTTATAGTGTAGGACGGGTTGCTAGTTGTCCCTTTAAGATTTGTTAAGTTTGTTATTACATAGGTATTCACTGCTTATTTTAGTCGCGCTAACCCTATAATGCGATTTTTTGTTGTGCGCAGGAGTAAACCTTGTCGTCTGCTGTGAATAATCCGGTCAGCTCAAAAACGTTTATCATCACTTTGCTGATGCTGGCTTTGCCTGTGGCTGGTCAAATGCTATTGCAATCTTTTTTGGGCAT
Organism: Gammaproteobacteria bacterium; assembly: GCA_004172865.1. Taxonomy (GTDB): domain Bacteria; phylum Pseudomonadota; class Gammaproteobacteria; order Pseudomonadales; family Cellvibrionaceae; genus Cellvibrio. The sequence continues at coordinate 90,927 of SEBV01000005.1, read as the reverse complement.
GGCAGATGTAATGATGGTTGCGCCTTTAGGCGAGCAGGCAATTGCAGCCGTTGGCCTCGCTGCAAAAATTCATTTTTTATTATTGGTATTGATGAGCGGTTTTGCCACCGGCGGTAGCGTATTGATTGCGCAATACAGCGGCGCAAAAGATTTCCCGAGTTGTCAGCGCATGCTCGCGGTTACTTTGGTTGTAGGAATTTCAATCATAGTGCCGATTATGTTTTTGTGTGGATTCGCCGCGCCAATCTGGGTGCATTGGATTAATCCAGATCGCGAAGTCGCAAATCTCGCAGCACAATTTTTAGTAATTACTGCGCCGGTATTACTGCTCACGCAAATTATTGTCATCATCGAAGCATCGCTGCGCGCACTCGGGCAAACCACCATGCCTTTAGTTGCGGGCATTATTGCTGCCGTCATTAATGTGACTTTGAATTACGCGTTAATTACTGGTCATTGGGGTTTTCCGGCACTCGGCGTTGCGGGTGCGGCATGGGCGACTTTAACGGCGCGCTGTGTGCAGCTGTTATTTATGCTGGCTTATGTGTACGGCACCAAACATGGTTTTGCGTTAAAACTAAAACAACTCGCGCAGGGAATTGACCCTGTGCAGATAAAACGTTATCTCGCATTCGCATTGCCCTTGGTTGCGAATTACGGAATATGGGCCGTGGGCAACGCGACTTATCATATTGTTACTGGCTACGCAGGTACAGATGCGCTGGCGGTGATGGGAATGGCGGTGCCGGTTGAGAGTACGTTCTTTGCTTTATTTGTGGGATTGGCGAATGCATCTGCAGTATTGATTGGCCGTTCTTTGGGTGCAGATAACACACAGGAAGCTTGGCGACTGCAACAATTTTTTAATCGCTTAACCTTTGTATTAATTGTGATTTTGTCGACGGTCTTATGGTTTGCTCGTCCGTTGGTGTTGGAAATTTTCAAACCATTGGCAGATCACACGGCACAATTATTATTGCAAACTCTGGCAATATTTTGCGGGTTGGTGTGGTTAAAAGTTATTAATATGATTCGCATCATCGGTGTGTTGCGCGCTGGCGGCGATAATAAATTTTGTCTGATTACCGACTCGGTCGTCATGTGGGGTTTTGGCTTACCCATTTATGCGCTGGCCGTTTTTGTGGGTGGCTGGCCGTTTACGCTTTTGTATGCGTTGATGTTTTTCGAAGATGCATTAAAGTTTTTGCCGGTATATTTCCGTATCAAAAAACGCAAGTGGATGAATAATTTAACGCACTCACATTAGGATCTGGCGCTAACAACTAGACATTAATCGAGCTGTTCCAACAAACACCAATCACACCAGAAGCGTTCTATTTCGCGCGCTGGTAATGGTCGTGACCATAAATACCCTTGTGCCATTTTGCAGCCGAGTCCGCGCAATATATTAGCGGCGGATTCGGTTTCTACGCCTTCCGCAATAGTTTCCAATCCCAAGCTGCTGCTTAATTGAATAATGGCTTTTACAATCAAAGCGTCTTCAGGGTTTTGTTCCATACGGCGAACAAAAGACTGGTCGATTTTTAAATAAGACACTTCAAATTTTTTCAAATAGCCGAGGTTGGAATAACCGGTTCCAAAATCGTCGATAGAAAATGTTAAACCCATAGCGCGCAGATTTGAAAGTGTTGCAGCTAAGCGGTCGGTATCGTCAATCAATAATGATTCGGTTAATTCAAGCTCTAACATTGTTGGTGGAAATTTGGTTTTTTCTAGCGCGTTCAATACAACACTATCAATAGTGCCGCGTTTAAATTGAATCGACGAAACGTTTACCGCTATGGAAAAATCTTTAAAGCCTTTATCTATCCAGCGTTTTCCTTGCAGGCATGCTTCATTTAGAACCCATTCGCCCAATTGAATGATAACGCCCGAAGATTCGGCCAGCGAAATAAATGTTTCCGGTGAAATGAAACCGTATTGCGGATGTTGCCAGCGAATCAGCGCCTCAAAACCTACCAGCGAATGATCGTGCAAATTTATTTTAGGTTGGTAATAAAGTATAAATTGGTTATCCGCTAACGCTTTGCGCATGCTGGTGGCAAGATTTAAATGCTCGAACATTTGCTGGCTGTTAGCGACATCAAAAAAGCGGAAACTATTGCGGCCGGAATCTTTGGATTGATACATCGCAATATCGGCTTTCTTGATAAGCGTATCCAAATCGTGACCATCGCGCGGCGCCATGGCGATACCGATTGAACAGGTGCAATTTATATCGATTGTTTTAATCGCAAAGGTTTGCGAAATATTATTGAGAATAATCACCGCCACGGCAGAGGCATCTTCCGCGCTGTGAATATTTTGTAAAATCATAATAAATTCATCGCCACCGTAACGGCAGACAATGTGCTGATCTTTGGCAATTGCTTTAAGGCGTTTCGATACTTCTTTTAAAATGGCATCGCCCGCTTGATGACCTAGCGAATCATTAATCGGTTTTAAATTATCCAAATCGATAAAAATAACCGCGAGTGGTTGATTCCTTTCTTCTGCAAGTTCGAACGCTTCCTGAAAGGTTTGGCGAGCCATATTGCGATTGGGTAATTCAGTAAGCTGATCGTGCAGCGCCATGTGTTCGATTTTTAATTTGGCATCATTTACGAGCGAGTTTTCATGCGTGAGATCATCCAGCGCGGAGCGATAATCGTAAGCCATCAACCATACATTAAAACCAATAATACCCAACACAATCATTACGATCATGCCGGTAAATATACTCATAGGTTCAACGGTGTTGACGTGCAGACCGGAAATATTGCTGTAAATAATTAGCACGCAGGTTGAAAACATCAACGCCATTAAGCCAATGAGCAAACGTCTACTACCGAGCATAGCGGTAAGAATAAGTACGCCGCAGTAACCAATCATCGCAGTGCTGCGAATTCCGCTGCCTACCCACGCGAAATAGGAAAGTGCTATGGCGAGTGTTGCTAACAAAATTGTGGACGCTAGCGTCGTATTTTTTTTGTAAATCGCCCAGTTGACCGTAAACAGGAGAACCGCTGTGCTAAGAAGTGCAATAGTGTAATTAAGCTTGCCAAGGAAAATGGTAATAATAGCAACCAGCACGAGGGCCAATTGTGTTACACGCAACACTTGCAGCAGGCGCTTGATAAGCTTGCTTTTAATCGATATTAAGACAGAGCTGTCGCTTGGTAATGGTAAATTGTTTGACACAGGTGATTCCTCTGTTACCAAGGTACACTCAAACCTGATTGTTATTAGTGATTTGTAAATCTCGGCCTACGAGTAGGTATAGTTCAATTTTCAATCTGAGACGTTTTTGTTGTGGCTAACCATAATGAATTTTTAGGATAAAAAGAAGTCTTTTGTGTCACAACTGACTTTTGTAAACATTTGGGATAAAAATCTGCTTGCTGGATCTCTAATTATTCAACAGCTAGTAGACGATTATAAAAATAGTTTTGGGCTGCCTGTGGCAGATACATTAATAATAAATATCAGGAGTTTCCCGTGAACTCAGGTTTTAATTTGCACTCATTCGGTCTTCTAATGCTTCTGCTGGTTTCATGTACTGCGGTTGCCTGCCCAAATCAGCCCAGCCAATTGGTTATTTATAAAAACCCGGATTGCAATTTTGATGAACGCGCGGACGATTTAATGGCGCGCATGACACTCGATGAAAAAATCGGGCAAATGATGAACGCCGCGCCCGCGATTCCGCGATTACAAGTGCCGGCTTATGAATGGTGGAATGAGGCTTTGCACGGGGTGGCACGTGCAGGTTCAGCGACAGTTTTTCCGCAGGCGATTGGGCTTGCTGCAAGTTTTGATACAAATTTAATGCGCGATGTTGCCAGTGTAATCAGCGATGAGGCGCGCGCAAAGCACCACGATTTTATCAGCCGCGATTCACGTGCACGTTATCAAGGCCTGACATTTTGGTCGCCAAACGTAAATATTTTTCGCGATCCGCGTTGGGGCCGAGGGCAGGAAACTTACGGTGAAGATCCATTTTTAACATCGGCAATGGGCGTGGAGTTTGTCAAAGCCTTGCAGCAAACCGATGGAAAATATCGCAAGCTCGATGCCACCGCAAAACATTTCGCTGTACATTCCGGCCCCGAAGCGAGCCGTCACGAATTTGATGCACGCCCCAGTGAACGTGATTTATATGAAACCTATTTGCCCGCATTTCGCGCTCTGGTGCAGGATGCAAAAGTGGCGTCGGTGATGGGTGCTTACAATCGCGTGAATGGCGAATCAGCATCCGCAAGCCAACGGCTATTACAAAATATTTTGCGTAAGGATTGGGGGTTTAAAGGTTACGTTGTGTCTGATTGTGATTCAGTGGAAGATATTTATTTATTCCACAAAATTGTTCCCAATGCTGCCGAAGCTGCCGCGCTCGCAGTAAAAAAAGGTGATGATTTAAATTGCGGGAAAACTTACGCAGCACTAAAAGAATCCGTCGAAAAAGATTTAATTTCAGAACAGGAAATTAATATATCGCTTAAGCGTTTATTGTTAACGCGTTTTCAACTGGGCATGTTTGATGATGCCAGCAAAGTTATCTGGGCGCGCATTCCCTACTCAATAAATCAAGATGCGTTGCATGATCAACTCGCGCGCCACGCTGCGCAAGAATCTATCGTATTGTTAAAAAATAATGGTGTATTGCCGCTATCACCGCAGCAAAAAAATATCGCCGTTATTGGCCCCACGGCGGATGAAATTATGTCACTACTCGGAAATTATTATGGCACACCTGCAGCGCCTGTAACTATTTTGCAAGGTATCCGCGCAGCGGTTCCTGCGACTACACAAGTTAACTATTCACGCGGTGTGGATTTGGTAGAAGGGCGTGACGACCCGCGTGCTGCGCCTATTATTGATTCAGCTTATTTGCGGCCAGATGCAAACTCCAAAGCACTAGGTTTGAAAGGTGAATATTTTCGCAATCGCGATTTTTCTGGAGCGCCAGTATTAACACGAATTGATTCGCGAATTGCATTTCGTTGGGATCGCGGATCACCCACCGACGATATGGTCGCGCGCGGTGAAATGAAATCTGCCGATGCAATCCCTGCCGATAATTTTTCAGTGCGCTGGACGGGGCAATTGCTCGCGCCCACCACCGGAACCTACGAATTTAATCTTGCCGCTAATGACGGTGCGCATTTATTTATTAACGGGACTTTGGTAATCGACTCCTGGGAATTGTCTGCGCGCCTGCAAAGTAAAATCGCAAAAGTGGAATTGGAGGCAGGGAAATCCTACGCGATTAAATTGGAATACTTTGAAGATGTTCGCGATGCCGAAGTGCGCTTATCCTGGCGTTTGCCGAATTCAAAACCCATCTTTGAAGAAGCTTTGGAACTTGCAAAAACTGCGGATGTGATTGTGTTTGTCGGCGGTTTAACGGGCGATGTTGAAGGCGAAGAAATGACGGTGAAATATCCCGGCTTTGCGGGTGGTGATCGCACCGATATTCGCCTGCCGCAAATCCAACAAAAAATGTTAGAGGCTTTAAAGGCAACGGGCAAACCAGTGGTCGTTGTATTAACAACCGGTTCGGCATTGGCAGTGGATTGGGCGAAGAAAAATGCAGATGCAATTTTAGTGGCGTGGTACTCCGGCCAACGTGGTGGCAATGCGGTTGCCGATGTTTTATTCGGCGCTGCGAATCCCGCCGGTCGTTTGCCGATTACGTTTTATAAAGCCGACGAAAAATTACCGGCGTTTGACGATTACTCCATGCGCAATCGCACTTATCGATATTTCACCGGCCAAGCGCTTTACCCATTCGGGCACGGCTTGTCCTACACCGAATTTACCTACTCGCATTTAACGCTCGGTAAAAAATTCGCTCATCCTGATACTGAATTTACCGTTTCGGTCGATGTAAAAAATACCGGCGAGCGCGAAGGTGACGAAGTGGTTCAACTCTATGCGCAAGCCGTATCGCCAAAAATTGAACACGCTATAAAAGAATTACGAGGCTTTAAACGAATTCATTTAAACCCCGGCGAAACACAAAAAGTTCACTTCGTATTAAAACCCAGTAAAGATTTAACCCGCTATGATCCATCGTTAAAAAAATATGTAGTGGATACGGGTAAATATCAATTGCAAGTAGGCGCTTCGAGTTCGGATATTCGTATTAAAGATGTGATTAGTGTGCGGTAAATTTTCAATTATTTTGCGGAAAAAAAGTGTGCGATTTTTCATCGCACACTTTCATAGTTTTAGGGTTTTGCTTGCTCCTGCCAATCCCCACCTAACGCTTGAATTAATGCAACGCTTGCGGTTTGGCTATCTGATCTTGCTTGCGCGAGTGAGCGTCGTGCGTTGAGTGCAGAGGTTTGCGCGCTGACGACATCGGTGAAACTGATTTGGCCTAAGCGGTAGCGATTTAAGGTTTGCTGTTCAACTTGATCGGCAGCTTCGGATGCTTGCTGATAAAGCGCTTGTTGTTGCGACAAAATGCGAATTGCTGTTAGTTGATCTTCCACATCTTGAAACGCGGTCAACACGGTTTGGCGATAATTTGCCACGGCGCGTTCATGGGCGGCTTTGGCGCTGCTCACGCGTGCGCCGGTTGCGCCTGCATCAAAAAGTGTTTGGGTGAGTGCTGCGCCGAGCGTCCATACGCTGAGGCTGGATTTGGTTAAGTCCGATGCGTTGCTTGAACTGTTTCCATAGCTTCCCGTTAATCTCAAACTCGGAAAGTAGCCGGCTTTGGCGATGCCAATTTCTTCGTTAGCGGCTGCTACACGGCGCTCAGCACCGGCAATGTCGGGGCGGCGTTGCAATAATTCTGAGGGCAAACCCAGCGGTACTTGCGGCACTGTTGCTTGCCAGTTGGGGATTACATCCAGATTAAAGGCTTCAGGCGTTTTGCCAATCAATACGGCGATGGCGTGCGCGAGTTGTTCGCGTTGGCCTTGCAAGCCGAGCAGGTTTGCTTGCGCGGTGGCTAGTTGGCTTTGCGCTTGTAACACGTCTGTTTTTGCAGCGGCGCCGAGGGCGAAACGGTTTTGGGTAATTTGTTGCGCGCGTTGATAGGTTTCTACTGTACGGGTGAGCAAATCTAACTGCACATCGGTATGGCGCAGCGATAAATAATTCGCAGCGAGTTCACCTTGGGCGGATAATTTTGCCGATAGTAAATCTGCTTCACTGGCTTGTGCAGAGGCTCTCGCGCTTGAAGTTGCACGTCCCAAACTGCCCCATAAATCCGGTTCCCAGCTGCTGCCAATCGCTAACTGATATTGATTGGCGGGCGTGCGATTGGTGTTGTTGTCGCTGCGGGTTGCGCCGCCGGAAAGATCAACGGAAGGAAACATCGCCGCGCGTTCCTGCTTGATAAGCGCACGGGCTTGATCATAGGCGGCTTTGGCGGCGAGAACGTTTTGGTTGGAAATATCGATGGAGTTTTCCAGCTCGTTCAAGGTTGGGTCCCGGAATAATTGCCACCACTCGCCACGATGTTGCGCATCCGCAGGCGCGGCGGGAACCCAGCCGTCTTGCACGATGTAGTGTTCGGGCACGGCGAGTTCCGGGCGTTTGTAATCCGGGCCCACGGCGCAGCTGCCAACCAGTACGCTCAGGAGAATGGCGGCGATAGGGCTTGGTTTAAACAAATTGGCTTTCATAAACGCTACTTTTTCAATGTGTTGGCAATGTTGTTGGCTATTCAGTTTTTAAGGTGTGGATTTGTTAGACGATGACTAACTACTCACCGGTAAATCCGGCGTGCGCGCCAATTCCTGCTCGTGTTCGCCGCGTTTGCGGAATCGATCTAGCAAGACGTAAACAACCGGTGTGGTCAACAGCGTAAGCAATTGGCTCGCGATCAAACCGCCAATAATGGCAATACCCAACGGCTGCCGCAATTCCGATCCTTCACCAAAACCTATGGCTAAAGGCAATGCGCCCAGCGCTGCGGCAAGTGTAGTCATAAGGATGGGCCGGAAGCGCAAGAGACAGGCTTCGCGCACTGCATCAATCGCACTTAAGCCACGCGAGCGTTCGGCATCCAGTGCAAAATCGATAATTAATATCGCATTCTTTTTGACTATGCCGATTAACAGAAATACACCAATCAAGGCGATGATGGAGAAGTCCATCTTGAACATCTGCAAGGCCAGAATCGCCCCGATTCCTGCCGACGGCAAGGTCGATAACACGGTGATGGGGTGAATCAAACTTTCGTACAAGACGCCTAGAACGAGGTAAACCACTACGACCGCTGCAAGAATTAGCAACGGTTGACGCTGCTGGGAATCCTGCGCGCTGCGCGCTGTTCCCTGAAAACTACCGCGTACATTCCCCGGCATGGTGATGCTGGCTTCCGCTTTGCGCACGCCATCCATTGCGTTTGCTAACGTAAAACCTTCGGCGGCGTTGAAGGAGATGGTGCTGGCGAGTTCGGCGTCCTGATGGTTGATGGAAGTCGCAGTTGCACGGTCCGCAAAGGTTGCAAAGGCGGATAGCGGCACCATGGTTTTTACAGTCGCACTCAATACTTGTCCACTCGAAGGATCGCGCAGCGCCGGGTTGCTCGCCACCGCTGTTGTAGTGCTGGCGTTGAGATTAGCGGGAATATAAACGTCCTTCAGCGATTGCGGGCTGCGGGTATACTCAGGCGCTGCTTCCATGATCACGTGGTATTGATTGAGCTGATCGTAAACCGTGGCGACCTGCCGTTGGCCAAAACCGTCATAGAGAATATTGTCGATGTCCTTTGAACTGACGCCATATTGCGCAGCTTTGGCTTTATCCACATTCACAAAAGTTTCGACGCCGTTTTCCTGCTGATCCGTATCTATATCCACAATCGCTTCTTGCTGCTTCATGGCCTCGGCGAGTTTGGTAGTCCAGGTTTTCAGGTCGGTTAGATTGTCGCTTTTCAAAGTGTATTGATAGGTAGAGTTACTTTGGCGGCCGCCCATTCGCAAATCTTGTGATGGATTCAAAAATAAACTCACGCCCGTCACTTTCGCCAGTTGCGGACGCAGGCGCGCGATTACTTTCAAGCTCGAATCGGTGCGTTGCGACAGTGGCTTGAGATTCACAAACACAAAGCCGCCGCCAGCGCGGCTACCACCAGTAAAACCGACCACTGTATCCACCGCCGGGTCGGCTTTCATAATGTCGACCAATTGTTTTAATTTGCCGCGCATGGCGGTAAACGAAATACTTTGGTCGGCCCGCAAACCGCCATTTAGCTGGCCGTTATCCTGTTGTGGAAAGAAGCCTTTGGGCACGGTGATAAACAGATAAATATTCAGCCCAACCACCGCGGCGAGCACCAACATAATGATGCGCGTGTGGCGCAGCGCCCAGTTCAAGCTGCCTTCGTATTGATTGCGAATAGCGGTAAATGCACGTTCCAGAGAGCGGGCGACGCGTCCCGGTTGTTGGTCTTTTTCGGGTTTCAGAAGTAGCGCACAAAGCATGGGTGTGGTTGTGAGGGAGATAACCAACGAGATCATCACCGCTACCGAAAGCGTTACGGCGAACTCGCGGAACAGGCGGCCCACTTGCCCATCCATAAATAAAATCGGGATAAATACGGCGATCAGTGAAACGCTGATCGACAAGACTGTAAAGCCAACCTCGCGTGCACCAAGCAGCGCGGCATCAAGGGATTTCATACCTTTTTCGAGGTGGCGGCTGGTGTTTTCCAGCACCACAATTGCATCGTCCACCACAAAACCGCTGGCGACTGTGAGCGCCATAAGGCTTAGGTTATCCAGGCTAAAACCGAGCAAATACATAACCGCGAAAGTGCCGAGCAGGGATACAACCGTGGCTATGGCGGGAATGGCGGTTGCGCGCGCGCTGCGCAAAAACGCGCTGACCACGACTATCACCAGGAGGATTGAAATGATGAGCGTGACTTCAATTTCCTTGAGGGATGAGCGAATAGAATTGGTGCTGTCGGAGGCCACCTGAATATCAATTCCCGGCGGCAATTGTGCTTGCAAGGCGGGCAGCAAAGCGCGCACACCGTCGACCGTTTCAATAACGTTGGCGCCAGGTTGACGGGTAATCAAGACGATAACGGCGGGTTCGCCATTAAATAAGCCGACGGTGCGCGCGTCTTCTACGCCGTCGACAACATTGGCGACATCTTCTAAACGTATGGCGGCGTCGTTGCGCCAGGCTACTACCAGGTTGCGATAATCCACCGCGCTACGGCCGCCGGTAGAATCACTTGCTTGCGAGTAAATTTGCAAATGGCGACCATCGCCTTCGAGCAAACCTTTGGGGCGATTGGCTGCGCTGGCCTGAATGGCTGCGCGGACATCTTCCATACTTACGCCATGGCTGTTGAGCGCAAAGGGCAGCAATTCAACCCGAACCGCTGGCAGAGAGCCGCCACCTAATTCGACATCACCCACGCCTTTTACTTGCGCCACTTTTTGCTGCACAAGGTTGGAGACGGATTCGTAAATTTGCCCCGGCGTTTTAGTTTTGGAGGTGAGCGCAAGAATAATAACCGGCGCATCCGCAGGGTTAATTTTTCGGTAGGTGGGATTACTGTTCAGGGTTGCTGGCAGGTCGGCGCGGCTCGCATTAATCGCAGCCTGCACTTCGCGCGCGGCGGCATCGATTTGGCGATTGAGATCAAACTGCAGTGAAATTCGTGTCGAGCCATTGCCGCTCGACGACGTCATTTCAGTCACACCGGCGATCACGCCCAACCGGCGTTCCAGCGGAGTGGCAACGCTCATGGACATGGTATTGGGGCTAGCGCCAGCCAGTGACGCATTGACCGAAATAGTGGGGAAATCTACCTGCGGCAGAGGCGATACGGGCAGTGCGAAAAAGCCGCCGATACCCGCGAGGGCGAGGCCAATGGTTAATAAAATCGTCCCGACTGGACGTCTTACAAACGGCGCAGAGAGATTCACTGGGCACCTCGGTCTGCGTCGTTTTCGGCTGGAATTTCGTTCGTGAACCAACCGCGCGAAACGCCGTAGCGATTCCAGCGCGTGGCAAGACTATCAAAGCCGAGGTAGATAACCGGCGTGGTAAAAAGCGTAAGCAACTGGCTGAGGATCAAACCGCCGAAAATCGCCAAACCTAGCGGCCTGCGCAATTCCGCTCCATCGCCCCAGCCGAGCATTAAGGGTACTGCCGCAAAAAGTGCAGCCATAGTCGTCATAAGAATAGGGCGGAAGCGTAGGAGTGCGGCTTGATGTATGGCTTCGCGTGGCGATTTGCCTTGATTGCGCTCGGCGTCTATGGCGAAGTCGATCATCATAATCGCGTTTTTCTTAACGATGCCGATTAACAAAATGATGCCGATAATGCCGATCACCCCGAGATCTTGCCCGCTAATCCACAAGGTTAAAAGCGCACCTACACCGGCGGATGGCAGTGTTGAAAGAATCGTCAGCGGATGAATATAGCTTTCATAAAGCACACCGAGAACGATGTAAACACATACCAGCGCGGCCAAAATCAGCCAGAGTTCGTTACTTTGCGATGCCTGATAAGCGCCGCTGGCACCGAGGAAAGTCATGGTCACACTGGCTGGCAATTCAATTTCTTCGGCGGCCAGTTTGACTGCATCCACCGCTTGGCCGAGCGAAACGCCATCCGCTGTATCAAAACCAATAGTCGCCGCCGGGTATTGCGCCACGCGGGTGATTTGCAGAGGTGCGGGTTCTTCGGTAATGCGTGCGATAGCAGAGAGCGGCGTGGTTTTGCCCGAGCTGGTGCGCAACTGCAAATCGCCCAGATTTTGCGGATTAGTGTGCTGGCCAGATTTTGCTTCCAAAATCACGCGGTACTGATTGGTATCGGTAAAAATGGTGGAGATGATGCGCTGGCCGAAGGCGCTATAAAGTGCGTCATCAATGGTGGATGCGCTTATGCCGATACGCGATGCCGTATCGCGGTCGATTTTGATAAACACCGCACTTGCACTCGCGCCCGCATCGGTCATGGCGTTGCGAATGCGCGCGGAATTGCCTAAATGTTCGGTAAGCCGAGCGGCCCACTGTGTTACCAGCGCGTTATCGGAACCGGTGAGCGATACCCGAAATTGCGTGGGGCCGGTTTCGGAATCGATGGTTAAATCCTGCGTTGGCTGCAAGTACAGCCGAATGCCCGCGACGCGGTGGGCGGCATCCTGCAGGCGCGCCATGGTTTCTTCCTGATTGCCAATGCGCTGTTTTTTGAGGTTGATCAGCATGCTGCCGGTGTTGATCATGGTGTTATTGGCGGCGTCTACACCGACCAATGAACTTAGGGATTCCACATCGGGATCGTCCAACATCTCGCGTGCAACCGATTGTTGAAGCTCTGCCATACGCGTGAAAGAAACGGATTGCGAAGTTTCAACTCGCGCTCGCAATTGCCCGGTATCCTGAGTTGGAAACAGACCTTTTGGGATAAACAAATACAGCAAAACCGTAAGCAGCAAGGTTAAAAGTGCAACCCACAAAGTAGCGCGCTGGTGGCCGAGCACCCAGATTAACCGTGTGTCGTAATAGGCGATGAGTTTGTCGAACCAGATTCTTAAATTTTCGCCCACACCGGCTTCGTGGGTTTCTTTTTTGAGTAAGCGCGCCGAGAGCATGGGCACCAGCGTTAGGGATACCAAGGCCGAAATCAAAATCGTAATCGACAGGGTTACTGCAAATTCGCGGAACAACCGGCCCACCACATCGCCCATAAATAGCAGTGGAATCAACACCGCAATCAACGACACCGTTAACGAGATGATAGTGAAGCCGATTTGCTTGGCGCCCTTGAGTGCAGCCTGCATGGGCGATTCGCCGTCTTCGATATGACGGGCGATGTTTTCCATCATCACAATTGCATCATCCACCACAAAACCAGTGGCGATGGTGAGCGCCATCAGGCTCAGGTTGTTGAGGCTGTAGCCCAATAAATACATAACGCCACAGGCGCCGATCAAGGAAATTGGCACCGCCAAACTGGCAATAAAGGTAGCGCGCAGGCTGTGTAAAAAGCCAAAAATAACCAGCACTACCAACAGTACCGCCAGCACCAATTCAAATTCCACGTGCTCTACGGATGAGCGAATCCCCGAGGTGCGGTCGCTCAATACGGTTAGGGTTAAACCTGGTGGTAAGGCCTCTTGCAGCTCAGGTAGTTTGGCTTTGATGGCATCCACGGTGGCAATGACGTTGGCGCCTGGTTGGCGCTGCACGTTGAGAATAATGGCAGGTGTCAACCCAGACCAAGCGCCGAGGCGTACGTTTTCGGCGCTATCCACAACTTTAGCGACATCGGCGAGGCGAATCGGTGCATCATTTTTGTAGCTGACAACCAAGTCTTTGTACTCATTGGCGGTCAGCAATTGATCATTGGCGTTGATGCTGTAGGCGCGAGTCGGCCCGTCAAAACTGCCTTTGGCAGCGTTAGCGTTCGCGGCGGTAATGGCGGTGCGTAATGTATCCAACCCTAAACCCATTGCTGCTAGCGCGTGAGTATCTGCCTGAATGCGCACCGCTGGGCGCTGACCACCACTCAGCGTCACCAAACCAACGCCGTTTACCTGACTGATTTTGAGGGCGAGGCGGGAGTTGACGATGTTCTGTATTTCGGTGAGCGGAATCGTATCCGAGGTAATGGCGAAGGTGAGTACCGGCGCATCTGCCGGGTTGACCTTGGCGTAAACTGGGGGTGCGGGTAAGTCGGCGGGCAGCAGCGAACCGCTGGAGTTAATCGCCGCCTGTACTTCCTGTTCGGCCACATCTATCGCCAAGCCAAGCCCAAATTGCAGGGTGATAATGGATACGCCCGCCGCGCTGGTGGAACTCATGCGCTGCAATCCGGCCATTTGCCCCAGGTTGCGTTCGAGCGGCGCCGTGACTGTTTGGCTCATAACTTCAGGGCTGCCGCCGGGGTAGAGGGTTTGGATTTGAATGGTGGGGAAATCCACTTGCGGTAGGGCGGATAGGGGTAAAAAGCTAAACCCCATAAATCCGGCCAACACAATCGCCACCATCAAGAGCGAGGTGGCGACGGGCCGCATAATAAAAATTCGTGATGGATTCATGCGTCAGGCAGCTCTATCAGGATTCACTGGATTGGCGTTTGTGCTTGTGTTCGGCCGAGGATGCCGTACCCGATGAAGCTTCGCCAGACTTTGCGTCGCCCTCAGATTTTTTGGGCCATTCACGCGGTTTACCCTCGGCTGCATTTGGCCCGCCAGAATTAGCAGCTCCTGTACCGTCTTTTTTCCAGCCATTCGCGCCGTCTTTACCACCTTCTTTGCCCTCACGTGGTTGGCCAGCGCCGCCTGCGCGCGCCGGTCCGTTAGTTGGCAAATTCACTTTGGCACCATCTTTTAAGCGATCAGCACCTTCGGTAATGACTTTTTCGCCAGCTTTTAAGCCGGAGGTGATTTGTACTTTTTCAACATCCGCTTGACCCGCCGTTACCGGGCGTTGGCTCACGGTGTTGGTTTCGGTGTTGAGTACATAGACAAAGTCACCGGTGGTGCTGTGTCTAAGGGCTGAAACGGGGATGACAGTCGCATCTTTAATCAAGCGCAAAGTCACTTGAATATTCACAAATTCATTGGGGAACAATTGCTGTTTTTCGTTGGCGAAACGGGCTTTGGCTTTTACGGTGCCGGTTTGCACATCCATTTGGTTATCCAGCGCCAGAAATTCTCCGCTCGCCAACAGATTGGTGCGGCTGCGGTCAAATACTGTAACTTTCAATGGTTTTGCAGCTGCAATTGGGGCTGCATTAATTTGCAATTTGGGTTCGTCGGTAGGATGCAATCCGGCTTGCACATCGGCCACTTGATCTTGCGGCACCGAAAATTCCACATCGATAGGTGTTAACTGGGTAATCACCGCTATGCCAGCAGTATCGCTGGAGCTAACCAAATTACCGATATCCACAGTGCGCAAACCCAAACGGCCGCTTACAGGTGCGGTGACTTTGGTGTAACTCAAATTCAGTTTCGCCGTGCCTTCAAGCGCGCGGTCAGACATCACTGTGCCTTCAAGTTGTTTTACAAGCGCGGCCTGGGCTTCTACATCTTGCTGGGCAATGGAGTCTTGGGTTTGCAGAATTTTGTCGCGCGCCAGAATAATTTTGGCGTTATCCAATTGCGCTTCATCGCGCTGACGCTGGCCGGTGGCCTGCATCAATTCCAATTCAAATGGACGTGGGTCAATCGTTGCGAGTAGTTGTCCCGCCTTTACCATTTGCCCTTCCTGAAAATTCACCTGTTGTAACACACCGGATACTTGCGGACGCACGGTTGCAGTCGCAGTTGCGGTGACTGTACCCAGCGCATTTAACACAATTGGAATGTCGGCTTTCTCAACGCTCGCTACGCCTACCGCCGTATTATTTCTGCCACCGCCGGGCCCGCCAAATTGACCCGGCCCGGTGGCTGCCTTGCCGCTAAAAAAATGCCACGCTAATCCAGCGATAATTACCACTAAAGCCAACCACAGCCATTTATTCGTCAGTATTTTTTTTGTGCGTGATTGCTTGCCAGATAAGCCAGGTTGCAACATAAATTTGATTCTCTGTAGATTTAATTCTTGTTAAAAAAGTGTATTAGTTTTTTGCCGTCGCTAAAACAATAAGCGCTATTTAGATCAAGCGCATTGTAACTACCATAGGGTATAAAGCATTAAAAATCCTGAGGCTACCATTGAGGTTAAGGCCAGCAGAAATAAGCTATCGGCAATCCAAATCAATTTCATGGTTAAGGTGGTTCGGTCAGACCGAAGTGCAAAAAATGAAATATAACAACACAACAAAAACAGCAGCGCCGTGACCGCGAGAATGTCATCAACAACGGTGCCAGTTGACGATGAGGTAAAACCAACGGTATGAAAAATAGTCACGCCGGTAATGCTCAGTCCCGCCAAGTTACCGGAGAGCGAAAGCAAATGCGTAAGTTCTTCACGGCTCCAGTTAGCTTTCATTGCGTACGTCTCGTTGTGAAAATATTCAGGGGATAAAATTAAATCAAAAAAATATTAACGTTTGTGCTTTTGTTGATGCGAGCCATGATCTGAACTTGCAATTGCATCGGAATCTTCAGCAGATTTTTTGCTAACTTGCTCAGGCACACAAACGAGATCGAAATTGTCGGGAGTAATCGCTTTGGTTTTACAAGAACCGGTGATCAAATTATTCGTCTTGCCGTGAACCTGACAGCTGTCTTTTTCAGACAGACCTTTACACGAGTTTACATATTCGGCTGATATTGGGGCTTGCAAATTACCAATGTCATCTGCAGCAAACGCAGCAGTCGAAAGATTTAAAAGTGCAGAAAATAACAATACATATTTCATTGCGATACCAAGAGACAATATGGGGTAATAACTGAGTCTTGGCTACTATGACACGTCTAACTCACACAGATTGTATTAGCGCAGATGAATCCATAATTTTTGCACATTACATGCCCGAATAATGGGCCTCAAAATTCCGATGCGACGGCTTTTTTCCGCTAAGTATTATTATTGTATTATTTGGATTTATTTTTTCGCGCTGCGAATAAACAATAAAGCATAAATCCTAAAATCGCAGAGTTGGTTAGTAGAACAACGACGCTCAACAGCGTCATGCGTTCGTAAACTTCAAATATTTCGATGGGAACATAAACGGCTCCACTTACCACCGCCAGCCACTCCGCCCAATGTCGTCCAAACCAAAGCCCATAAGCTTCAAAAAAACGCAGCAAAGAATAAGCGGCGGCACCGGCAGCAATTAAAGCCAAATGCACGTTGTTTAATTGCGCGGCCATATCAATAAAAATGTGCGGGTAGTGCGACGCAGGATTTAAATGCGTATGAAGCACAAGCCTTTCAGCCAAGTGTTGAATATCGCGATGTGCCAGCGACAGCAAACCGAAACCCACCAACAAAACTATCGCACCTTTGGCCGCTTCAAAAATCGCAACTGCGCGCTGCCCGCTGGATAATAATTGCATGAATATTCCTTTAAGTTACGGTTTGGGATTTAATTGCAATCTACGAAAAAATCTTATCTCTAAACATAAAAAATACCGCGCCCAATAAACACAGGCCTGCCCAAATATAATCGGTTTTGAAAGGTTCTTTTAGATAATAAATGGCGAAGGGAATGAAAATACTAATGCTGATAACTTCTTGCAGAATCTTTAATTGCCCAACCGTCATTACAGTGTGGCCAATGCGGTTGGCGGGTACTTGAAACATATATTCGAAGAGTGCAATGCCCCAGCTAATTAATGCGGCGATAATCCAGGGTTTGTTACTGAGTTCTTTTAAGTGCGCATACCAGGCGAATGTCATAAATACATTGCTACACATTAGTAAAAAAATAGTAATGACGGCTGGCTGCATAAAGGTTTTATCCTTTTTTAAAAAATTGCCTTAAGGCTTGGTGTTAAAGAATGGATTAGTGTTAAAAATCTGTCTTGGTTCCGCTTTCAAGATCCAACTTTTTTCCGGCGAAATAAGAGGAAATTATGCTACAAATCCAGCATGCAATTAAAATAACTTCTACCGTGAGTAATTGGCTTTGCTGCGCTGCAAGGCTGCGATGAATTTCTTCCGAGAGCTTGGAATAAATTCCACCAAAATTAAAAACATCAATCAAGCCTTCCGCTGCTTCGCGTTGTAATTTGGAATAAGCAGGCTCTACGCTTTTATAAATGATTGAGGTTATGTACCAAAGCGTGACAATAGCGGGCACCATAAAAATACAGGCGCGGGCGTAATTTTTTAGCCACCATAATCCCGCACCGGGGAAAATAATGGCGGAATAGAGTGCTGCTTTACCGGCTTTTGTCATGAAAATTACCTGCTAGTGTTTAAATTATTCTGCAACAAGTTGCTCGAGGCGATAAAAACCTTCGCCATTTTCACCCAGATTATCCGCAAGATAAGGCAACGCCTCCTCCATGGCTTTCCACAAAGTCCAGGGCGGATTAATCACAAATAGTCCACTTGAATTCATACCGTATTCCGGGCTGTCGGGCGCTATACCTAATTCAAACAGCTGGATATTTTTTATACCACTTTTTTGTAGCGCCTTTTGCATATCATCAATACGTTGCCGCAATACGACGGGATACCAAATTACATAGGTTCCTGTCGCAAATTTTTTGTGCGCGCTGATAACTTGTTTGATAACTTCGTGATATTCATTTTTCAATTCATAGGAAGGATCAATAAAAACCAATGCGCGTCTATCGGGCGGTGGCAAAAGTGCTTGCATGCCGGCGAGGCCGTCATCATCAATAATTTTTACTTGCTTGTCGTTGCCAATCGCTTCGGTCAGTAAACGCCAATCGGTGGAATGCAACTCGTGCAAAAATAAATTGTCTTTTGGTCTTAGGAGCGCTTGCATAAACAGCGGCGAACCCGGGTAATAATGTAGCTGCTTATCCACGTTAAACGCTTTGATAAATGTTACATATTCCTGTATCAATGCCGGTAAATCATCGCGCGCCCACAGCTTGCCAATGCCGTTATCGAATTCACGGTTTTTTATAGGTTGATTGCTGGAAAATTTGTAAGCTCCAGCACCGGCATGCGTATCAATAATACGGAGTGGTTTATCTTTCTGTGTCATGTAGCTAACGGTATGCAACAATAAACTGTGTTTAAGTACGTCGGCAAAATTGCCTGCGTGAAAGGCGTGTCGATAGCTGAGCATGGGTGCATCCTGAAAATGATTGCGCCGATTATAACGGAAATTACCGCCAACTCTTCGGGTGTTTTGAGCCTTTAAGGACTTATCTATTGAACATGCTATTGCCGACTTCCCGCAAACAGCTGATACACATCGTACAAACCTGTTTGCTGGCGGTCCTGTTTTTTGGTCTGCCTGTTTGGGCGGATACCAGTCCCGCAATTACCATCAATGGTGGTTCCGAAACCCTGCGCGATAACGTGCGTCAATATCTCACTATTGCAGAGGAGCCTTGCTCTGCGCCCGAGTGGCGGTTGAAATCTCTATTGGTTGATGGCGAAACCGAAATCGAACAAGCCGCACAAGCCGTTGGTTATTATCAGATTAAATTTACCACCAAACTCACTCAAGAGCGCGAATGCTGGCAGCTCACAATCCAATTAACACCTGGCGAACAAGTCAAAGTTACCGACATTAAAATTGTAATTAATGGAGAAGGTGCTAATGATCGCGCGTTTAAACAATTGCAGGAAAATCCAGAAATTCATGTGGGCGACACGCTGAATCATGGTCTTTACGAAAACCTGAAAAATCGCATCACGAATTTAGCGTCAACACGCGGTTATTTTGATGGCCGTTTCGAAGCTACGCGCATTACCGTAAATACGATTGAAAATACGGCGGCTATCGAATTAGTTTATGAAACCGAAATGCGTTATCGCATTGGCGAAATTCGCATGCAACATAATATTCTGGATGAAAAATTCCTTGGTCGTTTCCTCAATATTAAAACCGGTGATTATTACGACGCTGATAAATTGCTGGAATTAAAAACACTTTACAACGCGTCTAATTATTTCGCCGTCGCCACTGCAGCGCCGGATATCCAACATTTGCACGATCACACCATTGATGTAGATGTGCAACTGGAAGAGCGTAAACGTTATGCATGGTCTGTAGGTGCTGGTGCTGCGACGGATACCGGCCCACGTTTATTATTGGGTTTTGAAGACCGTTATATTAATGATGCGGGTCATAGCGTTACAGCAGATTTCAGCACGTCTAATATTAAAAAAACTGGCGAGGTTGCTTACAGTATTCCCATGGCGCGCCCCACCTATGAATTTGTAAAAATTTATACCGGTTTTGATAAAGAAGATACGGACACCAGTTACAGCAGCAAAAATACTTTTGGTGTTAGCTATACCAATTATTTAAAAAGTCGTTGGTTGCAAACTTACGCAGTCAATCTTGAAAATGAATCCTCACGAATTGCGGATGAAGATTTTCAAAGCCATCTTCTAATTCCCTCAGTAACGCTTTCACGTACTAAAACCGATGGCGATTTAGCTTATCCGCTCACAGGCTGGAGCGTGATGGCCAAGCTCTCAGGTTCGCCAAAAAGCATTGGTTCAGATGTAAGTTTTGAACAATTTTATCTGCGCGCAAAATATATTTACCCGCTTTCCAAAGGCCGTTTATTGTTACGCACTGAACTTGGTTTGACCGAGGTAGGTGATAAAGATCGTCTACCCGTATCGGTTCGTTATTTCGGCGGTGGTAGTAATAGTGTGCGCGGTTACGATTACAAATCTTTGGGGCCAACAGAGCTGAATAAGAAAACCGAAAAATATGAAGTTGTCGGTGGCAATAATTTGCTAACGACGAGCCTTGAATACGACTATCAATTTAAACCTAGTTGGGCGGCAGCGGCGTTTGTTGATGTGGGTAATGCGGCCGATGATTTTAATTGGGACGTTAAACGTGGTGTCGGCCTTGGCTTGCGTTTTATTTCTCCAATCGGGCCGATACGTCTGGATGTTGCTTACGGTTTAGATCCAACGTCTGTCGATAAGACAAATGGTATTAATAAAGCGGCCGGTTGGAACTTTAACATCAGTATGGGGCCGGATTTATAATGCAAAATAAATTGTGGCTAAAAATGAAATCCGCGAGTCGTTTGAAAAAAACGCTACTTGGGTTTTTTTTGTTTCTGAGTTTTATTATTTTAACCCTAAGTGCGTTGGTTGCGACTGAATCTGGCAGCCGCTGGGCCGTACAAAAAGCGGCGGTTATTGCGCACGTAAAATTAGGGCAAATGAAAGGCAATTTGTTAACGGGATTAGATGTTGCAAGTGTGGATTATCAGCAAGAGGGAATTTCGGTTCACGCCGAAAAAATATCATTTCGTTGGCAACCGCTATCATTATTTTACGCTGCAGTTTCAATGCAATCGCTTAATGCTGAAAATATTCTTGTGCATTTACCGGCAGCAACTAATGAACCTGAGTCGGAAGTTTATCGCTGGCCCAGTTTGGCGCAGCCGGTTCGTATCGAGTTGGATACAATAACCTTGCGCAATATTCAGGTGCAGCAGGGCGATACGAAATTCACAATCAATACCGTTGGAGGATCATTCAGTTTAGGTGCTGTGCGTTTGCGGCTTACCAATCTGCAAGTTGATAACGATCAAGCCAATATTATGGTGACTGGCGATATGGCGTTGCGTTATCCCTACGCGCTAAAAATGCAAAGCGATTGGCTGCTAAAAGCGAAAGATGAAAATTCATTAACGCTTTCTGGAAAATTAAAAGTCGATGGTGATATTAAAACGCTCAATCTACAAAATGAATTTTTACAACCATTTCTTATCAATGCGACGGCGAAAATTTCCCCCGTGCTGCACGATAAAAAATCAAAACCCGTAGCGGAAATAATTGCTGAATGGGGTGATCAACCCTTATTGCCAATAGTCGCTAAACATTTTAACGAAGATGGCGATTTGCACTGGTTAAAGCCTATAAAATCTACGCAGGGAAAAGTAGCTGTAAAAGGCTGGTTGGATAACTATCAAATTACCTCTGCGCTGCAGGCAAAAACGCCGGATGCAAATTTGGCGATTGATTTTTCCGCAGTAGGAAATCACATCACAGAAAAAAATCAATCGCAATGGCAAATTGAAAATCTGCAATTAGTAAGCAGACCCCTAGATGCACCCGCCGATTTTAAACCTGATAACTTCCTTTCAATAACCGGTGCAGTGCAATGGCTGCCTTATATTCAATGGAATTTAAACACAAAGGCGGAGCATATAAATCTTGATAACTTTGTGCAGGATTGGCCTAGCGATTTAAAATTAAATTTGAATACCCAAGGTGAATATCGCGAACAAAAATTGCAGCTTGCGGTAAATGATATTGATGGTGGCGGTGAGTTGCGTAATCTTGCGGTATCGGCGGCAGGCGAAGTTCACTTTGATGGCGATATTTGGAATTCATCCAATTTTAAATTAGCCGTGGGCGCAAACCAGTTAATGGTGAAAGGGCAAGCGGGTAAAGCGCTGGCAGTGGAATGGAAAATTAATGCACCTTTGCTGGGCCAAATTGATCCCGGCATTCGCGGCAGTATTGTTTCCAGCGGGTCTTTATCCGGCGATATCGCCAAACCTAATTTGGACGTTAACGCTCAAATTAATCAATTTGCATGGCGTGATTATGCCGTAGAAAATTTAACGCTGAAATTAACCTCACAAGCCGCAACTGATAAATACAGTTTGGTGTTAGACGCGGCGCATTTGCAAATATTTGGTCAGCATCTTTCACACGTAGCTGTTAAAGGCGATGGTGTTATTGAACAACATAATTTAACCGGCCAAATTGAAAGCCCGGATTATGGCCAAATCAATTTCGCACTGGCCAGCGGTTGGAAGGATGAGATTTGGCACGGACAATGGCGTGAATTTACACTGGATAATAAAAACTTCCCGCGCTGGCATTTGCAATCCAGTACGCCTATGCAAGTTGATAAAGAGCGCGCGAACATCGGCAAAACCTGCTTCACCACAACCAACGAACTTCCCGCTGCTATAGAACCTGTTGCTGCTACGCCGAGCGCATTGCCCGCTAAAGTTATGACAGAAACACCGGTGATTTGTATTGCGGGTGAATGGGCAAGTACAAATGGAATTGCCGCTAACGCTAATATTCACGCTGTGCCATTAAATTCGTTGCGCGCTTTTTTTAAACCTGAAGTAACCTTGTCGGGTGTGGTCGATGGCGAGGCAAATTATCGCGCGCCTGTTAAAACACCGGCGACCATGACTGCCAATATTCAAACGCGCGATGCAAAATTACTCTATCAATTTCAAGGCGGCAATGTAGAGGTTTATCCGCTACAAACTGGCAGCGTTAATGCCACGCTTAAAAATAATTTATTAAATTCTGCATTGGTAATGGATTGGGGAACTTACGGTTCCATCAATTCAACAACGCAATATGCAATTGCGACTGGAAAAATAAACGGTACAGCAACCATTGCCTTAAATAATTTGGCGCCTATGGAAGGTCTATTGCCATTTTTAAATAATGTTCAAGGTTCTGCGTCCGGCAAATTTAATTTGGGTGGCACGGTTAGTAAACCGGAATTGACGGGCAATTTTAATATCAGTAACGGCAGCGCTAATTTGCCAAAACTGGGTTTGGAATTGAAAAATATATCGTTTCAGGTAACGAGCCCTTCGGTTAATTCGGCGCACGTTGAAGGTGCCATAACATCGGGCGATGGCACGCTGGTTACGCAAGGTGATTTTATTAATTTGGGTTCGCCAGATTGGTATTGGAAAGCAAATGTTTTCGGTGCTGGAATTCGTATTATCGAACAGTCGCAACTCAAGGCAACGATTAGCCCGAATTTAAAATTAAGTGCAAATGCCAAATCAATTGAGTTGACCGGCAGTACTGAGATTCCATGGGCGCGGGCTGCGCTTAAAAATTTACCGGAATCGGCAATTCGCGCATCAAATGATGTAGTGATTGTCGAAGACAATTCTGTTTCGGTGACCGCGCTCACCAAAAAATCTCTGCCGATTCACACCAACGTTATTTTATATTTCGGCGATGATGTTCGCTTTAAAGGTTTCGGTTTGGATACGCGCTTGAGCGGAAAAGCCAATGTTATTAAAGAAGAAAATCGCCAGGCATTTACCACGGGTTATGTGGCAGTTGATAAAGGTATTTACAGAGCTTACGGGCAAGAATTAACTATTGAGCGCGGGCGCGTAATTTTTCAGGGCCCTTATGATAATCCCGGTTTGGATATTCGCGCGGTGCGGATGGATGACGATGTTGTGCTTGCCGGTTTGGATATTGGCGGGACTTTGCAGCATCCAAAAAGTACCGTATTCGCTGTGCCCGCGAAAACAGACAGCGAAGCCATGGCGATTTTGTTGACGGGAAAATCGTTGTCTAATTCTTCCAAAGACGATGCTTATGCGATTATCGGCGCGATTGGAAAATTGGGCATGAGTCAGGGCGACTCCATGACGTCAGATATCGTTCATAAATTTGGTTTGGATGAAGTATCGATCAAAGCCGATAAAGGGCTTGAGCAAAGTGAATTATTTGTTGGTAAAAACGTAACACCAAAATTATTTTTGCATTATGTGGTGGGTTTGTTCGATCAGGCGTTTTCGCTGGGTCTCACTTACAAAGTTAACGAGAAAGTTCACATCGAGGCTGAGTCTGGTAAAACCCAAAGCCTGGATGTGATCTATAAAATCGAGCGCTAAATAGTTGTTGGAAGCCTTTATTGGCTTAAAACGTCCAACCCAATTGCAAACCGCCCGCTTTCATATCGCTACTTTGTGAATAGGCGAGATCCGCCACAAAGCGACGCCAGTGAAAACCCAAGCCGGCCGAAGTCGCATTGTCGCGCAGGCCGGTTTTATCTTGACGATAGCCAACACGAATCGCCAGGCTATCGAAGATGCGGTACTCGCCGCCCAAGCTTATATCTTGCGTCGGCGATTCATTCGCCATAGGTGTGGATTCTTGCAGGTCGTAATCCAAGCCAATACTTAGGCTTTCATTCACATAGGCAACACCGGCGCGCGAACGCGGGCGAAGTTTTATATTGAGATCGGGGCGCGGCAAACCGGTGACGGGATCATCTTCCTGATGAGTGCTGAAGTTATGTGCAAAAGCATCTTTCACGGCGATGCCCACGCGATAATGTTCAGCGATGATCGCCGCAATACCGACGTCAGCATTGAAGGTCATGTGAGTACTTTTGGTGTCGGAGAAATCGCCGACGCTGTCGCTATCAAGATTATTAAAGTCCGCGCGGTCGCGATAGGCGTCCACGCGCATCAACTTGGGCGTAATACCGAATGAAACGGCTTGCCCCCAAAAGCTAAATTCTTTCGCGAAGGCCATACCCCATTCGCTAATGCCGAGTGCACTTATATCGGCTGACGACCCAAGGGTGTCAGTGGGATCTTTCAAGGTGCCGTTGGGATTGATCAGGTTGGGATGTTGCGTCGCCACCACAATCGGATCGGCGCCGCCAGCGAGCGCGTTCATCGCGGCTATATAGTCATCCAGCAAGGCCAAATCATCAGCGGTGATGTTAGATGTACCCACACCAATAACGCGGGCGCCGATATAAAAGGCACCGCCGGAACGGTCGCTCGGCTCGCTAACCGAAAGCCCGAAAAAAGCGTTTACGGTGAGATCTTTGTTGGCGATCTCATCCAACACTTTGCGCAAATCGCCAACGCTTTTGGCAACCTGGCCTGCAGACGTGATATTGGGTACGGCGTTAAAACCATCGACGGCATTGCTGAGCTTTTTATCCAGCTCGTCGTCCACGGCATCCACAGCGGAATCCACCGTTTTTGACGCTTGCACGATCAGGGTAGGAAAGTAGACGCGGCCATCGCGAGTTTTATCTTCGTCGCCATCGTGAAAGGCGAGCAGGGCGGGATTGTAATACTGCGCTTGTGAGGTATCGCCAACGGCCAAAGCCGTTCCGCCCATCGCCAGGGCGCGCGCGTCGAATACGCCGTAATCAATCGCCAATGCCGATTGTGCCGATCCTATAACGCATAAGGCGGCTAAAACATTGCGTGGAAATTTGGTTAGCGAGGTTCTGTGCATAGAAATGTCCTTAAACCAGAATGGTTCGGTATATGTATAGCTAAGAGCTTAAACCATGGTTGGGAGCTTGGTAGTTTTTTGGGGTAAATAAGGGCGCGTAAAGGAGAATCTCTTGGCAATTTTACGAGTTCGTACTTTTTACGGGTTCGCACTTTTTGCTGGTTAGGGCTTGGCCTCTACGGTAGAGTGCGTGTTTTGCGGCAGCCCTGCTTGCCCGTTTATAAATGAGTTACTTATTGAGATTTACCGCCTTTATGCTGATAAGACGTTTGCGCCTTTGTCTGTGTTTGTTGATATTTTTCTGTTTCGATGCGGCGCAGGCAGCAACCGTCACCAATGTTCGCGTATGGCGCGCTGAAGGTTATACCCGCGTGGTGCTGGATCTGGATTCGCCTGTGAGTTACAACCTGGTGTTGGCGAGCAACCCAACTCGAATAATTTTGGATGTCGCCAACACAACCCTGAAAGGTTCGGTGGCAAAGTTACCCTTAAAATCCACGCCTATTGAAATTGTGCGCAGCTCAACCGTAAACGACACAGATTTGCGTCTGGTATTTGATTTAAAAAAGAACGTCGCACCCAAAAGCTTCTTGCTCAAAAAAAGTGACGGCAACAGCGACCGTTTAGTGCTCGATTTGTACACCGCAGAAACCACAAGTGTTCCGGCAGTGACTAATCCAGCCAGCGCCAAAACAACATCCACCGCCGCGAATGATCGCCCCATTAATAACAACGAGCCGGTAAATATTGAAGCTCTGTTGGGCGAAGAGCCGGTGGTGAATGACAAGCCCGTCGCTGCAACGACGAATGGCAGACCAATTTTAATCGCAATAGATGCCGGTCACGGCGGCGTAGATTCCGGCGCGCTCGGACCTAAAAGTATGCGCGAAAAAGATGTGACGCTCGCCATCGCGAAAGAATTGGTCAGCGTTATTAATGCGCAGCCAGGTTATAGCGCACGCTTAACTCGCAACGGCGATTATTTTGTTGAATTGCAAAAACGTCGCGATCTTGCGCGCGATATGAAAGCGGATTTATTTATTTCCGTGCATGCGGATTCGTTTACTGATCCCAGTGCTTTTGGGGCGTCGGTATTTGCTTTATCGCGCAAAGGTGCAACGAGCGAAATGGCGCGCTTCCTCGCGCAACGCGAAAACGATTCGGATTTAATTGGTCGAGTCGGTGGAATAAGTTTGGATGATAAAGATGCACAGCTTGCCGGTGTGTTGGTGGATTTATCCATGACCTCAACGGTTAACTCAAGCTTGCAAGTTGGCAGTAATGTATTGGGCGCAATTTCAGCGATTGCGCCGTTGCATGCAAAGCATGTGGAACAGGCCGGATTCGTAGTGCTGAAATCGCCAGATGTGCCATCGATTTTGGTGGAGACAGGTTTTATCTCCAATACATCTGAAGCAAAAAAATTAGCATCGCCGGATTATCGCGAGCAAATGGCGCAGGCAATTTTTAAAGGCGTGAAAAGATATTTTGCACAGCATCCAATAGCGACCCCGACGGTGCCAAATTATTCAGCTCCAGAAAAAACGTTAGCAGAAAAATCATCACCAGAAAAACAGACTGTTAAAAAAGTGACTGGCGATACTACAAAGAAAACATCTGCGGCAAATTCATCGGTAGATCGCAAACACGTTGTCGCGCGCGGTGATACGCTTTCTGATATAGCAACGCGCTATGGCGTAACCACCAGCCAAATCCGAAAGCTAAACAACATGAAAAATGACACTGTAAAACTCGGCCAAACTTTAAAAATTCCAGCGCAACTTTAATATTACAGCGCAACAGTAGTTCAACACATGAATAGTATGAAACGAATTAAATTACTCAGCCCTCGTTTAGCCAACCAAATCGCCGCCGGTGAAGTGGTGGAGCGGCCATCGTCAGTCATAAAAGAATTACTGGAAAATTCGCTGGATGCCGGTGCGACACGTTTGGAAATTGATATCGAAGACGGCGGCATAAAATTAATGCGCGTGCGCGATAACGGCGGCGGTATTGATAAAGATGATTTGCCGCTCGCACTCAGCCGTCACGCCACCAGCAAAATTTATGAATTGGATGATCTCGAAGCCGTAGCGACTTTAGGTTTTCGCGGCGAAGCTTTAGCATCAATTAGTTCGGTTGCACGATTAGCTTTATTAAGCAGCACTAACGATGACAGCGCTGGCTGGCAAGTGGTTGCCGAAGGCCGCGATATGGAAACCGAAGTATCGCCCGCGCCGCATCCACGCGGCACCACCGTTGAAGTGCGCGATTTATTTTTTAACACACCAGCGCGTCGCAAATTTTTGCGCACGGAAAAAACCGAATACACGCATCTTGAAGATGTTGTAAAACGTTTGGCGCTTTCGCGTTTCGATGTTGCGTTTAATTTGCGACACAACGGCCGCGCCATTTATTCCTGGCGCGCGGGCGATTCGCAATTGGAACAAGAGCGCCGCGTTGCACAAGTGTGCGGCCCTGCGTTTATGGAAAATGCCGTTCATCTTGAAATTGAACGCAATGGTTTACGTTTATGGGGCTGGGTTGCGCTGCCCACTTTTTCGCGCAGCCAGGCAGACCTGCAACACTTTTATGTGAATGGCCGCTGCATTCGCGATAAGTTGGTGAGTCATGCGGTGCGTCAGGCGTATCAGGACGTTCTCTATCACGGTCGCCATCCCGCATTTGTTTTATATTTAGAAGTTGATCCCTCAAGCGTGGATGTGAACGTGCATCCCACCAAACATGAAGTGCGCTTTCGCGATAATCGCAGCGTGCACGATTTTATTTATTCCAGTTTGCATCGCGCGCTGGCGAATGTAACGCCCGAAAGTTCTCTTGCGAAAAATTTGCAAGGAGAAAGTGGTGATGAATTTTTACAAGCGTCTACTGTGCCGCAAGGTATAGCGGTTGGCGAATTTCGTGGTCAAGAAACTTTAGGTTTGCGTGCTGCGCCAACACAAGCTTTTTCGGGTTCGCAGCCTTATCCTTTTGCAAATCAACATAGTTTTTCGCGTCCATCGGGCGTTAATGAACAATTAAAAACTTACGGCGATTTGCATCAGGCAACACCGTCTTTTTCATCCCCAACAATGATGCCCGACAGTGGTGATGAAAATATTCCACCGCTCGGTTATGCCATAGCGCAATTAAAAGGCATTTATATTCTTGCCGAAAATGCGCAAGGTTTAATTGTTGTGGATATGCACGCGGCGCACGAACGTATTACCTACGAGCGCATGAAAGAATCTTTCGCGTGCGGTGGAATTCAAACGCAACCATTGTTAGTTCCTGAATCAATTGCGATCAGCCAAAAAGAAGCGGATTGCGCAGAACAATTTTACGAAATATTTAAAAATCTCGGTTTTGAGTTGCAACGCGCTGGTCCAGAAACTTTACTGATTCGCCAAGTGCCCGTGGTATTAAATCGCGCAAAAGTAGAACAACTAGTGCGCGATGTACTTTCCGATTTAATTGAGCATGGCAGCAGCGAACGCATTCAACATCATATCAACGAAATTCTCGGCACCATGGCCTGTCACGCTTCGGTGCGCGCCAATCGCAAATTAACCATTCCAGAAATGAATGCACTGCTGCGCGATATGGAAGCGACCGAACGCAGCGGACAATGCAATCACGGACGCCCAACTTGGCTTCTACAATCGCTCGATGATCTCGACAAAATGTTTATGCGTGGGCAGTAATTGTGGCGAATGAAATAAAGCCAACCGTTATTTTTTTAATGGGCCCAACCGCATCGGGAAAAACTGATCTGGCGATATCCTTGCGTGAACATTTGCCAGTGGAATTAATCAGTGTGGATTCCGCATTGGTTTATCGCACTATGGATATAGGCACCGCAAAACCTACTGTCCAAGAGTTGACTCGCGCGCCGCATAAACTAATCGATATCCGTGATCCATCCGAACCTTATTCAGCTGCTGATTTTTGCGCAGATGCGGAGCGTGAAATTGCGTTGATTCATGCGCAGGGAAAGGTTCCATTGTTAGTCGGTGGAACTATGCTGTATTTCAAAGCTCTGTTGGATGGATTGGCTGATATGCCCGAGGCCGATCCTGAAATACGCGCAAAAATTGAACGCGATGCAGAAGAATTTGGTTGGCCTTTCATTCATCAACAGTTGGCAGAAGTTGATCCGGAAATTGCGGCGGAAATTCATCCCAATCATTCGCAACGCCTGAGTCGCGCGTTAGAAGTTTATCGCGCAAGTGGAAAAACCATGAGCGAATTGCGGCGCGTGCAAATGCAATCCGAGAAAAAATTATTCAGCGATCGCTTTAATGTGATTCAGATTTCAATTTCGCCGCGCGTACGTGCGCTACTACACGAACGAATCGCTATTCGCTTTCGTAAGATGATCACCGCTGGTTTATTGGATGAAGTGCAAGCCTTGTATGATCGCGGTGACTTGCATGCAGATTTACCTGCAGTTCGCGCAGTGGGTTATCGTCAAGTATGGGATTTTATTGAAGGACGTTTGTCGCACGAGGAAATGGTGGAGCGCGGAATTATCGCAACACGCCAGCTTGCGAAACGACAGTTTACCTGGTTGAAGGGATGGCAAAATTATCCCAACACCGAGTTAAATTGGCTCTATACTGAAGACGATGCTGGAAATTCACTGGCGAAAGAAGAAATTGTGCGCTGTGCCTTGAATTTTATAAGGCTCGCAGCCATATAATAGCTATGTGAGAACAGTAATCAGTTTTTCATAATTCGCCCACCCATTCCTTTAATAAAAAATGGGAGAATAAGGTGGTTATTTTAATATCTTCCCTAGGAGAATAAACATGTCAAAAGGGCATAGTTTACAAGACCCTTACCTGAACGTTCTAAGAAAAGAGCGTGTACCTGTATCCATTTATCTCGTAAATGGTATTAAGTTACAGGGTCAGGTTGAGTCATTTGATCAGTTTGTTGTGCTGCTGAAAAATACCGTTAGCCAAATGGTATACAAGCATGCAATCTCTACTGTTGTTCCCTCACGTGCAGTGCGTGTACCGCTCTTGAACGAAGCTGATGGTGCGGATGGCGAAGAAGACGAGCAAGCTGAGTAATTTACTCTCGACGAGGCTGCTAATTGTTTTTTGATCGCCCAGAATCAGGTGAACTAGCGGTGCTAGTTCACCTGAACCTTTCTTACGGCCAAGAACCCGAAGATCCCCGCGAATTTGAAGAGCTTGTGCTCTCCGCTGGCGGCGACCCCGTGGCTTTTATTACTGGCAAAAGTGTTTCTCCCAACGCAAAATTTTTTATCGGCACCGGCAAGCTCCAAGAGCTGCAGGGGGTTGTGGCTGCCAATCAAGCTGAAGTTGTGATTTTTAATCATACTTTATCGCCCAGCCAGGAGCGTAACCTCGAAAAAGAATTGCAATGCCGCGTGCTTGATCGCACCGGTTTAATCCTGGATATTTTCGCCCAGCGTGCACGCACCTTTGAAGGTAAGTTGCAGGTTGAGCTTGCGCAATTGCGTCACATGTCGACGCGTTTAGTGCGCGGCTGGACTCACCTTGAGCGCCAGAAGGGCGGGATTGGTTTGCGCGGTCCCGGCGAAACCCAATTAGAAACTGACCGCCGATTACTGCGCGGTCGCATCACCATGATTGAACAGCGGCTTGAAAAAGTTCGCTCGCAGCGCGAGCAGGGAAGGCGTTCGCGCCAGCGTTCAGCAATTCCTACGGTCTCGCTGGTTGGTTACACCAATGCCGGAAAATCTACACTGTTTAATCGCGTGACTGGTTCTGATGTTTACGCCGAAAATCAACTATTCGCCACACTCGACCCCACCATGCGCCGCATTGAGCTGGCGGATATAGGTGCGGTTATCATGGCGGATACCGTGGGTTTTATTAGTCATTTACCGCATAAACTGGTTGAAGCTTTTCGAGCAACGCTTGAAGAGGCTGCCAATTCCACGCTCTTATTGCACATTATTGACGCCGCTGCCGATGAACGAATTCGTAATATCGAACAAGTCGAATTGGTGTTGGAAGAGATTGGCGCGGCTGATTTGCCGCAGCTAAAAATCTACAACAAGATTGATCTGATTGCGGATGTCTCGCCGCGCATTGATCGCGATGACACAGGTAAGCCTCTTGCTGTTTGGCTTTCTGCCCAAAGTGGCTTAGGCTGCGATCTACTTGAGGAAGCGATTTCCGAATTATTAGGTACGGAAATGGTGATCGCCCAGTTACTATTGAGCCCGCAGGATGGTCGACTGCGCGCTGCGCTCTATGCACAACAGGCGATTGCGAATGAATCGTTTCGTGAAGATGGCGTTGGTGTTGCGGATTTACGCGTTCCAAAAAGCGATTTATTGCGTATCCTCAGCGCTCAAAAAATTACCTGGAATGATTTGGTTTGGGCGGATTAACGCGAGGCAGCGACTTATATTGCGCTGCCTTGGTTGAAAATTAGAATATCGCCCTAACATCAGAGCAAAATTATTTTAAACATGGTGGAGACTTGGTATGGCCTGGAATGAACCGGGGAAAGACAAAGACCCTTGGGGCGGTGGCGGTCGTGGTGGTAAAAACGACGGCCCACCGGATTTGGACGAGGCCTTTAAGAAGTTGCAAGACAAGCTCAATGGCATGTTTGGTGGCGGTGGTTCCGGTGGTGGCAGAGGTGCTCCCAAGGGTTCATTCGGCTTTATTTTCGCCATCATTGCAGTTGTAATCGTACTGTTTTACGGCTTTGCGGGAATTTACACCGTGGATGCCAAAGAGCGTGCAGTCGTATTAAAACTCGGCGTATTTCAGGAAACAATGGGTGAAGGTTTGCATTGGTCTGCACCTTTGTTAACTCAGGTTTTTAAAGTTAACGTAACCGGCGAGCGCCAATATCCTTCCAAAGGTTTGATGCTGACGCAAGATGAAAGCATCGTTGAACTGCCGCTTACTGTGCAGTGGAACGTGGCTGACGTTAGAGCTTATGTCCTCAATGTATCTGATCCCGAAACCAGTTTAAAACATGCTACCGACAGCGCCTTGCGTCACGTAGTTGGTTCAACTGAGCTGGAACAAGTCTTGTCAGAAGGTCGCGCTAAAATGGCCGCTGAAGTTAAGTTGCGTTTACAAACTTATCTCGATAATTATCAGGCTGGTATTCAAATCATTAATGTGAACATTCAACAGGCGCAACCGCCGGAAGAAGTTCGCTCGGCATTTGATGATGTGATCAAAGCAAAAGAAGATGAAACCCGTTCAAAGAATTTGGCCGAATCTTATTCCAATCAAATTATTCCTGAGGCGCGCGGTAAAGCTCAGCGTTTGATCGAAGAAGCGGAAGCTTATAAATCAGAAGTGGTTTCTCGTGCTGAAGGTGAATCTTCCCGTTTCGAAAATTTGCTCGCGGAATATAAACGCGCACCTGAAGTAACTCGCAAGCGTTTGTATATGGATGCGGTTGAGTCGGTGATGAGCAAATCTTCCAAGGTGATGGTCGATGTGGACAACAACAGCATGTTGTATTTGCCTTTGGATAAAATGACCAAGCAAATACCGCCGCCCGTTAATGATGAGGCTGACCGTCCGCAAGTGGACGTTGAAGTAAGCAAGCCAATACGTCGGGAGACTCGATAATGTCGACTAAAAGTTTATTTGCCATCATTGGTTTGCTCGTTGTGATCGTGCTTGTATCAAGTAGCGCTTATGTTGTTAATCAGTACGAACGGGCGGTGGTTTTGCAATTCGGTGCCTTGGTTAAAACCGATGTATCGCCAGGTTTACATTTCAAAGCTCCGTTTGTAGATCGCGTACGCAAGTTTGATGGCCGTTTGCAAACTGCTGATATGGTTCCTGCAAGTTTCTACACCATTGAAAACAAGCGTTTGATTGTAGATTCCTACATCAAATGGCGTATTAAAGATGCCAGCACTTACTATCGTTCTACTGGTGGTGATGCTGGTTTAGCGGAAGATCGTCTCGGTCAACGTGTCGCGGACGGTTTGCGTAACCAATTTGGTCGCCGCACTTTGCATGATGTAGTGTCTGGTCAGCGCGATGAGTTGATGGCTGAATTGAAAGCGACCATCAATGAAACCGCAAATAGTCTGCTGGGTATTGAAGTGGTGGATATTCGTGTGAAACGAATCGATTTCCCGCCAGAAGTTAGCCAATCAGTATTTGCGCGTATGGCTGCAGATCGTGAAAAAGAAGCGCGTGAATATCGCGCGCAAGGTAAAGAGCAATCTGAAGTTATTAAAGCCGATGCTGATCGCCAGCGCGTAGTACTTGAAGCGAATGCCTTTCGCGACGCTGAACGTTTACGCGGTGATGGCGATGCCAAAGCAGCTTCAATCTATGCTGCTGCTTACGGAAAAGACCCCGAGTTTTACGCGTTTATGCGTAGCTTGAGTGCCTATAAGAAGAGCTTTAGTGGAAAAGACGACCTTATTGTTGTTGATCCGAAAAGCGATTTCTTCCGTTACTTAAAAGATCCACAGGGCAAAAAATAATGATTTGAGGGGAATTTGTGTGAATCTCATCATGTCACCTACAATCCCCCCTCAATCAGTGTTAAAATGCTGCAACCGAGCCGAAAGCTCGGTTTTTTTGTGTTCAGGGTGCGCGCATACCTGAGCACCTTCGAATAGTTGGATGTCCAGAGTCTCCTTATGACCTACGCCGATCGCTGGTTATTGCCGGATGGGGTGGAAGAAATTCTGCCTGCTGAAGCTAAGCCTATCGAATTATTGCGCCGCCAGTTGCTGGATCTCTATGCTACCTGGGGTTACGACCTGGTGATTCCGCCACTGCTGGAATACACCGACTCTCTACTTATTGGCTTGGGTCGCGACGTTGATTTGCTGACTTTTAAAGTGACCGATCAGCTCACCGGACGCACGCTCGGTATTCGCGCCGACATTACTCCACAAACTGCACGCATAGACGCCCATAGCATGGCTGCTAAAGGCGCTAACCGTCTGTGCTACGCCGGTCATGTTGTTCATACCCGTCCTAAAAATCCGCTGGCAACTCGCACGCCGATGCAAGTGGGATTGGAGTTTTATGGCGAGGCAGGCATGACAGCCGATATTGAAGTTATTTCTTTGCTGCTGGAATCTTTGCGTATTTCGGGATTGCCAAAATTGCATCTCGACCTTGGTCATGTTGGTATTTATCGCGCGCTTGCGGCCTGTGCAAAACTCGATTCCGCGCAGGAAGATGAATTTTTTGATTTATTGCAACGCAAAGCAGTAACTGAAATTCGCGCCTGGGTCGCTACTAAAGTTAGCGATCCTAAATGCGCCAGCTTGTTACTGGCCTTACCGTCCTTGGCTGGCGGCGTTGATATTTTGAATAAAGCCCGAGAGTTGTTTGCGCAGATTCCCAACGCAGTCGCGGCGGTTGATCAGTTGTTACATGTGGCCGACATTATGGCGCAACGCTATCCCGACGCGGAATTTTATTTTGATCTGAGTGAATTGCGCGGCTACCACTATCTTACCGGTTTGGTGTTCGCGGCTTTTGCGCCCGGCTTTGGTAATCCTATTGCCAGCGGCGGCCGTTATGATCATATCGGTGAAGTGTTTGGGCGCGCGCGTCCAGCCACGGGTTTTGGTATGGATATTTGCGCTATCAGCAAATTAGGTTTACTGCCCGTCACGGAAAATCGTTTTATCGCGGTAGTAGATGATGGCAAACAAGAACAATGGCAGGCGGTACAAGCACTGCGAGCGCAAGGTGAGCGAGTGATTTACAACGCGGATGTAGCCGAACGCGAGTTGCGTTTAGTGGGTGATAATTACCAGGTGGTCTCGCTGTAGGTTAAACGAGGATTTCCCTGGCTGTTTAGTAAGCCCAATCGCTCCGATATTCAGGGCGCTAAATTTTTAACCATCTGCCGCCATTGTTGTATTTAGTTGGGCGGCGAGATGGTCATGTTGAGCTTGGCTCAACCAACATAGTTTCTATTTCATTATTGTTTAATCAGAGAGCTTTCCAGTCATGGGTAAAAACGTCGTCATTTTGGGCACCCAATGGGGTGATGAAGGTAAAGGCAAGATCGTAGATTTGCTAACCGATCAAGTTTCGCTGGTTACCCGCTTTCAAGGCGGCCACAACGCCGGTCACACCTTGGTGATCGATGGCAAAAAAACTGTTTTGCACCTCATTCCGTCCGGTATTTTGCGTGCCGGTGTTACCTGTTTAATCGGTAACGGTGTTGTGCTATCGCCGGAAGCCTTGTTTAAAGAAATCGGCGAATTGGAAGCGACTGGCGTTCCGGTGCGTGAGCGTTTGCGTCTGTCGCCCGCTTGTCCTCTGATCCTTCCGTACCATGTTGCGCTCGACCAGGCTCGCGAATTAGCCCGTGGCGATGCCAAAATTGGCACCACTGGTCGCGGAATTGGCCCAGCTTACGAAGATAAAGTTGCTCGTCGCGGTTTGCGTTTGGGCGATCTGGTTAACATCGAGCGCTTTGCCGTTAAACTCAAAGAAATTCTGGAATATCACAATTTTGTGTTGACCAATTATTACAAAGTTGACGCGGTTGATTTCGATAAAACTCTGGCCAATTGCACCGCTTGGGCGAAGCAATTGTTGCCGATGATGGCTGATGTGACTGATTTATTGCACACCGCTCGCGAGCAAGGTGAAAACATCCTGTTCGAAGGCGCGCAAGGCTCATTGCTGGATATCGACCACGGTACTTACCCATTCGTAACTTCGTCAAACACTACGGCGGGCGGTACTGCGACTGGTTCCGGTTTTGGTCCTTTGTATCTGGATTACGTTCTCGGTATCACCAAAGCCTATACCACGCGCGTAGGATCGGGCCCATTCCCAACTGAACTGGACTGTGAGATCGGTGCCTACCTTGGCGAAAAAGGCCACGAGTTCGGCGCGACCACCGGTCGTAAACGTCGCTGCGGTTGGTTTGACATTATTGCTGTGCGTCATGCAAATCGTATTAACTCGGTAACAGGTGTGTGCTTGACCAAGTTGGACGTATTGGATGGATTGAAAACCGTGAAAATCTGCATCGGCTACCAAGACGCGAATGGTCAAGCAGTAGGAATTCCATTTGATGCAGAAGGTTGGGAAGCTATTCAACCAGTCTACGAAGAGTTACCAGGTTGGAGCGAATCTACCGTTGGTGCGCAGAGCCTTGATGAATTACCTGCTAACGCGCGTGCTTATATCAAGCGTTTGGAAGTGCTAATGGCGACGCCAATCGACATTATTTCTACCGGTCCGGATCGTGTGCAAACTGTGGTATTGCGTCATCCATTTGATGCGTAACTGCTATTAGTTAGTGCTTTTTCGAGCAAGATAAAAACGGCATTCACAGATATCTGGAATGCCGTTTTTTGCATTATGTATTCTGAGTTTCGCCTGAAGTGTTTCTTAGTGTTAAGCGAACGACTCCATAGCCTAGAGTTTTCAGTAGAAAAAACTAAAAACAATGACCATAAAAAACGGCGCTCCAGTTACCTAGAGCGCCGTTTTTGTGGCCGAACCAGCTTATTGAGGCTGGTAATCTTTAGGTGGATATTCTTCCATATTTTGTTCGGGCATTTCACTCCAGTCATCTATAGGTAGCGCGGGGATACCAGCTGGTGTATCCAATTTCGGATATTCCGTTGCCAATAAACGCTTCAGATCAGTTAATACCGGGTCTTCATTGGTTTCATCGGGGCTAACGAAAATGCTGTGCTTGCGACAGCGTTCACCGAGCGACAAGCTACTTGAGTAACGCACTATAGGTGCGGCCAGAACTAGACCGGTAAGAATCGGCATTAACCACCAGAAGAAAATTGGTGCGTAGGTGAAAGTCATATAACCCCACGCGATGGCTACCAAAGTCGTTCTCAAGGTGCGTGCAAAGCTCTCGCTCCAGGTTAGCAATCGGCCTTCGCGGTCTTGTGCATCCCAATTTACTTTGAAGCCTAAAAATACCGAGACTACGAAATAGGCGTGGAAGGCCATCATGATAGGCGCGATGAGAACGGCGAAAGCCGTCTCAACGAGGGTGCCGCGCAGAATGGCTTTGGTGCCGCCAAATTGTTCACGACGATGCGCCATAGTGCTGATGATTCCCATGATTTTCGGGAATAGCAGCAATATAGTCGTCATCAAAATGAGGGAAACAATCAGGCCAGTTTTGGCGATGGGCCATTCGGGCAAGTTAATAAAATGCTCAATGGTGGGCATCGAATTGGTGAAATATTCGTTGCTGTGCAGCGCGCGGATTACCGCGTCGGCCGTGCTTAATACTAACATCAGCAGCCAAATTAACGACGAGATATAAGCCGTAGCGCCGAGTAAGAAATGCAGGCGACTAATAGGATGCAAACCTGCAGCGCCCAACATGCCTAAATGCTGAATATTACCTTGCACCCAGCGACGGTCGCGAGTGGCGTAGTCGATGATGTTACAGGGCACTTCTTCATAGCTGCCCTCAAGATCGGCAAGCAAGAATACGTCCCAACCAGCACGACGCAGCATTGCGGCTTCCACAAAGTCGTGACTCAGGATGTCGCCGCCAAAGGGCGCTTTGCCTGGAAGTGTTGGCAATCCGCAATGATCGATAAAGGCTTTCACGCGAATAATCGCGTTGTGGCCCCAATAGTTGGCGGCACCGGTTTGCCAAAAGGCGATGCCGGTTGCCAACATCGGGCTATAAAGCACAGCCGCGAATTGTACAAAACGACCAAAGAACGTTGTTTGGCGCACTGGAATTGGAACAGTCTGGATCAAGCCCGAACGCGGATTCGCCTGCATGGTGCGAACCATACGCAACAGGCATTTGCCGCTCATAACGCTGTCGGCATCCAGAATAATCATGTGCTCGTAGCTTTTGCCCCAACGCTGTAAAAACTCGGCGATGTTGCCAACTTTTCTGTGTAGGTTTTTCTCGCGGCGACGATAAAAAGTCTGTTTGCTCAGCTCGCCGATGCGACCCGTAAATTGCTGCCATTGATCGCGCTCGCGCTGGGCGATATCTGCCTTGGTGGTATCGCTTAGCATAAAGAAATCAAAATGCGAAATCTCACCTGTTGCCGCCAGCGAATTCAGTGTGGCTTCAAAACCGGCGATAACTCGATGGGTATCTTCGTTATAGATGGGCATTACCACGGCAGTGCGCGTGGCGATCGGCAGCGAATCGTTATAGATGGTGTCCATATGGCGAAGCGTAAGCGGGTCGCGACGCAGCATGAGTAATACGAACCCAAACACCGCGCTCCAGAATGCTGTAGAAATCCAGCAGAAAGAGATGGCAAATAGAATCAAAATTACCGCTTCCAATGCAGTAATGCTGTTCGCGCTCAGGATGTCGTACATCATGTATACGCCACTGACCGCGGTAATCAGGGTCAGTATGCCGTATACAAAGCGACGTAAAAATTCACCTGGCAGCCGGATTTCATTTTCCGGCAGCAGGTTACGGTTAATCGGTCTACTCACACTAGGCTCGCTTTGGTTCGAATTACTGGATGTCATCTGGGTACCAGACATAACTCCAAACTTCACTCAAGCGCTTGTTATTTGACTTAATAAACACGCGCATATCCACCACATTGTTACCTTCAGGCTCAACTTTAAAGGAGGCGCGATAGGTTTTACCGTCTGGTAGCTTACTAACATGCAAGTCAGTGAAAGTGCCAGAGTTTTTGCCGAGATCAGCTTCAACAACAGCATTGGCGGGCAATTTATCTAAGTCACCACCACGGAAATCAATCGCAAATTGACGTTTGCTTTTGGGTGGAGGATTACCCTGTGCTGCAACAGCGCCCCAGCCAGTACGAGTACGTAACACCTTGGCAACCGTTTGCTCAGGTACATCAGCATCAATCGGCTTAAGACTGTATTTGAATTCGCGATAATCGCCAGCTTTCATCGGCTCATCGGGAACCCAGTAAGCCACGATATTATCGTTAGCTTCACTGTCCGATGGGATTTCAACCAGCTCAACACGGCCTTTGCCCCACGAATTTTCAGGTTTAACCCACAAGCTTGGGCGTCTTTCGTAATGCGCTTCAGTATCCAGATAATTATTGAAGTCGCGGTCGCGTTGCATCAAACCAAAGCCTTGTGGATTGGTATCGCCCAGTGAAGAAATGTGCAGGCCACGGTGATTGCTCAACGCACGCCATACCCACTCACCAGAGGATGTTTGCATCAACACGCCGTCTGAATCGTGAACTTCGGGGCGGAAATCATCAAAGCGAGAAATGTTCACGCTGTTTTCGCCAAACATAAACATAGACGTTAGCGGAGCGACACCTACTTTTTGGATGTTTTTACGAGCATAAATACGTGCAGTAACTTTTACTTCGGTGGTCGCACCTGGATAGGCATCAAAACGGAACGCACCGGTAACGGATGGGCTGTCCATCAAAGCGTACATCACCAAATGATTTTCGGTTGGTGTTGGTTTGAGCATCCAGTATTCACGGAAAATCGGGAACTCTTCGCCTTTTGGTTCAGCAGTATCAATCGCCAAACCGCGCGCCGAAAGACCCCATGCCTGGCCTGGGCCGATCAAACGGAAGTAAGAGGAAGATGCGCCCTGAAATACCATGAACTCATCTTTATATTGACCGTTGTTCAATGGATAGTGAACGCGGAAGCCTGCGTAACCAAGATCTTTACCGGCAATACCGGCCAAAGGCGCAGCTTTGCCTTCGTAATTGAAATATTCTTGCTTGAATGGAACTGTGCTGTCATTGCCGTTGGTGGCCATGTGCAATACCACGGGCTCTTTAAAGATGTAGCCTGCGTGGAAAAGCTGGACTTCAAATTTGGCTTCATTGCGCCACAGCGAGGAATCAGGGCGGAAGCGAATTGAGCGATATTGGTCGTAATCCATTTTCGCCAAAGCTTCGGGAATAGGTTTGCTCAGCGGTTTAAAAT
The DNA here is from genome assembly GCA_004172865.1 of Gammaproteobacteria bacterium. GTDB lineage: Bacteria > Pseudomonadota > Gammaproteobacteria > Pseudomonadales > Cellvibrionaceae > Cellvibrio. The sequence goes on along the minus strand of SEBV01000005.1, from coordinate 50,474 downwards.
CGCCTTTCGCAAGAATTTTGGCGCGTGAGCTAATAGCATCAAACAGGCCTGGTTGCGATGTTTCGCTGGCAGATGTAGGAGTTATCGTAGGCTGTGCACTGAAGGCTTCGCTGGACACACAAAGCGCCAACAGGCAGGTGGCGGCAAAAGTGATCGTTTTGTGCAGTGGCTTGCCATAATTAAATGGGGTGCGCATAGCATTTGTGAGTAGTTTACTCATCCGCTTATCTCCGTACAGGATTGGTCATGCATTGCTGACATGTCGTTTGAATCAAAACGCGCTGGGGTATATTCCAGACGTAGAGTTTTTTTATCGGCCCTGAAGCACTGAGTGGCCCATAGCCGCCAGTTTCAAGGCCGGCGCATTGTAATACATCCGCTGACAAATATAGGTGCAAAAGCGAACCCTTTAGAAATATTTTTTAAACAATTGCCTATGCTGACATAGCCTTAGCAACTCTAAGGCTCATTTTTTAAAGTTTATTTTGTGGATATCGGAGTTATTCCGGCAAGAGCACGTTCATGTGAACTTCTGCATCAATCAGCTGCTACACTTTTTAATGCGGATTAAGGTACAAACGAGTCGAACCCTAAGGCCATGATTGTGCCAATACGATTTAACATACAAATTACACAGTCATAGCTGTCGTATCTGTAGGCTATTTCATTGCGTAAGGTCTGCTGAATCTACGCATGCTGCGCAGCAAACTCATCGCAACTAAGTCAATGCGGACGCTGAATTATTTCATGTTTAATTTAAGGCGCTATTCGCGCGAAAATCCCATCGCATTTCGCTTGCTCGGCTTGATTGTCGTAAGCAGCTCGCTGATTACTTTATTTGCGATTTTGTTGCAGCTCTACGGCAATTTTCACGACGATGTTTCATCGCTTGAAAAACGTCTTGATCAGGTTCGTATCAGTACGCTTGCAAGTATCACCAAAAGTCTGTGGGGATTTGATCAGGAGCAACTCAGCATTCAAATCCACAGCGTGTTGGATGTAACTGACGTGGTACAAGTACGCGTCGTCTGGCGCGATTGGAATAACACCGAACAAACGTTGGTTGTGAGCAATCAGCAGCACACGCAAGCAGAAATTGATGCGAAGAGCAGCCAGTTTTTAGTGAAAGAATATCCGCTCACTTATGAGGATGCCAGTACCCCAGAGCAGCGCCTGGGTACATTACAAATCACCGCATCGCTTTCCAGTATTTATGACAAATTGTGGGAGCGCGCGCTTTTTATTGCAGTGGTGCAATCTGCAAAAACTTTATTGATTTCATTTTTTATTTTATGGTTGATTCACACACTTCTAACGCGTCACATGGAAGCCATTGCCAATTACGCGCGCAATTTAAATTTGGAAACGCTCACCAAGCCGTTGCGTTTAAAAAGAATTAGTTCCGAGTCAGGACACGATGAATTGGATAATGTCGTCAACGCTATTAATCATATGCGCGAAACTTTATTGGAAGATATTGATCAGCGCGCCGTCATTGAAGTGGCGCTTTTATTGGAGCAAGAAGAAAAGTTAGAAACGCTGCGTCAAAAAAATGCAGCAGAAGATGCGAGTCGAGCCAAGAGTCAATTCCTTGCAACTATGAGTCACGAAATTCGTACGCCTATGAATGGCGTTATCGGCATGTTAGAAATGCTGCGTGATACGCCGCTCAATGAAAATCAAAAACATTATATTGATGTGATTCATCGCTCCGGTGAAACTCTGTTAGAAATTATCAATGATATTCTCGATTACTCAAAAATCGAAGCGGGGAAAATGCAGCTAGAAGATGCTGTATTCCAGCTCGATGATTTAATCGAAGATTGTTTGCAATTATTTGGCGCAACTGCAAATAAGCGTCATATCGAATTGGTGGGCGGTGTAAAATCTAATGCGCCGTTATTGTTAAAAGGCGATTCTACACGCTTGCGGCAAGTCATTATTAATTTGTTGGGCAACGCTTTTAAATTTACGACAGAAGGTTTTGTTGCGCTTGAAGTTGGTTTAATCGAAGGCGCTAACGAAGCGAGACCGAAATTACGTTTTTCAGTTGCAGATAGCGGTATAGGCATAGATTTAAGCTCAGGAATTAATTTATTTGATTCATTTAATCAGGCTGATGCATCTACCACTCGAAAATATGGTGGCACTGGTCTGGGGCTCGCTATTTGCAAAAGCCTTGTGGAATTAATGGGTGGTGAAATCGGTGTTGATAGTGTTAAAGGAAAAGGTTCAATATTTTGGTTTACCGCTGAATTTTCCGCAGCTGATATTGTTGTTACCGAAACAAATCATGAGCGTGAAATTACTAACTTGCTTAGCCGCAAAAAATTATTGTTAGTCGGCGTAAGCCCGAAAATGTTTGAGTTTCTCGATGAGCATGGTAAAGCATGGAATCTTGATACACAGTTGGCCTCGTCAGCCAAAATCGCGCAGACAATGTTAACGCGCTCAATTCACAGCGGCGAGCCTTTTGATTTTATCGGTGTTGATGGCGTGCTTCCTGATATGGCAGGCATTGAGTTTGTTCGTCAGTTGCGCGCGAATAAAGATACAAAAGAATTATTTCTTTTTATGTTTTCAGCAAATAATATTTTTCAGGACCAGCAAGAGCTATTGCGCTATTCGGTTCACCGAATTTTGCGAAAACCTTTATCGGGAAAAGTGTTAAAGCGGGAGCTTGCCTCGTTGCTTGGTCATGAAGTCGTACCGATTATTGATCCAGCAGAAAACGAATTGCAGCCAAATAAATTTGCACAATTGCGCGTGCTGGTAGCAGAAGATAATGCAGTCAATCGCATGGTCATAAAAGGTTTATTAGGAAAGTTAAATATTAATCCTGAATTGGTAGATAACGGGCTGCAAGCATTCAATATGGTGCGACAAGTAGGTCAAGCTTACGATGTAATTTTAATGGATTGTGAAATGCCCGAAATGGATGGCTTTGAAGCAACACGCAGCATTCGTGAATTTGAGCTGCGTCGAAATTTGTCAGCAACACCTATAGTCGCACTAACAGCGCATGCGTTGCAGGAGCATCGCGATGCAGTCTTTGCCAGTGGAATGAATTACTATCTTTCAAAACCCGTCACGCTTGATAATCTTGTTGGCGTATTTGAACGCATTCTGCACAAAAGTTAATTTGTAATTGGGAGAAATATAACGGTATTGTTGCGCGCTATAACAACTATAGATTTTTTCTCCTTGCGAGACCCTATTCCAGTCCTTATGATGGAAACACGTTAATAAGCCCCTAGCTGTGGAGATTAAAAATGAGTAACGACGCAATTGTTCATGTAAGCGATGCCAGCTTTGCTCAGGATGTACTGAGTGCTGATGTGCCTGTGTTGGTTGATTTTTGGGCAGCTTGGTGCGGTCCATGTAAAATGATCGCGCCTATTCTTGATGATTTGGCGGATCAATATGAAGGCAAATTAAAAATTGCCAAAGTAGATGTTGATGCCAACAAAGAAATTCCCGGAAAATTTGGTATTCGCGGTATTCCAACATTGATCCTTTTCAAAAATGGTGAGCCAGCTGCTACTAAAGTGGGCGCACTTTCCAAAGCGCAATTGGTAGATTTCATCAATAGTTCTTTGTAATAAATCTTCGGGCTGCCATGTGCAGCCTGAATTTTTAATATTTATCGAATAGAAAAACCGGAATTTCTATAAAAAGCAGTTTTGTTTAAGGATTTGTGCGGATTTGGTTTTGCACTTGTAAGATTTAGTCGCTATACTCGAACCATCTGCTTATCCCGCGTAGAACCTACTAAAAGTTTAGCTCCCGCTGGACAAGGTTCAGCTCCTGCTGGATAAGGTCAACTCCCTGCTGTTTCTTACCCTATTACAGAATACATTCAGTCGAGTTTTCAATCGTCACACCGTAAAACTGCAAGCGGCAAATAACAGAAAAATTTCGCAACAGAGTTTATGCCCATAGAGCTTTTTCTACGGTAAAAAGTTAACACCGAAAAGAGTTCAAACCCAATTAACGCTACACCTAAACATTCAGCCATCTGGCGTATTTCCGCAACAACCATCCTACAAAGCATTACTTATGAATCTTACCGACTTAAAACTCAAGCCCATCGAAGCACTTATTGATATCGCGCGTGAAATGGGGCTGGAAAGCCTGGCGCGCTCTCGTAAACAAGACATTATTTTTAACATCCTTAAGCGGCACGCTAAAGGTGGCGAAGATATTTATGGCGATGGAGTGCTGGAAATTTTGGTCGATGGCTTCGGGTTTTTGCGGTCGGCGGATTCTTCTTATCTCGCGGGCCCAGATGATATTTATGTATCTCCCAGTCAGATTCGCCGCTTTAACTTGCGCACTGGCGATACTATTTCCGGCAAGATTCGCCCGCCAAAAGAAGGCGAACGTTATTTTGCATTATTAAAAGTTAATGAAATTAACTTCGATAAACCAGAAAGCTCTCGCAACAAAATTCTATTCGAAAACCTTACTCCACTATTCCCTAACAAGCGTTTAATTTTAGAAGCGGGTAACGGTTCCACTGAAGATTTAACGGGTCGTATCATTGATTTGATCGCCCCCATCGGTAAAGGCCAGCGCGGTTTAATCGTAGCGCCGCCGAAAGCCGGTAAAACGATCATGATGCAAAATATCGCGCAAGCGATTATGCGTAACAATCCAGAATGTCATTTAATCGTTTTACTCATCGACGAACGTCCAGAAGAAGTAACTGAAATGCAGCGTTCAGTGCGCGGCGAAGTGGTTGCATCAACATTTGATGAGCCGCCATCACGTCACGTACAAGTTGCCGACATGGTAATTGAGCGCGCAAAACGTTTGGTTGAACACAAAAAAGACGTCATTATTCTGCTCGACTCAGTAACGCGTTTAGCGCGCGCTTACAACACCGTAATTCCTTCATCAGGCAAGGTATTAACCGGTGGTGTGGATGCTCACGCCCTCGAACGCCCAAAACGTTTTTTCGGTGCTGCGCGTAATATCGAAGAAGGTGGCAGCCTAAGTATTATCGCCACCGCGCTCGTTGATACCGGCTCCAAAATGGACGAAGTTATTTACGAAGAGTTTAAAGGTACTGGTAACCTTGAATTGCATCTTGATCGTAAAATTGCTGAAAAACGTATTTATCCCGCAATCAATGTTCGTCGTTCCGGCACCCGTCGCGAAGAATTATTAATGCGTGAAGATGAACTGCAGCGCGCGTGGATTTTGCGTCGTCTGTTGAACGATATGGAAGATGTTGCTGCAACAGAATTCCTGATCGATAAATTGAAAGACTTCAAAACGAATGATGAATTTTTCCAATCGATGAAGCGTAAATAATTAGCGCATTTCAGGCGGAACACTAAAAACGCCTTCCGCCACTATTATTGGCGGAAGGCGTTTTTGTTTTGATAGCTTAAGGATTTTTGTAAATGAAATATAAAGATCTCCGCGATTTTATTGCGCTGCTTGAAACGCGCGGCCAATTAAAACGTATCACCCAAGAAGTTGATCCCCATCTTGAAATGACTGAAATCTGCGATCGTACTTTGCGCGCAGGTGGTCCCGCATTATTGTTTGAAAATCCTAAAGGTTACTCGATCCCTGTACTCGGAAATTTATTCGGCACGCCTGAGCGCGTTGCTTTGGGAATGGGGCAAGAATCGGTTTCTGCGTTGCGTGAGGTTGGGCAATTATTAGCATTCTTAAAAGAGCCTGAGCCGCCAAAAGGTTTTAAAGATGCTTGGGATAAACTGCCGATATTTAAACAAGTTTTAAATATGCAGCCGAAAGTTTTGAGTAAAGCGCCGAGCCAGGAGTTTGTCCTCGAAGGTGATGCGGTAGATTTAGATAAATTGCCGATTCAAACGTGTTGGCCTGGTGATGTCGGCCCGTTGGTGACCTGGCCATTGGTGGTAACCCGCGGCCCGCACAAAGAGCGGCAAAATCTCGGCATTTATCGCATGCAAAAAATCGGTAAGAATCGATTGATTATGCGCTGGCTTTCGCATCGCGGCGGTGCATTGGATTTTCGCGAATTTCAAATTCAAAATCCTGGCAAAAATTTCCCGGTTTCCGTTGCGCTCGGCGCAGATCCCGCAACAATTCTCGGAGCTGTGACGCCAGTTCCCGATACGCTTTCTGAATACGGTTTTGCAGGTTTGTTGCGTGGCGATAAAACTGAAGTCGTAAAATGTATCGGCAGTGATTTACAGGTGCCGGCATCTGCGGAATTTATTCTGGAAGGTTTTATTGCGCCAAATGATATTGCGCCGGAAGGGCCCTTTGGTGATCACACCGGTTATTACAACGAAGTGGATAATTTTCCCGTGTTCACTGTCGAGCGAATTACACACCGGAAAGATCCAATTTATCACAGCACTTACACTGGGCGTCCGCCCGATGAGCCGGCGATTTTAGGTGTTGCGCTTAACGAAGTTTTCGTGCCGATTTTACAAAAACAATTTCCGGAAATTGTCGATTTTTATTTGCCGCCTGAAGGTTGTTCCTATCGCATGGCAGTGGTGACTATGAAGAAACAATATCCCGGTCATGCCAAGCGCGTGATGATGGGTGTGTGGAGTTTCTTGCGTCAATTTATGTACACGAAATTTGTGATTGTCACCGACGACGACGTAAACGCGCGCGATTGGAAAGATGTTATTTGGGCTATGACAACGCGTATGGACCCAGCGCGCGATACGGTGATGATTGAAAATACACCAATTGATTACTTGGATTTTGCTTCACCCGTTTCCGGTTTGGGTTCAAAAATTGGTTTCGATGCGACCAATAAATGGCCCGGTGAAACCAATCGCGAATGGGGCGTGCCGATTGAAATGGACGCTGCTGTTAAAACGCGAGTCGATGATATTTGGGCATCATTAGGCATCGAATTACCGAAACAGTCTTAAGTTTGCAGTGAGTTATTTATGAGCTTATTAGAGGAGTGCGGAGCGGATTGCCCTTATTGCGGCGAGCCGATTACGGTGTTGGTGGATACCTCTTGCGATGATCAATCCTACACCGAAGATTGCGAAGTATGTTGCCAGCCGATGATCGTTAATGCATGGGTTGATGAAGATGGCAATGCGAGTGTCAGTTTGCATCGCGAAGATGAATAAACGCAAAGCTCATTAAATCAGTCGCCAACGCTTGGTTTGGGGCGATATATAGGGTATAAAAACGCGAGCCCGAGATGTTGCTGGCGTATTCCAATATTTAAAAAGGGGATTTTATGAGCATTCTAAAAGAGTTCAAAGAATTTGCTGTGAAAGGCAACGTGATAGATCTCGCGGTCGGTATTATTATCGGTGCAGCTTTTGGTAAGATCGTTACGTCGATTGTGGCGGATGTGATTATGCCGCCGATTGGTCTGTTGATTGGCGGTGTCGATTTTAGTGATTTAGTGATTACGCTCAAAGCGGCGGAAGGTGCGACGCCTGCAGTGGTTATTTCTATCGGTAAATTTTTGCAGACCCTGATCGACTTTACGATTATCGCGTTTGCGATTTTCCTGTTAATCAAAGTGATCAACAAAGTGAAAGCAAAAGAACCGGCAGCGGCAGTAACGCCTCCGCAGGAATTGTTGCTGATTGAAATCCGCGATTTGTTGCGTGATAAAAAGTAGCTTATTTTTCTTTGTGGCATCAGACAACGCGGCAATGCCGCGTTTTTTTTGCGGTGGGCTATAGTGTTTTAATATACGGTTTTAAGCACTAATACCGGTTAAAAGAAATTTGTGTGTGGTATATAGGCGCTGCATAAAACTAAGTTGTTTTAAGTCGGTCTCAAGTGCGGGAAAATTCCCCTCCAAGCTTTCGCTTTTGTTATATGGATAGAGTAGAATCCGTGCCCTATAACCATAACGAATATGTTCAGTGCTTGGTATTCCGCAGCTCATTGAACTCTCTATGCGAGTATTCGCAAAGGAATTAGCAAATTTCTTATGTTAGTCAATCGTTCATCGCTCAGCCGGTTTGCACTGCCGCAAACTAGCGCCGAATGGGAGCAAATTATTGCCCGAGGCGGGGCTACATTCTCCAGAGTACCGTTGAGTACCTGGCAGTTTTTGGCTCGCGTTTTATTGGTGCTTATTTTAAGCGTGAGTTTGGCTCGCTTGTTCTGGTTGGTTTTCCCTACACCTGTTATTCCTGCTGGCACAGTTGCTATACCAACGGCGCTGGTTCCGGCTGACTCCAATAGTTCGTCCGTCAATATCGCGCAATTAAAGTCGCTCACCGTGTTTGGTAAAGTTGACGCGCCCAAACAAGATCAGCAACCAGCCGTTATTGAAAGCAAAGCAGTAGATACGCATTTAAATCTTATTTTGATGGGCGTGATGGAAGGCAGCGATGAAACGTCTTCGCGGGCAATTATCAACTCGGGCGATAAGCAGGATGTTTACGCTATTAATGATGCGCTGCCCGTCGGCAATAATGTGACCTTGTCAAAAGTAATGAATGACCGCGTAATTATTAATAATAATGGTCAGTACGAATCTCTGTGGCTGTATCAAAGCGATCCAAATGCTGCACCCATTTCACAAACGCCGATGCCGCAACAACAAGTAGCTCCGCAGCAAGCGATAATGCCAACCGGGCGTCCGGGACCTATGGGTCCGGAAATGCAATCGCCCCAAGATGGCAGCGCGCAGCCTGCGGTAGCTGAGGTGTCCCGGAGTTTGGCTGATGTGGTAGCAATGAGTATTCAGCGTGAAAATGGGCGCGTGGTAGGTTACAAAATCCGTCCTGGACGCGATGCGGAAAAGTTTAAATCAGCAGGCCTACAGGCCGACGATGTGGTCACGGCCATCAACGGTATGCCGTTAACTGACCCGGCCAAGATTATGGAAGTGTATAAAAATATGGGCAATACCACCTCAGCAAGCCTTGAAATCAAGCGCGGTGGTAGTGTTATAACAGTTGATGTAGTGCTTCAGTAAAGTGAGGATGTGCGGTGAAAGCTAAATTCGTTAAAAGTGTCCTGTTTCTAGCCATGATTGCCATGGGTGGAAATCTTATGGCCGCAGACCAAAAGCCTGTCGTTCCGGCCTTGCCTGAGCAAACCTGGACGGTAAACTTTAAGGACACTGATATAGTTGAAGTCGTCAAATTCGTACAGGAAGTGACTGGCAAACCAATTATTGTCGACCCCAAAGTACGTGGTCCGATCCGAGTTATTGCCAATAAGCCACTCAATAAAAAAGATCTCTACAATTTGTTTCTGGCAGTGCTTGATGTGCACGGCTTTACCGCGTTTGAAAGTGATGGCGTAGTGCGTGTTATCGTCAACCGTGAAGCGCGCAACCTGCCAATTCCCACCGAACAAGTTATTCGCTCCAAAGACGATGGTTACATCACCCAAATTATTCAACTTAACAATATTAGCGCCGCAAAAGTACTGGCTGCTGTGCGTCCATTGGTACCGCAATACGCGCATCTTTCTGCTTATGAGCCTAGCAATGCATTAATTATCAGCGATACGCGCGCAAACATTGCACGTATTAACGAACTGATTTTGCAAATGGACAAAGCTGCTGTTCTCGCGACCGATGTAATACAGCTGCGTTACGCGCAAGCCGCTGATGTTGTCGCTATGATCACTCAACTTGAAAAGCCCGATCCAAACCGCGGCGTTACCACATCGCCACCCATTGTTGTAGCCGATAAGCGTATTAATGCAGTGATTGTGAGCGGGGATGAAATGTCTCGCCAACGCATCAAAGGCGTAGTGGATAGTCTGGATCGTCCACAAACCAAGAATTCCAATATCCGCGTTTTTTATCTCAAATATGCAAAAGCGGCTGATGTAGCCAAAGTCATAACCGGCATGAATCAAGGCGCCGGTGGTGCGGCCAAACCCGGAGAAGGCGGTGCTACCACTCAAACTAACGTGCAGGCAGATGAGGCTACCAACTCAGTATTGGTGACTGCTGATAGCGATAATATGCAGTCCATTCTTGGAGTAATTGACCAGCTGGATATTCGCCGCGCACAAGTATTAGTTGAGGCAATTATTGTAGAAGTCTCCTCGGGTGCCAACAAAGATATGGGTGTGCAATGGATGTATGCTGACTCTAAACTCGGTTTTGGTACTTCTAACGATGGCAGCTCCAATCTAGCAACAATTGGTTCTGGCGCATTGCAGGTTAAAAGCGCTAAAACTGACGCTGAGTACAATACGGGCCTAGGGAATTTGGTTACAGGTTTGGCCTCTGTGAATGGCCAAGCTTTTGGTACGGCGTTTTTAGGTGAGCGCACCAGTTTCAGCGTTTTGCTCAAAATGCTGCAAGAAGATAGCGGCACCAACATTCTTTCGACACCGAATTTGCTCACAACAGACAATACCAAAGCCAAAATTTCTGTAGGTCAAAAGGTTCCATTTAAGCAGGGTTCCTACACGCAAACTGGAACTGGTGCTGGCAATATTGGCAGCCCATATACCACCTATAACCGTGAAGATGTTGGTATTACGCTAGAAGTAACGCCACATATCAACGAAGGCAGCAGCGTGGTTTTGGATATTGATCAGGAAGAGTCGAGTATATCCAGCCTCAGTAGTGCCGACGGTATAATCACCAATCAACGTAAAATCAAAACCCAGATTCTCAGCGCCGATGGTCAAACAGTGGTTCTGGGCGGGTTGATTCGCGATGATGTCTTGACCGGTGCGACGCGCGTGCCGGTATTGGGTAGTATTCCGGTGTTAGGCCATCTGTTCCGTACGCAAACTAGCAAAAAGTCCAAAACCAATTTATTGGTATTTATCCGCGCGACGGTGATTCGCGATGATCAAATGCTCTCTGGCGCCACCGCTGAAAAATACAGCGCAATTCGTGACTTACAAATAGACGCTCGCCGCAAACAAAGCGATATCATCAATCCCAAATCCGCCCTAGTATTGCCTGAGTTGAACGATAAGCCTTTGCCTCCGCCTGATAAAAAATTCAATCAGACTGAGCCTCAAGTGCTTCCCCCTGAGTCAGTAATTCCGGCAACAGCACCTGCAGCTGTGCAGAACCCCGAGCCCGCTCGCTAAAGGTGAATGATAGTGAATAACGCAGATGCCATTGCAACTGACGCGGCAGACATTATTGACCTGCAAGTCGGAGCTGCTGCCCCAGCGGTAATCGAGTCGGACGAAGACGAGTCCGACAGTTTCCGTCTGCCCTTTAGTTTTGCCTCCGCGCAAGGCGTAATGCTGGCTGATCCCGATAGCAAAATTGTGCTGCATCGCCCCGGTTTGAGCTTGGAAGTCTTGCTTGAGCTACAACGTTATTTGGGCGATGGTTTTACGCTTGAAGAAATTCCCGCCGACGATTTTCAGAAGCGTCTCACTAAAGATTATCAAAGTGGCGACGGCGCAGCGCAACGCGCGGTAGATGATCTCGGCGCTGAATTTGATTTGTCGTCCATGGCAGAAGATTTGGCCGAGCGCACCGACTTGTTGGCGGGTGATGACGATGCTCCGATTATTCGTTTGATCAACGCGATTCTCTCCCAAGCCGTGCGCGAAGGCGCATCGGATATCCACCTCGAACCCTTCGAAGATCGCGTGTCGGTACGTTTCCGTATCGATGGTGTTTTGAACGAAGTCCTATCGCCCAAGCCTGAATTAGCGCCAGTTTTAGTGTCGCGTTTAAAAGTAATGGCGCGTTTGGATATTGCTGAAAAACGTCTACCGCAGGATGGCCGCATTACTGTACGCCTTGCGGGTCACGCGGTGGATATTCGTGTATCAACAATTCCTTCTGCGTTTGGTGAACGTATCGTATTGCGTCTGCTTGATCAGTCCGCAGGGCAATTGTCGCTCGATCAGTTGATGATGCCCAAGTCGGTTCAAGAGCGTCTTAGTCGCGCCCTGTTAAAACCCCACGGCATTATTTTGGTAACCGGCCCGACAGGTTCGGGTAAAACCACCACGCTTTATTCTGGCTTAAGCCATATCAATAGCCGCAGCCGTAATATTCTGACGATTGAAGATCCCGTGGAATATTTGCTTCCCGGTATTGGTCAAACGCAGGTGAATCCGAAAGTAGAAATGACATTTGCGCGTGGTTTGCGTGCCATTCTCCGGCAAGACCCGGATGTGGTGATGGTCGGTGAGATCCGCGACGGCGAAACTGCTGAAATTGCGATTCAGGCATCGCTCACAGGTCACTTGGTGCTTTCCACGCTCCACACCAATACGGCGATTGGCGCGGTGTTGCGTTTGAAAGATATGGGTGTTGAGCCTTTCTTATTGGCATCGAGCCTTGAGGTAGTGATGGCGCAACGTCTAGTGCGTTTGCTCTGTAATCACTGTAAAGAGTCGTATCAACCGGTGGATTCCGAACGTGTCATGCTGAAATTGCCGGAAGATACACCGATTTTCCGTCCAGTCGGTTGCCAGCATTGTAATCACCAAGGCTATCGCGGTCGTAAAGGTATTTATGAATTGATTGAGATCAATGAACGTTTGCGTCATTTGATCCACGAGCAAGCTGGTGAGCAGGAATTGCTGGCCGAAGCGCGTAAACACAGCCTATCTATTAGTGATGATGGTCGCCAATGTGTGTTGGACGGCATCACCAGTATGGAAGAGGTGCTGCGTGTAACAACGCAGCTGTAGAGGCTAGATCATGGGCGCATACAGTTATAAGGCACTGAACGAAGCGGGTAAAACCGTTAAGGGGATTTTGGAGGCCGACTCCGAACGTCACGTTCGTACGCAACTGCGCGCCAAAAAACTCAAGCCTCTGGAAGTGGAAAACGCCCACAGCCAAGCCGATAAACCCAGTGGCGATGATGGTTTAAACCTATCCGGTTGGCGCAAGCGCTGGGCGAGCCGATTAAGCTCGCGTGATCTCAGCATTATCACTCGCCAATTAGCATCGCTCGTTCGCTCCGGTTTGCCGCTCGATGAGGCGCTACATGCAACGGGCAAGCAGGCGCATAAACCGAATATCAAGCGTATTGTTTTAGGCGTGCGCACCAAGGTACTGGAAGGTTTTAGTCTGGCGCAGGCTATGGGTGAAAACCCAATCGCGTTCGACGATATGTATCGCGCCCTCGTGCGTGCGGGCGAAAGCTCCGGTTATCTAGGGCCAGTACTTGAGCGACTTGCCGATTACACCCAAAGTAGCCAGCAAATTCAGGCGCGTATCAAAATGGCGATGATTTATCCCATCGTCTTGTTGCTGATCAGCCTCGGGGTAATTACCGCGCTGATGGCGTTTGTGGTTCCCAAATTGGTGGGGATTTTCGCGCACAGCCACCATGAATTACCGGCGCTAACCAAAATTCTTATCGCCGGTAGTGGATTCATCGTCAACTACGGCATTTTCCTGCTCATCGCCATCATTGGGGTGATTATTGGGATACGTAAATTACTCAAAATAGAAGCTAATTTGCGCGCATGGCATCGCGTGCAATTAAAACTGCCAGTTCTTGGCGAATTGGTCAGTCAGATCAACGCGGCGCGTTTTGCGGCGACCTTAAGCCTTCTGTCATCAAGTGGCGTGCCGCTGCTGCAAGCCTTGAGTATTGCGGGACAGGTGATGAGCAACCGCATTCTGCAGGATTCTTGCGAGCAGGTTGTTAGCGCGGTCCGCGAAGGTAGTAGCCTTGCGCGCGCTATGGATAATGCGGGCACTTTTCCGCCGTTATTGGTCCAACTGGTGTCCAGCGGTGAATCCAACGGAACCTTGGCGCAGCAACTCGATAACGCTGCCAAAGATCAGGAGCGCGAGTTGGAAATGGTATTAGGTATGGCGATGGGTTTACTTGAACCCCTCACCATTGTTTTTATGGGTTTATCGGTGTGCTTGATCGTAATGGCGATTTTGCAGCCGATATTCCAAATGAACTCACTTGTTTAATCGCAAGCGAGGCTTTTAATTAATGTCTCAGGAGTAGATATGCGTAATTCAAGACTGCACACACTGGCGATTGCCCGTCAGCGCGGCTTCACCTTAATTGAAATTATGGTGGTGGTAATCATCATTGGTCTTTTGGCCAGCGTGGCGGTGCCGACCGTAATTGATAAGTTGGATCAAGCTCGTGTTGAAAAAGCCAAGGCGGATTTCAAATCGATTCAGACAGCGCTTAAGCTCTACCGTATCGACAACTTTATGTATCCAACCAGTGAACAAGGGCTTGAAGCTTTGGTAACAAAACCAAGCCTTGCGCCAATTCCACGTAATTGGAAAAGCAGCGGTTATGTTGATCAATTACAGCAAGATCCATGGGGTCGTCCTTATTTATACGTAAGCCCGGGCGAAGGCCATGATTACGATATTTATACTCTTGGCGCAGATGGCGTGAGTGGGGGCGAAGGTACTGCTGCTGACTTGAGCATCTGGCAGGCAGAAAGCAAGACCGAATCGCAGTAATTTTCGGTGCGCAATTCCGTCAGAATGAAGCGTTCGATGCAGGGTTTTACCCTGATCGAAATCATGATTGTGGCGCTTATTATTGGCATGACCGCCAGCCTTATTGCGATTTCTATCGGCGATAATAAGGCTGATAAAGCGCCCAAAACCGAAGCAGAAGCTTTTGTTCATGCGGTAGATTTCGTCAGCGAATATGCGGCACTAAACGGCGAAGTCATTGGTATGTTCGCAGTGCCGAAAAATACTGAAGATTCCCTCGGCAAGAAATGGTGTTACGACTGGAAGCGGAATCGCGCCAACGAATGGGTCGCGTTACCGGAAGATTCCTTGGTTGAACATTGCATGGCTGAATCCGTGCAATGGGAAATGGTGATTGAAGGGCACGTTTACGTCTACGATCCTGATTTGGAAATTCAGCCGCCCACCTTGGTGTTTTCTCCGAGTGGCGAAACCACGGCGGTTGAGATGTCGATGTTTGAGGAAGGTACAACCAATACTGAAACCCAACATATACAGATTGATTTAATGGGTGGAATTTGTTGGCCCGAAGGTGAGAAAGATCAGGATAAAGATCCTAAGGACATCTGCCATGTTCGTTAGAGCGCGCCAATTTAATAGACCCTCGGCCAAAGGTTTTACACTGGTTGAAGTTATGGTCGCGCTAATGATTGTCGCCATGGCGCTGCCCGCGCTGGTGATTTTGGTGATGACGCAAATTGACGGCGCAGCGCACATTCGCAATAAGACTTACGCGATGTGGATAGCTGAAAATCAGTTAACGCGTTTAACCATTTTGAACAACAAAGAACTATTTCCGAACTACAAAATGGCTGGAAAAGATTCTGGCAGAAGTGAAATGTTGGGCCTGCAATGGCAATGGAAGTTTGAAACCTCCGCCGCCGAAGAAATTCCAGTCCCCGGTATTGTAAAGCTTGATATTGATGTTGCGGTGCTGGGCTTGGCCGGAGGTGGCAATTTCAGCGGCGTTAAAGATTTGGAAAAAGTAGACCCCATCGCGCATTTGACGGGGTTTATGAGTGAATAGGGCTCGCAACCAAAAGGGTTTCACCCTGCTGGAAATGGTGGTTGCCATTGGCTTGTCCGCCATGGTTGCGGCTATGGCTTATCAATCCTTTGATGGCGCAAGCCGCAATGCTGAACGCACCCGCGAAGTTTTGGCGGGTGTTAATAAATTGGATAAAGCCTGGCAGTTGATTGGGCAGGATATGCGCAACATAGTGCCGATCAATGCGCAAATGGCGAATCCCCAAGTCCGGTTTGATGCGGCCAGCCAAAAAACCAAAGGCAAAGAAACGTTTCAATTGATTATGTTTTTTGCGCGTCGAGGCTGGGTTAACCCTTTGGGGCGTGTGCGCAGTGATTTACAGCAAGTGAATTATCGCGTTGCGGAGGGCAGGTTATGGCGGGATTACTTACCTGAGCGTAATGTTCCTTTAGAAAACGTGGATTTTGAGCGCGATGCGTTTCATCAGCTCTTACTTGAAAATGTGACCGACGTGCAACTGCGTTTTTTGTCGGATGCTCGCATTAAAGCCGATGGTAAAAGCGTGTTGGAAGGCTCCGAATACAGCAAAAGCTGGGAGTCAATCTGGCCACCGGTAAATGCAACTGGCAGCGCGGCTATGCCGATTGCACTTGAGATTACCATTGAAGTTGAGGGGGTAGGCAGCAGTGTGCGGCTATTTGAAATCCCCCAACGGTAAGAAATTGCAGTCCGGCGCCGTGCTGATTATGGTGCTACTGATAGTCGCCTTGGTGGCTGGCTTGGGCATCAAGTTTGCGGGCGATTATCAATTAGGTTTAACACGAGCAGAGGCTCGGTGGAGCGGCGCACAAGCGCGAGCTTATTTATTTAGCGGTGAGGGTGCGGCCATCAAGTTTATGGCGACTGATCCTCCAGAAGTTGACTATCCAACCGAACTTTGGGGAACCGAAGTTCCGGTGGCCTTGCCCGATAACATGGGTACTTTGCTGATAACGATCAAAGATGCCAATAGTCAGTTTAATTTGAACAGTGTGGTGGGGGTGTTGGACCCGGCAAAAGGCGCGCTTGAATCGACGCGCTACACCCCTAGTCAGCGCATGTTTATACGCTTGTTGCAAACGCTTACGGTGCCTGAAGATCCACATACACCTATAGTTTCATCGCCCGATCAAGCCGTGGCTATATTGGAAGCTATAGTAGATTGGACCGACATAGATAAAACTCCGTCGGGAGCCGGTGGTGCGGAAGACGATTATTATCTCAGCCAGCCCGATCCTTATCAGGCAGCTAATATGCCGTTTCGCAGTATTGAAGAATTGCAGATGGTGCGCGGTGTAACGCCGGCGATTATGAGGGCTCTACGCCCTTATTTGACTGCACTGGAGCCCGGCGAGCGTTTAAATATTAATACCATGGATGAAGTGCTGTTTCGTTGTATCAATGTCAGTACCGATTTAACGCCGCTGTCCGAAAGTCAGGCCAGTGCTCTAAAAGCGGAAACACCGCGAGTTGGCTATTACGCCAGTATCGGTGACTTTGATACCTCTTGGAACAAAGTAAATGGTGCTTCCGGCGGTGGTGTGGATAAAGAATTGACCGTTAATACCAAGTATTTTTGGTTGACGAGTTTGGCTGAAATTGGCGATCAGCGCCGTATAGGCCGCAGCTTATTATTACGCGGTAATCCGATATTTAAAGTGGTTCGACGCGAAGAAGGTACTTTTTAAGCGATTGTGTTAAGCGGATCAGGATCGGCGCGGCGCAATCTATAAGAACAACATCAGGCTACAAGAACAACCTCAGGTAAGGTTTCATGTCCTCACAATTAGTAGTGTCAATTAATAGCACCGCAGATAATTTCCGTTGGTGCTGGCTTAACGGCGGCCAGGCGCAATCTGAAGCATCCGGCAGTTTGGATGCCCTGCGCGCCGTGCTCGGTAATGTAGGCCAGCAAGCGTGGTTGTTATTACCCGGTGCAAAAGTCGTTACTCGTGAGTTGGAATACACCGAAAAAGAAAAGAAGCATCTACGTAACTTACTGCCGTTCCAGCTTGAAGAATCTATTGTTGGCGATATCGACGATTTACATGTAGCGCTCGGCACACCAACTGCGGGTAAAGTCACTCTCGCTTACACGGATAAGCAATGGCTTAAAGCTATCTTCAACCAGTTCGCCAATATTGGTGTAGAGATCACTCGCTGCTGGTCCACACCGTTACTGTTACCCCTGCAAGCACCTGCTTCGCAAGAACCGCTCGAACCAACTTTGTTAGAAACCGAAGCTGCAGAAGCAAATCTCAGCGCCATTCCTTTCGCAACCTGGGTTGTAGGGTTGGAAAATGGTCAGGTAAATTTGCGATTTGCAGAGCAGGAAGGTTTTAGCGTGCCATTGCCGCTATTGTCTCCAGCGCTTGATCTGCTTATTTCAGCACAAAAAGTTGGGGATAATTTGCCCTATCTGGTACTGCGCGCAAATGATCAAGAGGAGTTGGATGCACTTTATAAAAATCTCCCCGAGCTGTTGGCTGAGCGCGTTAGCGCGCAAGTACTCGTTGATCAATGGCAACTGGATTATGACGGTAGAGCTATAGATTTATGCCAGGCAGAATTCTCGCAACGTTTGCCGTTGGAGCGTTGGATGAAACTCTGGCGCGACGTTGGAATTCTAGCGCTGATCACTTTCGTGGTTTACGTCGGCGTGCTCGGCTTTAATATCTACAAACTCAATAAACAAAATTTGCAGCTGCGCCAGCAGATGGAAGCTACCTATCGCAGCGTAATGCCCAATGGTCAATCGGATGATCCTGAAAAGCGTCTGCGCTTGAAGCTACAACAGCTGCAACCAAAAACACAATCCGGCAGTGTAACTGCGATGTTTTCCGGCGTGTTACCGATTGTGGCGGTGAATCCAGATGTCACCGTCAAAGTGATTTCCTACTCGGCAGACACCGGCGAAATGTCTATTAATGTTCAAGCGCATTCATTCAATACTATCGATGCGCTGCGCCAATCCATCAGTGCACAAGGTTTTACGGCCGAACTGCTAACGGCCAACGCGCAGGGTGATATCAACACCGGCCGTATCAAAATCACCAAGCCACAACGATAGGCTGCGAGATAAATATCATGGATAAATTACTGAATTCACTTTCCCAATTTAATCGTCGCGAGCAAATGACCTTGCTCATAGGTGCATTGCTAATTGTTTTCTACATTATCTGGCTTGCGGTCTTATCACCCTTGAACAATAAGCGTGATTCGCTGCTCAAAACCACCGAAAGCAATCAACAAACTCTAGGTAAAGTGCAGTTGTTGGCGAAGCAATACGAAATCTTGAGCAAGCAATCCAGTCAGGTTAATGCATCCGGCGATATCAGCGGTTTAATCGATTCCAGCCTGCGCGATAACGGCATGACCATGGGCAGTTTTACGCCCGGCACTGGCGGTGAAGCGCGCGTGCGGGTTGATAAAGTTGCATCCGAAACCTTGATGCAATGGCTGTACGATCTTGAAACCAAATACCACATCGTCATTCGCGAGTTATCGATTACCGCCGCCAACGATCCCGGCCAGGTTTCCGTTAACGTCCGTCTCGCCAAGCCATAATGCAGCAGAGCAACAAATACATAAAAAGGTTAATTCGTAGATGATTTCTCCAGCCGTGGCTCTGCCGCAACTAAATGCGAGTAAAAAATTCTGGATCACTCTGGGTGTTATTGTCTGGCTGTATTTTGTGATCAGCAATTTGCCCGCAATCTGGGGCGCTTACGCATTAACGCGCAGCGGCGATCTCGCCATGAGCGGTGTTTCCGGCACTCTATGGACAGGCCGCGCCAGTCTCGTGAGTGTAAAAATTAAAGGTGCTGACCACTCGTTGGGTCAACTTACCTGGAAGCTGCAAATCCTCTCACTGTTTACCCTCAAGCCCTGCGCGCTGATTACTACCCAAATGGATAATCAGCAATTTGATGGCACTGTGTGCTTCAAAGGCAAAACTGGCATCACTGTAAGAAATGCTAATGCGAGCTTCCCTGCCGTATTAGTGCAGCCGCTGTTGCCGCTCGCAATTGATGGACAACTCGGTTTGGTACTGGAAAAGCTGGAAATAGAAAACAGCCAATTACTCGCCATACGCGGCAAGGCCAGTTGGATGAATGTAAAAATCTATAACGGCTCAAACTGGATGTCTCTCGGTGGCGTCGGTGCTGATCTGGTCGATGACGGAAAGAAGGGTTTAACCGCACATATTATGGATATAAATAGCCCAGTGCATTTGGATCTGGTTGCAACTCTGCCATTTCCAACCGGCGGTAGCGTTAAAGGTGGTCTCTCGTTACCCGAGCCTTATTTTCGCGAGTTAAATGCCAGCGCCTGGTTGTCGATGTTTGCCGTGCCGCAAGCTAACGATGCGCAAGGCAATCTGGTATATCTGGTGGATTTGAACTTCTAATCCAGGTGTTTGCATTTCTAATTCGATGTTAGGAATTTTCGTGAAAAAGCTGATTGCAGTCTGTTTGTGCATCCTGAATCTCTCGGTTATACCGGCTTACGCAGGCTGGCATGGCGATACTCAAAATATTATGGGCACCGTCATCAACGTTACGCTTTTTCATGAAGATGATGCCAAAGCCAAAGAAGCCATAGCCGCCGTCATGGCCGAAATGCATCGCATCGATCAGCAATACAGCCCGTTTATTCCCACCAGCGAACTCTCTCGTGTTAATGATCTCGCCCCCAAGTCCACTGCTGCCCATCCCATGCCGATTTCAGCAGAATTGGCAAGCATCATCCAAAAAGCAAATCACTACAGCGAATTGAGTGGCGGCGCTTTCGATATCACCTTTGCATCCCTCGCGCGTTATTACGATTACCGTAAAGGTTTGAAGCCGACTGATGAACAATTCAAAGAACTCGTGCCGCAGATTAACTACAAATTTATCCACCTCGATGCCAAAAACAACACGGTTTATTTTGATCACCCCAAGGTCTACATAGATTTGGGCGGAATCGCCAAAGGTTTTGCGGTTGATCGCGGCGCGGAGATTTTGCGCAAATTCGGCATTACTAATGCGAATGTTAGCGCTGGTGGGGATAGTCGAGTTATCGGTGACAAACTTGGTAAACCCTGGTTGGTCGGCATCCGCAATCCACGCGCCGATGATAAAAATGCCGTGGCGATTACCTTGCCACTGGAAAACTGCGCTATCTCAACCTCGGGCGATTACGAGCGGTTTTTTATCGATAAAGATGGGCAACGCGTTCATCACATCATAAATCCCAAAACCGGAAAGTCACCCCACGGCATTATTAGCGTCAGCGTGATTGGCCCTCAGGGTTTCGATACCGATCCGCTTACCAAAACCATTTTCATTATGGGCTCGGAAAAAGGGCTGGCGTTGATTGATAGTTTGCCCGGTTTTGATGCAGTTGTTATCACCGAAACAGGCAAAGTTCTCTATAGCAAAGGTTTAACGCCACCTTGATCACGAAATGAAAGTTTTTGTGTGAAATTTTTAATCCCGCCACAAACACCAGCTATCCTTAACGACAGACTTCACGGCAAGTATTAAGCGTCACACCCTCCAAGTGCTTGATTTTGCCGCAATCCAAAAATGTTTTCGTAAACCACCGAGACGGGTGGAGTAAGTGTGGAGAGAGTCACACCGAATAAAGTCATGGGCTTCTAGAATGCGTAATCGCAAATAACAATTGGCACGACACAAGGCGGGGCAGGCATGTTCATTCAATCGGTAAAATTACCGCTGTTGGGATTTATTTTTTCACTCTGCATCAGCAGTCTAGTAGTCGCGCAAGAGTCAGTGCCTGCGGCTTCCAGCAGCAGCCCGGCGGTAACTGCACCAGCGGCTCCGCGTCCAACATCAACCACTCCAGTTGAATCCGTTCAGCAACCTGCAGTAACTCCGCAGGTAGAAAATTTAAAAGTCTCTGTACTCAATCTCAATCGTGATCTGTTGATCCTTGAAGAAGAATTGTTGTATCCGCCGAGTAACCAAGTTGCGGTTTATTTATCGATGGATCTCGGTCAGTTTTTCAATCTTGATGCCGTCAAACTTGAAATCGACAATAAATTGGTTGCGAGCGAACTCTATACAGATAAACAAATCAGCGCCCTGTTTCGCGGTGGCGTGCAGCGTTTATATATTGGCAATTTAAAAACCGGTGAACATGAAATCAGCGCATTTTTCACCGGTCGCGGCCCGGAGCAAGATTACAAACGCGGCGCCAAGTTGATTGTTAACAAAGCGCAAACTCCACTTGTTCTCGAATTAAAAATCATCGATTCATCGGCAGAATTGCAACCAACTTTTCAAATTAAAGAATGGAAAGCCGAGTAGCTATGATGCAATTCCTCGTGGAATCATATAGCGCCGCGCGGCTGCATAAACCGGCGACTCGCGCTCGCAAACTATTGCAAACATCGCTACTGGCGATGTGCATTGCCTTGCCAATCAGCACAGCAATAGCCGCTGAAAAACCAAAAACCGAAGTTGCCGATTTACGCTACGGTGTAGCGCTTTATCATTATTATCAGCAAGAATATATTCCGGCTATCGCCGAACTTATGGTTGCCGATGCGCGCGATGGCATTCATGGTCACGGCAATAATCCTGAATTAATTGCGGGCGGTCTAAGTCTCGCGTTCGGGATGCAAAATCACGCCGAAGAATTATTCAATCATCTATTGCAAGATCAAAGTCGTCCGCAAAATGTGCGCGATGCCGCCTGGTTTTATCTCGGAAAATTACAATACGCCCGCGGCGAATGGGCTGCGGCAGGTACAAGTTTTAGTCGCGTCAGCGAAAAATTTAATGTGGATTTGTTGGCCGAAATGCATTCACTGCAAATCAACTTACAAATTAAACAAAATGATCTTGCGCCTTTTAGTATCAGAAAAATTGAAAAAGATAAGCTGGCGCAGTGGGAGCCCTACGCACTTTACAATTTAGGTGCTGCCAACGCCCGCAACGGCGATATGACTGCCGCCAAAGAATACTTTAATCAATTAACAGAACTTTCGTTTGATGAGGATAATAGTTCGCGTCTCGAATATTTAACGCTGCTCGACAAAGCGCATACAGCTATTGGCTACACCTATTTACACGATAAAAGTTATCTCGCCGCTATTGAAGAATTTCGCAAAGTTCGTTTGGATGGTATTGAATCCAATCAAGCATTGTTAGGTTACGGTTGGGCTGCGATTGCGCAAGAAAAATATGCGGATGCCATCAGGCCTTGGCAAGTTTTGCAAGAGCGCAGCTTATTATTTCCCGCCGCGCAGGAAGCTTTACTTGCGCTACCGTTTGCATACGAAAAATTAAATGCTCCCGGCGATGCGCTGCGTGAATATGAAAAAGCAGAAACTTTATTGGATCAGGAAATTGCGCTGGTGCGCGATATGCGCGCGACATTAACAGCTGGAGAATTACTAACTTTAGTCAGTAGCAAACCTGTATCAGATGAAGAATTGCGTGAACTTGAAAAGAAAAATGAACCCGGCACGCTCACTGCGTTAATTACTGATGATGGTCAAAACTGGTTAAAACTTAGCGGTACCAGTGTTATAAAAACCCGTTCCATTTATTTGCGTGAATTGTTTTCGCAAAATGATTTTCAAACTGCAGTTTTGGATCTACGTGATCTTTTAAAATTACAAAAATTATTATTGGAATGGCAACCGAAGCTCACCGCTTACAATGAGTTGTTGCAACAAAAGCAATTGTTGCGTCAACAAAAAGAACAGCAGCTTGCGCAACAATCCCTAGTAGAAAAACAGGAAAAAATTCAGCAGGAGCGCGATGCGCTGATTAAACGCATCGCCACCATCAAAGCTAATAATGATTATATGGCGCTTGCCGATGAGCAAACCCGCAAAAGCTTTGCTGCCGTAGAACGCGCTGCAAATACTATCGAACGCATGAAAGCCGATGGTCAAGATGTTACCGACTATGAAGATCGGCTCTGGGTTTCACGCGGTATTTTATTGTGGCGCGCTGCGCAAGATTTCCCTGCGAATCTCGTTGCGTTGGAAAATTCCGCAGCTGAGATGAATGCGGCCATCGCCAATATAAAATCCAATCGTGAAAAAGTTGAGGTAATCACCGCGACGGGGCAAGATCTGCAACCTATGTTTGCGCGCATCCAAGCTCAACAAGCTCAAGTGGATACGCAACTTAAAAATCTCACCGGCATGGTAGATATTCGCGCTGAAAAATTAAGAGAAAAAGTGGATACACAATTAAGTGCACACGAAAAGCGGTTGAACCGTTATTTGGCGCAATCGCATTTGGCCGTAGCGCGTTTGTATGACACCGCGTTAAGGAAGCAAGCACAATGAAAAAAATTGCCTGGCTTGCGCGCACTTCTCCCTTAATTTGCACCAGTTTTTTATTGGCAGGTTGCCACATGTTTGGCGGCGACAATCATCAGGGAAAAACTCTTGCTGATCTTCCCAGTGCGGTTATGCCGGATGCAAAAAATACTGTCGCTATCGTCGACAACAATAAGATAGAAACAAGTTATCAAAAAGCATTGGCTTCAGCTGAAGATCCTGTATTACGCCAACAAATTATGGCGCGCATCGCGGATTTTGAAATGGCGCGCAGTGAACAGCAGCAATTAAATGCTAATGATTCAGGTCATTATTTTGATAAGCCCATCGTGCTCTATCGCGAACTTATTGCGTTGCAAGAAAAATCCGGTCAGCCGGTTAAAGGCGTAGAGCTGGATCAATTACGCTACAAATTAGCGAAAGCTTTATCCATGGATAGCCGTGGCGATGAAGCCGCCAGTGCGCTTGATCAATTAGCGAAAACCGCGCCTGCTTCCACTTACATGGGCGAAACTCAATTCCGTCGCGCTGAAAAAGCCTTTGCGGATGGCGATTATCTCGCCGCTGAAAAACATTACCAAAGTGTAGCGGAAGATAAAAACAATCCCCTGCAACAAAATGCACTGTACATGCAAGGCTGGGCGGAATTCAAACGTGCCGATTACGATTCGGCGTTGCAGTCCTTTGCGAAAGTTACTGATCAACTACTCGTCTCTGCGAAAAAGCCAGATCAACTTGCAGGCGCTGTTGAACGTTTGTCCGGTGCGCAAAAAAATATGATGGAAGATACTTTCCACGTAATGAGTTTGTCGTTTTCGTACCTAGAAGGCGCGCAGTCGATTATCGATTTGCAAAAGGAAATGGGTGATCGCGTTTACGAACATTTGCTCTACGAAAATTTAGGTCAACTTTATCTCGATAAAAAACGCTTTAGCGATAGCGCCGAAACTTATAAAAGTTTTGTAGAGCATAATCCCCTAAGTGATTATGCGCCTGAATTTTCGATCAAAATGATCAGCGTTTATGAGCAGGGCAATTTCCCCAGTTTAATTTTGCCAGCGAAGCAGGAATATATTCAACGCTACGGTATCAGCAGCACTTATTGGACTCAGCGTAACGGGCTAGTTGGTGTAAACGCGTTAAATTATTTGCATAAATCCTTACAAGAATTGGCCGAGTTTGAACACGCGCAAGCGCAGGAATTAGCGGTTACGAATAAAACCGAATCCAGAGCGTCGTTTAGTCGCGCCGCAAATTGGTATCGCGAATTTGTTGCCACTTTCCCAAAAGATCCAAAAAATTCCGAGATGACGTTTTTGCTTGCTGAATCTTTAAGTGAGTCGGGCGATTATCCGCAAGCCATCAACGCTTACGAACAAGTTGCCTATCAATATCAGGATAAAGAACACGGTGCTGATGCAGGTTATTCAATTGTGCTCTTGGCGAACGAATTAGCAACGGGGCAATTACTGGCCGAAACACAAAAAGCCGCTTGGCAAGAGCGTAAAACCAATTACGCATTAAAATTTGCCCAGGGCTATCCTGCTGATCCACGCGCTGCCGCGGTACTCACACAAGCTGCGCAAGAATTGCTTAATCAAAAACGTTTTGCTGAAGCTGCCACAGTCGCTGAAGAAATTATTAATTTAAAACCGCCAGCAGAACCGAAATTGCAATTCACTGCATGGTTGGTGTTAGGCCATAGTAATTTTGATGATAAAAATTATGCCGGTGCTGAAAAAGCTTATTGGCAGGTTTTGACCCTATTGCCAGCCAATGCACAAACACCGGGCGCGCCTACTGCACAACAAATGCGTGATCGCATTGCCGCCAGTATTTATCAGCAAGCGCAAAGTGATTTGAGTTTGGGTCAAAAAGATCAGGCTATTGCGAAACTATTGCGCATCTCTGACGTTGCGCCTGATAGCGATATCGCCATTAAAGGTCGTTACGATGCGGGCGTTTATTTAATCGAGCAACAAAAATGGTCTGAAGCCGAACAAGTTTATTTAAGTTTCCGCCAGCAATATCCCAAGCACGAACTCACCGCATCTATTCCTGCGAAACTGGTTTTAATTTATCAAAACCAAAGCAAGTGGGCATTGGCCGCTAGTGAGTTGAGCATTATGGAACGCAGCAGTAACGATCCCAATGTTAAACGCCAATCCCTGGCGATGGGTGCGGAGCTGTATGAAAAATCGGGCAACAAAACCTTGGCGATTGAACAATATCAACGCTACGCCAATGAATATCCACGGCCAGTTGCCGAAGCCATGGAAGCAGAATTGCATTTAGCGCAACTCTATGGCGAGTTGAAAGATAACAGCAAACGTCAGTACTGGTTGCAGCGCATGATTGATGCAAATGCATCGGCAGGTGCACAAGCTAATGATCGCACCAAATATTTAGCCGCTTCTGCTGCCAATGAAATTGCCGACGCGCCTTATAAAGAATTCGCGAGTACGCCGCTCACCTTGCCGTTAAAACAAAGTTTGAAAGTAAAGCGTGCAGCTTTGGATAAAGCGCTCAAAGCGCAAGAAGTTGTACTCGCGTACGGTGTTGCAGAATTTACGACGCAAGCAAGTTATCGCATTGGCGATATTTACGCTCAGTTGAGTCGCGACTTAATGAAGTCCGAACGCCCGAAAGATTTGGATGCGCTTGCGCTTGAACAATACGATTTATTATTGGAAGAGCAAGCTACGCCTTTCGAAGAAAAAGCTATCCAAATTCATCAAGCTAATGCGCAGCGAACCACCAAAGGTATTTACGACCAATGGGTCAAGCAAAGCTTTGAAGCTCTGGCAACTTTATTGCCCGCGCGTTATAAAAAATCTGAATCAGTATCGGAGGTGAGCAATGAAATTCAATAAGCCATTGCTTGCACTTTTTGTGATGTCATTGTTAGTGAGCGCCTGCGGCTCTGCACCTGAAAAACCGGCAGATAATAAATTTATTGAAAAACCAATAACGGAAAATAAATCTGGTGAAGGCGAAGCTCCTGCGAAACCGAAAGCAGATATTCCGACTTCAGTTTTACCTGCAGGCCCGGTGACTCCGAATCCCTACTTGCAAAATCCGCAAAAATTGAATGATCAAGTGCAAGTTAGTTTTTACGATGCGGTAAACGCGATCCAACAAAAAAATTGGGATCACGCTGAAGCAACGTTGAAACAGTTGGCAGAAAAAAATCCAAAACTTTCGGGTGTCTTTTTAAACCTGGGTATTGTTTATCGTAACAAAGGTGATAACGAGAAAGCAGCTGACGCATTTAATCGCGCCATAGCGGCCAATCCTAAAAATGTAGACGCCTATAATCACTTGGCGGTGTTGAAACGCGAAGCCGGTGATTTTACCGCCGCTGAAAGTTTGTACCAAAAAGCGTTGGCAATTTGGCCTTTTTATCCTGAAGGCCATAAAAACATTGCGATTTTGTATGATCTGTACTTAAGTAAACCTGAGCAAGCCTTACCGCATTATCAAGCCTACCAACAATTATTGGCAGCGCCCGATAAACAGGTGGATAGTTGGGTTGCAGAAGTGCAGCGCCGGGTAAATTCGGGCAAAGCAACTGATAAAGCAGAGGCTAAATAATATGCGCAATTTTCATTCGCGATTCGCAGTATTTTTTGCAAGCCTTGCGATGCTAATTACAGCTGAATCTTTTGCACAAAGCTCAGCACCTGTAATAGCTGATAAAAAAGTGGATGCGCAAACTCAACCTGCGCTAGTTGCTAATACCCCAGATAACACGCAGATAAGTGGAACTGATAAGGCAACACCTGCAAAAAAAATGGTGCAGGACGCCAGCATTAGTTTGCAAACAACGGTCACCGGAAATCAGGAACAGCCACGCGTCCTTTATATTTTACCCTGGCAGTCACCCATGGCAGGCAACGTAGATTTTGAATCACTGGATAATGAACAAAAAGCAGTGTTCGGCCATATTGAAAGAGAAGAGTTGCGCCGCGAGTTAGAAAGCTCCGACGAAAAGAAATAATTTTTAAAAACAGTCAACCCATATTTTTAATTTTGTGTAGAGGAAAACCCTATGACTACAGCAGGCATTATTCGCTTCTTTCAAGACGGAGGCATTTTTATGTTTCCAATCGGCGCGATTTTAATAGTAGGCGCAGCGATTGTTATTGAGCGCTTTATATTTTTGGCGAAAGCCAAAAAATCGAATCGCGATGCATTTGATCGTATTCTCGCATTGCTGCAGAAAAAAGATTATCAGGGCGCGCTGAATATCGGTAAATCTTCCGAAGCGCCAGTCGCAAAAATTATCAGCGCAGGTTTGCAGCGTATGGCGCAGTCAAGCCGTCGCGAAGATATTGAATTAGCAATGGAAGAGGGTGTAATGGAAGCTGTGCCGCGTTTAGAGCGCCGCACTGGCTATTTGGCAACTCTTGCCAACGTTGCAACCTTGTTAGGTTTGCTTGGTACTATTTCCGGTTTGAGTGAAGCATTTGGTGCGGTTGCCAATGCTGACCCTTCAGAAAAAGCAGCGCTGTTATCAGCGAGTATTGCGGTAGCCATGAACGCAACAGCATTCGGTTTGTTCACGGCAATTCCACTTTTACTCAGTCACGCCATGATTCAAAGTCGCACCCTTGAAATTGTCGACAGCCTTGAAATGGCTGGCGTGAAATGCATGAATATTTTAACCCACGCACAAGATTTAGTCGCAAAACAACGTTCTGAAAATAACCCAGCCAAACAATAATTGTGGTTCGAATTGATAAAACCAAATAATTGTAGGTTAGAGGTAAAACCAAAATGCGCCGATTATTGAAAAGAAATGGCGAAGACGCTGACGTTGACGTTACAGCGTTTATCAATTTAGTTGTGGTGCTTGTGCCTGTGTTGTTGATGGGCATGGTGCTATCGCACATTACTGTGCTGGATTTGAAATTACCCGATCTTCCCGCTGCGAGTGCTGAACAAGTAGAGCCACCAGCTCAGCTTGAGCTTGTGATTCGTCCGGATTATTTTGATATTAATTATCCCGCGGGTATTCGTTTAAAACGAATCGAAAAAACTGCAAGTGGAAAATATGATTTCGAAAACCTGACACTTTATCTGCAAGAAATTAAACGTCAGTTGGCTGATAAAGGAATTCAAAAACGCGATATTTATTTGTTGTCAGAAAAAAATACCGATTACCAAACTCTGGTTGCCGTAATGGACACAGTGCGTTCCTATCGCACAGTGGTTGCAACGTCTGTGGTCAATGCAGAATTATTTCCTGAAGTTTCATTGGGCGATGCACCTCCACCCGGAGAACAAACGCAAGCAGTCAGTGGCGCGCAAGGAGGACAACCATGAAAATGTCCATGCGCGCAAAACGTATGGCAAAACATCGCCAGCGTTTAAATCACGTGCCCCGTTTAAATTTGGTGCCACTGATTGACTGTTTTACCTTGTTGATATTTTTTCTTTTAATTAATTACTCATCCAACGTAGAAGTGTTGAATTCGGATAAATCCATTAAATTGCCTGTGTCAATTTCAGACACCATGCCAGGTCAAACTATTGTGATTACCGTAAGTTCGACTGACATTATTGTTGCCGGTCAACGTGTGGGTAGTATCATTGAATTGATGGCTGATCCAGCATCGCGATTTGCGCCGCTTGAAAATGAATTAAAAGTCTTGGCAAGTCAGGCACCTCCTTTGGATGAAAAGGAAAAAGCGGAAGGTCGACCCGTTACTATTTTAGGCGATCGTGCAATTCCCTATGAGCAGTTGAAAAAAATTATGGCGACTTGTGTTGCTGCTGATTATCGCAAAATTGCCCTGGCAGTTTCGCATAAAGACGCGAGCAATAAAGCCGTAACGGGAGGTTGATATGACATACATTATGTCAACTATGCAATTACCCTGGTCGCTTAGCAACGATGATGAGCGTTTTAAAAAAATTCTTATCGCTGCATTTATTATTTTTTTCATCGCTTCAATTCCAATGACAATTATTAAATTGCCGGAGCTGACGCGCAAAGAAAAGGCAGAACTGCCACCGCAGTTAGCGCGGGTGATGCTTGAGAAACAGGAATTGCCACCGCCAATACCGATTGAACCGCCCAAGGTAGAAGAAAAGAAACCGGAAGAAAAAAAGCCGGTGGAAAAACCTGTTGAAAAAACACCGGTTCCGGTTAAATCTACTGAAAAGCCAGTGGAGCGCTCGAAAAATCCTGATGCAAAAAGCGAAGCTGTCGCCAATGCAAAAGCGCAAGCACAAGCACAGATCTCAACTTTTAAAGATGATTTAATGGAGATGCGCGAAGCCTTGCAAACTGATGCTGTGGAAACGGCTGCAACCACCGTGAACAATGGTGCGAGTCAAGCTACGCAAGTTGATCGCTCCATGATAAATAGTGGTCAGACTAAAGGGAGCGGAGGAATTAATCCCAACGCTTATGCAAGCCATGATGTAGGTGGTGTTGCACTCTCAGGTCGCGAAACTACCAAAGTGAAAAGTGGATTAGCTGAGGCGAGTAAAAAAGCTGCAGGCGCAACGGCTGCCGGTGGTGGCAATAGCAATGGAGCCGGCGGAGCCGCGCGCAGCGAAGAAGAAATACGCAAAGTCATGGAGCAATACAAAGCGACTTTATTCTCAATTTACAATCGCGCCCTTAAAGAAGATGCAACGCTGCAAGGGAAAGTGGTTGTTAAATTGGTTATAGATCCAACTGGACAAGTGGTGGATGCTGAAATTGTTTCGAGCGAATTGAAAAACCCTGCGCTTGAGTCAAAAATTCTAGCGAAAATTAAATCTATTAATTTCTCTGCGGGTAATGTTGCAAGATTCACGATTAATTATTCGTTTGATTTTTTACCGCAATAATTATTCTGAACGTTAAAATAAAAAAAGCGAACGTTGAGTTCGCTTTTTTTATGCCCAAAGTTTGTGTTAAAAAATAACGAGAGGTGGTTCTTGCAATGCCGCTAATTGCTCACGCAATTCCAAAATATGTTCTGCCCAATAACGTTCGCTGTTAAACCATGGAAAATGTTTTGGGAATGCCGGGTCTGTCCAGCGGCGGGCGAGCCATGCGCTGTAATGCATAATTCGCAAAGTACGCAGCGCTTCAATTAGTGGCAATTCGGCAAAATCAAAATCACAAAACTCCTGATAGCCTTCCAGTACTTCTGCAAGCTGTGCGGTCTGTTGCTCGCGCTCGCCTGAAAGCAGCATCCATAAATCCTGAATGGCAGGGCCGTTGCGCGCATCATCAAAATCGACGAAGTGTGGGACCTCATCGCGCCATAAAATATTACCTGGGTGACAGTCGCCATGCAGACGAATCGGTGAGTATTTAACGCGTGAAAAAATAGTGTCGCAACGCGCAATTAAATCTGCACCGAGGGTGCGATAAGCTTCATGTAACGCGCTGGGAATAAAATTATTGGCAAGTAAAAACTCATAACTTTCGCGCGCAAAAGTTTGCACCGAAATACTGGGGCGATATTCAAACAAGCGCGCTTTGCCGAGCGCATGAATTCTACCGAGTGTTCGGCCAAGGCTTAACAATGCATCGAAGTCATCCAGATTGGGCGCATGCCCGCCTTGACGTAAATAAAGCGCAAAATTAAATCCCGCAAATTCACGCAAAGTGTCGTCGTCATCATTCGGCAGCGGTGCTACTACAGAAATTTCCAAATCTTTCAGCGCTTGTGAAAATTCGTGTTCCTCAATTATTTGTTCGCGTGTCCAACGTTCGGGGCGATAAAATTTTGCGATGATCGGGCTGCCGCCTTCAATCCCAACTTGATACACACGATTCTCATAAGAATTTAACGCGAGGATTCGTGCATCGGTTAAATAACCGTTTGCCTCCACGGCATCCATCACTAAATCTGGACTAAGTTTTTCGTAGGGATGCGATTGTGGTGTGTGTTCGACGGGAATTGGTTCTGGTTCGAGTTTGTTGCTCATTAGCATCTCACAATGTCATCAGTGTGCTCTATAGCGGCACCGCTGTGAATAGCTTGATCACCCGCGCTCATTGAGTCAACACATATCGTGTAACTCCTGCGTAATGGAAAATAAAAAAAGGGCGCTATGAGCGCCCTTTTTTTAAGCTATTATTTTTTTATTGCTTAACACAGTCAACGAAGTAACCACGCTTACCATCCACTTCACGCTTCACTAAACCATGAACATCGGTTTCAAAGCCGGGGAATTTTT
The DNA here is from genome assembly GCA_004172865.1 of Gammaproteobacteria bacterium. Classification (GTDB taxonomy): domain Bacteria; phylum Pseudomonadota; class Gammaproteobacteria; order Pseudomonadales; family Cellvibrionaceae; genus Cellvibrio. The sequence goes on along the minus strand of SEBV01000005.1, from coordinate 18,575 downwards.
CGTTAAAGTCGCGCGCGAATTTTAAATAATCCACGATGGTTTTATTGAAAATTTCGCCGGGAATCAACAATGGAATTCCTGGTGGATAGGGCGTTAATAAAATGGACGTGATGCGACCTTCCAGCTCATCAATCGGTACGCGTTCGATTTCGCGATGCGCCATTTTTGCGAAAGCGTCTGATGGTTTCATTGCGGGTTGCATATCGGACAAATACATTTCTGTGGTCAAACGTGCAACGTCATAGGCTTTGTAGAAGTCGTGAATTTGTTGACACAAATCGCGCAGGCCCATACGTTCATAGCGCGGATTCGCTTGCGCGAATTCCGGCATGATTCGCCACATAGGTTGGTTTTTGTCGTAGTCATCTTTGAACTGTTGCAGCGCAGTCAGTAACGTATTCCAGCGGCCTTTGGTGATGCCAATGGTGAACATAATGAAGAACGAGTAGAGGCCGCACTTCTCAATAATTACGCCGTTTTCTGCCAAATATTTGGTGACGATGGATGCAGGAATACCTGTTTCACTAAAGTCGCCATTTACGGACAAACCTGGGTTAACGATGGTGGCTTTAATTGGATCGAGCATGTTAAAGCCAGTCGCCAATTTGCCAAAGCCGTGCCAGTTGTCGTCGCTACGCAGAATCCAGTCGTCGCGTTCGCCGATACCGTTTTCGGCAAATTCATCAGGGCCCCATACTTGGAACCACCAATCCTGGCCCCATTCGGCGTCCACTTTTTTCATGGAGCGGCGGAAGTCGAGAGCTTCCAAAATGCTTTCTTCTACCAACGCAGTGCCGCCGGGAGCCTCCATCATGGCCGCTGCAACATCGCATGAGGCGATGATTGAATACTGGGGCGATGTTGATGTATGCATCAAGTAGGCTTCGTTAAATGCATCCTGGTCCAGTTTTACTTTCTCGGACTCGCGCACCAGCACTTGTGATGCTTGCGATAATCCTGCGAGCAATTTGTGCGTAGATTGCGTTGAGAAAATCATCGACTCTTTTGCGCGCGGGCGATCTTTGCCAATAGCATGCATATTTTTGTAGAAGTCGTGGAAGGTCGCGTGCGGCAACCAGGCTTCGTCGAAATGCAGCGTATCGATTTTGCCGTCGAGCATGTCTTTCAGTGTTTCGACGTTGTAAATCACACCGTCATAAGTCGATTGGGTGATGGTCAAAATACGTGGCTTTTTATTCAACGCAGCGCGCGCGAAGGGGTTTGCTTCGATTTTGCGGGCGATGCTTTCCGGCGTGAATTCTTCCAGCGGAATTGGGCCAATAATGCCGAGGTGATTTCGCGTCGGCATCAGGAACACCGGAATCGCGCCAGTCATAATAATCGAGTGCAGAATTGATTTATGGCAGTTGCGGTCAACTACAACAATATCGCCTGGCGCAACAGTTGAGTGCCAAACCATCTTGTTGGATGTAGACGTACCGTTAGTCACGAAATAGCAGTGGTCAGCATTGAATATGCGCGCGGCATTGCGCTCAGACGCAGCGATAGGGCCGGTGTGATCGAGCAATTGACCAAGTTCTTCTACCGCATTACACACGTCTGCACGCAACATATTTTCACCAAAAAACTGGTGAAACATTTGGCCGATAGGCGATTTCAAAAACGCCACGCCGCCTGAGTGACCGGGGCAGTGCCATGAATAAGAGCCATCGTTTGCGTAATGTACCAAGGCACGGAAAAACGGCGGTGCAAGGCCATCCAGATAGGATTTAGCTTCACGGATAATATGGCGCGCCACGAACTCGGGTGTGTCTTCAAACATATGAATGAAGCCATGCAGCTCGCGCAAAATGTCGTTGGGAATATGGCGCGAGGTGCGAGTTTCACCGTACAAATAAATCGGGATATCGGCGTTTTTGTAGCGAATTTCTTCCACAAACGCGCGCAGGGATTTCAGCGCTTGATCGGTCTCTTCCAGGGAACCTTCGCCAAATTCTTCATCGTCAATCGATAAAATAAACGCGGACGCGCGCGACTGTTGCTGCGCGAACTGCGATAAGTCGCCGTAGCTGGTCACGCCCAGCACTTCCATACCTTCTTTTTCCATGGCATCGGCAAGTGCGCGGATACCAAGGCCTGAGGTGTTTTCGGAGCGGAAATCTTCATCGATGATGACGATAGGAAAGCGAAATTTCATGGAAACCTCCAAATAGAGCGGGTGCGAAAAAGACGCCTGGGCAAGGTTGAGGCCACCGCTTGCGCGCCGAAAAGCTGGATGCGGATTCTCGCAGAATTAGACTTAATGTGGGAAAAAAATTCAGCCTATCAGCTTCTTACCGGCATTTTTTTAGAATTTCCGCTTACAAACTGCCCGCATCGAAAAATAGCTGATCATTTAAACCAGTTTAGATGACAGTTTGACATGATCCTGCATAGCGCTGATTAGTCAGGTAGTTGCGCCTAAATCGCTTATTTCTCCATCGTCCGAGCCAAGGCCCACACCTGCACATCTGCCGCGCCCGCAGTCATGAGTAACTTGCTCAGTTCGCGCACGGTGGCGGTAGTAGTGACAACGTCATCAATAATAGCGATGCGCTTGCCGACAATTTTTTCGCGATATTTATCGGCAATCTTAAAGGCGCGCCGCAGATTTCTTTGCCGCTCGCTGCGCGTTAGTTCTTTTTGCGCTGGCGTCTTATGGATGCGTTCTACGATATTGGTTTCCAGCGGAACCGCCAATTCACGGGCGATATGCTGGCCAACCACTTCGGCCTGATTAAAGCCGCGCTGCCAGCGGCGCAGCCAATGCATGGGCGCGGGGATGATGACATCCGGCGCAATCCAGTCGTCGTGTTCTTGCGCATAGTGTTTGAGGTAATCCGCCAATAATTGGCTGAGCAACTTGCCGCTGGTGAGATGGCGACGATACTTGAATTTGTGAATTAAATTGTCGAGCGGATAAGCGTAAGCGAAGGGAATAAAGCTGCGGCTGAACGCTGGTGGATGGCTAAGGCAATGCCCGCAAAAACTACTCAAGCTATCGCTACGCAGGCCGCATTGCTGGCAAATATTTTGGCCGTAAACGTGGGGCAAATCATATTGGCAACTGTTGCAGAGCATGCTGCTTTGCAATGTACAGGAGCACAGCAGGCATTGGCTCGGAAAGCCGCTGCTAATCCATAACCCCAACTTTCTCATAATCGCTTGCATCGGCTATCTTCCTTATTTTTTTATTCGCGCTTGTGTGGCTATTTTTAATGAATCTTTGCACTGGCGTTGAATTTACCATGACTTCTTCTAGGCTTAGGGTAGTTTGATAATTAATGCGTCGATTTATTTAAGGTACATCTATTTAGGTACATTGCTGTGGATGTTGTTAATCCCGATTACACGAGTTACAAAAGTGCGGTTTCCGAACTGCTTGGCGCACACGAAAATTTGCCACAACTTCCCGCGATCACTCTGGAAATCCGTCAGGCCTTGTCGCGTCCGGATATTTCGATTCATTCGCTCAGCCGACTTATCTCCCGCGACCTTGAACTTGGCAATCTGTTGATGCGTTACGCCTCCAGCGTGATGATGCACAGCCAAATGCCGCCGCAATCGGTATTCGATGTCGTACGCATTCTCGGCATGGCCCAAGTTGAACGCATCACCATGCTGCATGCGGTAAAAAAACTGTTTACCGGAAATACCCAAGCCTACACCCGTATATTTGCAGCCTCGTGGGATCGCCTGATTAGTAAGGCGAGCATGAGTGCGCTCATCGCTAAAAAAGTTGGCCGGGTCGCACCGGATTACGCCTTGCTAGGCAGTTTGCTGAGTGAAGTGGGGGCGCTGGCAGTTTTATCAGTTTTTAAATCTCATGAGTTGGCGGTTCCCACCCGTGAAATTTATATCAATCTGTGCCGTGAATTCGCTAAAAGTCTGGGCATTGCGCTGCTTGAAAAATGGGAGATGGATGAAGAATATATTCAGCTCGTGCGTCAGGTTGGCAATTGGCAAGCGGCTGAAAACGAGCCTTTCGGATTGATCGACGCCGTTAACCTTGGCCTATATCACTCACTGAAGTTGCGTATGACCGCCACGCGTTTACCGCCCATCAGTCATTTAATTGCCTATCAAAAACTTTCCGAGCGATACAACGCGATCACAGACACCAATGAATTGGAATTGGTGGTGATGAATCGCGACGATATCCGGGCCATCGCCGACAGCCTTTATTGATGTTTTGAGGCGCCTGTCAACCTGAAAATCATTTTTAGGTTGACAGCATTATCCTTACCGTTAATATGAGTTTATTCTCTGTATCAACGGAAACCACCCATGAACGCCAGCACTAAACCTCCTGTTTACAGCACCTTAGCAGCCGCCATTCGTCACGATTGGACTCGCGCAGAAATTCAAGCCCTATTTGATTTGCCCTTTAGCGACTTGATGTTTCAAGCGCAAACCGTGCACCGCACTTATTTCAACCCCAATGAAGTTCAGGTCAGTACGCTCTGTTCAATTAAAACCGGCGCTTGCCCGGAAGATTGTGCGTATTGCCCGCAATCTGCGCGCTACGACACCGGCCTCGAACGTGAAAAATTGATGGCGGTAGAGAAAGTTATCGAAGAAGCGAGAGCCGCTAAAGCCAGTGGCGCAACACGTTTTTGCATGGGTGCGGCCTGGCGCTCGCCTAAAAATCGCGATATGCCTTACGTCACCACCATGGTTCAAGGTGTAAAAGCTTTGGGCTTGGAAACCTGCATGACTTTGGGGATGTTGGACGAAGCTCAGGCGCAAGAATTATCGGATGCGGGTCTCGATTACTACAATCACAATCTCGATACCTCGCCAGAATATTACGGTGAAATCATCACTACACGCACCTATCAAGATCGCTTAAACACCCTTGCTAACGTACGCAAAGCGGGCATGAAAGTGTGCTGCGGCGGCATCGTCGGTATGGGCGAAGATGAAAAAGATCGCGCGGGTCTTTTACAACAATTGGCGAATATGCCGGAGCATCCAGAATCTGTGCCCATCAACATGCTGGTAAAAGTTGAAGGCACGCCTTTGGCAAATGAAGCCGATTTAGATCCGTTTGATTTCATTCGCACCATCGCCGTGGCCAGAATTTTAATGCCGCAATCACACGTGCGCTTGTCTGCAGGCCGTGAACAAATGAATGAGCAAACTCAAGCTATGGCTTTTTTAGCGGGCGCAAATTCTATTTTCTACGGCGAAAAATTATTGACGACGCCAAATCCAGAAGCCAATAAAGATATGCAATTATTTAAGCGTTTGGGAATTAAACCTGAAGCTTACGAAGTTCATGAAGATGAAGAACAGCAAGAAGCGGTCATCGTTAATAAATTGCAAGAAGCAAAGCTGGATTCTCTGTTTTATAACGCTGCTAATTAAAATTTAAAATAATTCTCAAATCTAAACGGGAGTTTGCCATGCATGAAGTATTAGTTCGCTATGTGCATTTTTTGGGAATTATTATTTTAAGTTCAGCGCTGGTATCCGAACATATTTTATTAAGTGTCGATACCAGCGTCAAAAAATTTAAACGCCTTGTGGTGATTGATGCGATATTCGGCATAAGTGCAATTTTAGCGCTAACCGCAGGTTTGTTGCTTTGGTTTGTAGTCGGGAAGCCTTCAGGGTTTTATACGCATAACTGGATTTTTCATATCAAGCTAACAGTGTTTGCGTTGATTGCCTTGTTGTCGATTTATCCCACGGTATTTTTTATTCGCAATCGCAACAAAACTATTGAGCAAGTTATAGTTCCTAAGTCAGTTATTGTCACCATTCGTGCAGAACTTACTTTATTGCTTTTTATGCCCTTATTTGCAGTATTTATGGCGCATGGTTTTGGTTTGCGATAACTCTGCATTCTTCTCCGCACTCACTTATGTAGTTGTGTGAATTATTTTAATCATGACAGTGTGTTTTTGTGAAACCTGAATCCTCCCTCGACAATATTTTATCTTTTGCACTCACCGAGCGCCGAGCGACGAAATTGTATCGTTCGCGCCGTATTTTGGAATCGCCACAAACTCCAAATGTTGTTGTCGATGGAAAAAGTTATGTCGCATTTTGCAGCAACGATTATTTAGGTTTAGCAAACCACCCGCAAGTAATTTCAGCGTTTCAGCAAGCAGCAAATAAATTTGGTGTTGGCAGTGGCGCATCACATTTAGTGGCTGGTCACTCAAGCGAACATCACGCACTTGAAGAAGAGTTAGCAGCATTCACCGGCCGAGATCGCGCGCTATTATTCTCCACTGGCTATATGGCGAATATGGGCGCAATTACCGCGTTAGTTGGGCAAGGCGATGCAATTTTTGAAGATCGTTTAAATCACGCGAGTTTATTAGATGGTGGCTTGCTCAGCGGTGCGCGCTTCCAGCGTTTCTTACACAATGATTTAGCCAATTTACAAACTCGTTTGGATAAAACAGAAGCTGAAAGAAAACTGATTGTAGTTGATGGGGTATTCAGTATGGATGGCGATTGCGCGTCTGTTTCTGAACTCGCCGCACTCGCACAAAAAAATAATGCATGGCTAATGGTGGATGATGCACACGGTTTTGGCTGCCTCGGAAAAAATGGCGGTGGCAGTGCAGAATATTTCGGACTAACGCAAAATGAGTTGCCGATATTAATGGGCACCTTGGGCAAAGCCTTCGGTACATTCGGTGCTTTTATTGCAGGCAGCGAAACTTTAATTGAAACACTTATTCAATTTTCTCGTTCCTATATTTATACCACTGCCATGCCGCCCGCCGTTGCCGCTGCAACGCGCGTGAGTTTGCGATTATTGCAAACGGAGAGTTGGCGACGCGAACATTTGCAAACACTAATTGCACATTTTCGCACTGGTGCTCAGCAACTCGGTTTGCAATTGATGGATTCTTTTTCTCCCATCCAGCCAATTATTATCGGCGATGAGTCACGCACTTTAGCGATTGCCGAAAAATTAGCAGAACGTGGAATTTTAATTATTGCAATTCGTCCCCCTACAGTAGCGCCCGGAACTTCACGTTTGCGTATCACCTTTTCCGCTGAACATAAGCTTGCTCAAGTTGACCATTTATTAAATGCATTAGGCGATATTCTTGGTAATGCCGCGCATGAATAACAACGGTTACGCGCTTGCAGCTCATCATTACTCTTGCACACTACAACGTCCGCTAACTGATGATGTTGTTTTGTTGCATGGGTGGGGTAGCAGCAGTGAATCCTGGTCGCCTTTAATTCCTGCCCTGCAGAATATTGCTAATGTTATTGCATTGGATTTACCCGGTTTTGGTGATAGCGCTGAAATTCTAGTTTTTGATCTTGATACTGTTATTGATTTAATTGTTCAGCAGCTACCAAAAAAATGTGTGCTTATTGGCTGGTCTCTCGGCGGTATGCTCGCTATACAAGTTGCAGCGAAATATCCACAAAAAATATCTGGTATTGTTACCTTGGCAGCGAATTTAAAATTTGTTGCTAATAACGATTATGAAACGGCGATGCCGGTTTCTATAAATCGACAATTTAATGAAAGTTTCGCAAACGATTCGCAAACAACGCTTAAACTATTTACGGGTTTGCTAGCGCAAGGTGATGCCAACGAACGCGTGCTTTCAAAACAAGTACGCACTTTGGCAAAGCCCGAAAAAATAAATTCCAATTGGTTGCAGGCGCTGGAATTGCTGGGTGTTGTGGATAACCGCACAGCCTTTACCAATTTGAAAACTCCTGGATTACATTTGTTAGCTGAAAAAGATGCGTTGGTTCCGGTTAACGCAAAGCAATCTTTTGCAGCATTAAATAGTCATCAGCAAGTAAATGTTATTTCCAATGTCGCCCACGCATTGCATTGGAGCGCACCTGAATTAGTCGCAAACTTAATTAGCGATTTTTTATTGTCAGCCGCGCAGCCGATTCTCGACAAAAAACAAATGGCGCACTCATTCAGCCGAGCTGCGTCAACTTATGATTCTGTTGCTTCATTGCAACGTGAAGTGGGCGATGCGCTTTTACAGAAGTTAAGCTTTGCTGCTGTAGATGTAGTTGTAGACCTAGGTTGCGGTACAGGACATTTCACGCCCAAGCTGCAAAATCTTTTTCCAAAGGCTTTGGTGGTTGGAGTTGATATCGCCGAAGGTATGCTGCAGTTTTCCAGTGAGCAGCATCCACAACAAAAAAAATGGGTATGCGCCGATGCAGAATATTTACCCTTTGCAGATAATTCAGTCGATATTATTTATTCCAATTTTGCATTGCAATGGTGTGCAGATTTATCGAAATTATTCGCAGAAATTTATCGAGTATTAAAACCTGGTGGGCAATGCTTTTTTACCACATTGGGGCCGGCAACTCTTCATGAGTTAAAATCGGCTTGGCTGCAGGTGGATACGCATGTGCACGTAAATCAATTTCACGGTTCCGAGTTTTTATTAAATCAATTAAAGCAACAAGGTTTGCAGGTCGTAGATTTTTTGCAAAAGCCTGAAGTCATGGAATTTGAGCATTTATCTGACCTGACTCGCAGTTTGAAATCACTCGGTGCGCAAAATGTAAATCGCGGCAGGGCTTCGGGTTTGACAGGACGAAAAAAAATACAGCTATTCAAACAGGCCTACGAAAGCTTTCGTCGTAATAATCTATTGCCCGCGACTTATGATGTATTTTATTTAACAGTGAAAACCCCATGACCTTAAAAGCAACGACCAAGAAAGCTTTTTTTATTACAGGTACAGATACCAATGTAGGCAAAACGTTGGTAGCTGCTGGTTTATTAGTTGCGGCCAAGAATAAAGGCCTAACCACAGCGGCTTTAAAACCAGTTGCTGCTGGCTGTGAAAAAACTGATGAAGGTTTACGTAATTCAGATGCATTATTACTACAATCCGTTATTACCCAGCCGCTGGCTTATGAACAAATAAATCCTTACGCGCTCGAAGCTGCTATTGCACCGCATATTGCTGCACAACAGGAAAAAAGAAGTTTATCGGTAGATCGCCTATCAGGATTTTGCCGTGGCGTTTTATCGTCAGCAGATTTCACTTTGCTTGAAGGTGCGGGTGGTTGGCGTGTGCCTCTCAATGCACGGGAAACGTTGGCGGATCTTGCAAAAAATTTACAGCTCCCCGTAATCATTGTTGTAGGTGTGCGTTTGGGTTGCATTAATCACGCGCTCCTAACTTTCGAGGCAATCGTGCGCGATGGTTTGCCGGTAGCGGGTTGGGTGGCAAATTGTGTTGATCCTGATATGCCGGTCTTGCAAGAAAATATCGATAGCTTGCGCGCGCGTTTACCAATACCTTGTTTGGGTGTTGTGCCATTTTTGGCTGATCAGTCACCTGCGGTAGTCGCTAATTATTTTGATGAAACTGAAGTACAGAAAATTTTTGAATGAACATAATTAAATTTCAAATTTGGATGATGTTGGTTGTGAGTTTTTTTCTCACAGGTTGTGCGACCATGCCGCGCAATCAAGATATTCCAGTCGCCAATACAAAGCATACAATTTATTTTATTTATCGCGGCTGGCACACGAGCGTATTGGTGGAGGCAAAAATTCTTGCCACCCAAATTCCCAAATTAGCACCTGATTTAAAAAATCAAAAATATGCACGCGTTGGCTGGGGCGATGGCGATTACTTTACCGGCAAAAATAAATCGGTGAGCGCTGCGGCCAAAGCTCTGGTTGCTTCCGGGTACTCGGCGGTGCAGTTGCTACCTTACGATTATGAACCTTTCACCGAAATTCCGACGGAAACCATAGTTCCGCTGGCGGTTACCGATCAAGGTTTGCATCAATTGCTAGTCTATTTGGGTAATTCAATTGCCGTTGATGATCAGGGCGAGTTAATCCGCCTGCCAGCTTTTGGCGATGCCATGGGTTCATTTTTCCGGTCTAAAAGCTCCTACGGGATTTTTAGTAACTGTAATACCTGGAGTGGTAACGCGCTCCGCGCTGCCGGGTTACCAGTCGCTAATCGTTTAACCGCCCAAGGTGTGTTTGATCAGGCGAGGTTTATCTCGAAGATTCAGTCAGAACATGGTTTGTTTAAAAAGCAGCCATAAGTTACGACTTGTTATATTTTTTCCGTTCTTAATCCAAACTCGTCTTAAAATCCTCGTTAAAGCGGCAGGTTTGCCTGTTTTTTAATCATGTTCGCGCGTAGAATTAATTGGTAGAAAGTCTTTCCTGTATTTTTTGCGAGGGCAAAATAATGGACGTAGGTTCAGTTAGTGGTTCAGCAGTAAACCAAGGCCTAATTGGCATGCAACGCAGCCAAGCCGAAATTTCCCGTTCAGCGCAACAAATTGTAAAAGCCGGTACTACCGAGCGTGACAATCCAGCAAAAAATGATGTAGTTGAATCGCTGTTTAATATTAAAGCGCAAACACAAGTCTTTGATGCATCTGCAAAAATCGTGAAAGCGGCGGATGAAACCATAGGAACTCTGCTCAAAACGCGAGCGTGAGTCATTAACAGGTTAGGGTGATCAAGGTGGTCAGTTCAATTTCATCAACCAGTGCCAGTATAGTTGCGCCCTATGCGCCAATTGGGCGGCAGACAGTTGGATTGGAATCGGCTGAATTAAAAACGTCCAGCTTAAAGGCGTTGGAAGAACCTGCTGGATCATCCGCAAGCCAAAATCGCCGCTCCCCTGAGGATCGCCCCAACGAACAAAGCGAAAAATTACGCGTTAGCGGTGGTGGCCAAGCGCCAGTGCAATCGCGCAGTTCGCAAGGCGAATCAGACCCAAATGAAAAAGACCGTTTAGAGAAAGAGCAAAAACAAATTGATGAGTTGGCAACTGTCGATCGTGCTGTACGCGCTCATGAGCAGGCCCATTCCGCCGTTGCTGGTCAATATGCCGGTACAACTACTTATTCTTTTGTGCGTGGGCCTGATGGCATTAGTTATGCCGTGGGCGGTGAAGTTTCTATTAACACTTCGCCCATCCCTAATGATCCTGAAGCGACTATTCGTAAAGCCCAGCAAATTCGTATGGCCGCTAATGCCCCTGCTGACCCTTCATCCCAAGATCGTCGTGTTGCCTCCCAAGCTGCAAGCCTCGAAAATGAAGCGCGCGCTCAGTTAGCGACGCAAAGTGCATCTGAAGTGCAGCAAGATCAGTTGAAGTCTGAAGGCAAAGTTAGCGCGCAGAAATCTGAAGCTAAAGAGCAAGATGATAAAGAAGAAGAGTTGCGTAGCGAAGTTAAGCGTGAAGAGGAAAAACAGCGTCTTGACCTTGATCGCAGCAGTCAGGAGCGCGCAGAGATATTTGCCAAGTCTGCTCGTACTACCTTTGATATCAGTCGTCGCCTCGTTGAAATTGGCGCGGTGAAAGGCTTGTCAGGCTCCGGGAATTTCTTCAATACCAGTGTTTGATCTTGCCTGTCATCACGACGTCATTATTTACCTCTACATTATGTCAGGCATTAATTAAGTAATTGAGCTGTAAAGTTTTACTTGACCGCGTGGGGTCACATCCCTATACTGCGCGACCTCAGTTAGGCGTAAGCAAAATTGAGTTACGGACGCGGGGTGGAGCAGCTTGGTAGCTCGTCGGGCTCATAACCCGAAGGTCGTAGGTTCAAATCCTGCCCCCGCAACCAAATTTTTATCTGTAGATAATTTTCATAAAGAGTTTTCTACAGAGCGGTGTGAGATTCCAGTTGAATTTCCACTAACAGATTTTCTGAGTTAGCCAACGTAGCTACTCAGCTTAAAAAAGCCCCTTTATGGGGTTTTTTTGTATGTGTCGTTTGTGCTGGTAGGTTCAGCCGGGTTTGGCCCCATCGACGGGTTGTGTGTCTTAATAAATTATTAAGAGTTTTCGCAACCGCATATGCAGTATCGATCAATGGGCCTTGTGCCCATTTGTGTTTTCTAGGGTTTGATTTTTTAGAATTTTATATCCCGCGTGGGAAGGTTTTAAGGCATGGCATCAAAGCAAGAAATATTGCACAACCTGATCGAGCCCGTAGTAGCTTCTTTAGGTTGTGAACTTTGGGGATTGGAATATTTAACCCAAGGTCGTTACACAACGCTGCGAATTTTTATTGATGGTCCGTCTGGCGTATCGCTGGAAGATTGTGAAAAAGTCAGCCGTCAAATTAGCGCGGTGATGGATGTTGAAGATCCCATCGATGGCGAATACACACTTGAGGTTTCATCGCCCGGTATTGATCGTCCTTTATATTCTGCAGCGCACTATGCACGTTATGTGGGCGAGACGGTAAACGTACGCTTGCGTATGGCGCGCGATGGTCGTCGTCGTTTTAAAGGTGACATCGTAAAAGTTGAAAATGAAGATGTAATTATTAATGTTGAAGGCAAAGAAATTTTGCTTCCCGTTGATGCTATCGATAAGGCCAATATTGTGCCGCGCTACGATGAAATTATCGCGAAAATTGATGGCTTAAAAGAAAAAAGCAAATCAGAAGAAAAATAATTTCTTCAAAAAATTAAGTTAAAGAATTGTTTTTAATCATGTGCGATTCAAATAAAAAGTTGCACGTATTTTCAGCCACCCGTTATCTAATCGCAGTGCGATTAGCTTCAGGAGTTAACAGAGGTTAAATAATGGCAAAAGAGATTTTATTAGTCGCTGATGCAGTGTCTAACGAAAAAGGTGTCGATAAAGAATTAATTTTCCAGGCGATTGAAAGCGCTTTGGCAATGGCCACCAAAAAACGTTTTGACGAAGATTCAACGATCGCAGTGAATATTAATCGCCAAACTGGCGACTACGAAACTTTCCGTACGTGGGATGTAGTTGCTGACGATGTAATGGCAGAGTTAGGTACACAACTTTATTTAGATGAAGCCCGTGAAAAAGATTCGTCTGCAAAAGTTGGCGAAATCTATCGCGAAAAAATTGAAAACGCTGACTTCGGCCGCATTGCAGCACAAACTGCAAAACAAGTTATTGTGCAAAAAGTTCGCGAAGCTGAACGTGCGCAAATGGTTGACGAATATCGCGACCGTATGGGCGAATTAATTAGCGGCACTGTTAAAAAAGTGACACGCGATAGCATTATTGTTGACCTCGGTAATAACGCAGAAGGCTTGTTACCGCGTGATCAATTAATCGGTCGTGAAATTTTCCGTATGGGCGATCGCATTCGCGCTTTGTTATTGGAAGTGCGCAATGAAAATCGTGGCCCGCAATTATTTTTGAGCCGTTCTCATCCACAAATGTTGGTAGAACTTTTCAAAATCGAAGTGCCGGAAATCGCTGAAGATATTATTGAAATCAAAGGCGCTGCTCGTGACCCAGGTTTGCGCGCGAAAATTGCAGTAAAAACAAATGATGGTCGTATCGATCCAGTAGGCGCTTGCGTCGGTATGCGCGGTTCGCGTGTACAAGCGGTATCGAACGAACTTGGCAACGAGCGTGTTGATATTGTGTTGTGGGACGATAACCCGGCGCAATTTGTTATCAACGCTATGTCGCCCGCTGAAATTGAATCCATCGTTGTTGATGAAGATGCAGGTTCAATGGATTTGGCAGTAAACGAAGACAATTTAGCCATGGCGATTGGTCGCGGCGGTCAAAACGTGCGTTTAGCGTGCGATTTAACCGGCTGGAACATCAACGTCATGAGCGTTGCCGATTGGCAAGCCAAGCAACAAGCTGAATCTGGTAGTTTCATCCAGATTTTCATGAATGCCTTGGATGTTGACGAAGACGTTGCTGCGGTATTGGTAGAAGAAGGTTTCACCACCCTCGAAGAAGTTGCCTACGTACCGCTTGAAGAAATGCTGGCAATTGAAGGTTTTGATGAAGACATCGCCGAAGAATTGCGTGCTCGTGCTAAAGATGCCTTGTTGACGCAAGCTTTGGCATCGGAAGAACGTTTGGAAGGTGTAGCTCCGGCAGAAGATTTACTCAATATGGAAGGTATGGATCAAGCTCTAGCGATCAGCCTTGCAGGCCGTGGCATCATCACTATGGAAGATTTGGCTGAACAATCGGTAGACGATTTGTTGGGTCTGGAAGGTGTTGACGCCACCCGCGCAGCTGCGCTGATTATGAAAGCTCGTGAGCCATGGTTTGCATAATGTAAACCTTGCCCCCAATTTTGAGCCAAGAACTATCCCTGAGGAAAAACAATGGCAGAAGTAACAGTTAGCGAACTCGCCAAATCGGTCGGTGCACCGGTTGATCGATTGCTAAAACAAATGCAAGAAGCAGGCTTGAGCCAAAAGTCGCCTGACGCGCGCGTATCTGACGATGAAAAGCAGCGTTTGTTGGCTTTTCTAAAAACCAGTCACGGCGAGGCGACGGGCGAGCCCAAGAAAATTACCTTGCAGCGTAAAACCACCACGACTATCAAAACCGGTAGTGGCGCTGCGCGCAAAACCGTTAACGTAGAAGTTCGTAAAAAACGAACTTACATTAAGCGTGATGATGAAGATGTACAAGCTGAAGACCATGAAGACGTTGCGTTTGAGCAAGTTGCTGAAGTGGTTAGCGAGCCGGTAGTTGAGGTTGCTCCTGAGCCCCTAGTCGTTGAAACTCCGGTCGAAGCTGTGGCTGAGACAACTGGCGAAGCTGCTCCTGCGCCGTCACATCGCATTTCTTTCACCGATGGTGTTGAAGAAAAGCGCCGTGCTGCAATCGAGCGTCGCCAATCGGAAGAGGCTCAACGTCTCGCCGATGTTAAAGCGCGTGAAGAAGCCAAACGTCAGCCGCAACCGGCAGCACAGCCTCCGAAGCGCCCTGTAGATGGCAATCGCCCTGAGCAAAAGCCAGTCGCGAAAGATGCTGCCGCTGCTCGTCCTGCACATAACAAACCGAAACCGGCGGTTGCTACGCCCGTTGAGGACGTTAAAGTTGGACATGGTCATGGCCATAAAAAGAGCCATAAGCATGACGACGACGCAGATGATAGCGGTGATTCTCGCAAGCGCGGCCCGGGCGGTAAAACTGCCAAGAAAGGCGCTGCTGGCAAGAAGACCAGTAAAGTTGAGTTGTTGGATATCGTTGCTGATGAAAGCGAAGATAGCGATGTATTGGCCCGCCGTAGTCACTTGCGTGCAAGCCACAAAAAGCACAACAAACATGCATTCAAAAAGCCTACGGCTAAAATCATTCATGAAGTTGATGTACCAGAAACTATCGTCGTCTCCGAATTGGCGCAGCGCTTAACCGTTAAGGTTGGCGAAGTGATCAAGCGTTTGATGAAGATGGGAGTTATGGCATCCATGAACGAGTCTATCGATCAGGATACAGCGGCATTGTTGGTTGAAGAAATGGGCCACCAGCCAAACCTGGTTAGCTCAGATGCTATTGAACACGCTTTGGAAAAATCTTTGGAAACTGAAGGTGAAACGGTTCATCGCGCGCCGGTTGTTACCGTTATGGGTCACGTTGACCATGGTAAAACCTCGCTGCTCGATTACATTCGTGAAGCGAAAGTTGCTGCTGGCGAAGCCGGTGGTATTACCCAGCATATTGGTGCCTACCGCGTACCGACCAGCCGTGGTGAAATCACTTTCCTCGACACCCCCGGTCACGCGGCGTTTACCGCTATGCGTGCTCGTGGTGCAAGAGCAACGGACATCGTTATTCTGGTAGTAGCAGCGGATGACGGCGTAATGCCGCAAACCGAAGAAGCGATTCTTCATGCGCGCGCTGCTGGCGTACCTATTGTTGTTGCGATTAACAAAATCGATAAAGCCAGTGCTGATCCAGAGCGCGTAAAAAGCGAATTGGTAGTGAAGGGCGTTATCCCTGAAAACTACGGTGGCGATACTCAGTTTATTGAAGTATCAGCGCACACTGGTCAAGGCATTGACGAGTTGTTGGAAGCGATTTCTCTGCAAGCAGAAGTTCTCGAACTGAATGCGGTTGTGAACGCAGCGGCTAAAGGTGTTGTAATTGAGTCGCGCGTTGAAAAAGGTCGCGGTACTGTTGCAACTCTGTTGATTCAGCAAGGTACTTTGAAGCAAGGCGATTTGATTCTTGCTGGCCAAAGCTATGGTCGTGTACGTGCAATGAGCAACGAGCGCGGCGAGCAAGTGAAAGAAGCTGGCCCATCTACGCCAGTGGAAATCCTTGGTTTGGATACCGCACCAAGTGCCGGTGATGACTTCGTGGTTCTGACCGACGAGCGTAAAGCTCGTGAAGTGGCTCAGTTCCGTGCTGAGAAAGAGCGTCAAGAGAAGCTTGCACGTCACACTGCTGCCAAACTCGAAAATATGTTTGCGGGTATGGATGCTGGTCAGAAGAAAATTCTGTCTGTGGTTGTTAAAGCAGACGTACGCGGTTCATTGGAAGCTATCCAGTCATCGCTTGCGGATATAGGCAACGAAGAAGTTCAAGTTAACGTGATTTCTTCCGGTATCGGCGGAATTACTGAAAACGACGTAAACCTCGCTTTGACTACTGGTGCAATCGTACTCGGCTTCAACGTTCGTGCGGATGGCGACACGCGTCGTATCGCCGAAGCAGAAGGCGTGGACATTCGTTACTACAGCATCATTTACCAATTGCTGGATGAGATTAAAGCAGCACTGAGCGGCATGCTCGATCCTGAGCGTATCGAAACCATCGTTGGTATTGCAAACGTACGTGAAGTCTTCACTTCGCCGAAATTTGGTCAAGTTGCCGGTTGTATGGTGGTTGAAGGTACCGTGTACCGCAGCAAACCAATCCGCGTATTGCGCGACAATGTGGTGATTTTCCAAGGCGAATTGGAATCTCTGCGTCGTTTCAAAGATGATGTGAATGAAGTTCGTAACGGTACTGAGTGTGGTATCGGCGTGAAGAACTACGACGTTAAAGTCGGCGATCAGATCGAAGTTTACGAAGTTAAAGAGGTTGCACGTAAGTTATAAGACTTGCGTAAAACCGCGCGCCCCGGCATCTAAACGATGTTCGGGGCTTTGTTATTTTTAATCGCACTTAAATGCGATGTTTTTGAGGTGGCGAATGCCAAGAGAATTTACTCGGTCAGACCGCGTGTCTGATGCGATTCAGCGGATTTTGGGGCAAGTGATTGCTCAGGAAGTTCGCGACCCGCGTATTGGTTTGGTCAATATCAATGCGGTCACCGTGACTCGTGATATGGCTTATGCCAAGGTTTATGTAACCTTCGTGGGCGCTGAAAATGAAGCTGAGAGTTTGGCAGCTGCTTCGGTGTTAAATAAAGCGAGCGGCTTTTTGCGCGGTTTTATTGCTAAAGAATTGATCATGCGTTCGGTGCCAAAGCTACAGTTTATTTATGACAAAACCGCGATTCGCGGACAAGAGTTGTCGTATTTGATTGAACGCGCGGTGCGTGAAGATAGTTTGCACCCGCAGGACGAAGAACCGAGCGATGATGCTGGTTCAAATGCCGATGCTGCTAATGATAGTGATTCAGGCAGCGAGAAAGCTTAATGGCGCGTAGAAAAGGCCGTCCTGTCGACGGTGTTTTGTTGTTGATGAAGCCTGCAGGCATGACTTCAAACCATGCCCTGCAACGTGCGAAGCGATTGTTTTTTGTGGAAAAAGCCGGTCATACCGGTGCGCTTGATCCTTTAGCAACCGGTGTGTTGCCGCTGTGCTTTGGCGAAGCGACCAAGTTTTCGCAGTTTTTATTGGATGCCGACAAACGCTATCGCAGTACATTTTTGTTAGGCGTTCGAACCAATACCAGTGATGCCGATGGCGAAGTGGTAGCGGAAGCGTCGGCACTAGGCGTCACGCTCGAAGCTGTTAAGCAAGCCTTGATTCCGTTGACTGGCGATATTTTGCAAGTGCCGTCCATGTTTTCGGCGTTGAAACACCAAGGTCAACCGCTCTATAAATTAGCGCGTGATGGCATTGAGATTGAGCGTCAACCGCGCCCCGTTACGGTTTATGCGATAGAGATTTTAGCTTTTCGCTCTGGCGAACGCGCAGAAGTGGATGTAGATGTCACTTGCAGTAAAGGCACTTACATTCGTTCCATCGCCGAGGATTTAGGGTTTGCATTGGGTTGTGGCGCGCATGTGAAAACTTTGCATCGCTCTGCCGCCGGGCCTTTCGGTGAGGACCAATGTTTAACGTTGGAAGCGCTTGAAAAATACTTCGAGCAAGGGAGTTATGAAGCGCTTGATAAACACCTGCTGAGTGCTGATGCGCCAGTGGCTAGTTTGCCTGCAATCATACTGCCGGAAGCAAGCGCACATTACTTTCGGTTAGGGAACCCGGTGATGGATCCACAGGTCTATCGCGTTGGTGAGCAAGGTGATATGGTGCGCGTCTTTTGCACAGAAACGGATGGTTCAAGCCAACAATTTCTGGGCTTGGGCGAGCTGACCGAAGATGGTCGCGTAGCCCCAAAACGAATTATTGCTAACCGCTCGGCGAACGAGCAGTAGCATCAGAATTTATCGATACAGCATTGCTCATCGATAAAAAGCCTGCGATGAAATCCTCTTTCTATAGAGAGTGATAATCATCGCGACAACCCACCTGTAAATATGCACGGGCGGGCTGTAATTTATTTGCATATTAACTGAGGAAAATATCATGGCACTGAGTGCTTCTGAAAAAGCTGCAATTGTATCCGAGTACCAACAAGCCGCTGGCGACACTGGCTCACCTGAAGTTCAAGTTGCTCTGTTG
>SEBV01000004.1 GCA_004172865.1 Gammaproteobacteria bacterium | reverse complement strand
ACCCAAAATATCGCCACCAGCCAGCAAAATTGGAATTGCAGCGGCCTGAATGGGAGAGGGGACTTCATAGCCAACTTTTAACACAGCTTTCATTACTGGTTCGGAGAGGGCTAAGTCGGTAAACAGAATTTGGTCAGTCATTTTTAAACCTTTGGTTTGATACATTGTAAAAAACAATAAAGCAAAGCCGTCGCTGACAAAGGTGCCAGTTAAGGATTCGGTTTTTGTTTTTATTGATCGAATAAATTGTTTTGCTGGGCAAAATAATTCACACAGCGTGTGTGGGAGCGATGATCGGGTCGCTATGGGTGTGAAAATCTTTTACAGAATTTGCACACAAAAGAAATTTGCATGAGCGAGGCTGATGCAAGAATAAAGCGATTAAATCAACGGATTCCCGCGTGTTCTTACCAATCTAAAAAAATATAGTTTGAGTAATCTGAACACAGTGCTTTCAAAAACAGTGCAATTCAAAAACATCATGTTTTCTGGAAAATTGCGCACTTTATAGCAGGCTGAAATTTGAACTTCATGTTGTATGTTAGTTACTAAAAAACCAACTGTATGGGCAGCCCTCAGGCATCCTGCCTGCTCAGCATAACCCCACAACATAAACTCATAAGGGAGGGGTGTTACTGAAAGTGCGCGCAGTATAGGGATTTGCCGGCCATAAAGCCAGCAAAATAGCGCTTGGTTCACATTTAGTCGGGCTTGGCTTGTCCTAGCAGTCTATCCAATGCGTTCGCAAAGGCTTGTTTATCTTTATCGTTGTAAGGTGGTGGGCCGTCGTGGACTACGCCACTTGACCTCATGGTTTCCATAAAATCGCGCATATTGAGTCGTGCGCCAATCGAGTCTTTGCTGTAGCGCTCACCGCGTGGATTTATCACCGCCGCACCTTTGGCGATGGCTTCGGCGGCAAGGGGGATATCGGCCGTAATCAGCACATCGCCCGCGACCAACTCTTGCACTATGTAATTGTCGGCGACATCAAACCCGCTGCTGACCTGAATACTCTTTATATAGGGCGATGCAGGCGCCGCCATAAATTGATTGGCAACCAGAATCATAGTGATCTGGCGTTTATGCGCTGCGCGATACAAAATTTCTTTCACCTGCTTAGGGCAGGCGTCGGCATCGACCCAGATTTGCATGGCATTGGTCCCATTTTGAAGTGGACGCGATTATACATTTTGCGTTATTCATTTGTGTTATTCATAGGTTAGACTCTGCGCATTAAAACAACCTGGGCACGAGTTAGTCATGTCAGAAAAGCATATTTCAACCACCGCGTTAGCGCGTCAAATTCGCAAAGAAAGTAAGGAATTATTTATTTTGCTGGCGCAAGGCGGTTGGATTGTGAAAGTCGATAACCATTGGCAGTTGACTGAAAAAGGTAAGTTTGAAGGTGGGATTTATATTAATCATCCGAAATACGGCGAATATATTGCGTGGCCGGAATCGGTTCAGGACCATCCGCTACTGCGGCTTTTGCCAGAAGCGCCGTTGAGTGCAACTCATCTTGGCAACAAAGTGGATTTGCCGGCGCGGTTAATCAATTTACTGCTAGCAGAATCTGGGTGGATTAAAAGACATATTCGCGGTTGGCTTGTAACAGCGCGAGGTAAAACTATTGGTGGGGAACAGCACACCAGCGAACAGTCGGGAATTCCGTTTGCGACTTGGCCTGAAACATTGCTTGATAATCCCATCTTTTTAGCAAGTATTGCTCAACTTAAAGGCGATAGTTTTTTTTCATCTCATAAAACCTTAAGCGGGCAAATAGCAGAAACTCACAGTGGCTTTGTGGTTGAAAATTGGCTTTATCTCGCGAACGTACATCATGCCTGTAACTATTCATTAACCGTCGACAGTGAGACTGTCGTTGCAGATTTCTTTTTGCCTGACTTACAGATCGCAATAGATATTTGGGGCGCTGCCGATGATGCTGCCAGCTTGGTTGATAAATTATGCAAACAGGATTTTTACAAAAAGCACGGTTACGAATACATAGAAATTCACGATGAGACAATCGTTCAGCTGGATGAGCTACTTGCAAAACAATTATTAGGTTTCGGTTTAGCAGTTTATTAAAAATAAATTTGTATTTAAAAAGAGGAAAATTTATGGCAAGTGTATTTACGTTAATTATGGAAGGAAAAATTCCCGGGCATTTTGTTTATCAAGATGATATCGCTATCGCAATTTTAACCATTCAGCCTATTCGTGAGGGGCATGTGCTGGTAATTCCGCGGGTAGAAATTGATCAATGGAGTGATTTGCCAGAAGACACTGCTGCACACTTAATTCGCGTTAGCCATAAAATTGCTAATGCGATGAAAACTATTTTTTCATCCAAACGCATTGGTCTTATGATTGCAGGATTGGAAGTTCCGCATACGCATATCCATTTAGTGCCAACCGATTCAATGGATGATTTGAATTTTGCATTTGCTAAAAATGCGGATGTCGAAGCGTTGAAGAAAACCGCAGAGAAAATTCGTGCGGCTTTGCAATAAAGTTTAGTGAAAAAAGAATATTGAATTTTATTATTCAATATTCTTTTTTCATGTTGATATTTTTCCCCATCTCACCTGCGACAATAACATTCCAGTAAGCATTAACCCGCAACCGATCCAGGCACGCGTACTCAAAGTTTCATCCAATAACCAAACCCCACCAATGGCTGCGAACACGGCTTCTGAGCTCATGATTATTGCGGCGGTGCTTGGGTGCGCATTTTTTTGCGCGATGACTTGCAATGTATAAGCGAAGCCGACGCTGACGACCCCGGCAAATAAAATGGGCTGCCAGCAATCTAGTGCCGCTTTTATTGTGGGTGTTTCTATAGTGAGTGAAACTGCCAAACTTAAAATTCCGCATACTAAAAATTGCACGGCGGATAATTGGATTGGATCGACGCGTCCGCTAAAGTGATCAATTACTAAAATATGAAATGCCCAGAAAAGTGCGCCGATAAAAATAAGCGTATCTCCCAGCGACATGGTGAAATTGTCGTTAATGCTAAGAAGGTAGAGGCCGAGGACGGCTAGTAGGGCACCTAACCAGGTGGTCAATCCGGTTTTGTGTCGGAGTAAAATTCCTATTATGGGTACAAAAATTAAATAGAGACCGGTGATAAAACCCGCCTTTGCGGCGCTTGTATAAAACAATCCATATTGTTGCAGTGTAGCTGCAATAAATAATATTAAGCCGGTAATAATACCCGCTTTTGTTAGTGGATTTTTTGCTGCGTCCCCAGTTACTAATTCGCTTTCTTTTGGTTTGCGCGATATGAACCAAAGTAGTGGTACAAGTGAAAGACTACCTAATAGAAATCTTGCGCTGTTGAATGCAAAAGGTTCTAAAAAATTCATTCCTAAACGTTGAGCGACAAAACCAAAGCCCCAAATAGCGGCGGCAAACAACAGCATTAAATTGGATTTCATAAGCTTTCTTAATCAGTTTACTTTTTGAGGACAAATACATCTCTGAGTTTCCAAACAGGAGCTGCTTTTAGACTGTATTCAACCCACAGTGGGCGAGTTCCATTTGGATTAATCTTCCAGCGTTTGGGCACCGAATCGGTACCAATCATGTAACCGTGCAGATTACCATTTTTGTCTATCTTAAAACGCAAAAAACCTTTGTAACCTTCATGCGCAAGTGGAGAGAAAGCGTTGTTTGCCATTCTGCCAGCAGCTGACATTAAAAAGAAAAATATTCCAAATAATAAGCCTCCAGCAATAATTCCACTCGCCACTAACCATAAACCTTTTATGTAAGCATTAGGCTCGTAAAAACTGATTAACCAAAATAATGTTGGTACTGCGAAGAGGTGAACGCCGCCGTGAATTGCGCCGGGAATAATTGATCTCCAGCCATCTTCCAATGCAGTGCACACACATAAAAAGAAAATAACCAAATGGATAATTAATCCCAACGGACTGAATAAAAATGCTTTGAACCACATTTGCCAAAAATCTGGCAAAGCTACTGTCGTGATATGACTGGCCGCAACAAACCCGCTATCAATAAACGCTGGGCTAAAAACAAAACTATTACAGTAAACCGCGAACCAATAAAGTAGCCCTAGTAAAAATGGCAGAACTACATTGCCCGAAAATGCCCATTCTTTTGTTTCATTGATGCGCTGAAATATTTTTGCAATCCAGTTGCCTTGTGCGGGCAAGGAATATAAATCGCGAATGGGTAAGGGTTTGAAAAGTATTACTATATTTAGCCACGCCCAAAACCAACTTTTAATTCTGTTTGGATAAAAAGCACTATTTTTATATTGGCGTTGTTGTTCAGTGGGTGCGTTGGATTGCGTACCAACTCGCGTGCGCTTTTTTAAATCTTGCGTCATAGTTCCCAAGTCTTCTGCGCGATCCATAACTTTATCCGCACTCACGCGCAGTGCATGCGTGGGGTGTAAAAAGGCACCACCGCTGCCGCAAGTCACCAGCATGTCGTCGTAATGTAAGTCGGCACCGCTGGTAGCTGTCGAGCGAACGTAGTGGTGTAAATCGCCAGCGAGGCGTAAGCGAATTTTTATGCCGCGTTGCAGTAAAGCTTCTTCAAGACGTTGATAACGTTTGGGATAACCCAAGCGTGCATCGTCACCTAAAGGACGTGTCCAATAAGGTTCAGGGTAGAGCAGAATCACGTTGTCATCAGGTTTCATATCTTGTGCGACAAGCTTCATAAACGCGTCTAACTGCGCGCGATCCAAATCGCCAACAAGTGCGAAATCTAAACCGAGGAGCCACCAGTTTTGCGGCAAGCGCGCTGCAAAATAACTACGTGTTTGAGGTGTGTAAGCGTCTAAAAAATGTTGCGCATAATCACCAATAAAGTGACGATTAAAAGATGAAATATTATCGAACCAATCGTGATTTTGCGGAATCGCAAGAACCGTTCTAGTTTCGTCACCTAGCGGGCGCGATGCTTCCCACATCTCAATAAAACGATATTGATATTCTTCGGGGCTCGCGCCTGGATAAGAAAGATCGCCACCAAGAACAAGGAGTTTTCCGCGCGGTAATGGTTGAGTAGGGAACGAACCTTCAGCCAGCTGCAAGTCATGTGTTTGCATAGCACGTGCAATGCTGTAACTTGCATTTCCACCATCGCCGCTGTCGGACATAAAGTCCCACCAGAAATCACTATCTGAACTTTGAGCGGAAATATCAATCACATTAAAATTGCCAGTGAAAAGTTCACGGCGATCAAGGTTTCGAATTTGATCACCAGTAGAAATAGTTTCCAATGCAGAACGCATAAGCACAGCCGGGTTATACCAGGCTACTGGCCAGCGCTTGTGAGGTGGTTCGTAGATTCCAAATTTATAATTAGCCACTCATTTCTCCTTTAATTTCCTACTGCTAGTAAAATGCAGATTGGATGTGGCACGCAGTGTAACACTTTGCGTCGCTTCTGAAATAAGGTAACTCTTGCACTAATGAGGTTTTTTATTTTAGTAAAAGGTAAGTAAAAAGATTCTAGCTGATGTTAAAATTTCAGAAATTTTTGTGAGGCTCACGCTGAGTGATGCCAAATTTTATAAGATCGGCGCGTAAAGTTTATTACTAGGAGACCATATGGCTTTAATAAATACAGATTGGACCAAAGAGCTTCAGCAAGTGGAAGCAACCCTTGCAACATTTTTGGATGAAAAGCTGGAGCCAATGGTTGACCGTGTTCTGGATCGGGGAATTGCAGAGTCATCTACCATAATGGCAAAAGCTAGCTTTGAAATTCAGGATGCGATTAAGAAAGCTACGCAAGAAATAGAAAGCCAACGAAACTTGGCTATAAAAGAAATCAAACAGCTTATGTTATATGCGGGCGTTTCTGTGTTTGTTCTTATTGTATTGACGTCAGTAGTTATCGCTGGAGTGGTTAAGTATTTTAATTAAGATTTTATCGCTTTCATACGTCTGTCATGAAAGCGATAAAATACTGCGGCAAGCCCTGCGAAAAAAATTAATTCCAATTATCAATTTTTAAATCATTCGGCGATGGTTTGCCTTTTCCAGCTTCCAGATATTCACGCAAGCTGAGTAAAAAAGTTGCCCATTTCATGCTGCAGTGCGCCATACCTTCAACGGCTTCTCGCCAATGTCGGTGACCGAATATTAAAATGGTTTGGTTGTCCTGCTCGGATAATTCAAAGGTAATGTCAGTGTCTATCCATTCAGCTGGGCCTTCTACACACTTCCAGCGAACATCTTTAGAATGATTTAATTCCTCAACCTGCATGACCATTTTTCCCAATAGGTCACCGGTTTTTGTGCGGAAATAAAATTCAATTTTTTCGCCGAGCTTATCACTACCTTTAACTTCTTCCGTCCACCAGTTTGCTAAACCATTGAGCGATGCAATTCCGTTATAAACTTTTTCGATTGGGCTTTTAATGCCAATGCGATGAACAATATCGACCATATTAAATCTCCTATTATTTACGTAAAAATTTCATTCAGGCAATTCTGCAAATGCTTTGAGCTTTGCCAAAGCCACATCCCATTCTTTACCGATGATCTCAAGCGTTCGTTGCGCTTCCTGAATTTGCGCCGGGTCTAGCTGCCACAATCGCTCTCGTCCCATTTTCATATCGCGCACAACGCCAGCACCGGCCAAAACCTGTAGATGTTTCGTTACACCTTGTCGGCTAATTTCAGTGCTGGCGGTAATTTGGGCGATTGAGTAAGCGCCGCCGGAACACAGCGCGGCGACGATTTTCAACCGCGTTGGATCGCCGAGTGCAGCGAATACACCTGCGAGTTTTTCGCTTGAATCAAAAATAGCGGGAAGTTTTTGCGCATTCGCGCTAAGCAGTGACATAGTCGACTACTTTCTTCAGTTGGTAATCCCAGCCGCGATTATTCATGCGGAATGCTTCGAGGCGACGGTGGGGCGGTACCTTATCGAAACCTGATTCCACGACGGTCAGTAGCGTGCCCTTGTCCGGCGTATCTTTTAAGGTGAAGGTCACCAAGGTCGGCATTTCTTTGCTGTAATCAACTGCTGGATCGAGCGCAAAAGGGTGCCAGCGATAGGAAAAAATATCTTGTGGCTCAAGGCGCTCCACGGTCACATCAAACCAGGCATCGTCATGGCCGCACACATCTGGATTAATCAAGCCGCGCGCGCGTAGGCCTGGCGCAAATATTTGGTCGCTCAAGTTAACTCCAAACCAGGTACCGAATTCTCTAGGGCTTGTAAGTGCGCGCCAAACACGGTCGCGTGGGGCGTTGATTAGGATTTTTCGTTCAATGATGTCTGAAATTGCATCTGTAGTGTCGACCATAGTTTTGCTCCTGGATTAATGAAAGCTAGATTATGCAACCGATTGGTTGTGTATTTATAGATTAATGCAATTAATGTCTTTATGCAACCGAGAGGTTGCGGTTTGTTTTGTTTTGGATGGCTGCGGCAGCGAAATTCTTGATTGGTGCTATAACTAATGTGTTTGTGACTTACATCGGCATGCAAGAAGTTGGCGAGAAGGCCATTACATTTTGTTAGTACCAGAGCGCTAACAGCCGGTTAGCTATACGGGCTCTCAGTGATTTTATGACTAGATTTTTCAGCAAGCTTACTCATCGTAAGCACGCCAAAACTTATCCTTTGAAGAACGCCTCATGGCGGAAACTATGCCTGTTTGCAGCATCTATTGTCTTCGGCCTAGTCAGCTTAGTGAGCGCTGCCGAGCCTACCTCAAGCGCCGATTACCCTAAAAAAATTAACTTTCGCAATATCATGCAAAATGAAGATATTGCGTTGGGCGAAGTTGAAGCCATCATTCAGGATCATGAAGGATTTATGTGGTTGGGCGGGCGCAATGCGTTATTACGCTACGATGGCTACGAATTTCTTACCGTTAATGTTGCCAAAAACCCAAAAGACCCTGCGCAAGTTACTTCCGTTAATCAGGTGATTAAGCTATTTGAAGATAGCCGACATGATCTATGGGTTGGCACTCGCTCAGGCTTATATAAATATGACTCAGCGCGCGAATTGCTAGTGCCAATACAAAATGCGCAGGGCGAGCAGTTGTTTAATGAAGCTGCATATGCAATTTCGGAAAGCCCTACTGGCGAGCTTCTGGTTTCATCCGGCTATCACGGAATTTCTGTATTTAATACCAAGACTTTTGCAATAACACAGATAAAACACGAAGATGGAGATTCGCAGAGTCTGCCGAGTAATGCGGTAAGTGATTTATTGGTGGATGAGGGATATGTGTGGGCGTCGACGGATGTAGGAGTCGTTCGCATCGATTGGGCCACCAAATCCCAAACCTTTTTTATTCCCAACCCCGCCAAAATTGATTCCACTGCCGATAACGGCATTCGCAACATTGATATTGATCACCACGGCCATATCTGGGCCAGTAGTGACAATGGTATTTACCGCATAGACCCCGTGTCTGGCGTTATTCTGCATTATCAAAATGACCCGAAAAATCCGACCAGCCTGGCGAATAACATTTCACGTCAAATCTACGTTGATAAGAAAGGCTGGGTTTGGATCGGAAGCGATGGCGGTGGCATAAGTCTCTATGACGAACCGAATGATTGCTTTATCCGCTTTTCGCATCAGGACGGCCCCGGCTACTTAAGTAGCAATTCTGTTCGCAGCTTCTATGAAGACAATATCGGCGATTTCTGGATCGGTACTTATCCATCCGGCGTGAATGTTTATGACCATTCCACTGCAGCAATCACGGTCTATAAAAAAGAACGCAACCTTGAGCAGGGTTTACTGGATAACAATGTTGAAGCTATCGAAGAAGATAAAGATGGCAATCTCTGGATAGGCGCGGGCGGTATTACGCGTTTCAATCCAAAAAATAATACCTTCAAACACTATCAGCACACCGATGGGCCCGACTCAAAAGTCACTGCGACGACTATATTGAATGGGCTTATAGATTCGGATGGGGAAATTCGATTCGGCACTTGGGCGCATGGCATTACTGTCTACAACGCGCAAAAAGATATTTTTGAAGAAATTCCTGTCGATTCCACCCAAACTAAACGCGGCGAAAAAAACGGTACCAAATTTAACGACCGCATGGTGTGGAGCATTTATGAAGATAAGCAAAAAGACTTATGGATCACCACGCATTCCAATGGTTTAACGAAGTTCGATAAAAAGACCGGGATTTACACCTTTTATCCGCCAGATGCTAATGACCCTCAAGCGATTTCCACGGCAGTTACCTGGATTTCATTCGAAGACTCGAAAGGCCGTTTTTGGGTCGGCACGGCCAACGGCCTTAATTTAATGGATCGTGACAAGGGTACGTTTAAACAATACCTACCCAAAGCTAATGATCCGCGCAGTCTTGCTAACGGTTCGGTGCTCTCTATTTACGAAGATAAAAAAGGGCGCTTATGGTTTGGTACCGATGCCGGTTTGCATCTCTATCACCCAGAGACTGATGACTTCACGGTTTACGACGTAAAAGACGGTTTTGCCAATCAGGGCATTCGCGCCATCACTGAGGATTGGAAAGGAAACCTCTGGCTGGGGACCAATAATGGTGTGGTTATGTTTAACCCTGACTCCAGCACCGTCAGGAACTACACACGTTATAACGGCGAGTTAATCGGCGGTATTGCAACAGGTGCGACGCTCACGACTCGCACTGGCGATATTGTGTTTGGCGCTCGCAGTGGCCTCTATATATTCAACGCTAATAAATTAGTTGTGAATGAAAAAGTCCCGCCGGTAGTATTAACGGATTTCAGAATTTTTACGCAAAAAATTCCTATTGGCGGCGCCGACAATATTCTTGTTAAAACGATTAACCAAACCGAAAAAGTTACGCTGGATTACACCAAATCCATGATCTCCTTTAGTTTCGCCGCATTAAATTATCGCGATCCCGACAAAAATAAATACGCTTATAAACTCGAAGGTTTTGACGATGATTGGCGCGAAGTTGCCAATCAACGCACTGCGCTCTATACCAATTTACCCGCGGGAAATTACAAATTCCGCGTTAAAGCCAGCAACAACGACGGTGTTTGGAATACCCAAGGCCATACCATCGAATTAACTATTTTGCCACCGCCGTGGAAAACATGGTGGGCCTATTGTATGTACACCTTAATCGGAATTGGTTTGTTATTGTTTTTTGTTTATACGCAACACAGGCAAGTTCTTATTGAACGTAAAACCAGTCGCGAACTGGAAATAAAAGTCGCCGAACGAACCACTGAATTGCAAACCAAAAATGAAGAGCTTGGTGAGGCATACGCACAGCTGGAAGCAATTAGTTTGTCGGATCCTCTAACTGGTTTAAGTAATCGTCGTTATTTACAAAAAATAATGCCCATGGATATCGCCAAGGTTTATCGTGAGTACGATCCTAATTTTGCAAAACTATCAGGCAAGTCAGCTTCGCCAGATCTTACTTTTTTCATTTTGGACGTGGACTACTTCAAGTCAGTTAACGATGTTCATGGTCACACCGCGGGCGATCATTTGCTCGTACAGTTGTCTGAACTCTTGATGAAAATATGTCGCGAATCTGACTGCGTCGTGCGTTGGGGGGGAGAAGAGTTTTTAATTGTCAGTCGCTTTGCCTCCCGCGAAGAAGCGCCACTCATGGCCGAGCGAATTCGTAAAAGTATCGAGCGACACGATTTTCTGTTACCGGATGGCAGCATCTTGAAAAAGACCTGCTCAATCGGTTTTGCCTGCTTCCCATTTTTGCCAGAACATCCGATGGAATTATCCTGGGAGCAAGTAATCGATGTCGCTGATAACGCGCTCTACGGCGCCAAAAAATCCGGTCGCAATCGCAGCGTAGGTTTTGCGGCGAACGCCAATACCCATCACAAAATGCTTCATCAACGTATTAGTCGTAACCCCGAAATAATGGTCAACAATGAAGAGTTGACGATTATTTCGGATAAGGATGATCCTTTAGTTTGGGATTAGTCATTCGCAATGATTTTCGAAAACCCACTTCTCAACTGCCAAGCTTTTGACTCCTCGTTTTTATGAGTTCATAACCAATTGATATTGAAAGAATAAATCTCTTGGCATCGCCTTTGCAAAACCTCAGTTACTAACCAACACCAGCGTTGATTGTTTGACGCTGGCTCTGACAGTGATTAAGAGGTTTAGCCCATGGCGGGTATGCAGACAATTCATAGCGCAAGTTCTCCGTTAAAACTGGTGTCGTCAGTTTCACTGGACAATATCGCGTCTGAGCCCGCTTTGGCGCCTGCTATTGCGTCTAAATTAGTGGACAAAGGGCAGGATCTTAAAAGCGCCTTTGACATGTTCAACGAAATGTCACAACAGCTTACGGACTCATACTTTCTGCTTGAAAACCGCGTCGCTGAACTGAATCAGGAACTCAATACAGTTGCGGATCAGCGCATGCAAGAGCTGGCCGAGAAAGAGAAAATTGCTAACCGCTTGGAAAACCTGCTCAACTTTTTGCCTGGTGGCGTGGTGGTGTTGGACTCATCTGGCCGTATTTCCGAATGTAATCCCGCTGCTATCGATTTACTTGGCGAACCTTTGCAAGGTGAATTGTGGCGCGATGTTATTTTGCGTTCTTTCGCGCCGCGTCAAGACGATGGTCACGAAGTGTCATTACACGATGGCCGTCGCATCAGTATTTCTACCCGTAACCAAGGTGAGGATGGGCAAATTATTTTGCTCACCGATCAAACCGAAACTCGTCGCCTACAAAGCCAGTTGAGCCGTCATGAACGCTTGTCTGCCATGGGCAAAATGATGAGCGCTTTAGCACATCAAATTCGCACGCCTTTATCAGCGGCAATGCTGTACGCCGGTCATCTCTGTAACAGCAAATTGGATGATGTAAAACGTCATCAATTTTCAGAAAAAATTTGTAATCGCCTGAATAATATTGAACGTCAAGTGCAAGACATGTTGGTGTTTGCCAAAGGTGAATTGCCTTTAAAAGATGTGATCACTGTTAATGAATTGCAACACGCTTTTGCAGAGGCGATGGAAGTCCCGTTGATGACAACTGACTCTATCGCTGTGTGGCATAACGATTGTGGTGAACATGTTCTTCAGTGCAATCGCGAGGCTTTAATTGGCGCCTTATTAAATTTAGTAAACAACGCCATTCAAGCGGTTGAGCGCAACGCAAAATTGCGCATAACTTTTACGCTGACTCAGCCAAAAAATGCAGATGAAAATCCGCAATTAATGATTGCTGTGTGTGATTCCGGCCCAGGTATTCCCGCGGAATTATTACCAAACCTTGGTGAATTATTTGTAACGACCAAAGCGCAAGGTACAGGCTTGGGGTTAGCGGTTGTTAAAGCCGTAGCGCGTGCGCATCACGGAAATTTTAATTTGCAATCTACACAGGGACAGGGCACTTGTGCCAGTCTCTTTATGCCTTTCGCCCTTTTAGAAAAATCCAGTAATCGGTAGGAGAATACCAATGGCTCTCTCGTCACTCGCAATTAACCATGTTTCTACTGTTGCAGAAGATGCGATTAAAATTTTAGTGGTTGAAGATGACACTAATTTGCGCGAAGCACTAAGTGATACTTTGCAGCTTGCCGATTACGCCGTTATTGCGGCGACCAGCGCAGAAGATGCGCTAAAAAAATTAGCGGAGCACGATGATTTGCGCATGATTATTTCTGACGTAAATATGGGCGCAATGAGCGGCCATGATTTACTGCGCGAAGTGAAAGCAAATTATCCGCATATTCCAATGATGCTAATTACCGCTTACGCCAGTATTAGCCAATCAGTCGATGCCATAAAAAATGGTGCTGTCGATTATTTAGTAAAACCTTTTGCGCCCAACGTTTTAGTA
The DNA here is from genome assembly GCA_004172865.1 of Gammaproteobacteria bacterium. Lineage (GTDB taxonomy): Bacteria > Pseudomonadota > Gammaproteobacteria > Pseudomonadales > Cellvibrionaceae > Cellvibrio. The sequence goes on along the minus strand of SEBV01000004.1, from coordinate 212,887 downwards.
GAAACCATGGCACGCCATTTAGGTGTTGCACAAATTCAAGGTGACGAACCCATCGCGCATGCGCCATCAAGCCGTCAACTTTTGCAATTGGCGCAACGCGTTGCGCAATCTGAATCTACCGTACTAATTGTCGGTGAATCGGGTACGGGTAAAGAAGTGCTTGCGCGTTATATTCACAATCATTCGCCACGTTCCAACCAACCTTTTATTGCGATTAACTGTGCTGCTATTCCAGAAAATATGTTGGAAGCTATGTTGTTTGGTCACGAAAAAGGCGCTTACACAGGTGCACACTCCAGTGCGCCTGGTAAATTTGAGCAAGCCAACGGTGGCACTTTATTGCTCGACGAAATTTCAGAAATGGATATTGGTTTGCAAGCAAAATTGTTGCGTGTTTTACAAGAGCGTGAAGTAGAACGTTTAGGTGGCCGTAAAACTATTAAATTGGATGTACGCGTAATTGCGACATCAAACCGTGAAATGCGGGAACAAGTTGTTGCTGGAAAATTCCGCGAAGATTTGTATTACCGTTTAAGCGTATTGCCATTGCAATGGGCACCACTGCGTGACCGCTTGGAAGATATTGTTCCGCTTGCGCAAAAAATTCTGCAAAAGCACGCGAAAAAACAAAATCGCCATGGTGCTAATTTATCCATAAATGCGCAACAAGCTCTGTTGAGCTATTCATGGCCAGGCAACGTCCGTGAATTAGACAATATCATGCAGCGCGCGTTAATTTTACAAATGGGTAACACCATTGATGCAGTAGATTTAGGTTTGGATGCCGGCAATATTTACAGCCAAAAACCTAATTTGGTTGAAGCGGCTATGCAATACCAAGGGCATCAACCACAGCATCATTCGCAACATGTAAACCACGGTTATCAACCCGCTGGTTTTATGCGCGATGCGCACAATATTCATTCTGCACGCGAATTTGCGCAGGATTTATCCGTTCCAAATTACAGCGCTGACAGTATTTCATTAATCAGTGCAACGCCATACGCACCCAATCCATTATTGGGTACAGATTTAAAACAACGCGAATACGAAATTATTATGGAAACCTTGCGTAAAGAAGGTGGCAGTCGCAAAAATACTGCGGAACGTTTGGGCATAAGTGCGCGTACATTACGTTACAAAATGGCACGCTTGAGAGAAGAAGGTTTTGCTATTACTGAATAATTGCTAAGAGTAATAGAGTAAATCTTAAGGTCGCTGGAATAATCTCTTTTTTTGGTCTATATCAAGAGATGCGGATTATTTCATCGACTGATGTACAGGTTTACTAATGGTAGTGTTCCACGCTTTAACACTGTTTTCTTATTTGAAACCGTGGCGTTTTTTTGCCGCGACGATTGTTTTTTTATCTTTTATTGCTGGTGCACAGGCTGAAACGTTAAATGTGAGCATTACCGGTAACGGCAATCTCACCAATCAAGGCCCGGAAGTTTTTTACGAAAAACTTTTAATTGCGGCACTGGAAAAAACTCGCAATACCGATGGCGACTTCGTGGTATCGCACAATGCGCATGGTGGCGGTATTGCGCGTGACAGAGCCATGTTAGTGGCTGGCGCTGGAATAGATGTAATGTGGGGCTCGGTAACGAAAGAACGCGAACAGCAAATGCGTTTGGTTCCAGTCGATCTACTGAAAAATCTAAACAATTACCGCGTGTTATTGATCAATAAAGATGCCCAGTCAAAATTCAGTCAGGTAAAAACGCTGGATGATTTACGGAAATTTACGGTAGGTTCCGGCGAGCATTGGACGGACGGTGAGATTTTTAAAGATAACGGCTTCACGGTATTGGCAACGTCAAGTTATTCCGGCTTGTTCAGAATGCTTGCGGCGCGGCGTTTCAATTTTATTTCGCGCGGCCTGTATGAAATTGATAATGACACCAAAGAATATAAAGCGCTTGGCTTAATCCAGGAAGAGAGTTTACTGATTAAATATGATGAGCCTATCCGCTATTCATTTTTTGTGAATAAAAATAACGCTGCGCTGGGTGACAGGCTTGAACGTGGCATAAAAATAGCCATTCAGGACGGTTCTTTTGATCGTTTATTTTATCAATATCCTGCCTTTAAAGCCGGTGAAGAATTGCTTAAGAACTCTCACAGAACCATCCTTGTTATTAAGAATACCAAAGTCGATTAACTAATCGCTCTAGTTAAAATCAAACTCTGAAATTTCACGCGCCAACCGTTGTTCCTCCCATTTAATCTCCAGCTTTCTTCTGCATTCCATATTCGTTTTTATTTTCTTGTGCTTGCTTTTCACGGTTGCCGTATCGAGCAAAAAAGCGGCCATTGCTTGATCAATAATATCTGCATCATGAGTTTGGATTATATGGTTCATAGCCTGACTCCTCGTGGTGATTTTGTTTAAAACTACAACGAAATCATGACATCCCTGTGAAGAATTCACGGCAATTTTGTTACTAATTTATCTGCCGCAACTGCGCAGGTTTTAGTCAATAGGCGAAGCTTTGCCATGCGGCAATTTTTGGCCTGCTTTGTGCAATATCCCTTGTAATTAGTCGACATGCCAAATTTTTGTCGTAATCATTTTCTTATTTGTAATTAATGGCAGTTTTCACAGGCCTTTTTTCACAGACTTGTTTCAGGAGATAACCATGGTAGATCGTGTTGATATTAATCGTCTTCTTGGTGAAATGCGCAGTATTAAATCGCAAACGCAAGTATTTCAGCGCCCACAGTTAGGCAACGGGCAGGCGGTTAATGGCGATGTGTCAATTAATCGTGGTCTGAATAATTTGCAGGTTGATACCGCCAACAAAGTTCCTAGCTTTGGCGATCTCATGACGAAAGCCATTAACAACGTAAATGAAGTGCAAACCAAATCAAGCTCCATGGCTGAGGCTTACGAAAAAGGTGTAGCTGGCGTTGACATTACTGACGTCATGATTGCATCACAAAAAGCATCAGTATCCTTTCAGGCGATGGTGCAAGTGCGCAATAAATTGGTTGAAGCTTATAAAGATGTTATGAGTATGCCTATTTAGTTTTTTGTCCAAATCTTCTCCACAACAAACGCATAAAACGTTCAAGACAAGCAATAGAAACTTTTAAAGGTTTTCGATATGGCCACAACAGCAGATGCTTCTAATCTCCCCGCAAAATCTAAAGGTCGAGGGGGCGATTTAGCGGAAGGTTTTAGCAGCCTGAATTTATTCCGTCAGGTGGGGTTAATGGTCGCATTAGCCGCGAGCGTGGCTATAGGTTTTGCCGTTGTGTTGTGGACACAAGGCGAAGATTACCGCCCATTGTTAGGCCGTAGCGACAATTTGGATGCATCCAGCGTTGTGCAATTGTTGGAACAAAATCGTATTAAATTTAAATTGGATAACAACACCGGCGCGATTTTAGTAGCGGCGGATGACATCCATATGGCGCGTTTAAAATTAGCCGAAGTTGGTTTACCTAGTAGCGCAACTCCAGGCTTTGAATTAATGGATAAAGAGCAACCATTAGGCACTAGTCAATTCGTGGAAGGCACACGTTATCAACGCAGTATTGAAGGCGAATTGGCTCGTACTATCACTAGCATCAGCAGCATTCGCAGCGCCCGCGTCCATCTTGCATTGCCAAAGAAAACTGTATTTGTGCGCGATGCTTCCAAACCAACCGCATCGGTTTTTGTAGAAGTTTTTGCGGGCAGAACTGTAGAGCCAGCGCAAGTAAAAGCCATCATGAATTTGGTGGCATCCAGTATTCCTGATTTAAAAATGGCAGACGTAACAGTGGTAGATCAGCACGGCGATTTAATTTCTACCGGTGAAGATAGCCAGGATTTATTGTTAGCAACCAAGCAGCACGATTACGCCCATACCGTTGAAGAGTCTTTGATGAAACGCATCAACGGAATTCTTGAACCTGTTGTAGGTAACGGTAAATTCCGCACGCAAGTGAGTGCTGATATCGACTTCACAGCGTTAGAGCAAGCGGCAGAAACTTTTAACCCGGATTTGCCCGCAGTACGTAGTGAACAAAAATTAGTTGAATCAAAAGCAGATGGCGCTGGCGCTGGCGGCATTCCAGGTGCGCTTACCAATCAACCACCAGGCAATGCGACTGCACCTGAGCAAGCTACTCCACAAAATGGCGAAGCAGCAGCGCCCAAACAAGCGACTAACAATCGCGAACAATCCACACGAAATTTCGAGCTTGATCGTACCGTTAGCTACACTAAACATCAGCAAGGTACGTTGAAGCGTCTAACCGTGGCTGTAGTGGTGGACGATAAAGTCATTAAAGCGGAAGATGGTACCGAAACTCATCAACCATGGACTGCGAACGAACTTGAACGTTTGTCTATACTGGTAAGAGATTCAGTGGGTTTCTCAGCAGTGCGTGGCGACAGCGTCAATGTATTGAACGCGCCATTCACCGCAGGTATCGAACTGGCTGAGACCGATTTGCCGTCAGTGCCTTGGTGGGAAAAGTGGTTGATGCCGCACATCAAGTCCATCGCCAGTGTAATTATTATTTTGGCGCTGATTTTCGGATTGTTGCGTCCAGTGTTCAAAAGTTTGGCGCGTAATGGCGGCAGCATCGCCGAACAAGAAGAAGCGCGTCAGTTGGCTGCCCTTGAAGCCGCTGGTTTAGGCGGAATGGAAGGCGTATCCGACGAGACAGTTACATTATCTGGTGGCAGCGCATTACTGCTGAGCGGCCCCGAACAAGGTTATGAGCAACAGCTCAACGCCATCAAAGGTTTGATTGCCGATGACCCAGGCCGTGTGGCTCAAGTGGTAAAGAAATGGGTAAATCAAGGCGAATAAGCCAACTTAATACCGAAGGCGATTACAGAGAGTAAGGTGAATAAACGCTATGCCAGATAAAGCCGTTGAAAAAGCTAAATCAAAGTTACGCCCGGTAGATCAGGCAGCGATTTTGCTCATGTCATTAGGCGAGCAGGATGCCGCCGAAATTCTGAAGCACATGGGCCCAAAAGAAGTTCAGCGCATTGGTGCGGCTATGACTCAGCTTAACAACGTTCAGCAATCTGACGTGCAAGCGGTGATGGGCAGTTTTTTAGAAGAAGTCCGCACGCTTACTGGCCTAGGCGTGGGTGCCGATGGCTACATTCGCAAAATGTTGGTTACAGCCCTTGGTGAAGACAAAGCCAACGGTTTGATTGACCGTATTCTGTTGGGCGGCAACACTACCGGTTTGGATACGCTAAAGTGGATGGAAGCGCGTTCTGTTGCCGATATTATTCGTAATGAGCATCCACAGATTCAGGCAATTGTTATCGCTTATTTGGACGCTGACCAGGCTGCCGAAATTTTGACGTTCTTCCCCGAAAAAGTTCGATTAGACATCATGATGCGTGTTGCATCGCTCGATACAGTTCAACCAAGCGCGTTACAAGAATTGAACGATATTCTTGAAAAACAATTCTCCGGCAACGCAGCGTCACAAACCAAAGCTATGGGCGGTTACAAAGTTGCTGCCGAAATCATGAACAATTTGGACGGCTCAATCGAAGCAGATTTGATGGATTCCATCAAAGAAGTGGACGAAGACATGGGCAACCAAATTCAAGATCTTATGTTCGTGTTTGAAAATCTTAAGGACGTGGAAGATCGCGGTATTCAAGCGCTCTTGCGCGAAGTGTCCTCCGAAGTTCTTATTGTTGCGCTAAAAGGTGCTGACGACGAACTTAAAGAAAAAATCTTCAAAAATATGTCGAAGCGCGCTGCGGAACTTTTGCGCGACGATTTGGAAACCAAGCCACCAATGCGTTTGGCCGATGTAGAAGCCGCGCAAAAAGAAATTCTCACAACTGCACGCCGCATGGCGGACTCTGGAGAAATTATGCTGGGCGGTGGTGGCGAGGCGATGGTTTAGTCCTTTGTAAATTATATATGACTCGTTCCCAAGCTCCAGCTTGGTAATGATAGGTCTGCAATCGTAAGGCTAAATATGCATTCCCAAGCTGGAGCTTGGGAACGAGAAAGAAGAAAAATTCTGCTGTACTCTGCTGTACAAATAAATAGGTCAGCTTGTTGTTTCGCGATTTATTAGGAAAAAATATGACCTCCAAATCCATGCCCGGTCGCATAGCGTCAGAAAATCTTGGTGAAGTAACATCATGGATGTTGCCGCCGGTAGATGACTCCGGCCGAGTTTTATCCAGTGCAGAAAAAGAAGCGCGCATGCGTCGCGAAAAAATGCTGCAGCAGGGTAAAGAAAAAATCGAAACTGTTGAAATTCCTGCGCAACAAAAAGCCGGAATGACCGCGCAAGAAATGCAGGAAATTTTCGATGCCGCTGAAAAAGATGGCTTTGCACAAGGCCATGCCGCTGGTATCGAACAAGGTAAAAGCGACGGCTATGAAGCAGGTCGTCAACAAGGGCTTATGGAAATGCGTGCGCAATTAACACTTGAACAGCAGCGTTTTCACAACATCGCCAATGCATTATTAAATCCACTTACCGCACAGGATAATGACGTAGAGCATATGTTGCTCGACGTAATTTGTTCACTCACACAAAGTGTTGTGCAGCGCGAGTTGGTGGTGGATTCATCACATGTTGTCGAACTTGTAAAAGCCGCGGTGGATGTTTTACCTATCGGTAGTAAGAATATTCGCGTTAGTTTAAATCCCGATGATTTAGCCGCAATTGAAGCTTATGCCGCCGAGCAACAACTTGAGTGGAAATTTTTTGGCGATGCACAATTGCAACCCGGTGGTTGCAAAATTGAGACACCAGAAAGCCGTGTGGATTTTTCCGTATCGCAACGTTTGCAAACTGTGCTGGAACAATTTTTAACCGGACAATTGGCGCAAGCGGATGGTGCTGATGATGTGGAAGAGGTTGAATAATTTTCTAAGTTAATTTGACTCATGCGTCGATAAGTAAAAACAAATTCCGCAACCAAAAATGGTTCACCTATGTCAGACCGCCAATCCATATCTTCCCGCCTGAAACATTACGCACCGCGCCGTTTGATTAATAACGAGCCGGTTGCCGAAGGTCGTATTACGCGTTCCGTAGGTTTAACACTTGAAGCTGTTGGCTTAAAAGTTTCGGTTGGAAAACAATGCGAAGTTATCAATAGCGACGGACGTCGGATTGAAGCGGAAGTGGTTGGCTTTTCTGGCGACCGGGTATTTTTAATGCCGATTAAACGCGTTGAAGGTTTGCAACCGGGCGCGCGCGTTGTTCCGGTTTCGGCGCAACAAGGTATGCGTATCGGCCCGCAATTATTAGGGCGCGTTATTAACGGAATTGGTCAGCCGCTCGATAACAAAGGCCCGCTCATTGGCGATGAATTCCTCGATTTCACTCCGCAAGAAATTAATCCCTTGCAACGCAACCCTATCAACGAACCGCTAGATGTTGGCGTGCGCGCAATTAATGCGTTGATCACCGTCGGCCGTGGCCAACGAATGGGCTTAATGGCCGGTTCTGGTGTAGGCAAAAGCGTACTTATGGGGATGATGACCAAATTCACTACGGCGGATATTGTGGTAGTGGGTTTGATCGGCGAACGTGGCCGTGAGGTAAAAGAGTTTATCGATCATATCCTGGGTGAGGAAGGTTTGCGGCGCGCTGTTGTTGTGGCATCGCCTGCGGATGACGCGCCACTTATGCGTTTGCGCGCATCGCAGTTATCCAGCCGTATCGCTGAGTATTATCGTGATAAGGGTATGAACGTGTTGTTACTGATGGATTCCTTGACTCGTTACGGTCAAGCCCAGCGCGAAATCGCTCTGGCAATTGGCGAGCCGCCCGCGACTAAGGGTTATCCACCATCGGTGTTTGCGAAAATTCCGCAATTGGTCGAGCGTGCCGGTAATGCCGATAAAGGTCAGGGTTCAATCACCGCGTTTTACACGGTTTTAACCGAGGGTGATGACCTGCAAGATCCTATCGCTGACTCAGCGCGTGCTATTTTGGATGGCCACGTCGTGCTTTCGCGGCGGTTGGCGGAAGAGGGGGTTTACCCCGCGATAGATGTTGAAGCTTCCATCAGCCGTGCCATGCAAAATATTGTGCCGGAAGAACACCTCAAAAATATGCAGCGCTTCAAACAGTTGTTATCCCGCTACCAACAAAACCGCGATTTGATTGCGATTGGCGCTTACACTCAAGGAGCAGATGCCGAAACAGATGCGGCGATTGAGCGCTTTCCACATTTGCGCGCATTTATCCAACAAGGCATTAATCAGCGAGTGCTCATGCCAGAATCTATCGCTAATTTACAGTCAGTAATCCGCACTCAAGCATCCAAAAACAATGGACCTTTGGCTGCCCAACATCGCTAACGCCAATTTCCGCAATCACAGGTAAGTTATGTCTGAGTCTCGTGCTAAACGTATGAAAGTTGTACTTACGCTCACTGAGCGTAGCGAGGAGCAGGCGGGCCAACAATTAAGTCAATTTACAGCGCAGGTGGATACTGAAGCAGAGCAACTGCGTCAGTTGGATGAGTACGCCAATCAATATTTGAATATCTACGCTGACCGCAAGACGGCGGTTCGTCCTCAGGAACTTATTGCCTACAGCGGTTTTATTCAGCGGCTCGGCGTTGCCCGTGAAGAACAGCAAGCGCGTTTGGATCGCATGCAAGTGCAGTTAGATCGCTATCGCCAAGCGTGGCGCGTTGCTCATCAAAAAACGGAATCTATCAAAGAACTTATCGTGCGTTTACAATGTGAAGAAAATGCCGTGATCGATAAAAGACTACAAAAAGAAATGGATGAGTTAGTTGGGCAAGCTTATATTCGCCGCGAAGATCAAAATTAAAACAAAATAAGAATTTTTTCTGCAAAAACGAGCCTTTTTATTTCAAAAACGGTCTTAGACGCCAGCTTATTATCACAAATATCATTTAAGGTTTTTATAATCATTACCTATACAAAAAATATTTATAGACTAGGCTTAGGAGTGCAAGAATACTTAGTGTAGGCAACTTCCCAAAGGCTTTGTGGGCTAGTGCGCTACCGAATTACTAAGCCAGCAAAATCCAAATAATGATTATTTGAATAATGTGATAGAGGTTAATTATGGCGATCACGTCTAACGTTTCTGCAGATGGTTCTCAGGTAACGATTTACATTCAGGGACGTTTCGATTTCAGTTCTCATCAAGAATTTCGCAACGCCTACGAAAAACTCGTCAAAACTCCCAGTAAGTTTCGCGTAGATTTACAAGGAACTTCCTATCTGGATAGCTCGGCGCTGGGTATGCTTTTGTTGCTACGTGATCACGCAGGTGGTGACCGTGCCGATATTGAAATTGTTAATTGCTCGCAAGATGTGAAAAAGATTTTACTCATCTCTAATTTTGAACAATTGTTTTCCATTCAATAATCATGAGAGCAATGGCTTGCTCATTTGAGTTCTCATAATGGATGTTGTAGGAAAGCAGTTGTTATGAATGAACTTCGCAGTTTAAAAATTTTGGTAGCCGATGATACTGATGCAGATCGTCTTATTTTGGAGACGATTGTACGCAAAGAAGGGCACCAGGTTTTTTCCGCAAAAAACGGCCTTGAAGCGGTCGCTATTTTCAAACAAGAACATCCGGATATCGTTTTACTCGATGCGCTCATGCCTGAATTGGATGGCTTTGATGCAGCACGTCAAATTAAAGATTTGGCCGGCGATGAATTAGTTCCTATTATTTTTCTAACGTCACTGCAAGATACAGAATCGCTGGTGCATTGTCTCGATGCGGGTGGCGATGACTTTTTATCCAAGCCATACAATCGCGTTATTTTAAAAGCAAAAATTAAATCCTTTAATCGTATGCGCGGTTTGCATAGCACTATGATTATGCAGCGCGATGAGTTATCACAACATCATCACCGCTTATTGCAAGAGCAAGCCGTTGCAAAACAAGTATTTGATAACGTTGCTCACAGCGGCTGTTTAAACGCGAGCAATGTGCGTTTTTTTCTTTCATCGCTCGCAGTATTTAATGGTGATGTGGTGGTTGCCGCTATTCGCCCCAACGGCAATATGATGGTACTGCTCGGCGATTTCACCGGCCACGGACTACCCGCAGCGATTGGGGCAATGCCTCTTGCATCAACTTTTTACGGCATGGTGCATAAAGGCTTTTCCATGTCGGATGTGTTGCGCGAAATTAATAAAAAATTAAAAACGATTTTGCCAATCGGTTTATTTTGCTGCGCCACCATGATTGATTTTAATTTCCGGCGGAAACGCATTAAAGTGTGGAATGGCGGCTTGCCGGCCGGTGTAATTTATCGCGAATCTGAAAATACGATTATCCCTCTGCGTTCCACACACTTGCCGCTCGGTGTGCTGCACGATAAAAGTTTTAAAGACGACTTTCAGGTTTATGATCTCGAACTCAATGATCGAATTTTTATGTGGTCAGACGGAATTCATGAAGCTCGTAATGCAGACGGTGAAATGTTTGGCGAAGAACGTCTTTTTAAATTATTCGAAGAAAATGAAAGCTGCGAATCGGCGTTTGATGAAATTTTATTGGGTGTGAAAAATTTTATTGGTTCTGGTGAGCAGGACGATGACTTGTCCATGATTGAAATTCAAATGCAAGCACCCGAAAATGTAAATCATCCGGGCTACAATTTTAATGAACAAAATCAAATGGCATTGGTTGAATGGGAGCTGCGTTTTGAAGTAAAGCCCACCAGCTTTAAATCATTTGATCCGCTACCGTTTCTATTGAACATCTTAACCGAAGAGCCAGATTTGCGCGGTTTCAGCGGAAGCCTCTATACAATCTTGGCAGAACTTTACTCCAATGCGCTGGAACATGGCGTACTGGGCTTAAGCGGTGATTTGAAAAAATCTCCAGAAGGCTTTGCAGAATATTACACGCAGCGCGAAAAGTTGTTAAATGAAATTACTACCGGCTTTGTGCATATTTATTTCGCCTATTCTTCCAATATTGAAGGCGGAACGTTAACTTTGCGTTTGGAAGATAGTGGTCCCGGTTTTGATTTCACCTCGCGTCAAGGCAAAGAATTATCTATAACAGGATACAGCGGGCGCGGTATAGGCATTGTCGAAAAGTTGTGTAAAACAGTTCGTTACTATGGCGCAGGAAATAAAGTGGAGGTTGTATTTGTTTGGGTTAACGATGACTAGCTTTTTAACTTTCGATTTTCAATTTCACTTTTTATTTGCAATCAATAATTACTACCTTTGGATGAGTCTATGAATACAACGCAACATCTGGATTACGATGCACTAAATGCATTACAGGATGTTATGGAAGGTGAGTTCGGGTTTTTAATCGAAACTTTTATTCAAGACTCTTTGGATCGTATCGAAAAGCTGCAAGCCTTAGTTAGCACAAAAAATGTAGATGCAATTCGTCGGGCATCTCATAGCTTTAAAGGTAGCTGCAGTAACCTGGGCGCTTTGCGTCTCGCAAGTTTGTGTGGCGCAGTAGAGCGCAGAGCGCTTGAAAATAATTTCGTCACCTTGGCAGGTGACGTCGCTGAAATCGAAGCGGAATTTTTAATCGTTAAGCAAAAAATGTTCGATTTCGTCGGGCGCTAATTTATTCGCAAAATTTTATTTTTTCTCTCCGCTTTGGCACCTCCTTTGCTCTTATCCCACTGAAGACTCAAATTAATCCAAAATCTATCTTAAAGCGGCAAACCCTTGCCGTTTTGTAGGTTTGCAGTGGCAATATAGAAGAGGTAGCGGCAATGACTAGTAGTTCGGCTTACAGCAATGTATTACTGAAACCCTCCGTACAATCGCAACCTGCGGCTGCGCCAAAACGCGACTATCAGGACGATTTTTCAAATGCTGACTTTAGCCAAACCTATAAAGATGTCCGCGAAACTGAGCGTGATGAAAAAGTTGCCAAACCTGTGGCCAAAAAGGCCGCGCCTGTGCAGGATCGCGACAAACCGCGCGAAATCGCAAGAGAAAAAAAGCCAGTTGATTCTGACAAAGTAGCGAGTAAAAACGATAGCGCTGAGGATGCTTCTGTTAAAGAAAAGCAATCCAAAAGCGCAGATGAAACCCTTGATCCTTCAACAGTAGCCCCAGCAAATTTACAACAGCCTTTAGCTCCAGAACAAACGACGACAAATAAATTGGGTATTTCCTTAGGTGGTCTCGCTACCGACGCGGAAAAATCTACGGATGCTGTAACTGTAGATGGTCTAGCGCTGACGCCTGGAGCTGAAGCAAGTCAAAACACCTTGGGCGATACCGCTTTATCCACTGATTCGGCGGCAACTCTTTTGTCGTCAGGTGATAAAACGGAGAGCAAGCTGGATACTGACTCCACCAAAGATGCTGCACTGCTACCATCGGCGAGTACGGCGGATGCACAACAGGCGGCTGCAGATCTAGCTGCTCAGCAAGCCGCCCAACAAAATGCTGCCACTGGCGTTAAATCGCCTATTGCGTCGGATGTTGCGGCTACGTCTGCGGAAACACTTAGTGCGGTGGTAGGTGATGTGGTGTCTGAAAAAGCAGCCTCCAAAACTGTCGCAGATGACAAAAACTCCATTACTACTTCAGAGCCAGACGCGGAAGCAGCTCCCATTCAGTCGTCTGATTCGAAATCTGTTTTTGAAAAAATGCTGCAAACCGTAGCGCGCTCCAGTGCTCCGGCGCAAGAAGACAAGGTCGCTGCAACACCGGCGCAAAATACATCGAATACCGGCTCAACCGCGCTCGATTCCCTCGCTCGATTTAGTGATACCCAAACTCCTGCGGCGCGTAGTTTTGTAGCGCAAACTGCCGTGCCGGTTCCTGTGGGCCAGCCGCAGTGGAGTCAGGCTGTCGGTGAAAAAGTATTGTGGTTGGCCGCGCAAAATATCAGCTCTGCCGAAATCAATCTGCACCCAAAAGATTTAGGTCCAATGCAAGTTAGGGTCAGCGTTAATCAGGAGCAAACCACTGTTAGTTTTACCAGTCATCACCCGGTTGTGCGCGAAGTTCTGGATCAAAACCTCAATCGTTTACGCGATATGTTTAGCGAGCAAGGTTTGAATTTAGTGAATGTGGATGTTTCGGATAAATCCTTCAGTCGCCAGCAAGGCGATGCCAAGGATCAAAAAGGTCAGGGCGGTACAAATAGCGCAACTCCCGAAGAAGAAACGCTAGTCGCTGTAACTAATATTGTTCAGCAACGTTTAGTTGATCATTACGCTTAAAAGCTAATCCTTCACCAGTAAATGAGGCCATAAGTCGGTCTCATTTATATTCCTCTCGCGCCCACATTTTTTGCCGCCGATTATTTGTACATACTGCCGCTATTACAAACAGCTTTCGCTTCCTCCGTCAAAAAAGTCGCTTTCATTCCTATTCGCGCCTAGCAATCGAGATATCCGCTGCTACTCTTTAGTGAGCAATAGCTGGCACAGCTGTTGCTAAAACCCTATTGGCGACAAAAAGTGACGGAGTTTTGACATGGCTGCAGGTAAAAAAGACGACAAAGCGGATAAAGCAGAACCGCAAACTGACGATGCAGCTGCTGAAGCAAAGAAAAAAAAGAAGAAATTATTTTTATTTATCGGTTTGGCAATTTTATTAGTAGCCATTTCAGTGGGAGCGACATTTTTTGTCGTATCCAAAATGATGGCATCTAAAAATGCGAATAGTGAAGAGGGCGATGAAGCATCGGAATCCAGCGCTTCTGAAGCGGCCGCAGCTCCTGCTATTTATTTGGCTTTGAAGCCCAATTTCACCGTCAATTACGACGTCAATGGCCGCCAACGTTTTTTACAGGCTGAGTTAACGCTTTTGTATCGCGATGCGACCTTGGAAAAAACACTCGAACTACACATGCCTGCAATTCGTAATGGTTTAGTTCTGTTATTGAGCAGCCAGGTATTTGAAGAATTACAAACTGCGGAAGGCAAAGAAAAATTGCGCGCAGCGGCGTTGCAAACGGTACAAGATATTATCACCAAAGAAACTGCTGCCCTAGCAGAAAAAAGTAAAGAAAAAGAAGACGATAAAAAAGAGAAGGGTAAAGAGAAATCCAAAAAACCTGAACCTAATATCGAACAAGTACTTTTCACACAATTTGTAATGCAATAAATATTTAAAAATTTATTCTTTTCAATATTGTATGTTACAAGTTTTTAATTTGAACATTAAAGGATAGCACTCGTGCAAGACCTGTTATCGCAAGACGAAATTGACGCGCTCCTACATGGCGTTGATGACGGCGACATAGAAACCGAAGCGGAGCTTGAGCCCGGTGCGGTAAAAAACTATGACCTGACGAGTCAGGATCGTATTGTGCGTGGGCGCATGCCAACGCTTGAAATGATTAATGAACGTTTTGCACGTTATACGCGAATCAGTATGTTTAATATGTTGCGCCGCACGGCAGATGTTTCGGTTGGCGGAATTCAAATTCAAAAATTCGGTGAATATGTTCATACCCTTTACGTTCCCACCAGTTTAAATATGGTGAAGTTTCGGCCTTTGCGCGGCACCGCATTAGTTATTCTCGATGCGAAATTAGTTTTTAAATTAGTAGATAATTTTTTCGGTGGTGATGGTCGTCACGCAAAAATTGAAGGTCGTGAATTTACGCCTACAGAATTGCGTGTTGTGCAAATGGTATTGAACCAGGCTTTTGTGGATTTAACTGAAGCCTGGAAAGCGATAATGCCTATTAATTTTGAATACGTGCATTCCGAGGTGAATCCATCGCTCGCCAATATTGTCAGCCCAAGTGAAGTGGTAGTGGTAAGTACTTTTCACGTAGAGCTGGATGGCGGCGGCGGTGAATTACATATCACTATGCCTTACTCAATGATTGAACCCATTCGTGAAGTTCTCGATGCCGGTTTGCAATCCGATAGTGATGAGCAAGACGAGCGCTGGGTTAAAGCATTGCGCGAAGATGTGCTCGCGGCGAAGGTTGAATTGGAGTGCGATGTCGTTCGTCGTGATATTACATTACGCGATATTGTAGATTTAAAAGAGGGAGATGTTATTCCCATTGAATTCCCGGACTTCCATGTGTTAACCGCTAACGGCGTTCCAATGTTTAGAACGCAGTTGGGGCAACATCGTGGGAATCTTGCATTAAAAATTAAAGAATTTTTTGATCGCTCTAGCGCGCAAAATATAACAGGTACACCAGGAGTTAATAATGGCAAACGATGATGATATGGCTGACGATTGGGCTGCGGCCATGGCGGAACAGGCGGATGCGGACGAAACTCTTGCCAATCCCATTGCCTTTGAAGAATTACATAGCGATCATAATAAAGTAACTACAAATCCAGAGCTGGAAGTTATTTTAGACATTCCCGTTACTATTTCCATGGAAGTAGGGCGCACGTCAATTACGATTAGAAATTTATTGCAACTGAACCAGGGTTCGGTCATTGAATTAGATCGTTTGGCCGGTGAACCATTGGATGTATTGGTAAACGGTACACTCATTGCGCATGGCGAAGTTGTCGTTGTGAACGAAAAATTTGGTATTCGCATGACTGATGTAATCAGCCCGGCTGAGCGTATTAAAAAGCTGCGCTAATTATTCGTTTGTTTAAATAAGTTTACCGATATTCTCTGTAAGTTTTGCGGGTAATGATTTAATTACGCGGACATTTCAAGATTTTTTTCATCGTGAATAAAGCTTTTGAGAATATCGACCTTAAAAGGTGGTCATATGCAAAATTTCACCGGCTCACATAAAAAAGCTATCGCCGGGCGTGGTTATGCTTTAGGTATATTGTTATTTTGTGTTTCAATTTCTGCGTTTGCAAATGATGCCTCGACCGCAACACAATCTCCTACCGTTGCAGCTACTAATGCCACTGCCGAAACACCATCTACTAATTCGGTAGAAACATCGGCAGCTATAATAACAATTCCCGTTCAAAATTCTCCTGTTACTGCCCCAAAACCTATTGGCTCTCAGCAAAAAATTAACAGTTCCTCTCAGCTCGCTAATTTAATTGGTGGGTTGGCGTTGATTTTGGTGCTTATCTACGGGCTCTCTTGGTTTGTAAAACGTTTTACGCAGGGTGGGTTTATGCACAACCCTACCATGAAGATTGTGTCCGCAATGCCGTTAGGTACGCGTGAACGTTTAATGTTGGTGGATGTGGGTGGAAAACAATTATTAATTGGTGTTACTGCAACGCAAATTAATACCTTGCATGTATTTGACGAGCCCGTCGTTAACGCGGAAAAAAGTCAATCTGAAAAAACTCAACCAGCAGCATCGGAATTCAGCCAGAAACTAATGGCAATTCTGCAGCAGAAAAATTTTACATCGCCAGACGATGACTCGCATAAAAAATCAAATTCGTAAGGAATTATTATGTCGACGGTAAACTTACGAGAATTATTTCGCGTTACAAAGTATTTGCTAGTTATGGCGCTAATGCTTATTAGCGTAAATTCCTCAGCGCAAGCCACCGCGCCAACTCAACCTAATGCGCCAACGTCATCGCTCGTTAATGTGGGTGGTTCGTTACCTGCAATTCCTGGTTTGCCAGCGCTCACAGTAAAAACGAACAAAGACGGCACGCAGGAATATACGGTAACCCTGCAAATTCTCGGCATTATGACAATGCTGACTTTTTTGCCAGCATTGTTGATGATGGTTACATCATTCACCCGCATTATTATTGTGTTTTCGATTTTGCGTCAGGCTTTGGGTTTGCAGCAATCGCCGTCTAACCAGATTTTAATTGGTCTCGCGTTATTTTTAACATTTTTTATTATGCAGCCAGTATTCGATAAAGCTAACCGCGATGGATTGCAGCCTTACATCAATCAACAAATAACGGCGAACGTAGCTATTGAACGTGTAGCAGCGCCATTTCACGGTTTTATGCTCGCGCAAACCCGTGAAAGTGATATTAATTTGTTTGTAGGTATTGCCAAGCATACACCCATCGCGACACCGCAAGACACGCCGTTTAATATTTTAATTCCTGCATTTATCATCAGCGAATTAAAAACGGCGTTCCAAATTGGTTTTATTATTTTCATTCCTTTTTTGGTGATCGATATAGTGGTATCCAGCGTGCTTATGGCTATGGGTATGATGATGTTGTCGCCGCTCATTATTTCATTGCCATTTAAAATCATGTTGTTTGTATTGGTAGATGGCTGGGCAATGATTGTAGGTACACTCGCGGCGAGCTACGGTGTTTAATGAAAAACTACGGTGTTTAACCGCAACTTAATTGAGGAGTAAATTATGACACCCGAAGTTGTCATGGATATTTTTTCCGAAGCACTTTATCTCACGGTATTGATGGTGCTGGTAATTGTTGGCCCAAGTTTGGCGGTGGGTTTAATCGTTAGTATGTTTCAAGCGGCAACGCAAATTAACGAACAAACCTTGAGTTTTTTACCTCGTTTTGTAATGACCATTGCCACTATAGGTATGGCTGGACCGTGGATTATCACCAAGTTTACTGATTTATTTACGCGGTTATTTACCAGCATACCGACATTAATTGGGTAGCGTCACGGTAATTAATGCATGCAAGAATTAGTTGTCAACGAAGCGCAAATTAATCAATTTATTGGTCAGTATTTATGGCCGCTAATGCGCATCAGTGCTTTTTATTTTGCGGTGCCGGTTATAGGCGCGCGAACTGTGCCAGCTCGCATTCGTATTATGCTTTCTTTATTCACCGCCTTACTCGTCGTCCCGCTTTTACCTAATGCACCCACAGTTTCGTTTATGTCTGTAGAAGGCATGTTGATGATGACCAAGGAAATTATTATCGGCCTTGCCTTGGGTTTTGCTTTGCAAATCGTTATGCATGTTTTCGTATTGGCGGGGCAATTAATTGCGTTGAAACTAGGTTTGGGTTTTGCGGCGCAAAACGATCCTTCAAGCGGCGTTAGTGTTACGGTTCTATCGCAATTTTATTTGTTGTTAGCGACTTTATTATTCCTCGCGATTAACGGTCATCTCGCCGTTATTAATATGTTGGTAAATAGTTTTACGACTTTTCCTGTAGGTGGGCCAGGTCTATCAAACGATGATTATGTTTTAATCGTTCATATGTTTTCGTGGATGTTCGCTGCAGGTTTATTAATTAGTTTGCCGTTGTTTACCTCAATGATGATCGTGAATATTTCTTTTGGTGTTATGGGCCGCTCAGCGCCTCAACTCAATATTTTAAACGTCGGTTTTCCCATCACATTAATGTTTGGTTTTATTTTGATGTGGTATTCGCTTTCCAACTTTTTGCCATTATTCAATCAAATCATCGAAGAAGGTTTGAGCGTGGCAAACACTTTAGTGGGGTCGCCATAGATGGCAGATGACGACAGCCAGGAAAAGACGGAAGAGGCCAGTGGACGAAAGATTGAGAAGGCACGTGAAGAAGGGCAAGTACCTCGTTCTCGTGACCTAACAACCTCAGTTGTATTACTGGTAGGCTCAATTGGTCTGTTATATTTTTCGGATTTTATGGGCGAAAAATATGTCGAAATGACGCGCGAAAATTTTATATTGTCTCGCGAAACTATTTTTGACCCCAATGCCATGATTGGTCATTTTGTATCAACGTTTTACATGGGGCTCGTGAGCATGATGCCGTTTATGGCGCTCATGTTAGCTGCCTCGGTGATTGGCCCGGTAGCATTGGGTGGTTGGTTATTTAGTGCAGATGCCTTAATGCCGAAGATGAGTCGCATGGACCCAATGGCAGGTTTAAAAAGAATGTTTTCGATGAAATCTCTCATCGAATTGCTCAAGGCGACAGCAAAGGTAACGATTATTATTGGCGCAACTGTTATGTTGCTGAAACACTATTCACAACCTATGTTTCGCATGAGTGATGAGGATATTAATCTCGCTATCATTCACTCGGTAAAAATTAGCGCTTACGCCGCCATTGCCTTGTCAGCCTGCACACTAATCATCGCCGCATTTGACGTTCCCTTGCAGATTTACGAATACAATAAAAAATTAAAAATGTCCAAGCAGGAATTAAAAGACGAATCGAAAGACACAGACGGAAAACCGGAAGTAAAAGGGCGCATTCGCCAATTGCAACGCGAAATGGCGCAACGCCGAATGATGTCCAACGTTCCCACTGCCGATGTTATTATCACCAACCCAACGCACTATGCGGTCGCGTTAAAATACAACCCAGAAGCTATGTCGACACCAATTTTATTGGCAAAAGGCGGCGACAATATCGCATTGAAAATCCGTGAAATCGCAAAAGCCCATAATATTGAAATTATCGAATCCCCAGTTTTAGCGCGCGCGATTTTCCATACCACTGAGCTTGACAATGAAATTCCATCTGGCCTCTATTTGGCGGTCGCTCAGGTGCTCGCCTATGTATTCCAGCTGAAAAGCTACCGTAAAGGCCGTGGCCAAAAGCCGAAGTACCCCAACAATATCAAAGTACCTAAGGATATGTATTTTGATTAATCCTACGGGCAGGCTGCTACTTGCTCATGTTGATCGATAAGCCAGCCCTCTGTAGTCTTTTCAGCCAGTCTTTAAAAATAGCGCTATAAAACCAAAAATTCTCGTTGACGCCACAAAACTCGTTGATATAATGCGCCCCACTTTGCCAGTGTGGTGAAATTGGTAGACACACGGGATTCAAAATCCCGCGCCCTTAAAAGCGTGTCGGTTCGAGTCCGACCACTGGTACCAAATTTAGTTGTACCAAATGCAAAGTTGATGTTTCGGCATCACCCAAACCCCGCCTTGTAACGCAAGGCGGGGTTTTTCGTTTCTGCAATTCAGAAAAATATTGGCTAAAGTTCCGGGTTCGGGGAGGCGGTGTTAAGACTGGCTTATAGATGCGATTGCGCCTTCAATTACAAGTTTCGCAATGTTTATAGCCGTGACTTGATTGCGGATTCCTCCTTAGTTACAGAAACCAATTTAAAAATTCTCTTAACGTTGAATTCTTGCAGCGTTTTCAACTCATTGAGGGTAATGAGTAATCGCAGGCTTTCTTTAACTTTATTTTTAAAGATCTTGTTTGCAAACTCCTTTTTGATAACACTTTTTTTTTAAAAAATTACTTTATTTTAAGAGTACGGTGACACACTGACGTCAGTTAATTTTTTAGTTAATCTCATATCAACTAATATATTCACTAAAGTGGCTTGGAGACAAAAATGAGTAGCAATCTTGAGTCTAACGTGCTGATAAAACTCCATGAAAAGGACGCAGTGTTAACCCGCAAAGAAGCTGAAGCAGCTGGCCCAGATGATCTGTCCGTTTGCGGCGAAGAAGATCCAGGCGTTGCGCTTGAAGATTTAGTCGAAAAACACTGAATCAATATTTCTAGCTAGATTTAAAGTTGGTTGCTGACCAATCATTGGGGAATACCCCAAGTACTGCGCGATATTATGAATTGATACCGTTCATCCATGATTTGATGCCTATGGAGTACAGTATGGACATATATCTCATTACCAAGTATAAAAATTGTTGGCAACTTACGAAGGATAGCAGTGACCTTGTAATTGTTTCCGCAAAACAGAAAAAAGAAGTAATCTACAAAGCAAATGTTTTTTTGAAAGATAAATCATGTCTACTTAAGATTTATAGTCACGATGGAAAATTTCAAGAAAATCGTAGTTTTCCAAAAACTAATTCGTGGAAAATTTTAAGTTAGAGATTTATCAACTCAAACTCCATTCTGTAATTATTTTTTTTATTGAACATTTGAGGTTTTCACGGATGGCTCGGGAACTTACTTTTATCAAGCCCGCAATACCTGCAATAATAGAAAATAAAATATGCTTCGTTAATTGACGCAAACATTTAATCGATAATTGTGTTTGATTATTTTGATAAAAATTGATGATTTAGTGCATATAAAATCATTCCAACTTGAAGCATATCTTTCCCGATTAAAGCAACCATTTCTTTCAATTCACTTCGATTAGCCAGTTTAAATACCCATACCTAGTTGAATGCAAGCAGCCGCAGTTATTCCGTCTCAACTGAAGAAAATTGACCAACCTTTAAATTTGAGCCTAAAATGACCCGCAGGTCATTTATTTAATAGGAGGTTGCGATGCTGGACGTACTTATTGTGGGGGCCGGTCCAACTGGGCTGACACTGGCGTTGTGGCTAACTAAGCAGGGAATTAACATTCGGATTATTGATAAGAGTACTGGCCCGGGCGAAACGTCCAGGGCGATGGCGGTTCAGGCACGCACGCTAGAACTTTATCGCCAGCTTGATTTGGCCGAAGCAGTTATTTCGGCGGGTCATAAAAATCCAGCTGTGAATATGTGGGCACGTGGTAAGCGCAAGGCGCATATTTCCTTTGGTGACGCCGGCTCGAACATCACGCCTTATCCATTTGTTCTTGTCTATCCCCAAGATAAACATGAACGGTTGCTAGAGGAACACCTACGTTCGCTCGGGGTAACGGTTGAAAGAGAAACCGAATTCCTCAGTTTTGAAGATAGGGGTGACTTGGTCGTCGCGCGCCTGCGCATGCCCGACGATACCGAGCAAGTATGTGAGGCGCGTTATCTGGCTGGCTGCGACGGTGCTCGTTCTCCGATCCGACATCAGCTTGGCACCGAGTTTGACGGAGGAACCTATAAACAGATTTTTTACGTCGCTGACGTAGAGGTCACTGGGCTTGAACCAGCTGGAGAGGTTCACATTGTCCTCGACAAAGAAGACTTCATACTTTTGATGTCTTACGGCGAGGGAAACTTATACCGCTTGATAGGCACAGTGAAAGACGAGCGTGCGGAACGTGTTGAGGCACTGACATTTGATGATGTAAAACATGACGCGATTCTTGGCTTGGGAATTCAGATCGCGAAAGTAAATTGGTTCTCGACTTACCGAGTGCATCATCGTGTAGCTGCCGACTTCCGCAGTGGGCGCGCCTTTTTACTGGGTGACGCCGCGCACGTGCACAGTCCAGTGGGTGGCCAAGGCATGAACACTGGCATCAACGACGCTATTAATCTCGCATGGAAACTGACAGCGGTTTTAAGAGGGCAGGCTTCTGATGGCTTGTTAGATTCCTATGCGTTAGAGCGTCAGGCGTTTGCCCGCAAATTAGTGGCTACCACTGACAGGCTTTTCACATTCGTAACTACCGAAGGCAATTTCGCCGATTTTGTGAAGACCCGAATTGCGCCGACGTTTGTGAGTATCGCTTACAGAATTGATAGCGTTCGCGAGTTCATGTTTCGACTCATCTCTCAAACAACTATTGATTATCACGGCAGCCCTCTAAGTGAAGGCGAGGCGGCTTCAACGAGGGGAGGAGATCGACTACCCTGGGTGCGCACTGAGTCTTCCGATAACTACGCTTCGCTATCACCTATTGAATGGCAAATACATGTGTATGGCGCAGTCAGTCCAGATATCAAGTCTTGGTGCGCGCAGCACGACATGCCGCTATATGTATTCGAGTGGACTGAATCGCACCACAACGCAGGCTTGGCTCAAAATGCTGTCTATTTGTTAAGGCCAGACACTTACGTCGCTTTAGTTGATGATGCTGCTTCAACAGAAACATTGGATCGGTATTTCAGTTCCAGAAATTTTAATTTGAATAAAACTCTGTAATAAAAATCGATATGACGGAAATTAAACTTAAATGGAGCCGGCGCAAACAAGAGCGTCCGGCAGAGATCATTAGTGCCGCAATGGACGAGTTCGTCGAAAAGGGTTTTGCGGCAACTAAACTTACCGATGTCGCTAAACGTGCTGGCGTTGCTAAAGGAACTTTGTTTCGCTACTTTGAAACGAAAGAACAATTGTTTCATGCGGTAGTGAAGCATGCATTGACAGCCAACCTGAGTGCAATTGAGCAAGCAGCAGTTGTGTTCGATGGCAGCTTATCTGAGCTGATTCCAATGCTACTAAATCGCGCGGCGGGCCGAATGGGCGACAGCCGTTTTCCTGCAATACTTCGTATGGTTTTATCCGAAAGTCGAGCCTTCCCAAATCTCGCTCGAATTTGGCATGATGAAGTCATTGCGCGCATGCTAGGAAAATTAAGTGACCTTATTAAAGCAGCGCAAGCTCGCGAGGAAGTAAGCGTTGGTGATCCGAATCTTTTAGCTATATCGATTATGGGCCCGATGATAATGGCTTTACTTTTTCACGAAGTCTTTGGGAGTCAGAGCCCTTACGCACCAAATCTTGAGAAGTTGGCGGCACAACATGCCGACATCATTTTGAAAGGAATTACGGTAAAAGAGTCGCCGCAAGAAGTGTGAAAACTTAGGTAATATTTCGGCAGGAAAATATTTTATAAAGATGTCGATTTAGCAATTTACGGTTCGACTATTCAGCGGCAAGAGAATTAGCTCAGCTATTTATATAGGAGAAGTTGTTATGTCAAATGAAGCAAATACTGTTCGGTTACACCGAGTTCTGCGCGCTCCCGCCGAGCGAGTTTATAAAGCATTTATCGATAAAAGCGCGTTAGAGCGTTGGCTGCCACCTTACGGATTCACTGGATTAATCCACACCTTGGATGCTCGCGTTGGCGGTGGTTATAAAATGTCTTTCACCAACTTCGGTACAGGCAGCGCTCATTCGTTTAGCGTGAAATTTACGGAGCTAGTGCCGAATCAATATAT
Source organism: Gammaproteobacteria bacterium (assembly GCA_004172865.1). Lineage (GTDB taxonomy): Bacteria > Pseudomonadota > Gammaproteobacteria > Pseudomonadales > Cellvibrionaceae > Cellvibrio. The sequence goes on along the minus strand of SEBV01000004.1, from coordinate 189,328 downwards.
TCAACATAAAGATCGTTTTGATGATGAAAACCTTCCTGGTGAAATGACAGTTTCTATCACTCTCAAAACCGTTTTGTGCGGAACTGATATCAGTATTGTTCAGGAAAGTATCCCTTCAGTAATTCCAACTGAAATGTGTTATTTGGGATGGCAAGAATCACTTGAGCAGCTTGCAAAGCTTGTCGAGCCAGTTATTCCCGACAATGGATAAACAAAATACTAAATGCAAATTTGTTTCATCGAAATCACCGAGAACCCCATCTTGAAAAGCAAGGCGGGGTTTTTGGTTTTTTCAGTTGATGTGATTGATATTTGGTCAATTACTGATGTCGTAATAGATATTGCAGCTCGATAATAAAGAGCCTTCCTTGGCTCGCGAATTTAATTTTAAAACTTTTTAAATTCACTATGAATATTGTGCAACTACAGATTTTTCCTGAGCTTTATTTTTAAACGCTTTGTTGATCAGATCCAACGCTGGGCCAGTCATACAAGTTGTGACGATTGCCATTATTACCATCATGGCGAAAATTTCTGCGGAGAGTACGCCCAGGTCGTAACCAATATTTAACACGACTAATTCCATCAATCCGCGTGTATTCATCAACGCACCAATGGATAAACTGTCTTTCCAACTTTGCCCAACATATTTAGCGGCCAATGCGCTGCCTGCGAATTTTCCCAATACTGCAACAAAAATAATCAGTGCTGTTATTTGCCACATGTAAGGGTCGTTCAACAAACCGATTTGAGTGCGTAAACCGGTGAATACGAAGAACAGGGGCAACAATAATACGAGTGCAACATCTTGTACTTTATCGATAAATATTTTTCTGAAACTTTCTGCTTCGGGCATGATGGCGCCCGCCATAAATGCTCCAAACAATGCGTGTATACCGATAATTTCTGCTGTGTAGGCCGATAAAACGAGAACCAAAAAGAAGATGGCAATTATAGGGCGGGTAACGCTTTCTGCGCTGGAATGTTTTTCGCTGAGGCGCTGTAAAAATGGACGCACGAGTTTAATCATTACAGCTACGTAGACGATTGCCATAGCAACAGTAAACAAACCGTTGATAAAAGTTCCAGCCTTTACGAAAGCAATTAACGCGGCGAGAATACACCAGGCGGTAACGTCATCTGCTGCTGCGCAAGTGAGTGAAATGGTGCCGAGTTTGGTTTTGTTGATACCGCGCTCCTGCACAATTCGCGCTAACACTGGAAACGCAGTAATGCTCATTGCTACGCCGCTGAATAAAGCAAATACCGAAAATGAAACGTTAGCTGGAGCGAATTGCGCGTACAAGAAATATGACAAGCCAACGCCGAGTGTGAAGGGAATAAAAATGCTGGCGTGACTAATAATGACTGCGTCGTAGGCTTTGTCTTTCAGGGTTTTTAAACTGATTTCCATTCCCACAATGTACATAAACAGAATCAGCCCAACCTGGCTAACAAACTGTAAATTTCCAAGTGATGCTTTGGGAAATAGGTTGGCGGAAAATTCTGGAAAATGCATTCCAACGAATGATGGGCCGAGCAGTATGCCTGCAATCATTTCGCCGACTACGACGGGTTGTTTTATTTTGGTACAAATCCAGCCAAATACGCGCGCTACAAAAATAATGGTGGCGATTTGCGCTAGCAAAACAGCGAGAGGCTGATGAAGATTATTGGCCAGGCCGTGCAGAAAATTATTCCACTGGCTACTAACAGCATTTGCGTCTGCAGTGCTAGCTACTGTTTTCTGATCAAGTTTTGCCCCTAACAAAATGATCCAATACATAAGGGCGATAAGGCCGCCGGTAATCGCGAGGTAGGAAAAGCTTTGTTTTATTTTTGTCATGGGTAGGTCTCGTTGTTATGTGTTGTGCCGAAGAAGGCGCAAATTAACACGATGCTTTTTTGAGGTTTAGCGAGATCCCATAAATAATTTCTATTAATGGTCTGGGAGGTCGGAGGCGACCATTAGCTGGGCTAGGTACTTTCTTTCGATGATTACGCATTCAAGCTGAAAGTCTTTTAGATTTTGCAAACCACGAGTTTTAACGAGCCTTACCACATCGCCCGCAAATTCGCGTCGCTGGATTATTTAAGCGGTGGCCGCGCTGGTTGGAATTTGGTGACTTCCGATGCTGCAGCCGAAGCGACCAACTTTGGCCGCGAAGAACATTTTAATCACGCTGAACGTTACGAACGAGCCAATGAATTTTACTAGGTCGTGACCGGCCTGTGGGACAGTTGGGACGATGATGCTTTCGTGCGCAATAAAGCGAGTGGGCAATATTTTGATCCAGAAAAAAATTGCATGTACTAAATCACAAAGGCAAACACTTTTCTGTTAGCGGCCCACTCAATGTAGCGCGTCCAATTCAAGGTCGGCCTGTGGTTGTGCAAGCGGGTTCATCAGAAGCTGGACGCAGTCTCGCCGCTAAAACGGCGGATGTGGTTTTCACTGCGCACCCCGCATTAAAACCCGCACAAGATTTTTATCGCGATATTAAAACCCGCGCAGCACAGCATGGCCGCGACCCGGATTCGGTAAAAATCATGCCGGGTATTTATGTGGTCGTTGGTAAAACCGAAAGCGAAGCGCAGGAAAAATTTTAGCAGTTGCAACAGTTAATCGACCCTGCAGCAGGCTTGGCCTTGTTATCGCGCATGATTGGCAATTTTGATCTCAGTGGTTATCCGGTTGATGAACCATTACCTGAATTGCCTTTAACTGAAACTGGTCAGCGCAGCCGTCAGGCATTGCTCACTGGTTTAGCGAAGGATGGCAATCTCACCATTCGCCAGCTCTATACCAAAATTGCCGGTGGCCGCGGTCACAACGTGGTGATTGGTACTGCAAAAACCGTTGCGGATGTAATGCAAGAATGGTTCGAGCAAGAAGCTGCTGATGGCTTTAATTTATTGTCACCAAGCTTGCCAAGCGGCCTAACAGATTTTGCGGATTTAGTTGTGCCGGAACTGCAATCACGTGGTTTATTTAGAACGGCTTATGAAGGTAAAACGCTGCGTGAAAATCTTGGTTTGAGTCGGCCTGTAAGCCGTTATCAAAATACTCAATAACGCGCTCAACAAAACTTAGAGTATTCGCAACGGGAAATTTTCCGCTATAAACAAAAACCACCTTGAATTAACAAGGCGGGTTTTTGTTTTGAAAAAGTAATTAAACGCGAAAAGCCTCATTCATTTTCGTTAACTTAAAAAACGATTTAACTGTTGCTTTAAGCTGCTATTTTCATTTCGCAGTGTTTCAATTTCTTCCAACAAATTTAACACGAGGCCAATGTCGGCCCAGTTAATATCCAAATCGCGATGTAAACGTGCGGCTTTGTTTACCACTGTCACCGCTGAAATATTAAATTGCCATTCTTGCGGTTCGCTGCCGAGCACAGGTTCTATAATGTTGTAATCCACCAGCTCCAGAATATAGTCAGAAGTAATGTTGGCGGATATACAGAGTTCATCAAAACTAATATGAAAGCTGCTGACTTGTATTTCAGATGATTCGCTCATAATTAATTGCTCCACTCAGTGCGTGGGTTGAAGTTTGTTTTTTCAGCGAGCTGTGTCCACAATTTTTTCTCGTCTTCAGTGGCAGTTTTTGGAGTGACTATTTTTATAGCCGCAATTAAATCACCTTGCTCCAATTTGCCAATTAAACCTTTACCTTTGATTCGCAGGCGCTGGCCAGCTTGGCTATTTGGCGGAATGGTTAAATTAATTTTTCCAGTGAGCGTCGGTAGCGTAACCTTTGTACCTAAGATCGCCTCCCAAGGCGCAAGCGGCACGGCAATTATTAGATTGTGGCCTTCAATATCAAACAGCGGGTGTGGAATTAAACGTATATGTAAATACAAATCTCCGCTAGGCGCATTACCGATTCCGGGTGCACCTTGGCCTTTAATACGAATGCGTTCGCCATCGCGAGTGCCTGCTGGGATTTTTATGTTGAGCGATTTCTTTACGTCGTGTGGCTGACCGTAATTATCGTAATCCGGTATTGCATATTCGATGCGTTTGCTAGTATCGGCTAAGGTATCTTCCAAATTAATAGGCCACTCAATTTCCAAATCGCGGCCTTTCGCATGGTTGCTGTTATGGAAGCCGCCTTGATTAGTTTGCCGCCCACGGGCGCCGCCAAACATTGAATTAAAAAAATCCGCGAAATCTATGTCGCTTTCCTGATAATTTTCTTGGCCGCCTCCGGTATTAAATCCACTGGTTTGTTGATGTGAACCTGATTGCTGGCGTCTGCTGCGCATTGTGCGCAATTCGTCGTATTCCGCACGTTTTTCAGTGTTGTGTAACACTTCATACGCTTCTGCAACTTCTTTGAATTTATCTTCAGCGCCAGCGTCTTTATTCATGTCCGGATGATACTGATGCGCTAATTTACGAAATGCTTTTTTAATGGTTTTATCATCGGCGTCAGGTGCTACCCCGAGCGCTGCGTAATAGTCTTTAAATTCCATAACATAATCCTGTTAAATATTAATTCGTTTTATGTCGGTGTAGATTTCTTTAAATGATTTTTAGAAAGATTATCCGCGCCATAAAATATGTTGCACTTCTTGTGGAATTGAAACCCCGTCAAAAGAGGGAATAATTCTAAACGTAAAATCTGAAGCAGGGCGATTCGCTTCTATGCTGGTGCGGTAAATACTGGGCGCATTTGAATCCTGTAGAGATTCTACATTTTCAATAATGTGGCGAACTGGTGCGGAATCATTTTCACCTTCTGCATAAAGCTCTACTTTTATTGAATGCGGATCTAATCCATGCAAATAAACTTCAGCAGTAAAATTATGCTGATTATTATTAGTATCGATTTTTATTTCTCCAAAACCTAATGAGCTCCAATGTTCATTTAGATTTTTTTCCCATTCAAGAATGTGCTGTGCTTTTTCTCCCTTGTTTGCGGTGCGGTTTAAAAATTCCGTTGCCGCCGGTAAATAGAGTTGTTCGGTATATTCGCTCACGGTGCGATTTGCTGAAAAACGCGGTGTTAATTGCGCCATGCTTTCGCGAATTCTATTTAGCCAATTGCGCGGAATATTTTGTGCGTCGCGTTGGTAAAATTCGGGGATAACTTCTTGCTCAAGAATTTCGTAAAGCGCGGTAGCTTCGGTGGCGTCCCACGCGGGGTCGTCGCCATGTTCCTCGCCATCACCAAGTGCCCAGCCTAGCTCTGGCGAATAAGCTTCCACCCACCAGCCATCCAACTCGGAAAGATTGAGCCCACCATTTACTAATACTTTCATTCCACTAGTGCCGCTTGCCTCCCATGGGCGGCGCGGGGTGTTAATCCATACGTCCACACCTTGCACAAGTTGTTCGCTTAACCACATATCGTAATCGCTTAAAAAAACGATATGTTTACGAGCTGCGGGTTGCCGAATAAATTGAATCCATTGATGAATTAACGCCTGGCCTTCCAAATCTTTCGGGTGCGCTTTGCCAGCGATTATAAGTTGCACGGGCCGCTCAGCGTTAGTGAGTATTCTCAGCAAACGCTCGGGATCTTGCAGCAGTAAATTGGTTCGTTTGTAAGTGGCGAATCGCCGTGCAAACCCCAAGGTTAAAATATTGGGATTTAGGATATTGGGAATTTCGGCGAGCTCTTCCGGCTTTAATCCTGAGCCAGTGAGTTGACGGGTCAGGCGAGTTCCTGCGAAGTTAACGAGCAATTGGCGATTGGTGTTACGGAATTGCCAAAGTTTTTCATCGCTTACTTTACGAATATTTGCCTCATTTGAATTAATCGCATTTAGCCAACGCTCTTTGCCGCAGGCTTCAGTCCACAAGTCGTCGGCCGCTGCCGAATCCCACGTCGGCATATGAACACCATTGGTGATGTGGCTAATTGGTATTTCCGCGTGCGGCCAACGCGAAAACAGCGGCTCGAACAAATGGCGGCTGACTTTCGCGTGTAGCTGGCTTACACCGTTAACGTTGCTGCTACCGCGAATGGCGAGGTAGGCCATATTAAAGTCTTCGTTTTGATCTTGCGGATTTTGCCTGCCGAGCGCCAATAAATCCTGCAAGCTGATTCCTAATTTGGTGACGTACACGCTGAGATATTGTTCGATCAGCGCAGGCGAGAAGCGATCAAAGCCCGCACTTACAGCCGTATGAGTTGTAAACACATTGCCCGCGCGCGTGGCAGTAAGTGCTACATCAAACGGTTTATCATTCTGCAGCATAAAATTACGCGCGCGTTCCAATACTAGAAAGGCAGCGTGGCCTTCGTTTAAGTGGCAAACTTCCGGGTGAATATCCAGCGCTTCAAGTAGCCGCCAGCCGCCCATGCCAAGTAGTAATTCCTGTTGTAGTCGCAATTCCGGGCCGCCACCGTAAAGCTCGCTGGTGATGCCGCGATGCGCAGGAATATTGGCGGAATCATTGGTATCCAATAAATACAACTTCACGCGGCCCACTTGTACTTGCCAGCAGCGAAGCCAAACCGGGTAGCCGGATAAAGTCACTTTCATGCGCAGCAAATCACCATTCGCCGTGCGCAAAGGCGTGATTGGCAGTTGGCCGGGGTCGTTGTAGGGGTAGAGCGCCTGTTGCGAACCATCTTTATCAATCACCTGACGGAAGTAGCCTTGCTGATAAAGTAAACCCACGCCGACTACGGGTACGCCTAAATCGCTCGCGGTTTTAAGTTGGTCGCCCGCCACATTTCCCAATCCACCGGAGTAAATCGGTAAAGCATCGCTCAGCATAAACTCCATGCTGAAGTAGGCTACGCATTTAAGAGGGCTGGACGAATGCTGTTGCTGAAACCATGCGGGCGAACTTGACGCTTGTTTCTGAGTCGCCAATAAATCATCGACTTGTTGGCGATAAACCGGGTCTGCCAGTACCGTTTCAATCCTCTCAACGGCGACGGTTTGCAAAACCACCCAGGGATTATGGGTAATCTCCCAAAGCTCCTCATCCAACTTGCGCCACAGGCAATCGCTGGCGTGATTCCAGGACCAGCGCATATCCAACGCGAGCGTGGCCAGCTTGTCGAAGCCGGAAATATTAGTGGGTAAGAGATTGTAGAGCGGGTGGGTGATGCGTTTTTGGCTTTCGGAGGGTTCTTGTGTAGTCGTCATAGCTAATCTACTCGGTTAGGCATAACTTCTAGCTTGTAGCCCATGCCGATGCACTTATCTGTACGCTAACGAGCGTAGCCCACCACATCGTAGTTTTTATTCATGCGCCCTTGATTTATCTGTCTTCTGCCCCATTTTGCTTGTACCCGATTTTAAGTTTACGGGTTTGTGCCTCGGTGCAGATCCGCCATTTTTAAGTTGTTTTCGTATTTTTTGATCCTGTAGGAGTCCCACTATGACCATTGATGCTCGTAAAGAAACGCGCGGTTTTCAAACCGAAGCCAAGCAGCTATTACATTTGATGATTCACTCGCTTTATTCCAATCGCGAAATATTTTTGCGGGAATTGGTGTCGAACGCGTCAGATGCTGCCGATAAATTGCGTTTCGAGGCTGTATCAAACGGCGATTTATACGAAGGTGATACCGAGTTAAAAATTCGCGTAAGTTTTGATAAAGACGCAAAAACTATCACCATCAGCGATAACGGTATTGGTATGTCGCGCGATGAAGTGATTGAGAATTTAGGGACTATCGCCAAATCTGGCACCGCAAGTTTTATGCAAAAACTAAGCGGCGACCAGAAAAAAGATGCGCAATTGATTGGTCAATTTGGTGTTGGCTTTTATTCTGCGTTTATCGTTGCTGACCGCGTAGTGGTGACCACTCGTCGCGCTGGTGCACCTGTGAATGAAGCTGTGCGTTGGGAGTGTTCGGGCGATGCAGACTTTAGTGTGGAAACTGTTGAAAAAACTGATCGTGGTATGACGGTTGAATTGCACCTAAAAGAAGATGCATTAGAGTTTGCTGACAACTGGCGCTTGCGCAATATCATCAAAAAATATTCTGATCACATTGCAATTCCTGTGGTTATGCAAAAACAAGTTCCAGTTGATGGCGATGCTGCTGAAGCATCTGAAGATGAAGTTATCAACACCGCAACTGCACTCTGGACACGTTCACGCAGTGAAGTTAGCGAAGAAGAATACAAAGAGTTTTATAAGCACGTAAGCCACGATTACGCGGAGCCATTAACCTGGAGCCATAATCGGGTTGAAGGTAATTTGGATTACACCAGCTTGTTGTATTTGCCAGCACGCGCGCCTTTCGATTTGTACAATCGCGATGCATCACGTGGTTTGAAATTATATGTTCAACGTACCTTTATTATGGATGACGCTGAACAATTTTTGCCGCTGTATTTGCGTTTCATCAAAGGCGTTGTCGACTCAAATGATTTGTCGCTCAACGTGTCTCGCGAAATTTTACAGAAAGATCCTAACATCGACACTATGCGCGGTGCTTTAACTAAACGCGTGTTGGATATGTTGTCCAAACTTGCAAGCAGCGAGCCAGAAAATTATGCCAAATTCTGGAAAGAATTCGGTCAGGTGTTGAAAGAAGGCCCAGCAGAAGATTTCGCTAACCGTGAAAAAATCGCCAAGCTTTTACGCTTTGCTAGTACGCACACAGAAAGCGCTGAACAAAATCAGTCGCTGGAAGATTATGTGTCGCGTATTAAAGATGGCCAGGAAAAAATTTATTACATCGCTGCTGAGAATTTCAACACGGCGAAAAACAGCCCGCACCTCGAAGTCTTCCGTAAAAAAGGCATTGAAGTACTGTTGTTAACAGATCGTGTTGACGAATGGTTGATGAGTCATCTGTCCGAATTCGACGGCAAATCTTTGCAAGACGTTGGTAAAGGCGAATTGGATTTAGGCAAGCTTGATACTGAAGAAGAAAAGCAAGCCAAAGAAAAAGTTGCTGAACAGCTGAAGCCATTGCTTGAACGTGTACAAGCTGCCTTGGCTGAAGAGGTTGCTGAAGTTCGTATTACGGATCGTTTGACTGATTCTCCAGCGTGCGTTGTAGTTGCCGAGCACGACATGGGCGCGCAAATGCGTCGTATATTGGAGCAAGCAGGTCAAAAGCTTCCAGACTCAAAACCGATTTTGGAATTGAATCCTGATCATCCTTTAGTGAAAAAATTGGAGCAGGAGACAAGCGAAAGTCGCTTTGGCGATTTAGCGCATATTCTGTTTGATCAAGCTAATTTGGCTGAAGGTGCGCAGCTGCAAGATCCTGCTGCTTACGTACAACGTTTGAATAAATTGTTGCTGGAATTGAGCAATTAATTTTAATCATTCCGCCTTTTTTTAAACGCTGTGAATAATGAAAAGCCTTGGTTATACTCTGCCAAGGCTTTTTTTATGGCTGATTTTTAGCTGTTTATTAAATTGCATCAACTTATTTTATTACTGATAGAGGGCAATCCTGATGGACTTTAAACAAGTTACGCTCGGCGCGAAAAAAAATATCGCGCTTATTGCTCACGATAATAAAAAACAAGACATAGTTGCCTGGTGTCTTGAACACAAAACAGAACTTAGCAAGCATAAGCTCTACGCAACCGGCACTACCGGTATGATTATCGAAAAAGAAACGGGTTTGGCTATCAATAAATTAATTAGCGGCCCGCTGGGTGGTGACCAACAAGTGGGTTCGCTTATCAGCCAGGGTGAAGTTGATGTGCTGATTTTCTTTTGGGACCCATTTGAACCCATGCCCCATGATCCCGATGTTAAAGCTTTATTGCGCATTGCCGCAGTGTGGAATATTCCGATTGCATCAAATTATATTTCAGCGGACTTTTTAATTGCGTCGCCACTTTTTAATTCTACTTGTGCGCGAACTATTCCTGACTATGAGAGTTATTTGGCGAAGCGTTCGGTGAGTTTGCAGTAATTTGTATTTTATTATTGTTGCCGGATAAAGTTTCACTCTTCATCTTGCGGCGGTAAAGCGGGGATTTCCACCGTAATTTTTAACCCGCCTTCCGGTTTATTTTCAGCCCAGATTTTTCCGTAATGTAAGGTAACGCTACGGTGCGCTATAGCTAAACCCAATCCGTGACCACCACTTTCGCGGTCACGGGCGGAGTCGGTACGAAAGAAGGGTTGGAAAATATCGTTCAATGCTGCGTCGGGAACGCCAGTACCTGAGTCGGCAACACTAATTGAAAAAATATTTTCGTTTTCTTTACGGGTTAGTGCAAGTTCGATGGTTCCAAATGGTGGTGTGTAGTGAATGGCATTGCGTAAAATATTTTCAAATACACCCACCAACATATTGCCGTAAGTGGCAACCAAGGCCTCATCAAAATGACTGGCAAATTTAATCTTAATAGATTTTTCACTGGCCATTTGTTCGTAGTTTTCATTAATGTTACTAAGCAACGCGACTAAATCCAGCGTGTCATCCAGCTGCCAGCCCTGTTGATCATGCACTGGCAAGGAAAGAATTTCGGTAATAATGTTGCCGAGATAATCCGCCGCTTGTTTTATTTTATCCAGCTCACTATCCACTGTGCCTTTACTGCGTTGCTGTGCAAGTGCTAATGCAAATTGCAAGCGTGCAAGTGGGGTGCGCAATTCGTGGGAAACATCTTTAATTAGACGCTTTTGTTCGAGCATGGCTTTTTCAAGCCGCGCCGTCATGTGGTCGAAGTCGTGACCGAGCGATGCAATTTCATCTTTTCTGCCGGTGAAATGTTTGCTAACGCGCGCACTCAAGTCACCGCGAGAAACGCGTTGGATGGTTTCCTGTAATCGCTTAATACTTGAAGTGAAATGTCTTGCTAATAAAAAGCACGCGCTTCCGCTTACTAAAATAGATACCAATAATAACGGCCAAATATTATTGATAAATAATTCCCAAATAATATCGCGGTCTGGGCCTTCATCAAGTCCATCAGATATAGTAATTAATTTAATGACGTCGCCATCATTCAAGGTGATATAGCGACCAAATAATTTTCGGTTGCGGTCCTGAATTTTTTCGTAGGGATGTTTACTGTTGAGCTGCTCGGCCATCATCAAAACGCCGGGCGGTAACAAGCGATTTAATACATCTTGATTATCGTTATCGAGCGCAAAAATAAAAGGTGATGACCAAGCGGGAAGAGCGCGGATATCTTTGCGGATGTCTGCAGCGTTACGATTAATAATGCTGCCTGCCATTTGAAACAGCAAACGCTTCGCAGGCTCATCGTCATGATTTAAATGGGCGTTTTGTAAATTGCCATCGGGAGTCATGTCAAACCAATGTACAACCACATTGGTTCCGACGATGATAGTGGCGGTTATTAACCAAAATGTTAAAAATATTTTGAGATATAACCGCGTCATGCTGAATTATTTTTCTTCGTGCAAGGTGAGCATGTAGCCCGCACCACGTACGTTAATAATTAATTCTTTGTTCGCACCGGCAGCGGTGAGTTTTTTGCGAATATTGCTGACGTGAACATCAATACTGCGATCATAAGGTGTGAGTTTACGATTCAGTGCCTGCTCAGTCATATCATCTTTGCTAATCACTTGGCCTGCTTGTCGCACTAAAATTTCCAACACGCTAAATTCTGTGCCCGTTAAAATAATTTCGGTGTTCGCCCAGGTAACATGTCGGCTGCCCAAATGCAAAACCAGTGGGCCTGAAGTAATTTTTTCGAGTTTGGCAGTCGTTGGTTCGTTGTTGTGCGAACGGCGCAAAATCGCGCGAATACGTGCAACTAATTCGCGCGGGTCGCACGGCTTTGGCAAATAATCATCCGCACCAATTTCAAGGCCAATTACACGGTCAACCGTATCGCCTTTCGCGGTGAGCATGAGCACTGGTGTCTGGTGGGTTTTACGTAAAATTTTAAGCACTTCAAAACCGTTATAAATTGGCAGCATTACATCCAACACTATGGCTGCAAATTGCTCGCTAGTAGCGAGTTTAACGCCAACTTCGCCGTCATAGGCTACCGCAAGTTCGAAGCCTTCAGTTGTTAAATATTCGCTGAGTAATTGGCTCAGCTCTTTGTCATCATCGATGAGCAAGAGTTTATTCATGGGCTTTCATCACTGTTAGAAGAATTTATGCGTCAAGTGTGCAATAGCAACTATTTGGTGTCATTGAAATTGTAGCTGTTTAACCCTTCTTAACAAACATCGCAGTGAAATTTATTCCACAACAATTTGTAGAGTGAGATATCTCGGTATTTACGTGACTGTTATTCGTACAGATCCTTGCTTATAAAAGCTGATGTTGGGAAAATTGCGCCTTCTTGGTATTTCGTTTGAGGTAATTGTGGCGAGCATAGGTCTATTTTTTGGAAGTGATGAAGGTAATAGCGAACGTATCGCTTACAGAATTCAAAAACGTTTCGGTGCAAATGTGTTGGATGTGCTCGATGTTGCAGACGTGACGCAACAAGATTTCATTAACTACGATAAGATTATTTTAGGAATTCCCACGTGGGATTTCGGCCAAATTCAATCCGATTGGGAAGAGTTCTGGAATGACGTAAGCGAGGTAGATTTCTCTGGGAAAACTGTTGCGCTCTTCGGTCTTGGCGATCAGTTCGGTTACGGCGACTATTATCTCGATGCTATGGGCATGCTGCATGAAGTTGTCGCGCGAACCTGCTCAAAAATTATCGGCTACTGGTCTACGGAAGGTTATGAGTTTGATGCGTCCAAAGCAGAAATCTCAGGCGCCAATAAATTTGTGGGTTTGGCGTTGGATGAAGACCAACAAGAGCATCTTACCGCTGAGCGTTTGGATCGCTGGTGCGCGCAAATTCATGCGGAATTTGGTTTGGATACTCCGCTCCATAATATCAACGATTAGATTTCTAAGATGCCAGCTATGGCATTGCTGCTTCCTTAGTGCCACTCATCGTGGTACTTTCGACTCATTAATATAGATGCAGATGATTTAAATTTTTTTTGGCGTTTACTACTTTTTGGTAAATGATTGGTATATCTGAATCTCCTTATTTCGTTTCAGTTTTTTATGGGCGCGTCTCATGACTGATCAACCGCAAAAATTAAATCGCCATATCGGATTATTCGCATTAATTGTTTACGGGGTTGGCGACATTCTCGGTGCGGGCATTTATGGGCTTATTGGCAAAGCCGCAGGTGAAATGGGGAATGCGATTTGGATGGCGTTTCTCGCCAGTATGATCGCCGCCGGTTTAACCGGGCTTTCATACGCATCACTGGGTTCACGTTATCCGCGCGCAGGCGGAGCTTCTTTCTTTACTCATCACGCCTTCAAAAGTAACTTTCTCGCTTACGTTATTGGCCTTGCGGCGCTTTCATCCGGTGTAACCTCAATGGCCGCTGGCAGCCGTGCATTCGCTGGTTACTTTACATCGCTTGTTTCAGCGGTTCCGGTAGATTTAGTGGTAATCGCATTTTGCCTTGTAATAGCAGGCGTTGTGATTCGCGGCATTCGTGAATCCATGTGGATGAATATGTTGTGCACCGGGATTGAGCTGGGTGGCTTGTTGCTTGTTATCGTAATAGGCGCGAAATTTTTGGGCACAGTTGATTACACGAGTGCAGTGACCGTTGTAAATCCTGCAGGTGATTTAACATTTTCTTTAATTCTTTCGGGTGCAGTATTAACTTTTTATTCCTTTGTGGGATTCGAAGATATTATCAACGTAAGTGAAGAAGTGAAAAATCCTGAATCAAATATGCCTAAAGGAATTTTATTTTCAGTGCTTATCGCTTCAATTATTTACATTACGATTTCTCTGGTCGCAGTTTCAGTAATTCCCGCAGCAGAACTCGCAGCTTCATCTGCGCCGTTAGTTGATGTTGTCAAACGCGCAGCGCCCTGGTTTCCACCTATCGCCTTTGCTTTTATTGCGATGTTTGCCGTGGCAAACACCGCGCTGCTGAATTTTATTATGGGCTCGCGTCTTATTTATGGCATGGCGAACCAAGGCTTAATGCCTAAGGTTCTCGCTAACGTAAATCGTCGGCGTACGCCATATGTTTCATCGCTGGCGGTGTTGGGATTTATGTTGGTGCTTGCGTTGACGGGAAATATCGCCTCACTGGCGCGCGCGACAAGCGTGCTATTGCTACTTTGTTTTATGGTGGTAAACGTTGCGCTTGTAGTGCTTAAACATCGCAAAGGTGAACCCGAAGGGCGATTTGAAATTCCCTACGTCATTCCCGTGCTCGGCGCGTTGGTCTGCGCGTTAATGTTGTCCTACGCCAAAATTGAAGAATTTAAAGTGGCTGGCGCAATCCTCACCGTAATCGTTATTCTTTATTTTGTAGTTCGTCCGAATTCAGATGCTATAAAGCGCGGGCTGGACGGCTGATCGCTATTTTTTTACCCTTCAAAGAGAGCTCAGAAAAAACTTGTTGCAAGCGAACAAATACTGTATATAATCCCAATTACTGTATAAACAAACAGATAAACGGGATTATTCAATGTACAATCTTACGTCGCGCCAGGAACAAGTTTTACAGCTTATAAAAACTTATGCCGAAGAAACAGGCTACCCGCCTACACGTGCAGAAATAGCGCGAATCCTTGGTTATAAATCTCCCAACGCTGCTGAAGAACATATCAAAGCCCTTGCGAAAAAAGGCGCGATTGAAATTGTTCCTGGAGCATCGCGCGGCATTCGGTTGATATCTGAACCCGTAAGCGAAGGTATTCCGATTATTGGCCGTGTTGCTGCTGGGAACCCAATCCTCGCGCAAGAACACATCGAAGATTACTGCGATATTCCCCCCAGTTTTTTCTCACCGTCAGCCGATTATTTATTACGTGTTAACGGCATGAGTATGAAAGATGCCGGAATTTTAGATGGTGATTTATTAGCCGTGCATCGCACCGATCAAGTTCGCAGTGGCCAAATTGTGGTGGCGCGAATTGGTGAAGAAGTTACAGTTAAACGCTACAAGCGTATTGGCAATCGTTCACAAGTTGAATTGTGTCCAGAGAACCCGGATTTTGATGTTATTCGAGTGGATTTAACTGATCAGGATTTTACCGTTGAAGGTCTCAGTGTAGGAGTGATTCGTCGTGAATAGAATTCGTAAAGCTCAAACGCAATACCAAAGTAATCAACACGCAACGCAAGTTAGTGGGATTACAGAATTAATTATAGCCAATTCATCGCCAGAGCAAGCTGCGCTTATTATGCCGATGATCGCGTTCCTCACAAAAAGCTGTGTTAACCGCTGGGTTACATGGATTGCTCCGCAGCATATGTCGCGCGAGTTTTTGGAATCTTTTGGTGTGGATACCAGTTTCGTGCGTTTAGTTCATTGTAGCGATGAAGAAAGCCGTTTGCGTATTACGTGGCAAGCTTTGGCAGAGGGCAATAGCCACACTGTTATTGCCAGCCCCGGCAAATTGACTGAGAAAGAATTTAAGCAGCTGGAAAATGCTGCTCAACAAGGTCAATGTCAGGGTTTGTTGTTGCGGGTTAGATAATTACAGCTAGTTATTTTGTTAGTTGTGTTTACGCTTCAGCTACAAACACAGCACGAATTGGGGCAGGGTGGCCCTCAGCAGTAAGTGTTGAATTTTCTGGATGGAGAAATTCAGGGAGAGAATGAAATTTCATCCAATGGGTCGAGCGTTGCTCTTCGGTGGATGTGGTGCAAACATCTACAACTCGCGGATTGTTAAATCCCATTTTGCGTAACCAGCTCAACATAGTTTCGCAGCTCGGTAAAAACCATACGTTGTTCATCATGGCATAACGACCCTCAGGCACTAGTACATCTCCAAGCGCACCCTCAATAACCAATGTTTCCAATACCAGTTGGCCGCCGGGACGTAATGCTTCTTTCAATTCACGCAAATGATCCATAGGAGATTTGCGGTGATAAAAAACCCCCATTGAAAACACAGTATCAAATGCTTGCAGTTTTGCTGGCAACTCTTCGATGCCAACAGGTAGAACATCAATTGGATAGTTACCGCTCGCAAGCTGCTTAATCATATGAAACTGCACCACAAAGCGTGGCGATGGATCTATTCCAATAACGCGTTGGGCACCTTCACCGAGCATGCGCCAACAGTGATATCCGTTGCCGCAACCAACATCTAAAATCAGGCGATTTTTTAGTGGCGCCAAATGCGGGATAACACGATCCCATTTCCAATCTGAACGCCATTCAGTATCTATATGAATTCCGTGAACCCAGTACGGACCTTTGCGCCAGGGAATTAACGCTTCGAGCGTTTTACGCAATTGCGCGCTTGTTTCATCGTCACAATCTGTTGCGACGCCTATCTCAACTTTATCCAGAAAATTATTGTTGCTGCTGTTAATTGCAGGCAATTGAGCAAGAGCATTTTTCCAGGTCGGCAAATCACCGAAACGTTTTTCGCACAAGCCATCTGCAATTTGTTGCGGCAGCGTTTCGCTCCAGGATTGCAATGGGCTTTCTGGCAAATAGGCAAGTAAATCACTGTAATTAATCATTTGATGGCAATTATCGACGCGAAATTAAAACATTGAAACCAAACATCTACGCTCGCAAAACCGGCATCTTTTAAGCGGTTACGATGGGTAGCGAGAGTTTCGGGAATAAGAACATTTTCAATAGCACTGCGCTTTTGCGCAATTTCCAAATCGCTGTAACCATTTGCGCGTTTGAAATTGTGGTGCAGCTCAATCATTAGTGCCTGATGTTGTTCGTCATCAAACGCTAGTTTTTCAGAGAGAATCAAAACCCCGTTAGGTTTCAATCCCTCGTAAATTTTGCGCAAAATCGCAGCACGTTTTTCCAACGATATAAATTGCAACGTGAAATTAAGCACCGTTACCGATGCGTTATTGATTGGGAATTCGCACAAATCCGCACAGTGCAACGCTACATCAATTTCAGCGCTATCGGCGGCGATGACTTGCTGGCAGCGCGCAATCATAGCCTCAGAATTATCTACACCGATAATGCTGCAATTTGCAGCCTGAATTCGATGGCGCATCGCAAGCGTTGCAGCGCCAAGGGAACAACCAAGGTCGTAACAAAAACTATCCGGTTGTGCGTAACGTTCAGCGAGATTGCCAATCATATTAATGATGGTGGCATAGCCTGGAACCGAGCGTTTGATCATGTCAGGAAAGACATTGACCACAACTTCGTCGAAGGCAAATGCGTTTACTTGTTGCAGCGGGTTGGCGTAAAGACTGTCTGTTGTTTGATTTGGCATGAGATCTATTTGCAAATGAAATGGCCAGGATACGGGCTTGATTAGATATTGTACCTGTCGGGTACTAGAGCGACAAATTTGTTGAATCTAGCTGCTTTTTTTACTAGCGTCATCGCCGTGTCACACTTGCAACCGATTATGGTCATTATGACGAGCTTCCATCTAAACATCCAACAACCAACCAGCATTTATTCTGATTCTCACCTGCAAGCGGAACTGCAACGAATTATCGAATTGCGCTTGCTTACACCGGTATTCCAGCCAATTATTGCGCTGGATAGTCGCCGTATTCTAGGTTACGAAGCCCTGATTCGCGGACCCGAGAACAGCCCTTTACGAACGCCCGATCAATTATTTTCAACGGCGCGCAGCACCAAACAATTAGCAGCTTTGGAGTTTGCTTGCCGCGCGGCTTCGTGTGAAAAATTTGTAAAATTAAAGCTCGGAGGAAAATTATTTTTAAATATGACGCCGCTGAGCTTTACTGACAGCCAATATCGCGATGGAGTCACACGCGAAATTTTACAGCGCGTCGGCTTAAGTCCTGAACGTGTTGTATTTGAACTCACTGAAAGCCAGCCTCTGGATCAATTTGATCTTTTGCGTGCTGCATCAGAACATTTCAAGCGTCAGGGTTTTGCAATTGCTTTGGATGATCTAGGTGCTGGCTATGCCGGCTTGCGTGTTTGGAGCGAGTTGTGCCCAGACTACGTGAAAATTGATCGTCATTTTATCAGTGGTATAGATGCCGACCCGGTTAAACGTGAGTTTGTGCGCGCTATGCTCGATATTGCAAACCGCATGGGCAATAAAGTTATCGCTGAAGGCATTGAAACGGAAGATGAATTACATACTCTGGTTTCAATGGGTATTGAAAACGTTCAGGGCTTTTATTTGGCGCGACCTACTGCCGCACCTATCACCGATTTCCCAGCTCATATCGCTGCATTTCCGCAGCGGCAACGCTTTGGTAATCACGATGTTTTTCGTCGCACCGTCGGCGAAATTATGGTGAAAGTTGATGTGATTGCATCCACGACCAATGCTGAAGCCGTGGTTAAAATGTTTCGCGATGATGTTCGCCTAAGTTGTGTGCCTGTCGTGGATGGTGAAATGCCGTTGGGTATGGTCAGCCGTTCAGAATTATTGAATGTGTTTGCACGACCCTTTGCCCATGACCTCTATGCAAAGAAATCTATCGCTGAATTTATTAGTTCTATGTCGCTGACGGTCGATATTTCCTGCGAACTTAAAAAAGTAGGGCAGTTGATTACGGAAGATCCAAATCAAAATCTCGGTGTGGATTTTATTGTCAGCCGCGACGGCAAATATTCCGGTGTCGGTAAAATTCGCCAGTTATTGCGTTGCATCACGGAAGAAAAATTGCGCGCAGCAAAGTACAGTAACCCGCTCACGCAATTGCCGGGAAATGTACCGCCTTATGAACACATAGATCATCTTCTGCATACAAAGGAAGAAATGGTAGTCGCCTATGTGGATATAAATCATTTCAAGCCTTTTAACGATGCTTTTGGCTACGGTTTTGGTGACGAAATTATTATGCGCCTGAGCAATATTTTGTGCCGTCATATTGATGCGGAACAAGATTTTGTGGGGCATGTCGGCGGCGACGATTTTATCGTGATTTTTCGTAGCAAAAATTGGAGAGAGAGCTGCGAGCAAATATTTAAAGATTTCGCCGCGGCTTACCTAGAATTAATCCCTCATACCGAAACGGATTATTGGAGCCATGATCGCAACGGAGCTCGCCAACGCTTCGGCGCTTTAACGCTGGCGATAGGCTGCGTTTCGCCTGATGCAACTTCCTGTACAACACATCATCATGTTTCCCTGCTATTGGCGGACGCAAAACACAATGCCAAAAAAATGGGTGGTAATTCCATTTTTGAATCCCGCCGTCGTCTCGCGCCAACGAATTAACATCTTTCCGAATCCGCAACTAGCCGTTGTTTGTCACATCCTTTAAAACTTGGGCTATTCTCATACCGATATATTTATTTACCTATTACCGATTTTTACCTCGCTACTGCAATTAGGTTTGCATATGTAATAGGCGTTTCGTTGGAGAGATTAAATCTATGGCTGAAAATCCCTACGCAAAACTGCAAGCTCTGGTCGTCGACGACTTTGAAAGCTTTCGCATAACTTTGTCAAAAATGCTGCAAAATTTTGGCGTGGGTATGGTTGATTCAGCCGCTTCAAGCAACGAAGCCATGCGTTGCTGCACCGCTAAAGTTTACGATATTATTTTATGCGATCAAAATTTAGGCAAAGGAAAAACTGGTCAGCAAATATTGGAAGTGTTACGACATCAGCCCAATTTAAATAGCGACAGCTTATTTGTGTTGGTATCTGCTGAGTCCAATAAAAATATCATTATGGCTGCCTATGATTATGAGCCGGATGCCTATCTTACAAAACCCATCACCGGGCAAACACTCGGTCAGCGACTTGAACGCTTATTTAAGCAACGATTAGCACTCGCGCCTATTTATAATGCCATTAAAGAAAAAGCTTTTGAAACTGCAGTTTCTTTGTGTGAAACAGAAATTGCCTCTGGCAGCCGATACACCAGCCCTTGTCTAAAAATTTTAGGAAAACTTTTATTGCAATTGGGCGAATTAGAAAAAGCTGAAGATTTATACCGCCAAATTCTCGAAGTTCGGCAGCTTGATTGGGCTATGTTGGGCATGGCGCAAGTCAAAAAATTACAAGGCGACTCATTAAGTGCGCAACAATGGTTAGAAGAAATTATTCAGTTTAATCCTTTGTGTTTAAAAGCTTATGATCTCCTTGCCGATATTATGGCCGAACGTGGGGATTCTCAGGGTCAACAAAAAGTTCTACAGCAAGCTACTGAAATATCGCCACTTTCTATTCTACGGCAGCAGCAATTGGGCGATGTAGCGCTAAAAAATAATGAATTAATGCTTTCAGCAAATTCCTTTCGTAAAGCGGTTAAGCTGGGCGAAAATTCTTGTCACGATGATGTTGTTTTTCATGAGAAATTTTCGCGATCAGCAATTGAGTTTTCCAAGACCGATAAAAACGCTGCGACACAAGCATTGCGGGATGCTTTAAAGATTGCTGCGGAAATACCAAATCGTTTTGGCAAAACCAATAAAAATAAAATAAATAGCTATTTGTTGGAATCACAACTGCACGCCGTATCAGGAGAAGATAGGCGCAGTGCCGAAGCTTTATTAAACGCGCAAAAATTAATGGATGCCGACGACGTTGCAAATGATCTTGACCTTAAAATTGAATTTGTAAAAGCGCTGCGCGAAACAGGAAATACGGATAAAGCCAATAAAATTGTTAGCGAGCTTTTAAGTGAATATGCCGATAATGAAGAAGATTTGCAAAAAATAGATTGCTTGTTAGAAGAACCATGCAGCACTAAAAATAAAGCTTTTGTAGCGCAAATTAACAAAGATGGTATTGCGTATTACGATGCAAAAGATTTTTCTCGTGCGATAGATTGTTTTACCAGTGCTTTGCAAAGTTTGCCGCAGCATATAGGTATGCGCCTAAATTTGGTACAAGCACTATTAGGGCAGTTTAAGAAAGAACCCGGTAATCGGCAGCTAATTACAAACATGCAATTTCTTATTGATTATATTCGCAAGATTATTCCAGATGATCATGTGCAATTTCGTCGCTTCCGGCAATTGGAAGATGTATTACGTGGAATAGCTTCCGAAAAACCTGTGAGTTAATGTGGTGATCTTATGAGTGACAATATTAAAAATAATTCAGATACGATTTCTGCAGATCATAAAATGCATCAGGAATCACAAGAGGTAAGTTTTTCATTTGTGCTGGCATCCAGCGTGCACGACATGAAAAATTCCCTGGGAATGTTGATAAATACATTAGCGGATGTAATGTCAAAGTATCCACCACAAAATCAAGAGCACGCAAAGTCCTATTCGATACTTGAATATGAAGCGGCGCGTATCAACAGCGAGCTTGTACAGCTTTTATCGTTGTACCGATTGGATCACGATAATGTTCGGGTTCACATAGATGAAGTTATTGTGGTAGATATTTTAAGTGAGCAAATAGCGCGCAATTTCGAGTTGCTGCAATCGCGCAATATCGAATTAATGTTGGAGTGCGATGAAGATTTAATAGGTTATTTTGATAGCGATTTGGTGGGCGGCGTTGTCAATAACATCATCGTGAATTGCGCGCGCTACTCTAAACAAAAATTAAAAATATCTGCACAAAAAACCATCGAAGGATTATGTATTTCTATTGAGGACGATGGCCCCGGTTATCCAGATGACATGTTGAATGCATCCACATTTGCAGAGTCACGAACGAATTTTGCAGGTGGCAGGCCGCACCTCGGTTTATTATTTGCAAATAAAGTTTCACAAATGCATAAAGACAAATCACGTCAGGGATTTATTCGCCTAAGTAACCTCAGCGATTTGGGTGGTGGGAGCTTTAAGCTGTTTTTGCCGTGAATTGGACGATTGAGTGTCATTTAACGGCAAAAGGTTATATAGAGGGCATTCACTCGCTGCCTGCCGTTTGAGTCAGGGAAAAAGCAGCATTTAGGTGCTTGAAAAGGGTGGTGGCCTATAGCATCATCCCGCCTACAAATTGTTTTAGGTCATTTTTACCATGTTGAAGATTCGCTACAAAAATAATAAGTATAATTCTGTCTGGTTGGTGGAACCTATGATTACCGTGGGACGCTCCGCAACCAATGATCTTGTTGTAGATGACCCCTATATCGCCGACAAGCATTTTGAAGTTCACGTCACCCACGAAACCCTTACCTTAAAAAACCTGCAACCGCTCAAACCAGTACGCGTCAACATGTCTGAAGTTATAGGTACATGCACTCTGAAAGTCGACGATGAGATTAGTCTGGGCACAATTGAGTTGGTGGTTATCGACCCTAAAATCGAGTCAAAAGCCAGTGAAACTGCTAACGCTACGCAATTGCGGGCAGTACCTAGCACTGGGTGGGCGCTTAAGGCGAATCACACAGCCTTGGCGAATCGGGTTTTCCCTTTAAAAGACACCACAGTCATTGGTCGCGCCGCCGATTGCGATATCAGTTTGGCAGCAGCGCATTTGTCGCGTCGCCACGCCCAGCTGCAAATTATCGATGGCGCACTTTTCGTTAAGGATCTAGGTTCGGCAAACGGAACCTTCCTCAACGGTAAGCAAGTTATGGAAGCGCGTGTTAAGCGTGGTGATGAGTTGCGTTTTGATGCTCTGACTTTTGGTGTTATGGGCCCAGCAGATGAAATGGCAAAAACCACAGTTCGCACTGTGCCGCTAGTATCTGTGCAAGCAGTACGGCCTGCGCCAGCAAAACCTGCTCCTGTACCTGAAAAATTTGCGATTCAACATAATTTCGCTAAAAAAGAACCTTTGCCGGAATCAACCAGTACTCGCGGAAAAAGTGGTTTGATTTTTCTGGGAATTTTAGCTGCGGTGGTCATTGCCGCATTTATTTTCAAGCGCTAATTCTGTGGCAAGTGTTTATTTGTATTCAACTCTCGGTTGTCATTTATGCGAGCAGGCAAAAGTTATCTTGTGGCCGCTGCTTGGACAGTTTCAATTCAAATTAATAGAAGTTGATATTGCTGAGAGCGACAAACTTATTCAGAGTTATGGAGTGCGAATTCCGGTAGTTGGAGCACCGGATAGTGCTGAAGAATTGAGCTGGCCATTTACTGCAGAGGATGTTGATAAGTTTTTTGCTAAGCTTACTAAATCTTAATTATTTGTTTTCGCCGATTCCCAATTCGTTTATCGTTTTATCTACCCATTCCAATGTCTCAATGTAAATCTGCGCAAGCTTTTCCGGGTTGATGTTGTTGCTTGCCAAATAATCCCAATCGATATTTTCCCAATCGCCTTTCTCGTAATTGGTAGTAATTTCCAGCACTTTGCCTTCACTGCCGAGTTGGTTGAGAATGGCATCGTTTATATGTTTGCTCAGCGAAATACTGTCTAACAAGGTGGTCATGGGTGCATCCATAAATGCATCCAGCGTTGAGAGCAGACCCACGGTAAAAAATCCATCCGGCTTGTCTTTGCCATTTAATTCATTGGCAATTAATTCACACATGCGCGCACGCGTCAATGCAGAAACACTTAATTCATGGGGCTTGTCGCCAAGGTTAGACATGGCGAGAATATTTACCCAATTTTTTATTTTGTTTAACCCAAGTAACATTATGGCTTGTCTAAGTGAATCGACTTTGCGGGCAAGTCCAAAAGCTGCTGAATTTACAAGTCGCAATAATTTAAAACTCAAGACAGTATCGCGTGCTAACATCTTTTCAACTTTTTCCACGGCTATATCTGGGTCCTGCAATGCGGCCAATAATTGCAACACGGATTGCTTGTTGTCAGACATTTTTCGCCCGGTAATAATTTGCGGGCGCGCGAGAAAATATCCTTGAAATAAATCGAAACCTGCCGATTTGCAAAACTCCAGCATTTCATAAGTTTCTACTTTTTCAGCAAGTAATTTAACACTAAAAGGTTTAAGGAATTTTATGTGTTCCAAAATTTCTTCTGGGGAAAGTTGTAGTACGTCTAGCTTAATAATATCGGCGTAAGGGATGAGACTTTCCGTTTCAGGCGTAAGTACAAAATCATCGAGCGCAATCGTATATTTATTCTCGCGTAATACTTTTAACGCATGCAACATTGCACCATCAACTTTTTGGCGTTCCAATACTTCGACAACTAATTGATTGCGATCAAAGGGCGGAGGAGTTTGTAGCAGATTGCGAGTGAAATTAATAAATGCTAGATGTTTTCCCACCACATTAGTAATGGAAAGTTCTGTAAATGCATTAAGCAAAACCTGCGAACTGGCGGCATCGCCATTGCTGAACTCAGCACGATTTACGTGGCTTGTGCGGCACAATAATTCGTAGGCAACAACCTTCATTTTTGTATTGAAAATAGGTTGTCGCGCTAAAAGTGGCAGAGAGTTGGGCATAGTTGAGGTATAGCTTCCGCGAAATATAACTCAAGTGTAGCTGGATATATTTGCTATACAAATTATGACGACATTATAAATAGGACGCGGGCGACAATTTTTTAGCGGCATGGATTATTTGTACCTATACTCATCCGAGGACTGGGTGCTTTCGCCCAAATACTCTATTTAATTATAGAAGTGGCTATTGAATGTCAAAGTTATTGGATTCCATTGATCAGCGCACCAGGTTAGTTGGTGAAAATCGCCTTGAACTCTTAATGTTCCGCTTAAGAGGACGGCAGTTATTTGCGATTAATGTTTTTAAAGTACAAGAAGTGGTCAAGGTGCCTGTGTTGCGCGCGGTTCCTCACAGTCATCCACATGTAAAAGGTGTCGCTTATTTACGAGGTCAGACGGTTCCGGTTATAGATTTGAGTGCGGCGATAGGCGCGGGTGCGCTAACAGATCTTACCAATGCCAATCTTATAGTGGCGGAATACAACCGCTCAGTGCAGGCGTTTTTAATTGGCGCTGTTGATCGCATCGTTAACCTCAATTGGGAAGTTATTTTGCCACCGCCCAAAGGCACAGGTCGCGGCCATTTTTTAACAGCAATCACACGACTTGATGATCAGTTGGTAGAAGTTCTGGATGTTGAACGCGTCTTGGCGGACATCATTCCCTACAACACCCAGGTCTCTGATCAGGTGTTAGATTCGGATCTGGCCGCTGAAGCTAGGAGACGAAAACTGAAAGTATTGATGGCTGATGATTCACCGACCGCAGTCAATCAAGTACAAGGTACTTTGCAAAACCTGGGCATTGAAGTGATGTATGTTCAGGATGGTTTAAAAGCTTTGAATCAATTACAGCAATGGATACGTGAAGGCCGCAATCTCGATGATGAAATATTGATGCTCATAACCGATGCTGAAATGCCTGAGATGGATGGCTATCGACTTACTGCTGAAATCCGCAAAGATCCAACGTTGAAAGATCTTTATGTTGTTTTACATACATCTTTGAGTGGCAGTTTTAATAAAGCCATGGTGGAAAAAGTTGGGTGCGATGATTTTCTCTCCAAATTCCAGCCAGATGAATTGGCGAAAGTTGTCCAAAAACGTTTGCGACAAGTAATCAACAAAGAATAAAAAATGCCCATGTGGGCATTTTTTTTGAGTAATAATAATAGATTATTTAAAGCGTTTGCGCTGCTTCTTGCGGTGTAATAAACGGCTGCTTACTGCCCGTTCTATAAGCGTAAATCACTGCAAAAGATAAAACGTTTTGTACGTAGAAACGAGTTTCCTTGTAGGGAATTGTTTCTATCCACACATCGTAAGGCAATTTATTTTCATCCTTATTCAACCATTGTTTTACACGCGATGGCCCTGCATTGTAAGCCGCTGAAGCCAATATACGGTTGCCCGCAAAAGCTCCCATTAGTTCATCTAAATAACGACTACCTAAAGTGATATTTTTATCGGCTTGCAATAAGTCTTGCGGCCTAAAAAGCAAGCCAGCTTTTTTAGCCGTTTGCTTTGCAGTAGCAGGCATGAGTTGCATTAAACCCATAGCGCCGACGGGCGACGCGGCATCACTATTAAAAGCACTTTCCTGTTTTGCGATTGCAAAAATAAAATGCGGATCAATAGTGGTTTGGCGAACAGCTGCTTTAACTTGTTCATGAAATGGAATAGGGAAGCGCACTGAAAGCTCATCCCAGTAATCTGAATCTTGCATGGTTTGAATTGCCTGACGATACCAACCCCAACGATCCGCAAGGCGCCCAGCCGCAACCATTTCTTCAGTGGAAGGAAGATGATTTGTAGTGAAGGTCCACTCGCGATTTGCCGAGGGTAAATTACCGAGTAAATAAAATTCCCGTGCGCGTTGAATGCCAGCATCAGACTCAACTTTGTTCATCAGCTCTTTAGAAATTGGCAATGGTTTGTCGAGCAAGCTATAGCTAATGCCCAATTTATCAGATGCTAAAAATCCGTAAAAACTGCGCGTATTTGCAACATCGGTGTAAAAATCTTTCGGTGTTTTTCCATCGACCATCTTAATATTAAGTTGATCCATAATCCGGCCTTGCCAATAAGTCCAACGCTCGGTTTTCTTACTATCGGCGGGCAAACGTGAAACCCAGCGAAAGGCCTTTTCCCAATCTTTTTGCTGTAAAGCTTCGCGGATTAAGGCTTCCATTAAATCAGGACGACTTAAGTTTGGGTTTGCGGTAACTATTTTTTCAGCTTCTTGACCGTGATCCTGACGTAACAACTGGCGTGCAATGGCGTAGGTAATATTTAATTTTTCGTCTTCAGTAAAATCAGTGCGGCTGGAATAAGTTTTCCACAGTGCAGCGGTTTCTTCAGCATCAGTCTGCGAATACTTTTCAAGACCTAAAACGATGCTCGCGCGAGTTTCGGCATTCTGTGTTTTAAAGTTTTCGGTTTGCAAAATTAAACGCGGGTTTTGCGAAACGTTTTCATAAAGAACCGCGTAAGTTTGCTGAACTGGTTCCATCTCTTTAGCGAGGCTTACCGCAAGACTTATTTCATCGGCCTTAACAGCTTTGAGATGGCGGCTCCACATTAATTGCGGTGTTAAATAACCAGCGCGTTTCCATTCATTAAATACTGGCTCGCAAGCAGTAGATTGCTGCTTTTCAATGTTCCATAAAGCTTCAACATCTTTCAGTGCGGTCTTATCGCCCATTGCAAGGCGTGCGCGTAAATTTAAACAGGCAAGTTCAGGATCGGTAAGATTCTTATCATAAAAGCGTAAATATTCAGGCCACAATTCTTTAATAGCCAATGCGCGCAACCAGCGATGACGTAAACGTTCGCCGACATAAGAATTTGGATAGCGATTAAAAAATTGTTCAACTTCTTTTGTGGGCAGTGCCATTAAACGTTCGCCAAGTTCCTGATATTCCAGATAGGCAACTAGCGGGTAATTTTTTAACTGCGGCAATAATTCGCGATAGCGAGTGAACTGCTTTTTATCTAAAGCTGCTTGCGCTTCCATGTAGTAAATCCGTTCGGCTTTACGCGCAGCAGATACGGGTGTGGACGAAACCACAGTAGGAGCAGGAGTTTGGGTTTTGGGTTTTACTTTGCGGGCATCAGGCTTGGTTGCAGCTTGTGCAAAAGAGACAATTAAAAAACTCAACAGCAAACTGGTGCAAAAAGATTTGTACGAAAACCGGGCGTGCATTACTAAACCTCAAGAATGTCGACTCTATTTTCTATTAGCTTTGCGGGTCGTAGTGAACACAATCGTGCGAATAGATGAGCAAGCCGTCTATTCTAGTACGCGCATCGTATGAACAAAAGGTTTGCTTGGTTTGGTTTTGGATAAGTTCGTAAACTTTGGTAATTGCGACGCCATAAAAATAGCCATAAAATTTTGCTAGGCCGCCAATGGTTTATTAACGCATACAAACTTTTCGTAACTATCTATAAATTGCTCAATATGAGAGCTTGTAAATTCGATTTGGTGGCTTTGAACATCTCTATGACAGTAATAAGCCGCCCAAAGTTTTGCGAGTTCAGTGCTACTAAAGCAATCAGCGATATTTACCTCATGACGTTTATAAATCATCCACGCAATTGCAGTTGAGTAACTCAAATTGCTGATAAGTTCATTATGAGGGGATTTTAAAAACTGCTGCTGGCTCGCAAGGCCACGCACACGCGAAGCGGATTCAGGATCAGTCACTAGATACTTATCCCAAACTTCAAGATGAGTGTGCGCTGAAATGCGATAAATTCCTAAACCCGTTTCGTTGGAAGCTTGCATTCTATAGCCAAGTTGCGACTCTTGCGCCGCCGTGCCTACAAGTAGATTTTCGACACCTTCTGACCAATCGTCTAAAAGTATGAGCGTGGGGCGGATAATAAATTCACGTAAATCTTCAGCATAAATACCCATAGTAACCTCAGTTTCTCGCACTTACTTCGTCGAGAACCATCGTAAAAACCACGTTTTAAAAAAACAGATTTTGACGATCTTGTTCAAAGTTTAGCCTAATTTTGAGTTGGCAAAAAAATCGTCTGCATTCAATCTGAATAGTGCTTCAAACCATTTGGTAAAAACGTCAGTAAATTGGCCAAATGGATGAACGCGTCTTTCATTTTCACATGCTGCAATGGGTAGGCCAAACTGGTTTAAAAATGAGCAACAGTAAAACTTACCAAAACTTCATTTTTATTTGTGAGAAGCTTGATTAGGCATCAAAATATTAAAATCTGTTTTTATTTATGCCAATTTCAGACTTTAAACTATACTGCTAGGAAGCAATATTTGTGAGTTTGGCGGTGAAATCAATAACCTGAATCCAAGTCGTCACTCCTAAATCTGATTATAAAAGTATGATTCCAACAACAATTTTGAGCGCAAGTACCCACCCATGAGAGATAAGGCTCCATCGTTTATCCATGGCATTTCTTTTCAATTGGCCAAAATAGGGGTCATATTGGCGTTTGTGCTCAGCATTGTGATGAGCTTGTTGCAAACCTACCTCGATTACAATGAACAGCAAAAAGAACTCAATAAATTCATTGATCAAGTTATTGCGGTTGCAAAACCTCCCGCTGCACGTTCGGTTGCGACTCTCGATGAAGAACTCTCCGACGAAGTAGTTACCGGGCTACTTAAATACGGATTCATTTATGAGATTGTGATTGCGGATGAGCAGGGCACAGTTTTATCGCAAACCAGCACCCCGCGCGACCCAGCTTCAACTCGCTGGTTAACTAAGAAAATTTCTGAACCAATTCGTGAATATAGAGATGTTTTAGTTATTCCCGGTTATGCAGAAGGCACCACTGGCAGTATTCGTTTTAAAGTGGATATGGACCAATGGCTCGCGCCTTTTTATGCACGTGCGTATTCCAATATGGTGTTCGGCGTATTGCGCAATATGGTGTTGGTATTGCTGTTGTTCTTCGTGTTTTATTTCACGCTTACCAAGCCACTCGTTAAACTTTCCCGCGAAATTAACAATATCAACCCTGATCACCCGGGCGTTCATCGCTTGACTTTATTACCGCCAAAACGTCGCGACGAGCTTGCGCAATTAATCCTGAACTCAAATCACTTGTTGGATATTGTCGAGTTGTCCTTGGCAAAGCGTCGTGCTGTCGAATTGGCTTTGCGTAAAAGCGAAGAACACTTACGTCAAATTATCGATAATCTTCCTGTGATGATCGGAGCGCGCAATATCGCTGGTTATTATTTGTTTGCCAATAAAGCGCTCGCCGACGAATTAGGTTTTACGCCTGAGCAAATGCGCAATTTGCATGTTCGCCAGCTGCTTAAAAATTCTGTGTTTGACATAGACACCATGCTGCAAAACGATTATCGCGTTATTCGCGGTAACGAGGAGCTGGATGTGATTGAAGAGCGTTTTATTACCGCAACGGGCCGTCAATTATTTTTGCAAACTCATATTATGCCGCTGGCATTTTATGATGAAAAAGTTGCGCTGATTGTGTCAGTAGATATTACCGACCGTAAAAATGCTCAAGCAAAAATGGAATTTATGGCGCACCACGATTCGCTCACAGGTTTGCCAAATCGTTTGCAATTAGTTGAACGTCTTGAGCATGAATTGCGTCGTGCGGAACGCCATGGTTATTTCGGCGCGGTGCTATTTATCGATTTGGATCAGTTTAAAAATATTAACGATTCTCTCGGTCATCCCGTCGGCGACCGCGTTCTGCAAGAAGTTGCAACACGTTTGCAAAATACCGTACGCGATGAAGATTTAGTGGCGCGTTTGAGCGGCGACGAATTCGTTGTAGTGCTCACAGTGCTGGATCAAAATATTGAAACCGCGGCGCTCCGCGCTGGCGAAATCAGCGAAAAAATTCGTACTGTTATTTCACAACCTTGCCTATACGACAACATGGAATTGCGCGTTACCTGTAGTGTTGGTGTAGTAGTTTATCCCGACAAAAATAATTCTGTGCATGAACTTTTACGTTACGCCGATACGGCAATGTACCAAGTAAAAGAAAAAGGCCGCGATTCGATTGAATTTTTTAACGAAGAGATGGCCGATAAAGTCAGCCGTCAATTGGTGATGGAAGGTGACTTGCATCGTGCCCTCGATGAACATCAATTTAAGCTGCACTATCAGCCTAAAATTGATGTGATGACCGGTTTTGTTGTGGGCGCTGAAGCTTTATTGCGTTGGGTTCACCCAACCAAAGGTACAATTTCTCCTATCGATTTTATTCCTGTACTTGAAACATCGGGAATGATTATTGATGTTGGTCAATGGGTTGTGGAAGAATCCTGTAAAGCGCTTGAGCGCTGGCACGGATTAGGTTTATGGCGAGATGGCGCGCGTTTAAGTGTGAATATTAGCCCACGTCAATTCCGCCGCAATGCATTCGTTGATGATGTTGTACAAACATTAAATAAACATAAAATTCCACCAAATTCGCTGGATATGGAAATTACAGAGGGTATTGTTATTCAGCGTGTGGATGAAGCTATTACGACTATGACCGTATTGTCTGAATACGGAATTAGTTTTTCGCTGGATGATTTCGGTACTGGCTATTCTTCTATCAGTTATTTAAAACGTTTACCCGTTAGCACCTTAAAAATCGATAAAGGATTTGTGCGCGATATTATCGAAGACCGCAACGACCGGGTTCTGGTAGAAACCATTATTACTATGGGCCGTTTGTTGGACATGGAATTAGTTGCCGAAGGTGTTGAGCAGCTTGAACAATTAAAAATTCTGCAGCAATTTGGCTGTCATTATTATCAAGGCTATTTATCTAGCCCCGCTGTGAGCATTGAAGCCTTTGAAGCAATTATGATCGAAGATGCAAAAAGTCGTGAGCAAGCTTCGTAAGAGTTTTAATTAATGTAATAACTGCTTTAATAAAGTCTGCCTAATAAATACGGCACTACAGTTTCAACCCGCATAATTCTTTCGCCTAAATTTACCGCTGTAAATCCGCATTTTTGTAGCAAATCTATTTCGTAAGGAATAAATCCACCTTCCGGCCCAATCGCTAAAGTAATCGCGTAATCAATTTGTGCGGGGCAGGCTAAGTCTGTGTAGGGGTGTGCAACAAGTGCGCGAGTGTTGCCAACAATTTCTCGTAAATCGTCTTCAACAAAAGGTTTAAAGCGTTTAATTAAATGCACTTCTGGCAGTTGCGTATCGCAGCCTTGTTCCAAACCAATTAATAAATGTTCGGCGATGGCTTCTTCATCCAGCAATGGCGTTTGCCAATAACTTTTTTCAACGCGATAGGAATTAATTAAATAGATTTTTTTAACGCCGAGCGTCGCAATTGTCTGCAATGTGCGCTTTAACATTTTCGGGCGGGGCAGCGCTAAAACTAATGTAACTGGCAAAGGCTTGGGCGAGTTTTGTGTTAATGAAACTTCGAGTTGAATTTCGGCTTCGGTGAATAAAACAACTTTCCCTGAACCAATTTTTCCGTTTATCAAACCTACTTTTAAATTGTCATCGACCTTCACTTGATGCACTTCTTTGATGTGCTGCAAGCGCCGCGAATCGCGAATTGCGATCAGGTTAGTACCAATAAAATCGGTTTGTGAAAATAAAACGAGATTCATAGAAATACTACCCTGTGGGCTATTTAAATTGGCCATTTACGTTGGGTTTTTACAGGAGTGTAGTTATGGCAAAAAAGTCGATGGCGTCCCTGGCAGGATTCTAACCTGCGACCTTACGCTTAGGAGGCATACGCTCTATACAGCTGAGCTACAGGGACGTGGGCGCGCATTATATGCAATTTATTCGTAAATAGTTTTTGTTTTCTGAATATTATGTTGCTTGTGTGAAGTTTTTCGATCGCGTTTATAGGGTGGCTGTTGTGGACCGGCTTTCAATGACTGCGGGGGAGATAATTTATTTTTAATTATGCGTGATTTCTTGAGCGCACTTACAGGTGCTCGCTCGTACGATGAGCGAAGCACTTGTAAGTTTCGAGATTTAAGCTTTTGCGACTGTGTGCGTGCTGTTGTGATTCGTAGTTGAGCCTTTTTGCGTGTAGAGCGAAGGTGCTGCTACTTGGCCGCGAATAAGATTGAGCAAATGAGATAGTGTTTGTTTAGAGCGATTAATCATCTTGCCGTTAATATCATTAGCGGTTTGGCATTCAACAAACTCTTCGGTCAATGTTTTCCATTCTGGAATTAAGGACAGGGTAGTTGCATCACGGCCTAAAAAAGCTTGCCAGCCGACTAGATCGGTTGCAAGACCGGCGCTGCGAAGAAGTTGTTCGCGCTGTTTGGCGCTGTAGGAAAGGTTGCCGAGAATATTGTCTTTAAGGCTAACGATTTCTTGCATGCCTTCGGTTTGACGCTGTTCAAGTAATTCGCGTTCTTTTAGCAGTAATGCTTTTAATTGCTTAACGGCTTCTGCGTCACGCGTAAGCATGTCGCGCAGGAATTGGGTATTGAGAGACATAGCAACCTCATAGCTGTAGTAAGTTTGCCACCGTTGGGGAGGTGGCATTCTCAATGATTAACAAAAAACGTCGAAGCGTAAAAACAGAAAACTAGTAAACAAGAGTCAAACGCGTAAAACGATTAACCTAAAAGCTCATCTTGATTAAGCATATTTTCGGCAATACGTTCTGGATTAATCTCGAAACGGCCTTCAGCAATAGCTTGCTTGATGGCGGCAACGCGATCCAAATTCACGTCGGGCAAACTGCTGATTTTAGCCTGCAGTTTCACCAGATTTTGTGCGTCTGAGCTGAGCACAACATTGTCTTTACTGCTTGCTACTGCCGCTTCCGCGGGTGCAGGTGTAGACGTTTTAGTGCTGTTATTACTGACTGGAACCGTAGTACGACTACGTGCGGCACCGCCAGAATTGATGTTGTTTGTATCTATAACCATGATGTCGTTCCCCAACGATTGCTATGAGTTCAAAGAAGCCGCTGATAATAATTTTCTACTAATCAGAGATTCCCTATGAGGGTTGTCGGCTATTTGCTTCGGAACTTTAGCAAGTTTTTTGACTTTTTGATGGTTTAAGTCAGTTGTCGTAATAATCTTCTTCATATTTGCCTTCCTGGCCGCCGTAACGGCTGAATTTTAACTACTGCAAAACACTTTGCACTAAACCCGATCCAACCACTTTAGCGTTGATTACCCGCGAGGATTGGTTGTTCTTGACTCGAATCTGTTGCCCCACACGGCCATCGCTAACGGCGGTGCCGCTGGTTTTTACACTGATACCGCCAACATTGGCTTCCATACTCACGGTGTCACCACGTTTGATTACCATAGGTGCATCTAATGCTGAGTTTCGAAAGGTTTCGCCTTTATTAACGGTGTACTTAACTTCTTTGCCAATAATTGTGTCTGAGGTTAATGAAAAGCCCATGCGAAAATCGCTTACGTCCATTACTTCAGTGGCAAGATCATCTTCATCAATCAGCTCGCCGCGCTGTAAATTGCGGCCGGCAACTGCCACCGAGCGGTAAACTCTTGCCAGCGCAGGGACTAAAATTGTCCATGAGGAAACGCCTTTACAATTCACTTCCACGTTCACATTGCCGCCGCTATTCGTGGTGTCTTTCAAGATTAAACCTACGTTTTGTTCGCAGCGCGACAGGCGTAAACGGTTGTCGAGATTGCCGACTTTAATATCCACCTTAACGGGATTGGTTTTTTCGTACTCATCCGTCAAAAACCGGGCGACTTTTAGCTTGAGCTGTTCAATATTCTCAATAGGTGCCTGTGCATTGGCGGTTTGGCAGGTAGCAACGCCCAGCGCGCATATCATGCATAGTCTTTTGATCGCTTGCGGGAGTTCGCAAGTCATTTTTTTTGAAAAGAAAATTCTATAAAAACTACGAAAATTCATAATTTGTCCTATCCTCATAAAGCGGATTGCTGCTTTTGAACAAATTTTCAAGTTTCATCAGCAATCAACCTAAAGAGTGACGGCTTTCAGCCGAAAAAGCTTTCTAGTGAGGGTAAAAGCAAGGTCTGTGCCGTTTTCCTTGCTGGTTTGAAAAGTAAATAACGAGCGGTGCAAAAATCAAGATAAAAATTAGTAAGTTGCTGTAGTACAAAAGCCTATCAACACGCTTTGGTTTACAACAACTTTAGACCTGTAAATCCGTTTGAATAAAGAGGTGGTGGCATGGCCGGTGTAATGGATAGCGTCAACCAACGCACGCAGTTGGTTGGTCAAAATCGTTTGGAGCTATTGTTATTTCGGCTAGGCAGCCAACAATTGTATGGAATTAACGTATTTAAGGTGAAAGAGGTGCTTCAGTGTCCTCCTTTAAATGCGATTCCAGGCCGTAATTCCGTGGTTCGTGGCGTTGCGCATATTCGCGGCGGCACCATTCCAATTATGGATATGAACCTAGCTATAGGTCGCCGGGAACTGCCAGATATTGATAACTGCTTTGTGATCATTACCGAATACAACCGCACCGCTCAGGGTTTTCTGGTGCGCTCGGTTGAACGTATCGTGAATATGAACTGGGGTGATATTCATCCACCGCCAAAAGGCGCGGGTAGAGAACACTATTTGACGGCGGTAACTCAGGTTGATGGTCAGTTGGTTGAAATCATCGACGTAGAGAAAATCCTTGCTGAAGTATCGCCCGTTAAAGAAGACGTTAGTGCAGGCGTAATAGAAGACGGCATTGCCGATAAAGTCGTACAAAAGCATGTTCTTATTGTGGACGACTCAACTATCGCGCGTAAGCAAATTCAACGTGTAGTGGAAGGTATGGGTATTCGCACCACCATCAAAAAAGATGGTGCCGAGGCGTTGCAGTATCTCAAAGATATATTGGCATCTGGTAAAGACCCTTATGCCGAGTTAGTCATGATTATTTGTGACATTGAAATGCCGGAGATGGATGGTTACACCTTCACCGCCGAAGTTCGCAATCATGCAGCTTTGAAGAAATTGCATATTGTTCTTCATACATCCTTGAGCGGCGTTTTCAACGAAGCCATGGTCCGTAAGGTAGGCGCAGATGACTTCCTTGCAAAATTCCATCCGGATGAATTAGCGCGTCGCGTTAATGATCGAGTGCTTGCGATTACTGGTGAAAGTCTTTTGCCACCAGAAGAAGCATGATGCCAAACGTTAGCAGAGCCAAGCTCACTCACGCAATGTAGTACTGCCAAGGCGCTTATGATAAATAAAGACTCCAACGCGAATAGCGATATGTTTGCCAAGCTGGCGGCAAGGGAGAATGTGGACCAGCTTGAGTTCGATCAATTTCGACAATTTTTAGAGGACGCGTGCGGGATTTCCCTGGGTGACAACAAACAATATCTGGTGACGAACCGCATGCGTCGCTTGATGGACGATCACAAAATCGCGACATTTGGAGAGTTGGTTCGCAGCCTGCGACAAGGGTTGCATCGAAAACTGAAAGAACAAGTTATTGATGCCATGACCACCAATGAAACCTTCTGGTTTCGCGATATTTATCCCTACGATCACCTTAAAAATAATCTCTTTCCTCAGCTCATGAGCCCAAACAATAAAATGTTTGGTCCTGTGCGTATTTGGTCAGCGGCTTGCTCTTCAGGTCAGGAGCCATATTCCATCAGCATAATGGCGGAAGAATACAAGCTCAAAAACATGGGCACGCTGCCGCGCCCAGTGCAAATTGTGGCGACGGACTTATCGACAACTGTGCTGGAACAAGCGCGCCAGGGCGAGTACGACAAACTATCAGTTATGCGTGGCTTGTCCAATGAGCGATTGGATAGATTTTTCGACAAAGCCGATAACAACTGGCGAGTAAAATCTGTTTTGCGCGACAGAATTGATTTTCGCCCCATCAATTTGATGGATTCTTATACTGGTTTGGGCAAGTTCGACATAATCTTCTGCCGTAATGTGCTGATTTATTTTAACGGTGATTTAAAGCGCCAGATTCTTCAAAAAATCCATGCAGCCTTAAAACCGCAGGGGATTTTGTATTTGGGATCTTCCGAGGGTTTGGCAGGCGCTTCTGATTTGTTTGAAATGGTTCGCTGTGAACCTGGGATTTTGTATAAAGCTATTTGATGTCCTCCCGAACTCATCATTCGCCCTGTGTGTTCAGGGCGAAATAACTTCTCTCCTAAGATGCCACTTCATAAACTTCTAAAGGCAACCCATCCGGGTCGGCAAAGAACGTAAATTTCTTACCTGTGTGTTCATCAATCCGAATTGGTTCTACAAACACGTTTTGGTGTTCAAGGCTGGTCTTTATCAATTCCACATTTGCTACCGCGAACGCTAAATGGCGTAAGCCGCACGCTTCGGGGCGGGAAGGGCGGCTCGGTGGATTGGGAAAGGAAAATAATTCAATTTGGCTGCCATTGCCTACTTCCAAATCAAGCTTGTAAGACTGGCGTTCGGCGCGGTAAGCCTCTGCTATGACCTGTAATCCCAAAATTTGCGTGTAAAAGTGTTTGGATTTTTCGTAGTCGGAGCAAATTATCGCGACATGGTGAATTGCTAGAAAGGACATAAAAATGATTCACGTGGAATAGGGGTGTTTACTTTGCCATAAACGAATTGATGAGTCCCGTGGCGCACTGATATTTACATTTCTGAACGAGTTCTAATCCCTCCAATTTTGGTCCTCTTCGTCAGGGCCAAACATCAGCTCATATATAGACGGGCGTTTTTCGAAGCTTGTCGTTCGAATCATCACGTTAACAAAAAGCGCTATTTCGCCTCAATTTGCATGCAGCATTTTGGCCTCCAGAAGAAGCGGAAATCCATTGCCGCTTTGCTTTGCCGCTTGGTGAATTGCCGTTTTTTGATAGGGCGATTTAAATTAAAATATCAATAAAATCAATGAGATAAAAATATTGTGCAGTTTGGCATAGGGGTTGCAATCTAATTTACAACAAAGGTAATCGGCAAAAGCCGGAAATACCAAACCGTTAATTCAGAGTAGATGCCATGTCCATATCATTCGATTCAGCCTTAGGAATTCACGAAAGCGCACTGCGTGTTCGCGGCCAACGTGCAGGAATTCTGGCTAACAACCTGGCAAATATTGATACCCCAAACTACAAAGCACGCGATTTGGATTTCAAGCAAATCCTCAGCCAAAAAACCGGTGAATCCAATCAGTTTGGAATGCAAGCGACCAACGAGCGCCACATTTCAGTAGGCGATGCATTTGGTGAAGACTCAGATTTGTTGTATCGCACACCACAACAACCGTCAATTGATGGCAACACCGTTGAAGATCAAATCGAACATGCGGAATACATGAAAAATACCTTGGCATTCCAAGCCAGCTTTCAATTTTTGAATAGCAAATTTCAAAGTTTAAAATCAGCGATTCGTGGCGATTAAGATTTAAGTTAGTAAAAACTTTCTAAAATTTTTTGTATTTATTAAGCGAGAAACATCATGGCACTGGGAACAATTTTTGACATCGCAGGAACAGGTATGAACGCACAAAGTTTGCGTTTGAATACTACCGC
Organism: Gammaproteobacteria bacterium; assembly: GCA_004172865.1. Lineage (GTDB taxonomy): Bacteria > Pseudomonadota > Gammaproteobacteria > Pseudomonadales > Cellvibrionaceae > Cellvibrio. Next base: position 151,706 of record SEBV01000004.1, on the reverse strand, counting down.
AAGCAACCTCGCGAATGCGCAATCCGCAAGCTCCAGTGTCGATCAAACGTATCGCAGCCGTCAGCCAGTTTTTGCAGCGATTCAAAAACAAGCCATGCAACAATCTTTAAATGCAGACAAAGCTGCAAACGAAGATGATTCCGCTGCAGGTGTGCAAGTGTTAGGAATTGTTGAAAGCGGTGCGCCACTTGAGCGTCGCTACGAACCAACACATCCGAAAGCAGATAAAGAAGGTTATGTGTATTACCCAAACGTTAACGTGGTAGAAGAAATGACAAATATGATTTCCGCTTCACGCTCATTTCAAATGAACGTTGAAGTTATGAATTCCGCAAAACAAATGGTTCAACGTGTTCTTACTTTAGGTCAGTAATCAAAAAGATTAGTGAATCAATAATTACCAGGCCAAAAGATTAATAGGGTGAATTGAAATGACTGATGCAGCTTCTACTACTTCAAATGTTCTTGCCGGTTATGCCATTGACAAAAATACGGCGGCAACGACGACCAAGAAAAAATCCAACGAACTTGGACAAGATGCGTTTTTGCAATTAATGATTACGCAAATGAAAAACCAAGATCCATTGAGCCCACAAAGTAACTCAGAATTCGTAGCCCAGTTGGCGCAATTCAGTTCGGTGCAAGGTCTTGAAAAATTAAATACCAATTTCAATACTTTCACCAGCGGCTTTAATTCTAATCAGGCTTTACAAGCATCATCGCTAGTGGGTCGTTCTGTAAGTGTTGAGACTGATACCAGCATGTTAACCGCGGGTGGAATTATTTCCGGCAGCGTTAATATTCCTGCGGCAACTTCAGATCTGAAAGTAAATGTTTATGATTCGAAAGGCGCATTGGCTGCACAAATTCCTGTAGGTGCAGCGCCAGCCGGTGATACAACTTTCCGCTTTGATGGACAAAATTTTGAAGTGAATGGAAACCTGATTGATTGGACTACTGGCGAAACCGCATTGCCTGCAGGCAGTTATAGTTTTGAAGTGATGGCATCTCAACAAGGTAAGCAAACACAATTAACGACTAACTTAAGCGCGAATGTTAATAGCGTAACAGTTGGTACAGATGGAAAATTGGTTCTGAATTTAGCTGGCCTCGGTGCTATCGACTACAGCAAAGTCAAACAGTTTAATTAATAGTAAAAGGTTTATTTGAAAATTAAATTTTAATTAAACAAACCAACCCGAAAAAATTTAGTTAGTAACCGTAACAATTTATTTATGACTAGCCGCTAAACAATAGCTACTAGCAACTCAACAGTAGGAGCACGTCATGTCATTCAATACAGGCCTTAGCGGTATTCGCGCAGCAAACACAGATTTAAGTGTTACCGGCAACAACATTGCCAATGCGGGAACTATAGGTTTTAAAAGTTCACGCGCTGAATTCGGTGATGTGTACACAAGCTCTTTGTTAGGCGGCGGTTCTACTGTTCCAGGTAGTGGTGTTACTACGTTAACGTTGCGTCAGGCATTTGGTCAGGGCAATTTAAAATTCACGCAAAATGCGATGGATCTTTCAGTAAACGGTTCAGGGTTTTTTGTACTGAATAGTAAAGACGGTCAATTATTTTCGCGCGCAGGTGCATTCGGTTTAGATAAAGACGGCAATATTGTGAACAGCACTGGCGCAAACCTTCAAGGTTTTGCTGCGGACGCAGACGGCAATGTTGGTGGGATTTTAACGAACCTTAAAGTAGATGTGAGCACGCAGTCTCCACGTCAAACCACCGGTGTAAATTCTGCATACAATGTAAATGCAAATGAAAAAGTTTTGAAAACCACGGGTAATACATTTACCAGTAATGGCTCAGCGATTGGTGTTGCAAAGCCTGGTATCAAAGCGGCTACCACCACATCCACAACCTTGGGTGCAATTCCATTGGCAGCGTCACCTGCAGCGGCAGGCACCTTGGCTGTGCCGATTGATTTTGCTGCATCACCTACCACATTTAATTTGACCTTGGCTAACTCAAGCCCAGTAGCGGGCGGCACCATTGCGGTCACTTTAAACTCTGGCAATGTTACCAAGCTGCAAGAAGTTGCCGATTTGGTTAACAAAGCAATTTACGGTGCGCCAATACCTATTAACGTTCAGGCGGTAGTAAACGGCAACAACATCGAATTGCGTGATGCCACCAAAGGCGTTGGCTCAACAATTTCTCTTGCATCCGTTACGGGTACCAATGCTTTGTCTACTGCATTAGGTTCAACGCCTGCATCAACCGCTGGTATTCCGAGCGTGACTAACGGTTACCTTGCGCAAACATTGGTAATTGAAGGCCCAACTGGTGCCACCGTAAATTTCACCAGCACTGCTGGCGCGCCTGCGGCGCAAACCGCATCTAAATTGAATGATTTGGCCGGTATTAGTGCCACTGCTGAAACCCATGCGACCTTGATGAAAGATGATCCTTTGACTTTGGGTACTTTGGAATTTGACAACAGCAAAGGCAATTTAATTTTAAATGGCGTGCGTTTGACAGCGACCAATATGTCAGGACTGGAAACACAAATTAATGCATTGAGTGGTTCAACCTTGCCAGGTATTACTGCAAAAGTTAATGCTGCCGGTGATTTGGAAATTCAATCTAAAGTAGGTAGCGATATTAATTTTTCATGGAGTGATAAAGACGTTAATGGCAACACCGTAACTGCAGGAGACTTAACTGTAGCGGGCTCTGATGGCGTCCAACAATCAGTGAATACCTTAACCGATTCAGTTGTTATTGGTGGCGAATTAAAAATCGTTATGGAATCTGGTTATTCCATAAAAAGCACTACACCTGCCGTAGGAAATTTGTTTGCACCTTTAACTCCAAGCAGTTTTACTCCAGTGTTGATAAATGCATTTGATCCAGCTGATTCTAAAACCTATAACCACGCAACTTCATCGACCGTGTACGACAGTTTGGGTAATGCGCACGTTATGCGCTCTTACTTCGTAAAAGAAAAATACGACGTCAATGATCCAAGCACTGCGCCTAATCATTGGAAAATGTATGTGCAAATTGATGGGAAAAATGTTGGCGATCCAGATCCAAGCTTGCCATCTCCAGACAACACCAAGCCTACTGCAGCGGCTTACGATGTCTACTTCAAAGCAGATGGCACCCTGAATACAGACCTTACGGATAACATGTTAATTTCTAACTGGACTCCCCTAGGCGCTGATGGCAACCCTGTAGGTGCTTTGTCTCCACTTAACGTACTGCAAGGCGGAACAACTCCAGTTGCTGAGCCACCATCAAGCTCTAACTTTATGATCAATTTAAGTGGTTCAACACAATTTGGTAGTGCGTTTTCAGTGGAAAACCTCGATCAAAATGGTTACACCACAGGTCGTTTGGCTGGCTTGGACGTGGACAGTCAAGGTATTTTATTCGCCCGTTTCACCAATGGTGAAGCGCAAACTCTCGGTCAAGTTGCCTTGGCAAACTTCAACAATATGGAAGGTTTGAAACCCGTTGGTAATTCCATGTGGGCACAGACTTACGAAACCGGCGAAGCGGTGATCGGCGCACCAGGTTCGTCATCACTCGGCAATATTACTTCGGGTGCATTGGAAGAATCGAACGTGGATCTTTCGGAAGAATTGGTAAACCTGATTATCGCTCAGCGTAACTATCAGGCGAACGCCAAAACTATTGAAACCGCAAACGCTACGACTCAGACGATTATTAACCTTCGTTAAGTTGTTAAGTAGGTAAACAATTGAGCTAAAGGATAAGCTCAATAAGTCCGGTTTAACCTTCATTAACTTTTTTACCCCCGGCAAACAGCGGAAGTTGTTTGCCGTTTGCCGCTTTTCTGCCTTTTTGCCGCTTATTTCCTATCCAAAAAAAACCATACTTTTCAATATGTTGCACTTATAAAATGCTATTGCTTTCTATCGCCATCCACTTGGCACCCCTCTTGCAAAACCCTGTTTAACGGCAAATCTGCCAAAAAAATAGCGCCTGACTTGATGACAAGAACGGCAAGAGAGGAAATTGTGGATAGAGCCCTTTACATAGCAATGACCGGCGCCAAGAACAACATGATGGCCCAGACCATCCGTGCCAATAACATGGCAAACGTAAACACCACCGGGTTTAAAGCTGACTTTGAGCAATCCCGCAGCATGGGTGTGTATTACGGCGATGGTCAGCCCACTCGCGCCTACGCACTAACCGAAACACCCAGAGCAGACTTTGATTACGGCCCCTTGCAAACCACTGGCAATCCAATGGATGTAGCGGTGCAGGGCGATGGCTTTATCGCCGTACAAGCACCGGACGGCAGCGAAGCCTACACCCGCGCCGGTAATCTGGAAATCGATGCCGCAGGCACTCTACGCACCGCCAATGGCTTGGCTGTTATCGGCAACTCGGGCCCAATCAGCTTGCCTCCGCTCGATAAAATCGAAGTAGGTGGCGATGGTACCGTTTCTGTTATTCCGCTGGGCCAAACCGCTGAAACCATGGCGGAAAGCAATCGCATAAAACTTGTTAAGCCTGACATCAAAAACCTCGAAAAAGGTAGCGATGGCTTATTCCGCCAGCGCGATGGTTTACCCGCGGTTGCGGATGCATCGGTTCGTGTAGCGGGTGGAGTTTTGGAAGGCAGTAACGTAAATGCCATGAGTGAATTCACCCAGATTTTAACGCTGGCGCGCCAATACGAAATGCAAGTAAAGCTGATGAAGGCTGCAGAAGACAATTCATCTGCCTCCGCTCAACTTTTGCAAATGTCTTAATACATTGACTACGAGCTTAGGCTCACGAGGATTTCCATCATGATGTCAGCACTTTATGTCAGTAAAACCGGATTAGCTGCGCAAGATAAGCAGCTAACCACTATCTCCAACAACTTGGCTAACACCGGTACAGTCGGCTTTAAACGCGACCGCGCTGTGTTCGAGGATTTGTTGTACCAAATTCAGCGTCAACCCGGCGCGCAAGAAACTCAGGATTCGCAATTACCCTCTGGTTTGCAATTAGGTACTGGTGCGCGCGTAGTTGCAACCACCAAGCAATTTACCCAAGGCAATTTGCAAGTGACTGAGCAACCTTTGGACGTAGCTATCAATGGCCGTGGTTTCTTACAAGTTTTGCAAGCCGATGGTTCTATCGCCTACACGCGTAACGGCCAGCTGCAATTGAGCGCAGAAGGGCAGTTGGTTAACTCTGAAGGCTTGGTATTGGAACCTGCGATCACCGTTCCACAAGGTGCAAACAGAATCACTATTGGCAAAGACGGTAGCGTATTTGCTTTGACCGAACGTCAGGAAGCAACGCCACAACAATTAGGCAACATTACCTTGACTGACTTCGTAAACCCAGCTGGTTTACAAGCCATCGGTGGAAATCTTTTTGTAGAAACAGTTGCGAGCGGAACGCCAACTCAAGGTGCTCCCAGCGAAAACGGAATGGGCGCACTGCTACAAGGTCAGTTGGAAAGTTCCAACGTGGATATCGTAGAAGAAATGGTAAATATGATTACCACGCAACGCGCTTACGAAATGAATTCAAAAGTCGTTTCAACTGCAGATCAAATGCTGCAAAACATTGCACAAAATCTTTAATTGATTGAGTGAAAAAAATCATGAAATCCATAAGCCTACATTGTTCAGCCGATAAAATTATTGCCGCAGTTTGCGCGGTAATTTTATCTGGCTGTATGACCAACGATAAACCAAAACCAGGTGATCCTTATTACGCACCAACTATTTCTGCTGCGCAGGCAATGCCACAACGCACAGATGGTTCGCTGTATCAAGATTCATACGGTTTAAGTTTATTTGGCGATAGAAAAGCACATTTTATTGGTGACGTTATTACCATCACCTTAAGTGAAAATACCGTTTCCAAAAAATCGTCCAATGTATCTGTGAAAAAAGACAGCAGCCAGGTTTTCAACGGCGGCGCGGGTACTTTGTTAGGAACCAATCCAACACTGGGTAATTTAAGTTTGGATACTAACATCGCACAGAACAGAAAGTTTGGCGGTAACGCTGGTGCAGATCAAAGCAATAGTTTGCAAGGCAACATTACTGTAACGGTTGCAGAAATAATGCCTAACGGAAATTTAATTGTGCGCGGCGAAAAGTGGATGACATTGAATAGCGGCGATGAATTTATTCGCATCAGCGGAATAGTGCGCCCAGATGATGTTGCTCCCGATAACACTGTTGTGTCCACCCGTTTAGCTAATGCAAAAATTTCCTACAGCGGAACTGGTTCATTAGCAGAATCCCAAAATATGGGTTGGTTAGCGAAATTCTTCAACAGTAGTTTGTGGCCGTTTTAATTGCACGTGATGTTAGTTAACCCAGATTTTAAATTGCAGTCCTAAGAGTATTTAATGATGAAAGCATTAACCTTCAAAAAAATTATCAGTAGTTTTTTAATAGGGACTCTATTGCTGCAATTTTCATTCAACGTATCTGCCGAGCGTATTAAAGATATCGCAAGCGTAGCGGGTGTGCGCGCAAACCAATTAATTGGTTACGGTTTGGTTGTGGGTTTGGATGGCACCGGCGACCAAACTACTCAGTCACCTTTTACTACGCAATCGTTTAATTCCATGTTGAAACAATTTGGTATCACAGTGCCCGAAGGCGCACGTATGCAAATGAAAAACGTTGCAGCAGTAATGATTCAAGCGGAACTGCCAGCTTTTGCAAAACCAGGTCAAACACTTGACGTTACAGTTTCATCCATCAGTAACGCAAAAAGTTTGCGCGGTGGCAGTTTATTGGTTGCGCCTTTAAAAGGGTTGGATGGAAAAGTTTACGCCGTTGCCCAAGGCAATTTAGTTGTCGGTGGTTTTGGTGCGCAAGGTGCCGATGGTTCAAGCATTAAAGTAAACATTCCAAGCGCTGGCAGAATTCCAAGCGGGGCTATGGTTGAACGTTCCGTTGAAACTAATTTCGCTGGCGGCCAACCGATTGTATTTAATTTGAATCGTGCTGATTTTACGACTGCCAATCAATTGGCAAAAAGCATCAATACATTGTTAGGTCCAGATGTTGCGCGCCCATTAGATTCTGTTTCTGTCATGGTGGATTCACCACAAAATCCTGCACAACGCGTGGATTTTATTGCCATGTTAGAAAATCTGGATGTGGTTCTTGGTGAAGAAACGGCGAAGGTTATTATCAATTCACGCACCGGCACAATTGTTGTTGGTAAAAATGTGCGCGTATCTCCTGTAGCGGTAACGCACGGCAGCTTAACCGTAACCGTTGCAGAAAGTTTAACGGTGAGCCAACCCAATGCATTTGGTGAAGGTAAAACTGTTGTGGTTCCTAGCAGTAAAGTGACTGCTTCTGAAAAAGTAAATCCGATGTTTAAGTTTGCGCCTGGCGCATCGTTGGATGACATTGTTCGCTCGGTAAATAACGTAGGTGCATCGCCCAGTGACTTAATGGCGATTCTTGAAGCTCTAAAACAATCTGGCGCGCTCAAAGCCGAATTAGTGGTGATTTAAATGTTGCCTTTAGATAACTCAGCATCAAATATGTCTTTGCTCACCTCATCGCTGCCTGGCTCTGCCAGTGCGGCGAAAGCTTCATCTGCATCCGGCGTAAAAGACAATTATTTCGACCAGAATTCATTGAACTCAGTGAAGACTATGGGACGCCATAATGATCCGGCTGCATTAAAAGAAATCTCCAAAAAATTTGAATCCATGTTTGTAGCGCAAATGCTGAAATCTATGCGCGAAGCCAACGCTGTGTTTGAAGATGGCGATATGTTTTCAAGCGATGAAGTGAAATTCCATCAAGATATGATGGATCAACAAATGGTGTTGAACCTTACCAGCGGTGAGGGCATTGGCCTGGCAAAATCCATGTATCAACAAATGCAAAAATTGTATGGCAAGCCTGCAGAAATCAATTCGCAATCTGAACCTGTAAAAACACTGGAGCGAGTGTTGCGCGCGCCTTCCATGTTTAAACCAGTTACGACTTCTGGAAAAAGTGATTCTGCGGATACTACTTCCAGTTCAGGCAGCAAAAGCTCTATTGCAAAAACTCAGGAAGAATTTTTGGAGAAAGTAAAACCCTATGCTGAAAAAGCCGCAGCAGAGTTAAATGTAGGCACTGATGTGTTACTCGCACAAGCGGCGTTAGAAACAGGTTGGGGCAAGCACCTTATTCATGATTCACAAGGCAATAACACTTTTAATATTTTTAATATTAAAGCCACTGGCTGGCAAGGCAAAAGTGTAACCGTGAATACTTTGGAAAATAAGCAAGGTGTGGCACAACAAGAGCGCGCGGCGTTTCGTCAATACGATGACTTTGAGCAAAGCTTTGCAGACTATGTGTCGCTGATTAAAAACAATCCTCGTTACAAAGAAGCACTCGCTGCTGGCGATGACTCTGAGAATTATGCGGAAGAATTGCAAAAAGCGGGTTATGCCACTGACCCTGAATATGCGCAAAAAATTAAACGCTTAATCAATACAGATTCGATTCGCTCGGCAACCGAAGCCGCAACTAATAATGTGGCCGGAGTCTAATCATGAGCGGAATTTTATCCAACGCTATTTCCGGTTTGCAGGCTGCACAGATTGCATTGCGCACCACCGGTAATAATATTTCCAATACCAACACTGCAGGGTACAGCAGGCAGGAAGTTAATTTTTCCACTCGCCAGGAACAGCAATTTGGTAATGCTGGTTTTCTCGGTAACGGTGTTAATACCGATTCAGTAACTCGCGTTGTAAATGAATTTATAAATACGCAAGTGCGTTTGGATACTTCAACGTTCAATCAGCTGGATAAATACAATCAAAGTATTGGTAAAGTCGATAAATTATTTTCAGATGCAAGCACTGGTTTAAGCGGTAGCTTCCAAAGTTTTTTTGCATCTTTGCAAAACGGCGCTAATGATCCGTCGTCATCGCCTGCACGCCAACTTATTATCACTCAAGCTCAAAGCTTGACTCAGCGTTACAACACGCTGTCAGATCGTATGCAAGAAACTGAAAAAAGTGTGGATTCAGAAATAGGTACTTTAGTAGGCCAGGTAAATACGCTTGCCAAATCCGTTGCTAATTTAAATCAATCTATCGCAGAAAAAAATGCGTCAGGTAACGGTGGAGCGCCTAATGATTTATTGGATCAACGTGACGAGGCTTTACGTAAGCTTTCTGAATTGGTCTCGCTGCAACTTGTAAAACAAGATAGTGGGGACGTAAACGTATTTATTGGTAATGGTGAGCCTTTGGTGGTTGGCGTAAACACCAGTACTTTTAGTGTTCGCAATGGCGGAGAAGTTTATCTCAACAATACATCTGCAGGCTCTAATGTCACTGACGCTATCACTGGCGGTCAATTAGGCGGATTAATAAAATTCAAAAGTGATGTATTGCAGCCTTCCATGAATGAGATGGGGCGCATCGCTATCGTCATGAGCGATGCCTTTAATAAAATACAAACCCAAGGTTTGGACGCTAACGGTAATTATGGCAAAGCCATGTTTACCGATATTAATGATTCCAGCGTTATTTATTCTCGTGTCGTTCACGGCACGAATGCGCAACCTGATGATCGTATCTTGTCATTAAAAATTGAAGATGCCGGTGCTATCGGAATTGACGATTACAAATTTGAAGTTTCACCTGGCACCAATAATTACACCATCAAACGCGCGTCTGATAACTCGGTTGTTAATCAAGGTATTTTGACTGGTAGTTATCCGCAGGAAATTAAATTTGAAGGTTTAAAACTCACGCTGGAAAGCGGATCATTTCAGGGGGGTGATAGTTTTACCTTGCAGCCAACTCGTACCGGTGCAAGCGATATTAAATCTTTGTTGCAAACACAGGATCAACTGGCTTTTGCATCGCCCATCCGCACCGCTAAAACCGGCTCAAATATTGGAACGGGATTAGTGAGTGCTGGTGAAGTATTAAGTTTGTACGATGCCAATAATAAATTGCTGCCGACCTTTGCAACTGCTGGAAAATTATCGCCACCGATTACAATTCGTTTTACGTCTGATACTACTTATGAAGTATTGGATAATACTGATCCTGCGAATCCGAAACCGCTAAACCCACCGATGACTGACCAAACTTTTTATCCCGGTCGTGAAAATTCAATATTCACAACAGATAAAGGTGAAACTCGCATAACCGGCAATGGTTCCAAACTTGGTTTGCCTGAAGGCAGAACAGCGACAACTTTATTGTCTAACAGTTTGGCGCAAGCAAACGGTTATCCTGTTGAGCAATTTACATTTAATACCACGGATAAAACTAATGGTCTTGTAAGTTCGAAGGTAATGATTACTAGTCCTAATGCATCTGCTGCCCAAACGGCGGCGCAAATTAGTACTATTCCCGGTGTAACCGCAAACGCTTACACCACTGCAACCATTACCGATATTCATGTTGATTCCACTGCATTTACTTCACCGTTGCAGCTTAGCCTTAATGGTGAAAATTTAATTAAATACAACAGCGGCAGTATTGATGCATCTGTTCCTGATCCGAGTCTGGATGAAGTTGGGTTTAATAATTATTTGCGCGATCAAATAAACAGTAATGAAAATTTAAAAACTTTAGGTATTCGCGCGGAAAGTGGTAGCAATCCAGTTACTGGCAAACCTGAACTTAAATTAGTGGCATCGTCCGGCGTTAACTTAGATGTTCGTTTCACCGCGACTAATGCAACCAGCAACAGTATTAGCGTTAATGATAGTAATGGTAATCCTAACGTTCGTTTGAGCGGTGTTGATGATCCTTTAACGGCTGGTGTTGAACAAAGTGCAATAACAGTGGGCGGCAGAATTGATATTACCTTGGCCGATGGCGTGACTCTTGGAACTGCGCCAACCACCAGCCAATTGTTAGGCGATTCAACGGCAACTAATTTTGCTGCGTCTACTTACATGGGCTACCAAATAAAAATTTCTGGTCAGCCAAAAGCGGGAGATTCATTTACGGTGGGTTTTAATACCGACTCCAAAAATGATAACCGAAATGCATTGGCAATGACTGCGTTGGAAACCAAAGGCACCATGCAAAATGGATCCATGAGTTTTAGTCAGGGTTACGGGCGCTTGGTTGAAGAGGTGGGTACTAAAAGTAATTTGTCCCAAATTAATACTGCCGCAAGCCAAAGTTTACTAGAGCAAACTAAAACCATGCGCGATGGCGTGTCTGGTGTGAACATGGATGAAGAAGCTGCAAATTTAATTCAATTCCAACAGCTCTATACCGCGAATGCGCGAGTAATAACTGTGGCTAAAGATATGTTTGATGCGCTATTGCGTTCTTTAGGTTAAGAATCAAATTCGCATACTTACAATGATTTGAATTGATGAGTCTATTTGACAAGAAAGCATCATTTACTGTTAAGGTTTTATTGGAGAATTATCATGCGCGTATCTTCCTCACAAATATATAGCGTTGCAAATATTGGCATGCGTGACGCGCAAATTGCGGTCGATAAAACTCAACAACAAATATCCAGCGGTAAGCGTGTGCTTTCATCTGCAGATGATCCTGTTGCAGCGACTGCTATTTTAATGCTCAATCAGGAAATTGGTCGCACCACACAATTTAGTAAAAATATCGACAGCGCCGATAATAACTTGACGCTGGAAGATACGACTTTGCAATCGGTTGTTACTTTGATAACAAGATTAAAAGAATTAGCCGTTAATGCTGGTAACACCGCCGTAATGACATCATCGGATTACAAAGCGATCGCTGCAGAAGTAGATAGTCGATTAAGTGAATTGCTGGCTTTGCAGAATACTCGCAATGCGTCTGGTCAATATATTTTTGCAGGCTTCCAAAGTGAAACCCAACCATTTGTTAGTAATGGTGGCGGAAATTATTCTTATCAAGGCGATGAAGGTCAGTTGTTTATTCAGGCATCCAGCTCAGTAACTGTTGCGGTAAATGATTCTGGTAAAAAAATATTTTCAGACATCCCCAGCGCTAACAAAACATTTAATACCAGTGCGAGTCCCTCTAATAAAGCGAACCCGCCAGCTATTATCAGCGTGGGTAATATTTACGATCAAGCCGCGTTTGATAAATTATTTCCACAAGATATGGTGGTAACTTTTAACGCTAATTCTGCGGTAACACCATCTTCACCTAATTACACCATTACTGATTCATCTGGAAAAGTATTGGTCGATAAGCAACTTTACGTTGCTGGGCAAGATATAAAAATTAACGGTGCTAAATTTGCCATTTCGGGTATACCTGGCTCCGGCGTTGCCGCTAAACCAGCAAGTGTTCCATTAGGAGCGTTTACACCTACAGATTTTTCTGGAGCAGGTAATTCATCGACTATTGAAATTACTGTCGGTGGTATTACTGAACGTTTGACGCTAGATCAAAATATCACTACAAATTCTGGCGCTGACAGCTTGAATAATTTAGTCACTGCGTTGGGTGGCGGCGATAAAACTTTTTATGATAATCCCGCTAATGCCGGGACTGCAGCGGCAGCGAATTTCAAAAAATTACAAAACCTTGGCATTACTTTAACCGCGAGTGGTTTTACATCGGCAACCGGTTTAAATATCACCGTTAAAAATGGTTCTGCTGCTACAGATACGGTGACAGGTATTGGTACTCAAGGTACAGGAACCATATCTCCAAATATTCCGTTGGTGGCATCTCCCTATGATTTTTCTGTAACGCCAGGCACGGTTGATATTACCGTTAATGGAAAAACAGAAAGATTACAATTAACAACCAATGTGACTGATGCGGCAAGTCTCGCAACGGCATTGAATAATTCCAGTAATTCATTGGCCTTGGCGAAATTGGGGATTGTTGCAACACCGGACGGTCTATCGTCTCTTAATAATTCGGTCATCACAATTTCCAACGGTACTCCAAATGCTTATGCGGCAATGGGAATTACCGGGAGCGGCGTTAGTTCTTCACAAGGTGTCTTAGCGTCGCCTGGTGATAAGTTTGTAATTGAATCAACACAAAACCAAAGTCTGCTTACTACTGTGTCACGTTTTAGTGAGGCGATGAAAGGAGTTGATGGTACGCAACAAAGTAAAGATGATTTGGCCGCAATGATTGCGAAAACGTTAAGTAATCTTGGAAATGTTATGACGAACATAGCCTCTGTTCAGGGCGAGGTTGGCGCGCGCCAAAATATGTTGGAAAGCACAAAAGATTTAAATTTAGACGTTGAGTTAAATAGCAAGGAAATATTGTCTCAGCTTCAAGATGTAGATTATGCTGAAGCCTCAACACGTTTGCAGATGCAAACATTTGTATTAAGTGCATCGCAACAAAGCTTCATTAGAGTAAGCGAGCTTAGCCTGTTTAAATATATGTAGATATGATTTTTAGCTCGACGCTATTTTTATGATTTGTTAAATACTGGTGATCACAATGACTGACAATGAAATTTTGCAGCCTCTCAATGAAATTATGAATCGTGCGCAGGAGTTAACTGAGTTAGCCGGAGCTCAAGATTGGGAAGCTTTAGATGTTGCTGCGGTAAAATATCAGCAACAGGTAGCATTGCTTGAGGATAAAACTTATCTAAAAACGATTAGCGATGCAGGTTTAAATGAGACCGCCAAAAATATAATCGCAAAAATTCAATTTTTAAATGATGATTTAGACAGTTATACATCCCTGGAACGTGAAAGAATTTCGTCAGAATTACGTCAAATGATGCAATCTAACAAAGCGTTGAATGCATACGGTCAGTAAGTTGACGATAAATCTTTCAATTTCTCTTTGTTATAACTAACCGCACTACAAATAATCAAATTCTGCAATAAATGTTTTAAGTTTTATATAAAAAATCCCTAAAGCTAGTGAAAAGTCGGACGATAACCTTTACAGAAGCGCTGTTGCGAATGATGTTCAGGCTTCACAACCGACTAACTTCAGCATCAGTGCTGCAGAACCAAATCACTCTAGGGGATTCATCATGGCTTTAGTAATTAACACAAACACAGCTTCCATTAACACTCAACGTCAATTGATGAACTCAGGTACTGCCCTGGATCAAGCGACTCAACGTTTGTCATCAGGTCAACGTATCAACTCAGCTAAAGACGATGCTGCAGGCTTGGCGATTTCAAACCGTATGACTTCACAAATTCGCGGCTTGGATCAAGCGGTACGTAACGCGAACGACGGCGTGTCTATGATTCAAACCGCTGACGGTGCTTTGACTCAAACCACCAACATTTTGCAACGTATGCGTGAACTAGCGGTACAGTCTTCGAACGGTATCTACAACGACGCAGACCGCGGCACTTTGAACGCTGAATCTGAACAACTTAAGCAAGAATTGGATCGTATTGCTAACACCACATCATTCAACGGCAAAAACTTGTTGGACGGTAATTTGGGTAGCACCAGCTTGCAAGTAGGTGCTTACTCAAGCCAAAGCATCAACTTCACCATTGGTAACTTCACCACTAACGCACTAGGCGGCAGCTCAACTGACGTGGTTGGTAAAGCAACGACTATCGCCGCTGTAAAAGCCTTAACCAATACTGCAGCTGCGGCACCTTCATGGAGTGTTAATGACACCGACATTGGCGATCTAAGTGCTGTTGTAACTGTAAACGACGCGTTGAAAGTAATTAACACCAGCCTTGATGGCAAAGGCGCTGTTGCATCTGCAAGCACTGAATTGAAAGCAGGCAACGTAGGTAGCGGTGTGTTGAAAGCCGGTACTGATAAACTGACAATTGCTGTTAAAGATGCTGATGGCAACACTCAAAGCTACGTATTAACTGGCACTAACAATATGGATGAGTTAGTTAAGAAAATTAACTCTGAAACCAGCGTTCAAGCCAAGCTTAACGAAAGCGGCAAGTTGGTGTTAACTAAAGCCGGTTCAGAATCTATTACTGCAACTGACAACACCACAAGCCAAGCTGCCTCCGGTATTTTGACTGCGGCCAACTCAAATACTTTCTCTATCGCATTTACTGACACTAGTAGCGATAAGAAAGGTGTAAAAGTTGAAGTTAACGCTTCAGCTGGTACTGACGCACTTTTAATTGCAGCTGGTTTTGATGAGCAAAGCGACACCAAAGATCTTCAAGGTGCAGATATTACCGCGGTAGCAGGTACATCAAATGATGGCGATATCAATATCAACGGCGTGGCGATTAAATCGATCACTTTTACCGCTACAACTGCAACTGATATCGCTGCTGTAATCAAGCAATTGAACGCGCAATCAGCTCAAACCGGTGTAGTAGCATCAGCAGGTTCTTGGAAAGATGGCGCAGCAGCGGCTTCAACTACTGCAATTCAGTTGACCTCGACTACAGGTAAAGACATCTCTATCAAATACGGTGAAAATGCTACTTCAGCTACTGTATTGAAGCAATTTGGCTTTAAAGAGCGTAATGCTGCCGAAGGCACTGGTTCAGTGAGCAGCGTAAACATCTCTACTCAAGCTGGTGCTCAATCAAGTTTGGCCATTATCGACAAAGCGATTGACCAGGTAAGTAGTTCTCTTGCAAACCTCGGTGCTGTGAGTAACCGTTTGGACTTTACTGTAAGCAACTTGTCCAGTATTTCTGAGAAAACGACTTCAGCTCGCTCACGTATCGTAGATGCTGACTTCGCATCGGAGACTGCAAGTTTGAGTCGTGCTACAGTATTACAACAAGCTGCAACAGCCATGCTTGCGCAAGCCAACCAACGCCCACAAAATGTGTTGTCACTCTTGAGATAAGATCACTAGCGTCACAAGGTATTGATTACTTGTGACGCTCTGATTAGAGGGCTTAATTATGAACGATATACCAAAAGCAGTATCAACACCGACACCGATAAGATTGGTAGAGACTTCCTCTCAGGTGGCTGGTGTAAAACCGCAAAAGGGTGGCAATGAATTGCCGGTAGCGGCAAAAGCGGCAACAAGTGAACCTAGTTCCGTCAAAGAAATGCAAGAAAAAGTTGAAGCTGCTGTAAAGCAAATGAATGACTACATACAGTCAACTCAACGCGATTTACATTTTAGTTACGACAAATCTTCAGGTGAGACAGTAGTAAAAGTTTTGGATCGTGGAACTCAGCAAATTATTCGCCAAATTCCCGATGAAACCTTCTTGAAACTCGCTCGTAGCACGGATTCTGAAGGTTCTTTCCAAATGTTGAACGCGCAAGCCTAGTAAGATTTTTTAAGTAATTTTTTATTTTTTAAGAGGATTAGCTCACGCTAATCCTTTTTTTTTGCATTTTTTTTGTTTTATTTTCTAAGGTTTTTCCGTCCAAAAAAATCAATTGATTGTTTTTGGCACAGTCTGTGCAAAAAGTCATTTAGGCAAAGAAGTAACAAAATCCTGACGCATAACATCAAATGAGTTTGCCGGGATTTGCCACCAGAAGTTTTCAAGTTTCTTGCAGGCTTCATCAACGACTTGTCGCAAAGAGTTAAGACTCTGAGCAGGAAAATCCTTAGGAGATATATTATGTCTTTAGTTATTAATACCAACGTAGCGTCTCTGAACTCTCAGCGTCAATTGATGAATTCTGGTGGCGCATTAGATAAAGCAACAGAACGTTTGTCATCAGGCCAACGCATTAACTCTGCGAAAGACGATGCCGCCGGTTTAGCGATTTCGAATCGTATGACCTCGCAAGTACGTGGCTTGGATCAAGCAATACGAAATGCCAACGACGGTATTTCATTAATTCAAACCGCTGAAGGTGCATTGCAAGAAGTAACCAATATTTTGCAACGCGCACGTGAACTTGCGATTCAATCCGCGAACGGAATTTATAGCGATGCAGACCGCTCGCAATTGAATGCTGAAACGCAACAACTTAAAAGCGAACTTAATCGTATTGCGTCTTCTACATCGTTCAACGGTCAGAATTTGTTAGATGGTTCGCTCGGCACAACGAATTTACAAGTTGGTTCAGAAGCCAATCAAACCATTGGCATCAAAGTTCCTTCATTCAACACTGATAAGTTGGGTGGTTCCTCTGGGGACATTACTGGTAAAGCAACCACGGTCGCCGCTCTCAAAGCATTGGTGGCAGGCAGCTGGACTGTAAATGACACTCCTATTGCCAGCTTGGCTGCCGCAGTCACCGTAAACGACGCACTTAAAATTATTAACAATAGTCTGGACGGTAAGGGCGCGGAAGCGTCTGCTACA
Source organism: Gammaproteobacteria bacterium (assembly GCA_004172865.1). GTDB lineage: Bacteria > Pseudomonadota > Gammaproteobacteria > Pseudomonadales > Cellvibrionaceae > Cellvibrio. Next base: position 134,560 of record SEBV01000004.1, on the reverse strand, counting down.
GTCGAGTACAAAGCTGCCAGCGTCGGCACCGGGGTTTTGGTAGCGGGAGTTGACAAGTTAACGATTGCTGTTAAAGACGCTGACGGGAATACGCAGACCTATCAGTTGACCGGCACAAACAGCATGGATGAATTAATTAAGAAAATCACCGCTGAAACTGGTATTGAGGCAAAACTAAGTGATAGCGGCCGTCTGGTATTGGATAAGCCAGGTGCGGAGTCCATCACAGTGACAGACGCCAGTACCAACAATGCTGCCTCCGGTTTTGGTGCGGGTCCGAATACAGGTACTTTCTCTGTAGTCATCAGCGATACCAGTGTGGGTAAAAACGGCGTAAAAATTGAAACAGATGCAACCGCCGGTACGGACGCGCTTTTGTATGCTGCAGGTCTTGATCCTCAAAGCGATACTAAAGATTTGCAAGGTGCAAGCCTTACTGCCGTTGCGGGCACCAGTAATGATGGCGATATTATTATCAACGGCGTCTCCATCAAAGCGATAACCTTTACAGGTACTGCCACGGTAGATGCGGCAGCTGTGATCAAACAACTTAATTTACAATCTGCCGAGACAGGTGTAGTTGCATCAATGGGAACCTGGGCTGATGGTGCGGCTGCGGCTGCAACTGACGCCATTCAGCTAACCTCAGTGTCTGGTGCAGATATCGCCATTAAATATGGCACCAACGCAACAGCCGCGAAAGTATTAACTCAATTTGGATTTTTGGAGCGAAATGCTGCAGATGGCACCGGCTCGATAAACAATATTGATATTTCTACTGCTGCTGGTGCGCAAAATGCCATAGGTATAATTGACAAAGCGATTACTCAAGTAAGTAGTACTCGTGCAGAAATGGGTGCGATCAATAACCGCTTGGAATTCACTATTAGCAACTTGGCAAACGTATCAGAGAAAACCTCAGCTGCTCGTTCACGAATTGTGGATGCTGACTTCGCTGCAGAAACAGCGTCTCTTAGCCGCTCGCAAGTATTGCAACAGGCTGCAACTGCAATGTTGGCGCAAGCTAATGCTCGACCACAACAAGTCTTGTCTCTGTTGAAAGGCTAGTGGTCAGTAGCGCAAAATAGGTGATGTAAAAAAACCGCTGAAATTTTCAGCGGTTTTTTTTTGGATTAACGAATTATTTAGAAAACATCAATTTCTAAACCTTATTCGCGACTTACTAGTTTTCAGCTAGTCTTAAAACATAAGAGCGCCTTCGAGAAAGATGTATGCCCCCAGCGTTACCCTCCATTTTCCTGCAATTAAGCCGGATCTTACTTTTGGCATGCGCTTATTTTTTGGCGGGACGCCTAGCCTTATTGCTGGCAATTCCGCCCGGATTCGCCACGGCAATATTTCCACCTTTGGGAATATCTCTCGCCGCGGTATTGCTGTGGGGGAATCCTTTGCTGCTTGGTGTTTTTATCGGCTCAACTGTTCTCAATACCAGTATTGCTGTGGGAAATGGTGCTGGTTTAAATCCGGCGACCGTACTGGTCGCTGCTGAAATTGCTTTAGGCAGCTCGCTAGCCGCATGGATTGGCGCAAAACTGATTAGAAAATATATTGGTTTTCCTAATCAGTTAATGGACGAATGGAGCATATTTTTATTTTTTGTACTTGGCGGCCCAACCGCGAGTTGTGTTAGCGCAACTGTAGGCGTGACTGCACTTTGTCTTAACGGAGTAATTCCTGTTTCCCATGTTATTTATAGTTGGGCAACCTGGTGGACGGGCGACACTATAGGCGTGCTTATCGCAGCGCCCTTTATGTTTATTATTTTTGCGCAACCGCGCCAATTGTGGGGCGGCAGATTCAAAACCGTAGGCTTACCTTTATTGATAAGTTGCGCATTGATAGTCATCATTTTTATTAATGCGAGCGAAAACGAAGAACAAAAAGTACAACGCAACGTGCACGCGAATGCAAAAGAAATTTCGGATAATTTATTTGCAGGTTTTGAAAAGCACATAAATGCATTAGTTCCACTTAAAGGGTTGTATCTGTCTTCAGATAGTGTAACTGCAGAAGATTTTCGGCGATTTACGAGTGAGCTGTTGACGGATTCAAGTGGAATCAATGCTTTGTGTTGGAATCAAAATGTATTAAATGTAGATAAAGAGAAATTCCAAAAATCAATGATTGCAGAAGGTTACCAGAGTTTTTTTGTGGCTGAGCGCGACGCAAATAACCACTTGGTGCCAACTAAAGAACGTGATCGTTACGTCGTAGTCACCTACGTTGAACCTTATTCAAAAAATGGTGGCGTGCAAGGATTTGACCTGAGTTCGGAAAACACTCGTAATCGCGCGTTAATGTTTGCGAATGACACGGGCCAGCCTGCAATGACTGCGCCTTTGCGCTCAATGCAGATGAAAGAAGATCAAACAATTTACGTTATTTTTATGCCTGTTTACAAAACTCTGGATGCGCCCAAAACATCCGCCATGCGTGAACAACTCTTGCGCGGCTACGTTTCAGTCGTAGTAAGAATAAATGCGCAACTTGAATCTATACACAATAAATTTCCTAAAGAAAACTTTTCGATTCGACTCGATGATATTACCGATGAAGAAAATATTGTTAATGTCTTCGGTGATAACGAACCGGCAAATGTAAACTTATCCAAAATGCATAATTTACAATTTAAACAAAAGATTGCTGGTCGCGATTTGTTGCTTAATGTAACTCCAACGGAGACCTATATTGATAAGCAAGTAAGCGCGACCTCGTGGTATGTATTAGTGGGTGGCTTATTGTTTTGCAGTTTTCTGGGCGGATTTTTATTGCTCATTTCTGGGCGCACACAATATATTGCAGCCTTAGTTGAACAGCGTACTCTCGAACTTGAATCGATTTTAGACGGCACGGTTGAAGCTATCATTATCATTAATCAGAATGGTGATATTGAGCGCGCGAATCCTGCGGCTTTTCGCTTGTTTAAAATGCACGAACAAGAATTAATTGGCTTGAATTCATCGAGCATAATTCCACTCTTGCGAGATTTATTAACGGCAACCGCAGAAGACTATATTCACGTGAGCAATCGTTCCATTTGGAAAGCTCGTGAGACTATTGGGATTTGCGGTGACTCTAGCAAAATGCCGATAGAAATTGGCGTGAGCAGAGTTGATTTGCCTGATCGCAGAATCTATACCTGTTTAATTCATGACATAACCGCACGCAAAAAAGTCGACAAATTAAAAGACGAATTTGTGTCTACCGTAAGTCACGAATTGCGCACGCCTTTGACGTCTATTTCCGGTGCTTTGGGTTTATTGGTTGGCGGCGCGGTTCCTCAGCTTCCACCGAAAGCGATGGATTTACTGATTATCGCTAAACATAATGCCGAGCGGTTGGGGCGGTTGGTAAATGATATTCTTGATATCGAAAAACTCGAATTTGGAAAATTGCAGCTATACATCAGCGATTGCGAAGCCAATGATTTAATGCGTCAGGCGATAGAGCAAAATGCTGGCTACGCTATTAAATACGGCGTTCATCTCGCATTGCAAAATGACAATATCGCCAATAAAAAAATTATTATTTTGGTAGATGCCGATAGATTTTTGCAGGTTATGTCTAACTTAATTTCAAATGCCGTAAAGTTTTCGCAAATGAGCGGCACGGTTAGTATTTACGCCACCATCACGGATAAATTTATTACGTTTTATGTTGAAGATAATGGCTCGGGAATTCCTGAAGAGTTTCGCGGAAAAATATTTCAAAAATTTGCGCAAGCGGATAGCTCAGATACACGCAAACGCGATGGTACTGGCTTGGGGCTCAGTATTTCTCGCGTAATTGTAGAACGTATGGGTGGGTCGATTGATTACACAACTGAAATCAACAAAGGCACCGTCTTTTTCTTCTCGCTACCTATTGAGGAGCTTGATTAGGTGTTTTTGAATTTTCAATAATGTGGTTGACTAACTCATCATATTTTTCATCAAAGTGATGATCGCCCGTCATGCTAATAACCTTAACACCCAAATCTGCGGTAGGCAGGCAGTTGGCAGCTTCATCATCCAGCCCATAAATACAAATGCTATTGGCCCATTTCATTTTTTCAATTTCGGGTAATATAAGTAAACGACTTGAATCGGTGTCGGCATTCATCCAACTGGACAATCTAAATTCAAAGGCTGCAGTTTTCCCCATCCCTAACAGCGCCACCAGAGCTAGCTGCTTTTTGGTTTCTTCTCCAAGCTTGTTGGTGATAAATGGCAGAACATCGGCACCAAATGAATAACCCACCAAAATAACTTTTTTCTTGTTCCACTTTTCAAGATATTGCGAAATTATGGTTTCTACATCTTGAGTGGTTTCTTCAGCTGTTCTTGCCTTCCAAAAATAACTTAGTGAATCCAGCGCGACTGTAGGAATACCTTTTTCAGCCAGGATTTTCGCAATATTTTTGTCGATTTCCGCCCAGCCACCATCGCCAGTAATAATTACCGCCATAGTGTCATTTGCTTCACTGGTTGTGGTTGCATTTTCAACGGGAACTTCAATTACTGGCAAATCGTTATCGCTAGCGTCTGAAGAAATTTGATCAGCGAGGCGCGGGTCTAACCATTGTAGAATTTGTATCGCTTCAGCAAGTGCTTGTTCTTTGCTGTCTTCCATTGTTAATTTTACATTAGCGATTTTGTCAGTAAACGCCGCGTCCACGACATTGTTCTTATTTCTATCCTGAAAAATATAAAAACTGTTAGGCAAACGTTTTACTGGAATTAACATTGGGGAGTTGTCAGATGCAAATTCTTTTTGGTCGCATAATGCGCCATGAGGCTTTAACTCTGGCGAAAAGTTAATGCCAACAGCTGCGTGAAAATTCTTTTTATCGGCTTGTGCGAGAGCCGCATAGAGAGTTGCTGAGGCATCTTCCATGCCAATCAGAATCGGCAATTGATCTGCACCAATTTGAAAGCGTGTTTGTAGCGTTGTATTTATTGCGGTTAGTTGATTAGCTATATCGACGCAGTGTGTAGTTTCATTTGCTGAACCGTTGAGCAATGCTTCGTGATCGATAATGGCAACGTAATAACTTAAAGCCGCAAATTGTTTCGCATAGTCTTCATTGGCTTTGGAGTCTTCTTTATTGGTAATAAACAAGACTAAACCTTTTTCCGGTGCGGGAGCGTGGGCCACGCGAAGATGAGTTTTATCATTCAACGCAATGCTGTCCACTACTATATGATCAGGATTAAGGTTACGATTTTTAGTAAAAATAAAAACCGCCAAGCCTGCAGCCACCAACAATAAAACCAGAATAGCAACTACAAATTTATTTTTAAAAAATGAAAACATGAACTAACAACTCTCAATAATTGAATTAACACAAATACTATTTAGAGAAAATACCTTTTACACCACCAGAAATAAGCGTGGTCGCAGCGAGTAGGGCAGATGCAGTTTGCAAGCCTGGAGGCGCAGCCAAATAAACAGGTTCCCATTTTGGGTTAAATTTATCTTTGTAAAAATATACGCCTTCAAAATTATAAAAGTCACCGCCTATACGGAAAATGGTATTCCCAATTTTGTGCCACAAAGGTGCCAGCGCGTGATTTTCCAAACCAGATAAAGGAGCCATGCCCAAACAAAAATAAGTAAAGCCTTGTTCCTTCGCCCACATCGCAAGGCTGATATTTAAATATTCCATAATTCCGTTGGGAGTGCCCGGAAGATAACGCATTAAATCAATAGAAATTTGGTGACGGTTGTTAATGGCCCAGAGGTTGCAAAACGCATAAATTTCGCCATCTTTTTTAACTACGGCTAACTCACAATGGCGTAGATATTCTTCGTTGAAAAAACCCAAAGAAAAACGTTTTTCTTTAGCATTTTTTTCTTTTAACCAAGCATCAGAAATTCGCCGTAAGTTTGGCAAAATAGCCTCAACTTGATGTGAATATACAATCTCAAAGGTAAAACCTTCGCGCTGGTATTTATTAATGGCACTACGAAAATTTTGACGCTTTTTACCTTCAAGACCAAAATCATTGAGCGGAATTAACGCTTGTTGACCAAGCTTAATAAGGCTTAAACCAAGATCCAGATAGAGTGGAATGCTTTTGATGCCTATTTCATAAAAAGCAATTTGCGCAGCAACTTGATCAGCGGACTCGCGGAAGCGCCACACTATTTCTTCAAATTCGCTCGGGTCGCCAACAGGGTCGCCCATGGCAATCCAGAATTTATTTGTCACGCCAAACATGAGGAAACTTTTCTTGGTCTCGCTCCACATAATATATTTATCACCGGTTAATACGAGGTGGTGATCAGTAGTGCTTGAGTCGTGAACAATCCTTGTGGCTATGTCTAATTCTTCTTTCGTTGGCAGTACCAAATTGGTGACGGTTTTGCTCATCAATCGATAAACCAACAAGCCACCACAGACAACAGATATTACAAATAGTGAACGTAAAAAACGTGATGCATCACCGCTTCTATCTAATGAAAATTGCCACCATAAGTCATTTGAGTAAGCGACGTCTTTGTAGGAGAAAAAGCCAAGCCAGGTGGATAGCCCTAGAATTGCAACGCCAATTAGAAGTTGAGTGACAGGGATTTCCAATTTTATCAATGCGGATTTTCGGTAAAAATGTTTTCGCGTGGGAATAAACGCAATCAGCATAATCCCTAGCACAGAAGCCTCTTCGAAATCCCAACCTTTGGCGAGGGATACAACAATACCAACTGATAACAAAATAATTGTGGCGTAATAGGCGGAGTCGAGTTTTACGCTAACTGCGCGCGATAGGAAAATCATTCCTAATCCAACCAGGCTGTTTACCAAATGCGAAAATTCTATTAGTGGTAGTGGCAGAAAATATTGTAGCCAATCCAAACGTTCCTGAATGCCGGGCGTCGCGCCGGAAACCAGCAAAACGCATCCACCAATAAGCAAGAGAACCGAAAATATTTTCGGCGTCGCTAGATGGATCAGCTTGAATAGGTAGTGAAGTTTTAAGGTGTAAACAAAGCGATGGCTTTTGGTTTCGTAACCCGTAACCAAAACTCCCGCCAGCATTAGCGGAATAATGTAATAAATAATTCGATAAATAATTAGCGCGGATAATAATTGTTCTGGCGGAAAACGACCGCCTGCCAAATACATAAAGCTACTTTCAAATACGCCTATGCCACCGGGCACCTGGCTAATCAATCCAAATAATTGAGCAACCACGTAATAAATTAAAAATTCACTGAAACCGATATTGGTAAAATTCAATAAAGGAATGTAGAGCACGATTGCAGCAATAGTTAAGTCAATCGCACCTACACCAATTTGTTGTAAAGCAAGTGATGGTGGTGGTGGCGAAATTGTAAATTTTCCCACACTGAATTGGCTTTTACTAAAAAAGGAAAGTGTTATCCAACCGGCAACGCAGAGACTTCCTATAACTAACAATAACCTGAACGTATTTTTAGCCAAGTCAGATTCAATAGGAATTGCATCGTATTCAATAATGGATGAAATAATCAGCAGCGTAAAAGCGCTTAAAAAATAACTGAGCGTTCCGAAAACAGTAATTTTAGCGATAGCACTATTTGTTAAACCCCATTCACTGTAAAAACGATAACGAATTGCACCGCCAGTAATGGGCGATGCGCCCACGTTATGGCTAATCGCATTACTCAAGAATGAGCCTAATAAAATTAATCGGTAGGGAAGTTTTTCCTGGGTGTAACGAATCGCGATCCATTCACATAAGCTCAAGGTTATGTAGCCGAACACACTCATGAAAAACATACTTTCCAATGTTTCTGCAGGTGTTGCTAAAAGATCAACCCAGAGGTTACTCCAACCATAATTCGCAATTTGGTGATGAACCGCGTAAGCCGCAGCACAAAATAAAATCAGACTAATAAAAGGAGTTAGTTTTTTTAAAGATTCAGTGTTTAGCTGCATGATTGATCTTTACATGGCACCGGAGGCGGGATTTGAGCGGGTGAATAATACCACTTTGAGGTTAGCAGTAATCCTCCTCTTATCTGGAAGAGAGCATTAATTTTTAAATGTTAGTGGATGACATTGCCGATTGGTGCGGTCTATGCATTGACTAGTGTGAAAACGTGATTAACGCACTTAAATGAACTTAATTGATTAAAAAAGCATTTATAGCGGCAGATCTTTACCGCTTTGCAAAAACGTCCGGCAAAAATTAGCGTTCGGGCATGTTTAAATACATTTTAAAATTTTCACCTTTTGGCGAGATTTAGGCTAAAGTTTATTCAAATCTTGCCGCTAACTAGATAGAGAATTTTTTTTGGAGGTATCCTATGGCGGTTACATCAACAACTACTGCCCCTACTACCGCAAATACTGGCTCATCAATCATCAGTTCCCTGGGTTCTGGTTCAGGTATTGATACGGCAGCGTTGGTTAACAAACTTGTAGACGTTAACAAGTACGCCGATGCCACACGCCTTACTACCAAGCAAACCTTACTTGAAACCCAAATTTCAGATTTCGGTTTGCTTCGTAACTCATTCACGGCGCTAGAAACTGCGGCCTCTGGTTTAGCTAACGCCGACACCTTTAATGCCAAATCTGTCTCTGTTCCAACTACAAACCTGCTTTCAATTTCAAAGCTGGATGCATCTGCAGTGGCAGGCAATTACACAATTAATGTTGACCAAGTTGCTAAAGCCCAATCTGTCAGTTCTGGTAACTATGCATCACAGAGTGCACCTGTCGGTAAAGGTACTTTGGCGATTCGTTTTGGCAGCTGGAACCCAGCGGTAGACACCTTCACAGTGGACTCCAGCAAAACTGGCGGCACAATTACGATTAACGATAGTAATAATTCGCTTGAAGGTGTTCGCGATGCCATCAATGCTGCAAAGCTTGGTGTAAGCGCCAGTATTGTGAATGACGGTGGCAGTTACAAATTGCTCGTGACCAGCCCATCTGGTGAAAAAAGTGAAATAGAAATAACTGCAACTGAAGCTTCTGGCTCGACTGGCTTATCTAATTTTAATTTCAATCAAACCGAAAAAAAATTAACGCAGCAACAAGGCGGGCAGGACGCTTTAATTCGTATAAATGGTTTGTCATTGACTCGCTCTTCCAACCATTTGACGGATGTTATACCGGGGTTGGAGCTGGATCTTGCTAATAGCTCCACCACCGAGAGCGTCAATATTGGTGTAACAGCCGATAAAACCGTTGCCGAGAAAGCTATTAGAGATTTTGTGGCGGCTTATAATACTTTTTTGACTGATAGCGGAAAGCTGGTCGGTTATGACACTGAAAAGAAAGAATATGGCAGTCTCCGCCAAGACCCGCTTGCCAAAAATCTGGTTCAACAAGTACGTAATCAGATGAGTACTAATGTTTCAGGTTTGAGCGGTACTTTCACATCTTTATCTACTCTCGGGATAAAAACAAATCTGGACGGCTCCTTGTCCATTGACGACACCACTGCAGCAACGAGTTTTCGTTCTGCCATTGATAAGAATTACGAAGCGGTGCGTGATTTATTTGTACCTAAAATGGGCTCCGACAACGCGCAAATAGCAGTAACAAAAAGCGGCGCCAACAGCGTGCCAGGTACTTATCCGGTAGTTATTACCCAGCAGCCAAGCAAGGGGACTCTAACGTCTGGCGCAATAGCTGCAACCTTCCCATTGGATACTACTGGCAAGACATTAAGCTTCACTGCTGTCATTAACGGCGTGACTTCTGACTCTATTACCTTACCGGCTACCACCTACGCATCTGGCGCTGAGTATGCGGCAGACGTTCAGACTCGTATTAATCTTGATCCAAAAATCACTGCAGGAAAAGCCAGCGTTTCAGTGTCATTTAACACTACGACTAACCAGCTGGAATTTAAGTCCAATACTTATGGTAGTAACAGCAATGTTTCCTTTACAGCGGCAAGTGCAGATATTGCTGACTTAGGTATTGCTGTAGGTGTAGGTACTGCCGGTACCGATGTTGCCGGAACGGTGGGCGGCGTGGCTGCATTCGGGTATGGAGATGTTCTTCTGCCTGCAATAGGAAGCAAAGCCGAAGGCTTGAGCATGCGTATTACTCCGGGAGCGACTAACGCGAACGTTACTTTTTCGCGTGGCTTTGCCGGTACCTTTACAAATTTGATTGATGATTTCTTAAAAAGTAATGGTTTGATCAAAGATCACGAAACAGTTATTTCCAAGCAAGTCGACAAGGTTAAAGCTGACCAAACCGCGTTGGATAAACGTAGTGATGCTTACAGAGCACGTTTACAAGCGCAGTTCAGTGCGATGGAATCTATTGTACGTAGCTTAAAATCTACCGGCACTTTTTTAACCGGAGCGTTCAAAGCATTATCAGGCGATAGCGACAGTTAAGTTCAATAAGATCGCCCATAAAAAAACCCGCAAATTGCGGGTTTTTTTATGCCAGTAAAAACGACTTAGATGGCAACAGTCTGAATTTCTACAGCGGCAATACGTTTGCCTTCATCGGCAGAGTGTTGGTAGCTTTCAATTTCGTTAAAGTTCAAGTAGCGGTAAATCTCGCTGCTCATGCTGTTTAACTTATTGGCGTAGCTCAAATACTCTTCCGGCGTTGGCAACTTACCTAATACCGCTGCGACAGCGGCAAGCTCCGCAGAAGCGAGATATACATCGGCACCATTACCCAAGCGGTTCGGGAAGTTACGAGTAGATGTCGAAACCACAGTCGAGTTTGGTGCTACACGTGCCTGGTTGCCCATGCAGAGTGAGCAACCTGGCATCTCAGTACGTGCGCCTTTGCTACCGAAAATACTGTAATAGCCTTCTTCGACCAATTGGTGTTGATCCATTTTGGTTGGCGGGGCGATCCACAAGCGAGTCGATAGCTCATCCTTAGTCGATGCGAGCAATTTACCAGCAGCGCGGAAGTGACCGATGTTGGTCATACACGAACCGATAAACACTTCATCGATTTTTGCACCCGCAACTTCAGACAGAATTTTCACATCATCTGGATCGTTAGGGCAGGCGAGGATTGGTTCTTTGATGTCTGCCAAGTCGATGTCGATAATCGCCGCGTACTCTGCGTCTTTATCAGCTTCCATCAATTCGGGGTTGGCAATCCAGGCTTCCATTTTCTGCGCACGGCGCTCAAGGGTGCGGATATCGCCGTAACCTTGTTCGATCATCCAGCGCAACATGGTGATGTTAGAAGTCATGTACTCAATAATTGGCTCTTTATCCAACTTGATGGTACAGCCGGCTGCTGAACGTTCAGCAGAGGCATCAGAAATTTCAAACGCTTGTTCTACTTTCAGGATTGGCAAGCCTTCAACTTCGAGAATACGGCCAGAGAAAATATTCTTCTTGCCTTTCTTTTCAACGGTTAGCAAACCAGATTTGATGGCGTAAAGCGGAATCGCATTTACCAAGTCACGCAAAGTGATACCTGGTTGCAATTCGCCTTTAAAGCGAACAAGTACTGATTCCGGCATATCCAACGGCATAACGCCAGTTGCAGCAGCAAAAGCTACCAAACCAGAACCGGCCGGGAATGAAATACCAATTGGGAAACGAGTGTGCGAATCGCCGCCTGTACCAACGGTGTCTGGAAGCAGCATACGGTTCAACCAGCTGTGGATAATACCGTCGCCCGGACGCAGGGAAACACCGCCGCGAGTCATAATGAAATCAGGCAAAGTATGCTGAGTTTCGATATCTACTGGTTTTGGATAGGCGGCAGTGTGACAGAACGACTGCATGGTCAAGTCGGCAGAGAAGCCCAAACATGCCAAATCTTTCAATTCATCACGAGTCATCGGACCAGTGGTGTCTTGTGAGCCAACGGTAGTCATGTAGGGTTCACAGTAAGTGCCTGGACGAATACCGGCAACGCCGCAAGCTTTGCCAACCATTTTTTGTGCAAGGGTATAGCCTTTGCCGGTATCAACAGGTGATTCTGGCAAGCGGAATAGGGTGCTGGTAGGCAAACCTAATGAAGCGCGGGCTTTAGTGGTCAAGCCACGACCAACGATTAATGGGATACGACCGCCAGCTTGAACTTCATCCAGTAATACGTCTGATTTCAAACTGAATTCAGAAATTACAGTACCAGTTTCGCCGTTAAGAATTTTGCCTTCATATGGGCGAATTTCAATAACGTCGCCAGTGTTCAACAATTCAACGGGTGCTTCAAATACTAAGGCGCCTGCATCTTCCATAGTGTTATAGAAAATGGGAGCGACTTTGCCGCCGATGCATACGCCGCCGGTGCGCTTGTTTGGAACGCCCGGGATATCCTCACCGATAAACCACAAGACTGAGTTGGTTGCCGATTTACGTGATGAGCCAGTACCAACTACATCGCCCACGAATGCCAAAGGATAACCTTTGGTTTTTAGCGCTTCGATTTGTTTGATTGGGCCAACTGAACCTGGTTGATCAGGCGTGATGCCTTCACGAGCCAGTTTGAACATGGCGAGTGAGTGCAGTGGAATATCTGGACGAGACCATGCATCAGGAGCTGGTGATAGATCGTCGGTATTAGTTTCACCAGTGACTTTGAAAACGGTGAGTTTGGTACTTTGCGGTACTTTGGGCTTGCTGGTGAACCATTCGGCGTCTGCCCAGCTTTGGATCAATTCTTTTGCGAAAGGATTGCCCGCTTTTGATTTTTCTTCTACATCGTGGAATGCATCAAACATCAAAAGGGTATGCTTCAATTCATGGGCAGCTTGCTTACCCAATTCCGGGCTATCTAATAATCCGACCAAAGTTTCGATGTTGTAACCACCAAGCATCATGCCAAGAAGTTTTATGGCGAGAGGCTTATCAATAAGGGGGGAGGAATCTTCGCCTTTGGCGACTGCGCTTAGAAAAGCGGCTTTAACGTAGGCGGCTTCGTCAACGCCTGGAGGAACGCGGTTGGTGATCAGGTCTAACAGAACTTCATTTTCACCAGCAGGTGGGTTCTTCAATAATTCTACCAATCCAGCAACTTGTTCGGCGTTAAGTGGTTTTGGTGGAACACCTTCAGCGGCGCGTTCAGCGACGTGTTTACGGTAGGCTTCAAGCACAGTTTTATCCTCTTAATTGTTAGGTTACTCTCTTTGCAGGATCTCTGCGTTGAGAGACTATCCGTGACCTTCACGGATGAAAATTTACTATCCTGGCAAGGGCAGTAAATCGGGTTTGAAGTATACATCATGCGCGAGTGCGTGTTAACTCGATTGCGCGCTGCTTATCTGTTAATGAATTAATAAGAATGATTTTTATTCGGGCAAATTTTTGAGCGTTTAAAAGTATAGGCTTTAGAAAAGTTTTGGCGGCGCAATTCAGGCTTTTGCCAAGCCTATGTGGTATGTTTGCGTCCTTAAAATATGAGCTGCTTAGTAGTAAACGACTGGATTTATCGACGTCAACACTCATTACGAGTAGCTAAGTTTAAAACTCGATTGAGTCATTATCCACGGAACTTCATTACATGAAAATAATAAATTTTTCACTTACTTTTCTGGCTGCATCCAGTTTGGCGATAATTGCATTGACGGGTTGCGAACAAAAAAAATCTGAAACTGCTACAAGTTCTAGCTCATCAAACACTGCAGCCGTAGCAAATAATTCGTGCGGCGCTTCACCAGCTGGCGACTTAGTTGCACAACGAATTCCCGGTGCAAATTCCAAGCGCTCTGAATATAGTTTGTATGAAGGTGCAGTGTGGATTAAAGACGCGCTATATTTTTCTGATTTTGTAACTAGCGGAATATTCCCATCGCGCATTCAAAAGCTTGATGCCAATGGCGTTATGACAACCTTAATTGAAGACAGCGGAAGCAACGGTTTAGCGGTAGATGCAAAGGGCAATATTGTTGCAGCCACGCATAAATTCAAAAGCCTATCGAGTTACACACTTGCGGGAGCACGCACGGCACTTGCAGGCGAATATAATGGCAATGTGTTTAATTCCCCGAATGATTTAACTATCGCAAAAGACGGCACTATTTATTTCACTGACCCGGATTACCAACGCGATGCTGCGCCAGGCGGTCAGGAAAAAACCAGCGTGTATCGCGTAGCAATAGATGGCACAGTAACTGTGGTAGACGATACATTGAAAAATCCAAACGGAATCGCGTTATCGCTGGATGAAAAAATATTATACGTCAGCAGTGGCGATGGAATCTTGCACGCTTATCCGATTGAAAACGGAATTCCACAAGCAGGCAAAAATTTAGTAACAGGTTTAGCGGGGCCGGATGGTATGACGCTGGATTGTCACGGCAATATATATGCAACTGAACATATGGCGCATCAGGTGCGAGTAATTACGCCGAGCGGTGAATCCATCGCTGCTATTAGTGTTGATAACAAAATTACCAACGCCGCATTTGGTGGGTCACAAGGCAAAACATTATTTTTGACCGGCGCAGGCGCTGTGTGGAAAATAGAGCTGGATGTAACAGGCTTGCCCTATTAATTAATAGTTGTTTTGAATTGCCGATAGTTTCGTCGGCGATTAGTTATTTAATTTTCGATATTTTTTTATGCTTTTATATAAACCTGTCAGAACTCCTTGCATTGGCGTTTGCTCAACCGGCATAGGCGATAGCGTGTGCCGCGGCTGCAAACGTTTTGCCCATGAGGTGATTAATTGGAATGCCTACACCCATGAGCAACGTGTCATTATTGCGCAGAGGCTTGAAGGATATCTCGCTCAGGTTGTGCAGAATATGATTGAAATTATTGATGCAAAACTACTGTTGGAACAAGTTAAACATCAACAAATTCTCTTTAAAGAAGAACAAAATCCCTATTGTTGGGTATTTGATTTATTGCGCTCCGGCGCGAGTCAAATCACTAATCTCAACGCTTACGGTTTACGTTTATTGCCGCAGTGGCGTGATACTCCATTAACGGATATTCGCGATAATATTGACAGAGATTTTTATGCATTATCTTGCGCTTATTATGAACGCTACGTAGTGCCTCACTTTACCTCTTAATTTTTTGATATTTATGAACTCATCGTTATCGACAACTTCCTCGGCAGTTTCACCGCCAATAAACGCAGCGCAATTGATATCGCTCGCTCGAATTCAAGAATTTTTGTACTGTGAAACACCGGACTCATGGCTTGAAACTGCAAAGCAACCTGCTAATCAAGCATTACTGTTATTAGACCACGCCAACTGCGAAAAGAAAGCCGCGTCTACCGCGGTGAATTTGATGTATCGCTATGTGGGCGATTTTGAAATGATGCACAAAATGTCGCGCCTTGCCCGCGAAGAATTGCGTCATTACGAACAGGTTATGCAGATTATGGAAAAGCGTGGCATCGCCTATGAACAAATCACGCCTTGTCGTTATGCAGGTGAATTGCGCAAGCCAGTGCGCACTCATGAGCCCGCGCGCTTTGTGGATACGCTCATTGTGGGTGCAATTATTGAAGCGCGTTCCTGCGAGCGTTTTGCAAAATTGGCTCCGTATTTGGACGATGAACTTAAAGCCTTTTATTTATCCTTATTAAAATCTGAATCACGCCACTATCAAGATTATCTACACCTTGCGAAAAAAGTTTCGGGTGGTGAGGATATTAGTGAGCGACTGCATGTATTTTTAACCTTGGAAAAAGAGCTTATCGAAAGTGCAGATACCGAATTTCGTTTTCATAGCGGCGTGTTGCAATAAATTTGGTGCCGCCGTAGATAATACAGTAGGAGTTTTCGTCGAGTAGTAATTCACGCGCATTAACTAAACAAGGTAAAAGGAGGTGGATATGTTTAATAGTACTGTTCTTGAAGTGGCTATAGGTTTAATTTTTTGCTATGCATCGGTGGCGTTAATAGCGAGTTCAGTTTATGAAGCAATGGCCTCCTGGTTAAACTTGCGTTCAAAAACCTTGATGACTGGGTTAACTGAGTTATTAAACGCTAAATCAGATGCAGGACGCGATTTGCTGCTTCGTATTTATAATGATGCTTTGGCTCATCCTGCGGGTGACGGTGAGGCGGCTACTCTGGCAGCTGTAAAAAATAAACCGGCTTATATTCCTTCAAAAAGTTTTGCACTTGCGTTGATACATTCCATTCAAAAAACACCAGACGATTTTAATAATCTCGGTAGTGATATAGCTGCAATTAAAGACGAACAGTTACGTCAACTTCTTCAGAAATTGCACCAAAAAACGTTGGGAAATTTCCACGCATTCCAACATGAACTCGCCACCTGGTTTGATCAGGGAATGGGGCGGGTATCCGGTGCTTACAAAAAGCAATCGCAAATTTGGTGTTTTATTATTGCCTTTTCTCTAGCCGTAGGTTTCAACATTGATAGCATCCACTTATTCAAAACGTTGTGGCTACACCCAGCAACTATTGCACAACTTAATTTAACTGGCGCTAGTCAAATGTTGGTTGACGATGCTTATGTACAATTAAAAACGTTGCCAGTTGGCTGGGGAGATTCATTTGAAGTGCGCATGCTTTTTAAACCTTCGTCAATAATCGGTTGGTTAGTGACAGCATCGGCTTCTCTATTCGGTGCGCCTTTCTGGTTCGATATCTTAAAAATTCTAGTGCGCTTGCGAGGTACCGGAACAAAACCTGAGGGTGAACCGCCGCAACGTACAACTGAGCCGGAAGCTAGAGGTTAATTGGATATCGTAAAAATATAGGCTGTATTGCGCAGCCTTTTTTATGCATCTTTTCCAGAATAAGCTTCAGCTTCTTCGTAAATAATTTCTTCTAAAATTTTTTCACGCGTTTTTCCGGCGCAATCAATAATGATATTGGCATACCGTTGATAAAGCGCGCGTCTCTCATTGTAAAGATCTTCAAAGCTTTGATCAGGCTTACGAGCTAATCCGCGAGTGTTAACATTAGTCACGCGTGCAGATAATTCTGACAGAGGAACATCTAAAAAAACACTCTGGCCAAAATGTCGCAAGTGCTGCATAACCTTATCACTATACACAGCGCTTCCGCCTGTCGCGATAATGTGATTGGGGTAATGCATATTTAATAAAACGTTCTCTTCAATTGCGCGTAAAGCCAAATAACCCTGAGAGTCCACAATATCTTGCAGCGTCTTCTGTTGTTGCTGTTCAATTAAACGGTCCGTATCTACAAAATCTTTTGAAAGCGATTCCGCTAACAAAATTCCCAGTGTGGTTTTCCCGGCTCCGGGCATGCCAATAAGAATCAAGCTGGTGCTGAACTGATTCATAATATTTCCCCCAACGACGTTTACAGGAGTTCGGTGTTTGCTCGTGTACTACTATGGAAAATTGCGACTAATGAATAACTAAAAAATGCCGAGCAAGTTGTTAAATAATCATGTAGCCAAAATTTAATTAAATTCGCGTAAGCTTCGAGATCTTCATGTTGCCCTTGCAAATTATTTGCCACACTATTAAAAACGGCTTTTACGATGTCATGCGAATCGTGAGTTTTAGTGGCATCAGTGACAACTATAATAAGATTCGCTGCTTGCGCATCCCATTCAAACAGCAAATAAAGTGAAGCATCTTGAATATTGGTTTTTAACAAGCTAACTGCTTTATCGGTGCAGGCTTCAATCGCGAGCTTTACAATTTTTTCAGATGGATCATCAATTTGCGTGCTATGAATTAGGTGATTAGTATCGGGCGTAGTATTCCAGGTAAGCATGTGTTGACTTCGTTAGCTGATGAGGGGGAAATTAGGAGTAGGTGTTTTCTGTTTTGACGATGCGCACTTCTGGCAAATACAAGATTTGTTAACTTGATCCACTGGGATTTGCGCCAAAATGTCATGTGCTATCTTAACCTGCATACACCAGCAGTCGCCAGTACAACAGCTTTGTACGAGCTTGCAGTTATTCGGCAATGCACATAGAGGGCATATGGTTTGGGTTGATGTCATATTAAAGCGGGCTGAGTAGGAAGGAAGCTTGATAATACATCTGCTTGAGATACAGCAGTAAATGCATATTAACACTTAATTGCAGGCTGCCTCCTCAAAATCCAGTTGACTCAATGCGTGTTCCGCAAGTTCTTTCAGTGATGTCTCGTGGTGAGGAATTGCTTCTACCGAGCGCTCCATAATATTTTTAAGATGCAGCAGCTGATCATAAATCTGATCCAACATAACACTCAGCTCAACCAGTGAAAAACTCTCACGAAGCTCTTGTTCCGGCGAGAAATTTCGTAGCCATTCTTCCTGTTCTGTTTGTAAGATTCCGCTGCGTACTACTGAAATAGCAAGGCGCCCCATCGCAGCGGAAATTGAACGCGTCATTCCGCCAGTAGGTAGCTGCATTAACTTTTGCGATAAAAATTTTGCGGTTTCAAATTGACGGTGTAACATTTTTTGGCGTGCGAGAATCTCTTCAGCCGAGGGAACTTCACTTAGTTGAGTAGTCGGTGAAGGTGCGTGTTTAAAGAGAACCATGGCGGCGTTGTAAACCGATTCGAAATAAATATTGTCGCTCAGCTTTAACGCCGACAATAACATGGTGTGAGCGTAATCTCCGTAGTCTTTATAGCGACTATGATTAAAAATTATATTGTCCGTCGCCGCGATTATTTGGCTCGTCATGGGTAACTTATCGCCAAAAATATGGGCCGGATAACCAGTTCCGTCAATACGTTCATGGTGATTGGCTATGGCCTCACCAATTTCTTTTGGCAATTCGGGCACAAGATCCAAAAATCGTTTGGCAATTAATGGATGCGCTTGCAATGCCTTCCATTCATCATTAGTGAATTCGTAGGTTTTTGTACCGAGTTCCGGCGCAAGATATAAAAAGCCAATGTCATGAAATAAGCCGGCAATAAAAACTGTTTGCAGTTCGCGAGCGTTCAATTTGAGTTGAATTGCAATTGCCAAACCCGCCAAAGCACTGAATAAACTTTGATAGTAGGTTTTCTTTGACCGCAGAGCTAACACCGTGAGATTTTGCTGTAATAGAGGATGCTTTTCGTAAAATAGACACATTTGCCGTAAAGATTTTTGATAATCATCTTTAACAGTAACAGCTCGCAAACCAGGGATATTCTCGGCAAATTTATTTAAAAATTCATACAGCTTTTTAGCATCAAGACTGCTGGAAATGCCGACACATTGTTCGAGCGGCTTCATGAGTTTGTGTTGCAACAAAACAGCAGCGCGCTTCTCGCTGAGATCAGAACCTTCAGCAAGAAGCAGAATGCCTTGATCATTGTAGATGGGCTGATTGGTAATGACGCTGTTGGTCTTGTTTACCTCTATGAGATTTTTGCAGTAGCTGCTCGTTTCGCTATTCATCATCCGCCGCTTGAATTCTTTGAGTGTCGTTGTTTCGTTTATCTTATTATTAGCTACGGGAGTTTTGACTTGCACCATATTCAAAGCAAGCAAATTCCCTGCGTACGTCAAAAGCGTAGCTCAAAAATTGCTAAAGGAAATATAAAATATGCTGGTGATTCGAAAGATGGAGCCGGGGCCCATGATGGAGCCCCACTAATGAGGTGTTTTATTGCGTCTGGAAATAGATATAGCGAAAAATGTTTAGTTCGGTGATAAGCGAGCAACTTAAACAAATTAGAAGAAAGTACTTTTTATCCCACTCAATTCAACTTCAAAAATGACTGCCGAATAAGGTGGAATACCTGCTTCACCTTTCTCTGCATAGGCGTGATTGCTTGGGATATAAATGATTACTTTAGATCCATCGGGCACCTGAGTTATAGCTTCACCAAAACCTGGAATCATATCGCTCAATTTAAAATTGTCAGATTTACCACGTGTGTAACTACTATCAAATTCAGTACCATCAAGAAGCGTACCGCGATACTTAACTGTCACTGTATCTTTAATTTTAGGCAATTTACCTGTGCCTTTTTTAACAAACTTATATTGAACACCCGAGTTGAGCGCAATTACATCGGCCTTAACAATATTATTTGCAAAAAAAGCTTTTTCCTCTGTGATATAAAATTGCTTACGATTTTCAGCCCAATCATTATCTTTAATTTCAATTTTTTCTTTAATTGCTTTAAGAAGATCTTTTTCTTCTTTTGCTGAAATTTTTGGTGCGGTAGTTACCGCTTGTGCATCGGCCAAACCAATTGCCATACTCGTGGGCATAACGGGAATGCCATTTTTACCAAAGCTTTTTGCAATCGCGCGCGCCGTTAAATAGCTCACTTGTTCTTGTGCAGTACGCAAGCCTTCTGGAGCATCGGGGTTATCATTTAATGATGGAGCGCTGGAAAGCGGTGAGGCACTTTTTTGTAGGGAGTCAAGAAGAGCGCCGTAATTTTCCTCGGGAATTCTTGTGTTAATACCATCTCGAACATCGTAGGCGCCTAGTAAAAAAGGTTTTTCTTCAATTTTAATTTTCATGCCGAGCATTTTTTTCGAAACATCTCGCGCCCTAAAATAGTTTGCCGTTTGCTCAAGGCTGTTGAGTTCAATACCTTTGTAAGGAATATCCAGTTTGCTACTACAGGCGGTAAGCGTAAAAATGAAAATTAAAGTGCCTAATACAATGTTAGATAAACTACGCATAGTTGAATTGTTTCCCAAGAGTGATACAGAGGCTGCATATAATAAACTAAAAGGCTGTCGTTTAGCTTAACGGACTGGTATTTGGCGTAAAAATCTTTATTTTTACGACGTTTGAGTTGAAATGTTATTTGTAAATATCGTAACGCTAATTAGATAAAATTGAGCATAGCTAGAAGCTATATTGCCAACCCAGCTAAAATTTCATCTTTTTGTTCCATTGCCGCACTCAAGGTCAACAACATGATTGCTTTGTGGTCTCTTGATCGTGCAAAACTAATGACCCTATCTATACTGAAAATATTATCATTCGAGTGGTTTGAATCTAGATCGCTTAATTTTTGGAGTTGGTTATGGACAATCTATGGTTTTTTTCCGAAACAGAACAAATTTTTGTGGCACCAGATGCAGTAATTATTGTTGACGAAAATGGCTTACCTAAATCAACAGCAACGCAATTTGAGGTTAGGGCAGGCACGTCAGAAGAATTCGGCGACTTTTGTAAACACGCAAACCAGGTGATTCTCGTCTCCAGCGCGGCAGAATTTAAACCTGATTACGTTACTGCTATTACGACAAATATTCCGCGCTTAGCGTTAATAAAATTTGGCACACCAATATCTGCCCGCGAACAGCTTGATAAGCTTGAGCTAGACGCTTATATCTTGAGCCCATTCCAAGAAGAATCTGTAAAACATGCGTTGGGGAAATTTGCTGAAGAGAAAAAAACATTGCTCGCATTGCAAGAAGATCTGAAAAACTATTCCAGTATTGCGTTCACGGCTATGTCATCAGCATCGGAAATGGGAGTGGTTGCCTTTTACGCACAGTCGGTACAAAACATTTCTGATATGGGCCGCTTGGCACAACAAACCCTGCGATGTTTAAAGGATTTATCGGTGCAAGGATTTATTCAATTTTCATTTGAAGATAGCGTGCACATTTATCCAGAAAATATATCCAGGAACTATCTTGATTTGTTAAATCGAACTAAAGAATCTGAATTACGTATTGTCTCGCAAGGGCGGTTTTTTATCTTTAATTTTGACAATGCGCAATTTCTTATTACCGATGCTCCAGTTGATAACCCCGATAAATATGGCCGATTGCGCGACGTTATTGCGCACATAGTTTCTATTGCGGAAGCTCGCGCTAAAACTATTAAGGTTAACGGCATGCTAATTCAGCAGCAAGAAAATACTAGAATGGTAATTAGTTTGCTGGAAATGGCTTCGCGCGATAATCGCAGTTCAGTGCGAACTATTATGACGGACTTATCCATGTCATTACGTGAAATTTCTACCGGGTTGGACTTAACTCTTGAGCAAGAAACTGCAATGCTACAGCTTTCGGAAAAAGCGTTGGGGTCGCTGGAGTCCTTGCATGAAACCACTGACGCTATTGAAATTCATTTCCGGAGTTTATTATTTCAGTTGGATCAAGCTGCAAAATTGTTAAAAACCGATGACGTGGTTGTACAGCAGGAAATTGAAACAACACTCGAATTTTTCTAATTTTTCATTCTAGATGCGGCTATATCAAAATTAATTTGTGGCGATATCTTCTTCACTAACACCGTTTAAATCCATCAAAACGCTAATTTTTTTCTGTAGGTTTTCTAGTTGTTGTTCCAGCGCTTCGATTTTTTTCTCAAGCACAGGAATTCGTTCGTCATCCACTGCAGCTGAAACTTTACTTTGACTAATCATTGCTGCTATTGCATTCACATCGGGTTCACCGCACAACAAGTGCGTATATCGATCTTCACGTTGCCCTGATGCGCGTAGAATTTTTACAAAATAAGGTGTGGTTTTAGCGCACAGATAATCCAGTTTTTCTTCAACGGCTTTGATGTTTTCAAATTCAAACATACGTTGTGTGCGTGTCAACAATTCGGCCAATGTTTGCGGGCCACGTAAAAGCATTACATTTAGCAACGCTTGAGCTGCTTTATCCAGTCCCAGTATACGCGTTAAGCGTTGATCGTAACGCGCGGCACGAGCGCTGTAATCCACGGCTATCCAGTTTTTATCTTGCAACTGACTGGCGCATCGCTGTAACTCACCGGATTCATAATTGCTTATAGGTTCGCGACTGGTTTTCTGATTGCACGCTAGCACCAAACTATTGAGCGTAATAGGGTAGGCATCGGGAGTGGTCAATTGTTTTTCCATCAGCGCCCCTAATACACGCGCTTCTATGGTTGTTAGCATGGGTTCGTTGTTTTGATTTAATTCGTTATCTAATCCCATAAATTCTCCAGCGCTTTGACGCTATTGTAATAAAGACTAATTGAAATTATTAAGTATTAATAAACTGCTCAAAAGCATCTATCACAATTTCTTCATCGGCGTCGGATAGATCTACTAAATCCATAATACAGGATTCGTTGACGCCAAGAATGTTTTCTATTTCTTCTAAATCCAGGTTTGCAGTAGCAGCTGCGTTTATGTATTGCAGCTTGCAGCTTGCAGCTTGGGAGTATCATTTTTAGCCAATTCAAAAGATGCGACAGTTTTTTCTACTAACGATTTAATAAATTCGTTTCTTTTTTCGGGAGATGAATCGGTATTGGAATCGTAGTTCACGTTGTAAACCTTGGAAGTGAAATAAAGCCCCGAGCTTAAGTCAGGGCGCTATTTATGCTAACGATGATGTGTTATTTAACGGTGACAGTAATTTTTTCAGAAACAAGTGGATGATCACCTGCAACGTGAATGTAATTTCCAAGCACTAGCTGCAAAGTATGTTTACCCGGCGTTAAGGTCACTTGAGTTTCTGTTTGTGCTTTACCAAAATGAAGTAAGTTAGGTGTAGCTGGCAACGGGCTGTGGAAATCGGGTAAGGTTTCTGTGTCAATTAACAAATGGTGGTGGCCCGAGTTAGGCTTGTCTACTCCGGCTGGTGCAATCTCAACACCGCTAGCACCAAACTTAACAGTGAAGGTTGTTGGAACTGTCGCACCGTTAGCAGGTTCAATAATAAAAACTTTTGCTGCTGAAGCTGATGATTTATCGGCAGCTAATGTTGATGAAGAAATGACGAAACTAGCGAGTAACGCAATTAAATAAGTAGCTTTCATAGGGAGTTTCCTTGTAAGTGACAGTTGATTTTAATATTGCCGGCGCCCCGAAGTCTACGCTTCGAATGTGCAAAAAACTATCATTTGCGCGCAAGCTTTATTATTTCATTGGGAGCTATTTAAAAATTAATTTATTAAATATCCTTAAAAAGTATTTAGGTAATCTACGTAAGCAGTCTCGTAAAATCCAATGGCGCGGGCGTTTCAAATATTAATTCCTTGCCAGAGTTTGGGCGCACAATTTTTAAGCGCAATGCATGTAAGCCTAATCGATCCCCGTTTTTGCCGTACCTAGGATCGCCGATAACGGGATAACCGAGCCAACTCAAGTGTGCGCGAATTTGATGTTGCCTGCCTGTATCGATTTGTACCTCAAGCAGTGATCGAGAATTACCTGTTTTCAAGGTTTTGAAATGCGAAATTGCAGATTTTGCATCGGGGTGATCGCCCACATGCATGCGGTATTCAACTTCGTCCAAACGCAAGGGTTGATCAATAGTGCCTTGTGATGGCTGAGGCACTCCTTCAACAATCGCGAGGTAAGTCTTTTCAGCCAAATCCCACTTTGCTATTACGGCTTCACGTATTTCGCGTGAAGTGGCGAATAATAGGACTCCAGACGTATCGCGATCTATACGGTGTACTGGCCACAATTTTATTTCTTGTGAGCGACGCGATAATTGTCTGCGTAGAATCGCCAAAGCATGTTGTTGGGTTTCATCTGTAGTGCCAACCGATAACAATCCCGCCGGTTTGTTGATAGCGATAAGATCACGATCCGAATACAGAATCTCCAATTGAGCGGGGGCGCTATTCGCGGGCTTGCCAGAAGCGCCTATTTCAACGAGATCGCCAACCTGTAACTGGTGATTATGCTGAGTAACAACTACACCATTGACGCTTACGCAGCCGGTTTGCAGGCGCTGCTTGATGGTATTACGCCCCCAACCTTGTAATTGCGCACCGAGAAACCCCAAAAGGCCAGCAGCCTCTTTAACGTGTAACCTGTCCGACATAAAACCAGCCCAAAATTTAAATAAGAAAATAATCTAAAATCCAGACGCCAAAATGACAGCTTCTCATCGATAAAGCTATTTTTTCATATTGATTAGCTTGTGGAATCTACATTTGAGAATTGAATTAACGACGAGTGTATGAGCTTGAAAATTAACTTACATGGTAAAAATCTGGCGATTTTAGCGATGCGAATTTAAACGCTTTAATTATTTTAAATACTTTTTCTGACAGTTTTCACAATAAAAACTTCGTCTATGCGTTTTGCCTAAGTAAGCTTTTTTAAAAGGAATGTGACAGCGTGGACACGTGCTTTTAGTGTGTGCAAGCCAATGCTGCTTTAATACAAAAGCCTTTTCCCATTCTAGGAATTCAAAGCTGTATCTTCTAGCTTGCGCGACAACTTCACGTAGTTTGGCGGCTGGCAGGCCTTCTACAGTGGATAGTGGGTGAACGCGAACGCGATATAGGACTTCATTCTTAATAATATTTCCGACCCCTGAAAATATTTCTTGATCAAGTAATCCATCGCACAAAAGCATTTCCGGTTGAGAACGAATTTTTTTTAGCGCAGCAGCAGGATTCCATTGATCGGACATAACGTCACTGCTCCAATCGTAAGCGTCATCCAATTCACCTTCGATATATTTAACGGAGCATGCGTAAAAATTTAGTGATTGTTTATGTGAAAACTCAAGACTTAATCTGGGTGTTGCATCTTTAGTGTCGTTAATTAAGTAAGTGCCAAACATCAATAAATGGATTTTTATACTAAATCCCGAAAATTCTATTAAAAAATGTTTGCCCCAAGTACGTAAAGATTTTATTGATTGACCAACTAGGCGGACTTTATCAATTTTGCTATTGCCGCCAGCAGCAACGACTTTTTTGTGAATAAAATCCGTCGTAAGCTCCTTCAATATAATCAGCGATGGTCCTTCAGGCATATTATTAACCTCTCTTATAAATAAGTGAGATGAACTTTACGCTGCCTGAAAACCGAGTCTGTGTGTTGGCAAACAAAAGCCGTGAAGCTAAATCAATTCCCTAGTAGCTGAGTGAAATGAGCTGATTAAATCGTCTATGCTACGAATTATCCACACGTTCACAGGCTAACTACTAATCTTAATTTAGCGAATGCTATCGATTGCTTAACACACGGGAAGGTAGGAATAAAATTGCACGCAACAAAGCAAAAGCAGCGTCGAAAGTAATACCAATGAGTCTAAATGGTAAGGATATTAGCCAGACTAATGGCCACAATACGAGCGCGAGTAATGCTATAGGCCAGCAGATGACAAGTAGTAGTAACCAGCATAAAAATGTAAGCACATTACTCTCCTAAATAATTAAATTGCAGCGCTATTTAATTAGACGTAATTTTCATCACGTGGATTCAAAGTTCTGCTTTTTTTCAGGAAAATTATTAGAGAATAATTAAGGCGTGGAAGATTAATTGATCAATGGGCAGATGCCGTCCGTGGCGTCTGTCATAGAGGAATT
This sequence comes from Gammaproteobacteria bacterium, assembly GCA_004172865.1. Classification (GTDB taxonomy): domain Bacteria; phylum Pseudomonadota; class Gammaproteobacteria; order Pseudomonadales; family Cellvibrionaceae; genus Cellvibrio. The sequence goes on along the minus strand of SEBV01000004.1, from coordinate 108,478 downwards.
ACTTATTGGAAGCTTGAGAAGTCACTCAAAATACCTAACTTATCGAATGCCGCGATTTGAACAATATAGTCACCTTCGGTAACGGTGAAGTTGTAGGTAGTTGTCCATGCATCATTAATAACAACCGTTGTATATTTAGAGTCAGCTATTTTTTTGTAACGTATTTGATAACCGCCAAGCTCAACAATATCCAATATACTTTTGTCTTCGCGCTGTTTGGGGGCAATCCAGCTAAGGCCAACAGGCCCCTCCAAGTGATTGTATCCCGCAGGCAAGGAAGATGAGGAGCTGCTAGATTTAGCGGAAGATTTGCTTGAAGAAACTGCCGCTTTGCTAGAGGTCGCTACCGATGAAACTTTGCTTGATGCGGCAGATGATTTAACTGAAGCAACAGAGCTCGATGATTTTGATGAAGCAGCACTGCTTTTGCTCGAAGGAATTGAGCTAACGGTGGCAGCTGTACTAGAAGCAGGCTTCGTCGAAGTGCTTGCAACACTGGTGATTTTAAACCAATTAATGTTAAACCCACCTACAACAGACTGAATACCGAAGTAATGTGGTCCAGCTTTCAAAGTCACTTTTCTTTGAATGGTAACCCATGTTTGCCAAGCACCCGTTTTTGGTACAGCAATCCGATCAATTTTTGTAATAGCCGCGCCCACATTGACAAACAAGAATGAACCGCCGCCGTTTAAGCTTGAAACTCTGTAGCTAACTATATATTCGCCTGTGGCAGGAATATTCACTGGACTGGTGATGTAATTCATCCAATCGCCAGCGCCAATTGAACTAGCGTTGAGGCCACCACCGGAGTCAGTTGTTGTTTGGTTTACTACACCTTTAGAAGCTGAGAAATCTTCAGCTTGAATGGTCGCAGGAACCGATACAATCGCCTTTGAAGTGGTAGTCGCTGCTTTAGCAAACCCAGAACCTAATAAAGGTGCACAAAGCGCTAACGCCATAGTGATTTTGCGCAACACTAGTTGCCAGTTCAGGCCACGTTTGAGCTGCTTACGATCAACAAAGCCTAATTCGGTCAAAATCTCACCTAAGCAGGACGATTGGCTACTCTGAGCTTGATCAATATGTGAAATTTTCCGGCGATGGCTTTGCTCTTGAATCGCTACTTTAAGTTGTTCGTGGGTAATGATGCCTTTTCTCACTAGTATTTCACCTAAACGATTCGATTTGATTTTTGTCAACATTTCAATCTCCGCATTGTTTTCGAGCATGAAACAGTCAATGGCACTGGCGCTCAAATCACTTTTGGAGTGATGTACCTTTCAGTACCAGCGCACCATACCTATCTTCGATTTTTGAACAAGCCCACAATTTCGCAAAATATGAACTAGCGCATAAAAAAGGAGAATTCTTTTACTGTTTGATTGTTTGTGCGCCACCTCAACACGGTCAGAACCAACGTTTTTTGTGACGCAGTTCTGCTATGTACGATGCTGGTGCGATTACATTTTTTTGCCCTAATTTGATTGTTTTTTTATCTCTGAATTAATCCATATATTATTTTTTTGTTTTTTTAGATATTTTTTGATGCGAAAGCATAAGTTGAAACAAAGTTCAGTTATGCCAATTCACTTTATTCTTGCGCATGCTGTATTTGCAGCAATCTTGCTGAAATCAGTACAAATAGTAAGTCTAGCAGTAACTTATGTGACTGAGTTAAGCCAATAATTTCAGTTAATAAGAGCGCAGTTCTTTCGATAAGTTTTTCAAAAAAAACTATAGGGGTTATAAAATAATTTTCGATGATTTTAAAAAAAATCTAATAAATATTGTAATTAAAAAGCAGAAAGAATTTAAAAAGTCTAAGTAACTATTTATGACTTTAGCCTCGTATTTTTTGTGTCAATTTTACGACTGATTACTGGGTAAAAACCCTTCTATGCAAGGCTGAAGCCAATTTTTGAATGTGCGGTGCCGAACCGACATGGTTTTAGCAAAAGCAAAGGCTGTCCTTTTGATTTTTAGGACTAATAAGATGACACTTGTTCTCGTAGTTTTCATGCTCACACTGTTTATGCTTTACAATTTTCGTAGTGTGATTTTTGGATCTTCAGAAGGCGCAGCCTTATCAGGAGAAAAATTAAGTAGCGTGCAGGACACTTTCTTCCGTACGGTTTTTACCTTATTAGGATATGTAGCAAAACGCGACGGACCAGTGAACGAGAAAGAAGTAAAGCGTACCGAAACCTATATGGAGAAAATGGACTTAAACGCCGATCAGAAGCGTGAGGCAATTAGGTTATTTAAAATAGGCGCCAAACCTGAGTTTAATGTCGATAAAACCATCCAAGATTTCCAAGGGTTAGCGAAGAAAAGCCCAAATCTGGCCCAAATACTACTTGTTTACTTAGTAAATCTGGCGCGCGTTGATGGTTTACTGGTTAATAAGGAGATCGATGCCGTCCAAAAAGTGGCTACGGGCTTGGGCTACTCCAATATTATGTTCAAACATTTGTTGCAGATGGTGTCATCGCAATACAAGTTTGGCATTGGTATCAAGGATGACGTAAATAAAAAAGCTAGCAATCAACCGCAAGGGGGTAAAACAAAACAATCCAATGAGCAGGCTGATGAGGGCGCTGAGTCACGAACAAATAATGGTCAAAAAGCGACTCAGTCAAAAACTGAAGTTGAAGGCGAGGAAAGTTGCGCAGAAAAAACTCAGGATTTTAACAATCGAAGCGACCAGCTAGGCGCCGCCTATGACGTTTTTGACCTGCCTACAAACGCTACCGATGCAGACGTCAAGAATGCCTACCGCAGTTTAGTGAATCAATATCATCCAGATAAACTCATGGGCCAAGGGCTTCCGCCTTATATGATTCAGTCAGCGACGGAATGCTTTCAAACCATTCAAGCCGCTTATGACTATATAAAAAAGGCGCGGGCCAAAAAATAACCTAACTCGGGCTTCAAATAATAAAACATCAAGACCAGATGGCATTAATTAGCCCCAGAAATCATTTTATTTTATTGAACTTACCTATGCCTGTGCTTATCCCAGCTTGACCCTGCTAGAATTCGCGTAAATTATGCGGCTTCGCAGTGCCTCTATAAGATAAGTAACCAGCATGCTCAACAAAAATACCTTTCAAGCGATTATGTTTGCCGATGTGTCAGGCAGCTCTGCGCTCTATAAACAATTGGGTAATCAAGAAGCGAAGGCGATTGTCGATGATGTCGTGAGTCACATGGCGGCAACTACGATTGTGCATGAAGGTATGGTTGTCAAAACTATCGGCGACGAAGTCATGGCCCGATTTGACACTGCCGGTACGGCTTGTCGGGTGGCTATGGCCATCCAACAGCGTTCAAGTCTTGAGTTTGCGGATATAGGTTTAGGAATTCGGATTGGAATAGCCTACGGCGATACAGTAGTAACGCCTAACGATGTTTTTGGTGATACGGTAAATGATGCCGCATTTGTTGCTCACATCGCTCGCGCTAATCAGATAGTGCTAACCCAAGGTACGGTTGATCAACTGGACGCTGCGCTCTTACAGCAATGCCAATTATTCGACCGAGTGAATATTAAAGGCGATAGCCAAAAAACGATCATTTATCGTTTGGCATGGGAGAGTTCGCAGCAAAATGATTTTTCTACTCGCGTTATGCCCATTCATGATGTCGCGCGCTTCGTATCCGGTTTTCAGTTAACGCTTAAAATGGGCGCGCAGACCATCAATATTTTGCCCGACCAAACTCCTTACCTGATCGGCCGCGATCTCAACAAAGTGAATTTATATATGGATAATTCTGTGTGTTCCCGAGAACACTGCCATATTGAATTTCGTCGTGGAAAATATGTACTGGTCGATCATTCCACCAACGGTACTTACGTTCACGAAGAAAATAAAACGCCTATTTATTTGCGTAGGGAAGAAGCACCTTTGCAAGGCAAGGGTGTTATTAGTGTTGGACAACAAGTTAATCCCGCCAATCCCTGGTTGATTCATTACCAGCATTAATTTTACTACTCATGAAAAAAAAATCAGAAGTTGCTATTGAATTTGCATCGCCGAGTTTATTGCGAATATTTGCATCCATGGTGTACGACAGTTTGTTATTGGCTGCAATTAGTATCGCCTATGGGGCGCTGGTCGTAGGAGTTCGCATTGGATTTTTCGGTCAGCCTGAAGTAGGGCACCGTATTCAATGGGGTTTACCTGCTGAAATAGTTATCACCCTCGGCTGGGTTTTAACACTGATGTTTTTTTACGTTTATTTTTGGCAAAAATTTGGCCAGACGCTCGGAATGAAAACCTGGCGTATTCAAGTTGTCGATGCGCAAACAAATCAACTACTTTCTTATTCTCAAGCCTGGAAGCGAAGTGGCTTTGCGTTATTATCGCTCGTTTTTGTCGGGTTGGGATATTGGCTCTCTCTAGTTCATCCGCAACATCGGTTAGTGCATGATTTGCTCAGCAAAACCAAACTTATCTTGTTAAAAAAGAAATAATTTAAAATAAAAAGCCGTCATGCGAGGGCTTTTTGTTGATTGCATAATTTTCAAGAATTTATGATGCTGTGTGATTGCTAAAAATATCAATCAACTCCATCACTGCTTTCGCTTCCTGAATACTGCAAGGATTACCTCTTTCCCCGCGAAAATAAGCATTCACTTCTTCGATCATAGGTTGCTGTATATGTTCGGGATTGGGAATGATAAATTCCTGTTCGTCGCGTTCATTTTGCAATCGGATTATTTGTTGCCCAAAAAAGTTAATACTAAGTTTGCCCTGCGTGCCAATAATTTCACAGCTATCGCGAGTTTGTTTTGCATTAACCGCAAAATGCCAACGGCCTTGAAATACAACTCCCGATGAAAGTCTCGCGTTGCCCAATACGCAATCGTCCGCATTGTTAAGTTTACGTTGATTGGTTGCAATGCCCTGAGCGTCCGCCAGTGGGCCAAACCATTGCAATAATAAATCCAGTTGATGTGGCGCAAGGTCATGAAATAAACCGCCGCCGGACAGCGCAGGATTTACTCGCCAATTATCGTCAGTGTTGGCGATAATATTAGATGCAGCTGGCTGCAACATATCAATAGTCGCCAACAATGGCTGACCGATAGCTCCGCTATTTAATAACTCCGCAAATTTAACAAAGCAGGGAACATGGCGGCGGTAATGAGCGGCGCATACTTTTTTCTGTGTGGCTTGTTCGGCGCGAATAATATCGTCACATTCTGCAGCATTCAGAGTAACGGGTTTTTCAACGTAAACCTGTTTCCCCGCAGCCAAAGCAGCCAATGCGTAGTCTTTGTGAAATGCGGGCGGTGTAGCTATGTATACGGCATCTACATCCGGGTTCGCGAGCAATGCATTGGCATCGCTGTAATACAAAGGTACATGATGACGATGCGCAAACTCGCGCGCTTTTTCACTATCTCGTCTCATTACTGCTAATAGCTGCGAATCATTGGCTTTATAAAATGCGGGGCCACTTTTAATTTCGCATACATCGCCAACACCGATAATGCCCCAACGTATTGTTTGCTTTGTCACTTGTTCTGTCCTTTAGGCAAGATAGTTTTTTAAAAAGTAATTAACGCTTATCCAAAAGCAAAAATAATTTATCTGCATCAATTTCATAATAATTTTGAGAGGGAATAACTTCACGATTGCAGGCCACTTTAATGGATTTATTATCAAGCGTGACCAATGTTACAGATTGTTTACTTCTGCAACCCTTGTTTTGTGCTTCCAATGCTTTCAATGGTTCAGAAAAATAGGAGACGCCTTCAACCTGGGAAATACTGAGTCCATTTGTAAATGATTTGCAGGTTGGTGGTATTTGGTTCACGTAAAAATTATTCTCATTGCTCCAAAAGCTAGATCCACCACAATCTTCTTTCATTAGCGAATCAAATGCTTTGCGACTAGCTGCTATTGGATTTTTCCCGGCGCTAAGACGTTTAACAATTTCTAAACGACTGAGCTGTATCCCAACTTGTTGAACAAAAGGTTTGTCGCCTTGCAGAGTTTCCTTTAACCACCGTGACGTGCAATTTTTTAAATTTCCACACTCAAGTGACTGTGAGAACTCCTGTTCGTAATGAGCACGCCACTGCTGGTAATACGCACTGATAGTTTCTTCGGCGCTTTCTGTGGTCTGGCGAGAGGCTAGGCCGATAATATGTATCGCTAATCCACAGGTATAAATTCCATAACCAAGCTGCAGGCTTTCCTTTTCAACCCTGGGAAAACTTTTGTTGTCGGCAATTTCAAGACAGTTAGCGAGTGCATTGCTAAATTCTTCGCTCAATTCCTGTTTTTGTTTCCAACCCAATTTGTAAGCGGTCATCCACCGAATAAACTCTGGACCACCTTCCTGCTGGTAAGCAGAAGATTGCTTATTGGGTTGTAAAATATGTGCAAACTCGTGTGCAGTTACATCCATTGCACCTTTTATTTTTTCATCGCTGGGTTCATCACCGGCATTGAAATATCCGAAGCGAATCATGCGACGCGATGAAACATCGGCCTGCATTCCAATGCTATTGGGTTCGACGGTATTGGAAATAAATAAGGTCGGCGTTAAAAAATTTAGCGTTGGATAAGTTTTTTTATAGTAGGCAGTGATTTGTTCCGCGCCGTCTGAAATCCCTTTTTTTAACCACGCAGGTGTTGCATTGGTGGCGATAAGTGGTGTTTGTTTAGCTCGCGGTGTTGAGCTTAAAAATACACCAGTATAGGTAATAAAATTATTGTCTTTTTGCGATAGGGTCGTGCTGCTACCACGATTGACTCCATCAATAATCACAGCGCCCTTTGGGGACGAAAAGTGCCAATCCACTTCACCACACGTACCCTCTGCGATGAACGTCGCGGTATGAGTCAACACGCCTTGTTCATCGAACGGATACGCAACAGGGTTCACCCGGTCAATCACTTTGGCTTGAATGGGCACTGAAAAGCTCGCCAGGTTACAGTCTGCCTGAATTTCAAGCACATCTTTATCATTGAGATGCCCACACTGATCGAGCGGTAGCCATTCTTTGCGTAAATCGTGGGTACGCTCGCCATATGCACTATAGAGCGCAAGGCTTTTGCAGCTTTGCGGTAGGCGATACTCCAATTTGATGTGAGTTTTGTCGAGTGGGCTAACGGAAATTCTGACCGGGGCTTTAGTATCTGCATGGGCAGAAAACGTTAAGATGCTAATTGTCAGCGCAATCGATGAGGTCAGTGGGGTTGCAAATAGTTTCATTGTAAGTCCTTGTATTGTGCCAGAGCGGCTTTGCTTTTTTTATGCCGGTTTTTATCAGGTTTTTTTAGCGGCAAGGTCCCGTGTTTAGTGCAAGGAAACAGGGTATTATGCCGCCCGTATTTATCGTGCGCTGATCCTAGTCGAAATGCTTCCGCGATAGCAATATTCATTTCTTAGAAGTTTGTCTATGTCCCTCATTAAAATCGAAAAAGCTTATTTAAGTTACGGCCTGCAAGTTTTGCTGGATCAAGTGGATCTCGTGGTCGAAAAAGGCCATCGTTTGTGTTTGATTGGCCGCAATGGTGCGGGTAAATCCAGCCTGTTAAAAGTCATTGCCGGTGAGGTGGATTTGGATAAAGGCGAAGTGATTTTGCAAAATGGAGTTCGCATCGCAAGATTGGAGCAGGATTTACCGGACGCTGATGACCGCCTCGTTTTTGACTCCGTCGCAAGCGCATTTCCAGGTCTTGGCGAGTTGTTGAGTGAGTATCACCACTTGGCGCACGGCACCGAATTTACGGATGCGATTTTGACGCGCATGGAAAAATTGCAGCACGACATTGAAGCGCAAGATGGCTGGTCGATGCAGCAAAAAGTCGAATCGATTTTAACTCGTTTGGATTTGCCTGCTGATAAATATATGCGCGAGCTTTCTGGTGGTTGGCGTCGTCGCGTTGCCCTTGCACGCGCATTGGTTTTAGATCCGGATGTTTTGCTGCTCGATGAACCGACCAACCATTTGGATATCGCCGCGATTGATTGGCTGGAAAAACAATTATTAAATTTTAACGGCGCATTGGTTTTTATTACCCATGACCGTTCTTTGTTACAAGCGCTCGCAACTCACATCGTTGAATTGGATCGCGGACACTTACGTTATTGGTCCGGTGACTATGCTAGCTATCTGGTGTATCGCGAACAGGCTCTAGCAGAAGAAGCTCGCCATAATGAATTGTTCGATAAAAAATTAGCCGAAGAAGAAGTGTGGATTCGTCAGGGAATTAAAGCGCGCCGCACTCGTAATGAAGGCCGTGTGCGAGCCTTGAAAGAATTGCGGAATGTGCGCGCTGAACGTCGTGAAGTTATCGGCAAAGCGAATTTTGCCTTGGCGACTGGAGATGCTTCAGGAAAACTGGTTGCAGAATTAAAAGATGTTTCTTATGCGTGGGGCAGTAAGCCCATCGTTAGAAATTTTTCATCGACCATTGTGCGCGGTGATCGTATAGGTTTAGTCGGTGCGAATGGTGCTGGTAAAAGTACTTTGCTGAAATTAATTTTGGGCGAATTACAACCACAAGCGGGATCGGTTCGCTTAGGTACCAATTTAAAAGTTGCTTATTTTGATCAGCTGCGCGACCAATTGGATTTAGATAAAAGTGCAGTGGATAACGTGTCCGAAGGGCGCGACTTTATTGAAATAGATGGGAAAGCCAAGCATATTTTTTCTTATCTCAGCGACTTTCTATTTAGCGGTGAGCGCGCACGAACTCCATTGCGCGCTTTATCCGGCGGTGAACGCAATCGTGTTCTTCTCGCCAAACTATTCAGTAAATCGGCGAACTTATTAATTCTCGATGAACCGACCAACGATCTGGATGTAGAAACTCTGGAACTGCTAGAAGAAATTCTTACTGATTACACTGGCACGGTATTATTAGTCAGCCACGACCGTGCATTTCTCAATAATATTGTTAGTAGCGTGATTGCCTTTGAAGGGCGTGGCAACGTGCTTGAATATGTGGGCGGTTATGATGATTGGATTCGTCAAGGCGGCAAGTGGACTGAATCAGATTTGCCGGATGAGCCGCAAAAAAATATTGCACAGCCCGACATTAAACCTACTGCAACCGTAGCAGCTCCACGCGCTAAAAAACTAAGCTACAAATTGCAAAAGGAATTCGAAGATTTACCGAAAAAAATTGAACAGACCGAGCAAAAAATTTCAGAGATGAAACAGCAAGTTGGTGCCTCGGATTTTTACACGCAATCGCCAAAACTCATTGAGGAAAAATTGCAGGCATTAGCGCAATTAGAAATGGATTTGGAAAATTGTTTTGAGCGTTGGGCAGAGTTGGAAGACTTGCAACAAGCTGAATAATTATCGGCTTGTTGCAATCGAAGAGTCAGATTGTTATTCCGGTTGTGTGATGGGAGCAACGTAAACGGCGAGTACATCGCAGGTTGCTCCATGCAAAACGCTGTTAGGTGTTGACCCCAAAAGCAAAGCAAAACCTTTTCGCCCGTGGCTGCCTACAATAATTAAATCAGCGTCTTGTTGCTCCGCTAAATAATGCAATTCGCTAGCGGGTTGGCCCACGAGTACATGTTCTTGCGCAACCGGGTAATCAATAGTTTTTAAAATTTCCTTTAAATCATTTTCAGCGCGCTCCAATTGCTGGGCCTGAACTTCTGCAATGTCCAATGGCATATCGCCACCGTAAGCGAAAGTGATAGGTTCCAGTACATGGGCGATACTGAGTTGGGCATTGTAAACACGCGCGATTTGTATAGCCTTTGCAAGCACTTGAGGCGTTTCGTCGGTTAAATCCAACCCGACAAGGATGTGACGGTAAGTGGAATTAATTTGATTCATAAAACTCTCCTTAATGAATGTAGTTACGATGCGACTTTAAATTCTGTAACAAAACTGATTGGCCGATTGTGAGCTTAATAGAGACAAATTTATATGAATATTGGATTGATTATAATTGTAATAGTTGCAATCTCGTTAATTCTCGGGCCGATAATGATGTTGCGCCCCAATCCTGTCCAAAAAAATAAGGAGAATTTGCGCAGTCTTGCACGCGCCGCGGGCGTCCACTTCTCAATACGGAATCTTCCCCAACAGGCAGATGAGCAAGAAAAGCCGGCACCGGTGCCGGTTTATTTTATTCCTCCTGAAAAACCTCAACTGTTAGCCAGTTGGATGCTGGTGCGAACGAACTATGAGCATGATGTTAATTTTTTGGGTTGGTGGGCCTGGCGTGGCGACGCACGTGCAAATTCAGCTGAGCAGCAAGTGCTGAGCGAGCAACTGGGGAATTTACCCGAATCAATACGAGCCGTCAGCGGGGGCGGCGATGATGTAAGTGTGTATTGGGAAGAAAAGGGTGGTGAGGAAGTTTTGCAGCAGGTGTTACTTCTACTTAAATCCCTAAAAGCATCGACCCCTAATCAAGCATAGCGCGCTCAGGCATCAAATCCCGGCTCATGGCTTTGCGTGAGCCTTCAATCATTTCACTCAACTCTTTAATCATGCGCATACGGCGTGGATCAGCGTGTAGCGATTCCATAAGTAGATGCTGCGCTTTTTGGTAGTAGTTTTGCGCCGAAAAACGGTCGCCCAGAGCTGAGAACTTATGACCTTGCGCAATAAATGAAGCCACACTCACCATCAAAAATGCCCACGAAAGCTCGGTAGTAAACGCCTCCAATTCCACGTCACTGATTTTTCCCTGCGCACACATATGTCGTAACACGGTCGCTGCTTCGCCAAGTTGACCTTGAGTATGAGTGATTTGCGCATCGCTATCTTTTTGGTAGCTGGTTAACTGGGTTTTGGGGCTAGCCAGCTCTTCAGATCGTATTTTCGCGTGGCGAATACTGTTTTCGATATGGTGCTTCGGCCCTGTCTCGAGATTAAGAATCTGTTGTAAAAGCAGGATAATCTCGTCATTCACGTATTTTGCAATCAGGTGATTGGGAACGGTTTGTTCAAGGCAGCCAACAATATCGACCAGAGCATCAACCTTGAGTTTGAGCTTGCGTTGCTGCATGCGGCGGATCTGTTCTTTTTCTTGCTTGCGGTTGATGGCGCTCACAATAAAGAGCGCGAGAAGTGCAAGAACGATTAAAACGATCAAAACCGTCATGGAACAAAACACCTTGGGATTAAATTAAAAAATTCGGGTTTTCTGAAAAAATTTAAATCAGAAATTTAACGACTTTGCGCAGACTCACCGTTGACCTGACTAACTTAATGATTATTAAGGATAAATATAGCAAGTATCTAGCGCGGGGCTAAGACTATTTTTCGCGCCAAAACACCATTTTAGTATTTATCAGATATTAACAATCGCTTGACCACCGCTGCTTCAGGTCTTATATATGCGCACCTTTGCTACAAAGTGGCCATCTTGTAACTATCCTATGATGACCACATATTACTTATCCGGTCATTTATACCGCCAGAATTCACCCTCCACACTTTCGAAAAAGACAGTCAAACATGGGCAAATCCTTAGTTATTGTAGAATCGCCAGCCAAAGCCAAAACAATCAATAAATACCTTGGTTCCGATTTTATTGTTAAATCCAGTATCGGACACATTCGCGATTTACCCACCAGCGGCGGTGCCAAACCCGTCGATGCTAAAGAGCGCGCCAAGCAAGCTGCCGCAACACGCAAGTTATCTGCAGAAGACAAGGCGATTTATCAGGCTAAGAAAAGTAAGAGCCAACTTATCAATCGTATGGGTATCGACCCTGACAACGGTTGGGAAGCCCACTACGAAATCCTTCCAGGCAAGGAAAAAGTAGTTGATGAGTTAAAGAAACTCGCCGAAAAAGCAGACACCATCTATCTCGCAACCGACTTGGATAGAGAAGGGGAGGCCATTGCATGGCACCTACGCGAAGCTATTGGTGGTGATCATGATCGCTATCGCCGCGTGGTTTTTAATGAAATCACCAAAACTGCGATTCAGAACGCGTTCAAAAGCCCAGGACGTGTCGATCAAAATCGTGTAGATGCACAGCAGGCGCGCCGTTTTCTGGATCGCGTTGTGGGCTATATGGTTTCTCCGCTGTTATGGGAAAAAGTTGCGCGTGGTCTATCCGCAGGACGTGTGCAATCCGTGGCTGTGCGCTTAGTCGTTGAGCGCGAGCAGGAAATTCGTGCGTTTATCCCGGAAGAATACTGGACCGTATTTGCCGATTTGCAGGCTACTAAAGCAGAACAAGTTCCTTTTGAGGTTAAGAAGCAAGGCGATGAAGCCTTCAAACCGCTTAACGAAGCTCAGGCTATGGCGGCAGTAAAAGCTCTACAGCAATCCACTTACAAAGTGGTTAGCCGCGAAGACAAACCTACCCAATCCAAACCCTCTGCACCTTTTATTACATCAACCTTGCAACAGGCCGCGAGCACGCGTCTGAGCTTTGGTGTGAAGAAAACCATGATGATGGCGCAGCGTTTGTACGAAGCGGGCTACATCACCTACATGCGTACTGACTCAACTAATTTGAGTAAAGATGCGGTTGAAGCTTGTCGTGACTATATTCTTGAGTCTTACGGTAAAAAGTATCTGCCGGAGAGTCCTGTGCTTTACTCCAGTAAAGAAGGCGCGCAAGAAGCGCATGAGGCGATTCGACCATCTAGTGTGACTGTGCAACCAAATCAATTGAGTGGAATGGAACGCGATGCCGAGCGCCTGTACACTTTGATTTGGCAACAATTCGTCGCCTGTCAAATGAGCCCTGCGGAATACACCAGTACCAGCGTAGTTGTTAACGCTGGCGACTTTGAGTTGCGTACTCGTGGTCGCGTAGTGCGTTTTGATGGCTTCACTAAAATACTGCCACAAACCGCCAAAAAAGACGAAGACGTTGTACTGCCAGATATGAAAGTTGGCCAGGTATTGCCCCTGGTTAAACTCAATCCTAATCAACATTTCACCAAGCCAACCGCACGGTACACCGAAGCAAGCTTGGTAAAAGAGTTGGAAAAACGCGCTATTGGCCGTCCATCTACTTATGCATCTATTATTTCTACCATTCAAGAACGCGGCTATGTGCGCGTTGAAAATCGTCGTTTCTACGCCGAAAAAATGGGCGATATAGTCACCGAGCGCCTGGTTGAAAGTTTTGACGACCTGATGGATTACAGTTTCACCGCCAACATGGAGGACTCACTTGATGACGTCGCTCAAGGTGGAAAAAACTGGCGCAAACTTTTGGATGAGTTCTACGCAGGTTTCACCAAAAAACTGAAGTTGGCTTCAAGCGCAACCAAAGGTATGCGCGCGAATGACCCCACTGATACTGATATTCCTTGCAGCCTCTGCGGTCGTCATATGCAAATTCGCACCGGCGGTACAGGTGTTTTCCTGGGCTGTTCTGGTTATGCCTTGCCGCCAAAAGAGCGCTGCAAGAACACCATGAACTTGGTTTCTGGCGATGAAGCGGTAGATGCAGATGCGGATGAAGAAGCCGAATCAAGACAATTGCGCACTAAACATCGCTGCAAAATTTGTAATTCGGCGATGGATTCTTATCTGTTGGATGAATCGCGCAAAATTCACATCTGCGGTAACAACCCGGATTGCGCTGGCTACGAAGTGGAGCAGGGCAGCTACAAGCTGAAAGGTTACGAAGGCCCGTCTATTGAGTGCGATAAATGCGGCAGTCAAATGCAACTCAAAACCGGTCGCTTCGGTAAATACTTCGGCTGTACCAATAGCGAATGTAAAAACACTCGTAAGCTGCTGAAAAGCGGTGAGGCTGCACCGCCAAAAGTTGATCCAATTGTGATGGCGGATTTACGTTGCGAAAAAGTCGATGACCATTACGTATTGCGCGATGGTGCTGCCGGATTATTCCTCGCGGCAAGCCAGTTCCCAAAAAATCGCGAAACGCGCGCGCCGCTTGTTGCAGAGCTGCTGCCTTACAAAAAGCAGATTGATCCGAAATATCACTTCTTATTATCAGCACCAGTGACAGATCCGGAAGGCAACAAAGCAATTATTCGTTTTAGCCGGAAGACCAAAGAACAGTACGTTCAAACTGAAGTTGACGGCAAAGCAACTGGCTGGAAGGCGTTTTACGAAGGCGGTAAATGGAAAGTGTCATCCAAATAATTTTGGTTGCTGCTCGCTGCATGAAAACAAAAAAGCCTTAGGGCTTTTTTGTGTTTCTGAAGTCATCATTTTATAGAGTTACGTTTATGGCCAATCTTTCCCTTACCCGCGTTAATCAAAAGCTCGCGCAGGCCAACATTTTATTGGTCGGTGATAATGAGGATTCGTTAAAACCTATTTATCGCAACTCCTTAATGGAAGCTGCAGCATTTCATTTGGCATCCGCGTATCAGCATTATTTGCGCGAGCTAACTGAAACCTATGGCTTAAAGCATGCGATTAGTGTGCGCAACGAACAGGATTTAATAACAGCCTTTGAGGCCGCAACAAAACATCCGGCAGAAGCGGATGAGCTATTCGCATTGCGTGAGGATAAGAATTCTTGGTTGGCTCAATTGCATGAATATTATGATTCGCTTTGGCAGGCTCCCAAGCAATCGAATAAACGAGCTAACGATCAGCCGGATGATAATTTGATTGTGAGTGTCAATCTGGATTTGGAAGCTGATCTACCTCAAATAGGCTTGGACGTTATTAAACAATGGCATGCTGAATTCGTAGCTTTGGTGCTGCGTCAGCGTGAAACCAGTGCCGAGTTTTAAGCAACTGCAACGTTTTTATCTAATTACTCAATAAATTTAAGCTTCAATCGACTCTGAAGGTTGATCACTGCAAGTGTCTATGGCACAATTCGCACCCTTCATGCACAGGGCTGTTTGATTGATTTAATATTCGTATAAAAATCAAACGGTTAGCAAGAAATAGAACTGCTTTATCAAGTAAAGCTTAGCGGACGTGGTGAAATTGGTAGACACACCAGGTTTAGGTTCTGGCGCCGCAAGGTGTGAGAGTTCGAGTCTCTCCGTCCGCACCATATAATTCCCTGGAGCCGCATCGCGGCTCTTTTAATATTGATTACACCTATCTCACGAGGCAGATATGCAAGTTTCTCTCGAAACAACTTCTGGTCTAGAACGTCGCCTGACTATTGGCGTGCCCGCTGAACAAGTTGAAGCCGAAGTCGAAAATCGTTTAAAGCAAGCTGCTCGTACAGTGACACTCAAAGGCTTCCGTAAAGGTAAAGTGCCTCTATCAGAAGTTAAGAAGCGTTTTGGAACTGGCGTGCGCCAGGAAGTGGTTGGTGATGTTATCAATCGTTCTTTCTATGCTGCCGTGCAAAAAGAAAATGTTAGACCGGCCGGTCAGCCAGCAATCCAGCCCAAGCAATTAGCAGCGGGTAAAGATCTTGAATACGTTGCTATTTTTGAAGTTTATCCAACAGTAACCTTGGGTGACTTGAGCGCGTTTGAAATCACTCGTCATACGGCTGAAGTTAACGATGCTGATGTAGACAATATGATCGAAGTGCTTCGCAAGCACCAAACCACGTGGGAAATTGCTGATCGAGCTGCTCAAGATGGCGATCAAGTAAATATTGATTTCGTCGGCACCAAAGATGGCGTTGAGTTTGCGGGTGGTAAAGCCGAAGGCCAGAACCTGGTCTTGGGCTCAAATTCAATGATTCCCGGTTTTGAAGCTGGTGTGGTTGGCTTGAAAGCTGGCGAAGAAAAAACTATTACAGTAACTTTCCCAGCTGATTATCAAGCTGAAGAATTGAAAGGTGCAGAAGCTCAATTTGCAATTAAAGTAAATTCTGTATCTGCTCCGCAACTGCCTGAATTAAATAAAGAATTTTTCCTGAAGTTCGGTGTTGAGAAAGGCGGCGAAAAGCAATTCCGCAAGGAAGTAAAAGCGAATATGGACCGCGAATTGTCCAATGCTTTGAAAGCTAAAGTTAAGACTCAAGTAATGGATGCCTTGTTAGCATCTCACACAACTGATCTCCCAAAAGCTTTAGTGGCCAACGAGATTGAAGTTTTGCGTAACCAAATGCTGCAACGTTTTGGTGGCCAACAGCAAAACTTTGATGTTAAGTCATTGTTGCCAGATACCATGTTCCAGGAAGAGGCGGAGCGTCGTGTAACTTTGGGCTTGATCGTGGGCGAGATTGTAAAATCTGCCAAATTGAAGCCGGACGCAAAACGCGTTAAATCAATGATTGAAGATATAGCATCAACTTATCAAGAGCCCAAAGAAGTAGTTGAGTACTACAACAGCAACCAAGAGTTGTTGTCAGGTGTTGAATCGGCTGTGCTGGAAGATCAAGTTGTTGATTATGTTTTGGCCGGTGCCAAAGTTACTGATCAAGCGTCAGCGTACGACGAAATTATCAAAGCTAACGCGCAACGTTAATTTGCTCAAAAAAGCCGCAAAACGCCTGTTTTGCGGCCTTCCTGCTCTCCAATTTCTCCCCAATTTGCGCTTGATACTGGCATATAATCAAATCACAGGTTAAGCTCCTTATTGTCCATTCTGTCGACTTTGGGGCGATCCCAAAAGTTGCTGCAACCTTTGTTTAAGGATAAAAGGCAATATGTCTTACGATTACTCTAAAAATGCACCCTCGATTATCACCAACGGTTTAGTGCCAATGGTTATTGAGCAAACCGCTCGTGGCGAACGCTCATTTGATATTTATTCCCGCTTACTAAAAGAGCGCGTAATTTTCCTGGTTGGCCCCGTAGAAGATTACATGGCGAACTTAGTTGTGGCTCAGCTCTTGTTTTTGGAAGCTGAGAACCCAGATAAAGATATTCATTTATACATTAACTCTCCGGGCGGTTCGGTAACTGCTGGTATGTCGATTTACGACACCATGCAATTTATCAAGCCAGATGTAAGCACCATGTGTATTGGCCAAGCCTGCAGCATGGGTGCTTTCTTGCTGAATTCAGGTGCCAAGGGCAAGCGTTTCTGTCTACCTAATTCGCGAGTAATGATTCATCAGCCAAGCGGCGGTGCTCAAGGGCAAGCATCTGATATTCATATTCAAGCGCAAGAAATTTTGAAAATTCGCGCCAAGCTGAATCAGCTAATGGCCGAGCATTCTGGTCAGACGGTTGAGCGTATTGAGTTGGATACCGAGCGTGATAATTTCATGTCTGCTCAGCAAGCCAAAGAATACGGCTTGATCGATGATGTAATCGAAAAACGCATTAAGTAAGTACAAAGCCAGACGCTGCATTAATACCGGATTTACAGGGTTCGAATTGTCAGCTGTTTTGTATCTAGTTTTCCAGGCAGATTGTTGCCTACTGAGATGGAGTGGTTCCAATGACCGATCACACTGGTGATACCGGCGATAAAAACGGGAAGTTACTTTACTGTTCATTTTGCGGAAAAAGCCAACACGAAGTTCGCAAGCTGATCGCAGGCCCTTCTGTATTTATATGCGATGAGTGTGTTGATCTTTGTAACGATATTATTCGCGAAGAGATTCAAGAAAGTACTACCGAAGGTGCATCTGAAAAGTTGCCCAAGCCACATGAGATTGCGGGCATTCTTGACCAATATGTTATTGGTCAACGTCGCGCTAAAAAAGTACTGGCTGTAGCGGTTTACAATCATTACAAGCGTTTACGCCTGGGATCAAAAACCAAAGAAAAAGAACCAGTCGAACTGGGCAAAAGTAATATTCTTTTGGTTGGCCCGACTGGTAGCGGTAAAACGTTGCTCGCCGAAACCTTGGCGCGCTTGCTTGATGTTCCTTTCACTATCGCCGATGCAACCACACTTACTGAAGCTGGTTATGTTGGTGAAGATGTGGAAAACATCATCCAGAAATTGCTGCAGAAATGCGATTACGATGTAGATAAAGCTCAGCAAGGCATCGTTTACATCGATGAGATAGATAAGATTTCACGTAAATCTGACAATCCATCAATCACCCGCGATGTATCGGGTGAAGGTGTACAGCAGGCTCTGCTTAAGTTGATTGAAGGCACAGTTGCATCAGTTCCGCCGCAAGGTGGTCGTAAGCACCCACAGCAGGAGTTTCTGCAGGTAGATACATCGAATATTCTGTTCATCTGTGGCGGCGCATTTTCTGGTTTGGATAAAGTTATCCGTGACCGTTCGGAGAAGGGGGGTATCGGATTCTCTGCTGAAGTTAAGAGTAAGGATGAAAAACGCAATTTTGGCGAAACCTTGCATGATCTTGAGCCCGAAGACTTGGTTAAGTATGGTTTGATTCCTGAGTTCGTTGGTCGTTTGCCAGTAATTGCGACTTTGGATGAATTGGACAAGGCAGCGCTTATTCAAATTTTGACCGAACCTAAAAATTCACTCACCAAGCAATATGCACGCTTGTTTGAAATGGAAGGTGTATCAATCGATTTCCGTCCAGATGCCTTGGATGCAGTTGCTTCTCGCGCCATGGAAAGAAAAACCGGTGCTCGTGGTTTGCGTTCAATTATGGAAAATGTATTGCTCGAAACCATGTACAAAATTCCGTCTGAAGAAAATGTTGTCAAAGTCGTTGTAGACGAAGCGGTGATTAGGGGAGAGTCTGAGCCTTTGCTTGTTTACGAAAACGTTGAGCGACCCGCGAAGGCTGCATCAGACGAATAATCCGGCCTGATGTTTCTTTAATCGTTGTGTATAAAAAGGGTGCTATCAAGCGCCCTTTTTACATATTTGTGGCTAAAAAACTTGTAATTAAAAAAAGTTCCCCCACTCTTATTGTAGGTAATGAGGTCTTTACCTCTTCACGTGAGGATGCCTAATGGAAACACAAGATTTTGCTTCATCTACATTGAATGAACTTCCCCTGTTACCGCTTCGTGACGTGGTCGTCTACCCGCATATGGTAACGCCGTTGTTTGTTGGGCGGCAGAAATCAATCGAAGCGTTAGAAATAGCGATGGCTGCGGACAAGCACGTTCTGCTGGTCGCCCAAAAAAATCCATCTCTCGATGACCCGAAAGCAGAAGACCTTTATAGCGTTGGCACTATTGCTTCAATCCTGCAGCTACTAAAGTTGCCAGATGGCACTGTGAAAGTGTTGATTGAAGGCAAAGAGCGCGCGCGAATAGAAAAAATTGAAGAGCTTGAAACCTATTTTATGGCGCAAATTGCTCCGCTTGAAGAAGTAGGTGTGTCTGGTTCTGAAGCCCATGCCATGGTCTCGGCCGCTGTCAGTCAATTTGAACAATATGTAAATCTTAGCAAAAAGGTTCCTGCTGAGGTCATCACGTCGCTATCTGGTATTGATGATCCTGGTAGGTTGACGGATACCATCGCCGCTCATATGTCCTTAGAGCTACCACAAAAGCAGGCCGTACTAGAGATAATTGACGTGCGGGCGCGTCTTGATCATCTATTGGGCCTGATGGATACCGAAGTTGATGTGTTTCAGGTTGAAAAGAAAATTCGCGGCCGCGTTAAAAAACAAATGGAAAAAAGCCAGCGTGAGTACTATTTGAATGAGCAAATTAAAGCCATTCAAAAAGAACTTGGCGAAATGGGCGAAGAAGTTAACGAATCCGATGATATCGACAAGCGAATTGCAGCTGCTGGAATGCCCAAAGACGCTGAAGATAAAGCCCGAGCTGAAGCTAATAAGCTGAAAATGATGTCCCCGATGTCTGCGGAAGCCTCTGTGCTGCGAGCGTACATTGATTGGATGATAAAGGTGCCTTGGTCCAAGCGCAGTAAAGTACGCCATGATTTGGCGCGTGCCGAAGAAGTATTGAACAAAGACCATTTCGGTTTGGATGAAGTCAAAGAGCGCATCCTTGAATATCTCGCAGTGCAGCAGCGCGTAAAAAAAATTAAGGGCCCAATCCTTTGTTTGGTTGGCCCGCCTGGTGTTGGTAAGACGTCCTTGGGTGAATCCATAGCCCGCGCGACAAATCGAGAGTTTGTGCGCATGGCGTTGGGCGGGGTTCGCGATGAAGCTGAAATTCGTGGTCATAGAAGAACGTATATAGGTTCGTTGCCCGGTAAGCTTATTCAAAAAATGGCGAAAGTCGGCGTGAAAAATCCGCTATTTTTGCTCGATGAAATTGACAAAATGGGCATGGATAATCGCGGCGATCCGGCGTCGGCCTTGCTTGAAGTTTTAGATCCTGAGCAAAATAATCACTTTAACGATCACTACCTTGAAGTTGATTACGACTTGTCTGACGTTATGTTCGTGTGTACGTCGAACTCGATGAATATCCCTGGCCCATTACTGGATCGCTTGGAAGTAATTCGCATACCAGGTTACACCGAAGCTGAAAAATTGAGCATCGCTGAACGTTATCTGATTCCAAAGCAAATGAAAGCTAATGGACTCAAAGAAGATGAAGTTGATATTAAGCAAGAAGCTATTCGCGACATAGTGCGCTATTACACTCGTGAAGCCGGTGTACGTGGCTTGGAGCGTGAGATCGCTAAGCTGTGCCGTAAAGTCGTTACTCGCCATGTTAAAGCTAAAAGCTTGAAGGCAGATGTGATCGATTCTGCTGAGCTTGAAGAATTGTTGGGCGTTCATAAGTTTGATTTTGGAAAAGCAGAGCTTAATGATCAAGTGGGTCAAGTAACTGGTTTGGCGTGGACTCAGGTAGGCGGCGAGTTGCTTACTATTGAGTCGTCTGCGGTAACTGGTAAAGGCAGAATCATCAAAACTGGTTCGCTAGGCGATGTAATGCAAGAGTCGATTCAGGCTGCATTGACGGTAGTGAGATCACGTGCGCAGGTTTTGGGTATTGCTCCTGACTATCATGAGAAAGTGGATATTCATATTCACGTTCCTGAGGGTGCAACTCCTAAGGACGGCCCGAGCGCGGGTATCGCCATGTGCACAGCGCTCGTATCTGTCCAAACTGGTATCCCAGTGCGTGCTGATGTAGCGATGACGGGCGAAATCACTTTGCGAGGTGAAGTTTTGCGCATCGGTGGATTGAAAGAAAAGCTACTTGCTGCACATCGTGGTGGAATCAAAACCGTTATCATTCCTGCAGGTAATGAACGTGACTTGAAAGAAATACCAGCCAATATAAAAGCTGATTTATCTATTAAGCCTGTTCAGTGGATTGATGAAGTATTGGAGATTGCACTAAGTCATATGCCGAAACCCTTGTCAGATGAAGAGTATCGCGCGCTTGAACAAGCTGCACAAAAATCTGAATCAACACGTATTAGCACTCATTAGAGTGTGAATCGTGTGAAAACGACACAATGTCGTCAGGGACGGCGACTATAAAATGTACAAAATTCAAATTGCTGCATAGAAAGCTCGATGTGTCCTTGACCCTCATCTTCTCAGTTGGTATAAATCGCAGTTCATTTTTATTGTAAAGGTAGCGCTTGCCTTGGTCTTTCCGGATTAAGGGCGCAAATTAATTGAACAAATAATCAGAAAGGGGTCATGTGTGAACAAAACTGAACTTATCGAAGCGATTGCCGCCTCAGCAGACATTCCAAAAGCAGCAGCTGGCCGCGCTCTGGATGCAGTTGTTGAAAATATCACTACTGCTCTGAAAAATGGTGATTCAGTTGTATTGGTTGGTTTCGGTACTTTCTCTGTGAAAGAACGTGCTGCTCGTACTGGCCGCAACCCACAAACTGGTAAAGAAATTCAAATTGCTGCGTCTAAAGTTCCAGGCTTTAAAGCTGGTAAAGCGTTAAAAGACGCGGTTAATTAATTTAATATTTTGCCGCCGACTTCTGTTCATCACGTTGGTGGTAGGGTAGGAAAAAGGCGCATTTTTTAAGTGCGCCTTTTTTATTAAGCCGTTTTTATAAATCGAATAATTGCGGGTTATCATCACTGTAAAGCAACATGAATTTGTGAATGCTTTTTCTGCTAATAAGTTAGAAAGTCTGTTTGGAGTTTTAAAAAATGCTACAAGAATTGCGCGACAAATCTACGGGCATAGTTGCAAAAATAATCATCGGATTAATTGCAGTAATTTTTGCATTATGGGGTACTGAAGCTCTGTTTGAAAAAAATGCAGATTCCGGCAGAGCAATTAGCGTTAATGGCGAAAAAATTACCGAGACCGATATTGCTCGCGGTATTCAAAATCGCAAACAACAAATTCTTAGTCGTTACGGTGAATCTGTTCCTGCAGAATACCTTACTGACGAAAAATTACGTCAGCCTGTAATCGAAAGCTTGATCCAACGTTCTTTACTTGCGCAGATAGCCAAAAAAGGCGGTTTCGCTGCAAATACAGCGTCTATTAATAAAGAAATTTATTCATCGCCAGCTTTTCAGCAAGATGGTGTTTTTAACCAGGATAGATTTTTACAGATGCTTCGCTATCAAGGTTTTACACCTACCACTTATCAAAAAGCGGTCGCTGAAGATACATTGATCAATCAATTGCAATTTGCGATTGCCAACACTTCATTTGTTACTCCAGCAGAATTGAAAAATATTATTGGTTTAAGCTTTCAGTCTCGCGATTTTAGCTATTTGATATTGCCAGCGGATCGTGCTGAGAAATCGGTGACAGTGGAAGATAAAGATGTAAAAGCCTATTACGATGCAAACCCACAAACTTTTACGACTCCCGAGCAAGTTGCAGTTGATTATGTCGAATTAAGCACTGCCGAATTAGCTAAAAATATTGTGGTATCTGACGATCAAGTTCAAAAACAATTTGAGCAAAATACTAAATCATTTGTTGCTAAAACCGAACGTCAAGCTGCGCACATTTTGTTAGAAGGTGCCGACGCACAAAAACGTGCTGAGGAAGTAAAAGCCAAATTGGTTGCTGGCGAAGATTTCGCTAAATTGGCAACCGAATTTTCTGCAGATGCCGGTTCAAAAAATCAAGGTGGCGATTTAGGTTTCTCAGCTGGCGATGCATTTCCTGCTGAATTTGAAGATGCTCTAGCAAAATTAAAAGTTGGTGAAGTATCGGCTCCAGTAAAAACTGATGCAGGTGTTCATATCATTAAATTATTGTCTGAACGCGGTTCCAAAGCCCCAACTTTTGAAGAAGCGAGAGCAGGCATAATTGATCAAATTAAGCGTACTGAAGCAGAAAGCCAATTCGCGGTGAAGCTTGAGAAACTGAAAGACTTGGCCTACAACGCGGATAGCTTAACTGAAGTTGCTAAAGAGTTAGGCTTGACCCCCCAAAATACCGGATTGTTTGGTAAAACAGGTGGCAAAGATTTAACTGCAAATAATGCAGTTGTTACGGCAGCTTTTTCTACTGAAGTTTTGGAGCAGGGGAATCCTAGTGAAATTCTTGAGTTAGAACCAAGTCGTGTTTTAGTTTTGAAAAAAACCGATCGCAAGCCCGCTCAATTACAGTCAATTGAATCTGTCAAAGAACAAATTACAAGTGTAGTGCGTGCAGAAAAAACACAAGCTTTACTGGCACAACAAGCTAGCCAAATTACTACGGCCGTTGCTTCAGGCGCGTCACTTGCAGATCAAGCAAAAACTCTGGGTGTAGAGGTTAAAATTGCAAATGGTATTGCTCGCACTGACACCGCAACAAATCGTGATGTAATGCAGTATGCGTTTGGTTTGGCTGCACCTGTAAATGATAAGCCTGTACTCGGCAGCGTAAGAATTGCCAAAGGCGATTATGCAGTCATAGCCTTAAGTGCAGTACATTTGGGAACAGATGATAAAGTGCCAGCTGAACAACGCACTTCAATTTCTAATCAGCTTGCTAATATTAACGGTGAGTATGATTTCAAAAGTTATCAGTCTCACTTACAAGAAGTTGCTAAAATTAAAAATCCTTAATCAGGATTTAACGAGAAAAGAGCTGCTTGCAGCTCTTTTTTTTGCTCAATTAATTCTGCTTTAAATTAATGGTTGTAGTTATGAACCAGGTTAAAAAAGAAGTGTTTGTTTGGTTGAATAGTGTGGTGATCGGATTAAATTTATGTCCGTTTTCTGCAAGGCCGACGAACGAAAATCGGGTTCGCTTTCAGGTAAGTCAATCAATTAATGAAGAAGATCTATCAGCTGAATTAATTCACGAAATGGAATTGCTAGATAAAACACCCGCAGCAGTGATCGAAACTACATTATTTATCATTCCGAATAGCTTGCAGGATTTTTTTGATTACACTCAATTTCTTAATTGGGCGCAGGCTCAGCTGAAACGACACGGATGGTTTGGCGTTTATCAGTTGGCAAGTTTTCATCCTAACTACTGTTTTGCTGGTGCAGAAGTAGAAGATGATGAGAACTTAACAAATCGCGCGCCTTATCCCATAGTTCACATTATCCGTGAAGAGAGTTTGGAAAAGGCATTGGAATATTATGAAGATGTGGAAGAAATCCCGGAGCGAAATAAAGCGCGAGTGGAAGGCTTAACAGAAGAACAAAAACTAAAATTATTTCCCTACTTATTTAACGTCAAAAAATAAATCAAATTTTGGACGTTAAGACGCAATCGTAAATCGATTACGACCGCCTTCTTTGGATTGATAAAGCGCGGCATCGGCCTTTTCTATCCAGTTGCGATGATCGGCAATTTTATCACTTAGTTGGGATATCCCCATACTAATAGTGAATCTCACTTGTTGGCCTTCAGATATCACAACCATTTTTTCAATAGTCGTGCGTAATCTCTCCGCAAATATCGAAGCGCCGTATGCATCTGTTCCGGTGAGGATTAAACCGAACTCTTCGCCACCATAGCGACCAGCAATATCTAAATCGCGAACTTGTTCTTTGATTGCTCGACTCACCTGACGAATAACGTCATCACCTACGGTATGGCCATATTTATCATTGACCTTTTTGAAATGATCGATGTCCATCATGATTAATGTTGACGACAGGTCATAACGATCAAAGCGTTTGAATTCCTGTATCAACCTTAATTCCCAGTAACCACGATTGTATAAGCCTGTGAGGTGATCCGTTCGACTCAGGTTTTGAAGTTGATGATTAGCTTGCTGCTGGGCAATTTTGTTTACAGCTGTATCAGTCACGTCATAAACGATCAAACAAATTTGTTCGACGTGTCCTTTGGAATCGACTAAAGGAATGATGGTGCTGTTTTGATACATATGTTCCGCAGTCCCGGTAATCGGGCGATAGTGCGGAAAACGGAATAGGTAAGGGCGCTGTTCCCAAGTTGTGAAGGTCGCATTTTGAAGCACAAAGACTGACTGCGCCTTGTGCTTGAACCAGGTTTCGGAAAGCTCGGGGAAAACACTGAAAATGCTCCGCTGTAAAACTTGCTCAGGTGCTTTACCGCTGTGGTTTTGCATAAAGCTATTCCACAGCACTACCTTATAACTTTGGTCCATAACTACCAGGCCAACGTCTATATTTTGCAGGACGTCCATCAACCAATGAACGTCTTCAAAAAACTTACTAAATTCCTGATTTGTTGTCGTCATTCGTTATGGCAGCTGTTAGTCGAGTAGGTAGTCAAGTTTTTCTGTTAATCCCTTGATTGAATGCTCTGCAATCACAATCAGGAGATCACAATTAATTTTATGATTTTCAATAGAGTAGTTGATTTCAACCACTAATGCCTGTTTCCAGGTCATATTATTGTTTTGTAGTAGATCAGTTATGTTGCAATGTTGCCCAAGCAACATGGGCGGGCCAAAGCTAAAGTGTGTATCCAATTGTTCTGCAAGGCCTTTCAAACAGGCGCCATTAAGAACATTAGCCGTGTCCATGAGCAATTCATATTCGGCCTGCTCATCCGCAACACGATCATATTGCAAGAGCTTTGCTAAATCGTTGAAATCTGTGCCATTAAAAATCAGCATAGCTTCGCCAGCGATTCCGCCGCCAATAAACCCTTGGCAAACGCCATGGACTACATCTGTGCTTTCACGATTGAGTGAGTGAAGCGCCATCGCAATATCGGTGGGGTTTAAAATACTGACGTGTGGAATCGATAAAACAACAAATACATCAAGCAACCTCGCCAGCCTGTCACCAGCCCGCCCCATGGCCACGTTAGTGATTTCCTGCAGGCAGTCGCGTTGATCTTCCGTAAGTAGGTTTGCGCGCATAGTTATAATCATGCAATTAGGTTTAAGTTATCCCAAGCTTAGCATCTGTATCGTAATATGCGATTCGCGTGTGAAAAAATGTGTCATTTTGGGCGTTTCTTTGGTAAAAACCTTACTAGATCACATAAGACAACAGCCTTCTTAACTGTAAGCCGTGGATAAACTGTAATAAGATCATCGATATCGCGTTCAAGATCTTTGCAAATGCTCAAAACTCTTTCTCAAGCACATTGTCTTTCTAAAATACCTAATCTGGAGTCTGATAAAAAATGGCAGATGATTCGTTCACAATCCATAAAATCTCCGCCCACATGTCAGCAGCATTTATCTGTTGTTTTTTAACGGCATGTCAGCATCCCAATTCAGCAAAGACGGCTGCACAAGTCACGCCACCAACACAAAGGCCCGCTTGGGAATTACCGGAAGATGCCGACGCTAAAACTTACTTGGCCGGATGTGAGACAGGATTCAAACAAGTTGCTGCTGAACTCGACAGTTTTTCTACTATTAAATCCATCACCGATTTAGCGTTACTTGATAAGCTCAACAAAATGGATTTAGTGCTTGATAAACAGCTGAGCACAGCTGGACTTTATTCTAGCGTCCATCCCAATAAAAATGTTCGTTCGGCCGCCGAAGAATGCGAGCAACATTTTGTAGAAATTAATACCGACATCAGCTTGTCGCGAACTATTTACGATCAATTAAAGGGTGTGGATCAAACAAAATTAAACGCAGAAGATAAACGTTATGTTGAGCATTTGTTGCGTGACTACCATCGTTCAGGCGTAGATAAAGATCAAGTAACGCGAGATAGAATCAAAAAATTAAGCGAAGAAATAAATCTAGTTGGCCAACAATTTGATAAAAACTATCGTGAAGGTGGAAAGCAAATTGAAGTCAACTCGGTAAAAGAACTGAAAGGTTTACCACAAGATTATATTGATCACCATAAACCCAATGCCGCCGGCAAAATTATTATCACCACTGATACTCCAGATTACATGCCGGTTATGCAATACGCTGAAAATGATGCATTGCGTGAGCGCCTGTATCGAACCTACCGCGATATGGCTTACCCGGAAAATAAAGCGGTGCTAGAAAACCTTATGTCCAAGCGTTATGAGTTTGCGCAACTCTTAGATTATCCAGATTACGCGACTTATGTGACTGAAGACAAAATGATCAAGTCACCGAAAAATGCGCAAGAATTTATTGATAAAGTTTCCGCACTGGCAACACCGCGCGCGCAACAAGAATATCAAGTCCTCCTTAAACGCCTGCAAAAAATTGATCCCAAAGCAACACGCGTAAATGATTGGCAAAAAATGTACATCGAACAGCTAATCAAAAAAGAAAAATATCAAGTTGATGCACAAAAAATCCGCCAGTATTTTCCGTTTGCCAAAGTTCAACAAGGCATCTTTGATTTAACACAAACTATGTTTGGTGTAACTATTCGCCCATGGCAAACAGAAACTTGGGATCCTTCCGTAAAAGCATTTGAAATTTTGGATAACAACCAAGTGATAGGCCGCTTCTACCTGGATATGCATCCTCGTGATGGAAAATATAAGCACGCCGCGCAATTTGGAATTCAAAGCGGAATAAAAGGTGTGCAACTTCCCATAGCCGCACTCGTATGTAATTTTCCTGGTGGCGAAAATCCCAACGATTTAATGGAACATAATGACGTAGAAACTTTCTTGCATGAGTTTGGTCATTTGTTGCACACCATGTTCAGCGGTAATCACGAACGAGTTGCTTTTTCGGGTACAAAAACCGAGTGGGATTTTGTTGAAGCACCATCACAAATGTTGGAAGAGTGGGTGTGGGATGCCGACACCTTAGCAAGTTTTGCGCGCAATGAAAAAGGCGAAGTTATCCCTAAAGAGCTTGTTAATAAAATGCGCGCAGGTCGCGATTTTGGTCGTGGTCTCTGGACCAAGCACCAATTATTCTATGCTGCGACATCCCTAAATATTTACAATAAAAATCCATCCACAATTGATATTGATAAAACCACCGCAGAAATCCAGGCAGCTTACTCACCATTTGGGTATGTCGATGGAACCCACTTTTACGCGAGCTTCGGACATTTAAATGGGTATTCAGCGATCTACTATACCTACATGTGGTCACTAGTTATCGCCAGCGACATGTTCAGTGAATTTGAGAAAGAGGGATTGCGTAACCCTAAAGTTGCACAACGTTATCGCGCTACTGTGTTAGCACCTGGCGGAGCGAAAGATGCTGCAAATTTAGTCAGCGACTTTTTAGGTAGACCATTTAGTTTTGATGCGTTTGCGAAAAATCTCGAAAAGGCACACTGATTGCTATAGTGATTTTCTAAATGATAAGGATGTTGATTCTCTAACAATTCGAAAACATAAAGGAAGTCGGATAGAGTGAAAAATGCTCTCTAACTGGCAAAATATTAAGATGAGTAGTGCAAATTTTTAATAGGAGTAGCGCTACTCACTTAATTATTTCGATAACTGACTTTCTGGGCCCTCATGAACTATTTTTTACGCCTCATAATCATCACCTTAATTTCGATTTGCGCACTTAGTGGGTGCAAAAAAAATAAAACCTTGGTTGAACTTGGAAACGAAGAACAGATTTTACATGTGGGTAATAGCGACGAAATTGCCGATGTAGATCCGCATACCACTACGGGTACTCCTGAACACAATATTCAAATATCTTTATTTGAAGGCTTAGTCACCCAAGACGCTGAAACTTTGGAGCCAAAACCAGGAGTTGCAGATTCCTGGACGGTTTCAGAAGATGGAAAAATCTATCACTTCCATATTCGAGACACTGCCAGATGGAGTAACGGTGATAGATTAGTTGCGCAAGATTTTGTAGATACCTGGCACAGGGCACTAATGCCTGCTCTTGCAAATCAATGGGCAAGTTATTTATTTGTATTAAATAATGCTGAAGCTTTTTACAACGGTTCAATAAAAGATTTTAGTGCCGTTGGTGTCAAGGCACTTAGCGAGCAGGAGTTAGAAATCACATTAGCGAGTAATACGCCTTATTTTTTGCAGTTACTAAATCACAATAGTATGTATCCGTTACATATAAAAACCATCTTGAAATTTGGAGCTATCGATGAGCGTAGTACGCTTTGGACCAGAGCTGAAAATTTTGTGGGCAATGGTGCTTTTACATTAACTGAATGGACTCCACAAAAAGTAGTTGCCGTTAAGAAAAACCCCTATTACTGGGATGCTGAACATGTAAAGTTAAAAGGAATTCGGTTTTACCCCATTCAAAGCGATGTGAACGCCGAACGCAGTTATCGTGCAGGACAAGTACATTTATTTGATAAACTTCCAAAAGATAAAATTGCTTTTTATCGCAACAATAAAGATCCCGCTTATCGCACTTTTCCAATGTATGGCACTTACTTTTATCGATTTAACACTCTTGTAAAACCGTTTAATGATCCTCGTGTGAGAAAAGCGCTAGCCTACGCCTTGGATCGCGAGAGTTTGGTAAAAAATGTCACTAAGGGCAGTGAGCTAGCTGCTTACACCTTAACCCCACCGAACCCTCATGGTTACACTGCAAATGCAACAATTCCATATGATGTCGAGAAGGCTAAAAAGTTGTTAAGTGAAGCAGGATATCCTGACGGCGTGGGATTTCCCAAAATTAAATTACTTTATAACACTCTTGAAAGTCATCAAAAAATTGCTGTTGCAATTCAAGAGATGTGGAAAAAAACTTTAGGTATTGAAATTCAATTAGAAAATCAGGAATGGAAAACGTTTTTAGAAAACCAACGCACTATGAATTACCAACTTTGCCGCGCATCATGGATCGGTGATTACATAGATCCTGATACGTTCTTGCAGCT
Source organism: Gammaproteobacteria bacterium (assembly GCA_004172865.1). GTDB lineage: Bacteria > Pseudomonadota > Gammaproteobacteria > Pseudomonadales > Cellvibrionaceae > Cellvibrio. Next base: position 78,671 of record SEBV01000004.1, on the reverse strand, counting down.
TTTTATAACTGATGGCGGCAACAATGAAACCGGGTGGTCAAATACAACTTATGATCAATTAATAAAAAAAGCAGCCAGTTCTAACAATCAAGCTGAAAGATTCGAGTTTTTTCAACAAGCAGAAAAAATTCTTGATGATGAAGTGCCCATAATTCCCTTGTATACCTATGTTGGCAATCGTCTCGTATCACCTTCTGTTAAAGGTTGGAAAAATCACCTTCAGGATTTCTGGTCTTATAAAGATCTTTACCTCGAATCGCAGGAGCATTAATAATGTATTTATTTATTATTAGGCGTATTTTGCAATCTATTCCTGTGCTTCTATTGGTGACTGCAGTGACTTTTTTTATGGTGCACGCAGCACCAGGCGGCCCATTTTCCCAAGAGCGTAACGTACCACCTGAAGTTATAAAAAGATTAAATCAACGCTACCACTTAGACGAACCTATGTGGCAGCAGTTTTTTAGTTACGTAGGGAATTTATTAAAAGGGGATTTTGGTCCTTCGTTTAAATATCCGAGCCACACGGTAAATGATTTAATTGTGGCGGGTTTCCCCGCAACATTTGAACTGGCTTTTTACGCAACAATTTTCGCTGTACTTATTGGCCTCATTGCTGGTGTCATAGCATCTCTAAAACCAAACACAATTCAGGACTATATTCCGATGTCGAGCGCTATGCTCGGCATATGTTTACCGTCATTTGTACTTGGTCCGTTACTTCTGTTGGTGTTCGGTATTTGGTTGCAGTGGTTGCCAGTTGCCGGCTGGGGCCAAATTCCCGGCGATAAAATTTTACCGTCTATTACTCTCGGTGCTTCATACGCAGCTTATATTGCACGAATTAGTCGCGGCGGCATGTTAGAAGTTTTATCACAGGATTACATTCGCACTGCGCGTGCAAAAGGATTATCAACAGCACGAATTGTTTTTGTTCACGCCTTGCGCGGTGGTATCACACCAGTTATTTCTTTTTTAGGTCCCGCTATTGCGGGATTATTAGCAGGTTCATTTGTAGTGGAAACTATTTTCCAAATTCCGGGGCTAGGTCGTTTTTATGTTCAAGCTGCGTTTAACCGTGATTACACCATGATTATGGGTTGTACAATTTTCTTTGCGTTTTTAATTGTGGTGTTTAATTTGTTATCTGATGTAATTCTTGTCTGGCTAAATCCCAGATTGCGCCAGCAAGTCGGCGGGGGCCACTGATATGCATCAAGAAATTGCAGGTATTCAGAACCTTGAGCAAGGTGTTTCGTTATCGCAAGATGCATTTCGTCGACTCAAGAAAAATAAAATGGCGATGATAGGATTACTTGTTTTGTTGTTTTTTATTGTCATTGCGTTGCTAACACCCTGGATTGCTCCCTACAGCTACGAAGGCCAAAATCTTGAATTGGGGGCAACGTCGCCTTCACTAAAAAATTGGCTAGGCACAGACACCTTAGGGCGAGATCAATTGACACGTGTCATGTACGGTAGCCGCATTTCACTTGCCGTTGGTTTTATCGCCACTGCAGTAGCATTATTAATAGGTGTTTTGTGGGGTGCAACGGCGGGATTTTTAGGTGGCCGAGTCGATGCCATTATGATGCGTATCGTTGATGCGCTTTACGCATTACCTTTTACTATTTTTATTATTTTGCTCACGGTTATTTTTGGTAATAGTTTAATTTTATTGTTTATGGCGATTGGTGCGGTTGAGTGGTTGACTATGGCGCGTATCGTTCGTGGGCAAGTGCTCACTATAAAGAAACAGGAATTTGTCGAAGCTGCAGTTTCAATGGGTTTATCGCCTTGGCAAATTATTTCCCGTCATTTGATCCCTAATGTTCTCGGTCCAATTATTGTATACACCACGCTAACGATTCCAAGCGTGATTTTGCTTGAATCTTTTTTAAGCTTTTTGGGGCTGGGAATTCAACCGCCACAAAGCTCATGGGGCTCTTTAATTTCTGGCGGAGTTGAGTCTATGGAAGAATATCCCTGGTTATTAATTTTCCCTGGTTTGGTGTTATCTATTACTTTATTTTCTCTAAACTTTTTAGGTGATGGTTTGCGAGACGCGCTTGATCCGCGTGCATCCAAAGATTAATTTTTTTAAAAACATCAGCCTCTGTCCACATCTGAAATAACTTTGGTTTTTGATATGTTAAATGTAAAAAATCTCCGCGTTTTATTTAATACTCGCAACGGCACAACGGTGGCTGTGGAAGATTTGAGTTTTACACTTAATGCAGGTGAAGTTTTAGGGATTGTGGGTGAATCAGGTTCTGGAAAATCCGTGGCCTGTTACAGTTTATTGGGTTTAATCCCAATGCCGCCCGGAAAAATAGAAAGCGGTAGCGCTGAGTTTCTCGGGCAAGATTTATTAAAGATGAGTGAAACAGAATTGCGCGCAATTCGGGGCGAAAAGATCAGCATGATTTTTCAAGACCCCATGACGTCGCTAAATCCCTATATGCGCGTTTCGGATCAATTAATTGAATCAGTATTACAGCACAAGAAAATCTCCAAAAAAGAAGCTCGTCAGCGCGCCATCAATGCGTTAAATGAAGTTGGCATTCGCGATGTGGAAGCACGAATTGACGATTATCCACATCAATTTTCCGGCGGCATGCGCCAGCGCGTAATGATTGCAATGGCGTTGATTACAGAACCTCAATTATTAATTGCCGATGAGCCAACAACGGCGTTGGATGTAACTGTTCAGGCGCAAATCCTGACGTTGATTAAAAAATTACAAAAGTCCCATAATCTCGCGGTAATTTTTATTACTCATGATTTAGGTGTTGCCGCGCAAATGGCGGACAATATCATTGTGATGGAAAAAGGAAAATTGGTAGAGCAGGGCACTACCGAACAAATTTTTAAGGCGCCAGCTCAGGAATACACTAGGAAATTATTAAGCGCAGTTTTAACAACGAGCAAACCCACTCCGAGTTTGGCAGAACAGACCGAGCCGCCATTTTTACAAGTTAAAGACTTGAAAACCTATTTTTTACAATTTGGTGGAGCTTTAGTTAAACGCTTGGTTCATTCGCAAAAAGCCGTGGACGATATTAGTTTCTCAGTTAGTCGCGGTGAGATTCTGGGGATCGTCGGTGAGTCTGGTTCTGGCAAATCAACCTTAGGCCGCAGTATTATGCGGTTGGTTGATGCTCAGTCCGGCAAGATTTTATTGGAGGGAAAGAATTTGTTAAAACTGTCCGCCTCCGATTTAAAAAAATCTCGTCGCGATTTTCAAATGATTTTTCAGGACCCATACGCGTCTTTAAATCCACGCATGACAGTTTTTGATACGCTTGCAGAACCGCTGTTAACGCATAAGTTGGCAACGCGAAAAAATGTCTTGGAGCAAGTTAATCAACTTATGGATGACGTAGGTTTGGATCGCCGTTTCGTGCGCAAATACCCACACGAGTTTTCAGGCGGCCAACGGCAGCGTATTGCCATCGCACGTGCAATTGCGCTTAAACCAAAATTAATTATTGCAGATGAGCCTGTTTCCGCGTTGGACGTAACCATTCGCGCGCAAATTCTGAAATTGCTGTTAGAGCTCACGCAAAAGCATCAATTGACTATGCTGTTTATTTCGCACGACATGTCAGTAGTTCGCTACCTGTCTGACAGGGTTTTAGTAATGCAGAAAGGGAAGCTAGTTGAAGAGGGTGAAACAGAGGCGCTATTCATAGCGCCGAAAGAAGCCTATACACAACAATTGCTGGCCGCTATTCCAAAAATCTAAAAAAATTAGATTTTTACCTAATGTTATTTTGCTGGATCTGCCATCACAATCAACTCTTGATTAGGACGAATATTGGTTTCGTCCTTAATCTTATTCCACTCCATAATTTGCTTCACTGTAGTATCGTACTTGGCAGCGATTCCTCCCAAGGTATCACCAGATTTTATGGTGTAACTCAATTTCTTCTGTTCTTTTACTTCTGCCACTTGGTTTGCCACTACTAATTTTTGACCAAGTTTTAACGGAGTTTGCACATTTAAGTTATTTAATTTCGCAAGCGTATTAACTGAGGTATTTTGTTCTTTGGCAATAGACCATAAATTTTCGCCAGACTGCACAATGTGAATATTGTTTTTGGTATTTTGTGCGGGAGAATTCACTTTTTCTACAGAGGTTTTTTCTTGAGGCGCTGCATCAGCGTAAGTTGAATCAGATGAAAGTGGAATTTGTAGTCGCTGGCCTGCCACTAAATTTGTACTTTTCAAATTGTTAATGGTTTTAATCTTATCTCCGCTAACGCCATATTTTTTCGCAATCGCATCCAAATTATCGCCTTTCTTAACTTGATGTTCCTGCCACTTAACATTTGCAATTTTCGGCAATGAATCCAATTGCAATCTAAAAGTTGCAGCTGCGCCAACGGGCACTAGAACATCTCGCGGTTCAGTCGGGTCGGTTAGCCATCCGCTAAAACCGGAATTTAATTTTTTCAATTGCGCTGCATCCAGCGAACTGTTTTGCGCTGCATCCGCTAAATTGATTTGCGAGCCTACACTGACTTTAACGAAATAGGGAACGTCCTGAATTGGATAAAGCTTGAAGTCATAGGCTTCCGGCTTGGCGACAATTTTAGATAACGCCAGCAACTGTGGAATATAACCTTGAGTGGTTTTATTAAGTGGTAGTGACCAAAAATCTGTAGGTTTTCCTGCGCGACGATTTTTATCCAAAGCCTGTTGAATGGCGCCATCACCGGCGTTATATGCAGCTACCGCCAGTAGCCAATCGTTATCGAAACGGGTGTAAAGTTTTTTGAGTAGTTTAATGGCAGCTTCGGTAGAGGCCACCACATCTTTGCGTCCGTCGTACCAGCGATTCTGTTCCAACCCAAAATTGCGCGCGGTTGCGGCGCCAAACTGCCACATGCCTGCATTGCTCGGCGAAGTCGCAATCGGGTTGTAAGAGCTTTCGATAAACGGCAGAAGCGCCAATTCCATAGGCATATTATTCGCCTGCATTTCGTTAACAACGTAATGCAAGTAAGGCTCGCTTTGCTGGGTTATCTTGTAAAAATAGGATTTGTTACTGGTATAAAATTTAACTTGGGAGTCTACCGCGGCGTTCGATGCTTGCGGCAAAGCGTAGCCAGCGCGGATGTGCTCCCAAATATCAGTAAATTTTTGTACCTCAGGAATTATGATCTGGGTAGGAATTGGCTCATCGCTAGCAGATTGGCTGCTTTGCGCAGGGGCTTTTTTCGCGTGATCAGTCTTAACACCGAGCGTGTCGCAACCCACAAGCAATGCGGCGACCGAAATTATGGTTAGGAGCGGGCGGTTAATCAAATTCATAAGTTCACTTTAATTATGACGGTGTGATTGTCGCCTTCCTTAGTTCTACTTCGTTATTGGTACCAAATTTAAGCGTTGCACAATCTGCTAATCAGCGTCTTTACCGAAACATCGAGTCCCAAGTCTATGGACTGCGCTCGAATGGGTCAACCCGACGATAATCATAGTTAAGCACGAGTTCTCAGAAGCGGTCCTTAATGAGTCTCAAACTGGCGAAAATTTCGCCATCTTCCGTCAACTGCTTACCTATTTTTTGCTCTACTGAGCCACGAACGGAGTTTAAGTGACAGCGTAAAAAGGGATTGGTTCGTTTTTCGAGAATTAGCGATGTAGGCAATGTTGCTAATCCTTGCTCTCGTTTCGCCGTTTCTCTGATCTTTCGCTCACTGAGATCATGATTGTCAGGCTCGATAGTTAACGCGAACTCAATATTGGCCAAAGTATATTCGTGGGCCGCGTAGATTTGCGTTGCATCAGGTAACTGGGATATTTTCTGGAATGCGGCGTAAAGGAGAGGGGCCGTCCCATCAAATAAACGGCCACATCCAGCTGCAAAAATGGTATCGCCACTTAATAGGAGGGGTGCGTCTTTGGGCTCTTCAATTAAATAAGCGATGTGATCGAGGGTATGGCCGGGAATCTCTATAACCTTAGCCGAGAGCCGCCCAAGCTCAAGATAATCGCCTTCTTTAAGATAATGTGTAACCTGCGGGATCTTTGCCGACTTGGGGCCATATATAGGTATTTGAAAAAGTCCACGCAACTCACTAACGCCACCAATATGATCCGGGTGGTGATGCGTGATTAAAATTCCTTTAAGCTGCAATTTATGCGCATCGAGATAGTCACAGACAGGCTGGGCCGCTCCAGGGTCGACTATGTAGCAATCACTTGATTGCGTGTCGGGTTGGATCAGCCAAAAATAATTATCTGTAAAAGCGGGAATGCGATGAACCTGCAGCATAGTGACCAACGTCTCAGTAATAAAATCAGCGAGTTATCGCATGATACCAGAACCATTTGCGTGCTAGGCTTGGGAATTGTCAGCCGCCAATTTGTGAGTTTTTTATGCCACACCGATTGTTAACCAGAGTGCGCTTTCAATGGCGCAAGCGTTTTGGCGTTGTTCCAATGCGCGATTCTCTTGCCCCGCTTAGCGATTGGTTTAACTCTCCGCTTGGAGAGTTATTGGCAGGTAACGAACAAACCCTTATTGACGAAGAATTGCATAATTTGTTTGGCTATCATTTATTGCAACTCAGTGTCGCCAAACAACTCGATCTAACTTCAGAGAGCCGGATCTCCCACCGCTTTGCGCTTTATCCTCAAGAGACTACAAACACCTTTGTAGCCGGGCGAGCGGATTTTAATCATTTGCCATTACCATCAAATTCGATTGATCTGGTGTTGTTACATCACATATTGGATTACAGCCAGAGCCCGCATCATGTGCTGCGCGAAGCGTCAAATGTGCTAATTTCTCAAGGACATTTGGTGATAGTTGGCTTTAATCCCTGGAGCTGGTTTGGATTATGGCGCTGGCTGGTGCGATTTTTCAGTCGCGCGCCACAATGGCGGCATCAATCTTTGCGTTTGGGGCGTTTACTCGACTGGTTAGCTGTGTTGGATTTCGAGCCTGTCACTATTAGGCAAGGATTTTATTCGCTACCTTGTTCCAAACCTGGCACTACCAAATATTTGCAATGGATGGAGCGCTGGGGTAAAAGGCTCAACTTGCCATGGGGTGGCTTCTATTTAATTGTCGCCCGCAAAGACAGCTTGGCGGTTATCCCGCAAAAGCCGCAATGGCAGGGCTACGCAGGATTGCGAGGCTGGGGCGTGACTAAAATCTTGGGGCGTGCGACGCGCGATAAAGAACCGCAAGCGCAATATAAATCCAAGTAAGTACATTAGAAGAATGAGTTAGCTATTTGAAAAAGATAGAATTGTTTACCGATGGTGCTTGCAAAGGTAATCCTGGCCCGGGAGGTTGGGGAGCTTTGCTGCGGTTTAATGAAGTTGAAAAGTTTCTCTATGGTGGAGAAGCCGGTACTACCAATAACCGCATGGAATTGATGGCTGCTATCGAAGGTTTAACCGCGCTGAAAGAACCCTGTTTGGTGCAGTTAACTACGGATTCGCAATATGTTTTAAAAGGTGTTACTGAATGGATTAGCGGCTGGAAACGCAATGGCTGGAAAACTGCAGCCAAGCAACCCGTTAAAAATGCAGACCTCTGGCAACGTCTAGATGAACAAACACAGCGCCATGAAATAGAGTGGAAGTGGGTGCGCGGTCATACCGGGCATCGCGAAAATGAAATTGCTGATAGCCTCGCAAACCGTGGCATCGAAGAACTTAGTAAATAATTCGGAAATAGCATGCGTCAGATAGTACTGGATACAGAGACAACGGGCCTTGAAACATCGCAGGGTCACCGCATTATTGAGATTGGATGTGTAGAGCTGTTTAACCGTCGGCTAACGGGACGGCATTATCACCAATACATTAATCCAGAACGCGAAGTGGATGCGGGCGCATTTCAGGTACACGGTATCAGCAATGAAATGCTGAATGACAAGCCGAAGTTTGCTCAAATTGCAGAAGATTTTATGGCGTTTGTCGGTGATGCCGATCTTATTATTCATAACGCCGCGTTCGATATCGGCTTTATTAACGCCGAATTTGCACGGTTAAATCCGCGTCCATTAACAGTTGAAACAAATCGAACGGTCATAGATTCGCTGCTACTAGCGCGTGCAAAACATCCAGGCCAAAAAAACAACCTGGATGCTTTGTGCAAGCGTTATGGCGTAGACAATTCACAACGTGATCTCCACGGCGCCTTGCTCGATGCCGAGATTCTGGCCGACGTTTACCTATTAATGACTGGCGGCCAAACGGCGCTATCTTTAGGTGGCAATCAGTCATCAAATAAAGAGACTGGCGGTTCCAATGAAATTCGGCGCTTACCGCCTTCGCGTATACCACTGCCGGTTTTACGAATTTCTGTTGAAGAGTTGGAGCTGCACGAGCAAAAGTTGGCTAGTATCAATAAAAGCAGCGCCGGCAACTGTATTTGGCTTAAAGATGCAGCAACAGTGGAGTAATTGGTTTGCTGAGCTTGTGTAGACTGGTTTTTGAGAAACCATTAGCATTCTCCAATCGCCAGACGTAAATATCAGGCAAAATCTCATTAAGTGAGATAGAGTCGAAAAATAACATCAATCAGGATTCGATACATGAGCGCAAATGAAGCCTTTAATATTGCCTCGCTAAAAATGGTACACGACGAACTACTTGCAACTATCGAGCAGTCCGCATTGCGACTTGAGCAGTTTTCAACGGATAGAACCAACGGTGAGTTACTGCAAAATTGTATCGAAGGTATTAAACAAATTCGCGGCACATTGAGTTTAATTCAGCTTAAGGGTGTGGATTTATTGGCTGATGAATTGTTGGAGCACATCAACAACATCACACTTGGCGAAGATCCTACGACCGATAAGCGATTGGATTTATTGACCACTGCATTTTTTATGTTGCCGCGCTATTTGGAATTTTGTTTGCAGACATCACGCAGCATGGCGTTGTTATTAATTCCTCATATCAATGAATTGCGTTTAGCGCGCCGCGCGCCGACTATCCCGGAAAGTTACTATTATCAAATCGAACCGCGAAAAATTTCACGCAACGCGCCAGCTCAAAGTGCGCCAGTGCCTGAAGATATTTCTATTCTCGTGCGTCGTTTGCGCCACATGTATCAAGCAGGTTTGGTAAAAGTTTTACAGGGCACACAGATTAAGCCATCTTTTGGAATTATGGGGCGTGCACTTGAACGTTTAGAGTCAGTTTGCGGCACAACCGCACTCGGTAATTTATGGTGGCTTGCTAATGCAACTTTGAGCGCAATTTGTGAAGAGAATTTACGCATTACCAAAAGCCGAAAAATTTTGTTCAGCAATCTTGATCGCGAAATAAAACGTTTACAGTTTGAAGGCAGCGCTGTATTTAATCGCGAGCCTGATTGGGCGCTTATTAAAGAATTGTTGTATCTATTAGCTTTATCAAAATCATCTACTGATAAAAGCAGAGCAGTTGCGTCTGCCTACAATTTACGGCCATTAACTTACAGTGACGCAGAACTTGCGCGCGAAATGGAGTTTTTAAGAGGCCCAAGCGTAAACACTATTAATTCAATGGCTGCAGTCTTAACCGATGAATTGCACAGCACCAAAAATATTCTTGAACGCGCCGCACAAAGCGGGGCAGAGTTGTTATCTGAATCACCCGAGCTTTTAGACACCCTGAAAAAAATTGCGGATATTTTAGCTATTGTTGGTTTGGTGTCCCCTAGCAATAGTTTGAAACAAGAAATTGAAAAAATTCAGCTCTGGCAAGCCAATGGCAGCACGGTTAGCCCTACAGATTTGTTGGGCGTTGCTGATACCTTGCTGTATGTTGAAAGTACTATTGCTGGGCTAGGAAAAACTAATTTGTCAGACGAAAAACTTGCGAAAATTAATGCATTATCCCGGGATGATGTAATGGCAAGTAACCAACTCGCCGAAGCCGAAAAATTGGTTATCGATGAAATTGAATCTGGCCTTGGATTAGTAAAACGTGCGTTAAGTGCCTTCTCGGAATCTAATTATGACAAAGCTCATATCGCTAATATTTCTGCAACGCTGGATAGCGTTCGAGGTGGCATGTTTGTGTTGGGCTTACCACGGGCCGCAAAAGTAATCGCGGGCTGTATTAAGTTTATCGACGAGTCATTGTTAGAAGATGAACAGCAAGCAGCAATTCAACATATGCTTGAAACCTTTGCCGACGCAATCATCAGTCTTGAATATTATCTCGACAGTGTGAAAGTTGAAAAAAATGCTGACACGGATGTGCTGCGTATCGCAGAAGAAAGTTTAGATGCGCTCGGCTACAAGGTATAAAATCAGTGCAGAATGTTTGTTATGTCATCGCCGACGAAAAGTTTTTATGTACTGAAGATGGTGATTTAATTTTATTAAATGAAATTGATGTACAAGAATTTTCGCTTGAGCTAATTGTAAAACACAAAATCAAGCATCATGACGGATTTGATGTTCAGGTAATGTCTGTAATCCCAATTAATCTGGATGGATTTAAATGGGTAGGTTTGCGAAATTTTTTAGGGCAATTTACTGAAGCAGAATTCCAAACAGCGGGTCGTGCATTACAAGTGCTACGCTGGCATTTTGATCATCAATTTTGCGGACGTTGTGGTAATCCTACAGTGCAACATACACATGATTTGGCAAAAACTTGTGAGTATTGTGCAATAGATTTTTATCCGCGGTTGTCCCCCTGTATTATTACCTTGATAACACGTGGTGATGAATGTTTGTTGGCCTGGCACAAACGCTCGAAGGAAGAAAGATACAGTTGCTTAGCTGGCTTTATTGAAGTGGGAGAGAACCCGGAGCAAACACTTGAACGAGAAGTCATGGAAGAAGTCGGTCTAAGTGTAAATAATATTCGTTATGTCGCCAGCCAACCGTGGCCTTTTCCCGGGCAACTTATGTTAGGTTATTTTGCGGACTACGCAAATGGCGATATTCGAGTTGATCAAGATGAAATTATAAGTGCGCACTGGTTTCGCTACGATCAATTGCCTACTATTCCACCGGCATCAACAATATCTGGTCAATTGATTAGTGCATTCGTACAGCAGCGAAAAGAGCATAATTCGTACAACAATAATGTAGCAAAAACGATAATTTAAAAGGATCTCTATGTTATATACCTTGGTTGCTTTAGTAATAATTTTAATTGCTGCATTTATTGCATATCGTGCAGTGAAAATATTATGGTTCAGCAATTGGTTTATAGGCTGGCTTACCGGTATGTTTGGCCTTACTGTATTGGTGTTGGGTATAGGTGTTGGTGTAGTTGCCTACGATGTATATAGCTACAAACAAATTTTGGTAGGGCAGCCGGTAGCAACTATTAATTTTGAGTTGATTGAGGATCAGTATTTTGATGCGTTGGTTGCAGATGCTAACGGTAAGCAACAACGTTTTAGTTTGCATGGTGATCAATGGCAACTTGATGCGCGTATTATTAAATGGCAAGGGTACTTTTCTGGCTTTAATATAAAACCTGCGTTTCGCCTGGATCGTTTAAGTGGACGGTATTTTGATATTCACAAAGAAACAGTAGAGAAGCGTTCAAATTTTTCAATTGTAAAAAGTCCTTTGGGTTTAGATGTATGGCAGTTGATTCATGACCAACCTAAGTGGTTTTCTGTTATAGACGCTAGTTACGGGAGCGCACGTTATTTTCCCATGAAGAACGGCGCGCTCTACGAAATCAGTTTATCTAATACCGGATTAAATGTTCGTCCATTAAATGATGTAGCGAGTAAAGCTATAGCAGAGTGGAAATAGTTTTTTAATTATCGAGTGGAGTTGTACGTTGGAATTTTTAACAAATTATGGTCTTTTTTTCGCAAAAACACTGACGTTCGTCGTGGCTGTTTTTATTGTAGTAAGTTTAATAGTTTCTGCAGGTGGCCGTGGGAAGAAATCTGAAAAAGGCCATATTCAAGTCAGCAAGTTAAATGAAAAATTTAAGTCGCTTCGTGAAGCACTTCAACATGCAGTTCTCGATGAAGATCAACTAAAGATTTTTGAGAAAGATGAAAAGAAACGCCTTAAAGTTGAAAAAGCTGAACTTAAAAAAAGCGCTAAGGAAAAATCCAAAAAAGATGTAGCAGCAACTGAAGATGAATACAAAAAACGTGTTTTTGTATTGAATTTTTATGGCGATATTAAAGCATCAGCAAATGAAAGTTTGCGCGAATCAATCAGCGCAGTATTAACTCTCGCCACCCCTAAAGATGAAGTAGTCGTTAAGGTTGAAAGTGGAGGCGGAATGGTTCATAGCTATGGTTTAGCGTCTAGCCAATTAGCGCGTATAACTAATAAGGAAATTCCGCTAACAGTTTGTGTAGATAAAGTTGCCGCTTCTGGCGGTTACATGATGGCTTGTGTTGCCAACAAAATCGTTGCAGCTCCATTTGCCATTTTAGGATCAATTGGTGTTGTGGCCCAATTGCCTAACTTTCATCGACTCCTGAAAAAAAATGATATTGACTATGAAATGTTTACCGCCGGTGAGTTCAAGCGCACCGTAACCATGTTTGGTGAAAACACCGAAAAAGGTCGCGATAAATTTGTAGAAGATTTGGAAGATACTCATGTTCTCTTCAAAGAGTTTGTGAGTGAGCATCGCCCTCAGGTTGATATTGCTCAAGTTGCAACAGGTGAGGTTTGGTTTGGCCGACGCGCAAAAGATGTAAATTTAATTGATATGATCCAAACCAGTGACGAATACTTATTAGATCAACTCGATACCGCAGATATTTTCGAAGTGGAATTCGCATTGAAAAAATCTTTACCCGAAAAGTTGGGAATGGCGGCGCAAGTTGCTGTTGAGCGAGCGCTCTTAAGTGTGTGGGAAAAATCGCAATTGAATCGTTGGTTTTAAGCGAGCAGGTGAATGCCATGTTTTTTTCACAACAAAAGTTAGTGATTCCAACGCCCGAAAAAGCTTTGCCCGGGCGCGCTGAAAAAATACGACTCACTGACAAACACAAAGTATTAGGCACTCCGTTGCAAGAGCCTTCTCCAGATGGCTTTGAAAAAGTTGTTTTTGGTTTAGGTTGTTTCTGGGGCGCTGAGCGTCGTTTTTGGCAACAGGAGGGCGTTTACACAACAGCAGTGGGTTATGCAGCAGGCTTCACGCCAAATCCTACTTATGAAGAAGTGTGCTCGGGTTTAACAGGGCACAATGAAGTTGTATTAGTTGTATTTGATCCTGCAAAAATATCATTGGAAAAATTGCTGCAGGTGTTTTGGGAATCACACAACCCAACTCAAGGGATGCGTCAAGGAAATGATCGCGGCACACAATACCGTTCCGGCGTTTATACATTTTCTGCAGAGCAAGAAGAATTGGCAGAGAAAACCAAAGTACAATATCAACTGGCTTTATCTGAAGCTGGGCACGAGGAAATTACCACCGAAATTTTGCCTGTTGGTGAATTTTATTACGCTGAAGATTACCATCAACAATACCTTGCTAAAAACCCAAATGGATATTGCGGGCTAGGTGGCACAGGTGTTTGCTTGAATTAAAATTTGCTAAAAACAGGGATGTTATGACGCTGCGACTATTATGCTTTTCAATAGGGATTATTCTGGTCGGCTATTTACCTGAATTACCTCCGCTTACCTTCACACTCTTCTTATTATTAATAACCTTTTTTGCCGTGTTATTGTTTCGTAAAAAATTATCCTCTAGCTTTTGGATAATTGTTTTATTGGCTGGCGCAGGCGCTGGCTATGGCGTAGTTGCGGGTTATCATTCACTCAGCAATCAGTTGCCGCAAAATCTTGCTGAACAGGATTTAATAGTCGAAGGTTTAATTATTGATTTGCCGCAAGAAAATAATCGTCGGCAATTATTCAGCATGAAAATATACAAAGCTTATTTTCCTCATAGTCCGCAGGATTTATTCGACAACTTTCCAAACAAAATAAATATCAGTAGCTATGGTGATTTACGCGTTAAAACGGGAGAAGTTTGGCGGTTAAAAGTAAAACTAAAAATACCGCGCGGTTTTGTGAATCCTGGCGGTTTTGATTATCAAGCATCTTTGCTGCGTCGTGGCGTAGGTGCAACCGGTTATATTCGCGACGGTGAAAATGTTTTATTACAGCCGCAAACCTCGTTCTCGTTGGATGTTCTTCGCTATCAACTGCAGCAATGGCTAATTAACAAAAGCCAAAGTCCACAAAAAGGAATTTTAGTTGCCTTATTGGTTGGCGATACCTCTTTGGTTGAAAAAGACCAATGGGGAGAGATGTTAAAAACTGGTACTAATCATTTGATTGCTATATCAGGATTACATTTAGGTTTTTTTGCGATTGTCGGATTTTTTATTGGGAATTTGTTAGGGCGCTTTGTGCAGTTATTTTGGCACAGATACCCATCAATGGTTTCAGGATATGTTTTTTCGGTAGCGCTAACCTTATTTTATAGCCTAATTGCAGGCTTAAATATTCCCACCATGCGCACACTTATCATGCTTGCTGCTGTGCAACTATCTTTATTATGGCGACGCAGTTTTCGCGCAAGAGACACATTGCTTGTCGCATTAGTGTTAGTGCTTTTATACGATCCTCTTGCTACATACGACATGGGATTTTGGCTATCATTCGGCGCAGTTGCCATGTTGATCTTCTGTTTCTCAGGCCGCCTAGCAACTAGTCCTCGACTAGGTAAAAGTAAATTATATGCAAATCATTTAGCGGTTTTTGTAAAATCCCAATGGGTAATGTTTGTCGGCCTATTAGTCCCGCTCGCATTACTAGTCCATACTTCATCGCTTCTCGCACCACCTGCTAATTTTTTAGCAATCCCAATAATTACTTTTTTTGTAGTGCCTTGCTTGATTTTATCGGCGCTGTGTCATTTTACATTTACAAGTATGGAGGATATATTTTTAAGTTGCGCTGAAGCGGGAATGTCTTCTGTGCACGAATGGCTAAATTTCTTGCTCGTCCAAGGTGCTGGAAAATTTAATCCCTTAATTACAATAAATTCATCAGCAATTATTTTGGCTGTAATAAGTGTTTTTTTAATTTTATTGCCGACAGGTTTGAGTAAAAAATTCCTAGGCATAGCGGGATTATTATTTGCCGTAATCATTCCGCTAAAAAAATTACCGGACTTGCAGATGCTAGTTTTTGACGTAGGGCAGGGAACGGCAGTATTAATTCGCACGCCTAATCATCAACTGCTTTACGACACCGGTCCGCTTTACACCGAGAATTTTGATGCAGGCAGCGGAATTATTGTGCCTTATCTACAGGCCCAGGGTTTGCGAAAGCTCGATAAGTTAGTGGTAAGCCATAATGATCAAGATCACTCTGGGGGTCTGAATGGTGTTCTTTCTGCTACTGAAATAGATGCGTTATGGATGGGAGAGCCAGAAAAATATCATCCGCAACTAAATACATTATCAACAATTAAAAATCCACCCGCTGAATCTTGTCATACACAAGTGCCCTGGACGTGGGATAGCGTTAATTTCGAATTTATAATCTATCCCATAGACCCTGCTGCAAAAGCTAATAATCATTCTTGCGTGTTATCGATTGAATACAAAGGTCACAAAGTTTTATTGACTGGCGATGTAGAAAAAGAAGTTGAGCGGATATTATTGGCTCAAAATAGCCTTGCACCTGTGGATATTTTATTGGCGCCTCATCATGGTAGCCATACATCGTCAACGCCCGGATTTGTTGCGCAAGTTCAACCGCGCTACGTTATTTACAGCGCTGGCTTTCACAATCAACATGGGCATCCGCATCAGGATATTCAGGCCCGCTACCAGGAGGTTGGTTCCACTCCACTCAATACTGCATTGGGTGGCGCCATCGAATTTATTTGGAACAGTGACGGCAATCAGCTGACCCAATATCGGCAGGCGGAACGCCGTTATTGGTTTGATAATTATCCGTCACCATGATTATTAATTCGTCTAATTCCACAAAAATTGACGCCTTGCATGGTTTTCCATACGTCTTGTGGTAATGTACGCCGCAATCTAATTGGCTTCTTCAGCGGCCAAAAAACGTCCAAATAATAAGTTAATTTTTATATCGAGAGGAGTTTGCGGTGTTCGAAATCATCTTGTCTGGTGGAGTGATGATGATTCCAATCATCCTTTGTTCCATTGCCGTAATTGGAATTAGCGTTGAACGCTATTGGACTCTTAATCCCAATAAAGTAGCACCGCGTACCTTGTTAGCACAGGTGTGGAGTTGGATTAAAAGTAATCAGGTCGACGCCGCCAAATTGCGTGAGTTAAAACAATCCTCTCCACTTGGAAAAATTCTCGCCGCAGGCCTAAGTAATTCTCGTCATGGCCGCGATGTCATGAAAGATTCAATTCAGGAAGCCGCCAACCAAGTCATTCATGATTTGGAACGTTATATTGGTACGCTCGGAACCATCGCCAATGTTGCACCTTTGTTAGGTTTATTAGGCAGTGTGTTTGGGATGATTGAAACTTTTAATGCAATTATGTTGAAAGGCTCAGGTAATGCGGGTGTTCTCGCTGGTGGCATTGCAACGGCGTTAATTGCCACAGCGGGTGGTTTGATTGTTGCGATTCCTGCGACCATATTGCATCGTTATTTTTTGCGCCGAGTAGATAGTCTTGTGGTAATAATGGAAGAAGAATCCATCAAATTAGTAGATGCTTTGCACACTGACCGCAATGTTGATGTGAAGCTGGTGTAATTTTATGAAATTTCGTCGTCAGTCACGCGAATTGGAGCCGATGAATTTAATATCACTTATTGATGTGATGTTTTTTTTATTAATCTTTTTTATGTTGTCGAGCACCTTCACCAAAGAAACGCATTTAGGTGTTGAATTACCGGAAGCAACTGGTGAGCCTTCAGTAGACGAAAAACAACAAATTGAAATTGTGATTGGCGAGCAGGGTAGTTTTTCGGTGAACGGCCAAAGCTTGGTAAACAATGAAGTTGATACGCTCAAGTCAGCCATTTTAAAAGTATCTGAAGGTAAAACTGATTTGCCGTTACTGCTAACGGCAGATGCTAAAACTCCACATCAATATGTTGTGACCGCTATGGATGTTGCCGGTCAATTAGGATTTGTAAAATTAAGTATTACTTCTCGCCAACCTGAAGCGTTAGAAAAAAAGAAGAAATAATTTTTTGGTTTTAATCCTAGCGAGCATCATGTGAAAAAATCTCACAACTTTTGGTTAAGAGCCTGGTACGGCGAATCTCGCTGGACTTACTGGCTGCTACCTTTGAGTTGGTTATTTTTAATTATCAGCAATATTCGAAAATTTTTCCTTATTCATTTTTCTCAAAAAAAATTATCTATACCCGTCATAGTCGTCGGTAATATTTCTGTAGGCGGCACAGGTAAAACTCCGTTGATCATTGAATTGGTAAAATACCTACAAGCTCAAGGTAACAAGCCGGGAGTAGTGAGCCGTGGTTATGGTGGCGATTCAGTTCAATATCCTTTCTTATTAAACGGGCAATCCAAAGCATCAGAGTGCGGCGACGAGCCTTTATTGATTTATCGCGATACGCAATGTGCAGTTTGTGTATCGCCCAACCGAGTTGAAGCGGCCAAGTGCTTAGTAGAAGCTGGCTGTACTCATATTCTAAGCGACGATGGTTTGCAGCATTACCGTTTAGGCCGCGAAATGGAGATTGCGGTTGTTGATGGGCATCGATTATTTGGCAACCAAAAATTGTTGCCAGTCGGACCATTGCGCGAACCAATAAAACGACTTAAATCTGTGGATTTAATTGTGATTAACAGCCCCGCAAAAAAAGGACTTCTTTCAGGCTTTGATTATGTTTACTCGATGAACATTCAACCACTTTCATGGCGAAATCTACTGTCGCAAGAAATTGTTTCGTTAAAAAATATTTCTTTTAAATCGCAAGTGCACGCTGTAGCGGGCATAGGGAATCCAGAGCGATTTTTTAAAACGCTGGATGGTCTATCGCTACATTATTATGCGCATCATTTTTCGGATCATTATAAGTTTTCTCAGAATGACTTTGATAGTTATCAAGATGAAACTGTTGTGATGACTGAAAAAGATGCAGTTAAATGTAGCGAATTCGCAAAAAAAAATTGGTACTCGTTGATAGTGGGTGCGCAGTTAAGCGATACTTTTTGGAAAGCGTTTCAGCAAAAATTAGATTCTTTAAAAGAAAACGAGAATTACTAGAAGGTTTATCAGATGAATTTTACGGTCGTTATTCCTGCGCGCTACGCATCAACACGGTTACCTGCAAAACCTCTCAAGGAGATTGCAGGCAAGCCTATGATTCAACATGTCTATGAGCGTGCATGCGAGAGCCTCGCCCGACAAGTTATTATTGCAACGGATGATGCGCGTATTGAAGTCGTAGCTAAAAGTTTTGGTGCGCAGGTGTGTATGACGTCAGTAGATCATACGTCTGGCACAGATCGTCTACACGAAGTGGTAGCGAGCTTAGGCTTAGCGGATGACGAAATTGTTGTAAATGTTCAAGGTGATGAGCCTTTGATTCCTGCCGAAGTTATCAATCAAGTTGCACAAAACCTTGCATCAATGCAAAACGCCAGCATGGCAACATTGAGCGAACCGATTCATAGCCTTATGGATTTTCGCAATCCAAATATCGTCAAAGTTGTTGCAGATAGCGATGGCCGCGCTTTGTACTTTTCCCGTGCGCCGATTCCTTGGCCTCGCGATCATTTTGCAAAATCAGATACTGATTTGCCGGAAAATTTTCCGGCGCAGCGTCACATAGGCATATACGCGTATCGCGTGGGTCTATTACACAAATTTGTAAGCTGGCAAGTTGCACCTTTGGAGCGACTCGAATCGCTTGAGCAACTACGTGTTATGTGGAATGGGCATTTGATTCACATTGCTGAGGCGGTTGTTCCTGTTCCAGGCGGTGTGGATACTGAAGAAGATTTGCAACGCATAAAATCATTGTTAGAGAAATAAAATGTCGGTAAAAGTTTTGTTTGTATGCCTTGGTAATATTTGTCGCTCACCAACTGCAGAAGGTATTTTTCAGAAATTGGTCCATGAAAGCGGATTGGCAAAACGTATTCAAATTGACTCCGCCGGCACAACAAGTTGGCATCAAGGTCGCTCACCTGACCCGCGCACTATCGCCGCCGCTAAGAAGCGTGATATAGATTTGTCTGTGCTATCTGCTCGCCAAGTTAAACGCAGTGATTTTGAAGATTTCGATTATATTTTGGCAATGGATGATTCAAATCTCTCTGATTTGAAAATTTTAAAACCTGAAGACTACTCTGGCTATTTAGGTTTATTTTTGGAGTTTGGCTCGCAGAAAAAATATCGTGAAGTGCCCGATCCTTATCATGGCGGCAGTGAAGGTTTTGAACTGGTGCTGGACCTTATTGAGGATTCTGCAGCGGGTTTATTATTATCGATTCAGAAAAATCACTTGTAGTTTCTACTCTATTGAATCCTAGCTTTTATTATTGGAAATCAGCGTGTCACTTTATCTACCTCATTTTAATCTGCAAAACTACAATACGCTTGCGTCACCTGTGCACGCAGAATTTTTTGTATCAGTAAAAGATCAGGAAGAGTTGATTGCTGCGTTAAAATTTGCCAAAGAAAAAAATTTTCCGCTACTTATTTTAGGTGGCGGCAGCAATATTGTTTTGCATGATGACTTCCCTGGCATTGCAATTTATATTCAATTTCTGGGCAAAGAATTGGTCAGAGAAGATGATGAATGCTTTTATGTCAAAGCGGCCGCAGGCGAAAATTGGAGTGATTTTGTTGATTACTGTTTAGATCAACATTATTGGGGACTGGAAAACTTATCTCTTATTCCTGGCAATGTCGGAGCAGCTCCGATTCAAAATATTGGCGCTTACGGCGTTGAACTTAAGGATGTCTTTAGTGAATTGACGGCGTTTGATATTTCATCCGGTTTAACTATTACCTTTACTAATGAAGCTTGTCAGTTTGCTTACCGCGATAGTGTTTTTAAAAATGCACTAAAAGATCAGTTCATCATTACCTCCGTTACATTTAAGCTCACGAAAAATCCTGTGCTAAAAACTTATTATCCGGCTCTGCAACATGTACTAGTGAGTTATTCGTCCGAAGAAATTACCCCGGAGTTGGTGAGTCAGGTTGTTTCAGATATCCGCCGACGCAAATTACCAGATCCAAAACAGCTGCCAAACGTTGGCAGTTTTTTTAAGAATCCGATCATCTCTCAGGAAAAGTTAAGGCATCTTCAAGACGAGTTTCCTAACATCGTTTTTTATCCCGTTGATTCAGATAATGTGAAGTTGGCCGCTGGCTGGCTGATTGATCGAGCAGGATTGAAAGGCTTTAAGCATGTCGCTGTTGTTCACGAGCAGCAGGCATTAGTAATTACCAATCCTGAACGAGCAAAAGCAGAGTGCGTTCTTGATGTAGCCGAGATAGTGAAGGCAAAAATTCTACAACAATTTGGCGTTGAGCTTGAACAAGAGCCCCGAAATTATCCCTAATCGTCAAATAACATCTAGAATTGAGTAGATTCAATCGTTTTGCGATGTTTTCCAGAGCGACTACACTACAAACAGGCGCGTAACGCGCTCAAGTTGTGGTAGTTTGTAAAGGCTACGTTTACAATCGCAAACACGCCATAGAAGCGTCCTTCGGTAAAAAATAACACTTGCCTCAACGGCATGGGGGCTGGTTTGACTAAGATACTCGTTGTCGATGATCACGACTTGGTACGCATGGGGATTGTGCGTATGTTAGCCGATATAGCGGGCTACCAAGTGGTAGGAGACGCCAAAAGCGGGGAAGAAGCAGTGACAAAAGCGCGGGCATTATCACCCGATGTTGTGCTCATGGACGTTAAAATGCCTGGAATGGGCGGCTTGGAGGCGACTAAAAAATTACTCGTGGTTAATCCCGGCATAAAAATTATCGCAGTAACGGCTTGCGATGATGATCTTTATCCCACCCGATTAATGCAGGCTGGTGCGGTTGGCTATGTCACAAAGGGTGCCGAATTCTCTGAAATCACCAATGCAATTGATAAGGTGATTCGCGGCGATCTTTACATGAGCAATAGTATTGCTCAGCAACTGGCGCTTAAAAACTTCTCTGGCTCAGCAAATCAGGAAACGCCTTTTGAAAAGCTATCGCAACGCGAACTTCAAACAGCAATGTTGATTGCCAACGGCCAAAAAGTGAATGACATTGCTAATACGTTTTGCGTGAGCCCTAAAACCGTTAACAGCTACCGTTACAGAATTTTTGAAAAACTCGATATCAACAGTGACGTTGAACTCACTTTACTCGCAGTAAAGCATAACTTGCTTGATCCTGAAGCAGTTGTGTAAGTTTTCCGGTAAAATGCAGTAATAACCCATTACTGCATTTTATTAAAACTTCATGCCTGAAAAATCTATTTCTCCTTATTTTGATTCTGTTCGTTTTCTTGCAGACGCATCCCAGCAACCTGGCATTTATCAAATGTTTGGTGTGGATGGGAATATTTTGTATGTGGGTAAAGCTAAAAACTTAAAAGCACGTCTTTCAAGTTATTTTCGTAAAACCGGCCTCTCCACCAAAACTATTGCGTTAGTTGCACGCATTTATCGAATTGAAGTCACCATCACAGCCAGTGAAGCAGAAGCTTTAATTCTTGAACAGAATCTAATTAAATCCAATCGTCCGCCATACAACATTTCATTGCGCGACGATAAATCCTATCCTTATATTTTTGTATCAAGTAGTGAAACTTATCCGCGCATAACATTGCATCGCGGCGCGAAAAAAAAGCAGGGCGATTATTACGGGCCTTTTCCGAACGCCGGTGCAGTACGTGAAAGTTTACAATTCTTGCAAAAAACATTTCGCGTGCGGCAGTGTGAAGACAGCGTTTTTAATAATCGTTCGCGCCCATGTTTGCAGTATCAAATAAAACGTTGCACTGCGCCTTGCGTTGAGTTTATTAATAAAGAAGATTATGCCAATGATTTACGCCACACCCGAATGTTTTTAACGGGCAATAGCGAAGAGCTCATGAAAGAATTAGCAAATCAAATGGATGAATCCGCACAAAATCTTCAGTTTGAAAAAGCTGCTCATTTTCGCGATCAAATTACTTTTTTGCGTAGCATTCAATCGCAGCAAGTTATCGAAGAAGGTAACGGTGATATTGATGTTGTTGCGCTAGTCGTTCGTCCCAATGCAATTTGCGTGCATATTTTATTTATACGCCGTGGACGAATTCTTGGCAGCCGAAGTTTTTTCCCACAATCTGGAATTGCAGAATCACCGGCAGATGTACTTACACAATTTGTAGAACAATTCTATTTGGCGAGCACGGGTCGGGATATTCCGCGCGAAATTATTACCAATTATGAATTAGAAGAAGTAGATATTCTGTCGTCCGCCTTACAGCAATCAATCGGGCGACAAGTTTACTTTTCACACAGTGTTCGCAGTCATCGCGCGCAATGGTTGCAGATGGCTGTTAACGCCGCCGAACAAAATTTAATTGCGCATCTCAACACCAAACAAAACTCTCTCGATAGATTTGTCGCACTGCAGGATGCACTTGGCCTCGATGAAATTCCGCAGCGAATGGAATGTTTCGATATAAGTCATAGCAGTGGCGAGCTTACGGTTGCTTCATGCGTAGTTTTTGATACGAATGGCCCGTTGAAATCTGATTATCGCCGATTCAATATTGAAGGAATTACACCTGGCGATGATTACGCTGCAATGGAACAGGCACTTGAACGCCGTTACACTCGTCTTAAAAAAGGCGAGGGGAAAATGCCGGATATTTTGTTAATTGACGGTGGTAAAGGTCAGTTATCGAAAGCAATTTCGGTATTGGCTGAGCTGGGTATTGATGATGTATTGATGATTGGTGTTGCCAAAGGTTCAACACGTAAAGCAGGATTTGAAACACTTTATAACGCACAAACAGATACAGAAATTGTATTGAACAACGATTCACCAGCACTCCATTTAATTCAGCATATTCGCGATGAAGCACACAGGTTTGCCATAACCGGGCACAAGCAACGCCGCGATAAGAAACGTAAAACATCTACGCTTGAAGATATTCCGGGCGTCGGAGCTGTGCGTAGAAGGGAGTTACTACGTCATTTCGGCGGAATTCAGGAAATTCAGAAAGCGAGCGCTAATGATTTAATGAAGGTCAGTGGAATAAATCAGCATATCGCAGAAGAAATATATGCATTTTTCCATAATGATTAATTGATAGTGTATTATCGCCTAATATCCACGGTTAGCCTGCAGGCTAGCTCCTGCTTTTGTTACGGTTCTATGGCGAGACATTCTGGTTATGACTTTTGCTAATCAGCTAACACTACTCCGAATTATTTTAATCCCGCTATTTGTCGTAATTTTTTATTTGCCTGTTCCCTGGGCCCATCTCAGCTGTGCGGTAATTTTTGCGGTTGCAGCAATAACTGATTGGCTTGATGGCTATGTCGCTCGCAAATACAACCAAAGCACTGCATTCGGGGCGTTCCTTGATCCTGTAGCTGACAAATTAATGGTAGCGATTTCTCTACTGTTGCTTGTATCAATCCATCATGATTCAGCGTGGTTTGTAGCGGCGGCGGCTATTATTGTTGGGCGCGAAATTATCATTTCAGCATTACGTGAGTGGATGGCTGAACTTGGCCAGCGCGCGAGTGTTGCAGTTTCATTTATTGGAAAAATTAAAACGACCTTACAAATGATCGCCATCCTGGTTTTACTAATGGATCGGCATGAATGGTATTTAATGGAGATTGGTTACGTTGCGTTAGCGGGAGCAGCAGCATTAACGTTATGGTCAATGATCATCTACTTGCGGGCTGCATCGCCTTTCTTTTCAATCGGCTCGGCTAAAAAATAAACGTATTGATGATTTTAGCTGCTCAAGTGTCATCTATCTCAAAAAAAACTCCATAACTATAAGAAAATACTAGGATTTTCAAAATGACTCCGCTAAAATTGCGCCCTCTGAAAAGGGCGTGATAGCAAAGCGGTTATGCTCTGGATTGCAAATCCAGCTAGTCCGGTTCGACTCCGGATCGCGCCTCCACAATTCTTTTGCTGCCGAAGCAAAAGCACTCTGCCCGAGTGGTGAAATCGGTAGACACAACAGATTTAAAATCTGTCGCTCTCTTGGGCGTGCCGGTTCAAGTCCGGCCTCGGGCACCATATTTAGTTGTTACAAAACAAAAACCCAGCATATGCTGGGTTTTTGTTTTGCATTTCAAAAATTATGCGAGATAACGTACAGACCCGTTTTCTCACAAAGTTTATTTTTACCTCGTCAAATTAACCAAACCTTTTGCGGTGCAAGAGGAGCTACTTGAACGAGGATAAAATCGTGAATAGACAAGACAATGGCGACAACTTTCTCAGTGCACATAAACCTCGCCCGTGGGGAGAGGGAGCTATAGATTCTTCCGCTTATTCCAAACCTGATCCCAGCTCTAAAACTAATATCGCTGCGATGGAATCTGAGCGTCAATTCACTACCGGTTCAACCGTCGTTCCCTGGAATAGCTTTTCGTTTTAGTCCGCAAATATTCAATTGAACGAGTTTAAAGTTAGTAATTAATAATGTTCTAAAGGAGTTAGTGCGATGTTACACACTCTCAATGACCTAGAAGATTTTTCACTGCATGCTACTGACGGCATCATCGGTAAAGTAAAAGACTTCTATATTGATGATAGAAGATGGGTTGTGCGTTTTATTGTTGTTGAAGTCGGTAACTTGCTTAAGAGCAATAAAGTTTTACTTTCTCCTGCAATTGTTAAAAATTTAAATCGCGAAGATAAATCACTGATTGTGGACTTATCGATTAGCGAAATTATGAGCAATCCTCACGTAGATAATGCTAGGTCACCCTCACAACAATACGAAATAGACTATCTCAGCTACTATGGGTATGCATTTTATTGGGGGAATAATAGTCTTTGGGATTCGCTTCCAAGCGGTGATTCCAACACTACTGTAAAAGCCGATAGACAAGAAAGGAACTCCAAAACCGCAGACACTTTTGAAGCTGTAGATACCGTAAGGAGAATGTATGGAGATAGGCACTTACGTAGTTGTGTTGAAATACTTGGCTATCACATACAAGCTCAAAATGGCGAGATAGGGCACTTACAAAATCTTCTTGTCAATGAAGGCACTTGGGCAATTGAGTATTTAATCGCAAGCACAAGTAATTGGTGGGCAGGTAAACAGGTTCTTATTCCACCTCAAGTTATTAAAGATGTAAGTTGGGGCGATGCAAAAGTTTATGTGGATATGACACAAAATCAAATTCAAAGTGCACCTCTATTTGATCCCCAAGTTCCTGCAAATAAGCAAAAAGAAATGGGCGTTTATTTGCACTATGATCGTGGCGGCTACTCGGAAGTAGAATCTAAATCTCATCGCGTCAATTAAATATAGGCAAAGATTTGCTTTAATTTTGGCGGTACATTTTATGAAATTATTCCCATGTTTTCGCTTTTGGTGGTAGTTTAGGCCATCAACTTATTTGGGATTTAATTATGCCTAGTGGTTTTGGAACAAAGCTTGTTATCGCCATATCGTCACGCGCGCTATTCAACCTTGATGATAGTCACCAGATCTTCGTGAACGAAGGTCTTGACGCTTATGCACGTTATCAGATTGATCACGAAGACGAAATATTGAAGCCTGGTGACGCTTTTCCCATGGTGCAAAAGTTATTGCATCTAAATAAAAAGTTGGGGGGCGAGCCAAGGGTGGAAGTTATTTTGTTATCGCGAAATAGCGCAGACACAGGCCTACGCGTTTTTAATTCAATCGAGCATTATGGATTGAATATCACTCGTGCCGCATTTTGTAGCGGAACCTCACCATATGGTTATGCGACTGCATTTGGCTGTCATCTCTTTTTATCTACTCACGCTGAAGATGTTAAACACGCTCTCGACCACGGAATTGCGGCCGCAACTTTATTGGCGTCTAAAAGCAAGGTTGATAACGAAGACCAAATACGTTTCGCATTTGATGGTGATGCAGTCTTATTTTCTGACGAGGCCGAGCGCGTTTATAAACTTGAAGGTTTAAGCGCTTTTACCGAAAGTGAAAAAGCATCTGCAAAAGAGCCACTGTCTGGTGGGCCATTTAAGGAATTCTTATCTGCATTGCAAGGTTTACAGCGCGAGTTTGGCGAGCATGATTGCCCCATTAGAACTGCACTAGTTACTGCACGATCAGCACCAGCTCATGAGCGAGTTATAAGAACCCTACGCGCCTGGAACATTCGTATTGATGAATCACTGTTTTTAGGCGGACTTTCAAAAGGAACATTTTTGAAAGCTTATGGAGCAGACGTGTTTTTTGATGATCAACGAGTTCATTGCGATTCAGCAAGCGAACATGTCGCGACAGGTCACGTGCCGCATGGCATTGCAAACCAGACCTTAGAACTGTCTGGCAAAAACTGAATAAAAAATTTCGCCTAAAAACTATAAAAATTCTGGATATGGTCTAAAGTTGTAAGAAACCAGCTTTTTGGGATATATGCAAATAAATTGGAATTTGATGTAATAGACGTCTATTCTTGAAAAGTATAAAGCTGAAGTGTTTTTATAACAGTTGATCGCATCCGTGATTAACAAAAATCCTCCAGTTCAATGAGCCATTTGGAGGGCTTATGAAGTTACAGCAATTGCGTTACATCTGGGAAGTTGCTCATCACGACTTAAACGTGTCGGCGACTGCACAGAGTCTTTACACGTCTCAACCGGGTATTAGTAAGCAAATTCGTCTGCTCGAAGATGAGCTGGGCGTAGAAATTTTCTCTCGTAGTGGTAAGCATTTAACTCGCATTACTCCTGCCGGCGAAGCAATTCTTAAAAAAGCTGGCGAAATTCTCCGTAAAGTTGAGAGCATCAAACAAGTTGCGCAAGAGTTCAGTAACGAACGTAAAGGTACGCTGAGTATTGCAACGACCCACACGCAAGCACGTTATGCATTGCCACCTGTAATTGGTCAATTTATTAAACAGTATCCTGAAGTTGCTTTGCATATGCATCAGGGTACACCAATGCAAATTTCAGAAATGGCTGCCGATGGTACCGTTGATTTTGCAATCGCAACTGAAGCGATGGAATTGTTCAGTGACTTGGTGATGATGCCTTGCTACCGTTGGAATCGTTGTATTGTGGTACCCAAAAGTCATCCTCTAGCGCAAGTTTCCCGTCTGACATTAGAAGACGTAGCTAAGTATCCAATCGTAACTTACGTATTTGGTTTCACTGGGCGCTCAAAATTGGACGAAGCCTTTATTAATCGCGGCCTAGCTCCTCGCGTTGTGTTTACAGCTGCTGATGCCGACGTTATCAAAACTTACGTTCGCCTAGGTTTGGGTATAGGTATTATCGCGCAGATGGCTTACGATCCCGCAGTTGATACTGATTTGGTATCTCTGGATGCTAGCCATTTATTCGAAGCCAGCATTACCAAGATTGGCTTTCGTCGTGGCACTTTCTTGCGTGGGTTTATGTATGACTTCATTGAGAAGTTTGCACCTCATCTCACAAAAGACATTGTCAACGAAGCATTCAACCGACATTCCCGAGCGGATTTGGATGAACTCTTCGAACATGTAAAAATCCCCACTCTGTAAAATAAAAAAGCCGACGAAAGTCGGCTTTTTTATGTCCGCTAATTAATCATTTACATTTCCTCAAATACTTATACATATATCTTGCTATGTATAATAAAATTCCGTATAACTTATACATCGTAGCTTAATCTGTATAGGTATTTGCCTTATGTCAAAAATCCCCATAGGCGTCAGTCAATGCTTACTCGGCGAGCCGGTTAGATATGACGGTGGCCATAAGCGCAATCGTTACCTAACAGACGTGCTTTCGAGTCACGTCGAATTTCGCTCGTTCTGCCCAGAATTGGCCATTGGTCTGGGTGTTCCCCGCAAACCTATTCGGTTGATTGTTACAGATGGGCAAGATCGCATTCGCGGTGTTGAAAACTCTGATCTAGACGTGACAGATGCATTGACCAAAGAAGCTGAAGATGCCGCCTCTAATATGCAGGATATTTGCGGCTACGTATTCATGCAAAACTCCCCAAGTTGTGCCGTGTTCGGTTTGAAACGTTACGGTAGCAATGGTCAGTCGATTGATAGTCGCGGGCAGGGCGCTTACGCGAAAAAATTTATGGAGTTGATGCCATTAATTCCTGTGGAAGAGGCGGGACGTTTAACTGATGCGGGTCTGCGAGAAAATTTTATTGCTCGAATATTTGCACTGCATGATTGGCGACAAAACTTGCAGAACGATCCAACTGCGAAAAAAATCATCGAATTTTATTCCCGCTACAAATATCAGGTGATGGCTCACCACGTTCCAAGTTATTTTGCGATTGGAAAATTTTTAGCCAACTTATCTGATCGACCTATTGAACAAATTAATAATGAATTTATTCAACTGTTAATGACTGCATTGGGCCATAAGGCCACACGCAAAGGAAATACTAACGCCATGATGCATTTGCGTGGCTACTTAAAATTGCACATTAATAAATTAGAAAAAGCGGAGCTGAGCAATTCGATTGAAACCTACGGTAAAGGTCTAGTGCCGATAGTTGTTCCGCTTACACTGTTAAAACACTATTTGATGACGTTGGATAATCCTTACCTAAAAAATCAAACATTTTGGGCGCCTTATCCAGATGAATTAGGCTTGCGCAATTTTGTGCTTGAAGAATAATTCGGAATAAAAATTTAGTATGAGAAAAATTATAGAAACTTCCGATGATAGCCCGCTACCTATACGTGATATTTCAAGGCTTACCGGCGTTAACAGTGTAACGCTGCGCGCCTGGGAACGTCGTTATGGCCTGATAAAACCATTGCGGACCGCTAAAGGCCACCGACTTTATCGCCGCGAAGATATTGAACTGATTAAAAAAATTCAGACATGGCTTGCCCGTGGATTAGCCATAGGAAAAGTGAGCGAGCTTTTGGAAGCAGGTTATGCATCAAGTGATGTAGTTATCGAAAACAGCTGGCAAGTTTATTGTGCCGAATTGTTGTCGATAATGGCCGATCTAAATCTCGGCAAACTGGACGCTTTTTTTAATCAACTATTTTCGGTTTATCCTGCAGCCGTTATTGCTGACCAACTAATTACTCCTGTACTTGATCAACTAGCACAAGATTTTTACGGGAATCGTGTAAAAAAAATAATTTTGGAAAACCGTTTATCAGAATATCTGCTGATGTTAACACAGCGACAACGCCAGCAAACCAGCGGAAATTCCGTGGCGATTTTACAATTATCTACTGTAGGTAATTCTCTTTTAAATGTATTGCTGCATTATGGGTTGACCACACATCAAATAAAATCTGAACTCATTGGTTTAATTTCAAGCAAAGAAATAGTATTTGCTGCCGAGCAATTAGCCATTGAAGGATTTATTGTTTACAACGATTCCTGTTCAAGTTTAGGCGAATTTCAAAGAGAACTTGTACAACTCGCTGATCTAATATCAGTTCCTATTTTTGTTGGCGGAAAGCTTGGCAAAATAATAAATATGGAGCTACCAAATCATGTTCATATTGTGGGTGATGACGGGCAACAAGCTATAACACAAATGCTGAATAGCGTTTTACTTCAAGATTCATTGGGTGGCGTTAAGGAATTGGTATGAAGACTGCACAATTTAAACGAATCGTTTGGTTTAGAAATGATTTGCGTATTTACGATAACCCCGCATTATTTCGTGCGGCCGAAGATCAAGAAGGCGTGTTGGCGGTTTATATTATCTGTCATGAAATGTTAAAAAATCACGTTGTGGCGCCAGCACGGGTAGATTTTATTCGCCGTCATCTTTTAATACTTAATCAAGATTTAGCCGAATTAAACATTTCGTTTGAAATTATAACTGTAAATAAAATGTCGCAAATAAAGACCGAATTGCAACATCTTATAAAGACACATGGAGTTGAAGAGTTATTCTTTAACGCAGAATATCCACTTGATGAGTTTAATCGGGATAAGCAAGTATCTGAAGTGTTACGCGAAGATGGAGCCTTAGTTAAACGCTTTCACGATAGAGTTATCATTCCGCCCGGCATGATTCGCAACGGTAAAGGTGAACCTTACAAAGTATTCACCGCTTTTAAAAATAATTGGATGCAACAGGCACGCTCACTTCCGCTTCAGGTTTTAAAGAAACCTAGAGTGCAGAATGAACATCATCATCCTGCGCTGACGGATAATAAACTCAATGCATTTTTTGAAAACATTACGCAACGTGATTTATCAAAACTTTGGCCTGCCGGTGAGAAAGAAGCCAGTAAACGTTTAAAAAAGTTTACGAAAAATTCTATTGACGACTATCAAACAGCTCGGGACTTTCCTCAGGTAGAAGGCACGTCGCAACTATCGCCCTATTTGGCAGTAGGAAGCATTTCTCCGAAACAATGTTTAGTTGCCGCGTTGCAAGAGAGTAAAGGCGATTGGGATTCAGGAAGTGCAGGGGTTAAAACCTGGATTGGCGAATTAGTATGGCGTGATTTTTATCAGCATGTGGTTGTCGACTTTTCTGATGTCTGTAAATTTAAAGCGATGCAAAAACACACTGAGGCTTTCCCGTGGCGCTACGACGAAAAATCATTCAAAGCATGGTGCGATGGTGAGACAGGAATTCCTTTGGTAGATGCCGCTATGCTGCAGCTCAAAGCAACCGGTTGGATGCACAATCGTCTACGCATGGTTGTCGCTATGTTCCTGACTAAAAATTTACAAATTGATTGGCGACGAGGTGAACATTATTTTATGACGCAGCTAATCGACGGCGATTTCGCCGCAAACAACGGCGGTTGGCAGTGGAGCGCATCGACAGGAACTGATGCAGCACCTTATTTTCGTATTTTTAATCCGGTCAGCCAGTCTCAACGTTTTGACGCAGAGGGCACTTTTATTCGACAGTATTTGCCCGCATTGGCGAAACTGCCTGCGAAAGTTATCCATAATCCTCCACCAACTCCCGGTTATCCGTTGCCGATTGTGGATTTGTCGCTAAGCCGCAAAGAAACTATCGCACTATTTGGCGCGCTGAAAAGTTAGAAAGTTCGCCGCTAGTGGTACAAAAAATCCTAAAGTCTTATACTTCCCGCACAAGTAATTTGGGCTAACAAGAGAGGTTTTATGAAGGTATTTATGAATACATTTAGGCTGCGCAACTTGCTAATTTTATTATCACTTGCATCAACAAGTGTTCTGGCTGCAGATGGCTACGCGGTTTCTGGCTCGGCGTATAATCTCAAAACCGGAAAGTTGGTTTATCGCGAATTGATAACCAAGCTCGATGACAATAATGAAGTTCACGTTAATTATGCCAAACCAGATGGTGTTCTCTTCGCGCGTAAGAAGCTGAACTACTCCACTGAAGTATTTCAGCCGGGAGTGGAATTTTCTGACGAACGGGATGATGAAACGGTTTCTGCTGCATTCGATGGTGGACGTTTACTCTTAACGCACAAGAAAAAAGGCGATTCACAAACAAAAACTATTTATGAAACTGCAAAATTAATTATTGATGCCGGGGTAGATGCTTTCATTCAGCAACAATGGTCAAAAATTACTTCCGGTAAAAAAGTAGAGTTCGATGTAGCAGATGCACGCAATCTCGGTACCGAAAAATTTGTTATCAAGGAAGTTGATTCCAGTGTTTCGCCTTTGGCTTACAAAGGCGCTGCGGAAACCTGGAAATACTTTCGAGTGGATACTGCGAATAAACTGTCGTCTATTTTTGTAGAGCCTATTTATTATGCCTACGAGCCCGAAGGTAAATATTTAATGCGCTACCAGGGCCGTGCGAATATTGATAACGATTCTGGTGATGCGTGGGATGTTCGTGTCGAGTACGAATATTTCTAGCGGTTCCATCGATAAAAAAGCGCCTATGAGGCGCTTTTTTTGTTTTAGACATTTGCTTTCTATGACACTTAATCTTTTGGTAGATAACTACACCAATCGCTCCAACTACCTGGATAAAGTTTTGCATTAATTCCAACTAGGTATAGTGAAAAAATATTCACGCAGGCGGTAACGCCGGAGCCACAATAGGCGGCGATGTTTTCTTTATCTGCGATTTTTTCCCAATAGGCTTTTTGCCATTCGGTGGGTTTAACAAACCCTTTTTCATCGGTAATTTCTTGCCAGAAAAAATTCAAAGCGTTTGGAATGTGGCCTGCTATAGGATCTATAGGCTCTTCCAAACCTTGAAAACGACGTGATTCGCGTGAATCAATTAGTGTTAACGATTTGTCGCTGAGAATTTCATCGTGCTCCACAATAAAATTCGCTTGGATATTAGCTTTAAAATTACCTTGTTTAAACGACGGTGCGCGCCTATCAATTGCACCGTGAATGGCTGTCCAGGCATTGAAGCCACCATTCAAAATTCGTACGTCTTCATGACCTAAATATTTTAACAACCACCATGTACGCGCGGCGTAAGCCATGCGCGAGTCATCGTAAACAACAACTGTGCTGTGCTGGTTTATACCAAAATTCCGAAATTTAATTTGTAGCTGTTCGATATTGGGAAGAGGGTGCCGACCACCATGAGTTTGCACTGCTGAAGAAAGGTCGTGCTCAAGGTCAACATAATAGGCGCCAGGAATGTGACCTTGCCGGTAAAGTGATTCGCCTTGGGATTTATCCATTAAATTAAAGCGGCAATCGAGTACTACGGTGGTTTTGCCTAACTGAGCTTGCAATTCCGCGGCGGATATCAGTGATGAATGCATAAAGTGATGAGGCTATTGGTTGAATAATGTGCCGATGTTGTCACTATTCGCGCCTGCTGTGAAGTGCATAAGAACCAATTTGAACAGTTTTCACCAAATAATTCGCTGTCTTATTATTCTTTTGACCAAACCTCAGGCTCCTTACCCTCCAGTTGGTACGCAAACGCAATAATGTAGGCCACCGCCAAATAAAGCGTTTCGGGAATCTCATCGCCCAACTCAAGCTGCACAAGCAATTCCACCAATGCGCTGTTGTCGCATAGTGGAACGCCATGCTCTTCCGCAATAGCCATAATATTTTCAGCAACTGCTCCAGTGCCTTTAGCTGTAACAGTTGGTGTACTTTTACCATCGTAAAAGAGCGCAACTGCTTTCTTAACTTTATTTTCTGCGTTCATATCAAGTAGAAATATCGATAAGTGAATAGCTTAGTGCCATAGGCTTTTCAGGCGGAATTCCGCGCATGCATTGCAAATATTTTACGTTGATACCTTCGCTCTCAAGTTGCTTGCGTAAACCGTCTATTTGATCGCTCACTTGCGTAAAAGTTTTTTCTCGAGCGGCCCAAAGTGTCGCGCTGACCTGCGTGTTAATAATGGCAAGTTGCGCGCAAAATTCGCCAAGTGTTGGCAAATCAAAACGCAAAGTTACTGACCACTGTTTAACTTTGTTAGTGGATTTCTCATAGTCAGAATCTGATTCGTTTTTATCATCCACCCAATCGCGATCTATCCGCACATGCATATGCTGCACATCATTATTGTGCTTAACGGGAATTTCCAATTGCCAGGACGCGCTTGGATTCGCGCTATCTTTAGTATCCAGCTCATGAGTAATGCTATGCAATTGCTGCAACTGAATTTTTGCCAGACTATGAACGCTATGTTGTTGCAGCAAAACGAGCAATTGCGTGCGCAATTCTTTGTTGGATAATTCTTTAACGGGTTTTTGCATTAATTGTTGGATAAAAAGACCAACAGCTTGTGCAATATCATTTTTATTGTTCAGCGAACTTACCGATCCCGTTAGCGATGGATTAAAGAAAGGCGCACTTCCCAAGTTTTGTATTAATTTTTGCGTTTGCTCGTTGGAGATTGGTTTTTTATCGCCACCAAGCTCCTGAGTTGAGCGATTTAATAATGTTAGTAGCGCGCCTTTTAAATCCTGATTGTAGGTATTTTTAATAAGATTCGTGCTCTTGGCACCTTGCTCGCCACTAAAATTGTTCTGCGCCAGCTGTCCTAATTTATGCTCAAACAAGACACCGGAATTTTTCAGGGCTTGTGCCAACACTTTCGGTTGGCCTAGCTGTTCCGGCGAGCGAATTTGTGTCGCCAGGCTTTTTAAGGCTTGTTCAACACCATGAGGAAGTAAATGTAATTTATTAAGTGGGGGCAAGCTTTCCAGCTTTGTTGCAGCAGATAGCAATAGATTTGGCGTATCTTTTAAAGGTAATAAATTGCGTAAGTTTTCGCTGGTTATTTTTTTTGTCGCCTGGGTTTCAGGATTTGTATTTTTGCTTTCACCTTGGGCTGATAATTTTTGCGATAACTCCTCTGTGCTAAAAGTTAGAGGTTTGCCACTTAAGGCTGTTTTAGCTTGTGGATTTATTAACGCTTGTTGCGGGATTACCGAATCTTTTAATGGATTAGCTTTATCCATATTAATAACGCCTGCGCTTACAAGCTTGTTCACCAAGTCAACGACAGCGGTTTTCAATAATTCATTCGGCAGCTGACTAGTTTTACCTACCAAATTTTTGGCGATTTCAATGGCAGCTTGGGTGGCTTGAGCTGGCGTTTTTACAGCAGGAAATTGTGGTATATCTGCTTCGGGCAACTGAACCGAAGTTGTGACGGGTAAATTCAGCATGACCAATTTCTGCGGGCCTTGTAATTGCACAGGAATCGATTGCCCTGCGACTAAAGGCCGGTCGCTGTAAGTGAGTTGCGGGCGATTATTAACTGTTAAATTAATCCATTTTAAATCCGGCTTTTGAATTAAATTTTGTTGCTCAACTAAACGCGATATTTCAGCTTTTAATGCGGGCGGAATTTTATTGGGGTCGACAATTTGCTTATTCAGTTGTGCCAACGCAGTAGTTGTTTGTTTTAATAATTCTGCACGCTCAGGTGCGGTAACTGGCGCTGTAGATGTGACCATGGCGGTTTCGGTTTTTCCTAAAACCAAATTCAACACACGGCTCAGCGCCGTTAATTGTTCGGTATTTTTTTGCTCCAGACCTTTAATAAGGCTTTGCGGAATATTGGTAATATCCATTGTTCAGGTTTTATCCGGTTTGAGCATTGCTTTGGTTTCTTGGCGACTGATATTAATAACGCGTGAAAGACTCAAGGGCTGAGGCTATAATCGCCCGTCAAAATCATGGCTCGATAATCTACACGCTTCAATAAGGCCCAAGCGCGTTTATGAATACAAGATTTATTGAGTATAGCGACCTCCGGGTGTAAATCCTGAGTTCTTCTTATAAAACCTTCATTCAGCTGGAATTTCCTTTTGACATCGGCTCCTGTTCTTCTTGAATTGCATAATCTGGCCTGTGAGCGCGACGAACGTATTTTGTTCTCTCAGCTCAACACGCGTTTTTATGCAGGGCAGGCGGTACAAGTTCTTGGGCCGAATGGCAGCGGCAAAACAACTTTATTGCGTATTCTGGCTGGCGTTAGTCGCGAATATCAGGGCGAAATTCTTTTTAAAGGCGAATTAATCAATAAGGTTAACTGGGAATTCGCAAGTGAACTTCTGTATTTGGGGCATTTACCAGGGGTTAAAAAGTCCCTGACGCCGCTTGAGAATTTACGTTGGTACGCAGCCTTGCAAGGCGCAGTTAGCGACGCACAACTTCTAGCCGCACTCGAACAAGTAAATCTCGCCGGTTATGAAGATACGCCATGCTTTCAGCTTTCCGCAGGACAATCGCGTCGCGTTGCCTTAGCGCGGTTGGAATTCAGTAAGGCCAGCATCTGGATTTTGGATGAACCATTCACCGCGCTTGATAAAGCGGGCATCGCTAAATTGGAAAATCGCTTGATTGCTCATGCTTCAGCAGGTGGATTGGTGTTGGTTACATCCCACCAGGATATTCGTTTTCCACAGTTGCAGACGCTCGATTTACAGGATTTTGCTGAAAATTCAACAGTCGGTGAAAATGCTCATGGCTAAGTCACCTTCTTTATTTGGTGCCACTTTTCGTCGCGACCTGTTATTAGCATTTCGTCATAAGGGCGAAATGATCAATCCATTGGTGTTTTTCCTCATTGCTATTAGCCTGATTCCGCTAGGAATAGGGCCGGAAAAAGCACTTTTAATGCGAATAGCCCCAGGGATATTATGGGTAATGGCGCTGCTGGCGACCCTGCTGTCGCTGGATAATCTCTTCCGTAGCGACTTCGATGATGGAACGCTTGAGCAGTTACTCATATCGCCACATCCGCTTTACTTAAGCGTCCTCGCCAAGGTGTTGGCCTATTGGTTAGCGACGGGTTTGCCCCTAACGCTCTTGTCACCTTTGCTCGGTGGGATGCTTTCTCTGCCAAGTGGAGCATTTATTGCTTTGTGCTCATCACTTTTAATTGGTTCGGCGGCGATGAGTTTAATTGGTGCGGTAGGTGCGGCACTAACGGTAGGTTTACGTAAAGGCGGATTATTGATCTCGTTGATCGTTATGCCGCTCTACGTACCCATCCTGATTTTCGGTGCAAGTGCCGTGACAGAAGCCGCGCGCGGCAATCCTTTTGATGTGCAACTCGCAGTATTAGGAGCAATTCTGGCGATAGCGTTATTATTGGCTCCGCTCGCCACGGCAGGCGCATTACGTGTAAGTGTCAACGGCTAAAAATAATAAGTTTGAATGGCTAACAATAAGCAAGAGAGATTATTTATGAATTGGCAATGGTTTCATCGTTTAGGTTCACCGCGCTGGTTTTATGAAAAAACTGATGCCTGGGTTCCATGGCTGGTTATCCTTGCCTGGGGCTTATTACTGGTTGGCACTGTTTGGGGTTTAGGTTTTGCGCCCATGGATGCCAAACAAAAAGACAGCTACCGCATCATCTATGTTCATGTGCCAGTCGCCTTCATATCAATGGCTTGCTACTACATTATGGCAATCGCCGGTGCGGTCGGTTTAATTTGGAAAATGAAATTGCCGTACATGGTGATGAAATCTGCAGCGCCCATTGGTTTTGCGTTCACGATTATCGTATTGGCAACAGGCTCAATTTGGGGCAGACCTACGTGGGGAACCTGGTGGGAATGGGACGGTCGTATGACATCCTATTTAGTATTGTCCTTTTTATATCTTGGCATTATCGCCTTGCAAAACGCATTTCAAAGCCGCGATACCGCGGATAAAGCGAGCGCAATTTTGGCGTTGGTAGGCACGGTAAATATCCCTATTATCTATAAATCCGTGGATTGGTGGTACACGCTGCACCAGCCAGCGAGTTTAAATTTAACCAGCGCCCCAAAGATTCATATTTCAATGCTGTACCCTTTATTCACAATGATCGCTGCAAGTTATATATTTTTTACGCTGGTGTTAATTTTGTATACCCGCGCTGAAATTTTGCGTCGCGAAAGTAAAACGCAATGGGTAAAAGATTTGGCTTCAGGCGTTCCGTCAAAAGGGGATAAAGCGTAATGAAATTCCAATTTGATAGTGTAGATGCGTTTTTAAAGATGGGCGGTCATGGGGCTTTTGTGTGGGCGAGTTATGTCATCGTTTATGCAATTTTAATTTATTTAACATTAGCTCCTGTATTGAGCAAGAAAACATTTTTAAAGCAACAAAAAAAATTGCTCCACTTACAAAAAAAATCACCAGAAAATTCGCAGTAACTCTAGCCTTTTAGTTGAAGCCAATTATGCATCCAGTTCGTAAGCAACGTTTGTTATTTGTTATCGCCGGGGTTGTCGTCACGAGTATCGCCGTGGGGCTAATCGCCTATGCAATGCGTGAAAACATAAATTTATTTTATCCTCCCAGTAAAATAGCGGCAGGTGAAGTACCACCGAATCGCAACATTCGCGGCGGCGGTTGCGTGAAGCCCGGCAGTGTTGTGCGAGCAAAAGATAGTTTGGATATCAACTTTATTCTCACCGATGGCGCTGCAGATGTTCCGGTAAAATTCACTGGAATTTTGCCTGACCTATTTGCCGAAGGTGAAGCCGCAGTCGTCAATGGAAAGGTGGATGATAAAGGTGTGTTTATTGCCGACCAGGTGTTGGCAAAACACGATGAAACTTACACTCCACCTGAAGTTGCCAGCATGAACCAGCAAAGCGATCAGAAAAAAGAAGAAGAGCATAAAAATGATCAAGCCATATGTAAGGGGTTAAAAAATGGAGCCTAATGCTTTTTTCTCCACGCTCATGATTCCAGAGCTTGGTCACTTCGCTTTAGTTCTCGCGCTGTGTTTAAGTTTTGCATTGTTTGTGTTGCCGATGTTAGGCGCGCATTACGGTAATCAATTATTAATGAACACCGGGCGTTCGCTTGCAACTGGTTTTTTTGTTTTTATCGCTATCGCATTTTTTTGCTTAACCTATTCATTCGCACACGATGATTTCTCGGTGAAATACGTTGCCAGCAATTCAAATAGCTTGCTGCCGTATTACTATAAAATTTGCGCAGTCTGGGGCGGCCATGAAGGTTCATTACTCTTGTGGATTTTTATGTTGTCCGGCTGGACTTTTGCGGTAGCAATTTTTAGCAAATCATTGCCGCTAGATATGCAAGCCAGAGTTCTTGCTGTGCTCGGTTTTATCGCGGTCGGTTTCTTATTATTTATGCTGCTAACATCGAATCCTTTCGACCGCATTCTTCCTATTCCGCCACAAGATGGCAGCGATCTAAATCCGCTCTTGCAAGATCCCGGATTCGTTATTCATCCTCCCGTTTTGTATATGGGTTACGTTGGTTTTAGTGTTGTTTTTGCATTCGCCATTGCCGCATTAATTACTGGCCGTTTAGATAGCGCTTGGGCACGTTGGTCGCGCCCGTGGGCAACTATGGCATGGGGATTTTTATCAGTCGGTATCGCACTCGGTAGCTGGTGGGCCTATTACGAATTAGGTTGGGGCGGTTGGTGGTTTTGGGACCCTGTAGAAAATGCATCCTTTATGCCGTGGTTAGTCGGCACCGCATTAATTCACTCACTAGCCGTAACAGAAAAACGCAGCTTATTTAAAAGCTGGACTATTTTGTTGGCGATTTTTACGTTTTCATTAAGTTTGCTTGGAACATTTTTAGTTCGTTCCGGTGTGCTTACATCTGTACACGCCTTTGCTAATGATCCTGAGCGTGGATTATTTGTACTGGTTTTCCTAGGCGTTATCGTGGGCGGCTCGCTAATTCTCTATGCGTTGCGCGCGCCCGTTGTAAAAAGCGAAATAGGTTTCAGCTGGTTTTCTCGCGAAACTTTGCTCATGGGGAACAACATCATTTTATGCGTGGTGATGCTCACAGTGTTGTTAGGCACGCTTTATCCATTAATCGCAGATGCTTTGCATTGGGGAAAAATTTCAGTAGGTCCACCTTATTTTAATTTCTTCTTTTTGCCGTTGATGGGAGTTTTAAGTGCGCTTATGGCATTTGGCCCAGTCGCGAATTGGAAGCGCACTAATCCTCAGCAAATTCTTAAATTGTTATGGAAGCCCTGGTTTATTAGTTTGGTTTTTGCACTGATATTTCCATGGTTATATCGCGATGAATATAAATTCTCAGCCGTCGTTGCAGTATTTCTTTCCAGTTGGATAACAACAGCATTAGTTGCCGATTTTATTTATCGCTTACGCAATTCAGATTCTTTTTTATCGGGTTTGAAAAAAATTAGCCTAAGTTACTACGCCATGGTAATTGCGCATTTGGGTATTGCAGTCACTTTAATTGGAGTATCGCTCACCAGTATCTATTCCATTGAGCGCGACTTGCGTATGGAAGAGCATAAAACTGTAAATTTATTGGGCTATGAATTTACCTTGCAGTCACTGCAAAAAGTTAAAGGCCCAAATTATATTGCTGATGAAGCATTTATCACCGTCGCCTATAACGGCACAGCGCTGAATGACATGCATCCTCAAAAACGCCGTTATTATGCGCGCGGTAATTTAATGACTGAAGTTGCTCTCGATACCGGATTATTCCGCGATATTTACGTTGCCATGGGCGAACCCGTGAGCGACAACGCTTGGGCTGTGCGCGTTCACGTTAAGCCATTTGTACGCTGGATTTGGTTAGGTGCGCTTATGATGGCGTTCGGTGCTGTATTGGCAGTTGCGGATAAGCGTTATCGCAAAAAAATACTGGTTACTGAATCGGCATCATCAAAAGTTATCAATGCAGGCCTCGCGACAAATGAATAAACAACGGTCATTTTTATTTATTCCGTTATTTATATTTGTTGTGTTACTTGGCCTATTTTTTCGGGGTTTATCGCTCGACCCCAATGCAATGCCTTCAGCTTTATTGAATAAACCGGTGCCGCAATTTTCCTTACCGCGGTTAGAAAATTTACAAGAATTACAAACGCAAAACTCATTGCAGGGCAAGGTCACTTTGTTAAACGTATGGGCAACAACCTGCGTCACTTGTAAAGAGGAGCATGCATTTCTCAGACAATTAAGTTCGCAAGGGATTCATATTGTTGGCGTCGATCACAAAGATGACACCGTTGATGCTCAACGATGGATTGCACAGTTGGGCAATCCCTATGACGATATTATTGTGGATGAAGAAGGAAGATTAGGATTGGATTTAGGTGTGTTCGGCTTACCTGAAACCTATGTTATCGATAAACACGGCGTTATTCGTTACAAACACATAGGTGATTTAAATCAGCGAGTCTGGGACGAGACTATTCAGCCTATCGTAAAAAACCTTCAACAACAAATTTGATACAAAAGTGAATTGTAAGTAATGAATAAACAGCGGTTATTTTTATTTATTCCCATCGTTATATTTGCTGTTCTTATAGCATTATTTTTTCGGGGGCTATCATTAGATCCTAACGAAATGCCTTCCGCGTTATTAAATAAATCTGTGCCGAAATTTTCGTTGCCGCGTTTGGCGAATCCGGAAGAATCTAAAAGCGAAAATATTTTGTTAGGGCAGGTTACCTTATTAAATGTATGGGCGACCTGGTGCGTCACTTGTCGCGAAGAGCACGCATTTTTAAATCAATTACAGCAACAAGGTTTGCATATTGTGGGTCTTGATTACAAAGACAACACCGCTGATGCGCAGCGCTGGATAGCGCAATTAGGAAATCCTTATGACGAAATTCTCATCGATGAAGAAGGGCGAGTAGGTTTGGATTTAGGTGTATTTGGTGCGCCTGAAACCTACGTGGTCGATAAGCAAGGCGTTATTCGCTACAAACACATCGGCGATTTAAATCAGAAAGTCTGGACGAATACCATTGAACCGATCATTAAAAGCTTGCAGTAAAAATGCTCCAAGCTTTAGTAAAAATAATTGCATTTAAAACCGATAGTAATTTTTTAAGCGATAAATTGCAGATATAAAAAAAGCCCCTGTAGGAGCTTTTCTTTACAACGAATTCAGTAGGGAATAGTGGCGGACCGGACGGGGCTCGAACCCGCGACCTCCGGCGTGACAGGCCGGCATTCTAACCGGCTGAACTACCGGTCCGCAAAACGTAAAACCTTTGGTTAATAACACTGTTGCCTTGTGAGCTAAGTGGGTACCTAAAGAACTGGTGGGCGGTACAAGACTCGAACTTGTGACCCATGCCTTGTAAGGGCATTGCTCTACCAACTGAGCTAACCGCCCGTTTAGGTGTCGCGCATTTTAATGATATGAAAGCTAAGGTCAACATTTTTTTCAAAGATTTTTTTATTTTGTAGCAATAAATGATTTTTTGATTAAATAACAAACGCACACGCTGTTTTTTAAACGAATTAGCGCAATTGTTCACTCGCGCGCTTTACTCTTGTTATACTTCGCCAGCTAAATTTTTGGGGTTTGTAATGGTTTTTTCTACGAGATGTTCTTCCATAAAAATATTTTTGCTGACTATCGCATTAATTTTTACAAGCATAGGAGCATTTGCTGCAATTGAGGCACATGAGTTCGATACAGACTTGCAGCGTCAGCGCTACCAAAGTTTTATTGAAGAAATGCGCTGCCCCAAATGTCAAAACCAAAACCTGGCGGGAAGTGATTCTCCCATATCTGCCGATTTACGCCGTGAGCTTTATGAAATGATTAAGCTCGGCAAATCTGATAAAGAAATTGTAGATTTCATGGTTGATCGTTATGGCGATTTTATTTTGTATCGCCCACGCGTAACACCCATGACCTATGTTTTATGGGGAGCGCCTGTAACGCTTCTTGTTGTAGGTTTTATTGTGTTGATATTTATTTTACGTCGGCGCCGTCAACTAGCCCAAGTTGAACAAGGTCAGGGATTAACCACAACAGAGCAAGCGCGTTTGAACTCCTTGCTAAATACAACAAAAAGCAGCACCAATAATTTGGGCGAGGAGCCACGTTAATGACGAACTTATGGCTTTCACTTCTTGGACTTTTATTGCTCGCATTTATTTTTGTGGTTTGGCCGCTGTGGCGTTATCGAACTG
This sequence comes from Gammaproteobacteria bacterium, assembly GCA_004172865.1. Lineage (GTDB taxonomy): Bacteria > Pseudomonadota > Gammaproteobacteria > Pseudomonadales > Cellvibrionaceae > Cellvibrio. The sequence goes on along the minus strand of SEBV01000004.1, from coordinate 36,266 downwards.
CAACTACTACAACTTTGGTAAGCACGAACGAGATTGATCAGCAACTTGCCGAGAACGTACGTATTTTTCGTGAGCATCTTATTGAGCTTGAAAATAATCTCGCCTCCCAAGCAATTGATGCCGAGCAATTTGCACAATTAAAACTTGAGCTTGAGCGTAACCTGCTCGACGACGAGACGAGTTTGCGCGCGCTGAATACTCATTCATCGCAACGCATAGGTACCAAGCTGATTGTGATTTTTAGCGTAGTAGTATTGCTCGGTGGAGTTTTCTTTTATAAAAAACACGGCAGCGTACAAGATGTTTATGTACAGTCGTTGCAAGCTGAAAAATTGCAGCAGGATTATCAAGACATGCTGCAAAATCGCGACCCGGATCCCGCTCGCGCGAAAGCACTAATTACGGAATATCAGGCGCGCTTAAAAGATGAGCCCGAGAATTTGCAGTACTGGTTTTTATTGGCGCGCACGCATATGGAGCTGGGAAATTTTGCGGATGCTGTTAGAGCTTATCAAGAGTTATTAAGTCGCGATCCTGACTCATCCATGGTTTTGTCTGAGCTTGCACAAGCTTTATTCTTGCGCGACCAAAATCAAATTACTCCACCCGTTGTCGATTTAGCTAAAAAAGCCTTGGCGATAGACCCCAAAAACACTATGGCTTTGGGCTTGCTCGGAATAGATGCCTATGGCCGTAAAGATTATCGCGAGACGACTAGCTACTGGCAAAAATCGGTAGATTTATTGGGCCCGGAATCTCAAGGCAGCCGCGCGTTGTCAGCAGGTATCGAAAAGGCAAAACAAGCGTTTGTGGCTGAGGGCGGCAAGCTTGAAGAGCTATCGGCCAAATCGCCGTATACCGTAACCTTATCCGTAAGTTTGGGACCGAAAGCGAAAGCGAAACCTGATCAGGTTGTCTTTGTCTATGCGCGTGCCTGGCAAGGTTCGCCCATGCCATTGGCGATTGCCCGCATCAAAGTAAGCGATCTGCCAACCACAGTTCAGCTCGATGAAAAAATGGCTATGTCTCCAGCCGCTAGTCTTGCGTTAGCTACAGATATCGAAGTGGTTGCGCGTATTTCGCCATCGGGTTCTGCCAAAGCTGAAGTAGGTGATTGGCTCGCTAAACAAGGGCCAATTTCAATGAAAGCCGTTCCTGAATTGCTGCAATTGGAAATCAACGAACAATTCACTGTTGAAGCACCTAAACCCTAAGTTGCACTAATCGGAACATTTATTGCTCAACCCAAAACCGGGTTGAGCATAATTTACTCATCTTGTCGTAGTTTCCGCTTTTTCACCTCCAAATTGGGTTCAAATGCCTTTCGTAAGCAGTCCGCAAACGTGTAGAATCCAGCCTTTTACAGGTTTCTTGAGTCTGTCGCACTTTCACTTAAATAATAATGAAATCAAGCGACTAGACACCCAGCGCCTTTAACGAAAGACCATAACGAATTCACGAGTGACACGGAACTATGCGGCTAAAGTGCATCAAGCTGGCAGGCTTTAAATCGTTTGTTGACCCCACCACGGTCAACTTTCCCAGCAATTTGTGCGCAGTTGTAGGCCCCAATGGTTGCGGCAAGTCCAATATCATCGATGCTGTACGTTGGGTAATGGGCGAATCGTCCGCCAAAAACCTGCGCGGCGAAAACATGACCGACGTTATTTTTAACGGTTCCAGTGGCCGCAAGCCCGTCGGTCAAGCCTCCATCGAACTGGTATTTGATAACAGTGACGGCACTTTATTAGGCGAGTACGCCGCTTTTAGCGAAATCTCCATCAAGCGTAAAGTAACGCGCGATGCGCAAAATCATTATTACCTTAACGGCACCAAATGCCGCCGCCGTGACATCACCGATATTTTCCTCGGTACAGGTTTAGGCCCACGCAGCTACGCCATTATCGAACAGGGAATGATTTCGAAATTGATCGAAGCCAAGCCGGAAGATTTGCGCGTTTATATCGAAGAAGCCGCGGGTATTTCCAAATACAAAGAACGTCGCCGCGATACCGAAAGCCGTATGCGCCGTACACAGGAAAACCTTGAACGCTTAACCGATATTCGCGACGAACTTGAACGTCAGCTTTCGCGCTTGCAACGTCAGGCGCAATCGGCCGAAAAATTTACCGAATACAAAAAAGAAGAACGGTTGTTAAAAGCGCAACTGCAAGCGCTCAAATACCAAATTCTGGATGAACAAGCCAAAGCCAAACAAATCTCCATTCGCGATTTAGAATTGCGCATGGAATCTTTCGTGACTGATCAAGTCAACAAAGATACTCAAATCGAAAAATATCGCAGCCAATACACAGAAATGGGCGATAAGTTCAATGAAGTGCAGGGACGTTATTACGCGATTGGTGCCGATATTGCGCGCATCGAACAAACAATTCATCACGCAAAAGAACGCTCACGCCAACTGCAAACCGATTTGGATCAAACTCAGCGCGATTGCAAAGAAGCTGAAGAAAATTTATTAATCGATTCACAAAAAGCTGAAGGTTGGGAAGAAGAATTACTCGTTATTGAACCTGATTTGGAAATGGTGAAAGCCGCTGAAGAAGGTTCTAATGAAGTATTGCTTGAATCCGAAGAAGCAATGCAGCGCTGGCAAACTGAGTGGGACGCTTTCAACCAACGCGCCGCAGAGCCACGCCAAAAAGCGGAAGTTCAGCAATCGCGTATTCAACATCTTGAACAAGTGCAGCAGCGTTTATTGCAACGCATTGAAAAATTAAAAGAAGAAAAAGCCAATTTACAAATTGATGGTATTGACGAAGAAATCGGCCAACTTACCGAGCAACTTGCCGAATTGGATTTAGTTGCCGATGAAAAACGCAATCGCGTAGAAACTATTACTGAACAGCTCGATCAACGCCGCAACGACAATACGCGCATCAGCAATGAACTCGATCAAGCGCGCAGTCAATTGCAAACTATGCGCGGTCGTCATGCCTCTTTGGATGCACTGCAACAAGCAGCGCTCGGTGAAAAAAATAAAGCCGTTACCCAATGGCTTGCTGCACAGAATTTAACAAACCAACCGCGCCTTGCCGAATCAGTCAGCGTACAAGATGGTTGGGACAAAGCACTCGAAACCGTTCTAGGAAATACACTGCAGGCGGTGTGTGTAAATGGTTTGGATGCAGTCACCGGCGTTATTGAAAATTTAACGCAAGGCGAATTAGTTTTATTTGATACCAGTGCTAAAGTGCCGGCTAGCGATGCTAAAAAAGCCACACTGTTAAGCACCAAAGTAAAAGCCGAATGGGATGCACAGGGTTTACTAGACGGTATTTATATCGCCGAAGATTTGCCATCAGCCCTGCAGTTGCGCGGCGCATTATCGGCGCATGAATCTGTTATCACCAAAGACGGCATTTGGTTAGGCGCACATTGGTTGCGTGTTGCGCGCGATTCAGATGCAAGCTCAGGCGTAATAGCGCGCAAACAAGAAATTGAAGAACTATCCGCAAAAATTGCGGAGACTGAAGAAAAAGTTGAAGACTTGAGCGTGAAGCTCGAAGAAGGTCGTCAACTGATAAAAGAATTTGAACAAAATCGCGAGACTTTACGTCGTGAAGCCGACGAACAAAATCGTCGTTACGGCGAATTGCGTTCGCAGTTGTCTGCAAAACAAGTTCGTGTTGAACAAGTCAGCATGCGCCGTGAACGCGCTGAAAATGAAATTCGCGAAGCACGCGAACAACTTGAGCAAGAAGCTGAACATCTTTCGGAAGCACGCATGATTCTAAGCGAAGCTATTGAAATGATGGGGCAGGACACCGATAAGCGCGAAGATTTACTGCAACAGCGCGACGATATTCGTACCGGTCTTGATCAAGCACGTCAACGCGCGCGTCACGACAAAGATAAAGCGCACGAACTCGCAATGCGCTTCCAATCACTTAAAACGCAATTGGATGGCATACGTTTAGGCATTGGTCGCTTACGTGAACAAACCGCGCGCTTGCAAGAGCGTCGTGAGCAATTGATCGTAACGCTCAGCGAAAATCGCGATCCCATCGAAGAATACAAATTAGAGCTGGATGCAAATCTCGGCAAACGTTTATCAGTGGAAGCTGCGTTAACTGAAGCCCGTCGTTCACTCGAAACCGTTGAGCATGAGTTGCGCAATGCAGAGCAGGGCCGCAGCCGAGCGGAGCAAGAAGTACAAGCTGTACGCGCACATTTGGTTGAAGAGCGTTTAGCTGCACAACGTTTTGAAGATCAGCGTAACGCAATTGTTGAACAGCTCGAAGAGGAAGATTTAAATCTGCAAACCATTATTGCAGAAATTCCAGAAGGCACAGAAATCAAACCTATTGAAGAAGAATTGGACGCTATTGCAGGTCGCATTACGCGTTTAGGCCCAATCAATTTGGCAGCGATTGATGAATACAAAACTGAATCGGAACGTAAAAATTATTTAGACGCGCAAAATGCAGATTTGAATGAAGCGCTCGAAACTTTAGAGAATGCAATTCGCAAAATTGATCGCGAAACACGCACGCGCTTTAAAGAAACATTCGATCAAGTGAACAAAAGTTTGCAAGAGCTTTTCCCGAAAGTATTCGGCGGCGGTCACGCCTATTTGGAATTAACGGGCGAAGATTTATTGGATACCGGTATCACCATTATGGCGCGTCCACCAGGCAAGCGTAACAGCACAATTCACTTACTCTCGGGTGGTGAAAAAGCGCTTACCGCAATTGCATTGGTATTCTCGATTTTCCGTTTGAACCCGGCACCTTTCTGTATGCTGGACGAAGTAGATGCACCACTCGATGATGCCAATGTTGGCCGCTATGCGCGCATGGTTGAAGAGATGTCTGCACAAGTACAATTTATTTATATTACCCACAACAAAAACGCGATGGAAATGGCTCACCAATTATTAGGTGTAACCATGCATGAACCTGGCGTATCGCGTTTGGTAACTGTGGATGTGGATGAAGCCGCTGAATTGGCCGCTTCGTAATATTAAGACCAATTTTGAAAAAAGACGGATAACTTTATGAGCAACTGGCTAACCGCTGTAATTGTTCTTCTTATCATTATTATTTTGGCGGATGGTATTCGCAGAACATTAAATGCGCGTCGTAATCGCATTGATGTTTCTCCTGCGTTAAAAAAGCGTATTAAAAATCCCGAGCCCGAATACGAAGAAGAAAACCAAACGCCGCCAAGTTATATCAGCGAGCTTCCTAATGGTGGCGCACGTGTAGTTGCCGTTCGTGATCCGTCGGAACGTCCGCAACGCGAAAGCTTGCAGCGTGAAAGAAAGTTAAGCGCGCGCGAATTAAAAGAACAACGTCGTCGCGAAGCTGCCGCTAAACGTACGCCAGAACAAACACGTTTGAATCTGGATGAATCAGTTCCTATTTTGATGGAATCAGTTGAACATCAGGAAGAGCATAAATCTGATGAGCATGGTCGCATTGAGCCAAGTTTTTCTGAGCAAGATAATGAAGATCTTGATCATGAGGAGCATGACCTTCACGCCGAGCAGGATGATCACGAAGATCAGGTTGAAGACGAAGGCGATTATGATGAAGAATACGAAGAAGAGTTCGACGAGGATGAAGACGAAGAGTCTGAATCCGATGATGATTATGCTGAAGAAGATGATAGCGACGAAGACGAAATAGAAGAGGAAGAGGAAGAAGAAGAAGAAGAAAAAGCTGCCGCACCACAAGCCGAGCCAGAAGAGGTATTAATTATTAATATCATGGCGCAAAAAGGTGAAGTATTTAACGGCAGCGACTTGCTCGACATCGTTTTAAAATGCGGTTTGCGTTATGGCAGCATGGATATTTTCCACCGTTACAGCGATACCAAAGGCGACGGCGCCTTACTATTTAGCATGGCAAATATGGTGAGACCGGGCACATTTGATTTAGATGCAATGGACGAATTTACGACGCCTGGTGTTAGCCTGTTCATGACCTTACCGATTGATGCAGATTCTATGCAATCATTCGATTTAATGGCAGAAACAGCACAAGCAATTTCGCAAACCTTGCATGGCGAATTAAAAGACGAACAACGCAGTGCAATGACCAAGCAAACACTTGAGCATTCACGTCAACGTATTCGTGATTTTGAACGCAAAAAATTATTTCGTCGCCCAAGATAATTTTGCACGATAGGTGGAGCTTGATTTTTTAGAAACTCTGCCTATCGATAAATCCTGTTAAGTTTTAAATTTCTCTAGGCATGAACTTTTAATTAAATCTGGAACAACTTCATGTCAAAAAACTCTTCATCTGCTGATATTTCTACCGAGCTTGAACAACTCCGCTCTGAAATAAATCATCACAACTATCGTTATCACAGCCTCGACGAACCAGAAGTTAGCGACGCTGAATACGACCGCTTAATGCAGCGCTTAAAAGGCATCGAAGCCGAACATCCAGAATTAATTACGCCAGATTCGCCAACGCAACGTGTAGGTTCATTACCCCTCAGCGCGTTCGTAACGGTTGTGCATGAAACACCAATGCTCTCACTAGATAACGCGTTTAGCGATGAAGACTTGATTGCATTTAATAAACGCGTGCAAGATCGCTTGAAATCAAAAGATGAGATTGAATTTGCCTGCGAATTAAAGCTTGATGGTATCGCTGTTAGTTTGATGTATCGAGATGGCGTTTTAGTTCGTGGAGCAACACGTGGCGATGGCACCAATGGCGAAGATATTACACAAAATGTGCGTACAATTCCTTCCATTCCGTTACGGCTGTTGGGCAAAGGTTTTCCGCAAGTATTAGAAGTGCGCGGCGAAATTTATATGCCCAAGGCCGGTTTTGAAAAATTTAATGCGAAAGCTTTAGCCGTCGGTGAAAAATTATTTATAAATCCACGCAATGCAGCGGCCGGAAGTTTACGTCAACTGGATTCGCGCTTAACCGCTGCGCGACCACTTGAAATGTGTGCTTACAGTGTCGGCTTGGTTGAAGGTGGTGAATTACCAGCTCGGCATACAGATACCTTGAAAGCATTGCAGAGCTGGGGCTTTTTAATTAATCGTGAAATGGCCGTCGCAAACAACATTGATGAATGTATCGCTTATTATCGCCGCATTCAGGAAAAGCGTAGCGCGCTCGCTTACGATATTGACGGAATTGTATTTAAAGTTAATTCTCGTGAGCTACAAGAAAAATTAGGTTTTATTTCTCGTGCACCGCGGTGGGCAATCGCTTACAAATTTCCTGCACAAGAAGAAATGACATTGCTGCAGGATGTTGAATTCCAGGTTGGTCGCACTGGCGCAGTCACACCAGTTGCGCGTTTGAAACCCGTTTTTGTTGGCGGCGTAACTGTCTCCAACGCAACTTTGCACAACCGCGACGAAATAAATCGTCTCGGTGTAAAGATCGGCGATACGGTTGTTGTTCGTCGTGCTGGCGATGTTATTCCACAGATCGTTGCCGTCGTCGAATCAAAACGCCCTGCAGACGCGCGCGATATTATTTTTCCAACTACTTGCCCAGTATGTGGCTCACCCGTTGAAACAGTTCCCGGCGAAGCGGTAGCACGTTGCGATGGTGGATTAATTTGCGCCGCACAACGCAAAGAAGCCATTAAACATTTCGTTGCGCGCAAAGCCATGAATGTTGAGGGTTTGGGTGATAAGCTGGTAGAGCAGCTTGTTGATCTCAAAATGGTTAATAATCTAGCAGACATCTATTCGCTCACACGTGAAGAGCTTGCGAACCTTGAACGTATGGGAGAAAAATCTGCCGATAATATTTTGGCGGCGCTTGAACACAGTAAAAAAACTACGCTCGCAAAATTTATTTACGCATTGGGCATTCGCGAAGTAGGGGAGTCAACTGCACGGAATTTTGCAAAACACTTTGGCACCTTTGAAGCCTTTGCAGCAGCAGATGAATTAAATTTACAACAAGTTAACGACGTAGGCCCTGTAGTTGCGCATTTTGCTTCTGAGTTCTTTCAACAAGAAAATAATCGTGCTGCCGTTGAACAATTAAAGGCAGCTGGTATTAATTGGCCAAATGAAGTTGCTACAGCTGTCGATGCACCGTTACTCGGTTTAACTTACGTATTAACTGGATCTCTGGAAATATTCAGCCGGGACGACGCCAAAGCACATTTATTAGCATTAGGCGCAAAAGTATCTGGCAGCGTTTCCGCAAAAACTGATTATGTTGTTGCAGGCCCAGGCGCAGGTTCAAAATTGCAGAAAGCTGAAGAGTTGGGTATTCCAGTTTTAACGGAAGAAGATTTGCTCGCGCTCTTAAAGCAACACGGGCAATTGCTAGAATGAAATTATTAGGTGCGTTGCTATTAATGTCGGTACTCTTTTTGAGCGGTTGTGCAACAACGCGACCTTCGAATCCGAATAATATCTGCGACATCTTTGAGGATATGCCCGACTGGTATAAAGCCGCTAAAAAATCTGAAAATAAATGGGGTTCTACGGTACCGGTGATTATGTCAATCATGTATCAGGAATCGCAATTTATACAGAAAGCAAAACCAGCACGCACAAAAATTTTGTGGATATTTCCAGGCCCGCGCCCCAGTAGTGCTTACGGTTTTGCACAAGTTAAGTCAGATACCTGGGATGATTATCAGCGCGATGAAGGTGGTATTTGGGCGCGACGCGATAGCTTTAAAGATGCTGCGGATTTTATCGGCTGGTATAACTATCAAAGTGAAAAACGCAGCAAGATTAAGCGTAATGATGCCTACAATTTGTATCTTGCTTATCACGAAGGTCACGGCGGTTTTAATAAAAAAACTTACAATAGTAAAGCCTGGTTAAAAACGACCGCGCAAAAAGTTGCAACACGCACTGCAGATTACACAAAGCAATTGCAAGCTTGCGAAGATAATCTTGATAGTGGTCATTGGTGGTGGCCATTTTAGGTTTAAGAATACTTTTCGCGGCAGGTGAATGAAAAAATTTTGGTTTATGTAATTATTTGATTATCTCTGGAGTCATTATGGATCAAGAATCAATTGTTTACGGTTGCATAAAAGATATTCCCGTTTTGACCAACGAGTCAGAGCGTTTACGCATAAATCGCGATGCTATGCTCACCTTGCCTCATGCTGAAGAATGGCCCTTTTTATGTCAGGAAATGTTTTCAATTCCTGATGTAAATACCTTCACTAATAATTACCAAACCGAAGTTATGCATTTCGGCGCATCGTATAAAGCGGTTGAATACGAATGGGATCAATGGATCGCACAATTCGAACAACTGCTCAGCAAAATGTATTGGGTATCTGCCACGGTACATTTAGAAACAGAATTATCCGGCACTCACACATTTACGTGGGAATCCAATGGTAATAGCCATATTCCCGGCTCAGGCAATATGCAAGTACGCTGTGAGTGGAGCCATGAAGGCTCACTTGGGCTTTAATATCGATCCTTGCTGTGCTCAACTTGGTAATGCAAAAAAATTAAAAATTGGTAACACCTATGTCAAACAATTTAATAACTCCAGATTTTCGCTTTCGCCGTTTACGCAGAACCTCAGCACTACGCGAACTAGTACGCGAAACACATTTGCGTATGAGCGATTTTATTTTGCCTATTTTTGTAGAGGAGGGCATTACCGAACCCGTCGCGATTAAAAGTATGCCGGATGTTTATCGCTATCCCGAATCGCAGCTTGCCGATGTAGTAACACGTGCATGGAATAAAGGTATTCGCGCCGTGCTTTTATTCGGAGTATCAACTCACAAAGATGAAGTAGGTTCAGATACCTGGGCGCAAGATGGTTTGCTCGCTCGTATAATTCGCACCGCAAAAAATGCGCAACCGGAAATGTTGGTAATTAGCGATAATTGCTTTTGCGAATATACAACGCATGGTCATTGCGGCGTGATTCATGAAGTTTACGATCATAAGCACGATGTTGATAACGATGCGACTTTAATTAATTTGCAGAAACAAGTGGTAATCGCGGCACAAGCCGGCGTGGATATGATCGCACCATCGGGAATGATGGATGGAATGATCAGCGCAATTCGCCAAGCATTGGATGACGCGGGTTTTACTCATATCCCTGTGATGTCCTACTCAACAAAATTTGCCTCCGCTTTTTACGGCCCATTTCGCGATGCAGTAGATAGCTCCTTCAAAGGCACGCGCAATACCTATCAAATGGATTTCTCAAATCCGAGAGAAGCACTTGCTGAATCAATGCAAGATGAAGCTGAAGGCGCTGATATTTTAATGGTAAAACCCGGCACCGCCTATTTAGATATTCTCGCGCATATCCGCGCAAATTCAGCGCGTCCGCTTGCTATTTATCATGTGAGTGGCGAATACGCCATGATTAAAGCAGGTGCGGCGGCTGGTGTAATTGACGAAAAAGCAATTGTGTTGGAAACCATGACAGCATTTAAACGCGCAGGTGCGGATTTGATTATTACTTATTATGCGGAAAATTTGGCTGATTGGATTTAATTAATTTTTATTAGCATTTTTATAATGCCCGCCATTGCGCGGGCTTTTATATTTTAAATATGGTTGTTTAATGTTCTTCAGCGATTCCCGTCAACATTTCTTTAATCCACTTACCGGTAAATACCGTGAGTTGGTTACCCAGTGTTTGAGTCTTTTGTATCAGCGTCTTTACACCGATCTGCGTGACTATGGCAATGCCATGAACCGTGAGCAGCTTATGGATATTGTTAAAGAAGCGATTGCGCGCGCGCCCATTTTAGATTCGGATAAAGACGAAGAAGAATTTAACGCGCAAGGCGAGTTAATTGAAACTCAGGAAGGGCGCTTTAAAACTCAACGCGATTTGGCGAGTTTTATTATTAATCGATTGCTTGAAAACGGCTGGTTAGAAAAACAAGTCGATGAAACTACGCTGCAAAGCACTTACGGTTTTAGCCGCATGGGTCGGTTATTCACCCAACCATTTGCGGATAACCAAGCCAATTATTTTCGCACGCGCAACCGCAATACTCGTAACACGCGTAATAGTTTGCAAGCATTTTATGAGCAAGGTGAGATTCACGATTTGCTCGATGCCTACGAATATTCCGAGCGCATTATCAGTGACTTTACGGATGTAATTGCCGAACTTGAAGAGCGCAAACGTCAATTGGTGCGTGAAGTTGAATCGCGTCAATTAATTCAACAAGCAAGCGATGAATTTTTCGATTTTATGGAAACAGTTTTTAAACCAGATTTGGAAGTGCGCTTGTCGGCAGATAGTGTAGAAAAATATCGCGATCAAATTGCCGATATCATCACCAAAATTCGCCGTAAACGTAAATACGGTTCGGGTGATGCTGAAACCGCAGAAAAAGATTGGCGTGCGGTTATGGAAATTCGTTTACGTAAAGCTTTACCGCAGCGCGTAGTGCAGGGCGTTTCTTTGTTGGACACGCTTTTGCAAACCATTGAATCACGTTTAAAAAATGCTTGTGAAATTATGTTGCCCGCATTGCGTCGTGCATTAAATACCTTTACACAACGTGCCGATATTATTATTCGCCAACTCAGTTACATCAACAGCCGCAGTCAAGATGATTTGATGGATGTCTACCGGTCACTGGCACAATTGCCACAAGAACAACAAGACGCATTACTTCAGCAGCAAGGTGAAGTGCTTGCCGGAATGCAATTAGGTTTTGTCGATCCATCGCAAATTCAATTGCGTGCAGCACGCCAGCAACAGGTTGTGCGCTCAGCTGTTGATGGTGATAAAGCTTTGGATGTTGATGCACAAAAAGAAATGTTCATTCAGCAAGCACTTGATCGAGCTTTTATTTTACAAGGCAGCGAAATTCGCACCTACGTACAACAAGCTCTCGTTGCGACGGGTAGTGTTAATAGCCGTGAATTAAATGCAACTAATATGCAGGAACTTTTGAATCTTGCGCATGCGATTGAAGTAGGCGCTGCAGATAATTTGTCCTCACGTTTTAAATTCTCGGTACATCAGCAACAAGAGTGGCTGCACACTTCGCCACAAATTCAAGATGATCAATACTTCAAACAGCGTGATCAATTTGTGATTTCGCTGATTGATGATGGAAAATAGTATGAGTAATATTTTTAGCGCAGACCTAGAAGCGCAGTTAGATAAACACAATTTATCATTCGATGATTGGCGCGAACTCATTCAGCGCTTATTAGATTACGGCGTTCTTTGCAGGGACGACTCCCAAGTTGAAGCGGAACTCTATGATCGCTTTTTGCGAATTCATGAAGTCGTAAATGATTATTTAGCGTTGATGGGTGTTCGTTTTCAACACGATACACAATTTAATTTTGTACGTATTCTTCCACCTGGTGCACGCTTACCCGGAATGGAAGACGAGACTGATGGTCCATTTAATGGCGGTTTCCGTAGCCGATTAAACCAACATGAAGTTGCATTAATTTTAGTGTTGCGCGCTGAGTACGACAAAGCCTTGCGCGAAGGTGTTATCGACGAGCAAGGTTGCGCAACGCTTTCGCTGGAAGCAATTTCTCTTGCGACTAAAAGTTTATTGCGCCGCAACTTGCCAGAAAATATCGGCGAGCGTCGCCAGGCATTTAAGCGTTTGCGTCAATTAAGATTAATTAATTATTTTGCTGAGGCCGATGTAGATTCTGGAGAGAGCTGGATAAAAATCCGTCCGTTGATTATTAATTTGGTAAGCAACGAATGGCTTAACCAAATTCGCACGCATCTTGCTGATAATTTATTGCTGGTTGAAGAAGACCTTGAGCAGGAAGAAGTCGCGCCTATCAAGGCCGTTAAAAAACCTGCACCGCACCTCACTAAATCGATATTTGATACTGAAGCCTAATATGTTCCTGAAAAAATTTATTTATATTAACTGGGGCAATGTGCCCAATACCGAATTTGAATTCGGCCCTATTAATTTATTTTCGGGCGGAAACGGTTCTGGTAAAACAACAGCCGCTGATGCAATTCAAACCATCATGACTGCCGCGCACGACAATTTATTTCATTTCAACCCAGGGCAAGATGAATCTAGCCAGCGCGGTCGCGGCGGAAAATTGGTGCGCACACTCGCATCTTATGTATTGGGTTGTGACGATGGCGCCTATTCGCGTCCACAAGGTTGCGATGGTTATTTGGCGGCCGTGTTTCACCCAACACAAGGTGAAAGTAGTGAACCTTTTACTGCGCTTATCGGTATGCGCGCCTTTATTGAAACTGCCGGGCAGGGCACAGCTCAACAAAAAGTGGCACGTTTGGATGATTGCCATTTTTATATTTTGAACGATGTGTCGCTGAGCTTGAAAGATTTATTGAAAGAAGAAAAAACACATAAGTATGTAGTTCCTCTCGATAAAGTGTATTCCGGTTTACGCCGCCAATTTGGGCAAGAACAAGTTGAGAAATACGATAAGAAAAAATCTTACTTGTGCCGTCTGTATGGTGTATTGCGCGGAAAGAAAGACGCAGTCTCTGAACGCGAAGCCATGAACGCAGCGCGCGCATTTTCGCGTTTTATGGCTTACAAACCTATCAAAGGTATAGATGAGTTTGTTGCTAATGAAGTCCTAGAGTATCGCGATTTAGGCGAGGCAATTCGCAATGTTTCCGCCATGCTTAAACGTATTCACACTATGGAAGCGGATGCACGCAACTTGCGTCAAGCGATTGATCGCATGGCTACTGGCCGCACTTTGAGCGATAACTTTATTGCCGGTTGGTTGGAGCAACAAGTGCTTCATTATTCGGTTGCTAAACGCCGCTTTGGCGATTGTCAGTCATTGTATTTGGATGCAAAACACAAGCAGCAATTATTGCGCGAAAATGCTGCAAGCCATACACAAGCATTGGCTTTGTGTGAAGCGCGCCGTGATGAAATTAATCAATTAATTCTTGCCGCTACTGCGCGCCGTTTGGGTGTACCTGCATTGCGCGATAAAGATCAACTTGAGCAAGAAAAAATTGCGCAGGAAAAAATCATTCACGGCAATGTACCTGAATTGCTGAAGCAAGATAAGCAATTACAAACCAATGTAGAAGCGGCGCAACAATGTGTGCAAGCTCTAAGAAACACATCAATTGCGTTAGAGATTCCTGCGTTAAAAGATGGTCATTTGAATCACCTGGCAAAAACACTGGCTGATGATTCTGAACCTATCGATATACATCAATTACTTAATCGCGATTGGATTGATGTTAGCCCGCTCGTACAACATTTGGATGGTGTCATTGAGCAACAAAAAAATCACAATCTATTTGTTCATAGTTTGTTTGCGTTAGATGCCAGCTCAGCTACTACGCATCAAGGCAATAAAATTAATTTGCGTGATCAACTTGCGCAAGAACGTGATAAACGTCGCGCAAGTGCGGAGCGATTACAAAAATCGATTGAAACAAAACGACGCGAAATCCAAACGCTGGAAGCTCATCAAGTAAACTATCCACCCTTTGTGTGCGCTGCACTTGAAGCCATCGCAATTCAATGCCCTAAAGCAGATGCGCGAGTGTTGTGCGATTACGTCAACGTGCTAGACCGCGAATGGCAATCTGCTATTGAAGGCTATATCGGCGCTGCGCGCTTTGGGATTATTGTGGCGCCGGAATTTGAAGCCGAAGCTATTGCAATAGTTCGCAACTTGAGTGGTCAGGCAAATCGAGCACGTATTATTCAGGGTGATAAAGCACGTAAAGATTGGGAAAAATCTGGCGATTTCCCGAATAATTCTGTTGTACAAGTAATGAGTTTTTCGCACGCAACTGCGGAAGCTTATTTAAAAGCAAGTTACGGTAATGTGCAGCGCGTAGAAACCGCTAATGAATTGCGCAATACGCGCCGAGGTATTACCAAAGACGCAATGGGTTCAGGTAATTACGCCATGTTCCGTTGCGATATGGCTGATACAGATTTAGTTTTCGGGCAGGGCGCTCGTGAACGCGCACTGGATGCTAAGCGCAATGAATTCCATATCCTAAATGTGGAACTGCAGGCTGCTACAGATTACGTAAATGAAGCGCAGCAATTATTGGTAAGTATCGATAAATTAAAAGCGCTGAGCTATGCCGATATTTTACAAACCATGTTGGCTGCGCAAGATCGTATAGCGGCAATTGACGCAAGTTTGCAGCAATTGGATTTGAGCGATACCAAAGTATTGGATCAAGAACTTAATGAATTAAAAGCTCGCCTGCAGGAACAGCAAAAGAATTTTAATGAGATTAACAATGCACAAGTCGATTGCCGTGCAGAACTAAAAAATTCTGACGCGCACTGCAACAAACTCAATGCTGAGCAAGATAAAACGCTCGCAGTAGTGGACGAATGCGAAGCTAATTTACAAACCATCGCTGGGCTTTGGCCAGACTTTAATGTAGATCAACGTTTACAAGCTGCCGACGAATCTATCAACCAACATTCAATTAGTTATTTTGAAAATAGTTTGGCAACGGTTAATGGTGAATTAAAATCTATTTTGCATCGCCTGCAACAAGCAGTAATGCAGCACAACCAGTTCTGTTTAACTGCAGATTCGATTTTATTCAACGCCGATTACAACGATGAATTAGGCAGCAACAATTTCCGCAATATCTGCGATATGCGTCGCCAGTTTGATTCGCTTTATAATCGCGATAAAAATCATATTCTCGCGCAACGTCATCAAGAAATTGAATCTTTGCGTTTGAGTTTTAACAACGCATTTGTGTCCAACTTGTGCCATTCAATTTACCAAGCGATTAATGATGGCAAGAAAACGCTCGAAGAATTAAATAAGGAATTGGAGCATCATCGCTTCGGCGCTGATCGCGAGCGTTTCCGTTTTGATTGGGAATGGGTACCAGAATTTAAGGAATATTGGCAATTCTTTAAAGCTGTGATTGATAACCCGAGCCTTGAAGATGGCGAAACGCTTTTCAATATGAAGCTGGAAGAAAAGCATCAAAAAGTGCGTGAGCGTTTGATGAGCATGTTGCTTGATGAAGACGAGCAAAAAGCACTGCGTGAGTTAACACGCATTGCAGATTATCGCAATTATCGCTGCTATGAAATTTACAAAGAGCCAGAAGGTAAGGCGCCAATCGCATTGAGCCAATATGGCACAGGTTCTGGCGGCCAGTTGGAAACTCCGGCTTATATTATTCGCAGCGCGGCAATTACTTCGGCATTTCGGTTTAATGAAGGTAACAGTCATTTGCGTATGGTATTGGTGGACGAAGCCTTCTCAAAAATGGATGAGCATCGCTCGCGCGAAGTCATAAATTATTTAACAGAAAGTTTAGGCTTGCAGCTGAACTTTATTATGCCGAGCAGCAAATCTGGCCCGTTTATGGATCTAATTTCCAACCAGTTTGTATTCAGTAAATGTCCGACTTCGGAACCTGTCGGTGAATTAAAAACGCGAGTTGTGTTAGATAGACAAGTTTGTGATCAGGAAAAAATTATCAAACTTATGGCGAATCATCGTCAAACGATTCGTCAGCAAGCAAGTTTGGATTTTATGGTTGAGGTGGAAGGCACGTGATATTTAGAGCGATTGAACATTAAAGTATTTTGAGCGCAAAAATTTTTTAAAACTAAAGGTGCCTGCAGATCGGCACCTTATTTAATTTTCCCCGCATCTTCTGGAGGTGCATCGGTAGCACAGGTACCGAGCATGCTATTGCTCTCGGGTACAGGAAGTTTTGGAAAGTGGCGCGCTAATTTTTTGATGGTGGTTTGCTCTTCCAAGGGTTTGACTATGTAGTCATCCACACCTTCTTCTATTGCAGAGCGAATTTGTTTTGCTTCGGTAACTGCAGTCACCAAAATAAAACAGGTTTCCATATAGCGCTCGGCAGCGCGCATGGCGTTGTGAACGTCCAACCCGTTTTTGATGGGCATATGCCAGTCGCAAAGCACCAGGTCGTAAATGGGGTTTGCATCGTAGAGCATGCTGATGCCTTTCAAACCATCGGACGCCACGTCTACAAAACGAACGCCAATGGATTGCAGGAGCATTTGTAGTAGCGATGCAATCATTTCATCGTCATCTACTATAAGCACGCGCATTTGTGCAGGCTCAAGTTGATTGCGTCTTTGAGCACCTGTTAGCTTGACTGGCTTTGCTGGTGCCGCGGTGACTGTCTCTACCGGCATTATCGCACCCAATTTTGCAATGGCGTTTTCGATTAACAAGAATGTTTGCTGATGCTGTTCTTTGTTGGCTTTTTGATCGGGATTGTCGATATTTTTGGCGATCCAATCGCGCCTTTGCTGCAAGGTTTTCGTAATAACGCTTATTTCGGGTTTGGTAAACATTATTGTCCTTTACCGGTGCGAGTTGGCATGGCTGATATCAGTAGGGTTACTGACAACAGATGGCGTACAACTTACCCATAATGGCGACAGCCGTTGGTTAAGGTGTTAAACCATGGTTCAATGCCTAAGTAATGTAAAAACTATAGCCCATTTTCACACCGTCTCCAGCCGCTTGAGGATTTTTCAGTGTCACAATTCGATCACCTTATCTCTCGTTTAGAACAACTTATCGACCGTGTTGAGCAAGTTTTGCCAGCGGCCGCCCCGCAAACTGATTGGTCTGGCAGCGCTTTTCGATGGCGGGTGAAAGCAGGTGACAAAGGTTACTTGCAGGTGGTTAAAAATCCACACAAGATTGATCTAAGTTCGCTTAAGAACGTAGAAACCCAGAAGCAAGCCGTAGTTCGTAATACCAAGCAGTTTGTTTCAGGTCGCTCCGCTAACAATGTATTACTAACTGGCGCGCGTGGTACTGGTAAGTCCACGTTGATTAAAGCTTGTTGGAATGAGTTTGCGGACGATGGATTGAAAATTATTGAGGTTGATAAAACTGACCTTATTCAGCTGGCCGATATTGTAGATTTGGTTAGCCAACGCCCCGAAAAATTCATTATTTTTTGTGATGATATGTCCTTCGAGGAAGGCGAGAGCACTTATAAGGCGCTCAAGTCCGCGTTGGATGGTTCAATCGCAGAGCCATCTGCCAATATTTTGTTTTACGCAACGTCGAATCGTCGCCATTTGTTACCAGAAAAAATGCGTGAGAATCTGGACGTTAGTTATGAAGACGGTGAGATTCGCCCCGGCGATTCCATTGAGGAAAAGGTTTCTCTCTCTGAACGATTTGGGTTGTGGCTAAGTTTCTATCCTTTTTCACAAGACGATTATTTAGGCACCGCTCGTTACTGGGTTGAATATTTGGGCGGAACCTGGATAGAAACATCTGAATTTGAAGCGCTTTTATGGCATCGCAGCCGTGGCGCACGAAGCGGTCGAATCGCGTGGCAATTTGCTAAAGATTATGTGGGCCGCTTGTAACAAGACCACTGAAAATTTTTATATTTTCACAATATTAAGTTTGAATGCGTTTTTGATTTAAAAGAATTAAACGCAATCAATAAATAGGTAATTGATTATGCAAACAGGACAATGTGCTATCCGCAAGGCGAATCACTTAAAAGATGTTTCCGCTAATCAGACGCTATTTACCCGAACACCAAATTTACGCGAAGAAAATACCTTAGCACTACGCCAACAATTGCATGAATATTTTGTAACGACATTTGATCGCTATGAATGTTTATTTGAGACTCTGGCGTGCGACCAAGCTTATTACGAAAAATCAATTCCGCTGCGTCACCCGTTGATTTTTTATTACGGGCACACTGCAACATTTTTCGTTAATAAATTGTTGCTAGCGCGCATGATTGACGCGCGAATTAATCCGCGTTTTGAATCCATTTTTGCCGTCGGCGTTGATGAGATGAGCTGGGATGATCTTAACGATGCCAACTATCAATGGCCAAAACCTGCTGAAGTGAAAGCTTATCGCGACCAAGTGCGTGCAATGGTTATCAATTTAATTGAAACTGCGCCGCTTCATTTGCCAGTGGATTGGAATAATCCCTGGTGGGCGATCATCATGGGAATTGAACATGAACGTATTCATTTGGAAACATCTTCAGTATTGATTCGTCAGCACAAATTAGCTTATGTAAAAAATCATCCGCAATGGAAACCTTTTCGCGAAACAAATAACGCACCGCAAAATGAATTAATTAGTGTGAGCGCTGGCTCAGTTACTCTTGGCAAAGAGAGATCCAATTCGTTTTATGGATGGGATAATGAGTACGGTACTCACAGCGCTAATGTTAATGAATTTCAGGCTAGTAAATTTTTAGTTAGCAACCAAGAATTTTTAGATTTTGTTGAAGAAGGTGGTTACAAAAATAAAATTTATTGGGAGGAAGAAGGGCAGGCGTGGGTAAGCTTTACTCGCGCGCAATATCCAACTTTTTGGTTGAAGCGCAATGGGAAATGGTTTTTGCGTTTAATGACTGAAGAAGTATCAATGCCGTGGGATTGGCCAGTAGAAGTCAATTATCACGAAGCAAAAGCTTTTTGTAATTGGAAAAAACTGACAACCGGATTATCTGTACGTTTACCGACTGAAGATGAATGGTATCGCTTATACGATTATTCTCATCTGCAAAATATTGGCGCAGAAAAAGCGAATGCCAATATTCAGTTAGATTATTTTGCGTCATCTTGCCCAGTGAATAAATTTTCCCAGGGTGAATTTTATGACGTAGTTGGCAATGTATGGCAATGGACGGAAACACCCATTTATCCTTTTGAAGGGTTTGATGTTCATACTATCTACGATGATTTTACAACACCCACATTTGATGAGCGTCATAATTTAATTAAAGGCGGCTCATGGATTTCATGTGGTAACGAAACATTACGCGATTCACGTTATGCATTTCGTCGCCACTTTTTTCAACACGCGGGCTTTCGCTACGTTGTTTCAGAGGATTTAAAACCAGTGCCAGGATCTCATTACGAAACGGATAAGTTATTATCGGAATATGCAGAATTTCATTACGGCGACGAATATTTCGGCGTTGCAAATTTTTCCAAATCATTGGCAGAATTAGCTATTGAAATGGCAGGCGACAATCCAAAAGCTAAAGCATTGGACATAGGCTGCGCTTCTGGCCGTGCCACCTTTGAATTAGCGAAACATTTTGATTTTGTAACAGGAATAGATTTTTCTGCGCGTTTTATCGGACAAGGTGTTTTGTTAGCGCGGGGCGAAACTTTACGCTACACGCTGGCCGATGAAGGCGAGTTAGTTCAATACAAATCACGTAGTTTGTCAGATTTAGGCTTGCAAGACGCAAAAGATAAAGTCGAATTTTTTCAAGGCGATGCCTGTAATTTAAAATCTCAGTTCACCAGTTACGATTTTATTTTAGCGGCCAATTTAATCGACAGACTTTATAGCCCAGCCAAGTTTTTAAGTGCAATTCACGAGCGTTTAAACATCGGCGGAATTTTAATGTTGACCTCACCTTATACCTGGTTAAGTGATCACACGCCACGCGAAGAATGGATTGGCGGATTCAAAAAGGATGGCGAAAGCTTTACGACGTTCGATGGTTTGAAAGTTCATTTAAGCGAACACTTTGAATTACTACAACAACCCATTGAAGTTCCATTTGTCATTCGCGAAACAAAACGTAAATTCCAACATACGCTTTCAGAAGTAACTTTTTGGAAGCGCATTAAATAATTTATATTTGATTCAAATACTATCGTCATACGTGCATGCGCAGGTATGACGTTTTTGTTTTATAAGGCATTAATGAATGGAATTCGATTTCGATACACCCATCTCGCGTGAACAAACCAACTCCGTTAAATTCGATGGACGCCAATATTATTTTGGTACAACTGATGTAGCACCAGTTTGGGTTGCCGACATGGATTTTGCGGTGCCTGAATGTGTAACTCAAGCATTAGAGGAACGACTCAATCATCCTGTTTTCGGTTATACCTTATATCCCGAAAGTCTTTATCAATCAATTACTGATTGGTTTGAGCGTCGTCACCAATGGAAAATCGAACGCGATTGGATTCTTATGGCACCGGGCGTGGTGCCATCACTTTTTGCAGCCGTGCGAGCATTTGCGAATGAAGGCGAGGGCGTTATAGTTCAACCGCCAGTATATTTTCCTTTTTTTTCTGCAGTCACTACCAACAACCGAAAATTACTCTTAAATCCATTGCGTGAAATTGATGGCCACTATGAAATAGATTTTGAGCATTTAGAACATTGCGCACAGCAAGGTGCAAAACTATTAATGCTTTGTACTCCTCACAATCCTGTTGGAAGAGTGTGGAGCGAACAAGAACTTAAAAATGTGTTACGCATCGCTCGACAATATAATTTAACTATTTTGTCCGACGATATTCATGCTGATCTGGTTTATTCGGAATCAACGCACATCATGCTTGGCCGGCTCGCGCAGCCCGGCGATAAAATTATTACCACCATCGCGCCCAACAAAACATTTAATATTCCTGGCTTGGGTTTATCAGCATTAATAATTCCCGACGATGAACAACGCAAAGCCATGAAGACAATGTTCGAAACACTTCATGTAGGTAACACCAATCCCTTCAGTATTGTTGCGTTTGAGGCGGCTTATCGCCAAGGCGATGAGTGGTTGAATGCGTTGATGAAATATTTGCAAGGTACGCGCGATTTCGTAGCGGCTTATCTCCAAAAAAATATTCCGCAAATAAAACTTATCAGACCTGAAGCTACTTATTTATTGTGGTTGGATTGCCGTGAACTCGGAATGACGGATCCACAGCTGCGTGATTTTTTCGTTAAACAATGCAAAGTTGGTATGAACCCCGGAACAGTTTTTGGAGAAGGTGGCTCCGGTTTTATGCGAATGAATATCGGCACTACAAGAGAATCTATAGAACATATATTGCTATCGATTCGCGAATCCATAAATAAATAATTTCTTCTTCTGCTCGTTATCTGAGCTATCTTCAATAATAGAAAATTTGCGATTACACGCAAATAATTTGAAGCTAAAAGTTGAATTTATTATGCCAGATATTCATAAGTCCTTACGTATTGGTGACCTGCTTGTTGATCGCGGTTTGATTTCAGCGCCACAATTGCGTGCTGCAATCGACTTACAAAAATCCCGATGTGAAAATCCCGATGCTCACATTGCGTCCGTCAGATGCGAACTTGGCGAGATATTAATTGAACTTGGATTTATCAGCCGTCATCAACTCAAATCAAATTTAAGCTGGCAACGTAGACTTAAAGCAACTACCGCCATGATGGTATTTGTTGCACCCTTATTAACTGCCGCTTGCGGCGGTGGATCAGGCGGCAGCAGTGGAGGGGGAGCTACTACTCAACCAAGTCAAACTACGACATCACAAGTCGCCGCTGACTCATCTGAAAAAGCGGTGGCCTCATCTAGTGTATCGTCAGCTCCAGTGCTTTCTTCCAAATCATCTTCCAGCACTTTATCGTCGACTGCTTCTTCGAAGTCATCGTCAAGTGCAGCCTCAAATTCGTCTGCCGCAGCGTCCTCGACGCCCTCAGGATATATAGAGGGTGCCGTGCAATTGTTGTGGAGTGTTCCAGTTGCGCGTGAAAATGGTGACTACTTGGACATCACCGAAATTGGCGGATATGACATACGCTACAAATTAAAATCTGAAACCAACTACACCAACATAGTTATCAAAGATGGTTTTATCGATGCCTATTATTTTAATTATTTAAAAGGCGAATATGATTTTGAAATCGCCACCTTTGATAAAACCGGGCTTTACAGTAAGTTTATCGCGATAAATCCGGGTAGCTAGATTTGTTATCGGTAGTGTGGAATTTATGCAAGTTCCTTATCAATGCGCGTATCTGACGGTGATGAGTCATTTAAGTGCAAATTTAAAAACCAATTTACTCACTATGTTTATGGATTGAACATAGTGAACACAAATCAAGGGTTTTAAACCCGCAAATTGCAGTGGCCTGCATATTGCTAATATTTTTATGAGTTTTTCGGATATTAATCATAGGAATAAGGGCGTTTGGATGAGGCTAGCCAATACAGCAATAATCTATTTTTACATAAACCATAAACCGGCAGTGGGATACTTACCTTAATCGCTAGCTAATGTTCAATTTAACATAATATACATTATGCGCATGTCCGGAATATTTTGATCTGTTGCTTTTCTCAACGGGTAGATTTCGAGTTTGGCATTTCGGCAAGCTCCTACGGTGTTGCTTTTCTTAACTTATCCAGTAAATACGATACATAAGGGTCTTTTAAGTTTTCGCATACTAGGTTACAAATGGCTAATTTATAATTTCGCCGCTCAATTGAACGTGTCGGTAGACCATCTGATCGGAACAATGGACTATCGTAAGCTGCGACTAATACTTGAGCAGTTTTATGTCGAAATTTTAAATAATCCCGCTATTTCTCCTAGTAAATCTGCAGAAGTTTGGTCTGCTTGCATAAAGTTTGTTGTAAGTGTGAGCTCAAAAGTGTCTGCACAAGCCTTGGTTACTGCTCAGCGAGACTTACAATCACAGGCTCTCATTGATGATATTGAGGGACTTGCAAATATATATAAACAATTTAAGGCCCCAAAAAAGTGCGGATCAACTCCTATAAGGGCGCTTTCTGCTGACGCTATTTCGAAAATACTGGAGGTTTCCGAGCCTTCCTCATCACTAAATCCCTTTCAACTAAGAATCCGATCACGGAATCAAATACTTGTTTTTTTAATGCTATTTTTGGGGCTGCGGACTTCTGAGTGCTTGGTATTGACGGCTTCCAGCATTGTTTGTGAAAACGATAAAACTTGGATTAGGGTCACCTACTCCACTGAAAATGATGCTGATACAAGATCAGAAATAGCATCAATTAAAAATAACTACTCACACAGACTCGTCCCTCTGCCTAATTTTTTATATGTACGAATTAATGACTACCTCGCCACTCAACGGCGAACAAATAGAAGAAACTCGTTTATCTTTACTTCCAATCAAGGTACGCCTCTAGCTTCGCGTCAACTTCGATACATGATCGAAAAAATTGGTAACACTTTAGATAAAAATTTTAAGTCAGTCTTGAGCGAAAACTTTAGAAAGTCCGGGCTTTCTCCGCATGATCTACGTCATACAGCCGCTTGCAATCTTTTATCCTCTTTCTATAAATCCAGCGGAAATGATATGGATTCTTCTATGTCGCAACTGAGAGAGTTTATGGGATGGTCGCCAGAATCTGACATGCCTTCCAGATATGCAAGGCTCTATCTGCATGGTATCTCCTCTGCCGCTGCAATTGCATCGATTGATGAAAGAGTATCGCAATTTGCGAGAGTACAAAATGCTTAAGTATGATGTTAGTGAAAAAGACTTCAGTGACTTTGAGAAAACCATTCCACCTAAAAATATTAGATATTATGATGAGGTTTTGGACGAGGAATTCGTCATAAAAGACTTCATGAAAGCCGATGTTTGGGATGTATCCGTAGATGCAAAAAAATATGCTTTGAAATTTTCAAGAATTCCCGCATACATAGAAAAAGCAACCAAAATACATTTGGCGTATTATATTCTTGACAGCAAAGTACCAGCTGCAGTTGACTCTTTCACTTCATTGGTAGCATTTTTTGAACATATAAATTTTGATATGAGTTGTGTAGATATCTTCGAGCTTAAAGCAAATTTTTTAGAATGGTTGAACTGCGGGAAGGCTGTAGAGCATTACGCATCAATGGTTAGAATTTTCTTAGCGTTTTTAGCAGAAAATAACTTTGGAATTTTAAAAAAAACCTACGTTGCACAAATTAAAAACTGGCCTGTTCCAAAAGTGATTAAGAATGCGAGAGCAATCAATGGCAGTTACAAATTAAGTCTTTATGAAGAGTTTAAAATTAATCAATATCTGGAATCGGAAATCGAGCACTTCTCAAAACCTCTTGCTAAGCCAAATAATGGGAATACCAAAAGATTACTTGAAGCAACAATTGTCGCATTGTGTATGTCCTTTGGCCTTCGGCCAAAACAACTTGCCATGTTGAAAGTGGGATCCATACAAAAATTTGGTAACGCGGATGAGTATTATGATATTGCAGTCCCAATCATAAAACAGAAACACAAAAAAAAGGATTTTTTCAGAAAAGCCCTGCCCTCTAAATGGCAATTACTCATAATAAAATGGTGGGAATTCAAGAAGTCATGTTCAAAACCAGAAAAATATACGTCAACTCCCCTATTGAGTTTAACAACTGAAGCTAACACAGGTCTGTATTTTACGATTATCACAAAGGAGGTCACCGCGCGCCTTACGCTTGAGTCGAAAACTGCTTATCACTTCAGGCATACCTTTGCCCAAAGAATGGCGGATAGCGGTGCTTCTGCCGCAGAAATATCTGTAGCCCTAAACACAGACCACTACTGAAACAGCTCAAGCATATGTGGCGGCTACAGCGAACATGGCGAGGGTGTTAAGTCAAGCGCTAGGACAATCTGAGGTTTATAAGAACCTTCCAGACATATTTTCTGGCAGATTAATAATTAGAAAAGAAATGGAGAGAGCTAATCCAGATGCGAAGGTAGCTGGATTGGTAGATGGGGTGTTAATGCCGGGCATTGGATTGTGTAGCATCAAGGTAAGCCTGTGTGAGCGTTCTCCATTACTAGCCTGTCATACCTGTCCAAAATTCTTACCGCTAATGGATGAGCTACCGCATACATTGTTAGCTAATCAACTGAGGGAGATAGTCCACCGTTTTAAGTCCGTTGAAGTAGATGAAAATGTAGCATCTTCTCCAATTACAAAACTCGGTGAAACGTTAGCAATTATAGAAAAATTATTAGATGAGATTAAGGAATCTAAAGGAAGTTCAATAAATGAATATTAGCAATAAAAATTTCTTGACCTTTGTAGATCAATACAAAATTCTATTCGATTTATCAAATACTAGATTCAATTGGAATATAAATTATGATCCAATGAGTGGTCGTTCAAATGATGGTTCTGCTTGGGTTTTAAATGAGCTTTCGTTTAATAAAACGAAACTAAAACATTATCTTAATAATTTTTCCATTTACCCAGTAACCGCAACCAATACTCCTGTGCTTCTGAGTGATGAATGGATTTTGTTTTTAAAGGCCGAGGTAGCTAGGCGTTGCCTTGAACTTAGAAATTCAGTTGGTTTAGTGTTTGCTGTTGTTAGTGCTATAAGACTTTTGGCAGGAACTACACAAAATAAATCCCCGTGGCTTATCACCATTAGTGACATTATTTATGCATATGAAAAAGCAGTCGAACTGCAGCCATCAGGAGTCTTAGCAGGTAGAGTTTTAGAGTTAGCTAAAAATCCATTTGATGTTCATTTATTTTCAAATTTTTGCCCAGTTATCCACAAAGTTAAACGGCCATCTAAAGGACTGGAAAAAAGAAAAACGCATGTTGCAATTTCGACATTAAATGACCGTTTAAATGCAGATAAGCTCCCTTTAGCTGAGGAGTTTAATGCTTTGGTTGAAATTTTGTCCTCAAGGCCGCAACGTCAAGTCGATGAGATTTTGTTTCCTGCAATCAAACTAATGCTGATTATGGGATTTCGTATCAATGAAGTTTGTATGATTCCAGCAGAATGGAAATCAGAGGAAATTGAATATGATCAGCACGGGAAAGTGGTAATTGATAATAATGGGAAGGTTCTGAAAACTCTGTATATTAATTACTTTGCGGAGAAGCAAGATAAATCTGAGTTATATGAACCAAGACGTGTACCTGTACCCCACTCTTTCCAGGAACATGTCGACGAAATTTTAACTCAAGTCAAAAAAATTACTGAGGCGTTTCGCCGGAAATTGCGCTTACATGAAAAAAGTAATAATACTCAATTGTTTGATGATGTTGAGCAAGGCCAGTTTATTGAACTTGAAGATTTTTGTGCTGCTATTGGTTCAATTGCGCCGCCAGAAGCGATTTTTGCTGGTGTCGGACACCACCTTTACATGCCAAGAGAACGAATATTAAAAGCTTATTTAGTGCCACGCTACGAAAAAGGTACCGGTTGCATTATCCCTTGGACAGAAAGATCTCCACTCGAAAATGAAATATATAAGGTATCTGAAATTGAAGCCGCACTTATAGGCCATTTTAAAACAAAACTATCTACCATCGAGCCCGCTATATCAATAGGTTCTGAAGTGCTTCTCAAAGCGTCTGATGTATTGTTTTTACTTCCACGAAAAGCTAAGGCAAAAGAAAGCAAATCAGGTTGGTTCTACGATTGGAATAGGTACTTATTTGTTAGCAGATTGTCGCCCCAAAATCTTGATAAAGCTTTGAATGGTGAGGGTAATGATGAAAATATCTTTAAAATTTATCTTGGTAGAGATTGTAGATTAAATTCCCACTCGTTACGCCATTTGCGCAGTACTGAATTAATTCGCGCTAAAGTGTCCGATATAATTCACGCAAAAACAATGGGTAGAAAAAGTTACGCACAAAATTATGAATACGATCATAGATCTGTTTCTGAATCATTGGCCCAATTTAACATAGAGGAAACTATTCTTAATTCAATGCCGCCCAAGGCACTTGAGTTGTTAGGAAAAATCGCAACTAATCAGATTGGAGGTAGTATTAGTAAAACGTTCAGAGAATTACAGCTGGAATTTGGCGATGAAAAAGCAATTGAATGGTTAGCTGCTCATGCAGATGCAATGCATCTAACGCCTTATGGTGTATGTGTAGCTAATATGATAACAAATCCATGTCCCAAACATCTTCAGTGCTTCACTGGCTGCACTCATTACGTATCCGATAACAGGGCGGAATCAAAACTAATGTTAGAGGAGCTAAAGCAACGGCACATCAACACTATACAGGTTATTAGGGAAAGCCAGGATCATGGGGTTTATGGAAGTGTTCAACTTGCGCATGCTGAAAAAATCCTAAATGGCATTCAGTTGGCGCTTGATAGCCGTCCTAATACAAATCCTTTTCAGGACGGCAAGGACTTATTTGTTGATGCAGTTATCCCTAAAGGAAAAACAGCATTGGATCGCCCAATTCAAGTTGAAATTAATTATGAAAGTAAATATTAGACGGCAAAGCTCCCAAGCGATAGACGAAGAATTAACGCAAGTCATCTCTGAGCACCTAACGGATGACATTAGCATCACGGTTCGTTCACTTGTACGGCGAATGAGACTTGTAAATAATGCATCCTCTATTACTCGGTGTTCAGAACGCGTCGCTTTAGAGGAAGCAGCCAAAAAAAAGCAACAAGAAACTCGGTGTATAGCAGCTAAGATAGCTAAAACATCAACCGTGACTGACAAACAGAAAATCATTGGGTTGGAGTTAGCTTTATCAGATGCTCTTGATCGAGAGAAGAATTTAAAGATTGCATTTTCTGCGCTCATGAAAGCGGCAGCTATACATGGTGTAAACTGGATTTCATTTTTTGAGGGCTACGAGATAGATGTCAATACATTACCCAAAACTGATAATGTTAAAACAATAAAATGATTATCCTTCAGGCAATTTAAACGTAAGTAAAGTAGATCTTAGCGTACTACTTACTACAGCGTAAGGTGCCCTATAAAAATCAATTTGTACGTCACGTTTTCTATAGCTGATGAAATATTTGTATGCTAATTCCATAAGCTCACTGAGTGAAACCGATTTTCTATTCTTAACGATTGCACGTTCTGAGGCAGTTTTTACTGCTCGCCAAATTACCATAAAAACTTGCTCTTGAGCTAACTCTAAAATCATTAATTGAAGCTTGTGTAGCTGCTTGAAATCATCCTTCAAGTCGAGCCCCTCCCTGTCCAAATAATAACGGCAGTATTCAACGCATTCATAGATTTTCAATTGATCATCTAAAAGTTTTATCCGCTGACAGTCGCCGCTATCGAGCGGTGTACATTTTAAATATTGGCTCAAATGGGCAATTAACTTAGTCACTTCTGTGCTCGATACTTTAATAGTGATCTCTAACCCTCGAAGCCGCGCTTTTCCCCTCTTCCTCTTCCCAACGAGCGTAGCACCTACTCTACCCTGCTTAATTAAAAAACAAATACAGTCTCTAGTGAGTTGCGGGTGCGGACTAAAGTTTCTGGTATGAAATTGGGCAAGAGATATAGATGCCTCTCTTTGCTGGAGACACGCTAGAAAAGCAATTAGGACCAAATCGGCAAGGTAGCTCAACGGATTATTATCAGTATTTAACATATATCATGTATAGTTGCGGCGTACCGATTTTGGGTACATTGAGGCATTGTACCAATAATAGGTACGATGAAAAAAGCGATTTCCTCCCCTCAGTATTCAGATCTTATAAGTTGGCTTAAAGAGTCAAGGCTTGCACTTGGGCTAAGTTTGCGAGACTTGGGTGAAAGGCTTAATGAACCCCATTCATTTGTGCAGAAGGTAGAAATTTTAGAGCGCAGATTGGACGTTTATGAATATATTGAGTATTGCAAAGCTCTCGAAGTGAACCCCAAAAAAGGCTTGGATTTTTTTAACTAGTTTACAAAAGCTCCTTATTCATACCATAGTTGGTAAGGCCTGCCTTCTCTGTTGTAGTACTCTTTAAACCTGAGTCCCTAAACCCATTGTTAATAATAAAAGCGCTCACTAGCTTTGATGGAAGCATATATCCATTCATCTACCCCTATTGACATAGTATTAATTTTTGAAGACGAAGATTAAATATAAGAATTAGTGATAAATAAAATAGCTTCTAGCCTGATTAAATTTTTATAAAGGATTTATTGAGCATGACATACAAAGAGTATTTAAATGCAGCAGCGACTTGTTAGCATTTTGTTTTTTAACGCAACAGCTTAAAAGAGCGCGCTTTTAAAAACATACCGTGTACTACATTACTGAAAGCATTTTAAAACGTGCAGCTTCAATAGTTTTTATTGAAACACATTAAATATTACTTTCTCAGAAACGCCTCATAAAATGCATGTGCGAACAGTTTAAAGTGAATTACGTAGCAGCCTAACCCCATTACAATTGATGTTACTAAAAATGCATTTTTGGCCTGAGCAATGTTCCATCCTAAAAGATAATATAGAACTATTGCCGCAATAAACATTGCTCCAATGTAATAAATTGGATAAACAATTATTGCGTATATAAAAAAGTTTATGCGCTCTCTTTTAGTTTTGTTCATATCTCTACATTGGGCCATGCTAACGTCAAGTTCAGCTGCAGATTTTAAGTTGCACTTTTGTGAAATACTTTTGCGTAGCAAAACCACAAAAGCGCGACTTAAAAACTGTCCAGCCACGAAGTGGCGATGCTTGAGCGACTTGTTATGCATTACTAACTACATTTAGAAACTTAAGTTCTTTAAATTCAAATTCAGGATTTACTATTTCAGAAAGACCAATTGAAACTTTAATTTCTGGCTGTTTAGCTTGGTCACCCTCCCAGCAGGAAAATAATTGAATTTTTCTGCCAGCTTCAACTGCATTTTTTATTGTTAACGCTAGATTTTTGTAATTCTCTTGCACATTCTCAAATTCTTCCGGTTCTCTTGCTTCTTTGAAAAAGCCACAACCGCAGCCCTCATGTGAGCCTGCGTAATAGACATGAGTTGTAGAAAATTGCTTACGAACATTATTTGCGGATGGAACTGCTTCAATATAGAAATTAGGTTCGTTTTTATTCCATGCATTTTCTTTAAGCTCAATTTCACTTCCTATATACACTGCGAGGCACATTCTAGCTTTCTCCATTGCATAAAGCCGAGCTAAGCGGCAGTTTTTAAGTGGTGATTTTGTGGAATACTTTTGCGTAGCAAAACCACAAAAGCGCGACTTAAAAACTGTCCAGCACACGAAGTGTGCGGTGCTTGAGCGATTTGTTATATTAGCTTTTGAGGCCACTACGCCAAAGTAATAATGCGAATTTACGCACTTTAGAATTGCACAATACAAATTAGTCAGCAGTTACGGCTTCGCCATTTCTCATAGTCAGCTCAACCCAAACCAATTTTTTATTTTCAGTGAAGTTTTCACCATAAGCCTTTACGCAACGATAGAACTTACCATGTTGTTCTATTATAGCGCCGCGAGAATTTGCTAACCCTTTCGCGTCAGTGCAAAGCGAGCCATTCTCAATACCTTTTTGAATATCTTCTTTTGATAGTGATTGAGCCGTACCGATAGGTTTTGATTCTTTCACTACGGATTCACTGGCGTGAACCCCCAAAGAAAGCAATATTGAAGAAACAGATAGAAATGCCATAACACGATTTTTCATAATACTTCTTTTTATATTTACGACTATTTTAAATTTTACGCCCAATATAACGTCGAGCTAAGCGGCAGTTTTTAAGTTGTGGTTTTGTGGGAGCCTTTTGCGTAGCAAAACCACAAAAACGCGACTTGAAAACTGTCCAGCGCACGAAGTGTGCGATGCTGGAACGACTTGTTAGAGAGCTTTAATTGCTAGTTTCTGTAAGAAATGCTTCGTATTTTCTACCACTGAAAGTTGATATTTTTGAAACACACTCGTATGTTGGCAATTCATATATTAAATCATGACTAGGTGAGTCAAAAGAATACGTAATTTTAACTGAACTTAATAAACTTATAGATATAGCTTCTTTTTCTAAAATTGATTCAAGCTTGCTTTTTAGATGCACTACCATTTCCGTAACCAAACCCAATTCTGCTAGTTCGGGTGTCACGTTTGAATTTAAAACGTCCAATTCGACTTTCGATGTATTACTTGATTTTGCAATTCTAGCCAAATGATTTATTGCATAGTCATTACCCCAATAGTTTAGAGTGCTTGCAAAATAATGAGCAAGGCTATGAGCAACAGACTTTAATGGCTTTAGTGACGACATTCTTGTCCAAGGAGCGCAGCGACTGATGCTTGAGCGACTTGTTAGCATTAGACAACTAAGTGTAAAGGTTATTTCTTTTTTGCCAAAGTTCAATAAGAGCTCTAGGCAAGAAAATAATAAAGAATAAATACATTGCAATGCATAGATACGCCATTAACGTATTGCCCATATATGCAACGAATGTTTTAAATAAAGTTGGCTACTTTTTCCCAAGCATTATTTCACTATTATTACCTAGAACTACAACAATGTATGTCCGGCCTTCCTCCAGTTTTAACTTAAAATCATTGCTGATTATTTCGCCACCAATTTCAATTTGGTAGCTATATGTATTACCTGCTTTTCCGTGATAGTTTGAGTATTCATATTTAATAATGTGAGCTTCCTTTTCCACACCATACGCCCACAAATCATACGAAGTTTTTGCTAGATAAAAGCCAAGCACTGCCATCCCAATTGCGCTAGTAAAGACCATCGCGAAAACTAAATTACTTTTAAGTTTGATATTCATAATTAGTGCTAACGCCGAGCTAAGCGGCAGTTTTTAAGTTGTGATTTTGTGGAATACTTTTGCGTAGCAAAACCACAAAAGCGCGACTTAAAAACTGTCCAGCGCACGAAGTGCGCGATGCTTGAGCGATTTGTTAGGCTACGCTTTTAGTGGCACAAAGTTACTAAATAGCATTTATTTTTAATGCTTTACAACTACCGATGTAGTGAAAAAACATTCTACAAACAAACTTAACCAATTAGGCCTTATGCGCCGAAACATACGAACTAATTTTTTCAGCAATTGACTTTAAATGTTCTTTGTAAGAAGTTTGACGATAAACTCTAAGAATATTATAAAAAACCAAGATACATATAAGACCAATGAAAAAAATGGTTCTTCCTGTAACTAGACCCAAAACGACTAAAATAGCTGGAGGAATTATTTCAACAGCATATAAGTTAATTATTTTGGCCTTAGATAAGGAAAGCTTGCGATATTGCTCTAAGACTTTTAATTCTTCCAGTGAAAGATTAAGTTCATTCATGTTATTAGCCTAACGCCGAGTTCAGCGGCAGTTTTTAAGTTGTGGTTTTGTGGAAACAATTGCGCAGCAAACCATAAAACCGCGACTTAAAAACTGTCCAGCGCAGGCACGAAGTGCCGGAGCGGTGCTGCAACGACTTGTTAAGCCTCTACCAGTTCAATTTTAGGGTCTTCAAATGCAATTACTTCAATAACTTCGTTTTCTGTCCATACTCTAAAATGTTTAGCTGAGCCTATGACATGAATATACCAACCATGAGTTTCGTTTACATAATCTAGATATTTAGATGTAGATAAAACTTGAAAAAATCTGTCTTTCTCACCAACTTCATATTCACTGAACGCCGAAAATGACTCATTCACACATTGCCAAGTTACATAATTTCCAAAAGTGATTTTCACTAACGAGCTATCCGAAGCAGTGTTTACAGGGCTGGCAATACCAAGGTCTGCACCTAGTATTTTAAGTTGCTCTGGTTTTCCTTTTTTCCCCTCGACAAGAAACAACTCAAGCTCGCCTTCATAGTTAATTTTATCAAGAAACCACGTATGTACATTATTTAAGATGTTGTTCATTTTTCCCTTGGCTTAACGCCGAGTTCAGCGGCAGTTTTTAAGTTGTGGTTTTATGGGATACTTTTGCGCAGCAAAACCATAAAGCCGCGACTTAAAAACTGTCCAACGTAGGCGCGAAGCGCCGGAGTGATGCTGCAACGACTTGTTAAATTTCACCCGTAATTGTCAAATGCGACAACCAACCTAACATTTTCTTCACCGTACTTTTTTGAAAGGATTTCCATGCTTTCAAATATAAAGTTCCAACCAGAAATTTCAGAGTTGGAGTAAATTAGATTTTTAGCTAACTTCAACTCACGCCAATTTGCCCAAGTATGGCCAACATATGTATTAGACTTACAAATTAAACTGTTTGAATTGGAAGTGCCCGTTGGAATACCTCTTGACGCTGCTAAGGCATTAACTCCAGCTTGTGACCTTACACCAAACAAGTTACCAAAAACTTCATAATTACGTTCCGCTACAACATCGATTTTAATAATCTCAAACCAAATATCTTCATCAGACTCTTTGATTGAATTAATTTCGATGTATCCGGTTATGTTAGTGCCCATTTAGAAAGACCAATTTAACGCCGAGTCGAGTTCAGCGGCAGTTTTTAAGTTGTGGTTTTATGGAATACTTTTGCGCAGCAAAACCATAAAGCCGCGACTTAAAAACTGTCCAGCCACGCAGTGGCGATGCTGGAACGACTTGTTATGCATTTAACTCACTGAGGCGAAACTTAGTGCTTGTATTAATCACCGCCACCAACACCCCAAGAGTCACACCACCCTTTATACTTTGAAATGCTTTTTGTAACACTTGCCTGTAATTCCGTTATGTATTCATAGCTGAGTTTATTCACAACTTGAAATTGAAGAAAACCAATATTGACACCATTACCAATGTCTTGACCTGGCCCTGGATTTACGATTTCGACATTCGGAAATAATGCTTTTATATTCGATATTTCCTCTTCGGTTAATGGCCAGTGATCGAAATCTAAATTTAGATCTATGACATACTCTTTTTCAAAATCACAATTGTTCTTTACTAATAGGCGGAAAACAGCTCCATCTGCATCATTCGGCCAATTCATTTGTATTTTCCATTTTCATGCATAACGCCGAGTTCAGCGGCAGTTTTTAAGTTGGTTTTATGGAATACTTTTGCGCAGCAAAACCATAAAACCGCAACTTAAAAACTGTCCAACGTAGGCGCGAAGCGCCGAAGTGATGCTGGAACGACTTGTTAGGTATGCCTTTGATTTTGAAGTTGGTTTGCTTTGACTTTAAAGAACCAATTATTAATTGGTTACTCACACCAATTATTAAACATTGCCCTGCCGTTCTGAGCCCGATTCAAAAAACGATTTCAAATATAGTTCTGGTTCTAGATTGCTTTCTCTAAGCAAGGAAAATACTTCAATACCATTTGCTTGAACTAGCTCAAACATTGCATAACCTTGAGATAAACCCAAAAATTCACAAGATTCGTCTGAATATTCTAATGCTTCATTTTCGCCAAGTTCAATGGCTTGCTCAAGACTCTCAGCTTGCCATAGCGTAATACGTTCCTCATAAAGATACTTGTGCACTTGATCAGCTTTAGAGACCCATTTAAAAATGCAACGAACCGAGAAAGATTCCATTTATATGTTTAACTAACGCCGAGTTCAGCGGCAGTTTTTAAGTTGTGGTTTTATGGAATACTTTTGCGCAGCAAAACCATAAAGCCGCGACTTAAAAACTGTCCAAGGAGCGCAGCGACTGATGCTGCAACGACTTGTTATGCGCTTTGCCTAATGCTCGATAACTACAGTATTTCGATTTTCTTTTGGGCTACATTTTCTGCCAAAATAACTTGCCGAAAGGCGTAAGACCAAAAAAGCACAGATACCACAACCAGCAGACCGCCGGATAAAACTGCGGTTATTAAAGATAAAACATTAAACAGTAAAACTTTAT
Source organism: Gammaproteobacteria bacterium (assembly GCA_004172865.1). GTDB lineage: Bacteria > Pseudomonadota > Gammaproteobacteria > Pseudomonadales > Cellvibrionaceae > Cellvibrio. The sequence continues at coordinate 989 of SEBV01000004.1, read as the reverse complement.
TACCAACATTTGTACCCGTTACTCGACCCAAGTCAAATGCCAAAATTGATAGCATGACAGCAGGATAAATGCCCAACGTTATAATTGTTAGCAAAACCGACTTTTTAAAACCTGGACGATTAACATTAGATTTTTTCCCAACTTGTTCGGCCCGCGCAACAACATAACAAGCTCCATATACGCCAAGAGATATAATATTTGATAAGTAGCAACGGATGCCGCTTCTACTTAAATATTCAAACAATACACTGCTCCATTTTTTTGCATAACGCCGAGCTAAGCGGCAGTTTTTAAGTTGCGGTTTTGTGGAATACTTTTGCGCAGCAAAACCACAAAACCGCAACTTAAAAACTGTCCAGCGCACGCAGTGCGCGGTGCTTCAGCGACTTGTTAGAAACTTTGCTAGGCAATTTATTAATAGTGAGCTCGCGATGCCACCCAACAATAAAACTTGCCATGTAGAATGCAAAAACACCAATGATGAGTTAACGGCTAAAAATATATATGACCAGAAGTGAAAGCCTGTTGATTTTTCAAACAATTCAAATGAAACACCCCAGCAAAGACTAGCGCAAGATACGGATAAAAAAATTATCCAAATAGGAGCCACGATAATTTCTAATACATTTTTTTCGTTTTCAATAATTTCATACCAATGCGCAAAACGATAGCCAAAAAAACTTGCACAAAACAACGCAGGGCAGTATGCGAAAAGAACTTGCATGTGTCCGCCTTTCAGCATTCTTCCTGTAATTTCAAAGTACGAAACTGCGGATAACATTAAAAAAAAATATATTGTAGCAGCACCTAAGTTTAAGCGCCGAGAAAGTAAAAATTCTCTACCGATCACGCTCAATGCTTACTCCTTTCTAACGCCGAGCTAAGCGGCAGTTTTTAAGTTGTGATTTTGTGGAATACTTTTGCTTAGCAAAACCACAAAAGCGCGACTTAAAAACTGTCCAGCACCGAAGGTGCGATGCTTGAGCGAC
>SEBV01000050.1 GCA_004172865.1 Gammaproteobacteria bacterium | reverse complement strand
AAGAATGAACAACTGGTTTTTGCCGGGATGATCCCAAAGCTTGACAATGCCTTCGCAGCGTTAAAAAATGGCGTGAAAAAAGTCATCATTGGAAAAGCTGAAGACTTAAAGGACTTACTAACCGGCACCACGGGCACAAGCATTGTACAATGACAAATTCCATTGATATATTATACAATGATGCGGTGGAAGTGCTTTCATTTCTAATCCGTATTCCTTCTTTCAGTAAGGAAGAAGACGGGACGGCAGGTTACCTCGCAAAATTCCTTTCAGAAAAAGATATCATTGTTAAACGGGTTGGCAATAATGTGCTGGCGTTAAACAAGCATTTCGACGAAAGGAAGCCGACGATCCTGCTCAACTCTCATCACGATACGGTTAAACCAAATTCCGCTTATACAAAAGATCCGTTTCACCCGCAGGTTGTTGATGGGAAATTGTTTGGCCTGGGCAGCAACGATGCCGGTGGTTGTCTTGTGGATGTCTGTCACGGCAATTGAAACTGAAAACAAGACGCACAATATCGTTCCTGCAGAATGCAAATACGTTGTGGACGTTCGGGTCAATGAACTTTATACATTGGACGAAGTGGTAGCGATCATCCGCGAAAATGTACAAAGCGAGGTGACTCCAAGAAGTACACGGCTAAAGTCATCTTCTATTTCATTGAATCACCTTATCGTAAAAGCAGGAATAGAACTCGGGAAAACGTATTACGGTTCTCCCACAACTTCCGATAAAGCACTGATGTCTTTTCCGGCTTTGAAAATTGGTCCGGGCGACTCGGCACGCAGCCATACAGCCGATGAATTTATTTTTCTTTCGGAAATAAGGGAAGGAATTGAATTTTACATTCAGCTACTGGGAAAGGTTCTCAATTAATTTTCTTCTACTAGAAATTTTACTGACATGAAACTCTGGCAAAAAGAAAGCACCTCCACATCGCAACTAATTGAAAAATTCACCGTCGGCAGAGATAAAGAGTTTGACCTGCTGTTAGCCAAATACGATGTGCAAGGTTCTGTTGCGCATGTAACTATGTTGGGGGAAGTGGGACTGATGACAAAAGAAGAAGCGGCAATTGCGGTAGAAGCTTTACAGCAAATTGCTTCGGAAATTCAGGATTCACACTTCAGGATTGATGAAAACATCGAAGACATCCATTCGCAAGTTGAATTTTTATTAACACAGCGAATAGGAGAGATTGGCAAAAAGATTCATAGCGGTCGCAGTCGTAACGACCAGGTAGCCGTTGATATCAAACTTTATCTACGGGCAGAAATTTTAGCCATCAGGGATGAAGTAAAGGAATTGTTTGATCTGCTCATTCAGCAAAGCGAACACTACAAAGCGGTTTTGCTTCCGGGTTACACACATTTGCAAATTGCTATGCCTTCTTCTTTTGGTTTATGGTTTGGGGCTTATGCCGAAAGCCTTGTTGACGATCTTGAAATGCTGTCTGCGGCATACCAAATTGCCAATAAAAACCCGTTGGGCAGTGGCGCCGGATACGGTTCTTCGTTTCCGTTAAACAGAATAAGAACAACAGAGTTACTGGACTTTGATTCGCTTAACCACAATGCTGTGTATGCACAAATGACAAGAGGCAAAACTGAAAAGGCAGTGGCAAGTGGGTTAAGTTTTATTGCTTCCACAATGAGTAAGCTATCCATGGATTGCTGTCTTTACATGAACCAGAATTTCGGCTTCATTTCTTTCCCATCCGAATTAACAACGGGCAGCAGCATAATGCCGCATAAAAAGAATCCGGATGTATTTGAATTGATCCGGGCTAAGTGCAATCGCATTCAATCCACTCCAAATGAACTGACACTTCTCATTAACAACCTTCCATCTGGTTACCATCGCGATTTGCAGCTCACCAAAGAGATTCTTTTTCCGGCCATTGAAGAACTGAAAGCCTGTTTGCAAGTGTGCCGGTTAATGTTGTCCAATATAACAGTGAAAGAAGGCATTCTTGCTGATGGAAAATACAAATACCTGTTTACCGTAGAAGCGGTAAATAACCTGGTGAATAAAGGTATTCCCTTTCGCGAAGCCTATAAACAAGTGGGTGATGAAGTGGAAAAAGGCACCTTTTCATTTGATGCCTCAAAACCGCTTGCACACACACATGAAGGGAGCATCAATAATTTAAATAACAGGCAAATTCAGCAGGAAATGGACAAAGTGTTAAAACAGTTCCAGCCAAGGCCAGCCTTATAACTTTTCGCCGTGTTGTGTAAGATCTAATCCTGCTGCTTCATCATTGCTGTTGACCCTCAGTGGCGTAACAAGGTCGGTAATTTTTAAAAGGATGAATGTTCCGCCAAAGGCAAAAACCGAAACGCCAACCAGCGCCACCATGTGTGTGACGAACAGTTTAGTTTCGCCAAAAAACAGACCATTATCCACTACAGCCGGATTTATCTTGTTGCTTGCAAATACACCCGTCAGTATCATTCCAACAATGCCACCTACACCATGACAAGGAAAGACATCCAACGTGTCGTCAACCGAAGTTCTGGTTCTGAATTCTACAACTAAATTGCTGACAACACTGCTTACAATTCCAATAATGATGGAATGAGGAATGCTAACAAAACCCGCAGCCGGCGTAATCGCTACTAATCCAACCACAACGCCAATGCAGGTACCCATAGCGGATGGCTTTCTTCCACGGATAACATCAAAGCTTATCCAGGCTAATGCTGCTGCTGCCGATGCTGTGGTGGTGGTGGCTAATGCCGTGGTGGCCAACGCATTTGCTCCAAACGACGAACCTGCGTTAAACCCAAACCACCCAAACCAAAGTAGCCCCGTTCCCAGCAAAACGTACGTTATACGAGCAGGGTTGTGTGCCGGATCGGAGCGGCGTTTCATGTATAAAGCACTGGCAAGGGCAGCCCACCCTGCACTCATGTGTACTACGGTGCCGCCGGCAAAATCCAATACGCCGTATTTAAATAAAATTCCATCCGGATGCCAGGTAGCGTGTGCCAGGGGACAATAAATAAAGAGGGAAAAAAGGCAAATGAATAACAGGTATGATCGAAAGCGAATGCGTTCAGCAAAAGCACCGGTAATTAAGGCTGGTGTAATAATAGCAAACTTCAATTGGAAAAAAGCAAACAACAACAAAGGAATAGACGCGGCCAACGTCCACGTCTTACTTTCAAGCACACCCCTCATCATAAAAAAGGTTGAGGGATTACCGATAACGCCGCCCTGTGATTGGCCAAAGGAAAGGCTGAAGCCGACCACCACCCAAAGCATGGTAACGATTACCATGCTGATAAAACTCTGTAGCATGGTGGAAAGCACATTCTTTTTATTGACCATGCCACCATAAAAGAAAGCCAGTCCCGGCGTCATAATTAAAACGAACGCTGTTGCCGTAAGCATCCAGGCAGTATCGGCAGCATCAATGGTGGCCGGGTTAGCGGTAGTTGAACCGGCAGGTGTTGCAAAACCAAGAACCAGTAAAATAGCTAATGGAAGGAGTGGCAGAAACTTCGATTTCATACAAAAGCGGTTGTTTGGGTTGAATAAGGTAAAATAAAAAGTCCACTGTGGAAACAGCGGACGATCTAACGATTGCTTGCTATATGAATAAAAACTTATGGTCTGATGAATTTCCCTTATTTGGCTCGCCTAATAAAGAAGCTGAAACAAAAGTAAAACTTCATGGGAAGGAGTAAATACAAAAAATCGCTTCGAAATACTATCGGTAAACGATTGTCATTCCCTGAAAGCCTTGCTGAACATATCTTTTAGCGAAATATGATTACGAAGGCCAAGGCAGATTCTTTCAAAATTTAAGCTTTGTTTTCGGGGGGTTGCCGGACGAAAACCTCCTCTTTCAGCAAAGTCTCCAACTTCGGCACAGGAGAGGACGATCTTTACGCTTCGTAAACACTGCAGATTAATCAAAAGAGAAAGCTAATTGAGGCTGTTGAACAAGCGTATCGAAGTTATTGGGTTGCAGCCGGCTCAGTTGCGCAATGGTATAAACTGCGGATTCCTGTTTTCTTGATGTTACAATCATTTT
>SEBV01000227.1 GCA_004172865.1 Gammaproteobacteria bacterium | reverse complement strand
AACTTTTTCTCAAACGTAAAGTCTTTCAGCTTCGCTTCACCCATCATTACTTTGGTAGCCACATTCAGGTAAGGAATGTTGTAAGCCTTTGCAATAAATGGTGTTGTACGTGAAGCTCTTGGATTGGCTTCAATCACATACACTTTTCCATCTTTAATGGCAAACTGGATGTTGATAAGACCTTTAATGTTCAATGCTCTTGCAATCTTTTCTGCATAATATTCCATTGTTGTAACCGTGAGCGGTGGAAGGTTGAAAGCAGGCAACACCGCATTACTGTCGCCACTGTGAATGCCGGCTGGCTCAATGTGCTCCATCACGCCCATTACATGAAAATCCTCGCCGTCGAAAATGCCGTCGATTTCTGCTTCCTGGCAGCGGTCAAGAAAATGATCAATGAGAATTTTATTACCTGGAATATGTTTCAGCAAAGAAATAACCGCTTTCTCCACTTCATCGTCGTTGATCACAATGCGCATGCGCTGTCCACCCAATACATAACTTGGACGAACCAATACAGGATAGCCTACACGATTTGCTACTTCAATCGCATCATCTACACTGAAGGCAGTTCCGTATTCCGGATACGGAATGCTCCGTATTCCGGATACGGAATGCTTAATTCTTTCAGCATGTCGCTAAAGCGGCCGCGGTCTTCAGCAATGTCCATGTTGTCATAGGAAGTACCAATAATCGGAATGCCTTTTTCGTGCAAACGCTTGGCAAGTTTTAAGGCTGTTTGTCCGCCTAATTGCACAATCACGCCGGCAGGCTTTTCATGCTCAATAATTTCCCAGAGGTGCTCCCAATAAACCGGCTCGAAATAAAGCTTGTCTGCCATGTCGAAGTCGGTAGAAACCGTTTCCGGATTGCAGTTCACCATAATGGCTTCATAGCCACATTCTTTAATGGCGAGCAATCCGTGCACGCAGCAGTAATCAAACTCAATTCCCTGGCCAATGCGGTTAGGACCGGAACCAAGCACAATGATTTTTTTCTTCTCTGTTACCTTGCTTTCGTTGCTGTGGCCTTCTTCAAATGTGGAGTAGAAATAAGGTGTTTTTGCTTCAAATTCAGCACTACAGGTGTCCACCATTTTGTACACACGGGTAATGCCGGCATCTTTGCGTTTTTGGTAAACGTCTTCGTCTTCGGCATCGCCTACAATGCGGGCAATCTGTTCATCGCTAAAGCCATGGATTTTTGCCTGCTTCAATAAGTCAATCGGCAAATCATTGATGCCGTATTTCTCCAATTCTTTTTCAATGTTGACGATCTTTTGAATCTCGTATAAGAACCAACGATCAAT
>SEBV01000226.1 GCA_004172865.1 Gammaproteobacteria bacterium | reverse complement strand
ATTAAAACCCCGGTAACCACATATCCAACAAAAGCGAAAAATCTAAGAGCTTTTATGTTTCTGAATTCACCATTAATCAGTTGTACTGCAGTGACAATCCAACCAATGACAATACAAACACAAATCCAAAAAAAAATATACTGAAAAACACGTTTTAAAAAGGTGCCCATATTCGTTAAATCATGCAATTGTATTGGCTCCTTCAGTTGGCTCTTTCATCGAGTTGACCACCGCTTCGCTGACACCGGTTAGGCTAAAGCCGCCATCGTGGAAGAGGTTCTGCATCGTGACAAAACGGGTCATGTCAGAGAATAACGTCACACAATAGTTTGCGCAATCATCGGCAGAAGCATTTCCCAACGGACTCATCTTTTCCGCATAGTCAATAAACGCATCGAATCCTTTTACGCCACTTCCTGCAGTAGTGCGAGTTGGTGACTGCGAAATAGTATTGATCCTTACTTTTTTCTTGACGCTCCCATGCCGTGCGCAAAACGCGGTGAAGGCTCATGGAAGAGATATCCAGTGTTTTTTTATTCCACTCATAATCAATTTCTGTGTAATGCTTGCCCTTGCGAACGTTCAGGCTCATGCCGATGGAATGAAGAATAAAATCAATCTTTCCGCCAAAGTGCGCCTGGGCTTCTTCAAACAATTTTTTCAGGTCGTCCATGTTGGTCACATCAGCGCCAATCACGGGAGCATTCACAGTTTCTGCCAGCTTGTTGATTTCGCCCATACGAAGTGCCACCGGTGCGTTGGTCAGAACAAGTTGCGCCCCTTGTGCGTGACAGGCAAGCGCTGTTTTCCAGGCGATTGATTTTTCATCCAGTGCGCCGAAAATGATTCCTTTTTTCCCGGCTAAAAGATTATTTGACATAAACAAAATTGATTGAGGGTTATGGCCGTAAAAATAAGGCTTATCTCATTGGCGGTGGAAACAACTTGAAAATGATCGTGGTGATTAAAAACGTGTAGGCGAAAACCAATGCAAAGCAGAGAAACATGTAAAGGAGAAATTGTCCGAATGAACGCCGTGGTTGAATAACTTTTTGCAACCAGCGGTTGAGATACCAGGC
>SEBV01000225.1 GCA_004172865.1 Gammaproteobacteria bacterium | reverse complement strand
GAAACATCAGGCTTGTGGTAAGGCACCTGCAAGGTCAATCCATTCTCATCTTCTTTTGACACTACAAACTGCAGGCTTTCCAATATAGCCCGCACGGCAGCCGGCGGATAGGCTTTGCCACTCAATTTCTTTAAGAAAGCATATGTCAGCGTTACTTCTTTTTTTGGTTCCTGCGAAGGATACACATCAATCACATCAGAAGCAATGTAACCTCCGGCGATTTCTTTAATGAGCATCGCGGCTCGCTTTGCTACATTAACGGTGTTTGAAATATCAATGCCTTTTTCAAAACGGGTGGCCGCATCGGTACGCAAGCCGTGGCGGAACGATGTTTTGCGAATGAAGGTTGGATTGAACCAGGCGCTTTCCAGGAAAATATTTTTCGTGTTCTTCATTACGCCGCTGTGCAAGCCGCCAAAAACACCGGCAACCACTGTTTTGTCTTTGATGGCATCGTAATCAAACGCATGCAACGGCTGGCCAGTTTCGTGCTGAATGTAATTGGTAATGTCAACAATGTTGTTGATGGGACGAACGCCTACTGCCTTCAAACGTTCCTGCAACCACTTTGGCGACTCGCCAACGGTAACACCGGTAATGCACACGCCGGAATAACGACGGCAGGCTTCCCCGGCTTCAACGATTACATTGATATCCAACAACGATTGATCGACTTTAAAAGCTGTTTGCGGAAGCACAGGCTTGGCGTCAATGCCATCGTGATGCGTGAGGTAAGCGCAAACATCCCGTGCTACACCCCAATGGCTCATGGCATCCATGCGGTTGGGGGTGAGGCCTATTTCGTAAATAACATCGCTGTACGGTTTAAAATAATCTACAGCCGGTGTGCCGGGTGTTACATCTTCAGGCAGTACCATAATTCCTGCGGGATCAAGCTTTACCGGGAGATATTCACTAAGCCAATTATAGGAAATGGTCATTATTCAGTCTTGTTTAAGAGGGAGCAAATATAACGATTGCAGGGATGGGGATCTTGGTGACAGGGTTTAGTACTGCTAGTGAACTTCCGTTGCGTCGCACACTTGTACGGTTGGGAATTCTACTGAGCTTTTAGGAGCACGAAGAACACAAAGCGTTGTGGCCGTTGCGGGTCTTCGTGTCCTAAGTGACTTGGCATCGTAAAACCCACCCCAATTCTTTCAATTAAAATTTCACGTTAGGTCGCCCCTCCAGGGAAGAAATGTCTACGAAGGTCAGGCTTACAATGATTGCATTAAGAACTCCATCCCTCCCTGGAGGGGCGAGTTTAGGAAATGTTTTTCTGTAAATCACCGGGTGGTTTATGCAAAACTGTATTTAAACAATTGTCGAAAAAGCAATTTAGATCAGTAGCGAACAAAGCGAGATTGCAAGCAACCCCCCATAGTAGCATTAGCTTCTGGTCCATAAATTTTATTAACATCCCTTTCCGACGCCTCATTTTGTCCTTTTTGTGCTAGAAAAGTCAATCCGTATTTCGCCTCAAACCACCCTCTAAACGGTTCAGTTTCGCTCTGTGTTCCGCCCCATCTTTCCAAAAAAATCTTCCGGAATCTTACACACATCTATTTGTTCACAATGGGCGGAAAGCTGGGTAAAAAAATTGACTTTTGTGGAAAGAA
>SEBV01000224.1 GCA_004172865.1 Gammaproteobacteria bacterium | reverse complement strand
TGTACTTGATTTAGCACTTCTCTTATTTGTACCGAAATCGGTTTTACTTTTGCGCCCAGTCATTAGACGACTTCGTGCGGAGAAAGCCTACCATACAAAAATTTTTAGCCGGTCTGCTGTTGGTGGTTTTTACCATCAGTGCTATTCCGCAAAGCTTTTTTCATGATCTTATCGCACGGCACAAGGATGTTGTTGGCTGCGAGCATCCCGGTGAAAAGGCCGCCTGTGTGCATCCACAAAGTTTTCATTGTGGATTTTCCGACCTGGTTGTTTCAGCACCTTATCTTTCCTGCGAATCAACATCTGAATTAGCAAGGCTTGTTTATCCTGCTCCGGAAAAAAGCGATCCGCATCGGGTATCGCTGTCCCTTTATTCTTCTTACACCGAGGGAAGAGGTCCTCCTTCTGCTCTGTAACGATCAACTTCTACAGAACCAGATTAAAGACTTCTTTAAAAATTTTTCATGCAGCGAGTTTTATTGATGACTGCTGGCTTGTTCTGCTTTATGGCAGTGTACAGCCAACAGCAAAACACATTAACCTTAACCGGTAAAGTAACCGATGCACAAACCATGACGAATGCGCAGGGCGAATACAATTTTAAAAACATCCCGGCCGGTCACCATATTCTTGAAATTTCATTCAGTGGTTTTACCACCGCGGTGCTTCACATTGATGTAAACGAAAGCGGCACTAAAGATTTTGCATTAGCACCGGCAGTGCGGGAGCAGCAAGGCATTACCATTACCGGTGTGGCGCAGGCTACCAACGTTCGCAATTCACCGGTTCCGGTAAGCATCATGCGCAAGGCCGACATGCTGCAAACCCCTGCCACAAACATCATTGATTTGCTGAGTCGCCAGCCAGGTGTTTCGCAGATTAGCACAGGGCCGGCCGTTTCAAAACCAGTTATTCGCGGACTGAGTTTTAATCGTGTGGTTGTCATTAACGATGGCGTTCGGCAGGAAGGACAACAATGGGGCGAAGAACACGGCATAGAGATCGATGAATTAAGCGTAGCCCGTGCAGAAGTATTGAAGGGGCCGGCTTCGCTTATCTACGGAAGTGATGCATTGGGCGGCGTGGTGAACTTCATCACCAATACACCGGTTCCCGTTGGTACGATCCGCGGAAGTATTCTCGCCAACCTTCAAACCAACAATAATCTTGCGGCTATTAACGGAAACATTGCCGG
>SEBV01000049.1 GCA_004172865.1 Gammaproteobacteria bacterium | reverse complement strand
CCGGCATACATTTCAGCAGCTTCCTTAATTTCCGTTGGCAGTTCGCCTTCCAAAACAATATCGGAAATCGAGAAGTGCCCGCCTGGCTTTAATACCCTGTAGATCTCGTTGATAACAGCTTCTTTGTTCGGAACAAGATTCAGCACGCAATTGCTAACGATAACGTCAGCCGTATTGGCTGTAACCGGCATCTTTTCAATATCGCCCTGCCGGAACTCAACGTTGTTGAAGCCGCGAACGTCTGCATTGTGTCTTGCTTTTTCAATCATGGCAGGTGTAAAGTCAATACCAATCACCTTTCCAGTTTCCCCGGTTTCGTGCCTGGCAATAAACGCATCGTTACCGGCTCCGCTGCCCAGGTCAATAACCACATCGCCTTTTTGAATATTGGCAAACTGTGTTGGCAAGCCGCAGCCCAAACCCAGGTCAGCATCGGGATTGTACCCTTCAAGCTGGGTGTAATCGTCGGCCATTATGTTATACACTTCTGTAGAGCACCCGCCAGCGCCACAACAGGAACTTTGATTGGTGTCTTTGTCCTGTAAGGCAATCTCGCTGTATTTCTGTCTTACCATGTTTTTTACTTCGTCTTGTGTTTCCATTGTATTTGTTATTTTAAGTTATCGAAATATTACGATGAATGTGATCAAAAAAAGGTCAGCAACAGTTGCTGCCGCCCTTGTAACTATCAAAAAGGCTATTGATCCAGGCCTGCGCCGTCTTCCACTCTTTTTCGTCAATGCAGTAACACACTTTGGCACCATCAATTTCTCCCTTGATCAGCCCTGCTTCCTTCAGCTCTTTTAAATGCTGCGAAACGGTGCTTTGCGACAGGGGGATCTCTTCAACGATGTCCCCGCACTGGCAAGCTGCTTTGTTTGCCAGGAATTTCAGAATGGCAATTCTCGCCGGGTGCGCCAGGGCTTTGGCATATTTGGCCAACCGGTTTTCCTTTACACTAAACTCGTATGCTTTTGTTGCTCCCATGGTTATTCAATCGCAATATTACGATATGTTTTGTATCGACAAAAATAATTTTGCTTATGCTGGCGTTTAGAATAAGATTGACCAAAAAGATCCTATTGATTGAATAAAAAACAAAATAGTGACCCATGCTTTTCCATTTAGTGGTTCCTGCTAAAGTTGAAATTCTAAAGACAGTAGATAATTGAGCATATGGGAGCTGAAGAGTTGCCACTACTACCGGTATGATCACTACAACAACCAATGTGTCATACTAATGAAAAGCGATAAACTGGAAACAGCATAATGCGTGATTGATCAATACCGGGTTTGGAATCGATATAACGGTGAAAAATGGTGTATCACTTATCTTACTTTATTACGCATCATTAGCAGCAAAACATATTTGTTCTATTCTCCATTTATATTGACTCAAATCAAAAAAATAGCCCCCTCCCGTAATTAGAAGACAGCAAGCCAGACAATACGAGAAAAAGATATTATTTTAAGTGTGTATCTGTAAAAAATCACCAATATGCTAAAGACCACCTTACAATTTAATTCGATCTTTTCTTTGTGGCGGTTTAAAGTAAGTGTGCATGCGCTGAACGTTGTTGTGCTGGCAAAGAAAAATCTCCTGATCTGCGAACTGACGGAAAAAGACATCCAATTGGCCTGTCTGAATTTTGCGGCCAAGGTTGTGCTGTAAATTTTGATCCTATGCAGCGGTTGCCATACCCTTGTTTATTCTAAGGCAGTTCTATCGTTTTTGCACAGAACTGTTGGCGGGCACACTTGATCTCTTCCTCGGAAAGTTTCGATTTCAATGTCAGGTTCTGTGTATTGATCTGGAAGCCTTTACCGGCGACCTCACGGGCATAAAGTGCCAGTTCTGTTAGGGTTGGAAATTGTAGGATAGTGGATTGCATCTGCTAAATTTGAAAGCGAAAAATAAACCGGGCGGTAAACAAGCAGTAATACTTTTTTAACCAATGTGCTGCGAATTCTTAACCTTTGTCACCCGAAAATGCAGTTTGTGTCCAATTTCTTGTCCACAATGTATACACGATCGTCACATGGCCGATTTGCATCTTACAAACAGGCTTGGTATATTTATTGCAACATTGAGTCCGGAGAAACCCTAATGAAAATGATGAGACATTCCTTTGTCTGGCAATTCAGCAATAACTGCGTTGTACTGAAAAACCTCTCTTCATTTCACTTTGCTTTGTTACATGAAAAGAAACAATGATCGGCTTGATAAAAAACCGTTATCAAACCGATGATTGTCAATGGATTGATTTACTCATGTAAAACGAACCCTGTATGAATCAAAATGAACGCTGGTATATTGTATTTACCAAGCAGCAATGTGAGAGAAAAGTAGTATTCGCCTTGACCAACAAAGGTTACCAATGTTTTTGCCCCTACCAAAATAACAGCACACTGTGGAAAGCACAGGAAAAACCGCTGCATACCCCTCTTTTTAGTTCACATGTTTTTGTGCGTTGCACACCCGATCAATTCTATGACATTAAAAAAGTCCCGGGAGTGATCAATTTCATGTACCGCTTTAACCAACTGGCGGTTGTGACAAACGAGGACATGGTTACCATCACGCATACCATTAGCAATTACCGCAACGTAAAGGTGCTCAAATCCGGTTTCGATGCTAACCTTCCAACAGCGAATCCCGACAGCCAGGTATTCAACCTGCAGTCACTGGGTATGATGCTGGTGGCCGAAAATAAGAATCAGGTAGTGAACGAACCTGTTACTGCTGAGCTACCTCAGCGAAACTTCAACCGACTTTCTTACCGGTTCCGGTTAGCGTGGCGTTAAGCCGGTGTGCTGCACCGGTTTAAAGGCACCGCTTTTAAAAAAGCAACTGTTGCCATTAAACCTTTGCTTCCTCCTGTTGTCTGAACGTCCGCATTTTATTGTCAACGAAACTAGTTTGACAACAAACACCCTAAACGCTAAACTTGTATGACACCAGATCCAGTATGGTATGCCGTCTATACCAAACCCCGATGGGAAAAAAAAGTAGCGCAGCTCCTTACCAAATCAGGTATCCAGAATTATTGCCCTTTGAACAAGGTTCTAAAGCAATGGCACGACCGGAAGAAATGGGTCGAAGAGCCGCTGTTCACCTCCTATGTATTTGTTTGCCTCACCCCTGCAGAACAAGCAGAAGTACGCAAAACAGCCGGCGTACTCAACTTTGTTTACTGGCTGGGTAAACCTGCGGTAATTCGTACGGATGAGATCAACGCTATCAAAGATTTCCTGACATTACATAAAGATGTTCGACTTGAAAAAGCACGGATTCAAACGGATGACAGGGTTCAGATCATATACGGTCCTCTCCTGCACAAGCAGGGAACCGTGCTGGAAGTACATCAAAAAACGGTAAAAGTTTTATTACCGGCCCTTGGTTATGCAATGGTGGCGCAGGTAGACAAAAACCATGTGGATATCATCAACAAAGCCACAGATAAAGCAACTAACAGTCACCGTCAACCGGTGATAGCCTTGTAGCAAAAGACAGTTTTCAATAGCAGAAAAAAAAGGAAAGGGCCACATGGAAATGTGGCCCGATTTAAATCCAATATCCTATGAAAAACCGGTATAAGAAAAGCAAATGATGCGCCAACTTTTATACACCGGTTTCTAAACACAATACAGGGTTCAAAAGCAACCGCTATTCCTGCGCTGAGAAATTCTTTCCTCATTACACAACGCAAATATGGTTACCGGCTATTGGTCACGGTTAGAAGACTGC
>SEBV01000223.1 GCA_004172865.1 Gammaproteobacteria bacterium | reverse complement strand
CGCTTCTTCCTTGGATTTGCGCAAGTATGGCGGCTGAAAGATCGTGATGAAAGCATGCGCATGCGCCTGAATATTGATCCGCATTCGCCGGAAATGTACCGGGTGAATGGCCCGCTTTCTAACTTCGATCCGTTTTACGCGGCGTTTAATGTGAAGGAAGGAGCCAAGCTTTACTTGAAGCCGGAGAACAGAGCAAGAATTTGGTAGATTATAGGACAATAAACAGAAAGGCCCTCACGAAGAGGGCTTTTCTGTTTTTAGAGATCCAGGTAATGCATGATTTTTTGATAAGTTGCCTCGTCTATCAATACAATATTCTTCAGCTCTTCTAAACTCTTGAAAGCGCCGTGCTGATTCCTGTATTCAATGATCGCATTCGCGAGAGTCCACCTGATAATCTTTTGAAACGTTGAATCTGGCAGGCCATACGTTTCGCCAACCTGATCCACAGAATAAAATCCACCTAACTTCTCCCGAAAGGAAATGATTCTTGCGGAAAGCTTGCTGCCAATTCCTGGGAGAGCAATAAAAGCTGTCGTATCCGCTTCGTTGATGTTTACCGTAATCGGCCTTCGTTCTTCCCGTACAAAACCTGGCTTGTTGTTGTCGTAAGCCGGATAATTACGTTGAACAGGAGTGATTGCTATATAATCTTTCACCCGTTCGTAAAAGCCTTCCGGCATGCCCCAGATTTTTTGCAGGTCTTCGGGTTTGTAAAATTTTCCGCCTTTGCCCACGTATTTCAGAATGGTCTTACTGGTTTTTTCATTTAGCCCCAGCCGCTGCCAGTCGTTGAAGGAAGCAGTGTTCGGATCAAACTGGAAAAGTTCACCTGCCGTAAAACTTTTGGTTTGTGAAGGTTCGTATTGATAGAAGTCATCTTGCCGTTGATTCTTCGTGAAGCTTTTCTTTGCCGTTTGGCGCTGCTGTAGCGTATCCATTGCCAGCACCAAGATCGAATCCTGTTTTAATGCCTGCGGCTCCTGCCGTTTGGAAAATAATCTGGGTGCAAGCAGGCTCCCGCCTACGATAATTACGAACGCAAAAATGCCAATTCTGTCCTTTTTATTGAAAGTCAGGTACTCTTTCAGCAGTTGTTTTGGTAACATGGCAAAAAGTTACCATCTATTAATGAAAACCCAAAAGTT
>SEBV01000026.1 GCA_004172865.1 Gammaproteobacteria bacterium | reverse complement strand
GTAGAAATGGTAATGCCAGGTGACAACATTCAAATGAACGTTACCTTGATTCACCCCATTGCGATGGAAGAAGGCTTGCGCTTCGCTATCCGTGAAGGTGGTCGTACTGTTGGTGCTGGTGTTGTTGCCAAAATCATTCAGTAGTAAGTAATGCCGGGCGGTGCTATAGTGCCGCCCCTCCAAATCCAGGCCAGTAGTTCAATTGGTAGAGCACCGGTCTCCAAAACCGGGTGTTGGCGGTTCGACCCCGTCCTGGCCTGCCAAATTTTGCAAATGTGCGTAATGAGTTTCGGCGTCTTATGAATATTAAGTCTGAAGAAAAAGAGTACCGCCTAGATTTTGCCAAGTGGATAGTAGTGGCAGCATTGGTTGCTCTTGGCGTCTATGGTAATTCTCATTTTTCTGCGCAGCCGGTTTTCTTGCGTGCATTAGGTTTGATTGCAATCGCAGCGGTTGCATTGTTCGTTGCATATAACACTGAAAAAGGCGCTGGTATCTGGTCTTTAGTTCAAGGTTCAGTGATTGAGTTGCGTAAAGTAGTATGGCCAACACGTCAAGAGACCAACCAAACAACCTTAATCGTTGTTGCTGTGGTTATCTTTATGTCGCTTGTGCTGTGGGCTTTGGATACAGCCTTGGGTTTCTTTGCTTCTAAAATTATAGGGTAGGTTCAGTATGGCTAAGCGTTGGTACGTAGTTCATGCCTATTCTGGATATGAGAAAAAAGTAGCTGCATCTCTTAAAGATCGCATTGCTATGCATGGCATGGAAGAAAGTTTCGGCGAAGTGCTGGTTCCCACTGAAGAAGTGGTTGAGATGCGCGGCGGCCAAAAGCGTAAAAGCGAAAGAAAGTTTTTTCCAGGTTATGTATTGGTTCAAATGGAGCTCAATGATGATACTTGGCACTTGGTGAAAGATACTCCAAGAGTTATGGGTTTCATTGGTGGTAAGGCTGATCAGCCTGCACCTATCACGGAGAAAGAAGCTGAAGCTATTCTGCGCCGTGTTGATGACTCGATTGAAAAACCAAAACCAAAAACCATCTTTGAGCCGGGTGAAATGGTTCGTGTGACTGATGGTCCATTCAATGACTTTAATGGGGTTGTTGAAGAGGTTAATTACGATAAGAATCGTCTGCGTGTAGCGGTACTTATTTTCGGTCGATCAACGCCGGTCGAGCTCGAATTTGGTCAAGTAGAAAAGACCTAAAGATAATTTTTATTGCCCCTCTTTGCTTTTTTGCAGAGAGGGGTTTTCGCATCTCTAGCGTTTGCAGCTGTTATTTCGACGAAGCGCGTATAGAGAGGGGAGCCAAAGAAGAGATACTTAGCCGGTATCTTGGAGGCGCTAACACCCAAAGGGGAGTACTACAATGGCAAAGAAGGTAACCGCCTACGTTAAACTGCAAGTTGCAGCGGGCAAAGCAAACCCATCTCCACCAGTTGGTCCAGCATTGGGTCAACACGGTGTGAATATCATGGAATTCTGTAAAGCATTCAATGCTCAAACCCAAGGTTTGGAAGTTGGCTCACCAGTTCCAGTGATCATCAGTGTATACAGTGATCGTAGCTTCACTTTCGTGATGAAAACTCCTCCAGCTTCTTTCTTGCTGAAGAAAGCTGCAGGCATCAAAAGTGGTAGCGGCCGTCCAAACACTCAAAAAGTTGGCACAGTAACTCGTGCTCAATTGGAAGAAATCGCTAACACCAAACAAGCTGACTTGACTGCAGCAAGTCTTGATGCAGCTGTACGTACCATTGCGGGTTCTGCTCGTTCAATGGGTCTTGAAGTAGAGGGCGTATAACATGGCTAAATTGACTAAGCGTCAACGCGCAATCAATGAAAAAGTTGATGGCAGCAAGCAATACTCTATCGAAGAAGCCGTTGCTCTTTTGAAAGAATTATCAACCGTTAAGTTTGCAGAAACTTTTGATGTTTCTATTAACCTCGGTATTGATCCACGTAAATCTGATCAGTCAGTACGCGGCGCGACTACCTTGCCACACGGCAACGGTAAAGACGTTCGTGTAGCTGTATTTACGCAAGGCGCTAACGCTGAAGCCGCTAAGGCTGCTGGTGCTGAATTGGTAGGTATGGACGAATTGGCTGCTGAAATTAAAGCTGGTCGTATGGACTTCGACGTAGTTATTGCAAGTCCAGATGCAATGCGCGTTGTAGGTCAATTGGGTCAAGTGCTCGGTCCACGTGGCCTTATGCCTAACCCAAAAACTGGCACTGTAACTCCAGACGTTGTTACTGCTGTTAAAAATGCTAAGGCTGGTCAAGTGCGTTACCGCGCTGAGAAAGGCGGCATTATTCACGGTGGTATCGGAAAAATTTCTTTTGATGTTGTTGCAATCAAAGAAAACCTGGAAGCGCTTTTAGCTGATTTGAAAAAATCAAAACCATCAACCTCTAAAGGTGTTTACCTTAAGCGTGTTGCCCTGAGTACCACTATGGGTCCAGGTTTGGTTATTGATCAATCGTCTCTGGTGGTTTAATCCGCTGAGAAAACGAACTTTGGGGTTCGCCTGCTTAACGCAAGGCGGGCCGTCAAAGACCGTAGGCGTCGCTAGTTGTTCTCAGCTAAGTGACTTAATCCAACAAGCCTACGCAGATGGTGGCCCAGCTCAGCACTTGTTTTGGCAAGTGCTTGAATGAAATCACCGAATTAGGGTTTTAAGCATCAGTTTAAAACTTATAGACAACGATAACCTTAGGGTTATCACAACAGGAGAAATCCCGTGGCACTAGGACTTGATGGTAAGAAAGCGATTGTCGCTGAAGTCCATGAAGCTGCTAAGAGTGCGTTGTCTGCAGTAATTGCCGATTCTCGTGGCGTTACCGTAGGTAAAATGACCGCTCTGCGCAAGCAGGCTCGTGAAGCAGGCGTTTGGGTTCAAGTCGTCCGCAACACATTGGCCCGTCGCGCTGTACAAGGCACAGCTTACGAATGTCTCGCTGACAGTTTCGTAGGTCCAACTTTGATCGCTTTCTCAAACGAACATCCAGGAGCAGGTGCACGCATCCTTCAGGACTTCGCGAAAGAAAACGACAAGTTTGAATTGAAAGCTGCCGCTTTTGAAGGTGAACAAATAAACATCGCTGTATTGGCTGCATTGCCAACCTACGACGAAGCTATTGCTCGCTTGCTACGTACAATGAAAGAAGCAGCTGCTGGCAAATTGGTTCGCACTATTGCGGCCATCGCTGAGCAAAAAGAACAACAAGCTGCATAATCACTTCGATTACAGCTTTATCTAGATTAATTGAGCAACAAGCTCCCTAAATTAGGAATTGAGACATGTCTCTGACTAAAGAAGATATCATCAATGCCATTTCAGAACTTTCTGTTAAAGAAGTTGTTGAATTGGTATCTGCAATGGAAGAAAAGTTTGGTGTTAGCGCTGCTGCTGTAGCTGCTGGCCCAGCTGCTGGCCCAGCAGCAGTTGCAGAAGAGCAAACAGAATTCGACGTAATTCTGTCTTCTATTGGTGACAAGAAGGTTAACGTAATTAAAGCAGTGCGTGAATTGACTGGTTTGGGCTTGAAAGAAGCTAAAGACTTGGTTGAAGCGGCACCAAAAGCAGTTAAAGAAGGCGCTTCTAAGGCCGACGCAGCTGCTGCTAAAGCAAAATTGGAAGAAGCTGGCGCTATCGTAGAATTGAAATAATTCTGCTGATGCATCAGGTCCTTTTGCGAAATTGGACACGAGGCTGGTGGGCATTTGCCTGCCAGCCTTTTTCTGTTTACGGAATATGTGTCGCAATCAAGTAAAAGTAGGCAATGGATGGCGAGCGGTAAAACCGCGTGTGCTACTGGCACCAACGTTGAATTGTATTAACGTTTATTGAGTTTAAAGTAGAGATAACTGTCGTTAATAGTAGTTGTTTCAATGGCTGATCAAGCCCGATCCGCGAACAAGCTGGGGAATACAGATGGCTTACTCATATACTGAGAAAAAACGTATCCGCAAGGATTTTGGCAAGTTGCCGCACGTGATGGATGTGCCTTACCTGCTGGCAATTCAGCTGGACTCCTACAGAAAATTTACCCAGGCAGACAATGCTCCCGGCAAACGTGAAGATATGGGTTTGCATGCAGCGTTTCGCTCTGTATTTCCTATCGTTAGCTATTCCGGCAATGCTGCCCTTGAATATGTAAGCTACAACCTCGGCAAAGCTGCGTTCGATGTAAGCGAATGTATTTTGCGCGGCGTGACTTACGCTGTACCTCTGCGCGTTAAAGTGCGCTTGATTATTTACGATCGTGAATCGTCTAACAAAGCAATTAAAGACATTAAGGAACAAGAAGTGTACATGGGCGAAATTCCGCTCATGACCGACAATGGTACCTTTGTTATTAATGGTACTGAGCGCGTGATCGTATCCCAGTTGCACCGTTCTCCTGGTGTGTTCTTCGATCACGACAAGGGCAAGACTCATTCATCAGGTAAGCTCCTGTACTCTGCCCGTATTATTCCTTACCGTGGTTCATGGTTGGATTTCGAATTCGACCCGAAAGACCTGTTGTACGTACGTATCGACCGTCGCCGTAAATTGCCAGCCACTATTTTGTTGCGCGCACTAGGCTTCAGTTCGCAACAAATGCTGGAAATGTTCTTTGAAACCAGCAGCTTTTCTGTGGGCGAAAATGGCCAGTTTATCCATGATGTTGTGCCATCGCGCTTACGTGGTGATGTAGCCACTTTTGATATTAAAGATGGCAAAGGCAACATCCTGATTGAAGAAGGTCGTCGTATCACGGCGCGCCATATTCGTCTGTTAGAAAAAGCCGAAGTAACGCAATTAGAAGTTCCGTCTGAATATTTGCTTGGCCGTTCATTGGCGAAAGACGTGATTGATACTCGTACCGGCGAAATGCTGTTTGAATGTAATACTGAAATCACCGTTGATGTATTGGCAAAACTGGCAACCGCTGGCGCAGAGAAAATTGAAACTCTTTACACCAACGAATTGGACTGCGGTCCATTTATGTCAGAAACCTTGCGTGTTGACCCGACTCGTACAGCATTGGAATCCTTGGTAGAAATCTACCGCATGATGCGCCCAGGCGAGCCGCCAACCAAAGAATCGGCAGAAGCTTTGTTCCAAAACCTGTTCTTCTCGCAAGAGCGTTACGACTTATCAGCTGTAGGTCGCATGAAGTTTAACCGTCGTCTGGGCCGTGAAGCCGAAACTGGCGAAGGCACTTTGTCGAATACCGATATCGTTGATGTAATGAAAACCCTGATCGCCATCCGTAATGGTAAAGGCGTAGTGGATGACATCGATCACTTGGGTAACCGTCGTGTACGTTCTGTTGGTGAGATGGCAGAAAACCAATTCCGTGTTGGTTTAGTCCGTGTTGAGCGTGCTGTTAAAGAACGCCTTTCTATGGCAGAAAGCGAAGGTTTGATGCCGCAAGATTTGATTAACGCCAAGCCAGTGGCTGCAGCGGTGAAAGAATTCTTTGGTTCTTCCCAGCTTTCACAATTCATGGATCAAAACAACCCATTGTCAGAAATCACGCACAAGCGTCGTGTTTCTGCACTCGGCCCAGGCGGTCTGACACGTGAACGTGCCGGCTTCGAAGTTCGTGACGTACACCCGACTCACTATGGTCGCGTTTGCCCAATCGAAACTCCTGAAGGTCCGAACATTGGTTTGATCAACTCCTTGGCAACTTATGCCCGCACTAACCACTATGGTTTCCTTGAGAGCCCATATCGTCGCGTTAATAACGGCAAAGTGACCAACGAAATCGATTTCCTGTCAGCGATTAACGAATCTGATTACGTTATCGCTCAGGCATCGGCAACTTTGGACGATAAAGGCAATCTGACTGAAGAGTTAGTGTCGGTTCGTCACTTGAACGAATTCGCCTTGAAGGCGCCATCTGATGTGCAATATATGGACGTGTCTGCACGCCAGGTTGTATCAGTTGCTGCTTCCTTGATTCCGTTCCTTGAGCACGACGATGCGAACCGCGCATTGATGGGTTCAAACATGCAGCGTCAAGCCGTTCCAACTTTGCGCTCTCAAAAGCCGCTGGTTGGTACGGGTATGGAGCGCAATGTAGCGCACGACTCAGGTGTATGTGTGGTTGCCAAGCATGGCGGCGTAGTTGATAAAGTTGATGCTGGCCGTATCGTAATCAAAGTTCACGATGCTGAGGTTCAAGCCGGTGATGCAGGCGTAGATATTTACAACCTGACTAAATACACCCGTTCGAACCAGAACACCTGCATTAACCAGCGTCCAATCGTAAATATTGGTGACATCGTATCGCGCGGCGACATTCTTGCTGACGGTCCGTCAGTGGATATGGGTGAATTGGCACTTGGCCAAAACATGCGCATCGCGTTTATGCCGTGGAACGGTTACAACTTCGAAGACTCCATTTTGGTATCTGAGCGCGTTGTACAAGAAGATCGTTTTACCACGATTCATATTCAAGAATTGACCTGTATTGCTCGTGACACCAAGTTGGGCAGCGAAGAAATCACCGCTGATATCCCGAACGTGGGCGAAAGTGCACTCGGTAAATTGGATGAATCAGGTATCGTTTATATCGGTGCTGAAGTTGTTGGCGGCGACATTCTGGTTGGTAAAGTAACGCCAAAAGGCGAAACCCAACTGACTCCAGAAGAGAAGTTGTTACGTGCAATCTTCGGTGAGAAGGCATCTGACGTTAAAGATACTTCTTTGCGTGTTCCATCGAGCACCAAAGGTACTGTTATCGACGTACAAGTCTTCACCCGCGATGGTCTTGAGAAAGATCAACGCAGCTTGGAAATTGAAAAGTCGCAACTCGACGAAGTTCGCAAGAACCTCAACGAAGAGTTCCGCATCATGGAAGCCGCAACGCTTGAGCGTCTGCGCGCTGCCTTGCTCGGCCAAGTTGTTGCTTCAGGCAAAGGCCTGAAAAAAGGCGATACCTTGACCAACGAATTGTTGGACACCGTTGAGAAAGATCAATGGTTCAAAATTCGTATGAACGACGATGTGCTCAACGAGCAGATCGACCGTGCAGAAGAGCAGTTGGCTGAGCGTCGCAAGATCCTCGACGAGCGCTTTGAAGACAAGAAGCGCAAACTGTCAACCGGTGATGATTTGGCGCCAGGCGTGCTGAAAATCGTTAAGGTTTACCTCGCCATCAAGCGTCGTATTCAACCAGGTGACAAGATGGCTGGTCGTCATGGTAACAAAGGGGTTATCTCGGTAATTATGCCGGTTGAAGATATGCCTTACGACCAAAACGGCGAGACTGTGGATATCGTCCTCAACCCGCTCGGCGTACCTTCACGTATGAACGTGGGTCAGGTGCTGGAAATGCACTTGGGTATGGCTGCAAAAGGCTTGGGTGTAAAAATCAACAAATTGCTTGAAGAACAAAAAGCAGTTGCTGAGGTTCGTGCGTTCCTTGAAGAAATTTACAACGAAACTGGCGATGTAGCGGCGAAAGAAGATCTGAAATCCTTTAGCGATAAAGAGATTCTCGACCTAGCTAACAACCTGATTGGCGGTGTGCCTATGGCTACCCCAGTATTTGACGGTGCTAAAGAGCACGAAATCAAAGCCTTGTTACGCTTGGCAGGATTGTCAGATACCGGTCAAACCACCTTGTTCGATGGCCGTACTGGCGATCAATTCACGCGTCCAGTAACTGTAGGTTACATGTACATGCTGAAGTTGAACCACTTGGTCGACGACAAAATGCACGCCCGTTCTACCGGTTCGTACAGTCTGGTTACGCAACAACCGTTAGGTGGTAAGGCCCAATTCGGTGGTCAACGCTTCGGAGAGATGGAAGTGTGGGCACTGGAAGCTTACGGTGCCGCCTACACCTTGCAAGAAATGCTTACGGTTAAGTCGGATGACGTTGCGGGTCGTACCAAAATGTATAAAAACATTGTGGACGGCGATCACCGTATGGAGCCTGGAATGCCAGAATCCTTCAACGTATTGGTTAAAGAAATCCGCTCTTTGGGTATCAATATGGAGCTTGAACAGGACGAGTAATCGCCTTGTTTGCAAGTCCGCGAGGGCAGTGATTTGTCCTCGCTTTGATACAGCCCATATGTGATAAGAAGTTAACGACGCTCATCGATACCCATCGGAGCATACTGGAGAAATTGCCTTGAAAGACTTATTGAATCTGTTGAAGTCCCAGGGACAAGTCGAAGAGTTCGACGCAATCCGCATCAGCCTTGCATCACCTGAAATGATTCGTTCATGGTCATTTGGCGAAGTTAAAAAGCCGGAAACCATCAACTACCGTACCTTCAAGCCTGAGCGTGAAGGTCTGTTCTGTGCCAAGATTTTTGGTCCAGTAAAAGATTACGAATGCTTGTGTGGTAAATATAAGCGCATGAAGCACCGCGGTATTATCTGTGAAAAGTGCGGAGTAGAAGTTACCTTGGCGAAAGTTCGCCGTGAGCGTATGGGCCACATCGAATTGGCGAGCCCGGTTGCGCACATTTGGTTTTTGAAGTCACTTCCGAGCCGTATTGGTTTGTTGTTAGACATGACTTTGCGTGACATTGAACGCGTACTTTACTTTGAAAGCTACGTTGTGACCGAGCCTGGTATGACCACGCTTGAGCGCGCTCAATTGCTGACTGACGAGCAATACTTTGACGCCATGGAAGAATTCGGTGACGAGTTCGAAGCCAAAATGGGTGCTGAAGCGATTCAGGCTCTGATGCGCGGCATCGATTTGGAATCAGAAGTTCAACGTTTGCGTGAAGAGATTCCAAATACAACCAGCGAAACCAAAATCAAGAAATACTCCAAGCGTTTGAAACTCTTGGAAGCCTTCCATTTCTCTGGCAACAAGCCTGAGTGGATGGTGATGGAAGTATTACCAGTATTGCCGCCAGATTTGCGTCCATTGGTTCCACTGGATGGCGGTCGTTTTGCGACCTCTGATTTGAACGATTTGTACCGTCGCGTTATCAACCGTAACAACCGCTTGAAGCGTCTGTTGGACTTGAGTGCTCCGGACATCATCGTGCGCAACGAAAAGCGTATGTTGCAAGAGTCTGTGGATGCCTTACTCGATAACGGCCGTCGCGGTCGTGCGATTACTGGTTCTAACAAGCGTCCGTTGAAATCTTTGGCTGACATGATCAAAGGTAAGCAAGGTCGTTTCCGTCAGAATTTGCTTGGTAAGCGCGTTGACTACTCTGGCCGTTCGGTAATTGTGGTTGGTCCAACTTTGCGTCTGCATCAGTGCGGTCTGCCGAAGAAAATGGCTCTTGAATTGTTCAAGCCGTTTATTTTCAGCAAGCTAGAATTGCGCGGTTTAGCTACCACTATCAAAGCTGCCAAGAAAATGGTTGAGCGTGAAGAAGCTGTCGTTTGGGATATCCTGGACGAAGTAATCCGCGAACACCCGGTATTATTGAACCGTGCACCAACTCTTCACCGTCTTGGTATCCAGGCGTTTGAGCCTGTGTTGATTGAAGGTAAAGCAATCCAATTGCACCCTCTCGTTTGTTCTGCGTACAACGCCGACTTCGACGGCGACCAAATGGCAGTTCACGTTCCGCTGACTATTGAAGCTCAGTTGGAAGCCCGTGCATTGATGATGTCTACCAATAACATCCTGTCTCCAGCATCAGGTGAACCCGTAATCGTGCCTTCTCAGGACGTGGTATTGGGCTTGTACTGGATGACTCGTGACCGTGTTAACGCTAAAGGCGAAAACATGGTGTTTGCGGATATCGCTGAAGTTTCACGTGCTTATTACTCCAAGCAAGTTGACCTGCAGGCGCGTATTAAAGTGCGTTTGACTGAGACGTTGATTGGTGCTGAAGGCGAAAGAACTTCAGAAACCAAGATTGTTAATACCACTGTTGGCCGTACGCTTCTTTGGGATATTTGCCCTCCAGGCATGCCGTTAGAAATGATTCACCGCCCAATGGTTAAAAAGGCAATTTCGGCTGCAATCAATTACTGCTATCGCGTAGTAGGCTTGAAAGCGACCGTAATTTTTGCTGACCGTTTGATGTATACCGGTTATGAGTTCTCCACTCGTTCAGGGTCATCTATCGGCGTAAACGACTTTACGATTCCAGCGGCTAAAGCTGAAATCATCGCCCGTGCCGACGCTGAAGTGAAAGAGATCGAAACTCAATACGCTTCAGGTTTGGTAACACAAGGCGAAAAATACAACAAGGTTATCGATATTTGGTCTCGTGCCAATGACTTGGTGGCTAAAGCGATGATGGAAGGTATCTCTACTGAAGCGGTAATTAATCGTGATGGTGTAGAAGAGCGTCAGCCTTCTTTCAACTCTGTATTTATGTATGCCGACTCAGGTGCGCGTGGTTCGCCCGCCCAGATTCGTCAGTTGGCTGGTATGCGTGGTTTGATGGCGCGTCCTGATGGTTCGATCATCGAGACCCCCATTAAAGCAAACTTCCGCGAAGGCTTGAACGTACTCCAGTACTTCATTTCAACGCACGGTGCGCGTAAAGGTTTGGCGGATACCGCGTTGAAAACCGCAAACTCGGGTTACTTGACTCGTCGTTTGGTAGACGTTGCGCAAGATTTAGTTGTGACCATGGTTGACTGTGGTACCGACGAAGGCTTGACCATGTCACCGGTTATTGAAGGTGGTGATGTTATTGAATCATTGGGCGACCGTATCCTTGGTCGTGTAATGGCGCGAGATGTTATTCGTCCAGGCAGCGACGAGATTCTGGTTCCTGCGGGCACTATGATCGACGAAGCTTGGGTCGAGCGTGTTGAATCCATGGGTATCGACGAAGTTCTCGTGCGTTCGCCAATCACTTGTGATGCGCGCAACGGCATGTGTTCTATGTGTTACGGCCGTGATTTGGCTCGTGGTCACCGTGTTAACGAAGGTGAAGCTGTTGGTGTTATCGCGGCGCAATCCATCGGTGAGCCGGGTACCCAGTTGACCATGCGTACCTTCCACATCGGTGGTGCGGCATCAAGAGCGTCAGCTGCAGATAGCGTACAAATTAAGCAAGAAGGTGTGGTGCGTTTGGTTAACGTGAAAGTTGTTAGCAATCCTGCCGGTAACCTGGTTGCAGTATCGCGGTCAGGTGAATTGGCCGTTGCGGATGCAACTACTGGTCGTGAGCGTGAGCGTTATAAGATTCCTTACGGCGCCTTGATCACCGTTAAAGATGGCGAAGCTGTTAAAGGCGGCCAGGTTATTGCGAAATGGGATCCGCATACTCACCCAATCGTTTCTGAAGTGGCGGGTACTGTTGCATTCTCTGGTATGGAAGACGGTCTTTCTATTCGTCGTCAAACAGACGAATTGACTGGTTTGAGCTCTATAGAAATTCTCGATCCGGCTGAGCGTCCATCTGCTGGTAAAGACTTGCGTCCAGCGGTAACTTTGGTTGATGCAAAAGGTAAAGAACTGTTCCTTGCGAACACTAATGTACCTGCGCACTACATGCTTCCAGCCAAAGCGATTTTAAGTATTAACAACAGCGACATCATCAACGTGGGCGATATTATTGCGCGTATCCCACAAGAAGGGTCGAAGACTCGTGACATCACCGGTGGTTTGCCGCGCGTTGCTGACTTGTTTGAAGCCCGTCGTCCAAAAGAGCCGTCAATTTTGGCTGAAATCAGCGGTACTGTGAGCTTTGGTAAAGAGACCAAAGGTAAGCGTCGTTTGATTATCACCCCAACTGATGGTCAGGTTTTGGATGATGGTTCAACTCACTACGAAGTGCTTATCCCTAAACATCGTCAATTGACTGTGTTCGAAGGTGAAATGGTTGCTAAAGGTGAGGTTGTATCTGACGGCCCAAGCAATCCGCACGATATTTTGCGTTTGCAAGGTGTTGAGGCGCTGGCTCGTTATATTACCAACGAAATCCAGGACGTTTACCGTCTGCAGGGCGTGAAGATTAACGATAAGCATATCGAAACTATCGTTCGTCAAATGCTGCGCAAAGTTGAAATCACCACCATGGGTGACTCAACCTTCGTTAAAGGTGAGCAAGTTGAATTTACTAACGTGCTTGAAGAAAACGAAAAGCTGCGCTCAGAGGATCGTCAACCGGCACAATACGAGCGTCAATTGCTCGGTATTACCAAGGCATCTTTGGCGACCGAGTCCTTTATTTCGGCAGCATCTTTCCAGGAAACAACTCGCGTATTGACCGAAGCGGCTGTAACTGGCAAGAAAGACAGCTTGCGCGGCTTGAAAGAAAACGTAGTAGTGGGTCGCTTGATTCCAGCCGGTACCGGCTTGGCCTATCACGCAGATCGTAAGCGTCGTCGTGAAGAAGCGCAAAACCATGACTTCGGTGGTGGTGTGAGTGCAGAAGACGTCGAAGCAGCATTAACGGAAGCATTAAGATCCAGCTCTAATTAAGGGTTGGATTGAGTTCGATTCAATTTGGCAGATTGAATCAATATTTGAATAGGAGGGTTGATAGCTTTTCTGTAACAACTCGTTGGAAAATAGGGCTGGCTCTTGCCAGCCCTATTTTTTCAGCGGTTTTTAAAGGTATTTGCGTTCAGCTCTCCTTGACGATGGTGGGTGACCTCTTTACAATGCGCCACCCACTTTTCCAAGTGGGAAGTAGTACTTTTTTCTTAACTTTTTATAGTTCGTCAAAATTATAGTTAGTTAAAAAAAGCCGCTTTCTTTAAATCCGGTCTTCCTTAAAGAAGACATATTATTTGTGGAGTTTGTTTTCATGCCGACGATCAACCAGTTGGTTCGTAAGCCGAGAAAACTAATCGTAGATAAGAGCGATGTTCCTGCTCTGCAAGGTAACCCGCAAAAACGCGGTGTTTGCACTCGCGTATATACCACTACACCTAAAAAGCCAAACTCAGCATTACGTAAAGTGTGCCGTGTTCGTTTAACTAATGGCTTCGAAGTGTCTTCGTATATCGGCGGTGAAGGCCATAACTTGCAAGAGCATAGTGTTGTACTGATTCGTGGTGGTCGTGTTAAAGACTTGCCAGGTGTTCGTTACCACACTGTACGCGGTTCACTGGATACTTCTGGTGTTGCCAAGCGTAGACAGGGTCGTTCTAAATACGGTGCTAAACGTCCTAAGTAATAGCGGATGGCATTCACATGCCAACGCTATTCGCAGTGACGAATAGGTTTTCGGTTTAACCGAGTAAGGCTAAGCGCATTCTCAAAGTCTTAAGGCTTTGATGTCGTCTTAGAAATTTCCTGAAGAAGAGGCTTTTGATATGCCAAGAAGAAGAGTTGTCGCCAAACGCGAAACGATACCAGATCCAAAATTTGGTAATGTTACTCTGGCAAAGTTTATGAACCACGTGATGATCAGTGGTAAGAAATCTGTAGCAGAACGTATTATTTACGGCGCTATGGATATTGTTAAAACCAAATTGAATCGTGATCCACTTGAAGTGTTTGACGAAGCTCTTGAAAACATCGCTCCGCTGGTTGAGGTTAAAGCTCGCCGTGTAGGTGGTGCGACTTATCAAGTGCCAGTAGAAGTGCGTGCATCTCGCCGTACTGCATTGGCTATGCGTTGGTTGGTGGATTACTCGCGTAAGCGCGGTGAGAAATCAATGCCAGCACGTTTGGCTGGTGAGTTGATGGATGCTGCTCAAGGTAAAGGTGCCGCGGTTAAAAAGCGTGAAGACGTTCACCGTATGGCTGAAGCGAACAAGGCGTTCTCGCACTTTCGCTTTTAATTAAAGGATGCTTTTGTAGGCATACTTTAATGATCTTGTGAAGGCTAAAGGCAGCACGGCTGCCTTTAGCTTTTTAGAGAAATCGCAAATTGTAATTCGGGAAATAAAGTCATGGCTCGCAAGACTCCTATTTCACGCTACCGTAATATCGGTATATGTGCCCATGTAGATGCTGGTAAAACCACCACTACCGAGCGCGTATTGTTTTATACCGGATTGACACACAAAATCGGTGAAGTGCATAACGGCGCTGCCACCACAGATTGGATGGTTCAAGAGCAAGAGCGTGGTATTACTATTACCTCTGCGGCGGTCACCACTTTCTGGAAGGGCATGAGTGCTCAGTTCGACGAGCATCGCATTAACGTTATTGATACTCCCGGACACGTAGATTTTACCATCGAAGTAGAGCGTTCATTGCGCGTACTCGATGGTGCTGTGGTGGTCCTATGCGGATCATCAGGCGTTCAGCCACAAACTGAAACTGTATGGCGTCAAGCCAACAAATACGAAGTGCCACGTCTGGTCTTCGTTAATAAAATGGATCGCACTGGTGCAGATTATTTGCGCGTCGTTGAACAGCTGAAAACCCGTTTGGGTGCTAAAGCCGTTCCGCTGCAAATGACAATTGGGTCAGAAGAAAACTTCAAGGGCGTTGTTGATCTCGTCAAAATGCGCGCGATCATCTGGAATGAAGCTGATCAGGGGATGACGTTCAATTACGAGCCGATTCCTGCGGACTTGCTCGAACAATGCCAAAAAATGCGCGAGTTTCTGATTGAGTCTGCCGCTGAATCCAGCGATGAGTTGATGGATAAATATCTCGGCGGCGAAGAGTTGACCGAAGAAGAAATTAAAGCCGGCATTCGTGCTCGTACCTTGGCGAACGAAATTATTCCGGTTATTGGCGGTTCTGCTTTTAAGAACAAGGGTGTGCAAGCAATGCTTGATGCTGTTGTTGATTATTTGCCGGCGCCGACCGAAGTTAAAGCAATTGATGGTGTGTTGGAAGATGGTGAGACTGTTGCTCATCGTGAAGCCTCTGACAGTGAGCCGTTTGCTGCTTTAGCATTTAAAATTGCTACTGACCCCTTTGTGGGCACCTTGACCTTCTTCCGTGTTTATTCCGGTACCTTGCAAACCGGCGACACTGTTCTGAATTCGGTAAAAGGTAAGAAAGAGCGTGTGGGCCGTATGGTGCAAATGCATGCGAACCAGCGCGAAGAAATTAAAGAGGTATTGGCTGGCGATATTGCGGCAGGTATTGGCTTTAAAGATTGCACCACCGGCGACACCTTATGCGCGCTGGATAATGTGATTATCCTTGAGCGTATGGAGTTCCCAGAACCGGTAATTCATGTTGCGGTAGAGCCAAAAACCAAGGTCGATCAGGAAAAAATGGGTGTTGCCTTGGGCAAGTTGGCTCAAGAAGATCCTTCTTTCAGGGTTCGGACCGATCAAGAAACTGGCCAAACCATTATTGGTGGTATGGGCGAGTTGCATTTAGATATTATCGTTGACCGTATGCGTCGCGAATTTGGTGTAGAAGCTAATATTGGCAAGCCACAAGTGGCTTATCGTGAAGCGATCCGCAACAAGTGTGAAATTGAAGGTAAGTTTGTTCGGCAGTCTGGTGGTCGCGGCCAATATGGTCATTGCTGGATTCGCTTTGAGCCAGGCGCTGATGAAGGTGCTGAAGGTTTGGAGTTTGTGAATGAATTGGTTGGCGGTGTAGTTCCCAAGGAATACATTCCGGCGATCCAGAAAGGTATTGCAGAGCAAATGCAGAATGGTGTTTTAGCTGGCTATCCCTTGCTAGGCTTGAAGGCTACTGTGTTTGACGGTTCGTATCACGATGTGGACTCGAATGAAATGGCGTTCAAAATCGCCGCTTCGATGGCAACCAAAAAGCTCGCTCAAAAAGGCGGTGCGGTGTTGCTTGAGCCCATCATGAAAGTTGAAGTCGTTACTCCGGAAGCTAATATGGGTGACGTAGTGGGCGACTTGAATCGCCGTCGCGGTTTAATCCTGGGTATGGATGAAAGCCCGATGGGTAAAGTAATTGACGCTGAAGTTCCTTTGGCTGAAATGTTTGGTTATGCAACATCTCTGCGTTCAGCAACGCAAGGTCGCGCAACCTACACCATGGAGTTTCTGAAGTATTCAGAAGCTTCGCGCAACGTTGCTGAAGACGTGATTGCAAAAAACAGAGCGGGTAGTTTTGACGCTGATTAATTTCATGTTTCAATCTTTTTAGAGGAATCGAAAAGTGGCTAAAGAAAAATTTGAACGTAACAAGCCCCACGTCAATGTGGGCACACCAAACCGTCACTACGCACACGTGGATTGCCCAGGCCACGCCGACTATGTGAAAAACATGATCACCGGTGCTGCGCAAATGGACGGCGCGATTTTGGTATGCGGCGCAACTGACGGCCCAATGCCACAAACTCGCGAACACATCCTCTTGTCTCGTCAAGTAGGTGTCCCTTACATCGTGGTATTCCTGAACAAGGCTGACTTGCTTGCGGCAGATTGCGGCGGCGTAGGTACCGAAGAATACAACGAAATGTTGGAATTGGTTGAGATGGAATTGCGTGAGCTGTTGGCTACCTATGAATTCCCGGCTGACGATACCCCAATCATCCCAGGTTCTGCCTTGATGGCATTGAATGGCGAAGACGAAAACGGTCTTGGAACTTCTGCTGTTAAGAAGCTTGTTGAAACTCTTGACTCCTACATTCCTGAGCCAGTGCGTGCTATCGACCAACCATTCCTGATGCCAGTAGAAGACGTGTTCTCTATCTCTGGTCGCGGTACTGTGGTAACTGGCCGTGTAGAGCGTGGTGTTGTTAAGGTTGGTGAAGAGATTCAAATTATCGGTATTACCGATACTCAAAAATCTACCTGTACCGGTGTTGAAATGTTCCGCAAATTGCTTGACGAAGGTCGTGCTGGCGAGAACGTAGGTGTTCTGTTGCGTGGTACCAAGCGTGATGACGTGCAACGTGGTCAAGTATTGTGTAAGCCAAACTCTGTAACTCCTCATACCAAGTTCGTCGCAGAAGTGTACGTGTTGTCGAAAGATGAAGGTGGTCGTCACACGCCATTCTTTAAAGGTTGTAGAAATGGTAATGCCAGGTGACAACATTCAAATGAACGTTACCTTGATTCACCCCATTGCGATGGAAGAAGGCTTGCGCTTCGCTATCCGTGAAGGTGGTCGTACTGTTGGTGCTGGCGTTGTTGCTAAAATCATTCAGTAATTGCTTGAAAGTGTAGAAAGGGCGCCATGCTGGCGTCCTTTTTATTTGTAGGTATAGACGTAAGTCTTTGGTTTTGATGGTTTTTGTTGGTTTTCGAGCTAGTCAAAAATTAATCAAGTTTCCGTCAACATTTTGTTGACAACCCGGGTCTAGGTCTTTAAGATTGCGCCTCCTTTTGAGGGGCTCTCTTTTGAGCGCTTAGAGGGTGTTCTTTAAAGTTAAATAATTGGAGTTTGGTTCATGCAGAATCAACGCATTAGAATTCGCCTGAAAGCTTTTGATCACAAGCTGATTGATGCTTCTACTCAGGAAATTGTTGAAACCGCAAAGCGCACTGGTGCGCAAGTTCGTGGCCCAATTCCGCTGCCGACTCGTAAAGAGCGCTTTACTGTATTGATTTCTCCGCACGTTAATAAAGATGCGCGTGATCAATACGAGATACGTACACACAAGCGTTTGCTCGATATTGTTGAGCCTACTGAAAAAACTGTAGATGCCCTGATGAAGCTAGATCTAGCTGCAGGCGTTGAGGTTCAAATTAGTCTCGGTTAATAAGTAAATGTTTAGGTTGTAAAGCAATGGTGCTTTGCAGCTGTGTAACGCTCTGAAATGGGCGGCCATAGCGGGTAAAAGCCCCGTACACTATAGAGGTTAGTAAAATGACGATTGGTATTGTCGGCCGCAAAAGCGGTATGACTCGTATTTTTACCGATGATGGTGTTTCCATTCCTGTATCTGTGATTGAGGTTGAGCCCAATCGCATCACCCAGGTCAAGAGCGTGGAAACCGATGGTTACTCTGCTGTGCAAGTAACTGTAGGTTCTCGCCGTGCCTCCCGTGTTACCAAATCAGAAGCTGGTCACTTTGCTAAGGCGAATGCTGAAGCAGGTCGTGACTTGTTCGAATTGCGTAACGATGCTCAAGAAGCTTTCGAAGTTGGTGCGTCAATTACTGTTGAGTCTTTCTCTGCAGGTCAAATCATTGATGTAACTGGCACATCCAAAGGTAAAGGTTTCGCTGGCGGTATTAAACGCTGGAATTTTGGTATGCAAGATGCGACTCACGGTAACAGCCGTTCGCACCGCGTACTGGGTTCTATCGGTCAGTGTCAAACTCCAGGTCGCGTATTTAAAGGCAAAAAAATGGCTGGTCACTTGGGTAATGAGCGCGTAACCGTTCAGAACCTCGAAGTTGTCCGCGTTGATGCTGAGCGCAATCTGCTTCTGGTTAAGGGTGCTATTCCTGGTGCTCCAGGTGGCGACGTATTTGTACGTCCCGCTGTTAAAGCGCGCACTAACGGTTAAGTATCCGAGGGGAATCGACCATGGAATTAAAAATTGTTAGTCCCGCAGGCGCGCAAGGTACTGTAAATGTATCTGAAGTTGCCTTCGGTAGAGAGTTTAATCAAGATTTGGTTCACCAGGCTGTTGTTGCTTATATGGCTGGTGCTCGTCAAGGTACTAAGGCGCAATTAACTCGTGCTGAAGTGTCTGGCGGTGGTAAGAAGCCTTGGCGTCAAAAAGGTACTGGTCGTGCTCGTGCTGGTACTATTCGCAGCCCAATCTGGCGTGGCGGTGGTGCTACATTCGCAGCAAAACCACGTGATCATGACCAAAAACTGAACAAAAAAATGTATCGCGCAGCATTGCAATGCATTTTGTCTGAGTTGAATCGTCAAGAGCGTCTCATTGTTGTTGAGAGTTTTGATATCGATGCTCCAAAGACTAAATCTCTGGTGCAAAAATTAGCTCAATACAACTTGACTGACGTATTGATCGTTACTGAAGAAATCAGCGAAAACCTATTCCTCGCTTCACGCAACTTGTACAAGGTTGGTGTTTCTGATGCGCAAGGCGTTGACCCAGTAAGTCTGATCGGTTTCGACAAAGTTGTTGTGACTGTGCCAGCTCTCAAAAAATTTGAGGAGATACTGGGATGAACCAAGAGCGTTTATACAAAATCATTCTCGGCCCCGTAGTTTCTGAGAAATCAGCAGCGGCAGGCGAGTCTGCAAATCAAGTTGTGTTTAAAGTGAATCCCACTGCAAACAAGCTTGAAATCAAAGCTGCAGTTCAATCGTTGTTTGGCACAAAAGTAGAAAGTGTTTCTGTGCTGAATGTTAAAGGCAAAACCAAGCGTACTCGCTATGGTGTTGGCAAAAGAAGCGATTGGAAAAAGGCATACGTAAGATTGGCACAAGGTCAAGAAATTGACTTTGCGTCAGCCGAGTAAGGGGATTAGGTCATGGCAATCGTAAAACGTAAACCCACATCGCCTGGTCGTCGCTTTGTAGTTAGCATTGTTAACCCGGACTTGTACAAAGGTGATCCATATGCACCTTTGCTCGAAAAGAAGTCAAAAACCGGTGGTCGTAACAATGCTGGCCGTATCACTACCCGTCATATCGGTGGTGGTCACAAGCAGCATTACCGTGTAGTCGATTTCCGTCGTAACAAAGATGGTATTCCAGCAACTGTTGAACGTATTGAATACGATCCAAACCGTACCGCTTACATTGCTTTGGTTGTGTATGCAGATGGTGAGCGTCGTTACATTATCGCTCCCAAGGGCTTGGTAGTAGGTGACAAAATTGAATCTGGCAATGCCGCTGCAATCAAGCCTGGTAATACCATGCCGTTGCGCAACGTTCCGCTCGGTTCTGTTGTTCACTGTGTAGAGTTGAAGCCTGGCAAAGGTGCTCAAGTTGCTCGCTCCGCTGGTGCATCTGCACAATTGGTTGCGCGTGATGGCTCTTATGCAACCTTGCGCTTGCGCAGTGGTGAAATGCGTAAAGTATTGAGTGATTGTCGCGCAACTTTAGGTGAAGTATCCAACAGTGAACACAATCTGCGTTCCTTGGGTAAAGCTGGTGCTACTCGCTGGCGTGGTGTTCGTCCTACCGTTCGCGGTGTGGCGATGAACCCTGTCGATCACCCAATGGGTGGTGGTGAGGGACGTACGTCGGGTGGTCGTCACCCAGTTTCACCATGGGGTGTTCCTACCAAGGGATACAAAACGCGCAGCAATAAGCGCACAGACAAGATGATTGTTCGTCGTCGCGATAAGAAATAATCGCGTCCACAACAGCAGCTGAGAGAGGAAGTAACAGTGCCACGTTCACTGAAAAAAGGTCCTTTTATAGATCTTCACCTGATTAAGAAGGTCGAAGCAGCGATCGCAGCTAACGATCGTCGTCCAATTAAAACTTGGTCGCGCCGTTCTATG
>SEBV01000048.1 GCA_004172865.1 Gammaproteobacteria bacterium | reverse complement strand
AGAAGAAAGCGCCGCCTGCAGGTGGCCGGCCGTTACACTTTCGGCAACGGAAATGGTTTGCCTGCGCTGCGAAAGAATGTCTTTGATGGTGTTCACCACGTTATCATCGTAAAGCATGAAGTGCAAAAGGTTTTGCGCCAATGCTTAAAAAATGTTGCCAGCCCAAAGCCGTTGCTGGTAGCGACATGGATTACCATGTGGTGTCAGCAGTCATAACGTTTTGCGGGAGCCTGCCGATAGCGAGGGATGAATACGTAGTACGAAAAGATGGAAAAGAACCGGCCCGGGAAAGCTGGAAACTGACCATACGCCAATGATTGAAACGCTGCTGAGCGGCCACTTTTTTGTTTATCCACCACTTGGTAGCTTATGCTGGCCGTAGTTTGAAACGACGGCCTGAACTTATAACTGCCATTGAATAGCAAGATACTGTTATGGAAGCAGGTTCAGTCAATGAATGTTATGTTTATCATCGGTGCCTAGCGCAGCAGTAATACGGTGCCTTTTTCTGTTCTGTGCTCCATCCCTTGTAGTTGGTATTCGCATGTCCACACAAAAACAGCAGCATTTTGGGCTATCCCATTTATTTTCCCATCCCATCCCTTTTGCGGATCGGTCGCCTGAAAAACAACAGTTCCCCAACGATTGAAAATCGTGAATCGGTATCTCAACAGGTTTCCAAAAACTGCAGGTTTAAAGCGATCGTTTTTGCCGTCATTGTTTGGCGAAAAAGCTGTCGGAACATAAACGCCAAGCATGCATTGCTTTGGCCAAATGGTGATGGTATCCGACCCGGTACATCCATATTCGTCTGTTGCATTTAACCAATAGCTTCCGGGAGAATGTACTTCTATGCTTTTTGTTAATGCACCAGTTGACCACAAATAGTTTTTAAATTGGTTCAGCGGGGCCAACTCTAAACTTTTATAACTGCAAATACTGTCATTTGTCTTTAAAAAATTAGCAGGTAGGTCAAGCACACTAACAACTCTAAAAGAATCTCTGTTTATACAGTTATAGGAGTTTGTCACCTGCACCCAATACAAACCTTCGGCAGTAGCTGTAAATGTAGCGTCGGTGCTGTTGTCCTGCCATACATAACTGGCAAACGCACCTGGAGAAAGCGTTACTTGCGTGTTCTTGCACAAACTTTTATCAACACCAAGATCTGGCAAAGGTTTTGGATTAACAATCAACTGTGTTTGTATAATCGAATCACATCCCAATGTCGTTGCCATCGTGTCATAATAAATTCCGCTGACTGTTTGATTTTGACCGGCGGCATAAAAAGATTCTCCTTCGCAAATTGTTTTTGTTTGCTTAGTCACCTTGTTGTTGAGGACGAGGTTGAGTGTGATAATTGAGTCGCATCCGCCAACGTTGGGAATGGTTTGGTAATAGGTTCCGGCTGCGCTGTAAGTTTGGCTGTTTAACGTATAGCTGTTGCAGGCAGAAATGTTTTGGGTCGAGCGGGTAACATTTAAGCAACGACTAAGCTTTAGCACAAACGCAGTGATTGCTATGTTGGTAAATGGATAAACGCCTGGCCCCGGATCAAAGTCACTCTCACCTCCTGCATTGCCGGTGATAAAAATATTCCCGGCTTGGTCTACCTTCATTCTGCTAAAAGTACAAAGGCCGGAATTCAAGCTTTGAAGAGGAGCGGCATAAATAAAACTACCGTTACTGGATAGTTTTACAAGGGCAGGTGCACCACCATTGGGATTATTGATTACAGAAACTCCGGGCCCGGGATCAAAATCCAAGGATGATCCAAATCCCCCGATCATATAAACGTTGTTGTCGGAATCAATCCCTACATCATAACCCAAATCCGACTCAGTTCCACCAATTGTTTTAGCCCATACAAGAGTTCCTTGTTGGTCTAATTTTAAGAGATAGCTGTCATATGGATTGCTGTAAACGATTTGTGTTCCGGGGCCCGGGTCAAAATCATAATTACCGATAAAAAAGCCTGTGGTGACAATGTTGTTCATTCCATCGATATCCAAACCTGTCGGAACGAGGAAATGGTTATTGGTACCATTCTGCCCAAGTGTTTTGACCCATTTAAAATTGCAGTCAGCATCAAGCTTACAAATAAATCCATCTTCAGTTGCGCCAGGTGAGCTGGTAACGGTATAAACATTCGGTCCGG
Source organism: Gammaproteobacteria bacterium (assembly GCA_004172865.1). Classification (GTDB taxonomy): domain Bacteria; phylum Pseudomonadota; class Gammaproteobacteria; order Pseudomonadales; family Cellvibrionaceae; genus Cellvibrio. The sequence continues at coordinate 2,769 of SEBV01000048.1, read as the reverse complement.
GATCAAAATCAACCGTTCGTGCAAAAGTGCCGGTACAAACAATATTACCCTGCCTGTCAACCTTCATGTCCGAGATGTGGCTACCCGAATAAACGGCCGGGCCATTTCCAAACTGTTTTGCCCATACGAGGTTGCCATCATTCGTTAGTTTAACAAGAAAAGCCTGCATGTGAGCACTTGAAGTAAGCTTAAATACACCAGGCCCTGGATCAAAGTCCACAGTATTATTGAAGATACCGGCAATGATGACATTTCCATTTTGGTCTAATTCTACCATGTCTCCCTGAGGGCCGGTATCTCCGGGCCCGCCAAATTGTTTTGCCCATTCTAAATTGCCATCCGTATCTAATTTCACAAGGAACGCATCTCTGAAGCCTGTTGGAGCCATCATCAGAACTCCCGGCCCTGGATCCATATCGGCTGGCATGTTTAAATCCGACACAACATATACATTCCCGGCCGCATCAACTCTCATATTGATCCTGCCAAATTCAACATAGGTGGGAATCTGCTTTGCCCACTTAAAATTGCCATTCACATCGAGCTTGGAAATAAAAATATTATTACTGATGCCTACCGCTGTTAGTGTAGAAACGCCTGGGCCTGGATCAAAATCAACCGACTCTTTAAATCCCCCGGCAGTGTACACGTTGCCTTGCGCATCAACGCCAATTGCTGTGCCACCGCTGCTGCCGGAAGTTCCAAAAAAGCCGCCATTGGGCTTAAGAGCTTTTACCCAATTGAGAACAGGTAGTTGCGAAGTTGCGTGTAATGCGCAACAGAAAAGAAGTGCAGTTAGTAGTTTTGGTAGCATTGGCTATAAATGATTCGCCATCAAAAGACGGGCAACAAATATAGAATCCCCGGTTGACAATTGAAGCCATAGAACAACTTGCGGACAATCTCTTTCCGCAAGTTGCAGCGGAATGATCAGGGTAACGTTTTTTTAGATTGCTTATTTGCCAATGACAGCAACGATTTCCTTTTGTTTAACCTAACTATATTTGGCAAAACTAACTGCCATGAAACTGTTCTTTGTACTCAGCACTTTTTTGTTTTGCTTATCCGCTTCTGCACAAACTTCCTTCGTGTCAAAAAGGACCGGACGGCTTGAATTTGTTGAACTGGAATACGGCATCGGCCAAAAGGTTGATGGAACTACTGTAAAAGACAAGGCCTCACCCACCGGTACCCGGGGCTGGCTGGAGGACTACGTGATCATGCAACAAACCGACTCAGTAGAAGAAAGCGCCGCCTGCAGGTGGCCGGCCGTTACACTTTCGGCAACGGAAATGGTTTGCCTGCGCTGCGAAAGAATGTCTTTGATGGTGTTCACCACGTTATCATCGTAAAGCATGAGGTGCGAAAGGTTTAGCGCCAATGCTTAAAAAATGTTGCCAGCCCGGGGTGGTTGCCGGCATCGACGGGGTTACGATGTGGCGTCAGCAGGCATAATGTTTTTCCGAAGACTGCCGATAGCGAGGTCGGTTCTAGTCGGTATCTTCTTCCAGAATTTCCTGCACTCTTCCAATCTGTCCATCCTCCAACCGCACCTTAATGCCCCGGTGATGTTTGGGCGCACTGGTGAGGATATCTTTTACGATTCCTTCTGTCAGTAACCCGGTTCGCTGGTCTTTTTTTAAAATGATATTGACCAGCATTCCCCGTTTGATATTCGCCCTGATGGTTCCGTCCATGATCACGATTTTGTGCGGCAAGTTAGCCTGTTTTGGTTGTTGGCGCGGACGCCAACAACAGCAGGTTTCGAACACTTATGGTCGCACATTCAGGACAGCCATCCTACAGTTTGAGGAACACGACGGATAGCGGCGATTTAATTTTCTTTCTTTTCTGTCTTCTTTTTTTCAGCCGTTATTTTTTCCAGTGCCTGGATGGAGCTGACGGTAAACGGATAGATTTCCAGTGCCATTTTATAATATTTTTCGGCATTGGCCATATCGCCGGTGGTCAGATAAAACTCACCCATCGAATCATACGGGTTGGCGCCTTCGGGGTAAAGCTGGATGTATTTTTCAAAACTTTCCTTTGCTTTTGCATTGTCTTTTTTGTCGAGCATGTAATAATAGCCCAGCATGTTATACATGGCCGGTTCTTCGGGATACTTTTCGTTGTAGGCCTTTGCCGCGGTGAACTGCTCTTCGGGTGTAGCCCTTGTTACAACGTAAAAATGCCCGATCACCGGGTCGTTGCTATAGAGGTTATGCAGCTTTGCCCAGGTTTCCCGGGCCGATTCCTGCGTTGATTTTTCACCCGTCAGCGAAGCCAGTAATTTTTCTCCTTCTGTTTTAGAAGCCGCACTTGCCTGTGCCCTTTGCGCAAACGATTTTTTTATTTCGCCCCTGGATAGATTGGCTAAAAAGGCAAGGGCCACCGAAAAACCGGCATCGCTTTCAACTGCCGCCTGAAAGTCCTGGTAGGCTTGCTCGTTTTCCGAATTCATGATGTGGAAAATGCCGGTGGCCGTGAGCTTTTTAGCCTGTTTGGACTTTGAGCTCCACACCATGGAATTTTCCGTCATGGCCACCTGTTTTTGTGCAATCACCGGAACGGCCAATAGAAAGAGAGCCAGGATGCCGAAGGCAGGAAGAAAAATCTTTTTCATGCTGAATGTTTTAAAATGAAGAAAAGGCTAGAGCGGGACCAGTAGTTTGGAAAGGCGTGCAGATGTAGACAAGGTACGCCTAATTAACCGACACTTTAATTTATTTATTTATGTGTGCAGCGCAGCCGGCAGTGCAAAGGTTTCAG
>SEBV01000222.1 GCA_004172865.1 Gammaproteobacteria bacterium | reverse complement strand
AGAAGGGCGCAGTCATTCAAAAGGCCAGTCTTCCTCCAGTGATGGCAATACCGCATCAAATGCACCAATTGTTTTACAACCTGTTGAGCAATGCATTGAAGTTTGCTAAAAAAGACATTGCTCCGCTAATCGACATTTGTATTAAACGTCATGAAAAAATAGAAGGTGATACATCGTTTGGTGATGTAGGAAGGCCTTATTTCGAAATTATCATTCGGGATAACGGAATTGGATTTGAGCAGGAAAAAGCAGAAAAGATTTTCGGCATGTTCCAGCGCCTGCACTCACGCCAAGACTACAGTGGAACCGGCATTGGCCTTGCTTTTTGCAGAAAGGTTGTGACAAATCATCAGGGTCATATTTACGCCACTTCATCGCCAGACATTGGAACTGCGTTTCACACCGCTGTACAATGCATAAACGGAAGAGAAGATTTTGGCAGCGTTCGATTTCATCTCCACAGTTGGGCCCATTCCAGTAAGAATCATGCAGGCCATGTAAAAGCTGTCGGTCAGGTTTAGGTTCGCATAATAGTGATAGCCAACCGTTCCGACGGCAACCGAAAAAAGGATCAGGGCTAACGCAAACAATCCAAAACGAAAAACCCGGTGTAGAAAGGTGCTGAACGGCGCCAGTCTTTCTCGTCTATTTTCCAGCTTCAACATGAAGGTAATTTTGTCTAAGTTAGTTGCGTACGCAGAACTGATGCAGGCCCTCATTGAAACGATAAGCGATTTCCAAACCGTTTGCGTCGGCGATCTTCTTCACAATGGCCAGGCCAAGTCCCGTGGATGATTCCTTATTGTCGTTGGATGTGCCAAACCGTTGAAACAGTAATTTCTCACCAATTGCTGCAACTTTACTTGTGTTGCTGATACAGATTTCGTCAGTGCTTGTCTCTATCTTAATTCTCCCGTTCTCAACATTGTATTTAACAGCGTTGCCAATCAGGTTACTGACTAGCGAATCAGCTAAAAACGGGTGAAGCTTTACGTTGAACTCAAGTGATAAATCACTTTCCACGCTAAGCTGTTTATCACGGATGATTTCACCAAATAAGTGAAGATATTTTTTGACAACTTCGGTCAGGTTGATGTTGTTTTCCGCTTCATATTGATTGTTTTCAATTTTTGCCAATAGCAAAAGCGATTGATTCAATTTGCTTAGCCGG
>SEBV01000221.1 GCA_004172865.1 Gammaproteobacteria bacterium | reverse complement strand
AATTGGCAACGCGAAAGAATAGTGGAAAGAATGGAACTTTCGTTCTCTGCCACCAAAATGAAAAGGGTATCGGCGGGTGGCTCTTCAATCAGTTTTAAAAGCTTGTTTCCTTCTTTTCCCAAATATTCCGGCATCCAAAGCACCAGGATCTTATAGCCACTTTCGAAACTTTTCAGGTTTAGCTTTCGGATGATATCGTTGCATTCCTGAGCGGTAATGTTGCCTTGCTTGTTCTCGGCGCCAATGGCCTGCAGCCAGTCGTACACGTTTCCGTAAGGGTATTGCTGGATGAATTCCCGCCATTCTGCAGCCCAATCTGTGCTGACTGGTTTTTCATCACTACGGGTTGTTTTTTTAATGACCGGATAAGAATAGTGAATGTCCGGATGCACCATTTGCGCTGCTTTCGAAAACGAAGGCTGCTTTTGCATCCAGGTGTCGGCTTCATCGGCAGTAGCGGGAAGTTTTACTTCCACCGGTTCGCCAAAAAGCGAAGGTTCCTGCGAACCATTATTCGTCGGAAGTAAACTCACATATTGGGCAAATGCCAATGCCATTGGCAAGGCTCCACTTCCTTCCTTTCCTAAAAAAAGCAAAGCGTGGCTCAAACGGTTGTGCTGCACCATTTCTACCAACTGCTGCTTTACCTCTTGCTGACCAATGACGTTTTGAAAAGGCTCCACTTCCTTCCTTTCCTAAAAAAAGCAAAGCGTGGCTCAAACGGTTGTGCTGCACCATTTCTACCAACTGCTGCTTTACCTCTTGCTGACCAATGACGTTTTGAAATAACATTCTTTGAACTGTGATTTACGGGATGCTTGGAATGATTGAGATAAAATAAAAGGCCGTCTTTTTAGACGGCCTCAAATATCCAATTAAATCTCATTTATACCAATCGTGCAAGTTCAGACAATTAGTTCTGAAGATAGTTTGTAATCTCGTCGCTCATCGGGTTTACCTTGTTGTGAAACACGGCAACCAGTTCGCCCTTTTCATTAATCAAAAACTTGGTGAAGTTCCAGATCACCGGGTCCTGAAGAAAACGTTTGTATAAGATGTCTTTTGTGCTGTTGGCGTCAATCTTTTTCGCCATTTCGTTCGATTGTTCTACCAGCCATTTGAACATGGGATGAATATCGCCCCCTCTCACAGAAATTTTTTCGGCCATTGGGAAGGTTACGCCGTAATTCTTTTTGCAGAATTCGCCGATTTCTTCGTTGCTGCCAGGTTCCTGCTCACCAAAGTTGTTTGCCGGGAAGCCAACGATGACAAGCTTGTTCTTGTACTTCTCATACAGCTTTTCCAGGTCGGCATATTGCGGCGTGTTGCCGCATTTGGAAGCGGTGTTCACAATCAGAACCTTTTTGCCTTTGAACTGCGAAAAATCAATTGGTTTTCCATCAAGCCCGCCAACTTTAAAATCGTAAAACGAGTTTCCGGCCAGCAG
>SEBV01000047.1 GCA_004172865.1 Gammaproteobacteria bacterium | reverse complement strand
GACGACCATAGCGAGTTGGAACCACCTGATCCCATCCCGAACTCAGAAGTGAAACGACTTAGCGCCGATGGTAGTGTGGGGTTTCCCCATGTGAGAGTAGGTCATCGTCAAGCTCTTAATCCAAACGCCCTGATGCTAACGCATCAGGGCGTTTTTCCTTGCGCGAATTTTTGCAATGCGCCTTATGCATCCCAACCATCCTCAGTTCAATTTTCGTAAGTAGCTGGATTTAAACAGCTTAACTACATAAGATGCAGCTTTTTGCGAGTTGTATCCTTCCATGACTTCCTCCACCGGTATTCTTTCTATTAACTTAGCGGCCATCCAATCCAACTGGATGCATGTAACGGCGCTGCTCAAATACGGTTCCGAATGTGCTGCGGTGGTAAAAGCTGACGCTTACAGCGTCGGTGCCGTAGAAGTAGCTAAAGCTTTGTATGCCGTGGGATGCCAAACTTTTTATCTTGCGACACTGGAAGAAGCCGCTGAGTTACGCAGAGAATTGCCGCTTGATGCCGTGCTGTATGTGCTCGGTGGTGCGCGTCAGGGAGCTGAGTCTTCCTTTATTGATCTGGATTTAATACCAGTCCTTTACTCTCTCGTAGCAGTTAATCAATGGCTAGATTTTTGTGGATTGAATGGGCAAGCTTACCCATGTGCTTTAAAGCTTGATACCGGAATGACGCGCTTGGGATTAACGGATTCTGACTTTGAAACCCTGCTTTCGCTTCGTCCTGCCCTATTAAATCCTGTTTTATTTATGAGCCATTTGGCGTGCGCAGATATCGCTGGGCATCCCTCAAATAACGAGCAGTTACAGCGATTCCAATCTGCTTCACTTAAAATTAAAGCGCTTTACCCTACGATCAAAACTAGTCTGGCTAATTCGTCCGGCAGCTTTTTGGGTGAGGAATATCATTTCGATATGGTTCGCATAGGGGCTGCGCTTTACGGTATTAATCCGAATCCAGAATTACCCAATCCACTTTTGCCCGTTATCAACTTGCAATTACCTGTGCTACAAATCCGTACTGCAGAGCAAGCAGCCTCCGTGGGTTACGGAGCAGAAGCATCCATTGATACCAATACGCGCTTGGCAGTCGTGGCTGGAGGTTATGCCGATGGCGTGCATCGTTCGCTGGGCTTGGCGCCAACCGGGCGCGTAAATGGTGTGCCGGTATTTTCGGTGGGGCGAGTGTCTATGGACTCCTTTATTTTCGATATCACCCATATATCCGGTAATCCAGAATACGTCAGCGTGATTGATACCAAGTTGACTCTGGATGTTTTGATGAATACATATAAAACCTTGGGTTATGAAGTTTTAACAAGTCTCGGACGACGTTACCAGCGGCACTATGTTTTTTCTGGAGCGTCAAATGAGTGAGAATATCGAACTGCCTCCTGTTGAGCTTCTGCAATTGCTTAGCGATGGTGAAACTCACTCTGGCTCCGAATTGGCTTCCGTATTAAATGTAAGCCGAACTGCGATTTGGAAGCAGCTTGCGAAGCTGGAAGCCTTAGGGCTCGAGCTCATATCTCAACCTGGTAAAGGTTACCGGCTAGTTGGCGGCATTGAGCTGCTGGATAAGGATGCAATTGAGCGCGGTCTATCTTCTGCTGTATTAAAAGACCTAGCTGAGCTGATCTTCTTAAAGTCGGTGGATTCGACTAATGCTTATTTAATGCGCCAGAACTCCAATTCGGGAGTGAGCGTTTGCTTTTCGGAGTTTCAGTCTGCCGGGCGCGGGCGCCGTGGTCGGCAATGGGTTAGCCCCTTCGCAAGCAATATTTACCTCTCTCTAAAGCTCTCCACCAACAGCGGAATGGGGGCTTTTGAGGGGATTAGTCTTGCAGTCGGAGTTGCGGTTGCTCATGCGCTGCAAAAGCTGGATATTTCAGATGTGCAGCTCAAATGGCCAAATGATGTGCTATGGTCTGGCAAAAAATTGGGCGGAATTTTAATCGAAGTGGTCGGTGATCCGTCAGGTGTGTGTCATTTGGTTGTAGGATTGGGTTTAAATTTGCGCGCTGAAAAATCAATGCAGATATTAATTGATCAACCCTGGATTGCGCTCGATAGCATTTTACCCCTGGCTTTTAGTAGAAATCAGGTAGCAACTCATTTACTAAACGAGATAATTCCTGTGCTTGGAAACTACGAGCATAGGGGATTTTCGGATTATAAATCCGAGTGGGAATCGCTCAATGCTCACGCCAATCAGGTCGTAGAGCTATTGATGGGTTCAACCCAAACAAGTGGCATAATGAGAGGCGTAAACCAGTCGGGAGCGCTATTGCTGGAAACTGGTCTTGGTATGGAAGTCTTTCACGGCGGCGAGATATCGCTGAGGGCCAAGCAGTGATTCTAGAGCTGGATTGCGGCAATACGCGCGTAAAATGGCGCGTGCGTGAAGGCAAAAACATTCTTATGCGCGGCGCATTTCTGACGGCGGAATGGTTTAACGCAGAAAGTAGCGAGGAGTTGGCTCGTACCAAAATCCAGCGTGTGTTAGTTGGTTCGGTGTTGAGTAATGATTACGCGAAAAAGCTGGCATCCTGGTCTATAGGTGCTTTGGGCATAAATCCTGAATTTGCGGTTAGCGAGCCTCGTCATAACGGTGTTGTAAATGGCTATCAGCAACCAGAAAAATTGGGTGTTGATCGCTGGCTGGCAATTTTGGCTGCCAAGGCGAAAGCAGTGTCAGGGTGCGTGATCGTAGACTGCGGAAGTGCAATAACTGTTGATCTCGTCACATCTCAGGGAGAGCATTTGGGCGGTTACATTGCGCCTGGGTTAAGGTTAATGCGAGATGCCTTAAATACAAAAACAACGGCGATCAAGCTCAGTCAAATTGGCTATCCTGACAATGATTTCCCCGGAAGAAATACCGTAGCTGCCATTAAATCGGCAGAGCTTGCAATGATTGCGGGATTGGTCGATCACGCCAAATCAATATTGCGTAATTACGAATTGCACGCGCCGGCACTGATGATGACCGGTGGAGACGGCGAATGGTTGGTCGCTATGTTGAAAGATGGCGATTACGAAGAAGATTTGGTGTTGAACGGCTTGGCTATAGCGCTTGATGGCATACAAAACAATAAAGGGCACGAGTAAATGAAACTGATCTTCATAGTCTTGCTAGTCGGTAATATTGCATTTTTTCTGTTCCAATTTACGGACAAGTCGGCACCTGTCGATACCAAACCCGCAGCAGCAGAGCATAAGGTTTCTTCAGGATTGCAAACCATCGCCGAGCGCGAGCGCAGAAGTAAGTCCAGGGATTCGATAGCAGCGGCTGGGCAGCAGTCAGATACTCCTGCCAATAACGGCAGTGGTAAATGTGAGTTGATAGGTCCATTTGCAGAACTGCTACATGCTGAATATTTGGTGGAGCGTCTTAATTCGCTGGATGCTCCATCAATAGTTAAGCAGGTTGAAATTGCTGACGGGAAAAATTACTGGGTTTATTTAAAGCCAGAAATGTCCGAAAAGGAAGCCTTACGTCGTTTGAGTGAAATTCAGCAATCCAAAGCCATAGATAGCTACATTATTCCAAGTGGCGAATTGGCGAATGGTATTTCTTTTGGTCAGTTTTCAAACGAAACGGACGCAACGGCAACTAATATTCGCGCTCCACGTTAGACGGTGGTTGTGAAAAGGCTGGCGTAGCTCAGTAGGTAGAGCAGCTGACTTGTAATCAGCCGGTCGGGGGTTCAATTCCTCTCGCCAGCTCCATTTCTTAACTCGTCTAGTGTGATGTAGTGCAAGCAATTGCATCTGCAGGGGTTCCCGAGCGGCCAAAGGGATCAGACTGTAAATCTGACGCGCGAGCTTCGATGGTTCGAATCCATCCCCCTGCACCATATTTTAGGCGTCTGATTAGGTCGAGTCAGGTGCAAGTTAAAGGTTAGGCTTCGCTGAGCTAGTAGCGTTAGCGGGTATGGTTCAATGGTAGAACCTCAGCCTTCCAAGCTGATGGCGCGGGTTCGATTCCCGCTACCCGCTCCATATTTATATGGTGAATGCTTGAGGAATTTGCTTTTGTAGCTCAGTTGGTAGAGCACACCCTTGGTAAGGGTGAGGTCGGCAGTTCGAATCTGCTCAAAAGCTCCATATTCTGCTGCGGGGGACAACCTTTGCGGCTTTTTTTGTCTGTTTTAATTTTTAAATCAATCTCTTGAGGAGTGACTCGCAATGGCGAAGGAAAAGTTTGAACGTAACAAGCCCCACGTCAATGTGGGCACAATCGG
>SEBV01000025.1 GCA_004172865.1 Gammaproteobacteria bacterium | reverse complement strand
TTTTTTCTAGCCCCGAGAGGGGCTGACCCTTTGGGAAGACCCCCGATGGGGCTCATCCCTAATTTTTTTTCTAATAATTACTGTCCTGAGGGCTTTCATGAAATCATCTAACATCATAATACTTTCAGCTGGATTTTTAGCGGCAAGCGCTGCTAATGCTGATTGGTATTTTCGCGGTACACCCAACGCGTGGGGTTCAACGGCAATGACCGTTGTGAGTTCAACGCAAATGACAACCTGTCAAAATTTTACGAGCGGTGATTCAACCGGAGGGCCGCGTTTTAAAATTGATAAATTAGGAACCTGGAGCGAAAGTTATCCCACTGGCGATTACGGTGTGAATACAAACCAAGCTTATAAAATTGATTTTAATATCACGACCAAAGCTATTAGCGTACAAACAGTAACAAGTTGCACCGCGAGTTCATTTTCATCCAGCAGTTCAAGCCTTGCTGTTAGCAGTAGTTCGAAAAGTTCTTCGAGTTCATCAAATAGCAGCGCCGATGCCTGGTATTTTCGAGGCACGCCAAATAATTGGGCGTCGATAGCGATGACCTTGCAGGCAGGTTTATTTTGTTCGCAACAAACCTTTGGTGCTGCAAGTACAAGCCCACGTTTTAAGGTGGATCATTTTGCGAATTGGACGGAGAGTTATCCTTCCAGTGATTACACAGTGAATGCAAACACGACTTACAATATTTGTTTTAACGCATCGACTCATGCAATTAGTTTGACGACTATTGCATCGAGTTCGAGCAGTGCATCAAGTGTGAGTAGTGCGTCGAGTATCGCAAGCAGCTCATCAAAATCATCTTCAAGTATTGCAACAACGTCCAGCAGTAAATCGTCTTCGAGTTCAAGCAGCGCAACGGGCTTGTCGGATTTCCGCAAAGAAACAATTTACTTTTTGTTAACCGCACGCTTCTATGATGGCGATTCTAGCAACAACTATTACAACCGCGACCGCTACAAAGCGGGCGACCCTCAATGGCGCGGTGATTTTAAAGGTTTGATTGCAAAACTGGATTACATTAAGGATTTGGGCTTCACTGCGATTTGGGTAACGCCGCCAGTGGAGAACCGTTCGGGTCTGGATTATCACGGTTATCACGCTTACGATTTTTATAAAGTCGATCCGCGTTTGGAATCCGCTGATGCCACTTATAAAAACTTTATCGATGCCGCACACGCGAAAGGCCTGAAAGTAATTCAGGACGTTGTTATCAACCACTCCAGTCAATACGGCTTGCGTAATGCGGTTTGGATTGATCATCTGCCAATTAAATACTACGTTCCCGCTGGCAGCACTCAAGGCAATGTTGTGAACGGGCCTTATCTAGGCAATTTAGGCGATTATAAAAGCACATTCCGTGACGATAACGATAACTCAGTAGCGCCCCAGTGGTTTAAGGATCGTCACAATAGCGATGCTGCCGGAACAGTGGCGCTGGTTGACCCGAAAACCGGTTCAACAATACCGGCTGCCGGGTACAACCCAAATCGCTTCTTTGGCATTGATGCCGCAACACTCGATCCCAACTGGTATCACTTAAATGGCTTTATGGCGGGTGGCGATTGGGAAAATCCAACCGCGCTACAAACCAAACATATGGCTGGCGATACGATTGATTTGGCAACTGAACGCCAAAATGTGAAGGATTACATCAACGGTGCCATGCATATGTATCTCGATATGGGTGTTGATGCGATTCGTTTGGACACGGTAAAACACGTGGAACGCGATGAGTTGCTGACTTACGTTAACAACTGGAAATCCTACAAACCCGGCTTGTTCGTGTTTGGTGAAAACCTTGTGAAAGGCACCGGTTTTGGCTCGGAACTCGATAGTGACAACGCAAGCGCTGTGATTCGCCCCTGGTGGTACACCCGTACCACGACTAATCCTGCGAACCCACTTGCCGGTGGCGACTCAGGTTTCTCGGTGCTGGATTTCTCGGTATTTTCAACCTTCCGCGATAATGTTACCAAAGGTCATTTCGGCGGAATCGGCGGCGTGCTGAGTAAAGATTGGGTCTACGGCGATGCAACCAAGCTGGTCACCTTCTTCCAAAACCACGACGTTGGCCCGGATAATGACTTCAAGTATCGCTACGGCGGCGACCCAGCCAATGCGGCTATGGTGTACAACTTGTTGTGGACCAACCGCGGTATTCCCACGCTTTACTACGGAGAAGAAGTTGAATTCCAGGGCGGTCTGCCACAGGACATTTCTGGCAACAGCGACACTATCGATCAAACCGGGCGTGCTTACTATGGCCCAACCCTGGATAACGCGGCGACGCCTAATAATCCACTTTATCAACATATCAAACGCCTGAACCAAATTCGCGCTGCTGTCCCAGCTTTGCAGAAAGCGGCGTCTACGCAAGTAAACGAATGGGGCGCGGGCATTAGTTATGTGCGGGATTTATCCGCAGAGGGCAGCTATGCAGTCGTTGGTTTGGCAAGCGGTTCAGCTCAGTCGATCACCGTAACAGGCGTGAAAAACGGAACTTATAAAGATGCAGTCACTGGCAACAGTATCACCGTATCTAACGGTACATTGAGTTTTAGTGTGGCGAGTTATTCAGCGGGTATCTATGTGTTGAATGGCCCAGGCAAAATAGGTACTACCGGAACTTATTTGCGTTAATCAATCTCAAGGCAAAAAAAAGGGGCTTAAGGCCCCTTTTTAAATATTAGCTATTAGTTGTTCTGCACGTTACGTCTATCATTTTTGCGGCGATCCCTTTCAATCTCTTCGGGTGTTCTCGCCTCTCTGCGTCTATCGGTCTGACGTTCTTCTAATGCTTCCTCTAACTGGCTGAGTAAAACGTTTACAACTTTTTTCTCACTCATTTTGGAACCCATATGCTGTTAATAAAGACACTGTGTGGTTTCACACGCCTTAATTATAGCTGACTCATTAAAAAGTACTGACCAAAAATTGTAATTTTTAACAGCGTTTTGCTATAAGAAGACTTCGCTTTTATGGCGTTTAATTACCTAATTTATATATGATCTCAAAGTAAGCGTTTCTAGAGAATCCACTTTGATTTATCGGGAGATTTGAGTGTCTGTTTAAAAGTTGTCGTATCCATTACTAAAAAGTAACCGGTTACACAAACTTTAATAAAAAAGCCGGAGAGATAGGTACATCTACTCCGGCTTTTCGCCTTAACCACCACCTCAATATTTAAACGTCGAGGTTTGCTACCGCGAGGGCATTGGTTTCAATAAATTCACGGCGTGGTTCCACGTTATCGCCCATTAGTGTTGTAAAAATCTGGTCTGCGGCAATCGCATCCTGAATAGTTACGCGCAGCATACGGCGAGTTTCGGGGTTCATGGTGGTATCCCATAATTGTTCCGGGTTCATTTCGCCCAGACCTTTATAGCGTTGAATGTTGTAGCCTTTACGCGACTCTTTCATCAGCCATTCCAAACCATCGGCGAAGCTGGTGAGCGGTTGCTTACGTTCGCCGCGTTGGATAAAGGCGCCTTCTTCAATCAGGCTTTCCAGATTTTGACCCAGAGAAACTATGGACGCGTATTCGCCTGAACTAAAGAAGTCCTGGTTGAATGGGAAGTAGTTAGAAATACCATGCGCGATGATTTCAACCACCGGCAAGAACAAATGGCGTTCAGTATCTTCACGCACCACGATATTGTACTTCTGGCTTCCGGCGCGGGCATCCAATGCGAAACGTGCGAGCATTTGGTCACACCATTGTTGGATATGACCTTGATCTGCCAAATGCTCAGCGCGCAATGGCGGCATGTAAATCAACTTTTCCAAAACGATAGCTGGATACAAACGCGACAGACGATCAATAGTCGCCATTACTTTACGGTATTGTTGGACAAGTTTTTCAAGGGCTTCTCCAGCAATTGGTGGCGCGCTAGGGTTCACATACAGGCTTGCACCTTCCAAAGCAGCTTGAGTCAAGAACTCAGTCATTGCTGACTCATCTTTCAAATATTGCTCTTGCTTGCCTTTGCTGATTTTGTACAAAGGTGGCTGCGCGATATAGATATGGCCGCGTTCAACCAATTCACGCATTTGGCGGAAGAAGAAGGTTAGCAACAATGTGCGGATGTGCGATCCATCGACGTCGGCGTCTGTCATGATAATGATGCTGTGATAGCGCAGCTTATCCGGATTGTAATCGTCTTTACCAATTCCGCAGCCCAGTGCAGTAATCAAAGTCCCTACTTCGGCGCTGGATAGCATCTTGTCGAAACGCGCTTTTTCCACGTTCAGGATTTTACCTTTAAGCGGCAGAATAGCTTGTGTCTTACGGGCGCGGCCTTGTTTAGCTGAGCCGCCCGCCGAGTCCCCTTCCACTAGGTAAACTTCTGATAATGCTGGGTCTTTCTCTTGGCAATCTGCCAACTTACCTGGCAGACCGGCAATATCCAGTGCGCCTTTGCGGCGAGTCATTTCACGGGCTTTACGAGCTGCTTCACGAGCGCGAGCTGCATCAATCATCTTGCCTACAATCGCCTTGGCTTCGCCCGGATTTTCCAGCAAATAAGCGCCGAAATGTTCACCCATTTCTTGCTCAACTGCCGCTTTTACCTCGGAAGATACGAGCTTATCTTTGGTTTGTGATGAGAATTTTGGATCTGGCACTTTTACAGAAACAATTGCAGTCAAGCCTTCACGAGCATCATCGCCGGTGGTCGCTACTTTCGCCGCCTTACCCAAGCCTTCTTTATCAATGTAGTTGTTCAAACCACGAGTTAAAGCCGCGCGGAAACCCGCCAAGTGGGTACCACCATCGCGCTGGGGAATATTGTTGGTATAGCACAAGAGGTTTTCCTGATAGGAGTCGTTCCACTGCAGAGCGACTTCCACACCAATACCGTCGGGGCGAGTCAGGGAAACAAAGTGAACCATCTTGTTGATAGGGGTTTTGTTTTTGTTCAAGTGATCTACGAATGCACGTAAACCACCTTCGTATTGGTAGATTTCTTCTTTGCCGCTGCGCTCATCTTTAAGAACAATACGTACACCAGAGTTCAAAAATGATAGTTCACGCAGGCGTTTTGCCAACAATTCGAAGTGGAATTCAATGTTGGTAAAGGTTTCAGCCGAAGGCTTAAAGTGGATCTCAGTACCTGTAGTTGCTGAATCGCCCACAATTTTTAGTGGCTCATCAGGGACACCGTGACGATAAATTTGCTCGTGGATTTTGCCAGCGCGGCGAATAGTCAGCTTCAAGGATTCAGACAGTGCGTTCACTACTGATACACCTACTCCGTGTAAACCGCCGGAAATTTTGTAAGTGTTGTCATCAAACTTACCGCCAGCATGGAGGATAGTCATAATTACTTCAGCTGCCGATACGCCCTCTTCATGCATATCTGTCGGAATCCCACGGCCGTTATCAGCTACAGAGACAGTTTCGTCAGGGTGAATGACCACTTTAATCTCGGTGCAGTGACCTGCCAAAGCTTCATCGATAGAGTTATCGACCACCTCAAACACCATATGGTGCAGGCCTGAACCGTCATCGGTATCACCAATATACATCCCTGGGCGCTTACGTACTGCATCTAGGCCCTTGAGGACCTGAATACTGGACGAGTCGTAAGTGTTTTCTTCTGACATAACTATCTCCACTTTTATTCGGTGAACCCAATATCCTTAAACGTAAGGAGGGTGTAATTCTTAAAACATCGATTCTTTTATCAAAAGCATCTTTTAGTAGATTACAGACTATGTTCAGTCACGCAACCTTGTTCCACGTGGAACATTTTCATCTCGATTTCAGGCTTATTTAACCAAGACGACAGCAAACTTTCCTGCTCTACCCCCGTGATAAACACTTGAGTGGCCATGGAGTCCAGCCAGCGAGTTAACAATTGGCGATGTTTCTCATCCAATTCTGCCGGTAGATCGTCAATCAAATACACGGTTTTACGACCGGTCATGCGTGAAAATACATAACCTTGGGCAATCTTAAGTGCACATACCAGTAGTTTTTGTTGGCCTCGGCTAAGTATTTCTGCCGCGTTCTGGCCGTTTACGGTAATGCGTAAATCTGCCCTATGGCTACCCATATGGGTATAACCTTGTTGACGGTCACGATCTGTAGTGGCTGCCAATACTTCCGCGTAAGATTTTTCTTTATCCCAACCGCGATAATATCCAATAGCAATACCATCGACACTTATAAATTCCTGTCTTGATCCCAGGTCGATAATTCAAAGGGATCTATTCTATCATGCCGCAGTAGACTGTTGCGGTGTTTAAGGCAGCGTTGGCAATCTTTCCAGGTTTGGAAGAAATTGTGTTCCACGTGGAACACGAGCCAATCAATAAACTGCCGTCTTACCTTTGGACTACCTTCCAATAACAAAAAAGTATCTGAATTAATAGTTTGTACTGGAAGATAAGATGCCAGTACTGCTGCCGAACTTACCAAAGTTCCATTCGCTTTAAAGCTGGCAGTTCCATCCATTTGACGGTTTATTCCGATAGGAACTTCCGCCTGGTCATCGGCCAGCACTTTCCCAAATACTGTAAAAGCATTTTGTCCGTTAGTAATAAGTGGTTTGTGCTTGTGACTTCTAAAAGATCGCCCTAACGCCAAAACATTAATGGCTTCCAGAATGCTGGTTTTGCCTGATCCATTTTCGCCGTAAATAAGATTAACCCGGTGGGAAGGTTGAATATCCACCGAGTTGAGATTGCGCAGGTTCTGAATTAAAAGACGTTTTAAGGTCATACGACCAACAATAAACAGACGAGGAAAAGATTAAAGCCAGGCAAGATAAAGCGCTTGATTACAAGCGCATCGGCATAACAACATACAGGGAATCACTATTCTCTGGTTCTTCCAACAATGCGCTGGAGTTTGCATCCGACAAAGTGATCTTGATATTTTCATGCTGGATAACATTGGTTACATCTTGCAAGTAACTTACGTTGAAACCAACTTCCAAACTATCGCCGGCATAATCTACAACTACTTGTTCTTCAGCTTCTTCTTGCTCAGGATTGTTAGCAACAATAGTCAGTAAACCATCTGATAACAACAAACGCACGCCGCGGTATTTTTCGTTAGACAAAATCGCTGTGCGACCAAAAGCCTGTTTCAATTCAATGCGTGAACCAATAATAGTTTTGTTGCCGCCGCGTGGAAGTACGCGCTCGTACTCCGGGAATTTGCCATCGACTAATTTTGAAGTGAAGGTGTAATCTACGGAAGTCACACGAATATGATTACCACTTAAAGTCACTTCAACTTGTGCTGTTGAATCATCTAGTAAACGGGATAATTCCAACACACCTTTGCGCGGCAAAATTGCCTGGGTTACATCAGCAGTTTCAACGGCAATTGCGCGAGTGCACATCGCCATGCGGTGACCATCAGTTGCAACTACGCGAAGTTGATCCTGACGAACCTCCCACAACATGCCATTCAAATAATAACGAACATCTTGTTGCGCCATGGCAAATGCAGTGCGTTCAATTAAACGTTTAACTTCTTGCTGAGCACAGCTAAAGCGCAAATTACCGGGGGAATCTTCTACATTTGGGAAATCTGAAGCTGGTAATGTAGATAACGTGAAGCGGCTGCGTCCAGATTTAACAATTATGCGGTTATCTTCCTGAATAAACTCTATCTTTGAGCCATCTGGTAGCGATCTGCAGATATCTACTAATTTACGCGCTGGGACTGTTATTTCACCGGATTCGCCCGCTTGCTCTAAATGCACACGACCGATAATCTCGACCTCAAGGTCAGTACCTGTGAGTGAAAGCTGATCACCATTCAACACGATTAACACATTCGATAAAACGGGCAACGTCTGACGACGCTCCACCACACCTGCAACCAATTGTAAGGGTTTAAGTAGCGCCTCGCGGGATACGACAAATTTCATGTGATGGTCTCTTTTGTTATCGTCCAGGATCTAAAGTTAGTCAGCAAAAAATAGCAACGGCTTTATAAAATCAAGTGTTTATAAATCAAGTCGTGAGCGAACGCAGCAAGTTTTTCATATCTTCGCGAATATCTGCGGTTTCTTCCTGCAATTCTTTAATTTTTCGGCACGCGTGCAACACGGTGGTATGGTCGCGGCCACCAAAAGCTTCGCCAATTTCGGGCAAGCTGTGGTTGGTTAATTCTTTCGCCAGTGCCATCGCAACCTGGCGTGGTCGAGCAACTGAACGACTGCGGCGTTTGGACACCATGTCATTCATCTTTATTTTGTAATATTCGCAGACGACTTTTTGGATATTGTCGATGCCGACTTGTTTATCCTGCAGCGCCAATAAATCTTTTAAGGCCTCACGCACCAGTTCAACATCAATCGCACGACCCGTGAAATTCGCACTTGCGATGACACGTTTCAAAGCGCCTTCAAGGTCACGCACATTAGCGCGAATTCGTTGCGCTATAAAGAAGGCGGCGTCATGGGGCAGATCTATATTTACCTGCTCGGCCTTCTTCATCAAAATCGCCACGCGAGTTTCCAGTTCCGGCGGTTCAACAGCAACGGTTAAGCCCCAACCGAAGCGCGATTTCAAGCGCTCTTCCAAACCATTAATTTCTTTAGGAAAACGATCACAGGTCAAAATGATTTGACGACCACCCTCAAGAAGCGAATTGAAGGTGTGGAAGAATTCCTCTTGTGAACGCTCTTTGCCGGCAAAGAATTGGATGTCATCAATTAAGAGCGCATCCATAGAACGGTAATAACGTTTGAAGTCATTGATCGCGTTTAACTGCAGCGCTTTTACCATGTCGGCAACAAATCGTTCGGAATGTAGATACACAACCTTGGCGCTGGGATTTTTGGCAACCAGCGCATTACCCACAGCTTGCATCAAGTGAGTTTTCCCGAGGCCAACTCCACCATATATAAAGAGGGGGTTGTAAGCACCGCCGGGATTCTCTGCAACTTGTCGCGCTGCGGCTAAACCAAGCTGGTTGGATTTACCTTCTACGAAAGTCGCGAAGGTAGATGCTGCATTTAAATAGTTGCTGTGTTTTAAACCGCCCTCAACATCCGCATCTTGCCCTGAACGTTGTGACTCATCATTAGAGCGGCGCACTTTTTCAGGCGCGGGCGATTGAATAACATCGACCTTGCTAACTCTAGGTTCAGCTACACGTGTTGCTTCCTTTATACCTAGCGAAGGTATAGAAGGTGCAGCAGCACGAGCAATTTCAAATGCGGCTTGCGGTTTCGAACCCACGGCAACAACCACTGATAAATTAACGCCATCCTGAAAATGGGCGACCAATTCTTTAATGCGCGTTAAAAACTTTTCTTCAACCCAATTACTGATAAAGCGATTCGGCGCTAACAACCGCAATTCATTGGGATTGGCAACTTCATCAATTTGCAGCGGTTTTATCCAGGTGTTGAATTGCTGGGACGGCAATTCATCCTGCAAACTGGACGCGCATAATTTCCAAACTGATTGAGACAAAACGGAAACTCCCGACGATCTTATCTATATATAGAAGTACAAACCTACATCTATGTACACAGGCTAAAAATCAACCAAAACATCACACAAAATGGGTTATACAGAGGTTTTTAGGGAATGAATTTTTGAGGAAATTGAGTGTACTCCCATGCTCTAAAGTTATCCACAATTTAGCGAAAAATCTCTGCTAATAAAAAGATGATGAATTCAATTTACTAAAGATTCAATAACTTATAGATTGCTTAAAAAACAAACTAAAAATTTGTTTAGCTATAAACTGTGGATAAGTCTGTTGATATAATATGGATAAGCTGCCCATAAACGGTGGTTATTAACATTCAAGGGCCATCGCTGATAATAATTCCAAAACTGTTTGCTTTATAAACACAAGTTCATTAGAATCCCGCGTCTTTCACACACCGTGTGATTATATTGTGTCCATAGAACAGGTTTAGTTTCATGAAAAGAACATTCCAACCAAGTACTCTTAAACGCGCTCGCAACCACGGTTTCCGCGCTCGCATGGCTACTAAAAACGGCCGTTTAGTATTGGCTCGTCGTCGTGCTAAAGGTCGTAAAGAGTTAACTGTTTAATACCTCTCGTATTGATGGATTCTTAGAGTGAAGCAGGCCATTAATATCGAATGGCAAAGCGACCGGATCAACGGACACGCTTTTAGCAAATCGATGCGCTTGCTGAACTCTAACGATTTCCAAACTGTCTTTGATGACGCTCCGCTTCGCACTTCGCACCAACATTTCCTTTTTCTAGCTCGACAAAATCAACTTGATCGTCCGCGATTAGGCTTAGTCATTGCTAAAAAACATATTCGCCACGCTGTTGATAGAAATCGGATGAAACGTCTGATCCGCGAAACTTTTCGTGCAAAACAGCAACAATTAGCAGGTATAGATGTTATCGTGCTCGCCCGGAAAGGCATGCATGAAACAACCAATCTCGTGTTGATTGAACAGCTTAATAAGCAGTGGCAAGGCTTGATTCGCAAGTATCAAAAAGCGCTGGTTGAGCAAGCCAGAATAACAGACACAGCATCACAGGTTTCCACATCGTGAGCTTAATCAACCCAAGTCAGGTCGCCATAAAATGCATTCATGGTTACCGCCTGGTTTTAAGTCCGTGGATTGGCAACCAATGCCGGTTTTACCCGACCTGTTCACACTATGCTGAAGAAGCAATTAGTATTTATGGTGTCACTAAAGGGAGTTATTTAACCCTGCGCCGTTTACTAAAATGCCATCCCTGGCATGTCGGTGGTTTAGATCCTGTAATTAAACCTGAACAACTATCAACCCAATTTCAACAACCTCAAGATGGCAGTCACTAAGATGGATTGGCAAAAAAATATATTGATCGCGGCAATTCTGGCCGTTCTTTTTATGCTCGCTGTGCGCTGGAATAGTTATCAGGAACAACACGCCGTTGTAGCACCTGTTGCTGTAACCCAATCAAGTTCATCAAGCGTAACTGGCGTTAGCGATATTCCTGCAGCGGCCGCTACTTCAACGTCCAGTTTACCGACCGATGTTAAAACCCTGGCTCCATCAAACACCTTGATCAAAGTATCGACCGACAGCCTGTTGGTGAATATTGATCCCGTAGGTGGCGATATTGTTAGAGTCGCTTTGCCACGTCATTTGATCGACATTAAAAAAACTGATACGCCTTATGTATTGATTGATAACACAGCGGATCACGTTTACAGCGCGCAAAGTGGTTTGGTCGGTGCGAATGCTACTGATACCGCCAAAGGTCGCCCAACCTTTAGTGTTGATAAAACTGAATTCTTGCTTGAGAACGGCCAGGACAAACTGGTTGTTGATCTTGTTCTGCAACAAGACCAAGTCAAAATTACCAAGCGTTTTACGTTTACTCGCGGTGAATACTTGATTGGTGTTGAGTATTTGATCGACAACCAAAGCGCTGAAAAATGGAGCGGTCAACTTTACGGTCAAATCAAACGCGACAGTAAAAGTTTCACCAAAACCAATGCGATGATGATGAGCAACTACCTTGGTGGCGCCATTACCACCAAAGAAGAAAATTACAAAAAAGTTAAGTTTGATGATTTAAAGAAAGCTCCCTTTGAAACCACTGAACAAGGCGGTTGGGTATCTTTGGTTCAACACTACTTTATTAGCGCCTGGATTCCAGACCCAGCTACGACCAATACGTTCAAACTCAGCCAACAAGGTACCAATGACGTTTTCCTGTTTAGCTTTATTGGTCATACCGTTGATGTAGCTCCCGGTACTCAAGGTTCTATCAAAGCCAACTTCTATGCAGGCCCTAAAGATACTGAAGCGCTGGAAAAAATCTCACCGCATTTGGAATTGACCGTTGATTACGGTTTCTTGTGGATGATCGGCGAACCATTATTCTGGTTACTGAAAAAGATTCATCTACTCGTCGGAAACTGGGGCTTGGCGATTATTGGTTTAACGCTCGCCGTAAAAGCTGTGTTCTTCCATCTCTCCGCTACCAGCTACAGATCTATGGCAAAAATGCGCAAATTAGCGCCAAAAATGGCTGACATGAAAGAACGTTTTGGCGATGACCGTCAAAAAATGTCGCAAGAAATGATGAAGCTTTATAAAGACGAAAAGGTAAACCCACTCGGTGGCTGTTTGCCCATGCTGATCCAAATGCCGGTATTCCTGGCCTTGTATTGGGTATTGATGGAATCCGTAGAACTTCGTCATGCACCTTTCTATTTGTGGATTAACGATTTATCAGCACAAGATCCCTACTATGTATTGCCATTAATTTACGGCGCGACTATGTGGTTTATGCAAAAACTGAATCCACAACCGACTGATCCAATGCAAGCGCGTGTAATGCAAATGTTGCCTTTGGTATTTACCTTTATGTTCCTCTGGTTCCCTGCCGGTTTGGTACTTTATTGGGTAACCAACAATACCTTGACCATTATTCAGCAATATTTTATTACCAAACAAATCGAAAACGCTGACATCAAAACAGCTTAAGCAGGAAGCTTTAAAAATGTTTGCGGTGAAGCACTGGCTAGTTAAATTTGGTTGAGAAGGCGGAGTTTATAATTATAAATGAGCACTTCGAAACCAAATTTAACGACGCCAGAGCGAACAAGCTAATTTTTAGAGATTCCTGAATGTTTAATACTGACACCATAGCAGCCATAGCCACCGCCACTGGCCGCGGTGGTGTCGGTATAGTCCGCGTCTCCGGCAACAAAGCCTCGTTAGTTGCCGACACCCTGCTTAAAACCAAACTCTCGCCACGCTTTGCTCACTATTGTCCGTTTCATTCAAAAGATGGCGATATTCTCGATCAAGGTATAGCGCTATTTTTTCCCGGCCCAAATTCCTTTACGGGTGAAGATGTCCTTGAACTTCAAGGTCATGGCGGCCCGGTTATTCTCGATTTACTCCTGCGTGAAATTACTAAACTCGGCGTTCGCTTGGCGCGACCCGGTGAGTTTTCTGAACGCGCATTTTTAAACGATAAGCTTGATCTTGCGCAGGCCGAAGCTATCGCCGATTTAATCGATGCAACTAACGAACAAGCTGCTCGCAATGCGTTGCATTCATTGCAAGGTGCATTTTCAATTCGCATCCACGAATTGGTTGAAGCGCTGATTAGTTTGCGGATTTATGTAGAAGCCTCAATCGACTTTCCTGAAGAAGAAATTGATTTTCTGACTGACGGCAAAGTCGCAACTGATCTAGCCACTATCGAACAAAAACTACATCAGGTTTTTAAAGAAGCTCGCCAGGGGGCCTTGGTGCGCGATGGTATGCGCGTCGTTATTGCCGGTCGCCCTAATGCCGGAAAATCCAGTTTATTAAATGCATTAAGTGGCCGTGAATCTGCAATCGTTACGAGTATTGAAGGCACTACGCGCGATGTCTTGCGCGAACATATTCATATCGATGGCATGCCGCTTCATATCATCGATACCGCCGGTTTACGCGAAAGCCCGGATGAAGTTGAACGAATCGGCATTGAACGCGCGTGGAATGAAATCCAGCAGGCAGACCGGGTTTTATTATTGGTTGATAGTCGCAACAGCAATGAGTTAGAGCCGCAAAACATTTGGCCTGAATTTGTCGCGCAATTAAAAGATTTCAGCAAGCTAACGCTTGTGCGCAACAAAGTTGATTTAAGTGGTGAAGCTGCCGGTTTAAATACATTAGCGAACGGCGCAACTTATATAAATATCAGCGCTGCCACTGGTGCAGGTATGGATGACCTTAAACAGCATCTCAAAGATATTATGGGATTTAGTGCAACGGGCGAGAGCGGATTTACCGCACGTCGTCGTCATTTAGATGCACTTGAACGCGCGCAATCCTTTTTGGCATCCGGCAAAGCACAATTACATGGTTTCGCTGCAGGTGAACTTCTCGCGGAGGACTTACGTGAAGCCCAAAATTCACTCAGCGAAATAACCGGTGAATTCACCCCGGATGATTTGCTCGGACGCATTTTTAGTAGTTTCTGCATAGGAAAGTAGCTAAAAATCCGTCGTTTTATTCCACCTAAATCCAATTGTGCGAACATTCGCTCATCAAGCTACTGCTTTCTCTGTCTATACTTGCTTAATCCTTGAGCAGATTATTGTATAGACCAATGAACCCACCTCCTTTAATCAGTAAAATTAAAACCGGCGCTGAGCCGCTAGTGGCGATTCAGCTCTTATCAGCCTGTCGAATTCTTGTGATTAATGGAAAGGGTGGTTCAGGTAAAACCACGGTCAGCACCAATCTCGCCGCCTGGCTCGCGCAACGGGGTCAAACCACCGTCTTGGTCGATGCGGATCCGCAAGGTTCAGCAAGTTACTGGTTGGCTTCTCGACCTGAAAATTTGCCAAAAATATTCGGCGTAAAAATTGAAACCAATAGCCGCACCACCCGCAGCTTTCAATGGCGCGCACCCAAATCAACGCGCTGGCTAATTACGGATGCTGCACCAGGTTTGTCCGATATGGCACTCAATGATCTCATCCAAAATCATGATTTGATCATAGTGCCAGTAATGCCCTCGGACATCGATATTCGCGCGAGCGCACGCTTTATTGGCAATCTGATTACCAGCCAGATTATGCGTATCCAACGTCGCCCGATCGCAGTAATTGCCAATCGCGTGAAGCAGCAAACGACGGCTTGGCAGCGACTAAAAACCTTTATGCTAAGTTTGAATATTCCGCATCCTGCAACTTTGCGCGACACCCAAAACTACGTGCGCGCTTACAATGAAGGCCACGGAATTGGTGATTATCCACAACAAGCTTATGCGCGCGACCGCCAAGATTGGGAATTAATGCTGTGTTGGCTTGATGCACAACATGTCTCCCAAGGCCATCAAGACCTAAAAACTGATCAAAAAACCCTAATTAATATTTCCAGCGCCTCTTAAACGTACAAATCCTGTGCAAATTTCAAAATTCTGAATTATTTTTAATAAATAATTAGTGTCCCTCTTTAGCTAAAATTTTTAGCACTAATTAACAAACCCTACAGTTAAAGTAATCTTAATACACACTTATTTTCATCTTTTCCACACACTTACACAGGTTATCCACAAATAAATCGAGTTTTAGCACGTAAATACCTGTTTTAACGAGAAATTTTGTTATTTGATGAAGTGGATGTGTGCAAGTCTGTGAACATAAACCTTAAAAGCTGCCCACATTTTTGGGGATAAGTCTGAATTCCCAGCTTTCTTGTATAACTAGGCCTTTCACAAACAGCTTGCGGGCAGCTTACAAGGAGCTTTCGCGTAGTTTTCCCTATGAGTTTTACTTGCTTTATCTTACTGATAACATTAAAAATAATTGCCTTATCCACAGAAATTGGTCTGCATATTAATTACAACATCTTTTAAACTTCTCAATATCTCTATATATATTTATTTAATTATTTTTCTCTGTTGTAACAGAATAAATTTTCGTGCAAAAAATAAGCTGATTAAACCCTGTACATGTTTTGTGCAATTGCTCAACTCGCTCTATAATGCGTGCCCTTTTGCGCAAACCCGATTTTGTGTGTTTGCAAATGGCACCCAATGTATTACCAAAGTATTAATACGCAGCCCTGCTGCAAGGTTGTTGCTCGATGATTTTCCCGGAAACTTTTGATGTGATTGTGATTGGTGGCGGCCATGCCGGTACCGAGGCCTGTTTGGCGGCGGCGCGCATGGGCTGTAAAACCCTGTTGCTCACTCACAACATCGAAACCCTCGGCCAAATGTCCTGCAATCCTGCCATTGGCGGCATTGGCAAAAGCCATCTCGTCAAAGAAATCGATGCCCTTGGTGGCGCTATGGCGCTGGCAACCGACAAAGGTGGGATTCAATTTCGAGTACTTAACGCCCGCAAAGGCCCAGCCGTTCGTGCAACTCGCGCTCAGGCAGACCGAATTCTCTACAAAGCTGCAATTCGCGATACTTTGGAAAACCAGCCCAATCTGTGGATCTTCCAACAAGCAGCCGATGACGTGATTGTTGAGAACGATGAAATTCGCGGCGTGATCACGCAGATGGGTTTGAAATTCCACGCGAATCAAGTCGTATTAACCGCCGGTACTTTTCTCGGTGGTTTAATTCACATCGGCATGCAAAATTATTCCGGCGGCCGCGCAGGTGATCCACCGTCAATCGCACTTTCCAAACGCCTGCGTGAATTGCCGCTGCGCGTCGATCGTTTAAAAACCGGAACGCCGCCACGGGTTGATGCGCGCACTGTAAATTTCGACGGTCTGGAAAAACAATGGGGCGATACGCCGGTTCCGGTCATGTCCGTGCGCGGCAATCGCGCTATGCACCCGCGCCAAATTTGCTGCTACATGACGCACACCAACGAAAAAACCCACGATGTGATTCGTCGCAATCTGGATCGCTCGCCCATGTACTCTGGTGTGATCGAAGGTATCGGCCCACGCTATTGCCCAAGTATCGAAGATAAAATTCACCGCTTCGCGGATAAAGATTCACATCAAGTGTTTATCGAGCCCGAAGGTTTGACCACGCACGAACTTTATCCCAACGGAATTTCCACCAGCCTGCCGTTCGATGTGCAATTGGAAATCGTGCGTTCCATGAAAGGTTTTGAAAACGCGCATATTCTTCGCCCAGGTTACGCGATTGAATACGATTTTTTCAATCCACAAGATTTGAAACACAGTTTGGAAACCAAAGTGATCGGTGGATTATTTTTTGCCGGCCAAATTAACGGCACCACTGGTTACGAAGAAGCGGGCGCACAAGGTTTGCTCGCTGGCATAAACGCTGCGCTGCGCGCGCAAGAAAAAGAAAGTTGGTGTCCTGAACGCGACCAAGCTTATGTCGGTGTTTTGGTTGACGATTTAATTACGCTCGGTACCAAAGAACCCTACCGCATGTTTACCAGCCGCGCCGAATATCGTTTGTTATTGCGCGAGGATAATGCGGATTTGCGCTTGACTGAAAAAGGCCGCGAACTCGGTTTAATCGGCGATGAACAATGGCAAGCATTCTGCGAAAAACGTGAAAATATTGCGCGCGAACAAGAGCGTTTGAAATCCACCTGGATTCAAGCCGGTTCACCGGAAGCTGAAAAAGTTGAAGCGATTATCAACACTAAATTAATTCGCGAATACAGTTTGCACGATTTATTAAAACGCCCGGAATTAAGTTACGGCGATGTTGCGGCTTTGAAAGGCGAAGCGGTGAACGATGAGTACGTCGCTGAGCAAATTGAAATCGCTGCGAAATATTCGGGTTACATTGATCGCCAGCAAGAAGAAATTGATCGCCTGCGCGCTTATGAAAATACTATTTTGCCGGATGATTTTGATTACAGTTTGGTAGAAGGTCTTTCTAACGAAGTGAAACAAAAATTGTCCGCTGCGCGACCACAAACGCTTGCGCGCGCGCAGCGAATTTCGGGAATTACACCGGCAGCTATTTCACAATTGCTAATGTATTTGAAAAAACACGGCATGTTGAAAAGAATGAAAGCGTCGGACGACGTAGAGCAGCAAGCGTCCTAATCAATATTGACGAAAAAATAATTTTTCCGCTTCGCGGGAATACTGGCACGTTGCTAATTAGTAATTTTTTAAAAGAGTTTTATCGAGTGAGTGACTTAGAAAAAGATTTGCGTGAAATTTTAGTTCAGGGCGCAAAAGAGATGAGTGTTGCCCTGTCCGAGCCGCAAATTAGTAATTTGTTAAGTTACATCCGCGAATTCGATAAATGGAATAAAGCCTACAACTTGTCGGCGATTCGCGATATTCGCCAAATGGTTGCGCGTCACTTGTTAGATAGCTTGAGTGTGGTGCCTTATTTTTTAGGAACAAAGCACTCAACAGAACATGTGATTGATGTAGGCACAGGCGGCGGTTTACCGGGAATTCCCTTAGCCATAATGTTTCCCGAAAAAAATTTCACGCTACTCGATAGTGCCGGAAAAAAAACGCGGTTTTTATTTCATGTAAAAACCTTGCTGAACTTGGAAAATGTAAGTGTAGAAAATCGCCGCGTGGAAGAATTTCAGCCCGGGCCAAAATTTAACGTTGTTATCAGCCGCGCATTTGCCAGCTTGCAAGATATGACAGAAGGCTGCGCGCATCTGTTAGAAAACGACGGTGTATTTTTGGCGATGAAAGGAATTTATCCGCAAGACGAACTTGCACCTATCGCCGATAAAATTGAATTACTTGAAAGTATAAAATTAAATGTTGCAGAAACCGATGGCGAACGTCATTTGTTAATTTGCAAAGCAAAAAATAACTGAATTTATAATTACTACCTCAAAAACTGAAAACCACTTTGTGGTTATAGGATTTTTACTTGACCAAGATATACGCAATCGCAAATCAAAAAGGTGGCGTTGGTAAAACGACGACTTGCGTTAATTTAGCGGCGTCTTTGGTCGCAACTAAAAAGCGCGTTTTATTGGTAGATCTTGACCCCCAAGGCAACGCGACCATGGGTAGCGGCGTCAATAAAAATGAAATTGAAAAATCAATTTACGACGTGCTCACCGAGCGTGAAAATATTAAAGATTGTTTAGTGTTTTCCGAAAGCGGTAAATATCAAGTTCTGCCAGCGAACGGCGATTTAACCGCAGCCGAAGTTGAAATGCTCGCGCTCGAAAATAAAGAGCGTCGTTTGCAAAATGCATTGAATCAAGTGAAAAATGATTTCGATTATATTTTGATTGACTGCCCGCCTTCACTCAACATGCTCACGCTTAATGCCATGACGGCGTGCAACGGTGTGATTATCGCCATGCAATGCGAATACTATGCGCTCGAAGGTTTATCGGCGCTGGTCAATACCATCAATCAAATTCAGCGCGTGTTGAATCCCGAATTAAAAATCGAAGGATTGCTGCGCACCATGTATGATCCGCGCAACAGTTTGACCAACGACGTGTCTGCACAATTAACGCAACACTTTGGCGATAGACTTTATCGCACCTGCATTCCGCGCAATGTGCGGCTCGCCGAAGCGCCAAGTTTTGGTATGCCGGTATTGGCGTTTGATCGCCAGTCCAAAGGCGCCATTGCTTATCTTGCGCTTGCGGGTGAAATTCTGCGTCGCAACGAAGCGGCGGAAAAAGCAGTTCCTGCGGCTGAAACCGCACACTAAAAAATTGATAAGGTTTATTTCAGATGTCGACAAAACGCAAAGGCTTGGGAAAAGGATTGGATGCACTTTTGAGTGCGGGTCTTGGTGTTACATCGCCTGCTCCGGATATGCCGGTTGTGCCCGGCGAGGCCGATGCAAAATTTGATTACCGCGATGGCAAGCTTGCGCATTTACCGATTGAATTGATCCAACGCGGAAAATACCAACCGCGCCGCGATATGAACCAGGAGGCTCTGGAAGAATTAGCCGAGTCAATTAAAGCCCAAGGTGTAATGCAGCCAATTGTGGTGCGTTCGATTGGCGATGGTCGCTATGAAATTATTGCTGGCGAGCGCCGCTGGCGCGCAACGCAAATTGCTGGGTTGGATCGCATTCCGGTGGTGATTCGCGAAGTGCCGGATGAAGCGGCCATCGCCATGGCGCTGATTGAAAACATCCAGCGCGAAAACTTAAATCCCATCGAAGAAGCGGTTGCGCTTAAGCGTCTGCAGGATGAGTTTGAATTGACTCATGCGGAAGTGGCACAAGCGGTGGGTAAATCCCGCGCGACTGTGACCAATTTGTTGCGTTTGATTGCGCTTAATGAAGAAGTAAAAACCTTGCTTGAGCACGGTGATTTGGAAATGGGTCATGCTCGCGCGATTCTGACGTTGGAAGCTAATGTTCAGCGTGACATTGCTCGCCAAATCGTCGCCAAAGGATTATCGGTTCGCCAAACCGAAGCTTTGGTGCGGATTTATCAGGAAGGCAAAAAAGACGAAAAAATCAAACCTGATGCTACGCCTTCTGCGGATATCCGCCGTTTGGAGAACAGTCTTTCAGAAAAACTGGGAGCCGCTGTTGAGATTCAGCAAGGCACCAAAGGCAAAGGAAAGTTAGTGATTAGCTACAACTCGCTGGATGAATTAGACGGCATTTTGGTTCATATTCAATAACCTAGGTTAAAAATCGGCTAAATAGCCATGAGATTACCGTAGTTAAGTCTGAAATGAAGCATGTGTTGATATTGCTGCGAGTGACCTTTGTCACTATAATGCCTGCGCCAAAAATGAGTGGTAAATGAGACTGGTTGTTACCGAAAGTAATAGCAGTTTCTGTGACAATCCAAGAGATTAGCAAATTGACGAGTCCAGCCAATTCGTCCCGTGCAGAGCCGAAAGGCCGCCCCTTTGCTTTACGGATTGTCGCCGCTCAAGTTGTGGTCAGCTGTCTACTTAGCCTTGTCGGCTTACTATTCAGCAGTCAAATCGCAATCGTAATCCTGTCTGGTGGAATGATTTGTTCGTTAGCTAATCTCTGGCTTGCGATTGTTGCGTTTCGCCCCGCGTTGGGAAAACCACCCGGGGAGATCTTGGCTGCGTTTTACGTAGGTGAAATTGGTAAATTTGTAGTTACAGCGCTGCTATTTTTGACCCTGTTCAAAAAGTTTGCGCTCTTTAGACAAGCGAATAATGCGCTTCTGATTTTTCTGACCTACGCCCTTGTGCAATGCACGGTGTGGGCATATCCCTTGGCTCGCAGCTGGCTCTCACGTAAGAGCGCTCGCCGAGGTTGATGACAACAGTTTTTTCATTTTGATTGGGATTACACCAGATGTCAGACGTTGAACACGCAGTTGAGCACTCTGAAGCGCTCACCTCATCACAGTATATTCAGCACCACTTAACCAATCTAACCTATGGCCAATTTCCAGACGGACATTGGGGTTTCGCTGCAAACGGCGCAGAAGCCAAATCTTTTGGTTTTTGGGCTCTTAACGTGGACACCATGGGTTGGTCCTTGTTCCTGGGATTGGTTTTTTTCCTGATTTTCCGCAGCGTTGCCAAAAAAGTGACCAGCGATGTCCCAACCGGTTTACAAAACGCGGTTGAAGCAGCGGTGGATTTTGTAGATGACAACGTAAAAGGCATGTTCCCCTACAAAAACAAATTGATCGCGCCCTTGGCGTTGACCATTTTTGTATGGGTGTTTTTCATGAATGCGATGGACTTGATCGCTGTCGATCTGTTGCCGCAACTCGCAAAATATATTGGTGTTTCTCTCGGTGCTAATGAGCACGAGGTATTCTTCAAAGTAGTTCCTTCTACCGACCCAAACATTACCCTCGGTATGGCGGCTTGTGTTTTCATTCTGTTTATCTACTTTTGCTTCACCAAAAAAGGCATTGTTGGTTTTGCCAAAGAGCTTTGTTTGCACCCGTTCAGCAGTAAAAATATCGTTCTTCAAGCCTTGTTTGTACCGATCAACTTTGTGCTCGAATTTGTTAACTTGATTTCCAAACCTGTTTCACTCGGCTTGCGTCTTTTCGGCAACCTTTACGCGGGTGAAATTATTTTTATTTTGGTTGCGACCATGTACAGCGCAAATTACTTCTTTGGCGGCTTGGGCCTGTTCATTCAGGTTATCTGGGCGCTGTTCCATATTTTAATTATTTATCTACAAGCCTTTATCTTTATGGTATTGACCGTTGTGTATATGAGCATGGCGTACCAGAACGACGAAGCGCACTAATTTTTGTTTTTTGATTTTGTTTTTTTGCTTTAACTTTTTAACTTTAACTTTGTAGGAGAAATACAGTGACTGAAGCTATTGCTTTTTTATATTTGGCAGGTGCTCTTGTTATCGGTTTAGGCGCTCTTGGCGTTGCGATCGGTGTAGGTGTGTTGGGCGGTAAGTTTTTGGAAGGCGCTGCGCGTCAACCAGAATTGATTCCTTTGCTGCGTACTCAATTCTTCGTTGTAATGGGTCTTGTAGACGCCGTTCCAATGATCGGTGTTGGTATCGGTTTGTACATTATGTTCGTTGTTGCTGGTGCTTAATTAAGCCTCACTAACGTAACTTAACCTTTTAAAAAGGCATCTACACGTGAATATTAACGCAACGTTAATTGGCCAAATGCTGGCTTTTGCCATCTTTGTTTACTTGACGCACCGTCTGGTTTGGCCACCCATTATTGGGGCTTTGACTGAACGTAGTAAGCGTATTGCGGATGGTCTTCAAGCTGCAGACAGAGCTGAGAAAGATCTGGAATTGGCTAAACAAAAAGTGGCTGAGCAACTCACTTCTGCAAAGAAAGAAGCTGCTGCCATTATTGATTCCGCTAACAAGCGCGCAATTGAAATTGTTGAAGAAGCAAAAGAAAAAGCCCTTGTTGAAGCTGGTCGTGTTAAAGCCTCTGCTGAAGCTGAAATTGAACAAGCTACCAGCCGCGCAAAAGAAGAATTGCGTAGCAAAGTGGTAGTACTTGCTCTGGCCGGTGCAGAAAAGATTTTGGGATCTTCTATCGATCAAAATGCTCACAACGAGTTGGTTAATAAACTCGCTGCTGAATTGTAATTGAGGTTGATATGGCTGAACCAACTACCTTGGCAAGACCTTACGCCAAAGCTGCATTTGAATACGCCTTGACTGTTAATAAATTGCAGTCCTGGTTTGAAGCACTGGAAGTTTCAGCCGCCGTCGCAGATCAAGATCAGGTGAAAAAGGCGTTAGCCACATCGGGTTTATCTGCAGAGCAAAAAGCTTCTGTGTTTGTACAAGTAATTGGTGACAGTTTGGATGAAAAAGTAAAAAACTTTATCCAAACCCTTGCTAGCAACAAGCGTTTAGCATTGTTGCCTTACATCCGCGACTTGTTCGCCAAGATGAAAGCCCAGCAAGAAAAAACAATCGAAGTTGAGATCACAGCAGCCTACGAGTTGCCTGTTGACTTGATTAACAAATTGGCTCAATCA